>NZ_JAAMRE010000050.1 GCF_013522705.1 Pseudomonas lurida
CACCGGTCAGTTGGAAGGAATAAACAATCGAATAAAGGTCATCAAACGAATGGCGTACGGTTACCGGGACAGCGAATTCTTTTTCATGAAGATCAAGAGCGTCTTTCCCGGCAATCCGTGAAGAACCTTATTTAAGTGGTTGCTGTTGTTTAAAGTTCGGCGGGCGTCTGCGTCATTATAAGAGTGCCGTAAACCCTTCGATCGGCAACGGTCGGCTGTGCAGGTACCCCTGGTATAAATGGCAGCCCAGTTTTTGCAGGAACGCCAGTTGCTCAGGGGTTTCCACGCCTTCGGCAATCACCTCCAGATTCAAGCTGCGGGCCATGGCCACAATGGCGCGGATGATTTCGGCATCGTTGGGGTCGTGGGTCGCGTCGCGCACGAACGATTGGTCGATTTTCAGCGCGTCCACCGGCAAGCGCTTGAGGTAGGTCAGCGACGAGTAGCCGGTGCCGAAGTCATCCATGGCAAAGCTCACGCCGAGTTTCTTCAGGCGGCGCATCTTGCTGATGGTGTCGTCCAGGTTCTGAATCACGATGCCTTCGGTGATTTCCAGCTTCAGCAGGCTGCAGGGCAGGGCATGCTGCAGCAGGCTGCGCTCCACTCGCTCGACGAAGTCGTTCTGGCGGAACTGCCTGGGGCTTATGTTCACGCACAGGCTGAAATTCAACGGGTCGATCTTGCCTTCCTGAAGCAATTGCCCAAACGCCGCGCAGGCCTCATCGAGAATCCAGGTGCCGACTTCCAGGATCAGGCCGCTGTCTTCCAGCACTTTGATAAATTCCGCCGGCGACTGCGCGCCCAGTTGCGGGTGTTGCCAGCGCACCAGCGCTTCGGCGCCGACGATTGTGTTGCCGCGCGCGTCAACCTGGGGCTGGTAGTGCACGCTGAACTCGCCACGTGACAGGGCCAGGCGCAGGTCGGTTTCCATGCGCAGGCGTTCGCTGGCGGTCCTTTGCATGCTGTTGTGAAACATCTGAGTGGTGTTGCGGCCCGAGTCCTTGGCGCGGTACAGGGCGATGTCGGCACGCTTGAGTAAATCGGCCGGCGTGGAACCGTGATCGGGAATCAACGCCACGCCCATGCTTGGCGTGACCTGCAGGCGGTGACCATCCAGAAACATCGGCTCTGAGAGCAGCTCGCGCAGCGTGTTGGCCAGGCCCTGCACCTGGCGGCTGACCTCCAGGCGCGACCCCTCCAGGCCGCTGAGCAGCACCACGAACTCATCGCCGCCCAGGCGCGCCACCGTGTCTTCCATGCGCACGCTGGCCTCAAGGCGCGCCGTGACGATTTTCAGCACGGTGTCGCCCACCGGATGGCCGAGCGAGTCGTTGATGTGTTTGAAGTGATCCAGGTCCAGGAACAGCAGCGCGCCGCGCAGGTTGTGGCGCTTGAGCAAGGCAATCTGCTGGCTGAGACGGTCCATCAGCAGCGCGCGGTTGGGCAGGTTGGTCAGCGGGTCGTGATAAGCCAAGTGACGAATCTGCGCCTGGGCGTTTTTCAACAGGCTGACGTCCCGCGCCGTCAGCAGCAGGCACGGGATTTCATTCAAAGTGATGGGCTCCACCGAGACTTCCACGGCCAGCAACTCGCCGCGCTTGTTGCGCCAGAGCATCTCCAGGTGGTTGATGCGGCCCTTTATCTGCAGTTCGGCCAGCAGCGCCGAGCGCTGGTTGTCATCGGCCCAGATGCCGATCTGGTAGAGGGTCAGGCCGATGGCTTCTTCGGATCGGTAGCCGGTCAGGCGGCAGAAGCCATCGTTGACTTCCACGTAGCGGCCGGTGTCGCGCTCGGTGATCGAGATCGCGTCCGGGCTGGAATGAAATGCCTTGGCGAATTTCTCTTCGCTGGCTTTCAGGGCGGCCTCCGAACGTTGCTGCTGAGTGATGTCGCGCAAGGTCGTAACAATGCACGGTTGATCGCCCACTTTGATCAGGCGGCTGGAAATCACACAGGTCAGGTTGCGGCCGTCCTTATGCCGGGCCACTACGGCCACATTATTCAGGGCTTTCTCCCGAATCACCCGCTCGATTCTGCCGACGCGCTGGCTGGCGTCGTCCCACAGGCCGATCTGGTCGGCGTTCTTGTCGAGCACCTCGGCGGCGGTCCAGCCGAAGGTTTGGGTAAAGGCCGGGTTGATCTCGATAAACACGCCGCTGTCCTGGCTGGTTACGCAGATCGGGTCGGGGCTGGCCTGGAACAGGCTGGCGAATTTTTCTTCGGAGGCGCTCAGGCGTTGTTCGCGTTCGACCTGGTCGGTGATGTCCAGCAGGGTCCCGGCCATGCGCAGTGGCGCACCCTGGTCGTCGCGGTACAGGCGGGCGCGGCTTTCCAGGTAACGCGAGCTGCCGTCCTCCATGGGCACGCGGTAGGTCAGTTGATAGCTGCCGGCCGGGCCTTCGCGCAGGGTACGGTAAGCGTGGCGCATGTTGTCGCGCTCTTCCTCGGGCATGCCCTCGAAGAACGCGTCGAAGGATTCATGGAAGGGCTCCGGCGGCAGGCCGTGCAGTTGGGCGGCGCGGGCCGAACCGTAGAGCATGCCGCTGGGGATGTGCCAGTCCCAGGTGCCGAGTTGCGCGGAGTCCAGGGCCAGGTCGAGGCGTTCCTGGCTGTCTTTGAGGGCTTGCTCGGCGTTCTTGCGTTCGGTGGTGTCGAGAAAGGTGCTGATCAGGTACGCCTCGCCTTCGAGCTCGACTTTTTGCGCGCTGAGCGTGCCGTCATGGACTTGGCCGTTGCTGGCGCAGAATTGCACCTCCATGGTGATGGGCTGGCCTTTGCGCTGGGTGGCTTTGACCAGTTGCGCGCGTTGTGCGGGATGGCGCCACAGGCCCAATTCCAGGGTGGTGCGGCCGAGCGCCTCGGCGAGAGGCCAGCCGAAGAGCATCTCGAAATATTGGTTGGCTTCGCTGATCAGGCCGTCGGCCTGGCGGGTCAGCAGCACCATATTCGGACACAGGTGGAACAGCGTGGCGAAGCGCTTTTCGGAGTGCCTGAGGGCACGTTCGCGCTCGCGCTGCTCAGTGATCTCGCGGATCACGCCGATCATGCGGCGACGTCCGGCTTTGTCCGGCAGCAGGCTACCGTTGACTTCCAGCCAATGGTACGTGCCATCGGGCCATTGGATGCGGTGGTGCATGGCCTGTTCGAACGGCTCGCCCGCCAGCACCGCATGAAAAGCGCGCACCACGCGGGCGCGGTCGGCCGGGTCCAGCAGTTCGAGGTAGTCCAGGTCCTTGGGCAAGGGCTGGCGTGGATCGAAACCGAACAGCGCCTGGGTGCCCCGTGACCAACTGATACGCCCGCTGTCGATGTCCCAGCACCAGGCGCCCAATCGCGCGGCGTTCAGCGCGGCCAGCAGTTGCGGGGCGCTGTCCCAGCTTTGTTCGGCCTCGCGAGGGTCGAGGGCGTAGATGCGAGGCAGCGGTGGCACGGAATCGACGGGGGTGCGCATTATCAAAGGGCCTTGGCTCACTCATGGGCAAACAGCGCGGCTTGACTTCAGGAAACCGGGACGCACAGGCTCATGCCGGTTGCCCCGGCAATTCGACCTGTGCATCCAACAGGCTCATAAAAGCCCGCGCAGCGTTCGACAGCGTCCTTTCGGTGTGCACGATATAGCCTAGCTGGCGACTGAGCTGTATGCCCGGCAAAGCGACACTGGCCACCTGGTCGTCGAGCATGGTGCGCGGCAGCACGCTCCAGGCCAGGCCGATGGATACCATCATCTTGATGGTTTCCAGGTAGTTGGTGCTCATCGCGATATTCGGGGTAAGCCCCTGGGCCTCGAACAGCCGGCTGACGATATGGTGGGTAAACGTGTTGCCGCCGGGGAACACCGCAGGGTGGCCGGCAATATCGGCCAGGCTCACACGGCCATGGCCGGCCAGGCTGTGTTCCGGCGCGACCACGAAATCCAGTGGGTCGTCCCACACCGGGGTGGCACTTACCAGGTGATGAGGATCGGGCGCCAGGGTGATCACCGCCACTTCAGCGCGGCCATGCAGGATTTCTTCGTAGGCCACTTCCGAATCCAGAAACTGAATATCCAGCGCCACATTAGGAAATTGCCGGGTAAACGTGCGCAGCACCGGGGGCAAGCGATGCAGTCCGATGTGGTGGCTGGTGGCGAGGGTAAGCCGTCCGCTGACTTCGCCGTTGAGGTTGGTGAGGGCACGGCGGGTGTCGTCCAGCACATTGAGGATTTGATACGCGCGCGGTAGCAGGGCGCGTCCGGCTTCGGTCAGGCCGACCTCGCGCCCCAGGCGATCGAACAATCGTACGTTGAGCTGCTGCTCCAGGCCGGCAATGCGCTTGCTGATGGCCGGCTGCGTCAGGTGCAGGCGCTCACCGGCCCCGGAAAAGCTGCCGGTTTCAGCGATGGCAATGAAAGCGTTGAGGTTGGCCAGGTCCATTGTCGTATTCCAGTTGGTAATCCAAAGCATAAAAAATATGAATTTGAGTTATTTAATGTAGCGCCATACCATCAGCCTCACAAGCCAAAGGGTTATTGAAAAGCCCGGCGTATGAAATACCGCTGATGAGGACCGACTGATGGCCGGCAAAACGCTTTACGACAAGCTTTGGGATTCCCATGAAGTGAAACGGCGCGATGACGGGTCGTCGCTGATCTACATCGACCGTCACATCATCCATGAAGTGACCTCGCCTCAAGCGTTCGAAGGCCTGCGACTGGCCGGGCGCAAGCCTTGGCGCGTCGACTCCATCATTGCTACCCCGGACCACAACGTACCGACCACTCCAGAGCGCAAGGGCGGCATCGAAGCGATCGCCGACCAGGTGTCGCGCCTGCAGGTGCAGACGCTCGACGATTACTGCGATGAATATGGCATCACCGAATTCAAGATGAATGACGTGCGTCAAGGCATCGTGCACGTGATCGGCCCGGAGCAGGGCGCCACCTTGCCGGGCATGACCGTGGTCTGCGGCGACTCGCACACCTCCACCCACGGTGCATTCGGCGCCCTGGCCCATGGCATCGGCACCTCCGAGGTGGAACATGTGTTCGCGACCCAGTGCCTGGTCGCCAAAAAGATGAAGAACATGCTGGTACGCGTCGAAGGCACCTTGCCGTTCGGCGTGACCGCCAAGGACATCGTCCTCGCGGTGATCGGCAAGATCGGCACCGCCGGCGGTAACGGCCACGCCATCGAGTTCGCCGGCAGCGCGATTCGCGATTTGTCCATCGAAGGCCGCATGACCATCTGCAACATGTCCATCGAAGCCGGTGCGCGTGTGGGCATGGTGGCGGCGGATGAGAAGACCGTTGAATACGTCAAAGGTCGTCCATTCGCACCGCAGGGCGCCGATTGGGACGCTGCGGTCGAAGCCTGGAAGGACCTGGTGTCCGATGCCGATGCGGTGTTCGACACCGTGGTTGAACTCGACGCTGCCCAGATCAAGCCGCAAGTCAGCTGGGGCACTTCGCCGGAAATGGTGCTGGCCGTCGACCAGAACGTGCCGGACCCGGCGCAGGAAGCCGATCTGGTCAAGCGTGGTTCCATCGAGCGCGCCTTGAAGTACATGGGTTTGAAGGCCAACCAGGCGATCACCGACATCCAGCTGGACCGCGTGTTTATCGGTTCCTGCACCAACTCGCGGATCGAAGACCTGCGCGCCGCGGCGGTGATCGCCAAAGGCCGCAAAGTAGCTTCGACCATCAAGCAAGCCATCGTGGTGCCGGGCTCGGGCCTGGTCAAAGCGCAAGCCGAGGCCGAGGGCCTGGACAAGATCTTCCTCGAAGCCGGTTTCGAGTGGCGTGAACCGGGCTGCTCGATGTGCCTGGCGATGAACCCGGACCGTTTGGAATCCGGCGAGCATTGCGCGTCCACCTCCAACCGTAACTTCGAAGGGCGCCAGGGCGCCGGTGGGCGAACCCACCTGGTCAGCCCGGCCATGGCCGCTGCGGCTGCCGTCAACGGTCGTTTCATCGACGTTCGCGAATTGATCTGAGGAATACCCGATGCGAGCTTTTACCCAACACACCGGTCTTGTCGCACCGTTGGACCGTGCCAACGTCGACACTGACCAGATCATCCCCAAGCAATTCCTGAAGTCGATCAAGCGCACCGGCTTCGGCCCTAACCTGTTTGACGAGTGGCGTTACCTGGACGTGGGCTACGCCTATCAGGACAACTCCAAGCGCCCGCTCAACAAGGATTTCGTGCTCAACGCCGAGCGTTACCAAGGCGCCAGTGTATTGCTGGCCCGGGAAAACTTCGGTTGCGGCTCCAGCCGTGAACACGCGCCGTGGGCGCTGGAAGAATACGGCTTTCGCAGCATCATCGCGCCTAGCTTTGCCGACATCTTCTTCAACAACAGCTTCAAGAACGGCCTGTTGCCGATCATCCTGAGCGACGCCGAGGTGGACGAGCTGTTCCAGCAAGTGGAAGCCACTGTGGGCTACCAGTTGACCGTAGACCTGGCCGCGCAGACCGTGACCCGTCCGGACGGCAAGGTGTACCACTTTGAAGTGGATGCCTTCCGCAAACACTGCCTGCTCAATGGCCTGGACGATATCGGCCTGACCTTGCAGGACGGCGATGCGATTGCGGCGTTCGAAGCCAAACACCGGGCCAGCCAGCCTTGGTTGTTTCGTGACGCGTAAATTGATGTAGGCAGGACCGCCGCCATCGGGGGCAAGCCCCCTCCCACAGGGGCCCGCATTCCAAATGTGGGAGGGGGCTTGCCCCCGATGAGGCCAGTGTTAACAACACAAATCCAGGGGAAACACCATGAACGCCACCGCCCACACCCAAGTCGTGCAAAAACAATTCGGCGAACAGGCCTCGGCCTACCTGAGCAGTGCCGTGCACGCCCAGGGCACAGAATTCGCGCTGCTCCAGGCCGAGCTGGCGGGGCAGGGCAGTGCACGACTGCTGGACTTGGGCTGCGGTGCCGGTCATGTGAGTTTCCATGTGGCGCCATTGGTCAAGGAAGTCGTGGCCTACGACCTGTCCCAGCAGATGCTCGACGTAGTGGCTGGCGCCGCGCAGGATCGCGGTCTCACCAATATCAGCACGGTAAACGGCGCCGCCGAGCGCCTGCCGTTTGCCGACGGCGAGTTCGATTTTGTATTCAGCCGCTATTCGGCTCACCACTGGAGCGACCTGGGCCTGGCCCTGCGCGAAGTGCGCCGGGTGCTCAAGCCGGGCGGCGTGGCGGCCTTTATCGATGTGTTGTCACCCGGCAGCCCGTTGCTGGACACTTACCTGCAAACCGTCGAAGTGCTGCGCGACACCAGCCATGTGCGCGATTACTCTGGCGCTGAGTGGATGCGCCAGCTCAGCGAAGCCGGCTTGCACGTGCGCAACAGCAGCCGCCAGCGTCTGCGCCTGGAATACACCTCCTGGGTCGAGCGCATGCGTACACCGCCGGCGTTGCGCGCGGCGATCCTTGAGTTACAGCAGGCGATGGGCCAGGAAGTGCGCGATTACTACGAGATTCAGGCCGACGGCACTTTCAGCACCGACGTGCTGGTGGTCTGGGCCGAACGCTGATTAATTTTCCCGACCCGCCCGCGGGCAGGTCGCTCGATGAAATGAGGAACCCATGAGCAAGCAGATTCTGATTCTCCCTGGCGACGGTATTGGTCCGGAAATCATGGCCGAAGCGGTCAAGGTCCTGGAGCTTGCCAACAGCAAGTACAGCCTGGGCTTCGAATTGAGTCACGACGTGATCGGCGGCGCTGCCATCGACAAGCACGGCGTGCCCCTGGCCGACGAAACCCTGGACCGCGCCCGCGCCGCCGATGCCGTGCTGCTGGGCGCCGTGGGTGGCCCGAAGTGGGACAAGATCGAGCGTGATATCCGCCCTGAGCGCGGCCTGCTGAAAATCCGCGCGCAACTGGGCCTGTTCGGCAATCTGCGCCCGGCGATCCTCTATCCGCAGTTGGCCGATGCGTCGAGCCTCAAGCCGGAGGTGGTGTCGGGCCTGGACATCCTGATCGTACGCGAGCTGACCGGTGGTATCTATTTCGGCGCGCCACGCGGTGTGCGCGAGCTGGAAAATGGCGAGCGCCAGGCCTATGACACCCTGCCGTACAGCGAGAGCGAAATCCGCCGTATCGCCCGTGTCGGTTTCGACATGGCCCGCGTACGCGGCAAGAAGGTCTGCTCGGTGGACAAGGCCAACGTCCTGGCTTCCAGCCAACTGTGGCGCGAGATCGTCGAGGAAGTGGCCAAGGACTACCCGGACGTCGAACTGAGCCATATGTACGTCGACAACGCGGCGATGCAGCTGGTACGCGCGCCCAAGCAGTTCGACGTCATCGTCACCGACAACCTGTTCGGCGACATCCTGTCCGACCAGGCCTCGATGCTCACCGGTTCCATCGGCATGCTGCCCTCGGCGTCCCTGGATACCCACAATAAGGGCATGTACGAGCCGTGCCACGGTTCGGCGCCGGACATCGCCGGGCAGGGCATTGCCAACCCGTTGGCGACTATTCTGTCGGTGTCGATGATGCTGCGTTACAGCTTCAACCTGAGCGACGCGGCGGATGCCATCGAGAAGGCCGTGAGCCTGGTGCTGGACCAGGGCCTGCGCACCGGCGACATCTGGTCGCAGGGTTGCACCCGGGTCGGTACGCAAGAAATGGGCGACGCAGTAGTCGCCGCGCTGCGGAATCTGTAATCTCTCGGGCCCGCTTGCAGTTGTTGCTGCAAGGCGGCCCACTTTTTAACAAGGTGTAGTTGCGATGAAACGTGTAGGTCTGATCGGTTGGCGCGGTATGGTCGGTTCCGTGCTCATGCAGCGGATGCTGGAAGAGCAGGATTTCGATCTTATTGAGCCGGTGTTTTTCACCACGTCGAACGTGGGTGGCCAAGGGCCGTCCGTGGGCAAGGACATTGCTCCGCTCAAGGATGCCTACAGCATTGACGAGCTCAAGACCCTCGACGTGATCCTGACCTGCCAGGGTGGCGACTACACCAGCGAAGTGTTCCCCAAGCTGCGCGAAGCCGGCTGGCAGGGTTACTGGATCGATGCCGCCTCGAGCCTGCGCATGCAGGATGACGCGGTGATTATCCTCGACCCGGTCAACCGCAAGGTCATCGACCAGCAACTGGACGCCGGCACCAAGAACTACGTCGGCGGCAACTGCACCGTCAGCCTGATGCTGATGGGCCTGGGCGGCCTGTTCGAAGCCGGGCTGGTCGAGTGGATGAGCGCCATGACCTATCAGGCCGCTTCCGGCGCCGGCGCGCAGAACATGCGCGAGCTGATCAAGCAGATGGGCGCGACCCACGCGGCTGTCGCCGATCAATTGGCCGACCCGGCCAGCGCGATCCTCGACATCGACCGCCGCGTGGCCGAAGCCATGCGCAGCGATGCTTACCCGACCGAGAACTTCGGTGTGCCTTTGGCCGGCAGCCTGATCCCGTGGATCGACAAGGAACTGCCGAACGGCCAGAGCCGTGAAGAATGGAAGGCCCAGGCCGAGACCAACAAGATCCTTGGTCGCTTCAAGAGTCCGATCCCGGTCGACGGTATCTGCGTGCGCATCGGCGCCATGCGTTGCCACAGCCAGGCGCTGACCATCAAACTGAACAAAGACGTGCCGATCGCCGATATCGAATCGTTGATCAGCCAGCACAACCCATGGGTCAAGCTGGTGCCGAACAACCGCGAGATCAGCATGCAGGAGCTGAGCCCGACCAAGGTCACCGGCACCCTGAACGTGCCGGTGGGCCGTCTGCGCAAGCTGAACATGGGCACCCAGTACCTGGGCGCGTTCACCGTCGGCGACCAGCTGCTGTGGGGCGCGGCCGAACCGCTGCGTCGCATGTTGCGGATTCTGCTGGAGCGTTGATCGCCTGAGGCGTTAAGAGAAACCCGCGTTCTGGTGACAGGCGCGGGTTTTTTGTTGTGCGTTCGGGCGCTATCGGGGCAAGCCCCCTCCCACAGTGGAATGTATTCACAATTCAAAGGTGGGAGGGGGCTTGCCCCCGATAGCGCCATCCGCCCCACCACACCCCCACAC
>NZ_JAAMRE010000051.1 GCF_013522705.1 Pseudomonas lurida
GGTGGGGGCTGGAGGGTGAGGCGGTGGGGTGCGACGGAAGGACGCGGTGAGGGGGCTTTCGGCCAAAAGCGGACCGCCGGCGCGGTTCTGTTTCAGCCCGATAGTCAAGGCTCACAGCATGCGACTGTATATCTAAAGTCATTCTGGCTTATTGCTTACACCTATATCCCTATAGGCCCCTTCTCGCGGTCCAGTTCACTGGGGGGTATTGAAGACCCTCTAAGCCCAGCGGGAGCATGCTCCCTCGCCACAGGGGAACATTAAAGTCATAAGACTTGTATTGGCCGCTGGGTAATTGGCATAGTGCTGCCACTCCCCAACTGACCCGGCGCCAAGGACTAAGTCAGCCAGAAGCTGACGGAAGTTCAGGGCCTTGCCAGGTTGCTTGTTCCAAGGATCTGGACATTTAACCCATGAAAACATACGCAGCGCTGGCCCTTGCGCTCACCACCCTGTGCAGCCCCGTCCACGCGGCGAGCTGGCAGATTTGCCGGCTGGACGTGCAGATCGTCAACGTCTTGAAACAACCGTACCCGCAGCTGCAGGGGCGGATCCTCAAGGTCGCCCCGACCACCCCCACCACGCAATGTCCCCAGCAAGGCTCGACGCTCACCTTCACCCCGGAAACCACCGATTACCAGAACACCCTCCCGCGTCGGCAATGGCCTCGAAAAGGCCAGTCGGTGCAGATTGACTATCGGTATCTGGATGGAATTTGCAAGGGCGATGGCCACCCGCATCCGTGTCGCATCGAGCACTACCCACTCATGGGGCGCTAATCGGGCGTCACTCGCTCACGCAACCTTCGCAGCAACCCATCGCATGGATATGCCCAGCGCTCCTTCGCGCGGAATGCGTGGCGCTGTAGCATCATGAATTCTGGCAGCAATCCAGCTCTAAGGACGATTGATGGCTATTAACTTTGAACCCAATATAGGGCAGATCTTGGAGTGTAATTACGGCGACTATCAGTACGATGAAAACGCCATGGCTATCACTAGAGGGACTCAAGCGTACTGGCTGCCTATCAGCCATTCCAGCTCGGCCTTTCCAATCAGAAAGTCAGTTAGCGGCCAATAGCAGCCACTCGTAAACGGTAGTCCCGCATCGCATCAGGCAACCGTCGATCAATCTCGCGGAGTCTGGACGTTCGAATTTTCAATGCTCGCGAGAAAATTGCAGGTATCCCGATTAGAACGCAGACAAACCACGCGGCAAGCTGGTGGCGCTGTTGCAACAAGTTGCCGCATCTTTTCTCGAGCTGATTTTTTCGTCCGCCACATGAATCTAAAAAACTCCGGCAGGTTCATCAGCAGTTCGGGGCAGTTCTCAGGCAAGTCAGGCCGAGACTGACCGCGTTGGAGCAGGGTTCTGCGCAGTACGCGTAAGAATCGAAGCGTCGCCGAACGATCAATCCATATCAAGAGGTCTGCACGGGCCAGCCGGTTGTCCCAAGTGGCTGAATGGCCGCCTTCGAATATCCAACAATCTCGGGCCTCTACATCGAGACAAAGCTGTGTCTTCTCGTCCGGACTTCGCTCGATCCACCCTGGCTGCCAGTGAATAGTGTCGATATGAATGACCGGCAAACCTGTGCGCTGACCAAGCTCACGCGCCAAAGTGCTTTTGCCTGACCCAGGTTGACCAACAATCATCACCCGTTGCATCGAAGCTCCTTCTCACTATGCCAGCTGATTTTCCGGGGCGGCGATTTTACGTCAAGACCGATCTCGGTCAACAAAAAGCGGTCAGTATGACAGGCAGCTTCTGGCCGATTTCTGCCTGTCGTAGCGGGCAGTGATCGGCCAGAACCGGATGTTTAAAGCTGGGGCAATGAACTCGTCGAATTTCTTCCCGCTTTAAGAGTTTGCCGACGCGCTTTTACACACTCTGGGCTGGCAAGTAGAGTTAGGAAATCAACTCGTCCCTTTTTATAAAGTAGGTGCAAATGTTGGCTCCCTTCGTTCTCCAGGACTTTGATGTTGGATGGGTCGCCACCGACGCCGTCGGGCAGGTTGCGCTCTTCACTACGGGGGGGCCGGGGCCGGTTCCTGATTCCGCAATGCCCTCCGTCGAAAACTCCGAAGAATTTGTCCTTTCATTGCCGGAGGTGTCCGATGTAGATCGGGTCACTGCCAGGGCTGGCGTAAACGCTTTCGTTGAATTTGCCAAACGTGGGTTCTTCGCGTACGACTGGTCAGACGGTCATCGCGATTCACGCCAGGCCTTGAGGGGGTATGAGCTGCAATGCCGCCCACTGAATCCACTGACACTTTTCGATTTGCCTGCCCCGTTACGGGCATTAGCTGAGGCTACTCGGCTATCTGATGTAACCTTCGGAGCACCCATCATAGTGATAGGTGATCAGGTTTCTTAGCCTTCATTCGGCGATTCGGAGCCGCTTTTTTGGGCCGGAAGCTTTCAGTTGCGTACCGCAGCTCCCGGCCAATAGCTGCGCTTCGCGATTGACGACTTTCGACCCTAAGCAGACGGTACCCACTTAGTGTCAGCTAAGCTGAAAATTTGCCGCTCAGAAGAACTGCCAAGCTCTCCGAAGATAAGCTCCACTTTAGTTGTTGGCTTTTGTAGAAAATCCAGGTTTTGGATATGCGGAAGGATGACGGCCAATAGCTGTTTTGCATCCAAGCCTCGAAATATAGCCTCACAGTCGCCGCCATCGATTGCCATGTCATCGCTATCGAATTGACCTACGCCACTCCGAGCAAGCTGTGGCTTGAGTTCTTCAATAACGTTGCACCACGGGACAATGTCCTCGATGGAATGAGTGAAATGAAGGATCAGATGTTGCATCGGTTATTCCTGAAGTTCTGATGGTGATAGGAGCGCTGGCTATTTTCTTTCCTTTAACGTTTCGCCGGTGGAAACTCCTATTTCGAGGACTTTCATCCTTCATAGCGAGGCTTGCTTAAGCCTAGCTTGATTCCTCAATCACGGGCTGCTGCTTTCGAACTGAAGACGCCCATGCGACTCACATCATGCAGCTAAGCAACGGCTGACTCCGGCAGCTATTGGCCGGAAGCAGCCAATCACACCTCGGATTAAGTCAGGTTAGAAGCAAATCTATTTATTCCCAAAAGAAAACCGCCGAGTCTTCATAAAATAAGTCGCGAAGACTCAGCGTTCTATCGAGCCTATAGTTACCTGCCTGCTCCAGCCCCCTCCCGCGCCATCAATTTATCGACCAACAACACCCCCAGTTCACTCAGCTGATGAATCGCCAACGCCACATCCCGCTGCTTTCCTGTCAATTCATCCGACAGGTCAAGCAGCAATGCTGTGACCGACGAAAAGGTTTCATAGCTATTGACGAGCAGCACTTCGCTGCTGGCATCGTCAGCAACGTTGAATAGCGTGGTCGAAGGTGGAGGAGGCGGTTGTGGCGGTTCGGCGCCCGCGTTGAGGTAGTGATCAATTGCACGATGCGCCGCCTGATTCAGTTTCAGGTCAGGACTGTTCGGAGGGTTAGGCGTGACTTTGTACATAACGGAATTTCCCTGTCAGGGCCGACACCGTTTCGCTACTAAACGAAAGGGTGGCAGCTGTACGCAGGTTAGTAGACCGGGGAATTCCGCAAAGCCGGCGCACCCGAAGGTGCCCTGCGCACAGCCACCATCAAGCACAGACCGGAAGTCTGGTGGATGAAGCTTGTGCACTAAGCGAAATTCGACCACGGGCTACTAAACCCGATCACTGAGTTGTCAGCGACCGGGCCACCTTAGAGACGCTCACTCAAGCGCACAAGCCGGCGGATTCTGACGCAACTGTAGGCAACGGAGCAAGGCGCACAGGCTGCTTGTAGGACTTGTACCGGTGATGCAGCACGCCAGGGGCCGTCATGTATCTCGCGTCGCAAGCTTCACGCCCTGATGGGGTCAAACATGAATTCATGCAACGCCCAGGCAAGCGCTTGGACTCTCACACAGGGTGCCGAACTCGGTTGGTATCTCTTGATGGCGGACACCCAAACTGACGGCTGTATTCCCGGCTGAATTGCGAAGGGCTTTCGTAGCCTACTCGATAGCAGGCACTCGCCACATCCAGCCCTTCGCCGGGCAACAGGCGGCGGGCTTCCTGCAGGCGCAGTTGTTTTTGATACTGCAGCGGACTCATGGCCGTCACTGCCTTGAAACGATGATGCAATGTAGAACTGCCCAGATTGGCTATGCCATTGAACAGCCCGACGATGTGGATGTAAGTGAGATTGTGGTGCGTCCCACCGCCAGCCCACACTGATCAGCGTTGGTAGCAAGGTATACCTGGGTTCGGAGGCAGTTGCCCATGAGCGGCTGCCCTCGGCTCAGCGCGTGTAAAAAAACCGGAACTTCTGAACGCTGTGTAAAACTATTATCTCAATGGAGGTGGACCCCATAAGCGTCCTGACTCGTTTCCCTGATGACACCGCCCACACCACTCGCGAGCAAGCACATGATCGATGGTTCCGCTGTCTTGACAGTCTTTTTGGTTTACCTGGCCGGTGTCGTTACCCCCGGCCCAAATTTCGTCGCAGTGGTCCATAAAGCGGTGGCTACTACACGGTCAGAAGCGCTGGCCCTGGTAGCGGGTATCGTAGTGGTCAACTTGTTCTGGTCTACCTGTGCAATCGCGGGTCTGGGGATTGTATTTGCTGCGTTCCCTTGGGCTGCCTTTGTTGTAAAGGTTCTAGGGGCCGCCTACCTCATGTGGTTTGGGCTTCGACTGCTGATCAACGCGGGGAAGAATGCACTTGGCGCGCTAAATGATGCCGTTGCCGGTAGTCACCGGCAGTCTTTTATTCAGGGGGTGATTACTAACATTGGCAACCCCAAGTCCATGGCCTTCTACGCCGCTGTCTTTTCTGCCGCCGCCCCCGCCCATGTTTCGCCAGCCACGTTTTTTTCGATGTTGGCAGTTGTGGTAGTGGTTTCAATGACCTGGTATGGAATGGTCGCAATCGCGCTTTCGCACCCTAAGATTGCTTCGGGGTATCAACGGCGGAAAAAAATAATTGATCGACTATGCGGTGGTTTGATTTTGTCTCTGGGGGTCCGCCAGTTGGTTTAGCTTCGAACCAATTGGCTTGCACTGCCCAAATTTATTAGCTATGCGCCTTCGCTGTGGATTTAAGCTGAACGCATGAAGGGCGTTCGAGCGGGAGCAGGTGCGGGACTAGGAAGTTACTTACAAGTTCCTACTTTTGCGAATGACAGACCTGTCCTTCCGGATTTTAGGAAGTGCATGGCTGTTCTTCGTTAATAAATCGTGCAAGGGTGGTGGCGTGATTCTAATGGTGGATTTATCTGAAAATATTTAATTATTATTAAGTCTGAGGTGGCGGTCATGATGAGCTTGAATGCATTGCCAGGAATTATAAGGGGCAGGAGCTGTTACTTGTTTTTTTGGGTGTTTTTTGCCAGTGGCTCTATTGCGCAAGAAAGGTCCATCACAAAGATTAAGGCCCCCAATCCCATACTGGTATTATCCAATTCCGATACTGTAGCAGGCGTTGGATTCGCGAGATTGCATGTGTTTACTGCAGATATACCTGCCGCCGTCTTCGCTGATCAAAAGTAACTAATGGAAATCCAGTGGAGCACAACCTACTATCCTCAAGGGTTCGGGGAGGAAGTTAAATTGTGCTACACGCGGCCTTACAGCGCTGAGGAGAGCTGTAGAGCAATTTATCCTAATTCATCCGGAACGCTTTTTGACTTTAATGCTCAAGCTTTCGATCATGGTGCCTATGTCACTATCTATCACAGGGTGTATGGCGGTACACCGCGTTATATACAGCCTGCTGGTGTCGACTCAGTGACATTTCGGTACAGGTAGTGATCAAGCGATGATGGATTCGCCGCTTTTCACTTAAGAGAGTTCCTCCCTTAAAAAACAAAGTGGATGTAGCCGTTACTGTCTTCTTACACGGAGTACGTGCTCATGGTCATTCTCAATGCTTCTTCCTCGTCGTCTTACAGTCCTTTGGTACATAGTTCTACCAGCGCTACGACGTTGGCGGCAGCGTCACCAAATGATGAGAAGCAAACCATGGTCACCTCTCACGGCAGCGTTACTTCCAGTTCCGTCTCGATCCTGGCTCGTCAGTTAAGTGAGGCGGCAACGCGTGCACACACTCGTGGTGATCAGAATAACGACGTTTTGCTCGGCCCGATCGTCAGCGAGCAGTATCTCGTCAAAAAAGCACAGCACGATGCGGAGGTTCCCGATACCGATAACCCGGAACTTCTGGCACGCGCTCGCCAAGCGACAGGCTTCGCCAACGGATCTGATACCAACCCATTCAAAGGCATCGCACGCGATCAACTGATCCTGATTGCCCACGATGACGGCGGCCCCTTCACCGTTAACGAGCGACGCGCTGCTTGGGATGAGCTGCAATCAATCGCGCCATCGGCCGCTGTCGTTAAGAAGTCAACGCCCGCCAGCGAGCGCGAGCTCATGATTAAGCGTTTGTTTGGTACCCCATACGAGCCGCCTGTGGCTAAGCCCCCCCATACCAGTGAAAACGGTGCTCAAAACGCCAACCTTTTTCTTAATCATAACGATCGAGCCCTGTTTGCGGATATGTATGCCTATGCACAGGCGGAGGGGGTGGACCTGAGCTACGTTGATCGATTGGCCGGGATTCTCGGTACTTATCGTCACTTCAGCGACGGTCGTCAATTAATGGATGGCCCCAGCTACGATGCGCAGGGCTATCGGGTGATCTTCGACTTCAAAGAGGAAGATAAAGCCATTGCCGCACGCATCCTGAATGGTTCAGCGATCAACAGTACCCGCATCGATCCAGGCTTTTTGCGCCATATCCTGCGACCCGAACAAGGTGCGTTTTCCAATATAGGCGGCATACCGTTCTTGGAGAAAATGGTGAACAAATTCTCCAGTGAGGGTGACCTGCAACCGCCGTTGGGCAACGAGTTCGCCACCTTCGACAGAAACATCAGAATCGAGGACTACATCGTCCGAACTACGGACAAATCTGACAGGCTGCCACCTTCCCAAGCCCTCAGCGGCTGCGTCAATGGTGTATGGACCCTTACAGACAAAGGTAAGGCCGAAGGCTATACGATAGACCCGGTTACTGGCCACATGAGCCAGCCAGGGCCGCCGTCTGACGATCAGTCAGTGCAGTTGGATGCCTCCGTCGGTGAAGCGACCCGGCATAGCGTCCTTGAAGCTCTCGCAGATACGCGCGGCAACACTGCGACACGATGGACTTGGGCAGGACATCTTTTCAAGTTAATGAGACATCTCAAACCCTGAGTACATGTCCACCCTGACCAGAACAGCCCATCGCCCCGCACATTGGCCTGCTGAGCCTCAAGGCCTGCGGCGTACCGTCATGGGCTTCAACGGATTGGGTTAAAAATGAGCCCATACAACGCAGGCTACAAAAAAACTGCCCACCTGAGATATCCAACGTCGTCCGATCAGCCCAGGCCATGTCATCGGACAGGGTCGCGGCAACCGCAGCGCCTATATCATCCTGCAGGCCAACGCGGCCCAGAGCGATACGGCAGGCGAGTGGTGGCCCGGCGGTCGTTTTTCCGCGATCCAGCTTGGTATTGCGCAACATCACCCCATAACTACCCCATATCCACCAAGCGCAAGGACACACCATGACCAATCCAACCGAAACCGCCATCCTCGCCGGCGGCTGCTTCTGGGGCATGCAGGACCTGCTGCGACGCTACCCCGGCGTGCTGCACACGCGCGTCGGCTACACCGGCGGCGATGTGCCGAATGCCACCTACCGCAACCATGGCAACCATGCCGAAGCGATTGAAATCGTGTTTGACCCGGCGGTGATCACCTACCGACAGATTCTTGAGTTCTTTTTCCAGATCCATGACCCCAGCACGCCGAACCGGCAGGGCAATGATCTGGGGCCAAGCTATCGTTCGGCGATTTACTACCTGAGCGAGCAGCAACGGGAGATTGCCGAAGACACCGCGGCTGACGTGGATGCCTCCAAGCTGTGGCCGGGGCCTGTGGTCACGCAGATAGAGCCCGCCCGCGAGTTCTGGGAGGCGGAACCGGAGCATCAGGATTACCTGGAGCGCATACCCAATGGGTATACGTGCCACTTCATCCGGCCAAATTGGACGTTGCCCAAGCGGGGCTAAGCGTGAGTAGCGCTGGGGAGAGGCCGCGAACTCTGTGGTGAGCAGGCTTGTCCTGCGCTGGGCTGCGAAGCGGCCCCACACCCAGGCACCTCGGAGTGTCAGCTGAAATCACATCGCCTGGAATGGGGCTGCTGCGCAGCCCAACGCGGGGCAAGCCCGCTCATACATGGACGCCCCCAGTATGCCAAGCACTCAATTCGTGAAAACACAGACGGGATAAGGTTGCAGCCATACATCCGGACTTTAAGTGAGGCGGTGCCTCTGTCCCTGA
>NZ_JAAMRE010000052.1 GCF_013522705.1 Pseudomonas lurida
CGGCGGGTGGGGATTTTGTCAGCCAGGCCGGGCGTGACACCACGATCGTGGCGAGCAGGATCAGCGCGGGGAATGAGGCTTATCTGTATAGCGGGGATAAGTTGAGTTTGTTGGCGGCGCAGAACAGCACCTACAGCCTTTACGACATGAAGGAGAAGGGTGGCTGGGGCGCGAAGAAGACCAAGCGCGATGAGGTGACCCGCGTTACGAATGTGGGGACTGAGATCAAGACTGGTGGTGATCTGTCGCTGGTCAGTGGCGGTGATCAGTTGTATCAGCGGGCCAAGCTTGAGAGTGGTAACGACATGGCCATCACCAGTGGCGGTGCGGTGACGTTCGAGGCAGTCAAAGACCTGCACCAGGAGAGTCACGAGAAAAGCAAGGGTGACTTGGCTTGGACCAGCGCCAAGGGCAAGGGTAATACCGACGAGACGTTGCGTCAGAGTGAGCTGGTGGCGCGAGGGGAGATGGCGATCAAGGCCGTCAACGGGCTGAAGATTGATATCAAACAGATCGATCAGAATACGGTTAGCCAGACGATTGATGTGATGGTCAAGGCGGACCCGCAGTTGGCGTGGTTGAAAGAGGCCGAGAGGCGTGGGGATGTGGATTGGCGACATGTGAAGGAGTTGCATGACTCCTTTAAATACAGCCACTCCAGCCTCGGTCAAGGCGCAATGCTGGCAATTATTATCGTTGTCACCGTGTTGACGGCGGGAGCGGCCAGTGCGCTAGCTGCTTCGGCAGGTAGCGCTGTAGGGGCCGGCTCCACTATGGCTGCCGCGACAGCCGCTACCGCTGCGACGTCGACCACCGCAGCAGTTGCAGGAACTGCTGCAGGGTTGGGCAACGTCATCGCGACTGCCTCGTTGACTTCGCTTGCCAGTACCGGCGTCGTCAGCACCATAAACAATAAAGGCAACTTGGGGGCCGCATTCAAGGAAACCTTCAGCAGCGGCAGCTTGAAGCAGTCACTGATCGCGGGCGCTTCTGCGGGCTTTGTGAATTACGCCAGTGGCAATTGGTTTGGCGCGCAGAGCGACCCTGTAACTAACAAGGTAAGTGGACCAAGCGTCGTACCCCATTGGAATGACCCCGCAGCGATTGGCCGTTTTGGAACGATTCAATTGGCTGGCGGTGCCGTACGCGGAACGCTCTCTGAAGCTCTTGGACAAGGCAGCTTCAAGGATGCAATGAAGGGCAGCCTTTTCGATGTAATGCAGGCGACCGCGTTCACCGGCGTTGGTGATTTTGGTAATGCCTTCAAACTTCAAGACAGCGGCCTGAGCAAAACTGCATTGCATGCTGTTGTAGGTGGTTTGCTTTCAGAAGCAATGGGCGGCGACTTTAAAACGGGAGCGATGGCTGCGGGTGCTAACGAAGCCCTTATTGTGGCGTTAGATAGGTCGCCTTTGCTCAGTGGCAATGATCCAGCGGAACACGATCGTCTGGTCAATGCGGCTTCGAAGCTGGTGGGATTGCTCGCTGCCGCGAGTGTTGATGGCGATGTTGCCATGGGCTCTGAAATTGCCGGCAATGCGCAATCTTATAACCGCAAACTTCATGCGCTTGAGCAAAAACGTATAGATGAAGAAGCGACAAAGCTTGAAGGTTCCCAAGTTAAAAGTCGCTCCGGGTTAGCGTGGGGCGACCTGCTTACTTATGTTGCGGAAGGCGAAGTTGACGATCAGTCCTCTCGCAAATTAAGTGATGCATTGGATAAGTACGGTCCGAACAATCCAACGGGTCAGCGCCTTCTTGAAGATTTGGACACAGCTCAAAATATTATTTCTAAAATACAAAACGAAAAGGTTTTACTTACATGGTCTGATGGTTCACCTGTCGTAGCCCATGGTGAGAAAGTTTATGTATTTGGCGCAACTTCAAAGCAGTTCGAAGATTCGCTTCTGTTTAATTCTTCAAGTGGAACTACCTATAAAAATGCTGATGGGGGCGCGAGCATTGTCCCTGATAAATGGGTGGAACAGTACGGTGAAGCCGTCGCTACTAAAAAACTTCGTGAAATTGGTGCCGTCAGCAGCGATGTAGAAGTTTCGACAGAGCAATGGACGACGTTGCGAAACCATCTCCACTCCAACGACAGCGCTAATGGAAATATAGATTTAGAAGTGCTGGCAGCATTGTTGTTCAAAGGGCGACCGGCAGAAGCTACCTTTCCTACTGCGACGAAAGAGTTGGTAGGCCGAGAAATACTGGCCGGAACCGAAACGAAGACGTTGAAGGAGCGTGTGCTTGAGTTTAAAGCTAGCCGTCAAGCGGCAGAGGATGCTCCACCGAAATTTGAAGCGCCGCCTGATGGGTATCCTGATGCAAAAGACACTGCATCTGGCTTGGTTTCTGGAGAAACAGTTGTCGTAGGTAACGGAAAAGCTGCTGCCAACGACGCTAGCTTCGATGGTGCAAAAGATACTGCATCTGACTTGGTTTCTGGAGAAACAGGTGTTGTAGGTAACGGAAAAACTGCTGCCAACGACGCTAGCTTCGATGGTGCAAAAGGGCCGGGCCAGCTTGCCCCTGATGCAATAAGCCCCCCCAAGCTCAGCTCGGTTGAAGACCTGTTTGGGCAGACATTTGAAAGTATCCCGCTGTCGCACCTTCCCAATTGGAAGACTGGTTCACGTGTAAATGATGGGGTGCTGGGCGAGCAACTGGCCCTGCAAACCCTTAACGAGAAAACCGGCCTCAATTTCAAACCTCTGCAAAATACTAGCAACCACGGTTGCGATGGCTGCGCGGTGGCGATCGATGGCGATACGATTACCGTGGTGGTGATGGATGCGAAGTCTTCGGTGAATGGCGTGAGTAAGGCCGGTACGCCGCATGGGGACCCGAGGACGCGGTTGGAGGGTTGGCTGGGTAATAGATCAATTGCCGACTCTGATCCTGCTTTACGCGATGCTTTGCAAGCGGCGTTGGATTCAGGAAAAACCAAGGTTCAAGGTGTAACAGTCAAGGTCGGTGTTCCCGCCCCCGGTAAAACAGGTGTAGCAGAATTTAAGGTAGAACCATGGACCAAGAAGTAATTCAGTGCGAGCGCTCGGGCGTAAACCCGAAATGGCCCTCATACAAAAGCGTGCTGGGGCGCATAGCCAAGGGCCCACACGTCTCAGATGAATACGAGTTGAATAGCATCCGTGAATATGTTACGCGCGGAGATGCATTTGCGAAGCCATCAATGCCTGTACCGAATAGTGACAACGTTACGCGTAGTAGCTCCGAATGGATGGCCGTCACACGAGCCCACAAGGTATTGGCAACCGCCCCAGATAACCCACAATGGCTTATAGAATTGGCCCATTGGCTGCGCTATTACCAAGTAGGAATTTGGCAGTTGTTCTTCTGGGCGGGCCAGTTCGACATTATTGCCAAAGCGGCAGGCAATGATCGACGCCGCCAAAACTACAGCATCCAAACCGCCACCAATATGTTGGCCGCCATGGCGATCCTGGGCTGGAAAGATGCCGTCATCCATCAGGGCTATCTTACCCATGCGGCTCTCAACCGTGGGCATCAATTAGTGATTGAGTACGAAGAGCAGCACCGCCGCGCTCAAGCCTTTATGCTGCGTGTGTTTGCCGATTGGGTGGGCGATGTATCGCATCAATGGCCTGCTTATGCTTACGACGAACCCATCTACGAAGCCTTGTTGGCCAAGTGGCGCACTCCCAGCCCCGACGACCTGATGCCTTGCCTGGTGGCCGCGTGTGACCGCCACACTTGGCAAACCGGCAAAGAGAGCCAGAAGAATTCCTACGACTTCAATCAGGACTGGCACTTGGAGCGCGTGCCGGTGGAGATTCTCTATATCTTGCGCCTGCGCCAGTGGGAAGGTTTAGCCAATCCGCAGAAGATTGATCATCCGCTGCTGGCCGCGCCCTTTGACCAATTGCCGCCCGAGCAGCCAGTGCCTGAGTTGGACGAGTTGATGCAAGGTGTGCTCAAGCGCGCAAGGGAAGACTGGCCACAGTACGATGAAGTGCTGTCTTTGCCAGCGTTGAAGGGGTGAACAGGTGCAAAAGCGACAGGAGCTGTAGATGTTCCCGCCACTTCGTCTATTGCCCGAGATGGCTGCGTAATGATCTTGCTGTGCAGGCAGGCACTCCAAGGAGCTTGGATAAGGTCTGGGGTTCATCAATAGATGATTTGGTTCAAGCGTATAAGATGGGCGGCGCAAAGCTTGTGCCTAAACCTCCCAAGCCAGGAACACTTACCAAGTATCAGCAGTATTATGATAAATGTAGGAATCCAGGCTGAGGGGCAAGTCATGCTGAGAAAGTTTTTATTTAAAGCGTGAGGTCTAGATCCGTGCAATGAAACAAGCTTAATAAGGGGTTGTGAGGAAGTGAACGGCGAAAAATGGAAAGATTTATTTAAATCAGAGTTGAAAGATCCGTCCATTTACTGGGGGGTTGAAATGAGGTACTACTTAATGCGACAAGATATAACTGTCTGCGATAGGTGGGTGCTCGGAGATTATATCATGTAGATAACTGGCATTTCAGTGATCCTCCAGTTAATTTTATGGAGCCAGGCACATATACTCTCGATGTAAGGTTCGACGGTAAAGAAGTTGATTATTCCCTCGCTGGATACGCTAGTGTTCCTGTTTTAAGCGAGAAGGCAAAAAAATCGCTCGCCGGTTTGCCAGAGATAGACGAACCTTATCAATATGTCGTTTTTGAGCCGGTCAATATAAATAATAAAGTGGTTTGCCAGAGCTATTTCTTGATGATTATAGAAACGCAAATCGATTGCGTGGATGAAAAGCGCTCTCGCTATAAAAAGTTTGAGGTAGATGATCCTGTTAGGCCAGATATGGCCGGTAACTATCGTGCTTTCTACAATTTGGTGGTTGACCCAGGTAGGGTCGGATCAACTCATATATTTTGACTTGAAAAATATTTGGGTGCGGTCATAGTAAGTGAAGAAGTGAAACGGCGACTTATGGAAGCTGGTGTTGTCGGCGTACTGTTTGATTCTGTTAATGGTGATCAAGAAACCGTTACCTAGTTAGTCAGGTAGTTGTGGGGGCGGCGAATTTACTTAATTCGTGGTGGTAGTACAAAGGCTATTGAGTAAATCTGGCCCTTTTGTTGAATTAAGGCGGTGGGCTAATGGCTAGGTTTAGAGAAAATATATATTTGTCTTATTCGCAATTTTGCGTGTTTTTAAGCTCGCTTGATCAGCCGTATAATGATTGGAGTGATCGTAGTTATGCGCAAGGATTTGCGTGGAGGTTAGGGAGTGTCTCTTTTAGAGCTTTGATTGATGAAGGGAATCATATGATTAGCTTTTTCATTAACGAACAAGTGCCCGCTATAAGCGCAGCCGTGGTTCGGGCCTTTAAAGTTCCCTTCTCGGTGATAGATAGAAATATTGAGGTTGGTAGTATTTCGAGTACGGTTCCTCTAGAACTGCCTGAAGGAGATTATTCTCTTCAGGTCGAATTTATAAGGCCCTCCTCAAGTGGAGTGTATGAAATAAATGTCCATTTGAATGTAGGGGGCTGCGATTTTGAGGTGTTGAGAGCAGACGCCGAAATTGACGAGCAAGGTGAGTTTGATATCGATGCGGTTCCTGCGGGATAAGAATTCGGAGAAATAGGTAGAAAAGGGACAGATTTATTTAAATTAGAGTTGAGAGCCTATTAAGTAATTCTGCCGCCTTTTGTTGTATTTAATTACATAGGGGGAGATTTGTGTCGGACAAACAAGTATATGAGCTAACGATTGATGATCTTGATAGCTGTAGCGTTTGGTTTTTTCCGATGGACGAAACCGTGGGGGATGAATCAACTGTACGCCCCCTCGCCGAACAGGAAACGTGCTCAGATTTTCAGATTATCGTTCGAACTGATTTTTATGGTGAAAGTGGCGCTGTGTATCGCGGTTATTTATATTGGGACTTCAATGCCGCAATTGAATACGTAAAGCCTGTTATATTGTCTGATAAGGGAGGCGCAGTAAGTTTTTGGAGCGGTATAGTCACTCCAGCGTGGGAAAGTTCGGAGTTTGCCGGTTGGATTAGATCCGAGCTGCCTATTTCTTATGCCTCAGAACCGGTTTTCGGTCTTCCTTCCATTTGCGGAAAGCTGGAGGGACTTTATTATCTTTCGGATGATCAGGTTTGCTGCGTGAAATGACTAAAAAAAGTGGACCGGTTTATTAAGTTGAATTGCTCACGCATAAAGCGGGCGACACTATGGCCGCCCGATTTTAACTCAGTACGGATCGGCATTCAGCCTGCGACTGATGACATCCAGCAAATCACACCCATCGCGCAGCGGAATGGCCAGCAAATGGGCGAAGTCTGAAAGCACTACGGCATCGCTGCTGAGTTGTTCGCGGAAGGCCAGGTTTTCCAGCAGTTGGGTGACGGCCCGAATGCGGTGCACGGCGGCGTCGTGAAGGACTTCGAGGGGTGCCTGGGTGTCGATGATCAGCGCTGGGACGGTGCAGTCGTGGCCGGTTAGGGGCATGTATCTATTCATACTTAACACTCTGTTTTTGGTGGTTGAAGCCGCCACTCAATCGTCGCCAAACGAATGGGTGGCAGCTGTACGCAGGTTGGCGAACCGGCAACAGAGTAAACCGGCAGACCCGAAGGTCTCCCGCGCACAGCCGCCATAACGAGCACAGCTTTGCGGGTGCAAAAACACCTGCATGAAGCGGATTGCTTTTGCACTCTGTTGTCAGGTCGCCAAACCTGATCGCCGTATGGGCGACAGCCGGACTATAAGCCCCTCACCCAAAACCGTGCAAGGCGTCACAGCGGCAGCATTTACACCATCGGCCTGGTCGAAGCCGGCAACAACCTGAGCCTGCTGGCCCAAGACAGCATCCGCAACGCCATGGCCGGTGAGATTCGCGGCAAGCAAGTCAGCCTCACCGCCCTCCGAGACGACATCACCAACGAGACCACCGCCATCCAGGTGCGTGACGGCGTCGGCATGCGCACCCTCACCGACGGCAGCGACGCCAATCTAACCGCCGGCCGCGTCCTCAACGTCGCGACTTTCTAGGACCGGTTGCTGATCCGTCTCTAAACCCGGTTGGTCAAATGACCACCCGGCAAACGGGGCGGGCATTCGTTTCAAACCTGCAAGGCAACAGCTATGAGTCAGCCGCGCAAGTTTCAGAGTTAGTCACTGACGCTGCGACCATGGTCGCCCCAGGGTCTACTGCTGGCAGGTTTGGGCAGATTTCCAAGGCCGGCGAAGCCTC
>NZ_JAAMRE010000053.1 GCF_013522705.1 Pseudomonas lurida
ATCTTGACGATGACCTACTCTCACATGGGGAAACCCCACACTACCATCGGCGATGCATCGTTTCACTGCTGAGTTCGGGATGGGATCAGGTGGTTCCAATGCTCTATGGTCGTCAAGAAATTCGGGTACTGAGTCGCGGCCAGATGGCCTCGCTTCAGCAAATTGGGTATGTGACAGCTGTCGGTGTTTTGTGAGCGTCGAACTTTCGGTTCATTGCGTCTTCACACACCGCAATCTGGCCTTTCGACTCAAATTGCTTGGGTGTTATATGGTCAAGCCTCACGGGCAATTAGTATTGGTTAGCTCAACGCCTCACAGCGCTTACACACCCAACCTATCAACGTCGTAGTCTTCGACGGCCCTTCAGGGAACTCAAGGTTCCAGTGAGATCTCATCTTGAGGCTAGTTTCCCGCTTAGATGCTTTCAGCGGTTATCTATTCCGAACATAGCTACCCGGCAATGCCACTGGCGTGACAACCGGAACACCAGAGGTTCGTCCACTCCGGTCCTCTCGTACTAGGAGCAGCCCCTCTCAAATCTCAAACGTCCACGGCAGATAGGGACCGAACTGTCTCACGACGTTCTAAACCCAGCTCGCGTACCACTTTAAATGGCGAACAGCCATACCCTTGGGACCGGCTTCAGCCCCAGGATGTGATGAGCCGACATCGAGGTGCCAAACACCGCCGTCGATATGAACTCTTGGGCGGTATCAGCCTGTTATCCCCGGAGTACCTTTTATCCGTTGAGCGATGGCCCTTCCATACAGAACCACCGGATCACTAAGACCTACTTTCGTACCTGCTCGACGTGTCTGTCTCGCAGTCAAGCGCGCTTTTGCCTTTATACTCTACGACCGATTTCCGACCGGTCTGAGCGCACCTTCGTACTCCTCCGTTACTCTTTAGGAGGAGACCGCCCCAGTCAAACTACCCACCATACACTGTCCTCGATCCGGATAACGGACCTGAGTTAGAACCTCAAAGTTGCCAGGGTGGTATTTCAAGGATGGCTCCACGCAGACTGGCGTCCACGCTTCAAAGCCTCCCACCTATCCTACACAAGCAAATTCAAAGTCCAGTGCAAAGCTATAGTAAAGGTTCACGGGGTCTTTCCGTCTAGCCGCGGATACACTGCATCTTCACAGCGATTTCAATTTCACTGAGTCTCGGGTGGAGACAGCGCCGCCATCGTTACGCCATTCGTGCAGGTCGGAACTTACCCGACAAGGAATTTCGCTACCTTAGGACCGTTATAGTTACGGCCGCCGTTTACCGGGGCTTCGATCAAGAGCTTCGCGTTAGCTAACCCCATCAATTAACCTTCCGGCACCGGGCAGGCGTCACACCCTATACGTCCACTTTCGTGTTTGCAGAGTGCTGTGTTTTTAATAAACAGTCGCAGCGGCCTGGTATCTTCGACCGGCATGAGCTTACGGAGCAAGTCCTTCACCCTCACCGGCGCACCTTCTCCCGAAGTTACGGTGCCATTTTGCCTAGTTCCTTCACCCGAGTTCTCTCAAGCGCCTTGGTATTCTCTACCCAACCACCTGTGTCGGTTTGGGGTACGGTTCCTGGTTACCTGAAGCTTAGAAGCTTTTCTTGGAAGCATGGCATCAACCACTTCGTCATCTAAAAGATGACTCGTCATCAGCTCTCGGCCTTAAGATCCCGGATTTACCTAAGATCTCAGCCTACCACCTTAAACTTGGACAACCAACGCCAAGCTGGCCTAGCCTTCTCCGTCCCTCCATCGCAATAACCAGAAGTACAGGAATATTAACCTGTTTTCCATCGACTACGCTTTTCAGCCTCGCCTTAGGGACCGACTAACCCTGCGTCGATTAACGTTGCGCAGGAAACCTTGGTCTTTCGGCGTGGGTGTTTTTCACACCCATTGTCGTTACTCATGTCAGCATTCGCACTTCTGATACCTCCAGCAAGCTTCTCAACTCACCTTCACAGGCTTACAGAACGCTCCTCTACCGCATCACTTACGTGATACCCGTAGCTTCGGTGTATGGTTTGAGCCCCGTTACATCTTCCGCGCAGGCCGACTCGACTAGTGAGCTATTACGCTTTCTTTAAAGGGTGGCTGCTTCTAAGCCAACCTCCTAGCTGTCTAAGCCTTCCCACATCGTTTCCCACTTAACCATAACTTTGGGACCTTAGCTGACGGTCTGGGTTGTTTCCCTTTTCACGACGGACGTTAGCACCCGCCGTGTGTCTCCCATGCTCGGCACTTGTAGGTATTCGGAGTTTGCATCGGTTTGGTAAGTCGGGATGACCCCCTAGCCGAAACAGTGCTCTACCCCCTACAGTGATACATGAGGCGCTACCTAAATAGCTTTCGAGGAGAACCAGCTATCTCCGAGCTTGATTAGCCTTTCACTCCGATCCACAGGTCATCCGCTAACTTTTCAACGGTAGTCGGTTCGGTCCTCCAGTTAGTGTTACCCAACCTTCAACCTGCCCATGGATAGATCGCCCGGTTTCGGGTCTATTCCCAGCGACTAGACGCCCTATTAAGACTCGCTTTCGCTACGCCTCCCCTATTCGGTTAAGCTCGCCACTGAAAATAAGTCGCTGACCCATTATACAAAAGGTACGCAGTCACCCAACAAAGTGGGCTCCCACTGCTTGTACGCATACGGTTTCAGGATCTATTTCACTCCCCTCTCCGGGGTTCTTTTCGCCTTTCCCTCACGGTACTAGTTCACTATCGGTCAGTCAGTAGTATTTAGCCTTGGAGGATGGTCCCCCCATATTCAGACAAAGTTTCTCGTGCTCCGTCCTACTCGATTTCATGACTAAGAGATTTTCGCGTACAGGGCTATCACCCACTATGGCCGCACTTTCCAGAGCGTTCCGCTAATCTCAAAGCCACTTAAGGGCTAGTCCCCGTTCGCTCGCCACTACTAAGGGAATCTCGGTTGATTTCTTTTCCTCAGGGTACTTAGATGTTTCAGTTCCCCTGGTTCGCCTCTTGCACCTATGTATTCAGTACAAGATAACCATCTTATGATGGCTGGGTTCCCCCATTCAGACATCTCCGGATCAAAGTCTGTTTGCCGACTCCCCGAAGCTTTTCGCAGGCTACCACGTCTTTCATCGCCTCTGACTGCCAAGGCATCCACCGTATGCGCTTCTTCACTTGACCATATAACCCCAAGCAATCTGGTTATACTGTGAAGACGACATTCGCCGAAAATTCGAATTTCTCAATTAAGAGAACTCACAAATTTTACCTTAGCCTGATCCGTTACCAGTGAAAGTAACGTTCAGTCTATCTTTCTATCACATACCCAAATTTTTAAAGAACGAACTAGTCAAAGACTAGAAATCAACATTCACCATCGCAGCGATGGAATGCTCATTTCTAAGCTTTCAAACGTCAGAAGCAGTAGTGGTGGAGCCAAACGGGATCGAACCGTTGACCTCCTGCGTGCAAGGCAGGCGCTCTCCCAGCTGAGCTATGGCCCCGTATTTCTACAGGCGTTTCCCACACAAAATTGGTGGGTCTGGGCAGATTCGAACTGCCGACCTCACCCTTATCAGGGGTGCGCTCTAACCAACTGAGCTACAGACCCAATTTCGGGCTGCTTCTTATCGTCTTCTTCAATGAATCAAGCAATTCGTGTGGGAACTTATGGAGCAGCTGATGTCGTCGATTAAGGAGGTGATCCAGCCGCAGGTTCCCCTACGGCTACCTTGTTACGACTTCACCCCAGTCATGAATCACACCGTGGTAACCGTCCCCCCGAAGGTTAGACTAGCTACTTCTGGTGCAACCCACTCCCATGGTGTGACGGGCGGTGTGTACAAGGCCCGGGAACGTATTCACCGCGACATTCTGATTCGCGATTACTAGCGATTCCGACTTCACGCAGTCGAGTTGCAGACTGCGATCCGGACTACGATCGGTTTTATGGGATTAGCTCCACCTCGCGGCTTGGCAACCCTTTGTACCGACCATTGTAGCACGTGTGTAGCCCAGGCCGTAAGGGCCATGATGACTTGACGTCATCCCCACCTTCCTCCGGTTTGTCACCGGCAGTCTCCTTAGAGTGCCCACCATAACGTGCTGGTAACTAAGGACAAGGGTTGCGCTCGTTACGGGACTTAACCCAACATCTCACGACACGAGCTGACGACAGCCATGCAGCACCTGTCTCAATGTTCCCGAAGGCACCAATCTATCTCTAGAAAGTTCATTGGATGTCAAGGCCTGGTAAGGTTCTTCGCGTTGCTTCGAATTAAACCACATGCTCCACCGCTTGTGCGGGCCCCCGTCAATTCATTTGAGTTTTAACCTTGCGGCCGTACTCCCCAGGCGGTCAACTTAATGCGTTAGCTGCGCCACTAAGAGCTCAAGGCTCCCAACGGCTAGTTGACATCGTTTACGGCGTGGACTACCAGGGTATCTAATCCTGTTTGCTCCCCACGCTTTCGCACCTCAGTGTCAGTATCAGTCCAGGTGGTCGCCTTCGCCACTGGTGTTCCTTCCTATATCTACGCATTTCACCGCTACACAGGAAATTCCACCACCCTCTACCATACTCTAGTCAGTCAGTTTTGAATGCAGTTCCCAGGTTGAGCCCGGGGATTTCACATCCAACTTAACAAACCACCTACGCGCGCTTTACGCCCAGTAATTCCGATTAACGCTTGCACCCTCTGTATTACCGCGGCTGCTGGCACAGAGTTAGCCGGTGCTTATTCTGTCGGTAACGTCAAAACCATCACGTATTAGGTAATGGCCCTTCCTCCCAACTTAAAGTGCTTTACAATCCGAAGACCTTCTTCACACACGCGGCATGGCTGGATCAGGCTTTCGCCCATTGTCCAATATTCCCCACTGCTGCCTCCCGTAGGAGTCTGGACCGTGTCTCAGTTCCAGTGTGACTGATCATCCTCTCAGACCAGTTACGGATCGTCGCCTTGGTGAGCCATTACCCCACCAACTAGCTAATCCGACCTAGGCTCATCTGATAGCGCAAGGCCCGAAGGTCCCCTGCTTTCTCCCGTAGGACGTATGCGGTATTAGCGTCCGTTTCCGGACGTTATCCCCCACTACCAGGCAGATTCCTAGGCATTACTCACCCGTCCGCCGCTCTCAAGAGAAGCAAGCTTCTCTCTACCGCTCGACTTGCATGTGTTAGGCCTGCCGCCAGCGTTCAATCTGAGCCATGATCAAACTCTTCAGTTCAAACATCTTTGGGTTTTTAAGAAACCCTAAACTTGGCTCAGCAATCGTTGGTTACATCTTTGATTTCTCGCGGAGTAACTTGTGATGCTGATAATCTTGTTGACTATCAGTCTGACTCCACAAGCACCCACACGAATTGCTTGATTCAGTTGTTAAAGAGCGGTTGGTTAAGATCTTTCGTCTCAACCGAGGCGCGCATTCTACAGCAGCCTCATTTGCTGTCAAGTGATTATTTTCAGAAGTTTTCGAAGATTTCTTCAACAACTTCAACCACTTGCGC
>NZ_JAAMRE010000054.1 GCF_013522705.1 Pseudomonas lurida
ACGGCGCTTACGCCTTCACCCCGGTTAAAGATTTCAATGGTGATGTGCCGCAAATCGGCTACACCACCAACACTGGCTCCAGCAGCACTCTCGACGTGAAGATCGACCCGGTCGACGACGCCAGCGTTTTGCAGGCTGACACCGGCAGCGCGAAAGAAGACACCGTCGCCACCGGCAATGTGCTGACTAACGACAGCGACGTGGATAACGTGCTGACCGTTGCCTCCTTCAATGTGGGTGGAACCACTTACACCGCCGGCCAAACCGCCGTCATCGCGGGCGTGGGTTCGATCACCATCGGCACCGACGGTGCTTACGCCTTCACGCCGGTTAAAGACTTCAACGGCGATGTGCCGCAAATCGGCTACACCACCAACACTGGTTCCAGCAGTACCTTGGACGTGAAGATCGACCCGGTCGACGACGCCAGCGTCCTGCAAGCCGACACCGGTAGCGCGAAAGAAGACACTGTTGCCACCGGCAACGTGCTGACCAACGACAGCGACGTCGATAACGTCCTGACCGTTGCCAGCTTCAATGTGGGTGGAACCACTTACACCGCCGGCCAAACCGCCGTCATTGCAGGCGTTGGCTCGATCACCATCGGCACTGACGGCGCTTACGCCTTCACGCCAGTCAAAGACTTCAACGGCGACGTCCCACAAATCGGCTACACCACCAACACCGGTTCCAGCAGCACCCTTGACGTGAAGATCGACCCCGTCGATGACGCCAGCGTCTTGCAAGCCGATACCGGCAGCGCGAAAGAAGACACCGTCGCCACCGGCAACGTTCTGACTAATGACAGCGACGTGGACAACGTCCTGACCGTCGCCAGTTTCACCGTCAATGGCACTAACTACCAAGCAGGCCAGACCGCTGTTATTGCTGGTGTGGGCACAATCACCATCGGCACCGACGGCGCTTACGCCTTCACCCCAGTCAAAGACTTCAACGGCGACGTCCCACAAATCGGCTACACCACCAACACCGGTTCCAGCAGCACCCTGGACGTGAAGATCGACCCCGTCAACGACGCCCCTGTACTGGGCAACGCTTCGACCAATGCCTTCGGCGACACCTACATCGAAGGCAAGCCAGGCGGCTACATCGCGGCGAACCTGACGGTCAGCGATGTGGACAACAGTACCCTGCAAAGTGCCAAAGTCACGCTGGTCAATCCCCTGGCAGGAGACTTACTGATTGCAGATGCAAGCAATGCGAAAATCACCGTCAGCTATGACAAAGGCACCGGCGTATTGACCTTGTCCGGTGACGCCACCAAAGCCGAATACCAGGAAGTCCTGCGCTCGGTGCACTTCGCCAGCGAAAGCCAGAACCCGGTCCCGACCGACCGCACACTGACCATCACCGTCAACGATGGCCAGCTCGATTCGGCCCCTGTGACTTCCGTGGTGAAGGTGGTTCCGGTCAACGATCCGCCTGTGGTGCAGTTCGACAGCACCACGTTCACCGAGCAAGCCGAGGCCGGTGCACTGGTCAAAAACCTGAGCATCAGCGACGTCGACAACACCACTTTCAGCAAAGTGGTGGTCACGGTCGATAAACTGGCGTCTGGTGACCTGCTAAGCAGTGCCGATGTGCTCAAGGCACTGGCCGTTGCCGGGATTACCATCACCCAGAGCGGCAGTGCCGCCGATGGCAAAATCGTCTATACCCTCACCAGCAACTCGTCGGCCGGCAGCAGCGCGGCTGACTTCACCAAAGTGGTTGAAGCGATCACCTTCCAGACGCCGGGCAATAACCCGGTCGGCACGGATCGCAGTGTCACCATTGACGTCACCGACATCGGCGGCGGCAACCTTGACCGGGAGCCACCGCAGACCGGCAGTGCCACCGGCAAGGTCACCATCGATCTGTTCAACGATGCACCTACCGCAGCGGCCAACCCGGCTGGCGCAGATGAAGACCATGCGGCGACGATCGTACTGAGCGGCACCGATGTGGACGGCACCGTCGCCAAGTTCGTCATCACCGCATTGCCGGAAAACGGCAAGCTATACAGCGATGCCACCCTGCAAACCGAACTCAAAGTCGGCGACTCAGTGCCGGCGGGTGTCGACGGCAAAGCCTCGGTTTATTTCTCGCCAACCGGCGACTGGAGCGGCAGCACCTCGCTCACCTTTACGGCGGTCGACAATGGCGGTAAAGCCAGCGCCGATACCACTGCCGCAGTCACCATCGCCCCAGTGACCGACACCCCGCACCTGGGCCTGCTCGGCGGCGGCGTCGTGACCGCGATCAACTTCGACAGCGCCCCTCTCAACGGTTCGTGGAGCACGGTCGCGGTCGGCGCTGCCAATAACGCAGCAGGTAACGGTACCCCTGCGGCCACCCAGTGGTTGACCGGTAACAGCGACGGCAAGGTCGAGATTGGCCAAAGCAGCGTCTACGGTGTCGGCACCCCGGGCAACAGCCAGGTGATCGAGCTGGAAAAAAATGCCGGCGACGACGCCAGTCTGTACACCATCATCAAGGCCGAAAGCGGTACGGCGTACACTATCAGCGTCGACTACTCGCCACGTGCGGGGGCCGAGAATAACTCGGTGATCGACGTTTTCTGGGGCGGCGTCAAGGTGGGCACCCTGGATGCAACTACCGTAGGCATGAAGACCTACACCTTCGTGGTGCCTGTCACCGCTGACGGTGATGCCAAGCTCGAGTTCAAGGCGCCTACCAGCAATTCGCTGGGTGGCGTGATGGACAACATCAGCGTCACCCAGGTACTGAACACCGGCCTGGAAGACCACGCGATCAAGCTGTCCGCGATTGACGCTTACGCCACCGACAAGGATGGTTCCGAGACGCTCAAGCTGGAGGTCAGCGGTATTCCGAGCGGCGCGACCCTTTCCGACGGTGCGGGTCACACCTTCACCGCGACGGCAGGCATCCAGAGCATCGACATCAGCAGCTGGAACAAGGCCACACTGGTCTTTAATCCTGCGCCGGACACCAATGGCCTGGTGAACCTCACCGTAACCGCCACCGCACAGGATGGCGCAGCATCGCCGAAGTCCGAATCGATTACGTTGCCGATCAACGTCATCGCAGTCGACGACCCTAGCGTTCTGAAAGCTGATATCGGCAGCGCGCAGGAAGACACCGTTGCCACCGGCAACGTGCTGACCAACGACAGCGACGTGGATAACGTGCTGACCGTTGCCTCCTTCAATGTGGGTGGAACCACTTACACCGCCGGCCAAACCGCCGTCATCGCGGGCGTGGGTTCGATCACCATCGGTGCCAACGGTGCGTACACCTTCACGCCGGTCAAAGACTTTAACGGCGACGTGCCGCAAATCGGCTACACCACCAACACCGGCTCCAGCAGCACGCTGAATGTGAACATCGTGGCGGTGGATGATCCGAGTGTCCTCAAGGCTGATACCGGCAGTGCGAAGGAAGATACGGTTGCAACCGGCAACGTGCTGACCAACGACAGCGACGTGGACAACGTGTTGACCGTGGCGAGCTTCAACGTCGGTGGCACCACCTACACCGCTGGCCAAACCGCCGTCATTACAGGCGTGGGTTCGATCACCATCGGTGCGAACGGCGCCTACACCTTCACCCCGGTTAAAGACTTCAATGGTGATGTGCCGCAAATCGGCTACACCACCAACACGGGTTCCAGCAGCACGCTGAACGTGAACATTGTGGCGGTGGATGATCCGAGTGTTCTTAAGGCTGATACCGGCAGCGCGCAGGAAGATACGGTTGCCACCGGCAACGTGCTGACCAATGACGTCGACGTGGACAACGTGTTGACCGTGGCGAGCTTCAACGTCGGTG
>NZ_JAAMRE010000055.1 GCF_013522705.1 Pseudomonas lurida
GGTGAGGTTGGCGTCATTGCCGGCAGTGAGGGCACCCCGGTTGGTGAGGTCGCGGCCAGCGTCCATGGCCAGGTTTTCGCGGGCGACGATGGTGCCGCCGCTGCCGTCGGTGAGGGTGCGCATGCCGGCGCCGTCACGTACCTGAATGGCGGTGTTGTCGTTGATGACATCGCCTTTGAGCGCGGTGAGGCTGACTTGCTTGCCGCGGATTTCGCCGGCCATGGCGTTGCGGATGCTGTCCTGGGCCAGCAGGCTCAGGTTGTTGCCGGCCTCGACCAGGCCGCCGGTGTAGAGGCTGCCGCTGCTGACGGCGGAGAGGTTGTTGCTGGCGCGCAGGGTGCCGACGTTGATCAGGTCGCCGCCGGTGACCAGGTTGAGGTCGCGGCCTTGGATCAGGCTGTTGCCGCGCACGTTGCGCGACTCCGCCTGGGCCAGGTAGAGCACGGGCACCAGGACGGTCTGGCCGTCGACCACGCGGTTTTCCATCCACACGATGTCGTGGGTCAGGGCGCCGACTTGCTGGCTGGTGAGGGTGACACCCAGGCTCAGGCGCAGCGCGTCTTTGCTGGCCAAGGCGTTGTCCATCAGGTAGCGGAACTGGTCGGCGTCGCTGTACAGGCCGCCGGCGAGGAAGCGTTGGCCTTTTGATGCCTTGCGCGTTTTTACGTGAAGGACTTATAGTCCGCCGGTCGCCCCCAAGGCGATTCAGGTTTGGCGACCTGACGGTAGAGAATGCGCAAGCTGGTGGCTTTTGTGCAGCCACTTGCGCGCCTGCAAAGTCGTTTTATGACGGCTGTGCGCGGGAGACCCTCGGGTCTGCCGGTTTTCTCTACTGCCGGTTCGCCAACCTGCGTACAGCTGTCACCCATTCGTTTGGCGACGTTTGAGTGATGGTATTTATCACTTAAGTAGAGAGCTTAAATATGAACCGATACATGCCTTTAACGGGCCACGACGCAACCATTCCCGCGCTGGTGATCGACACGCAAGCGCCCCTTGATGTTCTCTATAACGCCGCCGCGTATCGTATTCGCGCGGTGACGCAGTTTTTGGAGAACCTGGCGTTTCGGGAGGAAATCAGCAGTGATGCCGTTGTGCTGCATGATCTCGCGCTGTTGCTGGCTATCCCGCTGAGGGATGGGTGCGATCTGCTGGATGTGGTTGGACGGAAGTTGAACTCGCAAGTTTCGTAAATAAAAAAGGGCGGTTATCTGGTAACCGCCTCGCTTAGAAATTTAAGCAGAAAATAAAACTATTTTTTAAAGAGCTGTGATTGAAAGAGCGCAAGAAACTCAGAAAAAATCAAAAGAGAACACTAATGTCACTCTGAGAATTAGAATGTGACTGCCCGACATTCTTTAGGTCTAACACCAGTTCACTTTCCATCTTCGCTTCATTCTCTCAATCAAAACGTCACATAGATCCCCTTTTTTACTGAATTAGCTTGACTGAGAAAACTTTCGTAACTTTCCAACTCTTCGATCAAATCATCTTGCATCTCGCCCTTCAATCCCACAATCTTTTTTAGACTTTCACCCACTTCATGGGTAGTTTGAAAGTACGACCCCATTTTACCAGGATCAAAAAACTCGCCATCTACACCTACTGGCGCGCCCAAAAAAGGAGAAATATTTAGCTTACCTCGATTGGAAATTTTCTCTTGAAAATCTGCCCATTTCACTCCTAATCCATGATCATCCTTCGGGGAATAATATTTCGTCAGCGCAAAGTCCCCATATTGATGAGCATCCCTGTCTTCGATCATGTCCTCCCAGTCGTCATCCAGCGCATCTCCCTCATAGGGGTCGACCAAAAGCTCTTTGTTAGAAAGAATAAAGCAACGTAGCGGCTCAATATTTCCAGAACGCAAGGAAGCTTCCAATAACGGCTTAAGCTCACTATCAAAACTATCAAAGTCAAAAATGAATGCTTTATGCTCGAAACTCATAATCTAGACTCCTAATTCTTCTTTGGCAAAAAATCATACGGTGAGTACAAGTCAGTTTTCACAGGCAAGCCAGTTTTAGGGTCATATCGTTGTATACCGATCGTCTCAGGTAAAACTCCCTCTCGTTGCCTAAACGCCTCAATAAATCTAATAATTTCTTGCCTATCCTTCGCAATAGGACGGCCCAGAGGTTTGTCATCCACTATAAGCCTACGATCGAAGTTAGCTGCATCAGGGATAGCCTTTTGGAAGTTTGCCCCAGGCTGCGCTTCGCCCGTTTTCAAATCAACCCGCTTTGGAACCAAAATTGGATTGCCAAATTGATCTGTTATTGGCTGCTCCACCGTGCTGAATAGCCCGGACTCTCTGCGGAGGTCCGCTTGCGTTTTATGAACCCTTTTACCCAGAGAAGTCGACGCTGTTTCACCGGTGATAGCTACCTCGCTAACTCTGTTGGCTGCTAGCCCTTCTGGACCAAAAAAGCCCGGAGGCAACGCACACGGCCCCGTATTGTGCACCCACGTCTTCAACTCCCCAACATAGAACGTGTGCCCCACGTCCACCGTCAGGTTGAAGGTCTCGCCCACAGGCAAGTAAAGCTCCAGCGACTCCACCTCAGACGATATGTTGTTCGTCTCGCCATCAGCCAGGGACTGCAGCAGATCGCCCGGTTTCAGATCGATGACAGGAATGAAGTCGCGCTTGGCCGGAACATAGAATGGGTGACCCGGCGTGACTAGCAGGGTTTCGCCCTCAGCTATGCCGTCTACCCGAACGCTTTTCAGCTTGAGGCGGTAAATCGGCTGGTCGGAACGCTGATGAGTCGCCAGGATCTTAGCGGCGAAGGGTTTGCCGCCTTTTTCCGGTTTGCTCCAGACCACGTCGCCGACTTTGAGCGATTCGATGGCGCGGTCGCCGTTCGGGGTTGAGACTTTAGTGCCGGCAGCGAAGCAGCAGGGCTCTTTGTATTTCGTGAGCACGACTTCATTGCTTCGAGCAGCAAGTAAGTCATCGGCTCTGACGTAGCTGCCTACATCACCAGTGAGGGCAGTCGGTTGATAGGCGCCGACGGATGTGGTCGGCGTACGGGTGCCCGTGCGCTCAAACTGTAACGTGGTGTCAAAGCTATTGGGGCTCAGGCCGTAGGTTGGGGTGCCATCCGCCAATCGGGCCGTCATCCCCGCACCGGCTTCGCTTCTCGCCACCAGGGCACTGT
>NZ_JAAMRE010000056.1 GCF_013522705.1 Pseudomonas lurida
CGGCGGGTGGGGATTTTGTCAGCCAGGCCGGGCGTGACACCACGATCGTGGCGAGCAGGATCAGCGCGGGGAATGAGGCTTATCTGTATAGCGGGGATAAGTTGAGTTTGTTGGCGGCGCAGAACAGTACGCATACCCTGTATGACATGAAGGAGAACGGCGGCTGGGGCGCCAAAAAAGCCAAGCGTGATGAAGTTACCCAGACCACCAACGTCGGCACTGAGATCAAAACCGCAGGCAACCTGACTTTGGTTAGCAATGGCGACCAGCTGTACCAGGTCGCCAAGCTCAACAGCGGCAACGACCTTATCCTGAAAAGCGGCGGCGCCGTGACGTTTGAAGGCGTAAAGGACTATCACGACGAGAGCCATACCAAGAGCAAGAGCAACATGGCTTGGTTCTCGATGAAGGGCAAAGGCAAGACCGATGAAACCTTGCGTCAGAGTGAACTGGTTGCCAAGGGGCAGACCGTCATCGAAGCCGTTAACGGCCTAAAGATCGACATCAAACAAGTCGACCAGCAAACCGTCAGCCAGACCATCGACACCATGGTCAAGGCCGACCCGCAATTGGCCTGGCTCAAAGATGCCGAGAAGCGCGGCGACGTGGATTGGCGCCAGGTAAAAGAGTTGCATGACTCCTTCAAGTACAGCAACTCGGGCATGGGCCAGGGCGCCATGTTGGCGGTCATCATTATCGTCACCATTGTGACGGCAGGTGGTGCTAGCGCATTGGTGGGCGCAGGTGCATCGGCCGGTTCAACCATGGCCGCCGGCACTGCTGCGGTTGCGGCGACCAGTACGTCGGCAGCGGTTGCAGCCACAAGTGCGGGGCTGGGCAACATGATGGCCACCGCCGCGTTGACCTCGCTGGCCAGTACCGGTGCTGTGAGCACGATCAACAATAAAGGCAACATCGGCCTTGCACTCAAGGACACCTTCAGCAGCAGCAGTCTGAAGAACGCGGCCATTGCCGGTCTGGCAACCGGGGCGTTGAACTACGCAGACAGTAATTGGTTTAAGGGCGCAAGCCCGGTTGACGGTGCGGGCGCGAAAGTCACTACGGCGGGGCCGGTGCAGAACCCAGGCTACTCCAGCGAATGGTTGAGCTGGCAGAAAGCGCAGGATGCAGTACTGCGCGGCGGTACCCATGCGGTCATCGAAAGCAGTATTTCCACCGCCATCAACGGTGGCAGTTTGAAAGACAACCTGGGCTCGGCCTTGGTATCGCAAGGCTTCGACTTGGCCGCAGCAGCCGGCAACAAAGGTCTTGGTACCCTGGCGAATGATCTTGACCTGAGCCCCGGCTCGGCGGAAAAGGTCTTGATGCACGCCCTCCTGGGTGGTGCACTTTCAGCGGCTCGAGGCGGTGACTTCAAGACCGGCGCAATTGCCGCTGGCGCGGCTGAAGGGCTGACAGCGATTGCGACCGAGAACTTGGGTAAATATCTGGATGAACGTTTCGCAAAGGATGACCAATTCAAAGTCGCAACCGCTCAAATTATCGGTATTGCGGCCGGGTCCTTGGTCAACGGCAACCCGAATGACGCTGCCTGGGTGGCGGGGAATGTTGAACGTTACAACGAGCAATTGCACCCACGAGCCGCTGAGCTGATCAAAGAGCAAGCGCCAAAAATGGCGGCGGACCAAAACATCAGTCCGCAGGAGGCTGAGCGGCGCATGGCGGTTGCGCTGACTTACTACACCGATGAAGACTGGAGCAAGTCAATCCCGGCTGAAGATGCAAGCAAGATTGATACAGCAACCTTGCAGAACTTAGGTGTGGCTCTGGCCCCGATTGCGGATAACTACGCCCGAACCGATGCGTCCGCAGACGGAAGCCAGCGTGGATACAGTGGCAATGAGACGGCGGCTTTGATTCTTGATTTCAAGGACACGCGCCCGTCTGCCTACAAAGACGGCACTAGAAATATCGACTACTTGGGCGACCCTGAAGGCCACAACAGCCAAGGAACAGTGGATTTCTATAAATCCAATTTGAACTACAGCGATAAGCCGACGGATTACCTGGAAAGCTTCAAAGGCGGAGTGGCAGGCGTAGGTCGTAGTGCGTGGGGCCTAGTTACATCCACTGCTAAGGTCGGTAGTGAGCTTTTGGGCGGAAATGCATTGGGCGTTGCCAACGACTTCCTGGGGCCTGTTGCCGATCCATCTCTGAACCCGGTTGGTCAAATGACCACCCGGCAAACGGGCCGGGCATTCGTTTCAGACCTGCAAGGCAACAGCTATGAGTCAGCCGCGCAAGTTTCAGAGTTAGTCACTGACGCTGCGACCATGGTCGCCCCAGGGTCTACTGCTGGCAGGTTTGGGCAGATTTCCAAGGCCGGCGAAGCCTC
>NZ_JAAMRE010000057.1 GCF_013522705.1 Pseudomonas lurida
CAACTCGACTACCACCCCAACGGCCTGATCCGGCAGGAAACCGGCTTCGACGGCCAACGCACCGCGTACACCTACGACCTCAACGGCCACCTGCAGGAAAAGACCGAACACGGCGACGACGGCAGTCAGCGCATTACCCGTTATGCGCGCGACCACGCCGGTCGCCTCGTACGAAAAACCCTGCCCGACGGCAACAAGGTCGATTACACCTACGACCGCCAAGGCAATCTCCTCAGCGTCGACGACGGCCACTGGGCGTTGGCCTACGAGTACGACCGCCAAAACCGCCTCACCGCCGAACACCAGGGCTGGGGCACCCTGCGCTATAGCTACGACGCCTGCGGCCAGCTCAAACATTTGCGCCTGCCGGACAACAACCGCGTGGTGTTCAACCACGACAAGGGCGGGCATCTCGCCACCGTCGAACTCAACGGCAAACCGCTGACCTCACACCTGTTCAGCAAAGGCCGCGAATATCAGCGCCAACAAGGCCAACTGCTCAGCCACTACCACTACGACGACCAGCAGCGCCTGCACGCCCACGCCGTCACCCATCAGACCCATCCGCTCTACCAGCGCCAATACGACTACGACCAAGCCGGCAACCTCACCCGCCTGCTCGACACCCGCAAAGGCGAACACCACTACCGCTACGACCCGCTCCAGCGCCTGACCCGCGCCGACCATTCCCACGACGTACAGGAACGTTTCGCCCACAACCCGGCCGGCAACCTGCTGATGCAAAACCGCCCCGGCCCCGACATCGTCGCCGGCAACCGCCTGATGATCCAGGGCGACCACCACTACACCTACGACGCCTTCGGCAACCTGATCCAGGAACGGCGTGGCAAGGGCCGGCAACTCGTCACGGAATACCGCTACGACTGCCAGCATCGGCTGATCGGCATCACCCAACCCAACGGCCAAACCGCCAGCTACCGCTACGACCCGTTTGGGCGGCGCATCAGCAAAACCGTGGACGGCATAACGACGGAGTTTTTCTGGCAAGGCGACAAGCTGATTGCCGAACACCAGGCCGACCGCCATCGCAGTTACCTCTACGAACCCGACAGCTTTCGGCCGTTGGCACTTTTAGAAGGCTTCGGCCCCAAAGAGACAAAACCCTACCACTACCAACTCGACCACCTCGGCACACCCCAGGAACTCACCACCCCCGAGGGCGATATCGCCTGGTCCGCCCACTACCGCGCCTACGGCGAAATCGCCCGCCTCGACGTAGGCAACCTCGACAACCCGCTGCGCTTCCAGGGCCAATACTTCGACAAAGAAAGCGGCCTGCACTACAACCGCCATCGCTACTACAATCCGGATATTGGTCGCTACCTGACGCCGGACCCGGTGAAGTTAGCGGGTGGGATCAATGCGTATCGGTATGTGCCTAATCCGACAGGGTGGGTTGATCCATTAGGACTGACCACTGATTGCCCTGGTTCAGGAAAGTACAAACCAGCCTGCGCCTTGCCCGCTGAACCGGATATACCTGATTTATCTCGTAAAGGGGCGTTTAGAGAAGCCAAAAGAGACGCCAATATACCGATGCTACAAAACCCTGATGTTATGACACACCCGAAGTCAGGAAGGACGACACAATACAAAATAGAAAAAATGACTGATCTGAATGATGACAATATTTTGGATGAAAACGGCAGGACCATTAATACAAGGGTTTATCAATTCACAAGGGCAGACGGCTCAAAGGTTCTTATCCAAGACCACTCCGCCGGTCATAAATTTGGCAGGGCGGACGGGAAAGGGGATCAGAAAGCGCACTTCAATTTACGGCCGTTAGAAAAGCCTCGGAACGGAAACGTACCTGGAGCCAAAGAACATTACAATTTTGAGGAGTAATCGATGAAGTACTGGAATGATTTAGATCAAAATATATTTTTTGAAAAAATCTTTAGCAAACCTGTAGAAATTGGCCAGATTGCTCTTTTTTCTATGCAAATAGAAAATGATCGTCCTTCTGTGGGACTGGGATTCGACATACCGGAATTTCCTGACACCTTGCCAAAAAAATGGGAGGGCAAAGGCTACAACACTTGCAGAATGGGCATCGACTGTCATGGCATTCAAGACTTGATCATAAAAAATATTCCTGTTCGGGAAGTATTTTTTGTCAAAATCACCAAGGAAAATAACCAGTTCTATTTTCAGGCGACTAACAAGAACGCTTTAATTGAATTCAAAGCTAAATTCATCACACTCGTGGACCCAAATGTTTACATAAACGGGCCCGATGATTATTTTTTTAGATAGTAATAACTTTTTAATACGTGCCCCCTATGCCCCCCATAGCCA
>NZ_JAAMRE010000058.1 GCF_013522705.1 Pseudomonas lurida
GCCGCCGACAGCATCGCCAGCGGCGTGGCGGTGATTCACCAGGAGCTGCATCTGGTGCCGGAAATGAGCGTGGCCGAGAATCTGTTCCTCGGCCATTTGCCCACGCGCTGGGGCGTGGTCAACCGTGGCCTGCTGCGCAAGCAGGCCCTGGCGTGCCTCAAGGGCCTGGCCGATGAGATCGACCCGGACCAGAAGCTGGGGCGCTTGTCCCTGGGCCAGCGCCAATTGGTGGAAATCGCCAAGGCGCTGTCCCGTGGCGCCCATGTGATCGCCTTCGACGAGCCGACCAGCAGCCTGTCGGCACGGGAGATCGACCGTTTGATGGCGATCATCACGCGCCTGCGCGACGAGGGCAAAGTGGTGCTCTACGTGTCGCATCGCATGGAAGAAGTGTTCCGCATCTGCGACGCGGTCACGGTGTTCAAGGACGGCCGCTACGTGCGCACGTTCGAGGACATGAGCGCACTGACCCACGACCAGTTGGTGACCTGCATGGTCGGTCGCGACATTCAGGACATCTACGACTACCGCCCGCGCGAGCAGGGCGAGGTGGCGCTCAAGGTCGACGGTCTGCTTGGGCCAGGCTTGCGCGAGCCGGTGAGTTTCCAGGTGCGCAAAGGCGAAATCCTCGGCTTGTTCGGCCTGGTCGGGGCAGGGCGTACCGAGCTGTTCCGTCTGCTCAGCGGCCTGGAGCGTGCCCGCGCCGGCAGCCTTGAGCTCTGTGGTGAGCCATTGCAACTGCGTTCGCCGCGCGACGCCATCGCCGCCGGGGTGCTGCTGTGCCCCGAAGACCGCAAGAAGGAAGGCATCATCCCGTTGTCCAGCGTGGCCGAGAATATCAACATCAGTGCCCGTGGCGCCCACTCGCGCTTCGGCTGGCTGCTGCGCGAGGGCTGGGAGAAGGGCAACGCCGCACACCAGATCCAGGCGATGAAAGTCAAAACCCCGAACGCCGCGCAAAAGATCCTGTACCTCTCCGGCGGCAACCAGCAGAAGGCCATTTTGGGCCGCTGGCTGTCGATGCCGATGAAAGTGCTGCTGCTCGACGAGCCGACGCGGGGCATCGATATCGGTGCCAAGGCCGAGATCTACCAGATCATCCATAACCTCGCGGCCCAGGGCATTGCGGTGATTGTGGTGTCCAGCGACCTGATGGAAGTCATGGGCATTTCCGACCGCATCCTGGTGCTGTGCGAAGGCGCCCTGCGCGGCGAACAACTGCGCGAACACGCCACTGAATCCAACCTGCTGCAGCTGGCCTTGCCGCGCCGCGTGACGAACTGAGAGAAGACCATGACCACTCAAAACAACGCGCTGCCCCGCGCACGCAAACCCCTGGACATGCGCGCCTTGCTCGACAACTGGGCGATGCTGCTGGCGGCCATCGGCATCTTCGTGCTGTGCGCCTTGCTGATCGACAACTTCCTCTCGCCGCTGAACATGCGCGGCCTGGGCCTGGCGGTGTCGACCGTGGGCATCGCGGCGTGCACCATGCTGTTCTGCCTGGCGTCGGGGCATTTTGACCTGTCGGTGGGCTCGGTGATCGCCTGTGCCGGCGTGGTCGCGGCCATCGTCATGCGCGATACCGACAGCGTGATGCTGGGCATTGGCGCAGCATTGCTGATGGGCCTGGTCGTCGGGCTGATCAATGGCATCGTGATCGCCAAGCTGCGGGTCAACGCGCTGATCACCACGTTGGCGACCATGCAGATCGTGCGCGGCCTGGCCTACATATTTGCCGACGGCAAGGCTGTGGGCGTGTCCCAGGAGCAGTTCTTCATCTTCGGCAACGGCCAGCTGTTCGGCGTGCCGGTGCCGATCCTGATCACCCTGGTGTGCTTCCTGTTTTTCGGCTGGCTGCTCAACTACACCACCTACGGGCGCAACACCATGGCCATCGGCGGCAACCCGGAAGCGGCGCTGCTGGCGGGCGTGAACGTGGACCGCACCAAAATCCTGATCTTCGCCGTGCACGGCCTGATCGGCGCACTGGCCGGCGTGATCCTCGCCTCACGCATGACCTCGGGCCAACCGATGATCGGCCAGGGTTTTGAACTGACGGTGATCTCCGCCTGTGTACTGGGCGGCGTGTCGCTGAGCGGCGGCATCGGCATGATCCGCCATGTGATCGCGGGCGTGCTGATCCTGGCGATCATCGAGAACGCGATGAACCTGAAGAACATCGACACCTTCTACCAATATGTGATTCGAGGTTCGATCCTGCTGCTGGCCGTGGTCATCGACCGCATGAAACAACGCTGACTCCAGGCCATGTGAGGACTGA
>NZ_JAAMRE010000059.1 GCF_013522705.1 Pseudomonas lurida
ACGCTGGCGTCGTCGACCGGGTCGATCTTCACGTCGAGAGTGCTGCTGGAGCCAGTGTTGGTGGTGTAGCCGATTTGCGGCACATCACCATTGAAATCTTTAACCGGGGTGAAGGCGTAAGCGCCGTCGGTACCGATGGTGATCGAACCCACGCCCGCGATGACGGCGGTTTGGCCGGCGGTGTAAGTGGTTCCACCCACATTGAAGCTGGCAACGGTCAGCACGTTATCGACGTCGCTGTCGTTAGTCAGCACATTGCCGGTGGCAACGGTGTCTTCTTTCGCGCTGCCGGTGTCGGCCTGAAGGACGCTGGCGTCGTCGACCGGGTCGATCTTCACGTCCAGGGTGCTGCTGGAGCCGGTGTTGGTGGTGTAGCCGATTTGCGGCACATCACCATTGAAGTCTTTAACCGGGGTGAAGGCGTAAGCGCCGTCGGTGCCGATGGTGATCGAGCCCACGCCTGCAATGACGGCGGTTTGGCCGGCAACATAACTCGCGCCGTTGACGGTGAAGCTGGTAACGGTCAGCACGTTATCCACGTCGCTGTCGTTGGTTAGCACATTGCCGGTGGCGACGGTGTCTTCTTTCGCGCTGCCGGTGTCAGCCTGCAAGACGCTGGCGTCGTCGACAGGGTCGATCTTCACGTCCAAGGTGCTGCTGGAGCCGGTATTGGTGGTGTAGCCAATTTGTGGGACGTCGCCGTTGAAGTCTTTGACCGGGGTGAAGGCGTAAGCGCCGTCGGTGCCGATGGTGATCGAGCCCACACCAGCAATAACAGCGGTTTGGCCTGCTTGGTAGTTAGTGCCGTTGACGGTGAAACTGGCGACGGTCAGGACGTTGTCCACGTCGCTGTCATTAGTCAGCACGTTGCCGGTAGCAACCGTGTCTTCCTTAGCACTACCAGTGTCAGCCTGCAAGACGCTGGCATCGTCGACAGGGTCGATCTTCACGTCCAGGGTGCTGCTGGAGCCGGTGTTGGTGGTGTAGCCGATTTGTGGGACGTCGCCGTTGAAGTCTTTGACTGGCGTAAAGGCGTAAGCACCGTCAGTACCGATGGTGATCGAACCCACACCAGCAATAACAGCGGTTTGGCCTGCTTGGTAGTTAGTGCCGTTGACGGTGAAACTGGCGACGGTCAGGACGTTGTCCACGTCGCTGTCATTAGTCAGCACGTTGCCAGTGGCAACAGCGTCTTCTTTCGCGCTGCCAGTGTCAGCCTGCAAGACGCTGGCGTCGTCGACCGGGTCGATCTTCACGTCGAGAGTGCTGCTGGAGCCAGTGTTGGTGGTGTAGCCGATTTGCGGCACATCACCATTGAAATCTTTAACCGGGGTGAAGGCGTAAGCGCCGTCGGTACCGATGGTGATCGAACCCACGCCGGCGATAACAGCGGTCTGGCCCGCTTGGTAGTTAGTGCCGTTGACGGTGAAGCTGGCGACGGTCAGGACGTTGTCCACGTCGCTGTCGTTGGTCAGCACGTTGCCGGTAGCAACCGTGTCTTCCTTGGCGCTGCCGGTATCGGCCTGCAGGACGCTGGCGTCGTCGACCGGGTCGATCTTCACGTCCAGGGTGCTGCTGGAGCCGGTGTTGGTGGTGTAGCCGATTTGCGGTACATCACCATTGAAGTCTTTAACCGGCGTGAAAGCGTAAGCGCCGTCGGTGCCGATGGTGATTGTGCCCACACCAGCAATAACAGCGGTCCGGCCCGCTTGGTAGTTAGTGCCGTTGACGGTGAAGCTGGCGACGGTCAGGACGTTATCGACGTCGCTGTCGTTGGTCAGCACATTGCCGGTGGCAACGGTGTCTTCCTTGGCGCTGCCGGTATCGGCCTGCAGAACGCTGGCGTCGTCGACGGGGTCGATCTTCACGTCCAGGGTGCTGCTGGAGCCGGTGTTGGTGGTGTAGCCGATTTGCGGTACATCACCATTGAAGTCTTTAACCGGCGTGAAAGCGTAAGCGCCGTCGGTGCCGATGGTGATTGTGCCCACACCAGCAATAACAGCGGT
>NZ_JAAMRE010000005.1 GCF_013522705.1 Pseudomonas lurida
GCGTTGGGCTGCGAAGCAGCCCCAAAACATAGTCCCGGAGCTGCCTGGCATACTGCGACGCTCCTATTGGGGGCTGCTGCGCAGCCCAACGCGGGGCAAGCCCGCTCGCCACAGTTACAGTGTTCCTCCTTAACTGACTGGCATTAGGCCCTCGCGCCCCGTTTTTTTTGATCGCAAAAAGCTGATTTCATGACAGTTTTGTTTCAATCCCCACTTTAGCTATGCGATGCTGGCGCCGAGCCCATTCGCCAACTACAGCTTAAGTACAAGACGTAGAACGGCACGCGGCAATTTTTCATTGGCTCCTTCTGGAGCCCACCTACACGGGGGGCCGAGCATGCTGACCTTGCTCAATCTGCTTTCCGCCGTGACCCTGCTCATCTGGGGCACGCACATCGTCCGTACCGGCATCCTGCGGGTCTACGGTTCCAACTTGCGCCAAGTCATCGGTCAGAACATGGCCAAGCGCTGGCTGGCGTTTATCGCCGGCATTCTGGTGACGGCCATGGTGCAGAGCAGCAACGCCACGGCCATGCTGGTGACGTCGTTCGTCGGCCAGGGCCTGATGGGGCTGATGCCCGCCATGGCGACCATGCTCGGTGCCGATGTGGGCACCGCCCTGATGGCACGGGTGCTCACCTTTGACCTGTCCTGGCTGTCGCCGCTGTTGATCTTCCTGGGGGTGATTTTCTTCCTGTCGCGCAAACAGACGCGGGCAGGGCAGTTGGGTCGGGTGGGCATCGGCCTGGGGCTGATCATTCTGGCACTGCAGTTGATCGTCGAAGCGGCGGGGCCAATCACCCATGCCCAGGGCGTCAAAGTCATCTTTGCCTCGCTGACCGGCGACATCCTGCTCGATGCCTTGGTCGGCGCCCTGTTCGCGATGATCTCCTACTCCAGCCTGGCCGCCGTGCTGCTGACCGCCACCCTCGCCGGTGCCGGTGTGATCGGCCTGCATGTGGCAATCGGTCTGGTGATCGGCGCCAATATCGGCAGCGGCGTGCTGGCGTTTCTCAGTACCAGCATGCAAAACGCAGCCGGTCGCCAAGTGGCACTCGGCAGCCTGCTGTACAAACTGATCGGCCTGTTGCTGATCATCCCGGTGCTCGACCCGCTCGTACGCTGGATGGATAACCTGGACTACAGCGCCCAGGGCATGGTCATCACCTTTCATCTGCTCTACAACGTCAGCCGCTGCCTGATCCTGCTGCCGACCATCGGCCCCATGGCGCGCCTGTGTGCCTGGTTGCTGCCCGAGCGTGAAGAGGTCAACGGCAAAGCCAAACCACGGCATCTGGACCCTACCGCCCTCACCACCCCTAGCTTGGCGCTAGCCAACGCCGCGCGAGAAACCCTGCGCCTGGGCGACCTGATCGACAATATGCTCACCGCCATGCAGGAAGTGCTGCGCGGCAAACAGACAGCGATCACCCAGGAAATGCGCAGCCTCAGCGACGATGTCGAAGCACTCTACAGCGCCATCAAACTTTATCTGGCGCAAATGCCGCGTGAAGACCTCAGCGAACAAGACAGCCGTCGCTGGGCCGAAATCATTGAACTGTCGATCAACCTGAAGCTGGCCGGCGACTTGATCGAACGCATGCTGCGCAAGGTCCAGCAGCAGAAAACGTCCCAGCGCCGACAATTCTCGGAGGTGGGCCTGGAAGAACTCACCGACCTGCACAGCCAGTTGATCGCCAACCTGCGCCTGGGCCTGTCGGTGTTTCTGAGCGCCGACCCGGAAAGTGCCCGCCAGTTGCTGCGCGAGAAACGCCGCTTCCGCGCGCAGGAGCGGCGCCTGGCCCACGCCCATGTAAGCCGTCTGCAGCGCAAGATCGTACAGAGCCTGGAAACCAGTTCCCTGCACCTTGAGCTGATTGCCGACATGAAGCGTCTGAACTCGTTGTTTTGCAGCAGTGCCTACGTCGTATTGGAAACGTCCGACACCGGCGCACTCTCGGCCGAAGATATTGCCGACATCACGCATTCCCCCTGAACGTAAGATGGCCCGTGAAGTCAGTTACAACTGACCTCACTCGCCAGGAAGCCAGTTATGCGTCGCCTGTTTTTCGTCTGCCTGCTGTTGGGCGCCGCTCATGCCTTTGCCTTTGACCGCTTGCAAGTCGAGGGCTACACCTTGCCCAACGGTCTGCAATTGCTGCTCAAACCCGGCACCGAGCGCGGGCATGTGGCTATTCGCCTGGTGGTCGGCGTGGGCCTGGATGACTTCCCGTGCGAAGACAAAGAGCTGCCCCATCTGTTCGAGCACTTGCTGTTCAGCGGCATCGATGGCGGCGGCGAGGGCGACCTAGAAGAGCGCATGCAGGCCCTGGGCGGCGAATGGAACGCCTACACCAGTAATGCGGACACCACCTTCGTGATCGAGGCCCCCGCGTACAACCAGCGCAAAGTGCTGGACCTGCTGCTGGCGATCCTCACCCGCACCGAGCTGACCGACGCCCACATCAATGCAGCCAAACAGGTGGTGGAGCGTGAGGACGGCGGCCATTACTCACGGCTGCAACGCCTGCTTGATCGCCAGGATCTGGGCCACACCGCCAGCAACCAGCTGGCCGTCGAACTGGGGCTCAAATGCGCCGAACGTGCCGAGGTCAATCACCTGACCCGCGATCAATTGCAAACGCTACGCAAGGACTGGTACGCGCCCAATAACATGACGCTGATCATCGTCGGCGACCTCGATAAACTGCTGCCGGCCTATCTCGAGCGCACCTACGGGCAACTGACGCCGGTCGAGCCCAGCGAACATTTGCCGCTGCCGCAGATCCAGCAAACGGCCGCCAGTCATCGCGAACTGATCCACGGTTGGGTAGGCAACAGCGCCAAATTGCACTGGCTGCTGCCGGAACCGGTACTGGACGACCAACATGATGAAACCTATGACCTGCTCAAGGACTACCTGGACTGGGCGCTGTACCGCCAGTTGCGCCTCAGGCATGGGTTGTCCTACGGCCCCTGGGCCGAGCGCGAAGTGCTCGGAGGCGTCGGCTTTCTGAGCCTGAATGCCGATCTTGAGCGCGAAAACCTCGACGAAGCCGAACAGGTGCTGCACGACCTCAAGGCGCAACTGCTCAAGGACGGCCTGGACCCGGCCACCTTTACACGCCTGCAACAAGCGGCCATCGCCCGACAAGCCTGGGCCGTGCAGGGCAACAGCGCACTGGCCGACTACTACTGGAGTGCCGCAGGCGACTACGACAACGGCCATTTCAGCGACCCCGCCAAGCGCATCAAGGCCATCAAGCTGGACCAGGCAAACCAGGCCTTGCGCGAGCTTCTCAAGCAACCGGGCTACTGGCGCATCGAAAAGCCGCTGTTCAGTTACGACACCCTCAGTTGGAGCGGCGCAGGCCTGCTGGCACTGATGGTGATCGGCTGGGTGGGCGTGCGCCGTTATCGCAAACGGGTTGAGTAATGAGGCACCGAACAGCAGCCTAAGACGCTATTCTGTCTAAGATTTCTCCTACACAGTGCGAACCGCCGAATGCCCAACCTGACCCACTATATCCAGCGCATCCTCGAACTGATGAAGCGCTACCCAGGGGTGATTGCACTCGGCGGCTTCATCTCGGGGGTAGGCAGCTTCATTCTGGTGGACCGTCAGCAGGGGATGGCCAGCTGGATCGCCGTGATCATGCTGGTGAGCTGGCTCTGGCTGATGCTCGAGAACAGTTTTACCCAACTGTTCACCAAACTCTTCAAGCGCGAGATCCCCGAGCCCCTGCTGCGCTACGCGACCCAGATGATCCACCAGGAAAGCCTGTTTTTCGTACTGCCGTTCTTCTTCGTCACCACCGCGTGGAACAGCGGCCAATCGGTGTTCACAGGGCTGCTCGGCGCGGCAGCGCTGGTGTCGATCATCGACCCGTTGTACTACAAATGGCTGGCGCCCAAGCGTTCACTGTTCCTGGCCCTGCACACCCTGACCCTGTTCGCCGCGCTGCTCACTGCGCTGCCGATCATCCTGCACCTGACCACCGCCGAGAGCTACAAACTCGCCCTTGGCGTGGCCATGGCGCTATCAATTCCAAGCCTGGCGGTGAGCATGCCGCTGCGCAGTCTTAAAGGTTGGGCCATGTTGCTGGGTGTTACTGCGGCCATTGGTTGTGCCGGCTGGTTCCTGCGCAGCTGGGTGCCGCCGGCCACCCTGTGGATGACAGAGGTGGCCATCAGCACCCAGCTGCAGGACCGTACGCCGGGACATGACCTCAAGGAAGTCTCCGCCGCACAACTGCGCAGCGGCGGGCTGTACGCTTATACCGCGATTAACGCGCCGCGCGGGTTGGATGAACGCATCTACCATGTGTGGAAATTCAACGGTAAGGAAGTAGACCGCATTGCCCTGGACATTCATGGCGGGCGCAAGGAAGGCTACCGTGCCTGGACCCACAAGCAGAACTTCCCGGGGGACTCGGCAGGGCGCTGGCAGGTCCAGGTATTGACCGAGGATGGACAGGTTATCGGCGTGCTGCGCTTTAAAGTCACCGACACAGCACAAACGGACAACCCACAGTAGGCAGCTTCGTGCTATTACGTAGGGCTTTGTGAAAACAGACACGCTCGCAGCTTATGACCACCCGCATCACGGCCGGCGCCGCCCATCTCGATACGTCCACCACCCCTCCGTTGCTCAGGATTACGGGGGACTGGACGCTTGCCCACTATGCGAGCCTGAAGAAGCTGTCGGACAAACTCGACGGCCAATACGATGCCGGCGCGCGTATCGACCTCAACGGGCTCGGTGCCCTGGACACCGCCGGCGCGTCGCTGCTGGTGGAACTGCTGGGGCCGACTCGCATCGAGCAATCCGCCGAGCAGACCGATTGCAGCCTGTCCGCCGCCGACCGCGCACTGCTTAAAACGGTGTATCGCTCCCTCAACGACTTCTGCGTGCCGGACAAAGCGCCCGAAGAAGCCACCGGTATTCAGGTGCTGGCGCGTATCGGCGCGGCCGTGGACAAGGTGTGGCAGGACAGCAAGCAACTGCTCGGCTTTATCGGCCTGATCCTCGAAACCCTGGCCCGCGGCCTGTTGCGCCCCAAACGCTGGCGCCTGACCCCGATGGTCGCTCACCTTGAACAGGTTGGCCTGGACGCCGCGCCCATCGTGGCCTTGCTCACGTTCCTGGTAGGCGCCGTGGTGGCCTTTCTCGGCGCCACCGTGCTTAAAAGCTTCGGCGCGACAATTTTTACCGTGGACTTGGTGGCGTTCTCTTTCCTACGGGAATTCGGCGTGTTGCTGACCGCGATCCTGATCGCCGGCCGCACCGCCAGTGCGTTTACCGCGCAAATCGGTTCGATGAAAGCCAATGAAGAAATCGACGCCATCCGCACCCTGGGCCTGGACCCGATGGAGCTGCTGGTACTGCCCCGCGTGCTGGCGCTGCTGGTGGCGCTGCCGATGCTGACGTTCCTGGCGATGCTCTCGGGGATTATCGGCGGCGGCGTGGTGTGCGCCGTGGCGCTGGATATTTCGCCGGCGATGTTTCTCTCGCTGCTGCAATCGGACATTGGCGTTCAACACTTTCTGGTAGGCATGGTGAAAGCGCCGGTGTTCGCCTTCCTGATCGCCGCCATTGGCTGCCTGGAAGGATTCAAGGTCAGCGGCAGCGCCGAGTCGGTCGGTGCGCACACCACTTCCAGCGTGGTGCAATCGATCTTTGTAGTGATCGTGCTGGATGCGGTCGCGGCGCTGTTCTTCATGGAGATGAGCTGGTGAGCCGTCTACACCGAACACCCGCCGAGGCGGTGATTGAAGTGCGCGGCCTGTGCAATCGCTTTGGCAGCCAAAGCGTGCATGAAAACCTCGACCTGGACTTGTACAAGGGCGAAATACTCGCCGTGGTCGGCGGTTCCGGCAGCGGTAAGTCAGTGCTGCTGCGCAGCATCGTCGGCCTGCGCCGGCCAAGCGAGGGTGAAGTGCGGGTGTTCGGCAAAAACCTGCCAAACCTGCCGGAACAGGAGCGTTCCCTGGTGGAACGGCGCTTTGGTGTGTTGTTCCAGAAGGGCGCGCTGTTTTCCTCGCTGACGGTGACCGAAAACGTCGCGCTGCCGTTGATCGAGCATGCGGGCCTCAGCCGTGCCGATGCCGAGCATTTGGCCGCGGTGAAGCTGGCGCTGGCCGGGCTTCCGCTGTCGGCGGCCGACAAGTACCCGGCGTCGCTGTCCGGCGGCATGATCAAGCGCGCCGCCCTGGCCCGCGCCTTGGCGCTGGATCCGGACATCCTGTTTCTGGATGAGCCCACCGCCGGCCTCGACCCGATCGGCGCGGCGCAATTTGACCAACTGATCCTGACCCTGCGCGACGCGTTGGGCTTGAGTGTGTTCCTGGTGACCCACGACCTGGACACGCTGTACACCATCACCGACCGCGTGGCGGTGCTGGCCCGGAAAAAAGTGCTGGTGGCCGATGCCATCGATGTCGTCTCGGAAACGGACGACGCGTGGATTCACGAATATTTCCACGGCCCCCGTGGCCGCGCGGCATTGGATGCCGCTCAATCGCTCAACGAGGTATGACATGGAAACCCGAGCCCATCATGTGATGATCGGACTGTTCAGCGTGATCGTGGTGGTCGGCGCCATGCTGTTTGGCCTGTGGCTGGCCAAGTCCAGCGTCGACAGCGCGTTCCAGGACTACGAAGTGGTCTTCAACGAAGCGGTCAGCGGTCTGTCACAGGGCAGCGCGGTGCAATACAGCGGCATCAAGGTGGGTGACGTGATCAGCCTGCGCCTGGATCCCAAAGACCCGCGGCGCGTCCTCGCCCGCATTCGCCTGGCCGGGCAGACGCCGATCAAGGAAGACACTCAGGCCAAGCTCGCGCTGACCGGCATCACCGGTACCTCGATCATCCAGCTCAGCGGCGGCACGCCACAAAGCCCCGAACTCAAGGGTAAGAATGGCAATCTGCCGGAAATCATCGCCTCGCCTTCGCCCATCGCGCGCCTGCTCAATAACAGCAATGACCTGATGACCAGCATTAATGTGCTGCTGCACAACGCCAACAGCATGTTCTCTGCGCAAAACGTCGAGCACCTGAGCAACACCCTGGCGCATTTGGAGCAAACCACAGGCGCCATCGCCGATCAGCGTGGCGATATCAAAGTGGTGATGCAGCAACTGTTGCAGGTCAGCAAACAGGCTACGGCTGCGCTGGAGCAGACGACCGTGCTGATGCGCAATGCCAATGGCCTGCTGAACGAGCAGGGCAAGCAGGCCTTCGGCAGCGCCGAACAGGCCATGAAGTCCCTTGAGCAAAGCACTGCCACCATCAATACCTTGCTGACCAACAACAAGGATTCGGTTAACAGCGGCATGCAAGGGCTCAACGAACTGGCGCCGGCCGTGCGCGAACTGCGCGAAACCCTCGGTTCGCTGCGCGCCATCTCCCGCCGCCTGGAAGCCAACCCCAGCGGCTACCTGCTGGGCAGTGACAAGAACAAGGAGTTCACGCCATGAAGCGTGCATATCAACTGATCGCCCCTATGGCCCTGGTGTTGATCAGCGCGTGTTCGATCCTGCCCAAGGCCGACCCGTCCGACGTGTACCGTCTGGCGTCGGCCCAAGCCACGGCCCAAGGCACACCGGTGAGTTGGTCGCTGCGCGTGACCAAGCCGCAAACCAGCGAATTTCTCGACAGCCCACGCATTGCCGTGGTGCCCAATGGCGACTTGATCAGCAGCTATGCAAACGCGCGCTGGAGCGATCCGGCTCCCGTGCTGTTGCGCAATCGCCTGCTCGACGGCTTCCAGCGCGATGGTCGGGTAACGCTGCTCAGCACCGACGACACCAACCTGCAGGCCGACTATGAGCTTGGCGGGCAGTTGCAGGCGTTTCAGAGTGAGTACCGAGGCCGCGCGGTGGACGTAGTGATCCGCCTCGACGCGCGATTGGTGCGAGGGAACGATCAACGGATTATTGCCAGTCGGCGCTTTGAAGTGCGCCAGCCGGTGAGCGATACCCAGGTGCCGGCGGTGGTGGCTGCTTTTGGTCAGGCTGGGGATCAGCTGAATAAGCAGGTGGTGGATTGGGTGGTGGCACAGGGCAACATGGGTGTGAAACGCTGAGGGCCTCATCGGGGGCAAGCCCCCTCCCACATTTGAATGTATTCACAGGCCAATAGGTGGGAGGAGCTTGCCCCCTATAGCTATCTAAGCCTCAGCCAAAGAACCAGTAGCACACCGAAATAGCCGCCACGACGCCGGCAAACTCAGCCAGCAATGCACAACCCACCGCATGCCGCGCGCGCTGGATGCCCACCGAGCCGAAGTACACCGCCAACACGTAGAAGGTGGTTTCGGTACTGCCCTGAATCGTCGCGGCTACCAGCGCCGGAAAACTGTCCACGCCCTGCGTCTGCATGGTTTCGATCAGCATCGCCCGTGCGGCACTGCCGGAGAACGGCTTGACCATGGCGGTCGGCAAGGCATCGACAAAGCGCGTGTCCATGCCCGTCCACGCCACCACATGGCGAATACCTTCAAGGCCGAAATCCAGCGCGCCGGAGGCACGTAACACGCCCACCGCACATAGCATCGCCACCAGGTACGGCAGCAGGTTTTTGGCGACGTCGAAGCCTTCTTTGGCGCCTTCGACAAATGCCTCGTACACCTTCACCTTGCGCAACGCGCCGATCAGCAGGAACAACATGATCAGGCCGAAGAGGGTCAGGTTGCCGAGAATCGACGACAACCCGGCCAGCGCCGTGGCGGACAGGGTCGCCAGTAACGCCATAAAGCCGCCCAGCACCAGCGCGCCGGGTATCAGATAGGCCAGCACCACAGGGTCCCACAACCGCAGGCGCTGCATGATGGCGACCGACAGCAGGCCCACCAGTGTCGACGCGCTGGTCGCCAGCAGGATCGGCAGGAACACCAGCGTCGGGTCGGCGGCACCCTGCTGGGCGCGATACATGAAGATGGTCACCGGCAGCAGCGTCAACGACGAGGCGTTGAGCACCAGGAACAGGATCTGCGCATTGCTCGCCGTGGTCGGCAGCGGGTTGAGTTCCTGCAGCGCCTTCATGGCTTTGAGGCCGATGGGGGTGGCGGCGTTGTCCAGGCCCAGGCCGTTGGCGGCGAAGTTGAGGGTGATCAGGCCGATGGCAGGGTGGCCAGCCGGCACTTCCGGCATCAGGCGACGGAACAAGGGGCCCAGTGCCTTGGCCAGCCAATCGACGATCCCGGCTTTCTCGGCGATGCGCAAAAAGCCCAGCCATAAGGTCAGGGTGCCGAACAGCAGCACCATCACTTCCACCGACAATTTGGCCATGGCGAAAATGCTTTCCACCATCGCCGCGAAAATCCCGGCGTTACCGCCCACCAGCCATTGCGCCAAGGCTGAGACCATTGCCACGACAAAGAAGCCAAGCCACAGGCCATTGAGCATCAGTTGAATCCCCTCGAATGATGGGGCGAATGATAGCGGGGCTGGCAGAAACGACAAACCCCGGATTTCTCCGGGGTTTGGGTCAGTGCCAGCGTGCGATCAACCGCGAGTGGCCTGAGCAGTCGGCATCGCCGGCTTACTGCGCCAGTGCGGCAGCGAGTTCCAGTAGCGCTCGCCCTTGGCATCGTCGTACATGCCTTCCCAACGGGAAATCACCAGTACCGCCAGGGCGTTGCCGATCACGTTCAGGGCGGTACGCGCCATGTCCATCACACGGTCGACACCGGCAATGAACGCCAGGCCTTCGAGCGGAATGCCCACACTGCCCAGGGTGGCCAGCAGCACCACGAAGGACACACCCGGTACGCCGGCGATGCCTTTGGAGGTGACCATCAGGGTCAGTACCAGCATCAATTGCTGACCGATCGACAGGTCGATGCCATACAGCTGGGCGATGAAGATCGCGGCGATGCTCTGATACAAGGTCGAACCGTCGAGGTTGAACGAGTACCCGGTCGGCACTACAAAGCTGCAGATCGCCTTCGGCGCGCCGTAGGCTTCCATCTTCTCGATCACGCGTGGCAACACCGTTTCGGAACTGGCGGTGGAGTAGGCGAGCACCAGCTCATCCTTGAAGATGCGCATCAGCTTGATCACCGAGAAGCCGAACAGGCGCGCGATCAGGCCCAGGACCACGAAGGCGAAGAACAGAATGGCGACATAAACCAGGATCACCAGCTTGGCCAGCGGCAGCAGCGAGGCGAACCCGAAGTTGGCCACGGTCACGGCGATCAGGGCGAATACACCGATCGGCGCGTACTTCATGATCATGTGGGTGACTTTGAACATGCTCTCGGACACGCCCTGGAACATCGTGACCAGCGGCTCGCGCAGTTCTGGCTTGAGGCTCGACAGGCCCAGGCCGAACAGCACGGAGAAGAAGATGATCGGCAGCATTTCACCACGGGCGACGGCGGCGAAAATGTTGGAGGGGATCAGGTTGAGGATGGTCTGGATAAACGCATGCTCGTGCTGCACCTCGGCGGCAGTCGCCTGGTACTTGGAAATGTCCACGGTACCCAGGGTACTCATGTCGATCCCGGCACCGGGATGGAACAGGTTGGCCAGCAACAGGCCGACCACGATGGCGATGGTGGTGACCACTTCGAAGTAAAGGATGGTTTTGACGCCGATGCGACCGAGTTTCTTCGCATCGCCGACACCGGCAATGCCGACGATCAGCGAGGAAATCACAATCGGGATCACGATCATCTTGATCAGGCGGATAAAGATATCGCCCGCCGGCTGCAGCACATTGCTGATCCACCAGGCCTTTTCGGCACTGAAATGGTTGAGCACTGCGCCGATTGCGATCCCCAGTACCAAACCGATGAGGATCTGCCAGGCGAGGCTTAGCTTTGCCTTCTTCATGTCATTACCCTTACTTCAAGTGGACTTAAGGCAAATGCGCCAGCTGGAACGCTCGAGAGCGAAAAAGTGTGAGCATCCGCCTCCATGGAAGGTCGCCGCCCGATGGCCGAAATGGCTTATTGGCAGGCGAAAAAAGGCGCAACTATTCCCATGCAAGGGGGCGACGTCTAATGCCGTAAACGCCTACCCTATGCCGAATCGGCATGGCTTTTTGCAATGATAACTGTCCGAACGGTCAGTTCAAATGCGACATATTGCCCGTTGAATATGCCGTAAAACGGCCAAACCAGGCTTATGCAGGGATGAAGGAGGGGTTGGATCGATCGGCACAAATGCCTGGGAATTCAGCTGTCTGGTGTCGGAAATGTCCTATACACCCGGCGAAACTTTCTCGATAGATGGTCAACGCGACACACCCAGTAATGGTTGAGAGCGAGCAAAACCAAAATAAGCGGCTATGGGCGGCATAAGGCACGCAGGACGCTGTAAGCCCGCCGCAAGTTCAGCAAGTCGATGACTTGTGAACTTGCGTCGCAGCTTGTCACCTGACCCGGCCCTTGCGCAGGCACTACCTGTACCCGTAGGTCACGCCGATCCCAATCGATCAGAGCGACCCGGCCCCCTGGTCATGCACGGCTCTTGTCGAATCGTGCAGCTAGAAAGAAGCGAGGGGCTTCTTTCTATGGACGCCGGCTCCGACTGCGGCAGCGCCGCAAGCGAAACCTAGTACCAATTCGGATCTTTCTTAAGCTGTTCCATCAGCAGTTTTTGCATGCCTTCGTCCGGCTTACCGATAAAACGGTAATCGGCATGCCGCGTAGGGGATTTGTCCGCCGGCAGGCCGGCAGGCACTTCCACCAACATGGCGTAGGCGTCTTCCTTGTCGAAGCTGAAAGCAACGATCAAGCGCTTGTTCAGGCAGGTGTCAGCGGTTTCGCAGAGCGGCCCGACCAAGTACTTATCGCCATCTTCTTCAACGGCGTTCATCTGTTCAGCCGTACCGGTCAGGTTCATTACCCATTCCGGCAAGCGCTCTTCTTTCTTCACCACGCCTTGCCAGGTTTCACGGTATTGCGGATCCGCGCTGAGCAATTCGTTGGCCCGCGTCTGGCCATCATTGGCGGCCATCGCCAGACCGCTGCCGCCCAGCAACAGGGCGGCAACAATGGCTTTGAGAGACAAAGTGCTCATATTCAGCCTCGGCCGCGACGACCAAAGAAGAACGAAGCAATGAACATCACCAGGAAGACGACAAACAGGATCTTGGCGATACCGGTTGCGGTGCCCGCGATACCACCGAAGCCCAGCACTGCAGCAACAATGGCGATGATCAGAAATGTGATTGCCCAACTCAACATGGTGATTCTCCTTACGCTTCTATTAGAGGTTACAGCGGTCATGCCGTACGGACGCCCGGTGCGGACGACCGCTTGTTTTGCTTAGAAAACCCACCGTTCCTGGGCTGGCAGCTGATCCAGGGTTGAATCCTGATCAGCCACTCGCAATTGCTTGACGCTGACCTCACCCGCAACACTGGCAACGGGACGGCCCTGCATCGAACTGAAATGGGTCTGCATCATGGCCGGACGCTCGAATACTTGGGCTTGCTGCTGACTCTCCTGCCAATGCTGAATGTGCTGGCCTGCAATCAACGTGACCATCAGGGCCAGGCTGGCAAACAGACCTTGCTGCAAGCGCAGTGGCGATACACGCAATTGGCTGAGGGTTTGGCGAGTCATGCTGCTGTTCTCCCGCATTCTGATTATTCATTCATGACGCTCTTGTGAGGGGATATTGCAGAGCCCATGCCAGGTTTTTAACAAAATAAAACCTTTTAAAATCAGCAGGTTATAGATTCATGCTCGATGACAAGGCCAGCATCCTGCACGATGCCCCCCTATAGGCCGTGCGAAATGCACGATGGTCAGCGGTCGGATCAACGGATAGAAAGCGGGGCCGTTGATGCCCAATTGAGCGCAAGGCGGGAAAACCCAGGCTGATCTCGCCCGTTGTAAGAAGATGCGCAGATACCTGCACGACGTTGCCGTTTATCGATCAGAATAAACCATGCAACTTGCCCGATTATTCCGGGACTAAACACCATCATTTATCAGTTAAGGAGCGCGGGACAGATGGAATCAGCCAAGGAACTTCAAGGCCGCATTCTTTTAGTGGATGACGAGTCCGCGATCCTCCGCACCTTCCGTTATTGCCTGGAAGATGAAGGCTACACCGTCGCCACCGCTAACAGCGCCGCCCAAGCCGACGCGCTGATGCAACGCCAAGTGTTCGACCTGTGCTTCCTGGATCTGCGCCTGGGCGAAGACAATGGCCTGGATGTACTGGCCCAGATGCGCATACAGGCGCCATGGATGCGCGTGGTGATCGTGACGGCGCACTCTGCCGTGGACACCGCTGTGGATGCCATCCAGGCCGGCGCCGCTGACTATCTGGTCAAGCCCTGCAGCCCGGACCAACTGCGTCTGGCTACGGCCAAGCAGTTGGAGGTGCGCCAACTCTCGGCTCGCCTGGAAGCGCTGGAAGGCGCCGTGCGCCAGCCCAAGGACGGCCTCGACTCCCATAGCCCGGCGATGATGGTGGTGCTGGAAACCGCGCGCCAAGTGGCCGGCACAGACGCCAACATCCTGATCCTCGGCGAGTCGGGCACCGGTAAAGGTGAACTGGCGCGGGCCATCCACGGCTGGAGCAAACGCTCGAAGAAGTCCTGCGTGACCATCAACTGCCCTTCGCTGACCGCCGAATTGATGGAAAGCGAACTGTTCGGCCATAGCCGCGGCGCGTTTACCGGCGCCAGCGAAAGCACCCTGGGCCGGGTCAACCAGGCCGACGGCGGTACGTTGTTTCTTGACGAGATTGGCGACTTTCCCCTCACGTTGCAGCCTAAACTCCTGCGCTTCATCCAGGATAAGGAGTACGAGCGCGTGGGCGATCCGGTGACCCGGCGCGCCGATGTGCGCATCCTCGCCGCCACTAACCTGAACCTGGAAGACATGGTGCGCGACGGCCGCTTTCGGGAAGACTTGCTGTACCGCCTCAATGTCATCACGCTCCACCTGCCGCCGCTGCGTGAGCGCAGTGAAGACATTCTGACTCTCGCCGACCGCTTCCTGGCCCGCTTCGTCAAGGAATACGCACGGCCCGCGCGGGGGTTCAGCGACCAGGCACGTGAAGCGCTGCTCAACTACCGCTGGCCGGGTAATATCCGCGAGCTGCGCAACGTGGTGGAGCGCGCGAGCATTATCTGCCCGCAGGAAAAGGTTGAAATCAGCCACTTGGGGATGGCCGAGCAACCGACCAACAACGCTCCGCGCATCGGTGCCGCGCTGAGCCTGGATGAGCTGGAAAAAGCCCACATCGGCGCCGTACTGGCCACCAGCGACACGCTCGATCAGGCGGCCCGCACCCTCGGCATTGACGCGTCGACGCTGTACCGCAAACGAAAACAGTACAACCTGTGAGCTGTACCTTATGAAGTTAGCGATGAAGCTGCGGACTCGGCTGTTCTTGAGTATCTCGGCGCTGATCACCGTCGCCCTGCTTGGATTGATCCTGGGCCTGGTCAGCGTCATGCAGATGGCCAAGACCCAGGAGTCACTGATCCGCAGCAATTTCGTCACCCTGGAACTGGGCCTGAAGCTGCGCCAGAGCCTGGGCGACCAGTTGATCCTGATGCTCGACGAACGCCCCAATCCAAAAGCCCTGGAGGCCTCCAAACAGCAGTATTTCGAACTGTTGGACGAAGGCATCGCCCATGAGCGGCAGGACGGCATGACCAGCGGATTCAGCCAGGCGCGCAGCGACTACCTGAATTTCCTCAAGGCCTTCGACGAATCCCAACCGGCCTCGCTGATCAGCGGCAATAACGACAAGCTCACCCAGACATTCAACGTGCTGCGCAACGGTTTGATCGCCGAGCACAAGCGCGCGCTGGAAGCCATCAATACCAGCGAGCGCAAATCCCGCGACCGCGCGCTGCTGATCGCTGGACTGATGGGCCTGGTGGGCCTTGCGGTGCTGATCATCGGTTTCGTGACTGCCCACGGAATCGCACGGCGCTTCGGCGGCCCCATCGAAGCGCTGGCCAAGGCTGCCGATAAAATCGGCCAGGGTGATTTCGAAGTCACACTGCCGATCTCGTCAGCGGCGGAAATGAACCAGTTGACCCGGCGCTTCGGGATCATGGCCGAGGCATTGCGCCAGCACCAAGCCACCAATGTGGACGAATTGTTGGCCGGCCAGCAGCGCCTGCAGGCGGTGCTCGACAGCATTGATGATGGCCTGTTGATGATTGACCGCCAAGGGCGCCTGGAACACCTCAACCCGGTTGCCCAACGCCAGCTGGGTTGGGACGAAGAACGCCTCGGCCAGGGCCTGGGAGAAGCGCTGTCGCGCCCGGAGCTGGATGAACAGCTGCACCTGGTGCTGCGCGGCGGCAACCTTGAGCGCGCGCCGGAAGATCTTGAAGTGGAAGTCGAGGGTGAGCTGCGCCTGCTGACCTACAGCCTGACGCCGGTGAGCCACACTCAGGGCCACATCCTTGGCGCGGTAATGGTCATGCACGACGTGACCGAGCAACGCGCCTTCGAACGTGTGCGCAGTGAATTTGTGCTGCGCGCCTCCCATGAGCTGCGCACCCCCGTGACCGGCATGCACATGGCGTTCGGGCTGTTTCGCGAGCGCGCCAAATTCCCCGCCGAGTCCCGTGAAGCGGACCTGCTGGATACGGTAAACGAAGAAATGCAGCGCTTGATGCAATTGATCAACGACCTGCTCAACTTCTCGCGCTACCAGAACGGCCTGCAGAAACTCACCCTCGGGCCCTGCGAGATTCCCGACCTGCTGGAACATGCCCGCGGGCGCTTCATTGAGCAGGCCAACGCGCAGCACATCGAACTGCTCATAGAAGCGCAGCCCGACCTGCCACGACTGTACGCCGACCGGGCGCAATTGGAGCGGGTGCTCGACAACCTGTTGGCCAACGCCCTGCGCCATACGGCCGACGGAGGCCAGATTCGCCTGCAGGCACGCCGTCATGGCGAGCGGGTGATTATCAGCGTCGAAGACAATGGCGAAGGCATTGCCTATGGGCAGCAAGGCCGCATCTTCGAGCCCTTTGTGCAAGTGGGCCGCAAAAAAGGCGGCGCCGGCCTGGGGTTGGCGCTATGCAAGGAGATCGTGCAATTGCACGGTGGCCGCATGGGCGTGTATTCGCGACCGGGGCAGGGCACTCAGTTCTACATGGCGCTGCCGCTCTAAGGGTCAGCGCCGGCTGAGGGCACGCAGGATCGCCGCACTTTCAGCATCCGGCGTGCCGTCGAACAACGCTGGCCGGAAATGCATCTGGAACGCCGCCAGCACATGCCGCGTGGCCACATCCAGTTCACCCGTTTGCGGGGTCTGGTAGCCCAGGCGAGCCAGCTCTTCCTGGAACCAGGTGATGCTTGGCAAACCCGCAGCGTACTGCAGCTTGAACCGCGCTACTGCCTGCGCATCCGGCCACATACCCAGCCCTTCATCGGCCAGGCGCTTCCACGGGAACAGCGGCCCCGGGTCGAGCTTGCGCAGCGGCGCTATATCGCTATGGCCGATGATATTTTTCGGGTCGATGCCGTTGCGTTTGCTGATGTCTTTGAGCAGCACGATCAACGCTTTCACCTGCGCGTCCGAATACGGGTACCACAGGCGCCCTGTCGGCGTATCCGTGTAACCGGGGTTCACGATCTCAATACCGATAGAGCTGGAGTTGAGCCAGGTGCGGCCCATCCATTCACTCTCACCGGCGTGCCAGGCGCGCTGGCTTTCATCCACCAGCTTGTAGATGGTTGCCGAAGCGTCATCGCCGATCAGGTAATGGCTGCTCACCTGCCCGTGGGTCAACAGGGCCAGGGAACGTTCAAGATTGGCCGAGGTGTAGTGGACGACCACGAATTGCACGCGGTTGTCATAGTTGACCGAAGGGTGGCTGGTATTCAGGCGCGGGCCGCTGGCGCAACCGGCGAGCAGAAGAACCGCAAAGGCGAAACAAAGGGATTTCATGGCGGAGAACAGTACACTGAAGACGATAATGCAACAGTGTAACGTACCGCTTGAGGCGCAGCGGGCAATTTACACAGAAGGAACATCTTAAGCCGCCTGCACCTGATTGCGCCCCGCCGCCTTGGCTCGATACAACGCTTCATCGGCACGCTTGAGCGCCAACTCACTGCGCTCGCCAGACTGCAACTGCGCCACGCCCATCGAGACCGTGACCGTCACCCGTTCGCCCTTGAAGTGGAACGGACAGGCCTGAATCGCCTCACGCAATCCTTCCCCAACCGCCAAGGCGTCGGCCAGGGACGAGTCGGGCATCAGCAACACAAACTCTTCACCGCCAAAACGCGCGATAAAATCGTTAGGCCGCAGACGTTTGCTCAACACGCTGGCGATGATCTTCAACACCTTATCGCCGGCCAGGTGGCCGTAGCCGTCGTTGATGCGTTTGAAATGGTCCAGGTCCAGCATGGCCAGTGAAAGGTTGTTGCCGCGCTGGTGCCACGCATTGATTTCGTGGTCCAGGCGCTCGCTCCAGGCCGCGCGGTTGGGCAAGCCGGTCAGGGGGTCGATCAGGGCTTTCTGGCGCTGCACTTCCAAGTGCTCACGGTAGCCCTGAGCTTCCTGCTCCATGTTGGCGACCCGCTCGGCCAAGCCTTTGAGGCGCGCCGCCACTTCCTGCTCGCGCTGGTCGCGTTGTTGCTGATGCTGGTCCATGGTGCCCAGCAGACCCTCCAGATGGTTCTCCAGCAGCTGCTTGAGGCTGTCCAGGTCGGCGGCGTCCTGAACGCTGCTTTGCAGGCCGTCGACCTGTTCGCGAATCTGCGTATCCAGCTCCCGCGCGGCGCAGTTACTGTCGGCGTGTTCATCAGTGGCGACCTTCAAGTGCCCCTGGAAAGCTTCCAGGCGTTCATTGAGCCGCTTGAGATAAGCCTCGAACTCATGCTGGCCACTGTCGGTAATCGCCAGCATCAGGATCGCCAGATCATCCAGGATCGGCAGCAGCTCGTACCAGTTCAAGCCGTTGGCCAAGCGCTCGCGCAGGGCTTCGGCCTGGGGTCGATGACGCTCCGGCAGGTCCAGCTCTTCGAGCAGGCCAATCAACGTGTCTTCGATGTGCTTGGCCACGGAGCTGTAGGAAGGCTCCGGCGAATCCGGTAACGCATACTGGGCGTCCGCTTGCAGCTCGTCGGGGTCGAGCGACTCGACACTCAGCACAGGAGGAAGCGAGAGGCTACCGATAGCGGTTTCCTGCGGCGCCTCAGGTGCATCGTGCTCGTCTATAAAAGCGGCCAGGGCGCTTTCAGAGGGCGGCGCTTGCGTCGGCGATTCCGGGAGCTGCGCGGGTGTCGCGACAGCGTCGGGCAGCTGCGCCACTGCGTTGGCTTGGACCGGAGCCTCGTAAATAAACGTTTCGCCAGTGACGTGGGCAGGCTCGGCTGGCGTATCGGCAGCGGGTTCTGCGGCAGCAGCTTGCGGCGCAAAGGCACGCAAGGCGTGAGTCAATTCCTCGGATTGCTCCGACTCCTGGGGCTCAACGGGAACCTGGGGCACGGCAGGGGGTGCCGCAGCGGGCGAGGCAGGCTCGCCGGCGGCAGGCTCACTGACGGCTTCCTTGGTACCGAACAACCGCTGCAGAAGCCCAGGCCCGGGCCGCGCGATTTCGCCATCCGGCTCCAGGTTATCCAGCGCCTGCCCCTGCAGCCCGCTCAGTTCGCTGAGCAACAGGGGGATCTCCCGAGCCTGGCCGACACGACTGTCCAATTGCTTGGCAAAGGCTTTCAGCGGGCGCGCCACTTCGCGGGGCAGCGGTAATTTCTGTAACTGCGTGACCAGCGCGGTGAGCGCGGTATTCATCTGCTCCACCCGCGTCTCGCGGCGCTGCTCCGAGTCCAGCACGGCCTTTTCGAGGCGCGGCAGCAAAGCAGCAAGGGCGGCGTCCATGTCGTCGGTGCGCACCACGTCACGCATTTCCTTCATGCACTGGTCAACGGCGCGATCGGTGCCTTCCGCCGCCAGAGTGCTGCGTACCAGCCCCCGGCGCAGCAAGTCCAGACGTGCGGCCCAGCGGCGCTCGAGCTTTTCTTGTTGCTCAACGCTTAACAGGTATTTTTCTTTCCAGCGCTGGGCATCGTCGCTCATGCAAGAGGTCCGCGAGGGCCTGGGCTCAACGCGGGTAATGCATCCGCCGTGAGCGAACCCGGCAGACGTATTTCTACCGCGACCGGCAGGTGATCGGAAATGGGCTGCGCCAGCACCTGCACGCTTTCAAGCGTGAGGGTAGGGCTGAGCAGGATATGGTCAAGACAGCGTTGCGGGCGCCAGCTCGGGAATGTGGCTTCGGCCTGTGGCGCCAGCAAGCCGAGGTCACGCAGCGGGGAATTCAAAAGCAGATCGTTGGCATGGGTGTTCATGTCCCCCATGAGCACCTGATGCTTGTAGTTGCCGATCATGTCGCGCACATAGGCCAGCTGCAGATTGCGCGTCCGCCCCCCGAGCGCCAGGTGCATCATGACCACGACCAGGGCTTCCGGTCCTTCGCCGAAACGCACAAGGATCGCACCACGCCCCTTGGGGCCTGGCAGCGGATGGTCTTCGATAGCGGACGGTTTGAGGCGGCTGAGCACGCCGTTGCTATGTTGCGCCAGACGCCCGAGGTTGCGATTGAGTTGCTGGTACCAATAGGGAAACGCCCCAAGCTTGGCCAGGTGTTCCACCTGGTTGATGTAGCCGGAGCGCATGCTGCCGCCATCGGCCTCCTGCAGCGCCACCAGGTCGAAATCGCTCAGCAGGTCGCCGATCTTCTGCAGGTTGCCGGCCCGCCCGTTGTGCGGCAGCAAGTGCTGCCAGCCACGGGTGAGGTAGTGTCGATACTTCTCGGTGCTGTTACCGACTTGGATATTGAAGCTGAGCAGGCGCAGGCGGCTGTCTGCCGCCAGGCCCGTGGATTCCAGATGATCCTCATTGACCCGCGCATCATGCAGGCCAACGACGCGTTCGGTACCCCAGCGGCGCATGACAGGCCCCTTACTTGGCTGCGCGCTCTTTGGCGATCAGCTGGTCGGCGACGTTGAGGGTCTGTTCAGGACCACCGGTGGAGCCCAGGTCGAAACGGTATTTGCCGTTGACGATCATGGTCGGAACGCCTTGCACGCCGTACTTCTGCGCCAGCTCCCTGGCCTGTTTGATCTGGCCCTGGATGGCGAAGGAGTTGAAGGTGGCCATGAACTTGTCTCTGTCGACACCCTGAGTGGCAACGAAGTCAGCCATGTCATCAGGCTTGGTCAGGCGCTTGCCTTCTTTCTGGATAGCATTGAACACCGCATTGTGGACCTTGTGCTCAACACCCATGGCTTCCAGGGTCAGGAACAGTTGGCCGTGGGCGTCCCACGGGCCGCCGAACATGGCCGGAATGCGCTTGAAGTTAACGTCTTTCGGCAATTTTTCAACCCATGGGTTGATGGTCGGTTCAAAAGCGTAGCAATGCGGGCAGCCGTACCAGAACAGCTCAACCACTTCGATCTTGCCCGGCACCGAGACTGGCACTGGGTTGGCCAATTCAACATAGGTTTTACCGGCTTCAAGCGGCACGTCGGCAGCTTGCGCGGTCATGCCGAAAAGGCTGGCAGTGACGAGAGCGGCGCTGAGGATCAGATTACGCATGCTTTACTCCTGGACAAATAAAGTCGCCTCACGCGACCTTGGTTGTGACCGGTCTACGCGGGCATGAGTTCGTTAGTGTAACGGCAGCGGCCACAAAAAAGGGCGGCCAAAGCCACCCTTTTTATGCTTGCATCGCTGTATTAATCGAGCGTTAACGTCGCCGCGTCGATCAGTGCAGGCCCTGGATGTAACTGGACACGGCCGCGATGTCCTCGTCGCTGAGCTTGCGGGCGATGGTGCGCATGGTCATCGCATCGCCATCGTTGGCACGGCCGGCTTCTTCCTTGCGGAAATCGGTCAGTTGCTTGGCGATGTACTGCGCGTGCTGGCCACCCAGATGTGGGAACCCGGCGGCGGCATTACCCGCGCCATTGGGCGAGTGGCAACCGGTACAGGCCGGCAGGCCTTTGTCCAGGTCGCCGCCACGGAACAGCTTCTCCCCGCGCGCCACCAGCTTCGGATCGGCAGCTCCCACACTGCCTTTCTGGCCGGCGAAATAGGCGGCGAGATCCGCCAGGTCCTGATCGCTGAGGTTGGTCAGCAAGCCGGTCATTTCCAGCACCGTGCGCTTGCCGCTCTTGATGTCCTGCAACTGCTTGGTCAGGTAACGTTCACCCTGGCCGGCCAGCTTGGGGAAGTTCGGCGCCGGGCTGTTGCCATCCGGCCCGTGGCAAGCACCACACACGGCGGCTTTCGCCTGGCCCGCAGCAGCGTCGCCTGCAGCATGGGCCACACCGGTGATGCCCAGGGTCAACAGCAGACTCACGATCAGTTTGTTCATCAGCTAATCCAACTACGGCTAAGGGGTTTAAGAGTTATCTACCGGGTCTACTCACCATCAACTCAATGACGGCCTGGTAGTCCTCAGTACTGCAGTCCATGCACAAACCACGCGGCGGCATTGCCTTGAAACCCTGTGTCACGTGCTGCACCAGCGTGTCCATGCCTTGCGCCAGTCTTGGCGCCCAGGCTGCCGCGTCACCCCGCTTCGGGGCGCTCGGCAACTGGCCAGCATGGCAAGCCCCGCAAACTCGGTTGTACAGCGCCTCCGGATCCTGTGTAGCCTGCGCGCCATAAAGCGGTATCAGGGCTCCGAACGCGAGCAACCAGCGGGTCATACGTCGACCCATTCAGGGTTTGAGAGCGTTTTGCGTTCTAATGCGCAATAAAGGTCTATCGCTCCCGTGAACTTCATCCTTCGCTGGGACAAAGCACACACAAAATCTGCGGCATTATATACTGGCGCTACTGAAACGGAAACGACACCGCTTGCCGCACCCTTTTTCGGCACCGCCCACATCGGAAATCTCATGCAACTCAAGAATCCCATCCTCGGCCTGTGCCAACAGTCCACGTTTATGCTCAGCGCTGCCAAAGTTGACCAATGCCCCGATGACGAAGGCTTCGAAGTCGCCTTCGCCGGCCGCTCCAATGCCGGTAAATCCAGCGCCCTGAACACCCTGACTCACGCCAGCCTGGCGCGCACCTCGAAAACCCCGGGTCGCACGCAACTGCTCAATTTCTTCAAGCTAGACGATGATCGGCGTCTGGTCGACCTGCCGGGCTACGGTTACGCAAAAGTACCTATCCCGTTGAAGCTGCACTGGCAGCGTCACCTGGAGGCTTATCTGGGTGGCCGGGAGAGTTTGAAGGGCTTGATCCTGATGATGGACATCCGTCATCCAATGACCGACTTCGACCTGCTGATGCTCGATTGGGCCGTTGCCAGCGGCATGCCGATGCACATTCTGTTGACCAAAGCCGACAAGCTGACCTACGGCGCCGCCAAGAACACCTTGCTCAAAGTGCAATCCGAAATCCGCAAGGGTTGGGGCGACACGAGCACCATCCAATTGTTCTCCGCCCCTAAGCGCCTGGGCTTGGAAGAGGCTTACACCGTTCTCGCGGGCTGGATGGAATTGGCCGACAAGGGCGCGGAAATCGCTGAATAACTTTTCTGCAGGCAAAAAAAACCCCGGACTTCTTATGGGGAGGGGAAGTTCGGGGTTCAAGTTCCGGACCGCTAGGGCGGGGCCCAGATATCTGCCAACACTTAACACAACATAGGAGCATTGAAGGGCTTCACCACCCATTCAGTAACTCTGAGTGGCAGTTCACAGGTTAAGTTCCGGGCTGCTCGAAAACTATTGGAAATAACTGTCAGGCGTTTCCGACATAAGGCGCATCGCCACCGCGCAGGGTGGTGGCAACGCGTCGACAATCAATGTGCTTCGTCCCAGTTATCGCCCACACCTACTTCTACCAGCAGCGGCACATCCAGTTGCGCCGCCGCGCTCATGTGCTCGCGGATCTTCTCGCTGACTTGCGGCACCAGATCCTCACGCACTTCCAGCACCAGTTCATCGTGCACCTGCAGGATCACCTTGGCATCCAGGCCCGAATCGGTCAGCCAGTTGTCCACCCGCACCATGGCTTTCTTGATGATGTCCGCCGCGGTGCCTTGCATCGGCGCGTTGATCGCGGTGCGTTCCGCCGCCGCGCGCTCCTGCGGTTTATTGGAGTTGATGTCAGGCAGGTATAGCCGGCGTCCGAAAAAGGTCTCGACATACCCTTGATCGGCCGCCTGGGCACGGGTGCGCTCCATGTATTCGCGCACGCCCGGGTAGCGGGCGAAGTAGACGTCGATGTAAGCCTTGGCGGTCTTGGTATCAACACCGATGTCCTTGCCCAGCTTCTGCGCACCCATGCCGTAGATCAGGCCAAAGTTGATCGCTTTGGCGCTGCGACGCTGGTCGGACGTGACCGCATCCAGCTCGACCTTGAACACTTCGGCTGCCGTGGCCGTATGCACATCCAGGTTATGGCGGAAGGCATTCATCAGCCCTTCGTCCTTGGACAAGTGCGCCATGATTCGCAGCTCGATCTGCGAATAGTCCGCCGCCAGCAGCTTGTAGCCCTTGGGCGCGACAAACGCCTGGCGGATGCGCCGCCCCTCGGCGGTACGCACGGGAATGTTCTGCAGGTTCGGGTCGCTGGAAGACAGTCGCCCGGTCGCTGCGACCGCCTGTTGATAAGACGTGTGGATGCGCCCGGTGCGCGGGTTGATCTGCTGCGGCAGGCGATCGGTGTAGGTGCTCTTGAGTTTGCTCATGCTGCGGTACTGCATCAGCACCTTGGGCAGCGGGTAATCATCTTCGGCCAGCTTCGCCAGCACTTCTTCAGCGGTGGAGGCCTGGCCTTTGCCGGTTTTCTTCAGCACCGGCAGCCCGAGTTTTTCATAGAGAATCGCCCCCAGTTGCTTGGGTGAACCGAGGTTGAACGCCTCACCGGCGATCTCGTACGCCTGGCGCTCCAGCTCCACCATCTTATTGCCCAGCTCGATACTCTGGACACCCAGCAGGTCGGCATCCACCAAGGCACCCTGGCGTTCAATGCGCGCCAACACCGGGACCAACGGCATTTCGATATCCGTCAGTACATCGGCCAGGCTCGGGATAGCGGCCAGCTGCGCGTGCAGCGCCTGGTGCAGACGCAGCGTTATATCCGCATCTTCGGCGGCATAGGGGCCAGCCTGCTCAAGCGCAATCTGGTCGAACGTGAGTTGCTTGGCGCCTTTGCCGGCGATGTCCTGGAAGCTGACGGTGTCGTAGTCCAGGTATTTCTTCGCCAGGCTGTCCATATCGTGGCGAGTCGCGGTGGAGTTGAGCACATAGGATTCGAGCATGGTGTCGAACGCGATGCCGCGCACCGTGATGCCGTGCGCGGGATCACCGCCGATGGCGCAGTTGGCCAGGATGTTCATGTCGAACTTGGCGTGCTGGCCGACCTTGAGCTTGTTCGGGTCTTCCAGCAGTGGTTTGAGGGCCAGCAGCACGGTATCACGATCCAGTTGCTGCGGCGCGCCGATGTAGGAATGAGTCAGCGGGACGTAGGCCGCTTCGTGGGGTTGCACGGCAAAGGACACACCGACCAACTGCGCCTGATGGGCGTCGACCCCGGTAGTTTCGGTGTCAAACGCAATCAACGTCGCAGCGTCGAGCTTGCGCAACCAGGCGTCGAATGTGGCCTGGTCAAGAATGGTGGTGTATACCGCCTCGACGGGGGCGATGACCACTGCGTCCGCCACCGCTGCAACGGCAGGTATGACTTCGGTCGAAGCCTTGAGCTCGACACGCTTGGCGTCGCGCTGCACTTCGTCGTACCAGCTCTTGAATTCCAGCAGGGTATACAACTCCAGCAGCTTGTCCCGGTCCGGCTCGATCAGGTGCAGGTCGTCCAGGCCGACATCAAGGGGTACATCGATCTTGATGGTCGCCAATTGGTAGGAAAGAAACGCCATCTCCTTATGTTCTTCCAGCTTGGCCGGCAGGTTCTTGGCCCCACGGATCGGCAGCGTCGGCACCATATCCAGCTGTTCATAAAGTTCTTTGAGACCGCCATTGACACCCACCAGCAGGCCGGAGGCGGTTTTGGGACCGATGCCGGGAACGCCGGGGATGTTGTCGGACGAGTCCCCCATCAGTGCCAGATAATCGATGATCTGCTCGGGAGCGACGCCAAATTTCTCCTTTACGCCCTCCACGTCCAGGGCGCTACCGGTCATGGTATTGACCAGGGTAATGTGCCCGTCGACCAACTGCGCCATGTCCTTGTCACCCGTGGAGATCACCACCGGGCGGTCAGCGGCCGCACTGCTGCGCGCCAGGGTGCCGATCACGTCGTCGGCCTCGACGCCTTCGACACACAGCAACGGGAAGCCCAGGGCGATCACGCTCTGATGCAGCGGTTCGATCTGCAGGCGCATGTCGTCGGGCATGCTGGGGCGGTTGGCCTTGTATTGGGCGTACATGTCATCGCGAAAAGTCCCGCCCTTGGCGTCGAACACCACCGCGAACGGGCTGTCCGGGTACTGTTTGCGCAGACTCTTGAGCATGTTCAACACGCCCTTGACCGCACCGGTCGGCAGGCCTTTGGAGGTGGTGAGCGGAGGCAGCGCGTGGAAGGCGCGGTACAGGTAGGACGAACCGTCCACCAGGACGAGGGGGGCTTGGCTCATGTGCAGGATCAACCTTTTCGGCGGGTCAGGCGCTAGAATAGCCGGACCAATGAAAACAAAGGGACAAGGTTATCATGCGTACATTCAATCGCCTGCTGTTGACCGGCTTGATTGCACTCGCTCCGATGGCTGCCATGGCGGCGGACGATGCGCCCTCGGGCGACCCGGAAGTCACCATTCGCACGGAAGGCGACAAGACCATTCAGGAGTATCGCCAAAACGGTTTTCTGTACGCCATCAAGGTGACTCCGAAGGGAGCCCCTCCGTATTTCCTGGTGCGCGCGGACGGAACCGACGCGAACTTCATCCGCTCTGACCAGCCGGATATGCTGATCCCGTCATGGAAGATCTTCGAATGGAAATGATTTCTTAACTTCAATCGGCGCCGCCCACCGCGGCGCCCGTACTGGCAGTTTTAACCATGTCTGTGTTTACCCCCCTGGCTCGGCCCGAGCTGGAAACCTTTCTTGCCCCCTACGGGCTCGGCCGCCTGCTTGATTTCCAGGGGATTGCCGCCGGTAGCGAAAACACCAACTTCTTTATCAGCCTGGAGCAGGGCGAGTTTGTCCTGACCCTGGTCGAACGTGGCCCGGTGCAGGAGATGCCGTTCTTCATCGAGTTGCTGGACGTGCTCCACGACGCCGACCTCCCCGTTCCATACGCCCTGCGCACCGCCGACGGCGTGGCCCTGCGCGAACTGGCCGGTAAACCGGCCCTGCTGCAACCGCGTCTGGCCGGCAAGCACATCAAGGACGCCAATGCCCAGCACTGCGCCCAGGTCGGCGAACTGCTCGGCCACCTGCACTTGGCGACTCAGGGTGACAAGCTGCTGGAGCGCAAGACCGATCGCGGGCTGGACTGGATGCTCAGCGAAGGCAAGCAGCTGATTTCTCACCTCAATAACGACCAGCAGCGCCTGCTGCAGGCCGCGCTCGATGAAATCACTGCGCATAAGGCGCAGATCCTCGCCTTGCCTCGCGCTAACGTGCACGCGGACCTGTTTCGCGACAACGCGATGTTCGAAGGCACGCACCTGACCGGTCTGATCGACTTCTACAATGCCTGCTCGGGCCCGATGCTGTACGACGTGGCGATTGCCCTGAACGACTGGTGTTCGGACGCTGAGGGTGTGATCGACGCCCCCCGTGCCCGCGCACTGCTGGGTGCCTATGCGAGCCTGCGGCCCTTTACCGCCAAGGAAGCCGAACTGTGGCCGACCCTGCTGCGGGTGGCGTGTGTACGCTTTTGGCTGTCGCGCCTGATCGCGGCCGAGTCGTTTGCCGGGCAGGATGTTCTCATCCACGATCCCGCCGAGTTCGAGCATCGCCTGGCGCAGCGTCAGCAGGTCACCGTCCACCTGCCATTCGCACTCTGAGGAGCAGCCCGGTCGAACATGCGGGAGGGCGCAAACCTTTCCCGCATATGATCGTCGCTGAGGCTTACAACGACTCCAGGCACCCCGCCAAGTCATTGCCCAGCTTTTCCAGCACCTGCTCATAACCTTGCGCAGTCGCAGGGGTGTAACCACCCAACGCGTCCAGCTCCGCCAGTTTCACCGGCAGACCTGCCACCAGGGTTTCAGCCAAACGCGGACGCAGCGGGGGCTCGCTGAACACACAGGTCTTGCCCACCTCCTGCAACCGCGTACGCATCGCTGCGACGTGCTGGGCGCCCGGCTGAACCTCGGCCGCGACGCTGAACACGCCCGCATGCTTGAGGCCGTAAGCGGCTTCGAAATAATCGAAGGCTTCGTGGAAGACGAAGTAGGGTTTGTCGCCGATCCCGGCCAGACGCGCCTTCAGGCGCGCATCCAACGCATCCAGGCGTGCGGCGAAAGCCTTGGCGTTGCTCTGATAACGCGCGGCGTTGGCAGGGTCGGCGCTGGCGAGGTCGGACGCCATGCGCGCGGCAATCACGCGGGCGTTCACTGTCGATAGCCACAGGTGGGCATCCACACTGCCAGGACGATGATCGTGGTCATGCTCGTCGGCTTCGTCGGCGTGAGAATGGCTGTCTTCGGCGAAACGGCGCAATTGCATGCCCGGCAGGTCCTGCACGGCCGCGGTTGTGGCTGTACGATTTTTGAGCACGCGAGGCAGGAAGGTTTCCATGTCCGGCCCGATCCAATACAGCAGATCGACCGACTGCACGCGCCGTACGTCGGATGGGCGCAAAGCAAAGTTATGCGGCGACGCACCCGGCGGCAACAGCACCTCCGGAACCGCCACGCCGTCCTGTACCGCCGCGGCGATCAGCTGCAATGGCTTGATGCTGGTAAGCACCTTGACCTCGGCCTGAGCAGCGCCGACAACGAATAAACTGGTGACAAATACGACAAAAACGGGAAAAAGTCGGGACACGATGACCACTCAATGGCGTAGGAACGGGTAACATAATAACGTCTCTATCAAATATCTGTCGCCGCTCATGCCTATAACACCGCTTGCCAGCCGTCCCCACGACCACTCTCACTGCGTGCACACCGCGCTGTCGGAGGCCGATGCGCTGTGCGCACGCCAGGGCCTGCGCCTGACCGCCCTGCGGCGGCGCGTGCTGGAACTGGTTTGGCAAAGCCACAAACCGCTGGGCGCCTACGACATTCTCGGCGTGCTCAGCGAACAGGACGGTCGCCGCGCCGCGCCGCCCACGGTGTACCGCGCACTGGATTTCCTGCTGGAAAACGGCTTGGTTCACCGCATCGCCTCCCTCAACGCGTTTGTCGGCTGCAACCACCCGGAGCATGCGCACCAAGGTCAGTTCCTGATCTGCCGGGTGTGCCACGCCGCTATCGAACTTGAACAAAAAACCATCAGCGATGCGATTATCCACAGCGCCGCCGAGGTTGGCTTTCGGGTCGAAGGGCAAACGGTCGAAGTCGTCGGCCTGTGCTCGGGCTGCCAGGGGGCTTGATGAGCAACGCGTTGATTCGCCTGGAGCAGGTCGGCGTCACGTTCGCCGGGCAAAACGTGCTGGATAACATTGCGCTGAGCGTGGAGCCGGGGCAGATCGTCACCCTGATCGGCCCCAATGGCGCCGGCAAGACCACCCTGGTGCGCGCCGTGCTCGGCCTGCTCAAACCCGACAGAGGCAGTGTGTGGCGCAAGCCCAGACTGCGCGTGGGCTATATGCCACAGAAACTGCATGTGGACCCGACCCTGCCATTGTCCGTGTTGCGCTTCCTGCGCCTGGTGCCGGGTGTGGACCGTGCCCGCGCCCAAGCCGCACTCAAGGAAGTCGGTGCCGAACAGGTGATCGACAGCCCGGTGCAGAGCATCTCCGGTGGCGAAATGCAACGCGTGCTACTGGCCCGCGCCCTGCTGCGCGAGCCGGAACTGTTAGTGCTCGACGAACCTGTGCAAGGCGTCGATGTCGCCGGCCAGGCGGAGCTCTACAGCCTGATCACTCGCCTGCGCGACCGCCATGGCTGCGGCGTGCTGATGGTGTCCCACGATCTGCATCTGGTCATGAGCACCACCGACCAAGTGGTATGCCTCAACCGCCATGTGTGCTGCTCCGGCCACCCGGAACAGGTCAGCGGCGACCCGGCATTTGTCGAGCTGTTCGGCAAAAACGCGCAGAGCCTGGCGATTTACCACCACCATCACGACCATGCGCATGACCTGCATGGCGCGGTGGTCGATGACCCGAGCACGTCTCATACCCACGTTCATGGAGATAGCTGCAAGCATGGCTGATTTTCTGCTCTACGCCCTGCTGGCAGGCTTGGCTCTGGCACTGGTCGCGGGCCCTTTGGGCTCGTTCGTGGTCTGGCGGCGCATGGCCTATTTTGGCGACACCTTGTCACACGCCGCGCTGCTGGGCGTGGCGATGGGCTTTCTGTTGGATGTGAGCCCGACCATCGCCGTGACCGCAGGCTGCCTGCTGCTCGCGGTGCTGTTGGTGACGCTGCAACAACGCCAGCCGCTGGCTTCAGACACCCTGCTGGGGATTCTGGCACCGAGCACCTTATCCCTGGGTCTGGTGGTACTGAGCTTCATGCACGAAGTGCGCATCGACCTGATGGCTTACCTGTTCGGCGATCTGCTGGCGATCAGCCCCACCGACCTGGCCTGGATCCTCGGCGGCAGTGCGATGGTGCTGGTGTTGCTGGTGACGCTGTGGCGCCCGTTGCTGGCGGTCACCGTGCATGAAGAACTGGCCAGGGTCGAAGGCCTGCCGGTGCCCGCGCTGCGCATGGCTCTGATGTTGCTGATCGCGGTGGTGATTGCTGTCGCGATGAAGATTGTCGGCGTATTGTTGATCACATCGCTGCTGATCATTCCCGCCGCCGCCGCCCAGCGTCACGCCCGCTCACCGGAGCAGATGGCGATCGGCGCCAGCCTGCTGGGGATGCTTGCAGTGTGTGGGGGCCTGGCGTTGTCGTGGTTCAAGGACACTCCGGCCGGACCGTCGATCGTGGTCACCGCCGCCGCCCTGTTTCTGCTGAGTTTTGTCCTGCCCCGTCGAGGGGTGTAGACTTGCTCGCTTTTTGCGCAAATAGAGAGTCGCAGGAATGAAGCCGTTCACCGCACGTTATCTGCTCCTTGCCGCATTTTCCCTGCTGCTGGGTGCCTGTCAAAGCACACCGCCCGCGGCCCCCGAGGCAACGGACCCGCGCGCCGCCGCCATCGCGCAGCTGGAGCAAAACCTGGCCAGCAGTGAGCTGGCCACCGCCGAAGATCAGCTCGCCACGCTGCAGGCCCAGACGCCTGACGATCCGGCGCTGGAAACCTATCAGCGCCAGCTGGCCGAAGCCTATCTGCAGCGCAGCCAGATCGTGCTGCAAAAAGGCGACGTCAACGCAGCCGCCACCGCCCTGAGCCGCGCCCGGGCTCTGATGCCCAAGGCACCGGCGCTGACCGGCGGCGTCAACAGCGCAATCACCCATGCCCGCAAAGTCGAGCTGGATAAAGCCGAGGAGGCCCTTAAAGCTGCTGAAGCCAAGCCTGCCGCCAAGGTCATCGACCCGGCAGCGCCGAGCACCACAGTGGCGCTGGACCTCACCCACATTCAAGACATGCGCCATCAGCTCGACGCCATTGCCACCGACGTGGTGAATTACCAGTGCGACGTGAGCATCCAGGTGCCACGCACGGAAGATTACCCGTGGCTGGCCAGCCTGCTGACCAAACGGGTAAAGCGCATCGATTCGGGGTATGACCTGAAGATCCACCGGCAGATTCTGAAGAATATCCCGGCGCAGATCGTGTTGATTCCGCGCAAGGCGCAGTGAAGTAAAAGCATCGGGGGCAAGCCCCCTCCCACACATTGAACTGTGAATACATTCAAATGTGGGAGGGGGCTTGCCCCCGATAGCTATCTAACTAACAACTCCTGCCTTAAGCCGGAATCGCCTTGGCCTTCGGCTCACGCTCCCACACTCGGTGCTGCGCAATCGCGGCGAAAAACGCCTTGAACGCCTTGGCATCCGAGCCGACGATCAGTCCCGCATCCGCTTCAAGCTTCAGCTGATCCAGCAGCGGCTTCACGTCCGCACCCACGGCAATCGCCTTCAAGTGCTTGTAGGCTTCCAGCACGTAATGCAACGCCACACCGTCGCCGCTCAAGGCGTTCACCGAGTCTTTGCCGCCTGGGATAAACACCGCATCGAACGCAATGGATGGCATACCTTCCATCGACGCATCCACCGCCAGGGTTTTGCCATCGGCCGTCTTCACCGGCGCCGAGGTCGGCCCCAGCAGTTTGGCGTGAGCACCTTCGGCCTCCAGAGCCTTTTTCAACGCATCAATCGCGGCGCCATCCACACCGTTGGCCGCCAGGATCGCGACTTTGCGTGTTTTGATATCCCCCGACAGCAGGTTCACCTGGCTCAACGCCGGCGATGTTTTCACCGAGGTCTCGCGTGGCGGCACGGTGCCCTTGGTCGGCGCCGGCAGGCCCAGGTTCTGCGCCACGCGCTTGGCCAGTTCCAGATCGATGTTGGCGAGGATCTCGTTCACCTGGCGCGCACGAATATGCTCGCGCTCAACCTTGCCCAGCTCAAAGCTGTAGGCGGCGATGATGTGCTCTTTCTCGTGGTGGCTCATGCTGTTGAAAAACAGCGTGGCCTGGGAGAAGTGATCGCCGAACGATTCACTGCGCTCACGCACCTTATTGGCATCGACGCGCTCGTAATAGGTTTCGAAACCGCCATCGGTCGGGCCTGGCGGGGTCTCTTTCGGCCAGCCGCCATCGATCGAATTCGGTTCGTACGCCGCGCGGCCCTTGTCGATCACACTGCGGTGCTGCGCGTCGCGCTGGCCATTATGGAACGGCGCCACGGGTCGGTTGATCGGGATTTCATGGAAGTTCGGACCACCCAGGCGGCTGATCTGCGTGTCCGTGTAGGAAAACAGACGGCCTTGCAGCAGCGGGTCGTTGGTAAAATCGATACCCGGCACGATATGCCCAGGGCAGAACGCCACCTGCTCGACTTCGGCAAAGAAGTTGTCCGGGTTGCGGTTAAGCACCATCTTGCCAAGCGGCGTAATCGGCACCAGCTCTTCGGGGATAATCTTGGTCGGGTCGAGCAGGTCGAAGTCAAACTTATGCTCGTCCTCTTCGGCGACGATCTGTACGCCCAATTCCCATTCGGGGTAGTCACCGCTCTCGATGGACTCCCACAGGTCGCGGCGATGGTAGTCGGTATCTTTACCGGCGAGCTTCTGCGCTTCGTCCCACACCAGGGAGCAGGTGCCCACCTTCGGACGCCAGTGGAATTTGACGAAGCTGGACTTGCCCTCGGTGTTGATCAGGCGAAAGGTGTGCACGCCAAAGCCCTGCATGGCGCGCAGGCTTTTAGGAATCGCACGGTCGGACATTGCCCACACCACCATGTGCGCCGACTCCGGCACCAGGGAGACGAAGTCCCAGAAAGTGTCGTGCGCCGAGCCGCCGGTAGGAATTTCGTTGTGAGGCTCGGGTTTTACCGCATGCACGAAGTCAGGAAACTTGATCGCATCCTGAATGAAAAACACCGGCATGTTATTGCCCACCAGGTCGAAGTTGCCTTCTTCGGTGAAAAACTTCACGGCAAAGCCGCGCACGTCGCGCACCGTGTCACCCGAACCACGCGGGCCCTGCACGGTGGAGAATCGCGCAAATACCGGGGTTTTATGCTCGGGGGTGCGCAGGAACCCGGCCTTGGTCAGTGCCGAGTGATCTTCGTAAGTCTGGAAATAGCCATGGGCACCGGTACCGCGAGCATGCACGATGCGCTCCGGGATACGTTCATGGTCAAAATGCGTGATTTTTTCCCGCATGATGAAATCTTCGAGCAGCGAGGGGCCCCGGGAGCCAACTTTCAAGCTGTTCTGGTTGTCGGAAATCTTCACGCCCTGGTTGGTGCGCAAAGCCTGGCCGGTGGCGTCGGAGCGGAAAGCTTCCAAGGCCTGCAGCTTGGCATTGGTATTGCCGCGGTCCAGGGTATCGGTCCCCGCGAGTTCGCTCTTGGGCGGGGTAGCTGGCTTGTTGTCGCTCATCAGTCAAAACTCCTTATTCAAAGTGGCCAGAGCGTTCCCCCGGCTCGTTTGAGCAAAACCCCAGGCACGGCACCTGAGAAATCGAGTTGCTTAAATAGGGACTGACAGGGTTTTGCGCCGTTCCTTTTTTATGACCTTTGATCGCGTTATTGCCAAATCGCTGGTTGGATGCGAAATAAATGCTAAGAAACGCTAAACGGACAGGCTAAAATGCGCGCCCGGCTAACCGCTGATCCCCTTTTCATGCGCCCCACAAGGTTCGCTACGTGATCGAGTTTCAAAACGTCCATAAAACCTACCGTGTCGACGGTAGGGATATCCCCGCGCTGCATCCCACCAGCCTGCGTGTCGAGAACGGCCAGGTGTTCGGCCTGATCGGCCATTCGGGTGCGGGTAAAAGCACACTGCTACGCTTGATCAACCGCCTGGAAGAGCCCAGTGGCGGTCAGATCACGGTCGATGGCGAAGAAGTCACCGCCCTGGACGCCAACGGCCTGCGCCGTTTCCGCCAGCAGGTCGGCATGATCTTCCAGCACTTCAACCTGCTGGCGTCCAAGACTGTCGCCGACAACGTGGCGCTGCCGTTGACCCTGGCCGGCGAATTGTCGCGCAAGGCTATCGACCAACGCGTGGCTGAACTGCTGGCCCGCGTCGGCTTGTCGGACCACGCCAAAAAGTACCCGGCGCAATTGTCAGGCGGCCAGAAGCAACGCGTCGGCATCGCCCGCGCCCTGGCGACCAAGCCCAAGATTTTGCTGTGCGACGAAGCCACCAGCGCACTCGACCCGCAGACCACCGCGTCGGTGCTGCAACTGCTGGCTGAAATCAACCGCGAGTTGAAGCTGACCATCGTGCTGATCACCCATGAAATGGACGTGATCCGTCGCGTATGCGACCAGGTCGCCGTGATGGACGCCGGTGTGATCGTGGAGCAGGGTTCGGTGGCGGATGTGTTCCTGCATCCTAAGCACCCGACCACCAAGCGTTTTGTGCAGGAAGCCGACCAAATCGACGAAAGCGAACAGCGCGATGACTTCGCTCACGTGCCTGGCCGTATCGTGCGCCTGACATTCCAGGGCGAAGCGACTTACGCGCCATTGTTGGGTACCGTCGCGCGCGAGACGGGAGTGGACTACAGCATCCTTGCCGGTCGTATCGATCGCATCAAAGACATTCCCTACGGGCAACTGACTCTGGCCATCACCGGCGGTGATATGGAAGCAGCTTTCGCCCGCTTCACCGCAGCCGACGTACATATGGAGGTCCTGCGTTAATGGACGTGTTACTGCATTACTTCGACAAGGTGGATTGGGCCGACATTTGGGTCGCCACCGGTGACACCATGCTGATGCTCAGCACTTCGCTACTGTTCACCGTGCTGGTCGGCCTGCCGCTCGGCATCCTGCTCTTCCTGTTCAGCCCACGTCAGTTGCTGGAGCAGAAAGCCACCTACGGCGTTCTGGCGTTTATCGTCAACGCTATACGCTCACTGCCGTTTATCATTCTGCTGATTGTGATGATTCCTACAACGATCTTTATCACCGGCACATCCCTGGGAGTGGCCGGCGCGATTCCGCCGTTGGTGGTAGGCGCCTCAACGTTCTTCGCGCGGCTGGTGGAAACGGCTCTGCGCGAAGTGGATCGCGGCATCATCGAAGCAACACAAGCCATGGGCGCTACCACTCGGCAGATCATCGTCAAGGCACTTTTGCCCGAGGCGAAGCCTGGCATCATTGCCGCAATCACCGTGACCGCCATTGCACTGGTGGGCTACACCGCCATGGCCGGCGTGGTCGGTGCCGGCGGGTTGGGTGACCTGGCGATCCGCTATGGATACCAGCGTTTCCAGGACGACGTCATGGTCGTCACCGTCATCATGTTGATTGTGCTGGTGCAGATTCTGCAAACCATCGGCGACAAGCTGGTGACACACTATTCTCGAAAATAACGGCCATTGCCGGCCAACTGCCGGCAGATGCCCGAACAAGGAGCTTGCTGGATGAAAAAACTACTGGTTGCTTTCGCCGCCGTTGCCGCGTTTTCCGCTCACGCGGACGAGACCCTCACCGTCGCGGCTTCGCCGGTGCCCCACGCGGAAATCCTCGAATTCGTGAAGCCGGCCCTGGCTAAAGAAGGCGTGGACCTCAAGGTCAAGGTGTTCACCGATTACGTGCAACCCAACGTACAAGTGGCCGAGAAGCGACTGGATGCCAACTTCTTCCAGCACCAGCCGTACCTCGATGAGTTCAACAAGACCAAGGGCAGTCACTTGGTAAGCGTGGGAGGGGTACACCTGGAGCCTCTGGGCGCTTACTCCAGCAAGTACAAAAAACTGGACGAGCTGCCAAGCGGCGCCAACGTTGTGATACCGAACGACGCCACCAACGGTGGCCGCGCCCTGCTGCTTCTGGCCAACAACGGCCTGATTACCCTGAAGGACCCAACCAACATCCTGTCGACCACCAAAGACATTACCGCCAACCCGAAAAACCTGAAGTTCCGCGAACTGGAAGCCGCCACCCTGCCGCGCGTGCTGACTCAGGTCGACCTGGCGCTGATCAACACCAACTACGCCCTCGAAGCCAAGCTGGACCCTTCCAAGGACGCCCTGTTGATTGAAGGCAGCGACTCGCCGTATGTGAACATCCTGGTCACCCGCGAAGACAACAAGGACGCGGACGCCGTGAAGAAACTGATCGCCGCTTTGCACACCCCTGAGGTGAAGCAATTCATCGAAGAAAAATACAAAGGCGCGATCAAGCCGGCGTTCTGATCCTGAAGAAACAACCTGATCCCCAGTCCACTCGCGATCAACAATATGGGAGGGGGCTTGCTCCCGATAGCAATGCTTCAGTCGGCATCTACATCGACTGGCACTCTGCTATCGGGGGCAAGCCCCCTCCCACATTAGGTTTGTGCAAGATTCGAATGTGCTAATCGACGACCAACCGTAGTGCCTCTGACATCGGCCACCTGATGGGCTTGCATCTCGATTCAGCATTACGGCGTGAACTCGATTCCGATCAACAGCAGACGCTGGCCCCGATCCCTCAGGCAACACAAAGCAAATGTGGGAGGGGGCTTGCCCCCGATGGCAGTGCTTCAGTCGGCATCTACATCGGCTGACACTCTGCTATCGGGGCAAGCCCCCTTCCACATGTGTGGTGTGTCGGCTATTACTGACGCTGCAACAACCCTGGCAATTGCGCCACCAGCTTCTGGTTGTTCAACGGCGCGCGGATAAAACCACGTTGCGTCCCGTCCGGGCCGATCAGCGCGAGGTTGCCGCTGTGATCGACGGTGTAGTTGGGCTTGCTGGTATCGGCCGGGATGAACGGGATACTCACGGCGTTCGAGACCTTTTGCACCTCAGCCACATTTGCGCCGGTCAGACCCTGGAATTGCGGATCGAAATAGCCCAGGTATTGCTTGAGCTGGGTCGGGGTATCGCGGTTGGGGTCGACGCTCACCAGGATCACCTGAAGTTTATCCACAACGTCCTTGGGCAGCTCGCTTTTGATCTGGCGCAGCTGGGCGAGGGTAGTAGGGCAGATGTCCGGGCAGAAGGTGTAGCCGAAGAACAGCAGACTCCACTTGCCCTTCAATTCATTGATCAGCACCGGCTGGCCGTCCTGATTGGCCATGGTCACCGGCGGCAGCGCACGGCTTTGCGGCAGCAGGATAATGCCGGCGTCGATTAACGCGGTCGGGTCGCCCTGGCCTTTGCCGTTGAGCACTTTGTTGACGGTCAGGCCCATGATCAACGCGACGATGGCCACCAGGATAAAGACGGTTTTTTGAGTTCGAGTCATAGGTTCAACAGTAAGTAGTGGTCTACGAGCAGCGCGATAAACAGCAGGAACAGGTACCAGACAGAGTACTTGAAGGTGTTGATCGCCGCGTGCGGCCGACCGCCACGGTACAACACCCAGGCCCATTGCAGAAAGCGCGCACCCAAGACCAGCGCGCAACCCAGGTAGAGCGGGCCGCTCATATGGATCACATAGGGCATAAGGCTTACCGCCAGCAGGGCGAAGGTGTAGAGCAGGATATGCACCTTGGTGTAATGCTCGCCGTGGGTTACCGGCAGCATCGGAATATCGGCCTTGGCATATTCCTCCTTGCGGTGAATGGCCAGGGCCCAGAAGTGCGGCGGGGTCCAGGCGAAGATAATCAGCACCAGCAGCAGCGGCTCGGCGCTGACATGCCCGGTAACCGCAACCCAGCCCAGCAACGGCGGCGCGGCCCCGGCCAGGCCGCCGATGACGATATTCTGCGGCGTCGCGCGCTTGAGAAGACCGGTGTAGATCACCGCATAGCCCAATAACGACGCCAAGGTCAGCCACGCCGCCAGCGCATTGGTAAACGCCAGCAACAGCGTAAGCCCGGCCACCGCCAACACCAACGCAAAGGCCAGCGCGGCCACGGGCTGCACGCGCCCTTGCGCCAGCGGCCGCTTGTGGGTGCGAGCCATCACGGCGTCGATCCGCCGGTCCACCACGTGGTTGATCGCCGCGGCGCCGCCGGCACACAGAGCGATCCCCAGGTTGCCGAAAACCAGTACTGTCCACGGCACCCCTGCGCGGGTTGCGAGAAACATACCAACCAGGGACGTGATCAGCATCAGCACCACCACTTTCGGCTTGGTCAGCTCCAGATAATCGCGCCAGAGCGCCTGGTCGTGCCGCGCGCCGGTCAAGGTCGCCATGGCATCTCTCCTTTAAGGGTGATCAGGCCCGATACCGGTTTGCGCGGGATAAAACGCCAGCCGTACGGCCGCTGACTGCGCGCCCGCACCAGGCTGGTACGCGCGTGGTAATTGACCAGCACCAGCGTCAGCAACAACCCGGCGCCGCCGGCGTTATGGGCCACGGCCACCGGCAGCGGCAGATGGAAATACACATTGCTCAAGCCCAGGCCGATCTGCGCGGCCATGGCGATCAGCAACAGGCCCGCCAGCCGCGTCATGCCCACTGCGCGCAGTTGCCAGGCCAGGCCGAGCAGAGCCAAAGTGACGATAACCGCGCCCACGCGGTGGGTCAGGTGAATGGCCGTGCGCGCCTCGCTGTCGAGTTGCCCGCCCAGGTAGTTCGGGCCGATGTGCTGGGTCAGGTGAAAGCCGTTGGCAAAGTCCGCCGCCGGCCACCATTGACCATGGCAGGTAGGCAGGTCGATGCAGGCCACCGCCGCGTAGTTGGAGCTCACCCAGCCGCCCAGGGCGATCTGTCCGATCACCAGCACCAGCCCGGCCGTCGCCCAATACTGCAGGCGCCTGGGCACGACCAGCGCCGGCAGTACACCGGACAATCGCAGGGTCAACAGGAACAGCAGGCTCAAGGTGGCAAAGCCGCCCAGCAGATGCCCGGTGACGACCTGGGGCCACAGCTTCAACGTCACCGTCCACATGCCGAATGCGGCCTGGGCAACTACCACGACCAACAAAAACAGCGGCAATTTCACCGGCTGGCCGGGATCGCGCCGATGGCTCCAGCACCGCGCCGCCAGCACGCCGATCACCAACCCCAAGGTGCCGGCGAAGTAGCGGTGGATCATCTCGCTCCAGCCTTTGCCAGCCTCCACCGGCGTATCGGGAAAATGCAGCTCGGCATGGGCCAGCTGGGCTTCGCTGTTGGGCACGGCGATAAAGCCGTAGCAACCGGGCCAGTCAGGGCAGCCCAGGCCGGCGTGGGTCAGGCGCGTATAGGCACCGAGCAGCACGACGATCAGCGCCAGCAGGGTGGCAAACAACGCGAGGCGAAATCCAGGCTTGGCCATGACGATGCCCTTATCCGATATTTGACAGTTTCAGCAGGTGACGCAGGTCGTTGAGCAGATCCTTGCCCTTGACCGTGGCGTCGTAGCGCAGAACCAGGTTGCCGTGGGGGTCGACGATCCACAGCTGCGCCTCACCCGGCGCGGCGGCGTTTCGGTTGAAGGTCGATAGATCCAGCACATAGCGTTGCAACTGCGGATATTCGGCCTTGAGCCTGGCGTCGTAGTCCGCACTCAGCGGCTGCGCGCTGGCCAGCGCGTGGCTGGCGCGGGAGGCATCGCGCCCCAGACCGATCTGCAGCTGCCGGGCCAGATACACCAGTTGCCGGCAATCGGTGGCGCAGGCGGTGGGCGCGGTCACCAACAGTTGCCAGCGCTGCTCGTCGGCCTGCACGCCGATATCGGCGCGGGTCTGGCCATCACCGATCATCTCGCCGTGATAGCTGCGGCTGTCAGGCACCCAGAACTGCAGCTTGTACATGAGCGTGGCCAACACCATCGGGCCGATGACCATCAGCAGGATCAGGATCAATTGCCAGCGACCTTTGCGGCGGTCGGGCAGCTCAGACAGGTCGGGTGGATTCATGGCCGCTCCCATGGGGCTTCTCCTTTTTTGTGTGGTGCCATCCGAGATAGAGATAAAGCGCCAGCAGCGCCACTGCCATGGCGAACCACTGCACGGCATACGCCAAGTGTTTTTCCGGCCCCATGGCCACTACCGGCCACTGGGTTTCGTAGGTGGCAGGGCCAGGTTCGGCGCGCAGCTCGTAGGCATAACCGCTGCGGCCCAGCTCGGCCCACAATGCGACCGGGTGCAGTGCGGTGAGCAAGCGCGGCCAACTCGACACGACCGGGTCGGCCTGCAACTGGAAGGTCTCGCCCGGTGCCACGTACACCCAGGCGTCGAGATTCAGCGGTTGTTCAGGGGTGGTAAAGGCCGGCGGCGTGCGCCGGTCCGGCCAGGGCAGCCAGCCGCGATTGAGCAGCAACCACAGACCGCTGGCCTGGTCATGGAAGGGTTGCAGCAGCTCGACGCCGGCCTTGCCATCGCGCATGCGGTTGTCGAGCAGTACGCTGTGTTCGGCATCGAACCGCCCGCGCAGGTGAACTCGGCGAAATGCGGGGTCCACCTGTTGCGTGAGCTGGTCGCTGGTGATGGGTTCGGCGGCGCGGCGCTCTGCGTAGCTGTCCATCAACGCCTGCTTTTCCTGGCCGCGAGACAGCTGCCAGCAGCCCAGCCCCACCATCAGCGGTAACAGCAGCAGCACCACTACCGTCGGCGCGATACCGGGACGAAAGCGCTGCCAGGCACTGGCTATACTGGATTCCATCGCCCCTCCCCTTGAAAGCCCAGGAGCCGCACCATGCTCAAAGCAGCCATTGCCCTGATGCTGATCGCGACCGTCGTGAGCCTGTTCAGTGGCTTGTTCTTCCTGGTCAAGGACGAGGGCCACTCCAGCCGCCTCGTCACCGCCCTGACCGTGCGCGTGGTGCTGGCCGTGATCACCCTGGGATTGATCACCTGGGGCTTTTTCAGCGGCCAGCTGGTGTCGCACGCGCCGTGGTGAAACGCCTCACAGCACGTATACGAAGAAAAACAGGCCGATCCACACCACATCCACAAAGTGCCAATACCAACTGGCCGCTTCGAAGCCGAACTGGTGCTCGGCATTGAAATGCCCACGCAGGATGCGCATCAGCATCACAAATAGAATGACCGTGCCGATGGTGACGTGGGCGCCGTGGAAACCGGTGAGCATAAAGAACGTCGCGCCGTACACGCCCGAGCCCAATGTCAGGCCCAGTTCCTTATATGCATGGATATATTCCTCAGCCTGGAACCCCAGGAACGCCAGGCCCAGCAGAACAGTGATAGCCAACCAGAGTTTCAGCGCGCCGCGATGGCCTTTGCGCAGGGCATGGTGGGCGATGGTGATGGTGACGCTGGAACTGACCAGCAGAATCGTATTAACCAGCGGCAAGCCCCACGGGCTGATAGTGCCTTCCGGCGCGGGGTAGAGTTTCGGGTCCGGGTTGTTGAGCAACGGCCAGGCAAATTCAAAGTTCGGCCACAGCATGTGCGCAATGCCTTTGGGCCCTTCGCCGGCCAACGCGGGACCGGACACATGGCGCACATAGAACAGCGCGCCGAAGAACGCGATAAAGAACATCACTTCGGAAAAGATGAACCAGCTCATCCCCCAGCGAAACGAGCGATCCATCTGCGCACTGTACAAACCGGCGCGACTTTCCTTTATTACCGCGCCGAACCAGCCGAAGAGCATGTAGGCCAACAGCAAGCCACCGACGAAAAAGATCCACGGCCCGTGGGATTCCGGGCGCGCCGCCTTGAGATCGTTGAACCACAGGCCCAGGCCGTACACGGTGATCAACAGGCCAAACGTGGCAATTATTGGCCATTTGCTTTGCGCTGGTACGTAGTACGTATCATGAGTCGACATGTATTCGCTCTCCTGATTGAGCGGGCAAACAGTAGCTAGCCGCCGCTGTGGGCGGCCACGGGCGGTTGGCGCGCGGTGATATCAAACAGCGTGTACGCCAGGGTCAGATGCTTCACATCCTTGGGCATGTCACGGTCGACGATGAACCGCACGGGCATTTCGATGCGCTCGCCGGGCTGCAGCACTTGCTGTGTGAAGCAAAAGCACTCGGTTTTGTGGAAGTACACCGCCGCTTCGGCCGGGGAAATGCTCGGGATCGCCTGCGCAGTCATCGGTTTTTTGCTGGGGTTGTAGGCTACGAACAGCATCTCGTTGACCGCCCCGGGGTTGACCACCAGCTCATCGGCCTTGGAGCGAAATTCCCAGACCATGTCGATGGCATTAGTGGCCAGAAACTGCACGCGCACTTGGCGCGACGGGTCCACTACCTGCGAGCCCTCGTACTGCCCTGCGGTCTTGCCGTTGATGCCGAACGCCTTGCACATCACGTCATAGATGGGCACCAGCGCGAAGCCGAAGGCGAACATCGCCACTACCAGGATCAACAGCCGGGTGACCAGGCGCTTGAGGGGCACGGAGTCAGCCATGGCGTCCACCTGCTGCGCCGCAAACCAGGCTGATGTCGGCTGACATACCGTCATCGCGGGCAAGCCCCCTCCCACAAGGGATCAGCGTCTTCATTTGACCTCCGGCGGCGTGGTGAAGGTGTGGTACGGCGCCGGCGATGGAATGCTCCATTCCAACCCTTCGGCGCCATCCCACGGTTTGGCCGGTGCCGGTGGGCCGCCACGGATGCACTTGATCACGATAAACAGGAAGAAGATTTGCGTGGCGCCAAACATGAACGCGCCGATCGACGACACCATGTTGAAGTCGGCGAACTGCAGGTTGTAGTCCGGCACCCGCCGCGGCATGCCGGCCAGGCCCACGAAGTGCATCGGGAAGAACGCCATGTTCATGCCCACGAAAGACAGCCAGAAGTGCAGCTTGCCCAGGGTTTCGTCGTACATGTGGCCGGTCCATTTCGGCAGCCAGTAGTACGCCGAAGCGAAAATGCCGAAGATCGCGCCGGGCACCAGTACGTAATGGAAGTGCGCCACCACGAAGTAGGTGTCGTGGTATTGGAAGTCCGCCGGCGCAATGGCCAGCATCAAGCCGGAGAAACCGCCGATGGTGAACAGGATCACGAAGGCCACGGCGAACAGCATCGGCGTCTCGAAGGTCAGCGAGCCTTGCCACATGGTGCTGACCCAGTTGAACACCTTCACCCCCGTCGGCACGGCGATCAGCAACGTGGCGTACATGAAGAATAACTCGCCCACCAGCGGAATGCCCACCACGAACATATGGTGCGCCCACACGATGAACGACAGGAACGCGATGCTCGCCGTGGCGTAGACCATCGAGGTGTAGCCGAACAGCGGCTTGCGCGAAAAAGTCGGGATGATCGAGCTGACGGCGCCGAAGGCCGGCAGGATCATGATGTACACCTCGGGGTGGCCGAAGAACCAGAACACGTGCTGGAACAGCACCGGATCACCGCCACCGGCGGCACTGAAGAAGCTGGTGCCGAAGTGAATATCCATCAGCATCATGGTCACGCAGCCCGCCAGCACCGGCATCACCGCAATCAGCAGGAAGGCGGTGATCAGCCAGGTCCACACAAACAGCGGCATCTTCATCAACGTCATGCCGGGGGCGCGCAGGTTGAGGATGGTGGCGACCACGTTGATCGCACCCATGATCGAGCTGATGCCCATCAGGTGGATGGCGAAGATGAAAAACGTCACGCTTTGCGGCGCATACGTGGTGGAGAGCGGCGCATAGAAGGTCCAGCCGAAATTCGGCCCTCCGCCCGGCGTGAACAAGGTCGACACCAGCAACAGGAACGCCGCCGGCAACAGCCAGAAGCTGAAGTTGTTCATGCGTGGCAGCGCCATGTCGGGCGCGCCGATCATCAGCGGTATCATCCAGTTGGCCAGGCCGACAAACGCCGGCATTACCGCGCCGAACACCATGATCAGACCGTGCATCGTGGTCATCTGGTTGAAGAACGCCGGCTCCACGATCTGCAACCCCGGCTGAAATAACTCGGCGCGGATCACCATGGCGAAGGAGCCGCCCAGCAGGAACATGGTGAAGGCGAACCACAGATACATCGTGCCGATGTCCTTGTGGTTGGTGGTCAGCACCCAGCGCATCAATCCTTTGGCGGGGCCGTGGGCGTGGTCACTGGCGTGGCCATGGTCATCGATCACAGCGCTCATGGCCGTTCTCCTGCAAAAGAAGGGGCGGGGCGGTTCAGGGCATTTGCAATGAAAGAAGTCATTTGCTTTCCGCCTGCTTGATGGCCAACACATCTTTAGGCGTGACCATGTCGCCCTTGTTGTTGCCCCACGCGTTGCGCTCGTAGGTCACTACGGCGGCGATATCCACTTCCGAGAGCTGCTTGCCGAACGCGGCCATCGCAGTGCCAGGCTTACCGTGGTAGACAAGGCTCAGGTGATCGGCCGCAGGCCCGGTGGCAATTTTCGAGCCCTTGAGCGCCGGGAACATCGGCGGCAAGCCCTGGCCCTCAGCCTGGTGACAGGCCACGCAAGTGGTGTGGTAAACCTTGTCGCCACGGGCCACCAGCTCTTCAAGGGTCCACTCTTTGGAGGTCAGCTCCTTGAGCTTGGCGGCGTCGGCCTTGCGCTCGCCGAGCCAGGTGTCGTAGTCGGCCTTGGATTTGACCTCCACCACGATGGGCATGAAGCCATGGTCCTTGCCGCACAGCTCAGCGCATTGACCACGGTAGAGGCCAGGCTTTTCGATACGGGTCCAGGCTTCGTTGACGAATCCGGGGATGGCGTCACGCTTGACCGCAAACGCCGGCACCCACCAGGAGTGGATCACATCGGCGGCGGTCACCAGAAAGCGCACCTTGGCGCCCACCGGCAGCACCAGCGGCTGGTCGACTTCCAGCAGGTAGTGCTCGCCCTTGGTGGCCTGGTTGCGGATCTGCTCGGCAGGCGTAGCCAGGTTGCTGAAGAATTCAACATCCTGGCCCAGGTATTTGTAATGCCATTTCCACTGGTAGCCGGTGACCTGGATATCGATGTCCGACTCACTGCTGTCGTAGATATTGATCAGGGTCTTGGTGGCCGGGATGGCCATCGCGATCAGGATCAGCAGGGGCACGACAGTCCAGAGGATTTCCACGGTGGTGCTCTCGTGGAACTTGGCCGCGACCTGGCCGGTGGAGCGGCGGTGGACGATCATCGACCAGAACATGGCGCCGAACACGACGATGCCGATCACTACACAGATCCAGAAAATGGTCATGTGCAGGTCAAACACCGCGTGACTGACTTCTGTCGCCCCTGGCGCCATATTCGTGGTCCAGGCGGCGTGCGCCTGGCCGAATACCGACCACAACAGGAGGCCCATCCAAACATGTGGATGTCGCATCATTGCGAGTTCCCCTTATCGTTCTTGTTATCCCGCCGGTTGTGCACCTGCGTCGAAGGGAGCGGCTTCCATACTGCTTACAACCGCTTAGCCTTGCCTGCTTATGCAGTCTGGCGTCATCAGCTAATCGCGTACAAATCCGAGTATAGACAGGGTCTGCAACCCCGCAATGTGTAGGGGCAAATGAGCGAAAATGATCGGAGAAACTCAATAAACCCGGGTGCGGAATCGTTTTTCCGACGAACGATGGCTATTCGATATAACCCCCGCGCATAACCGTGAAATAATTATGACAAATGCGTCTTAGCCGCTCGTATAAACGAGCTAACTTATGCTGTCCCTATTCCTACACCTGCTTGACTGGAGCCTTCATGAACACCGCCGCATTGCGCGAGCAGATTTCCCGTGCCCATCAACACGAAGCCACAACGGGCCAGCTTGCCCTGCAACTGGAAAAACAATTGCCGGATCTGCATTCGGCCATTTCCCTTGCTGATGATGATCGCAACTTAGTCATGACCCGCTTCGTCACCGCTTACATCGATCTTGTCCCGGAGTTGCTCGAGGCCGCCAACGACGTGGCCCGCGAAGCCGGTATCGAAAGCCAGATCAAGCCTGTGCTGAAGATCGCCGAGCATTTTTTCCTGCAGCCGCCCGCCATGCTGGAAGGTCATGAAGGGCTCGACGGCCTGCTGGACGAAGCGTACCTGGCCCATCGTCTGGTGGAAGAGGTCAACGACTTGTATATCAAACACTTTGGCCAGCCTCTGATTCCGGCGGATACCACCGTGGCCAACGTGATTGCCCATCAGTTGATCGGCGAAACGTTCGCCAACCAACTGGATGAAGTCGTACACCATGCCGTGGATGAAATGCTCAACGAAGACAGCTTTGCGCTGGAATCCGTCGAAGCCTATCGCGAGCAGCTCAAAAGCCCGGAAACGGAAGCGGCGTGGAAGCGCTGGCCGTGCCTTTCCCGCCAGCTGGGGGTTGAACTGGCGCTGGATCGCCCGGCTTAAACTTTCAATCTGATGTGGGAGGGAGCCGGTCCTCTCCCACATGTTGATTCGACTCCGTCAGCCGATAGAGGGTGCCGAGCCGATCCCCGTCGTCATCCTGATGCGGCCTTCGAGCCTGCGTTTCAACCCTCGCGCTTCAATCACCAACTTCGACCCTTTGGCAGCATTGGCCCGCCCCCATTCTTCCAGCAACTCCAGACAGGAATGATCGATGTAACTCAGGTTATTGAGCGGCACATGCACAGTGGTGCCGGCCGGCACGGTCGACAGCACCTGGGTCAGCGCCGGCACTTTGAGAAATGTCGCCGCGCCGATCAAGCGCAACTCCATCTCACCGTCCTGAGGCAGATCAATCAGGCTCACCTTCAAGCGTGACGCCTTGAACGCGAGCTTGACCAGCGTCAGACCAAAACCCACCAGCACGCCGGTCAGCAAGTCGGTGAAGATGATCGCCAGTGCGGTCGCGGCATAGGTAAACATCGGCATCCGGCCATAACGTCCCAATGCCTTGAAGGCCTTGAGGTCAACCAGCTTGATCCCGGTGTACACCAGCACACCCGCCAGGCTCGCCACCGGAATGCTTTGCAGCACGCTCGACAGCAGCAGCACAAAACCCAGCAGCCACACGCCGTGAAACATGGCAGACAATCGCGTGGTAGCACCAGCCTGTACGTTGGCCGAACTGCGCACGATTACACCGGTCATCGGCAAGGCGCCCACCAGGCCGCACAGCATGTTGCCTACGCCTTGGGCGGACAATTCCTTGTCGAAATCGGAACGTTGACCACTGTGCATGCGATCCACAGCGGCCGCGGAGAGCAGGGTTTCGGCACTGGCAATAAACGCAACGGCAAACGCGGCGATCAGCAATTGTGGGTCGGCCAGGTTGAGCAGGTCGCTGGGGCGCAGCCAGTCGATCGCGTCGGCGAGGTTCTCGGGCACCTCAACCCGCTTGACCTGCAACGCCAGCACCAGGCTGGTGACCGTGGCCAGGCCGACACCGAGCAGGGCGCCCGGCACGAAGCGCAGCGACTGCGGGCGCAGCTTGTCCCACAGGTACATCACCAGCATCGTGGACAAGCCGAGCACTCCCGCCTGCCAGCCGAGGCCGCCGCCGAGGGTGGGGATAGCTTCGACCAGTGCGGCCGGGAAGCCCGCCAGGTTATCCAGCCCTGAAGGCTTGGGCGCGCCATCGAGCATCACATGAATCTGCGACAGCACAATCAGCACGCCAATGCCCGCCAGCATGCCGTAGACCACCGCCGGTGCCGTCACGCGGAACCAGCAGCCCAGACGCAAACGCCCGGCCGCCAGTTGCAGAAACCCCGCCAACAACAGGATCGGCCCCAGCATCAGCATGCCGTGCTGGCGCACCAACTCGAACACCAGCACCGCCAAACCCGCCGCCGGGCCGCTGACTTGCAGCGGCGACCCCGCCAGCCAGCCCACCACGAGGCCACCGATAATACCGGTGATCAGGCCCTTGGCCGGCGGCATGCCGGACGCAATGGCGATACCCATGCACAAGGGCAGGGCGACCAGAAACACAACCACCGAAGCAAGCAACTCCCGTGGCAATACAGCTTTCAATTGAGCAGCACGCATGATGGCTCTCCCGAGGCATTCGCCGGGCGCGGTAAAGCCTGGCTGCGTCCATGGCAGCCACCGCTTTACCCGGCAGGGAAGTGTTTTAGAAGCGCGCTTTAGGCGTCGCGCAAGGGATAGGTCCGGAACCGCTCAACGGTCGGAACGCCGATTCATCCGCATCGTAAGCGCGAATTTCGCTGGTCTCGATGTTGTAAATCCAGCCATGGATAAACAACTGACCGTTGGCCATGCGCGAAGCCACCGAAGGGTGGGTGCGCAAATGCTGCAACTGGGCGATGACGTTTTCTTCGGTCAGCACCTTCATGCTCTCGCCTTCATTGGCGCAGTCGCAGTTGTCATGAACCATGGCCTTGGCGACCTCGGCGTGCCGCAGCCAGGCCTTGACCGTCGGCATCTTCTCCAGGCTGTCGGGGTTGAGGACCGCGCGCATGGCGCCGCAATCGGAATGCCCGCAAACGATGATGTGTTGTACCCCGAGGGCGAGTACCGCGTACTCGATTGCCGTGGACACACCGCCGTTCATCTGCCCGTATGGGGGCACTACGTTACCGACGTTACGGGTAACGAACAGGTCGCCGGGCGAACTTTGAGTAATCAGTTCAGGGACGATGCGCGAGTCGGCGCAGGTAATAAACATCGCCCTCGGGCTCTGGGCCGTGGCGAGTTTCTTGAAGAGTTCTTCCTGCTGAGGGAAGACGTCGTGATGGAAATGCAAAAAACCGTCAACGATATGCTGCAGCGCTGCATCGGCGGATTCCGCCACCTGAGGGGCTGATGCCGACGCAGCCAACGGCTGTTTATCCTTATCACTCATGATTCATCCTCTTGATTAATGCAGGGGAGTTTTCAGCTCAGTTCGACGCCTGGATAGTGGAATAGTTGTAAAACGCCGCGGGCTCCAGGGCCGACTCATCAGTCACTCGCCGAACAAGGTAACCATCGAAACTTAACTCAAACTGAATGAACCGCTCTAGATCGCGGGTTTCAGTGATATCAAAACGCGACTATTCCTACAGTAGCGGTGCATTCTTCCCAGCCAGTCTACAACAATGCCATTTGTCTGCCCGGTGGGCAGAACGCCTCGCAATCCAGATTGAAGCCCTCCCGGCGATCCATACCCAGGCGCTTGATCGCTTTGCTGAAGCGCTGCGCCAGCAGGTCGGCAAACGGCCCTTCACCGCGCATGCGTACGCCAAATCGACTGTCATACACCTCACCGCCCCGCACCTGGCGCACCAGGCTCATCACATGGGCGGCGCGCTGCGGGTAATGCGCCGCCAGCCACTCCTCGAACAGCGGCGCCACCTCCAGCGGCAGGCGCAACATCATGTAGGCCGCGCTCTGGGCTCCGGCGGTATGGGCCTCGGCCAAAAGGCTTTCCAGTTCGCTGTCGTTGATCATCGGGATCATCGGCGAACACAGTACGCCCACCGGTATCCCCGCCTCACGCATCACTCGAATCGCCCGCAACCGCGCCTTGGGCGCCGCCGTGCGCGGCTCAAGGATGCGCTTGAGTTCGTCGTCCAGGCTGGTGAGGCTGATCATCACCGCCACCAGACGCTGGCGCGCCAGCTCGGTGAGCAGATCCAGGTCGCGCAGAATCAGCGAGCCCTTGGTGATGATGGTCACCGGGTGTCGGTAGCGCAGCAGCACCTCCAGGAGCTGGCGGGTGATGCGGTACTCGCGCTCAATGGGCTGGTAGGGATCGGTATTGGAACCCAGGTTGATCGGTGCGCACACGTAGCCGGGCTTGGACAGTTGCTGCTCCAGCACGTCAGCCGCGTTGCTCTTGGCGATCAGCTTGGTTTCGAAATCCAGCCCCGGGGACATGTCCCAATAGGCATGGCTGGGCCGCGCGTAGCAGTAGATGCAGCCGTGTTCGCAGCCGCGATAGGGGTTGATCGAACGGTCGAACGGCAAATCCGGCGAGTTATTACGGGTGATGATGGTCTTGGCCGTTTCAATGCGCACTTCAGTGCCTTGGGTCGGCGGCACTTCCTGGTGCCAGCCGTCGTCCTCGGCCACGCTGACCGTGGGCGCAAAGCGGTTGTGCAGGTTAGTGGCCGTGCCCCGGCCACGGGGTGGCAGCGCAGTGGACATAAGAACGCCTCGATACTGTTTTTATATACAGTATCGAGGCGCGAAGGATCTGACCAGTGCCGTTTGGCGGGTCAGCACACTGTCAGTGCTTTTGCGTCACTTGCCCCAGATCGTCACCCGAGGTGGTGCGCATGTCGTTTTTGCGCAGGTCCGCCACTTCACTGGCCTTTACCGGCGCTCCCTGGTTGCCCCAACTGCCACGGATAAAACTCACCACATCCGCCACTTCCTGATCCGAAAGACGCCAGGCGAACGCCGGCATGGTGAAGGTGGACGGCGCCGTGTGGGTGGCCGGCAAAGTGCCGCCGTTCAACACGATGTTGATCAGCGACGTCGCGTCCGCCGTCTGCAACACCGGGTTGCCCGCCAGCGCCGGGAACACCCGCGTATAACCATGCCCGTCGGTACGGTGGCACGCCGCGCAGTTGTCGATATACACCGAGGCGCCGCGCTGGCTGTCGTCGCCCTTCCACAGGGCTTGCGCCACCTGCTTGTCGTACTGGTGCGGCTGATCCTTGGGGTCCACCACCGGCAGACTCTTGAGGTACCGGGCGATAGCCGTCAGGTCGTCTTGCGACAGGTACTGCATGCTGTGCACTACCACATCGCTCATGCCGCCAAACACTGCGCTGCGGTCGCTGCGACCGGTCTTGAGAAATTGCACCAATTGTTCCTCGCTCCAACTACCGAGCCCGTCCTTGTGGTCACCGCGCAGGCTTTTGGCGATCCAGCCTTCCAACGGCGCACTGCCGGACAGAAACGCGCTGCCGTCCTGAGCACTCAGGGCTTTTTCCTGCATGGTCAGGGCGCGCGGCGTATGGCACGCGCCACAGTGGCCAAGGCCCTCCACCAGATAGGCGCCGCGACTGATCACCGGGTCGGCCCCCGCCTTGGCCTGGTAGTCCTCAACGGCCGGCGCAAACATCCAGCGCCACGCCGTCAACGGCCAGCGCATGCTCAACGGCCAGGGAATATCGCTGTCCTTGTTCTCCTGGGCGACCGGCTCGACGCCTTTCATGAAATACGCGTACAACGCCTGCATATCGCTTTCGCTGACACGAGCGTAAGACGGGTAGGGCATGGCTGGGTAAAGCGTACTACCGCTTTTGGCGACACCATGGCGCACGGCCTTGTCGAAGTCCTCGAAGCTGTAATCACCCAGGCCGGTCTTGTCCGGGGTGATGTTGGTGGAATAGATCACACCGATGGGGGTTTCCATCGGCAGGCCACCGGCGAAGGGTTTGCCGCCCTTGGCGGTGTGGCAGGCCACGCAGTCACCGGCACGAGCGAGGTATTCGCCCTGCTTGACCAGGTCGGTTTCTGCGGCGCTGATCGAGCAACTGCTGAGCAGCGCCAAGGTCGCGATAACGAATGTTTTCATGCTCATCGCTCCTTATGCCTGAACCAGCGGGCCGGGATTTTTCAGGTACTGCTCGCGAATCGCACGGGCCGACCAATAAGTCAGTGCCGCCACCAGGCCGGTAGGGTTGTAGCCCAAGCCTTGTGGGAAAGCGGATGCGCCCGGGACAAACACGTTGTGTACATCCCAGCATTGCAGGTAGCGGTTCAACGCACTGGTTTTCGGGTCGGTGCCCATGATCGCGCCACCGTTGAGGTGGGTGGTCTGGTAAGACGCAGTGTTGAAGTGCTCACCGACCTTCTTGCCCAACACGGCGATCGCCTTGGGGTTCATTGCCTGAGCGACCTTGCCCATCTTCTCGACCATGAAGCGGTTCATCTTGATGTCGTTTTCCTGCCAATCGAATGTCATCCGCAGCAATGGCAGGCCGTAGGCATCGCGGTAGACCGGGTCCAGATCCAGGTAATTACCCCGGTAGGATTGATGGGCGCCGTGGGCATCCATCGACACCTGATGGGTGTAGTAATCAGCGGTGGCGCGCTTCCAGGCACTGCCCCAGGCGGGCGTACCTGGAGGATTGGACGTGCCGGCGATCGGCCGGCTGCCGGCCTGGTTGACCCACATCGGCGAGCCGCCGACGAAACCGTGGGGGCCGTGGTCGAAGTTATCGGCGTTGAAGTCATCGATGGCCACACCGTTGCCGCCTGCACCGATGAAGTTATTGGTGTGCGTGTCTTTGTCGAAGAACGCCTTGATGGTGGCCATGTTCTGGTAAGCGAAATTCTTGCCCACCACGCCTTCGCCACTGATCGGGTCGTAAGGCTTGCCGATACCCGACAGCAGCATCAAGCGCACGTTGTGGAACTGGAACGCGCCAAGAATCACCAAGTCCGCCGGCTGCTCGCACTCGCGACCCTGGCCGTCGATGTAGGTCACGCCGGTGGCCTTGCTCTTGGTACTGTCGAGATTGACCTTGAGTACGTGGGAATTGGGCCTCAGTTCGAAATTCGGCACCTGCCGCAGCGCCGGCAGGATGTTTACGTTAGGCGACGCCTTGGAGTACATGTAGCAGACATAGCCACTGCAGAACCCGCAGAAATTGCACGGCCCCATCTGCGCCCCGTAGGGGTTTGTGTATGGCCCCGAAGTGTTGGCGGATGGCAGGTTGTAGGGTTTGTAACCCACCTCGGCAGCCGCCTTCTGAAACAGCTGTGCAGAGACGGTGTTTTTCTGCGACTCCAGCGGGAACGGGTTGGAGCGGTCCGGCGCATAAGGGTTACCGCCGCGGCCTTCACCCACCACTTGACCCTTGACGGTCCAGGCCTGGCCGGAGGTGCCGAAGACTTTCTCCGCGTAATCAAAGAACGGCTCCAGCTCTTCGTAACTGACGCCGAAGTCCTGGATAGTCATGTCCTTGGGAATGAAATGCTTGCCGTAGCGCTCTTCATAGTGGCTGCGCATGCGCAACTCGATCGGGTCGACACGGAAATGCACGCCGGACCAATGCAGGCCCGCTCCACCCACACCGTTGCCCGGCAGAAATGCGCCCAGCTGACGGTTGGGCAGGGCGACGTCATTCACGCTATGGCGAATGGTCACGGTCTCTTTGGAAATGTCCTGGAAGAGTTTTTTACGTACGCTGTAGGTCAGTTCGTCGATGACCTGGGGATAGTTGCCATCGGGGTAAGTGTCCTGCATCGGGCCGCGCTCCAGCGCAACCACGTTCAAACCCGCTTCCGTCAGCTCCTTGGCCATGATCGCGCCGGTCCAGCCAAAACCTACGATCACCGCATCGACTTTTTTCATGATGGTCGCCATGTTTATGCCCTCTCGCCGCGGATGGAAACTGCCGGGAAGGGGTATTGCTCGTTGCGTTCCACCCAATCCATGAAGTCGGCGCGCGCGCCGGGGAAGCCGATCAGGGTCCAGCCGACCATACCTTTATTGCCGCCGTGAATCGGGTCGCAGAAGAAACCTTCCTTGGTGTTTTGCAGCAACAGATTGAAGAACATCCTGGCCGGCACCGCCTCGAAATGGTCGGCCACTTCACCGCCGCCAGCTTCCAGGCGACGCAGCATGTCCTCCTGGGTAGCGCTGTCTTGAGCGGCAAAGACCTTGCCGTTGAACGCCTTGGACCATGCATCCGTCGCAGCAATGCCCAGGCGATAAATTTCCTTGGGCACCAGCTTGCTCTGCCAGCCCATCTCCGGTGCGGCATCGGCGTTGAACGGCCCCTGCATGTACCACAGCGCACCGCTGGCATAGGGCGTGTTCATCTGACGGTCGATGTACTCAGGCACACCCGCTTCAAGGGCGCCGGGGCCTTGGTCATCGGCAGGGATCAAGCGCGCGACTGCGGCGTGAATAAACGCCCATTCCTCAGCCGTGAAGTAGCTGGGTTCGTAGGCTTTTTCGCTAACTGCTGGCCTAGCCGGACTGGCCTGGACCGGTTCAGGCGTCGCCATCAGCATCGAACCACCCAAGCTGGTACTGGCAACCGTGACCACCGGGATCAAGGTCAAGGATTTGCGCAAAAAATCACGCCGGGGGTTGTCTTGATCTTGATCAGACATGGGTGCACCTCATCATGTGGTCACGGATTGATCAGCCGCTTCTAGCGAGCGGCTTGGGGAATATGAACAGCTATTGGATCCAACCTGTTCAGATAGATAGAACGCGGCTGTCATGAATAGTTACGAATGATAGCAGGCTAAGCATCAAGGGAATCGATTCAGCTCAGAAAACAGCGGCAGCGCTGCTCGCCGATCACGTTTCTTTGACGAACGCCTCACACGGCATTGACTCGACGTCACCCACTCTGACGACCACTCACCACCTCCTTTCGGTTACGTCGACCATGCTGAAACACCCCGTGTTACCTGCCCTGTGCCTGGCGCTCGTCAGTCTATTCGCCAATGTTTCTGTGCAGGCCGACGCAATCGTCACTTCCGTCCGGTCCCCCGAATGGGCCCAACCGATCGACGCTCACTACAACTTGCACCAGATGACGCCCACGCTCTACCGCAGCGGCTTGCCGGACAGCCGCGCGCTGCCTCTGCTGGAAAAACTGAACGTTGGCACCGTCATCAACTTCCTGCCCGAATCCGATGACAGCTGGCTCGCCGACTCCGATATCAAACAAGTGCAGCTGACGTATCGCACCAACCACGTAGACGATTCAGATGTATTGGCCGCATTGCGCGCAATCCGACAGGCAGAAGCCAATGGCTCGGTGTTGATGCACTGCAAGCACGGCTCGGACCGCACCGGCCTGATGGCGGCGATGTATCGGGTGGTGATTCAAGGGTGGAGCAAAGAGGATGCGCTGAACGAAATGACGTTGGGCGGGTTTGGCAGCAGTAATGGCTTCAAGGACGGTGTTCGCTACATGATGCGCGCCGATATCGACAAATTACGCACTGCCTTGGCCACCGGGGATTGCAGCACCAGCGCGTTTGCGCTGTGTTCGATGAAGCAATGGATTTCCACGACAGGCAGTGAGCAGAAGGAGTAGAAACGGATCAGGCAGCAGCGGTCCGGTTGAATGGACGCGCCGCCTGCTCTGGGTGTGCTCAGTCCTTTTTCAACTTCGGATTTGGAAAGAATTGCACCGCCTGCACCTTTGGGTCCGGCACTTTCAGCGCTGAGGTATTAACCCGCGTGCCCAATTCCTTGGGCACCGACAAGCCTTGGTCATTGAGCGTATCGGTGTAGCCGCAGGCCACGCATTCGCGATGGGGCACGCTGTCCTCGGTCCACATTTTCAACTTATCCGGCTCGCTGCACGCGGGGCACACGGCCCCGGCGATAAATTGCTTTTTGGTGATCACAGGCCCTTCGCTCATGCTGCTGCATCCTCACTCAGGCCGCTGTGACGCAACAGTGCGTCAATGGACGGCTCGCGGCCGCGGAAATCGACGAACAGCACCATCGGCGCCTGGGAACCGCCACGCGCCAGGATCGCATCGCGGAACGCACGGCCGGTTTCAGCATTGAGCACGCCTTCTTCTTCAAACTTGGAGAAGGCATCCGCCGACAGCACTTCGGCCCATTTGTAGCTGTAATAACCCGCTGCATAACCACCGGCGAAGATGTGCGCAAAGCTGTTGGGGAACCGGTTGTAGGCCGGCGGACGCATGACCGAAACCTCGTCACGTATGCCTTCAAGCACCTGGGCCACGCTGCGACCATCGCCATGAGTGGCATGCAATTCGAAGTCGAACAGCGAGAACTCCAGTTGCCGCACCATCATCAGGCCGGACTGGAAGTTCTTCGCCGCGAGCATCTTTTCCAGCAGGTCCTGGGGCAGTGGTTCGCCGGTTTCATAGTGGCCGGAGATCAGCGCCAGGCCTTCCGGCTCCCAGCACCAGTTCTCCATGAACTGGCTCGGCAACTCCACCGCATCCCACGCCACGCCGTTGATCCCGGAGACACCGGCGTGTTCGACACGGGTCAACAGGTGGTGCAGGCCGTGGCCGAATTCGTGGAACAGCGTGGTGACTTCATCATGGGTCAGCAGAGCAGGCTTGCCGCTGTCGGCCGGGGTGAAGTTGCACACCAGATTGGCCACCGGGCTTTGCAGCACGCCATCGACAGTGCGGCGACGGTCGCGCGCACCGTCCATCCAGGCACCGCCGCGCTTGTTGGCGCGGGCGTACAGGTCAAAGAAGAAGCGCCCGACGTGCTGGCCGTTTTCCTTGATTTCAAACAGGCGAACGTCCGGGTGCCAGGTGTCGAAGCCTTTTTGCTCGGCGATCTCGATGCCATACAGGCGCTGCACGATAGCGAACAGGCCGCTGAGCACCTTGTCGATCGGGAAGTAGGCGCGCAGGGCTTCCTGGGAAACGCTGTAGCGCTGCTCGCGCAGCTTTTCGCCGTAATACCCGCTGTCCCAGCTCTGCAAATCGGCGCAACCCTGTTCGGCGGCGTAGGCCTTGAGCTGCTCCAGATCCTGGGCTGCAAACGGCTTGCTGCGCTTGGCCAGGTCACGCAGGAAGCTCAGCACCTGGTCGCTGGACTCGGCCATTTTGGTGGCCAGGCTCAGTTCGGAGAACGAGGCGTAGCCCAGCAGGCTGGCCAGTTCCTGACGCAGATCCAGGATCTGTTCCATCACCGGGCCGTTATCGTTCTGGCCGGCATTCGGGCCCTGATCCGACGCACGGGTGCAGTAGGCAGCGTAAATTTCTTCACGCAGGGCGCGGTCCTGAGCGTAGGTCATCACCGCATAGTAGCTAGGGAATTCCAGGGTGATCAGCCAACCGTCGAGGCCCTTGGCCTGAGCGGCGGCGGCCATCTGCGCCTTGGCCGAGTCGGTCAGGCCAGCGAGGGTGGCTTCATCGGTGACGTGCTTGGTCCAGGCCTGGGTAGCGTCGAGCAATTGGTTGGAAAACTTGCTGCCCAGCTCGGAGAGTTTGCTTTGCACTTCGGCATAACGTTTTTGCTGCTCGGGCGGCAGATCGATACCCGACAGGCGGAAGTCGCGCAGGGAGTGTTCCAGGATGGTTTTTTGCGCCACATCGAAGCCTGCGGCTTCCGGGCTGTTGGCCAAGGCTTCGAAGGCCTGGAACAACTCGCGGTTCTGGCCCATTTCAGTGGAATAAGCACTCAATGCCGGCAGGCACGCCTCGTAGGCTTCGCGCAGTTCGGCGCTGTTGCACACGGCGTTGAGGTGGCTCACCGGGCTCCAGGCTGCGCCCAGGCGGTCATTGAGTTCATCCATAGCCAGGACCAGGCCTGCCCATGTCGGATTTTTCCCTTGGCTTTGCAGGATGCCTTCGATGGCAACGCGGTTGTCGGCGAGGATCTGTTCGATGGCCGGCTGAACGTGCTCGGCACGGATCGCCGAGAACGGCGGCAGGTCGTAGGGCTGCAGAAGAGGGTTGTTCGCGCTCACGGTGGGCACCTTGGCTGGAGAAACATGTAAGAACAAAGATGGGGCCATCTTAATTACAATCAATGCCCACCGCAGCTATCAGCAGAAGAGAGAGAAGCTATCGTGACCCTTCGCACCTATCAGAACCACACGCCAACCCTGGGCGCCGGGGCTTTTGTCGATATGTCGGCGGTGGTGATCGGCGATGTCGAAATCGGCCCCGACAGCTCCGTATGGCCGCTGACGGTGATTCGCGGCGACATGCACCGCATCCGTATCGGCGCGCGCACCAGCATCCAGGATGGCTGCGTGCTGCACATCACCCACGCCGGGCCCTTCAACCCCGACGGTTTTCCGCTGCTGATCGGCGACGATGTGACCATCGCCCACAAGGTCATGCTGCATGGCTGTACGGTTGGCAGCCGTATTCTGATCGGCATGGGCAGCATCGTGATGGACGGCGCGGTGGTGGAAGATGACGTGATCATCGGCGCCGGCAGCCTGGTGCCGCCGGGCAAGACGCTGGAGAGCGGTTTTTTGTATGTCGGCAGCCCGGTCAAACAAGTCCGTGCGCTGACTGACAAGGAACGCGCCTTTTTCACCTACAGCGCGGCGAACTACGTGAAGCTCAAAGACCTGCACCTGGCTGAAGGATTCGACCGATGAGCCTGCATTACTCCACCGTGCTGTTCGACCTGGACGGCACCCTCACCGACCCGCGCGAAGGCATCACCCGTTCGATCCAGTACGCCCTCGCCAAGTTGGGTATCGATGAACCGGACCTGACCCGGCTGGAACATTTCATCGGTCCGCCGTTACTGCAAGCCTTTATGCAGTTCTATGACTTCGATGAAGCCAGAGCCTGGGACGCGGTGAATTACTATCGCGAACGCTTCAAGGTTACCGGGCTGTATGAAAACCGCGTATTTGACGGCGTGATGCCATTGCTGGAGGCACTCAACCAGCAAGGGCGTCAGTTGTACATCGCCACCTCCAAGCCGTGGGAATTTGCCCGGGAAATTGCCCGTCATTTCGACTTTGCCAAGCATTTCAAGGTGATTTACGGCAGCGAACTGGACGGCACGCGCACCGATAAAGTCGAGCTGCTTGCGCACCTGATGAAAGAAGAGGGCCTGGACCCGGCCAGCACCTTGATGATCGGCGATCGCAAGCACGACCTGATCGGCGCCCGCAGCAATGGGCTGGATTCGGCGGCGGTGGGGTATGGTTTTGGCAGCTTTGAAGAATTGAATGCCGAAGCGCCGACCTGGCATTTCGAGACATTGGCCGCGATGCACCGGGCGTTTTTGCAGCGGCCTTAAAAATCGTCATCGGGGGCAAGCTGTGCAGCCTAAAAAGGTGGGACGGGGCTTGCCCCCGATGAGGCCCTACAGACCCACACCCTCCAACTGCCTCAACGCAGCCTTACGCTGCACCACCGGCAACTCGCCCAACTTTTCCACCGCGGCGTAGAACTTCACCCAATCCCCCTGTTGCTGCGCAAACAACGCCGCAAACGCCGGCACCCATTGGTCATACAGCCCGAACGGCAACAGCCTTGCGTTGTTCATAGGTTGGTTGACCCAGGCGTCATAGCGTTTGTCACCGGCCCATTGGGTGTCGCGCAGTTGCCGGTAGTCGCGGCGCAATTGCTCGAACTGCGCCGCTTTGGCCTGACGCATCACGTCCGGGGCCAGAGGCTGCGCGTAGAGTTTTTCCAGGCGGTGACGGGTGTCCAGGATCAAGCGGATAAACTGGTCACGTTGCTGCGCCTGTGCATCGCTGAGCGGTGCCAGGCTGCGCGCAGCCCGCCACTGGCGGGTGCCTTCCTGCTCGACAAAGGTGGCAAACGACTCGTTGAACTCAGTGTCGTCTTTCACATAGAAACGCTGGTGAGCGAGCTCATGAAAAATCAACGTGGCCAGCCGCTCGTCGCCCCAGTTCATCATCGAATTCATGATCGGGTCATCGAACCATCCTAAAGTGGAATACGCCTCCACGCCGCCGATTGCCACGTCCATGCCCTGTAACTTCAACACCGCCGCCTCGCCACGCGCCGCGCCCTGGTTGTAATAGCCGCGATAGGCCACACAGCCGGCGATGGGAAAGCAATGGTTTTGAGGCGTCAGAGAAAATTCCTGCGTGGCGAAGACATTCCAGACCACATAGGGACGGCCGATGTCTGCGTACAACCGGTAACTCAGGTTGTCAGGCAGGTGCAGGTGTTCGCTGGCGAAGGTGCGCGCTTTTTGTGCTTGCACCAGGTGGTCGCGCAGTACCTGCGGGCGCGTCGGGTCACTGATTACCTGAGCCACCGGCTCGCGGGCACGTAATAACTGCCATTGGCCGCTCGCCAATTGGCTGTAGTAACTGACGCTGGAGCACCCGCCGAGCAGCACGGCCAACCCACCTGTAAGTAAACGCCTGATCATGTTCCGACTGCTCCTGGATACCCTGTGCGCCAGACTGGCGTGCCGCGCGGGAATTTTCCACGTCCAGAGGTGTTTATACTCAAACGTCCCCCTGCATTGAGACTTTGCCATGCGCCTGTTCTTAGTTGCCGTTGTTGCCTTGCTCTCGAGTGCCTGCACAACGACACCGGTACCGCCCGCCGACCCGCATCAGGCATGGGTCGATTTCATCACCCCCACACCAGGCGCCAAACTGTTGATGGCACAGCGTCTGGACGGCAAGAATCTCGAAGACGGACGCTACTTCCAGATACCAACCGGCGCCCACGAGCTGATGGTGCGCTTTGACTTTGAGGTACCGGCGGGTGGCGGGCTGGGAGGGCTCAGCCAGATGCAATATCGAACCTGCTTCATGACGTTGCAGTACGACCACTTCCAGGCTGGCCAACGCTATGTGCTGGAAGGCCGCTCGCTGGCCTTTACGCCCAACATCCGACTGTATGACTCCGCCCGCCAGTTGCTGGCAGAGGAACGCAGTGTGAACTGCCTCTGATCAGTCGTTGTTCTTCTGGTAGATGATGCGCTTGGTGCCGTTTTCGCACGAGCCAACAATCATGGCACTGTCGTGGTTCTTGGCTTCTTCGGCGGTGATGATTTCCAGGGTGTAGGACGGAATCGCCTTGGCCTGGATATTCACTTCGATCTCTTTCCTGAGCTCTTCACAATCTTTTGGAGCGGCCACGGCCGATGTGGCCAACACACCGCAGATGATCGCCAAGGCAAAACGTTTCATGGTTGAAGCTCCCTGAATGCATTGCGCACGAGTGTGCGCCTAGGCTGCATAGGGTATAGGACCACAGGTGCGAAACGGGAGTTCTTATTTAACGCAGCACAAAGTGGGGGAGCAGGCTTGCCCCTCCCACCTTGGACCTGTTGTGTCAGTTAACCAGCGTGCCATCCAGAGTGATGGTTGCATTCAGAACCTTGGACACCGGGCACCCTTCCTTGGCCTTTTTGCTCAATTCATCGAATTGCGCCTGGCTGGCGCCTGGGATCTTGGCTTTGAGCGTCAGGTGTACGGCGGTGATCGCAAAACCCCCTTCGACCTGATCCAGCGTCACGTCGGCCTGGGTGTCGATGCTGTCGGCCTTGAGGCCCGCATCGCCCAGAATCATGGAAAACGCCATGGAGAAACAGCCCGCATGGGCCGCACCGATCAGCTCTTCCGGGTTGGTGCCCTTGCCGCCCTCGAAACGGGCCTTGAAGCCGTAGGGCGCTTCGCGCAGCACACCGGTTTCGGTGGAGATGGAGCCCACACCAGTCTTCAGATCACCTTCCCAATGCGCGGATGCCTTTTTAACAATACTCATAGCTTTCTCCTCGAACGGTGGTTTTGCTTCAGTAAGGTTCTGAGGATAGATGCTCGGGCAAAGTTCATCTTGTAAGAGAAACCCAGCAGTTTAGTAGGAAATTTCAGGCCAGCTATTGAATCTCGGGTATATGCCCTCATTGCATGGAGGATGCACATGAAGCGGCAGGTTTTGGTTCGTCTTAAAAGCCTGCGCCCTCAATTGGAGAAGCAGGCTTATGAAATCGCTGTCCGACGTTAAGTTTTCCGCCCTCGACCTGGTGCCCGTACGCGCCAATGGTAGCCCGGCACAATCGCTGCGCAATTCCCTGGACCTGGCTCAGCATGTGGAAAAGTTCGGCTACAACCGTTTCTGGGTAGCCGAACACCACAATATGGACGGCATCGCCAGCTCGGCCACTTCGGTGTTGCTGGGGTATCTGGCCGGTGGCACCTCGACGATTCGTGTCGGTTCCGGCGGTGTGATGCTGCCCAATCACGCGCCGCTGGTAATCGCCGAGCAATTCGGCACCCTCGAAAGCCTGTACCCGGGCCGCATTGACCTGGGCCTGGGTCGCGCCCCCGGTTCCGACCAGATGACCGCCCGCGCCCTGCGCCGTGAGCGCTCCGGCAGCGCTGACGATTTCCCCGAGGACGTGGCCGAACTGATGGCCTACCTGGGCCCGCGCACCCCCGACCAACGGGTTATCGCCGTCCCCGGCACCGGTACCAACGTGCCTGTCTGGCTGCTGGGTTCGAGCCTGTTCAGCGCGCAACTGGCCGGCGAGCGTGGTTTGCCCTACGCCTTCGCCTCCCATTTCGCACCCCGTTTAATGCACGAAGCGATTCGCGTGTACCGCAATCACTTCAAGCCTTCGGCTGTGTTGGACAAACCCTACGTGATGCTGGGCATTCCGCTGGTGGCGGCCGATACCGACGAACAGGCCGATTACCTGGCGACCTCCGTCTACCAGCGCATTCTCGCGCTGATGCGCGGCCAAAGTCTGGTGCAGCGCCCACCGGTGAAAAGCATGGATGGCCTATGGCTGCCCCATGAAAAGGACGCGGTCGGCAGCTTCCTCGGCCTGGCCATGGTCGGCAGCCCGGCGAAGATTCGCGCCAAGCTCGAGGTGCTGATCGAACAGACCGGCGCGGATGAGTTGATCTTCACCTGCGACCTGTACGAGCACGCGGACCGGATTCATTCCTACGAGTTGCTGGCGCAGCTGATGAAGGGCTGACCTAACCCCAGTCGAAAAAAAACCGACGCACCCGCGTCGGTTTTTCATGTCTGCAACACGGGGTTAACCGCGTTTGTAGACGATTTCCTTGGTGCCGCCCTCGCAAGTGCCGACCACTTTGGCGTCGGTAGAAGCGCCTTTGTCGACGACTTCCAGCGAATAGCCCGAAGCCCCTTTGGCGTCGATTTTCGCCGCAATTTCACTTTTGAGGTCTTCACACGACTTGCCCGCCGCCAGGGCGGTACCTGCCAGGCTCAACAAACCTACGGCTAACAGAAGCTTCTTCATCCGTTACTTCCTTGCGCTGATCCAATAGAACGTGCCGACGCATTGGCATCGGCACCCGAACGTTGTAGCGCAGGTTATGGCAATCGGCCAGTCAGCAAGTTCAACTCACAGGATCAACTGCTGGCAATTCGGAATCCCACCTTCAGAGTGACCTGATAGTGGGCGACCTTGCCATCTTCGATATGACCGCGCGTTTCAGTCACTTCAAACCATTCCAGGTGCTTGAGGCTTTTGCTGGCCTCGGCCAATGCGTTCTGGATCGCATCCTCGATAGTGGTGGTGGACGAACCTACCAGTTCAACTTTTTTGTAAGTGTGGTGATCGGTCATGGGGTTTCTCCTGAGGGATGTTTAAGAAGCCTAGCAGTCAATATCCGTACTGCTTCAGGCGACCGTTCCTACCTGAAAGTTCAGATTTACTGCACTTTCTGAAAACCCAGCAGTCGGTATCTACACACGCCACTCAATCACTTCAGGAGAATCCACATGGCTAACACTTCTTTACGCAAAGCGTCGCTGGAAAGCATGGAAGCCGAGATTTCGAGCCTGCTCAAGTCCCTTGAAAGCCTCAAGGACGATGCGTCGGATGAGTCGCGCAAAACCTTGAAGGCCCTGAAAAGCAATGCCGAGAATGCGCTCAAGCACTCCCGTCATCTGATCACCGATGCCTATGAAGAAAGCAAAGTGAAATTGCGCGAAACCGGCGTGGCAACTCGCGATTACGCGCAAGAGCACCCTTGGACCACTGCCGGCGTTGCCGTTGGCGCGCTGGGTCTGCTGGCGGCTTACTTGCTGTGCAAGCGCGGTGACTGAATCGGTTGGCGCGACAGCTCTGTCTTGAGCCATTGCGCCAGCTGCCGGGCGCGCCCATCCGCGGCGCGCTTGGGTAGCCACAATGCCAGGTGCGCCGGGGTTTCGCTGAACCCCCAAGGCGCCACCAGGCGACCGGCCAGCAGATCTTGCGCCACCAGCGGCTGCGGCGCGATCGCCACCCCCAGCCCGGCCACAGCCGCCTCCAGCAAATAATACAAATGCTCGAACCCTTGCCCGTGCTTCAACGCATTCGGTGCGATGCCGTATTGCTGCGCCCAACTGGGCCACGCCTGGGGCCGTGACGTGGTGTGCAGCAGCGCTTCACCGCACAACGCCGACGCAGGCGCCTGACGCAGACGCTCATAACCGCTGAATCGCGGGCTCATGACCGGGCCGATACGCTCACTGGCCAACTCGTATACCTGCATATCGGCCGGCCACGGCGGTTCGGCGAACACCAGCAACGCATCCAACCCCGGACGACGCGGGTCCAGATCACCATCACCCGCCGACAAGTGCAGGCGCAGGTCCGGCAAGTCAGCGTTCAGGCGGCCAAGGCGCGGAATCAACCAGCGTGCCAGTAAACTGCCCGAACAGCCGAGTACGAAGGGGGCGTCGGCGCCGGTCTGGGTGAGTTCCGCACACACGTCTCTCAAACGCTCGAACGCTTCGCCGCTGGCATCGCGCAGCCGCACGCCCGCATCTGTGAGTTTAAGGCCACGCCCCTCCTTGACGAACAGGCTGACGCCCAAGTGTTCTTCGAGCACCTTCAATTGGCGACTGACTGCCCCGTGGGTCACATGCAGCTGTTCAGCGGCCTGGCTGACGCTGTTGAGGCGCGCGGTGGCTTCAAACGCGCGCAGGGCGTTGAGGGGAGGAAGGTCTCGGCTCATCTGTGAGTTTTCCTGACAGGTCGCAGCGATCTTATCGGTTTTCAGCCGCGAATGTGAGGGGTAGAGTGGCCCACATTGCTTCCCACACGAATTCTTTCCTGGAGCGTCCCATGACTCAGTCCCAGACCGATCTACGCAACGGCCCAGACGCCAGCGGCCTGTTTGGCGCGTTCGGCGGCCGCTACGTCGCTGAAACCCTGATGCCGTTGATCCTCGACCTGGCCCGCGAATACGAAGCGGCCAAGATTGATCCGGCGTTCAACGAGGAATTGGCCTACTTCCAGCGCGACTACGTTGGTCGCCCAAGCCCGCTGTATTTTGCCGAACGTCTGACCGAATACTGCGGCGGCGCCAAGATCTACCTCAAGCGCGAAGAGCTGAACCACACCGGCGCGCACAAAATCAATAACTGCATCGGTCAGATCCTGCTGGCGCGACGCATGGGCAAAAAACGCATCATCGCCGAGACCGGCGCCGGCATGCACGGCGTGGCCACCGCCACGGTAGCCGCGCGTTTCGGCCTGCAATGCGTGATTTACATGGGCACCACCGACATCGAGCGCCAGCAGGCCAACGTGTTCCGCATGAAGCTATTGGGCGCCGAAGTGATTCCGGTGGTTGCCGGCACCGGCACCCTCAAAGACGCCATGAACGAAGCCCTGCGCGACTGGGTCACCAACGTCGACAGCACTTTCTACCTGATCGGCACCGTAGCGGGTCCACACCCATACCCTGCAATGGTCCGCGACTTCCAGGCCGTGATCGGCAAGGAGACGCGCACGCAACTGCAAGCCCAGGAAGGCCGACTGCCGGACAGCCTGGTGGCGTGCATCGGCGGCGGCTCCAACGCCATGGGCCTGTTCCACCCGTTCCTGGACGACAAGAGCGTGGACATCATCGGCGTCGAAGCGGCCGGCCACGGCATCGAGACCGGCAAGCACGCCGCCAGCCTCAACGGCGGCGTACCCGGCGTACTTCACGGCAACCGCACCTTCCTGTTGCAGGACGACGATGGCCAGATCATCGACGCCCACTCGATTTCCGCCGGCCTGGACTACCCCGGCATCGGCCCGGAACACGCCTGGTTGCATGACATCGGCCGCGTCCAATACACCTCGGTGACCGACGACGAAGCCCTCGACGCCTTCCACAAATGCTGCCGCCTGGAAGGGATTATTCCTGCACTGGAAAGCGCCCATGCCTTGGCCGAAGTGTTCAAACGCGCACCGACCTTGCCGAAAGATCACCTGATGGTGGTTAACCTGTCCGGCCGTGGCGATAAAGACATGCAGACCGTGATGCATCACATGGAACAGTCCCAGCAGGAGAAACACTGAATGAGCCGCCTGCAAACCCGCTTTGCGCAACTCAAGGAACAAAACCGCGCCGCCCTGGTGACCTTCGTCACTGCCGGCGACCCGGGTTATGACACCTCGCTGGCGATCCTCAAAGGGTTGCCCGGCGCCGGCGCCGATGTGATCGAACTGGGCATGCCCTTCACCGACCCGATGGCGGACGGGCCGGCCATTCAGCTGGCCAACATCCGCGCGCTGGAGGCCAAGCAGAACCTGGCGAAAACCCTGCAGATGGTGCGTGAGTTCCGCAAGGACAACGACGAAACACCGTTGGTATTGATGGGCTATTTCAACCCGATCCACAAATACGGCGTGCCTGCGTTCATCGCCGATGCCAAGAACGCCGGGGTAGACGGCCTGATTGTGGTAGACATGCCACCTGAGCATAACCGCGAGCTGTGCGACCCGGCGCAGGCCGCAGGCATCGACTTCATCCGCCTGACCACACCGACCACCGATGACGTACGCCTGCCGACCGTGCTCAACGGCAGCTCCGGTTTTGTGTATTACGTGTCGGTGGCCGGCGTGACCGGCGCCGGCGCCGCCACCCTGGAACATGTCGAAGAAGCCGTGACACGCCTGCGCCGCCATACCGACCTGCCGATCAGCATCGGTTTCGGCATTCGCACACCGGAACAGGCCGCCGCCATCGCCCGGTTGGCGGACGGTGTGGTGGTGGGCTCGGCGTTGATCGATCACATCGCCACCGCCGGCAGCGACCGGCAGGCGATCGATGGTGTGCTCAGCCACTGCGCAGCGTTGTCGGAAGGTGTACGTAACGCTCGTAAGTAAAGGCCTCAGGCTCCCGACTGATCTAGGCTAGGCTGAAGGTGGGCATTGCGCCCCACCTTCAACGCACTTCGTGCCTATTGCTGTCTAACCACCTCTGCAAGCCCCGCCGTTCTTGCGCTGTCGGTCGTTAAGTTAGTTGCATCAGAAGTCATTATCGTCTCCCACGGAGCACATCATGGCATTTGATCTCGTCCCGCCTTCAGACCCCCGTCATGCCGCCTTGCAGAAGGGTTTCAACCTGCGCTGGCCGCTGGGCAACGTCCAGGGCCAATCCTCGCCCAATGGCGCCAACCTTATCTACCTGTGCCACAACCCGCAGGACATCATCGACGCCGCCGCGCAAGCCTTGGCCATGCCCAATGGCCGCATCACGGTGCGAAGTGGCGGTCATTGTTATGAAGGGTTTGTCGCTAACGTGATGCCCGGAGTGCCGCACGAGAGCCTGTCGATCCTGGATATCGGGCAAATGAACCAAGTCGCCTACGACCCGTCCGGACAGATAGGGTCAATGCTGGTGCCGGGCTCACCTCGTCGCTACAGCGTCCGCCTGGAACCCGGTTGCCAGAACTGGGACACCACCGTCGCACTTTATAAGAGGGCAAATAAAACCCTGCCAAGCGGCTCCTGCTATTCGGTGGGGCTTGGCGGGCATATCTGCGGCGGCGGTTATGGGTTGCTGTCGCGCAAACACGGGCTGGTCTGCGACTGGCTGGACGGCGTTGACCTGTTGGTGGCCAACGTCGGTGGAACGGGCCTTGTGCCTGTGCATGTGTCCCGGGACAGCACCGATAGCGCTGAGCTGGACCTGTTCGCCGCTTGCTGCGGTGCCGGAGGTGGGCAGTTCGGCATTATTACCAGTTATTACTTCAAGGCCCTGCCACCGGCGCCCACGCAGGTGCTTTGGCTGGCATTGGAATGGGATTGGGCGCAACTGACCCGTCCGGCTTTGGAGCGCCTGCTGCGGGCCTATCAAAAATGGTTCGCGGACAATCAGGCAAACCCCAATACCTGGGGCCTGTCGACCAAGCTGGAGATGCGCCACCTCAATACCGGCAACGTGACGTTGGGTATTCACTATGTCGACAAGAACGGTCAACTCGATGACCGGGCGCCCTTCGACGACTTCGTGCTCAGCCTACTGACCGCCGTGGGCGTGAGCCCGAGGCAGTCGCTGGTGCCGTTCCACGTGGTGCATCAACCGCGCGATGGGCAAAGGGGGCGCCGCATTACTTCTCTGCAGGATGCCCGAAAAGCGGCGCGGCAACTGGACTGGCTGTACGCCACCCAATCGCTCAACGGCTCCGGTGACAATCAACGCGGTCGCTATAAATCGGCGTATCAGAAAGGCGAATTCACCCAGCGCGTGCTGGATGCGATCTGGGCCACGCTGAACTGGCCGGACCCTGAGCAGCAGTTGACCCAGAGCCTGATCCAGATCCAATCGTTCGGCGGGCGCATCAACGAGATGGAAGGCCCGATCCTGGCGCAGACATCCGCCGCTCAGCGCTCCTCGTACCTCAAGTGGCAGCCGCAATGTTACTGGCACACGGCGGACGACGGGGCGGACCAGGCCCACGCCGACTGGATCCGTGGGCTTTTCAACGCGGCATTCACCAACGGCGTGCCGGACGATCCGGAGTTCGAGGGCTGCTACATCAACTACCCGGATCTGGACATGACCTATCTCGGCGGCGATCCGGCGAATGGCAAGAACCCCTCGTGGTATGGGATCTTCTTCCCCAACACCATCATCGAGAGCCGCCTGCGCCGAACCAAGCAGCGATGGGACCCGTTGAATGTGTTCCGCAATGAAATGTCGGTGCCGCCCGCGTAACAACGGGCGAGTCTGACGACTGTGACTGTGGCGAGGGAGTTGCTCCCTCGCCACTGCGATGACTGGCCTACAGCTCGATGCGCTCGACCTTTCCCACCAGCAGCACGTAGGACAACGCCCCCAACAACGCCAGCACTGCGATGTAAGTGATCGCCGGCGCAAACGAATCACCGCTGGCGAGGAAGCCGATAACGATTGGCGTGGTAATCGCCGCCAGGTTGCCGATGAAGTTGAACACCCCACCGGTCAGGCCCAGCAACCGCGCCGGGGCGAGGGTGGAGACCAGCGACCAGGTGATCGAAGCCAGCCCATTGCCGAAGAACGCCACAGCCAGGAAGGCGATGACCAGCGGGGTCGATTCGACGAAGTTGGCGCCGATGATCGCCGTGGAGATCAGCAGCCCGCTGATGATCGGCAACTTGCGCGCAAAGCCCACGCTTGCGCCGCGACGGATCAGCCAGTCGGAAAACAGCCCGGAACACAGTACTCCGACGAATGCCGCGAGAAACGGCAGCGACGCGAGCATGCCGGACTTGATGAAGTCCATGCCGCGGTACTTCACCAGATACGTCGGGAACCAGGTCAGGAAGAACCACAGCGTGGAGTTCAGGCAGAACTGCCCCAGGTAAATCCCCCACAATTTGCGTTTGCTCAGGACAATCCCCAGGTCGACCCAGCTGAACGGCGCCTTGGTCTTGGCCGCTTGGGTGCTGAGGTCCACCAGCCCGCCGCCGTCGCGGATCAGGTCGATTTCGGCCTGGTTGATGCCTTTGAAATCACGTGGTTCGCGGTACACCGCGTACCAGATCGCCGCCCACAGGATGCCGACGCCACCGGTGACCACAAACACCATGTGCCAGCCATAGTGGTGCTGCAGCCAGGCCAGCACCGGCGTCAGAAACGCCAGCCCGACGAATTGACCGGAGGTGTAGAAGCCGATCGCGGTGGCGCGTTCACGCTCGGGAAACCAGCTGGTGACCACGCGACTGTTGATCGGGTAGGCCGGCGCTTCCAGCGCACCGACCGCCATGCGCAGGACAAACAGGGCGATGAAGCTGGCGGCAAAGCCGAGCATGACGGTTGCAATGGACCACAGCAGCAGGGCCACGGTATAGAGGATGCGCGGCGGCACCCGATCCACCAGCCAGCCGCCGGGGATCTGCATGGCGGCGTAGGTCCAGCCGAACGCCGAGAAAATCAGGCCGACATGCACCGGGTCAATGCCCAGGTCACTGGTCAGGGCGGGGGCCGCAATCGACAGGTTGCTGCGGTCCAGGTAATTGATCACCACGGTGATAAACAGCAGCACCATGATGAAGTAGCGCTTTCGGCTGGGCGTGACTAAAGGAGCCTGCCCGGTCAAGGATTCAGGTTGCATGGGGGAAGTCTCTTCTTATGTTTATTGAGGACAAGTCTTACTGAAGAAATCGATTTGATATGGGAGGGGCTTGCCCCCTCCCAGATTTTTTACCGGGTGTCTTCAGATGAGCATCACCACTCGGCGAAACTGCCGTCGGCGTGGCGCCAGATCGGGTTGCGCCAGCGGTGGCCGATGGCAGCGCGTTCGATCACGTACTCTTCGTTGATCTCAATGCCCAGGCCCGGCCCGTTGGGGATCTTGACGAAGCCCTGGTCATAGTCGAACACGCCGGGGTCGCGCACGTAGTCGAGCAGGTCGTTGCTCTCGTTGTAATGGATGCCCAGGCTCTGCTCCTGGATAAACGCGTTGTAGCAAACCGCATCCAGCTGCAGGCACGCCGCCAGCGCGATCGGGCCCAGCGGGCAGTGCAGGGCCAGGGCCACGTCATAGGCTTCGGCCATGTTGGCGATCTTGCGCGTTTCGGTGATGCCGCCCGCGTGGGACGCGTCGGGCTGGATGATGTCGACATAGCCTTCGCTCAGCACACGCTTGAAGTCCCAACGCGAGAACAGGCGCTCGCCCAGGGCGATCGGGGTGCTGGTCAGCGGCGCCAGTTCCTTGAGCGCTTCGTAGTTTTCGCTGAGCACCGGCTCTTCGATGAACATCAGCTTGTACGGGTCCAGCTCCTTCATCAGCACCTTGGCCATTGGCTTGTGCACGCGGCCATGGAAGTCGACGCCAATGCCGACGTTGGGGCCGACCGCATCACGCACGGCGGCGACGTTGGCCAGGGCCAGGTCGACCTTTTCAAAGCTGTCGAGGAATTGCAGTTCTTCGGTGCCGTTCATTTTTACCGCAGTGAAGCCGCGGGCCACGGCGTCTTTGGCGGCGCGGGCGGTGTCGGCGGGGCGGTCGCCGCCGATCCACGAGTACACGCGGATCTTGTCGCGCACCTGGCCTCCCAGCAAGTCGCTGACGGACACGCCGAGGGCCTTGCCCTTGATGTCCCACAGGGCCTGGTCGATACCGGCCAGCGCACTCATGTGCACCGCGCCGCCACGATAGAAGCCGCCGCGATAGAGCACAGTCCAGATATCTTCGATGTTGCGCGGGTCTTTGCCGATCAGGTAGTCGGACAATTCTTCGACGGCGGCGGCCACGGTATGGGCGCGGCCTTCGACCACGGGTTCACCCCAGCCGGTCACGCCCTGGTCGGTTTCGATTTTCAGGAAGCACCAGCGAGGCGGGACGATAAAGGTCGTCAGTTTGGTGATTTTCATCTGTTATCTCTCTTGTAGATGCAGCGCCAGGGGCGCGGAACTTGAACTCAGCTCAGGGCTTTCCAGGCGGCGACATAAGCCTGGGCGCGGCTCGCTACCTGATCCACGGTCATACCCGGTTTGAACAACCCGGAACCCAGCCCGAACCCTTTGGCGCCGGCGTCGGTGAACACCTGCATGTTGTCCGGGGTAATACCGCCCACCGGCAGCAGCAACGTGCCCGCCGGCAATACCGCCAGCCACGCCTTGATCACCGCCGGGCTCATTTGCTCGGCCGGGAACAGCTTCAAGACGTCGGCGCCTTCGCCCAGTGCGGCAAAGGCTTCGGTGGGCGTGGCCACGCCCGGCGACAGGTACAGGCCAGCCGCCTTGGCAGCGCGCAAGACCTTGGCATCGCTGTGGGGCATGACGATCACCTGGCCACCGGCGGCCTTTACCTGCTCCACCTGCTCGGGCGTCAGCACGGTGCCGGCGCCGATCAGGCAATCGGCGGGCAGGCTGTCGCGCAGGGTGCGGATGCTGGTGTAGGGGTCCGGTGAATTGAGCGGAACTTCGATCACGCGAAAACCGGCGTCGTACAGCACCTGGCCGACCGCCTGGGCTTCGTCCGGGCGCAGGCCGCGCAGAATTGCGATCAGACCGTTTTGTGCGAGTGCTTGCTTGAGCATGTCAGGCCTCCGATACAGGTTGAGTGAGCCCGGCTGCCACGGCCAGTTGCCACAGGCCGTGCTCGGTGGCTTCTTCGGCCAAGCTGACATGGGCAAAACCGCAGAGGGCGAGGGCGCGTTGGTAGCGCGCGCATAAAGCGCCGGCGCCGACCAGAATGATCGGGGTATGCCGGGCGCGGTCGGGCAGGCCGGCCAGCTCATGACCGATCATCAGGCCGGAGAGGTAGTCCGGTTGCTGATCGGCCGCAAGTTCGCCGGTCAGGCCCAGGGTGCGGGCGCTGAACAGGGTCGACAGCAGACCGCGCTGGCCGTCCTGGGAGCGCGCCACTTGCACACCGCGATCAAAGGCGTCGGCCTGGAAGCGTTCGGGTGTCTGCTGCGTGCGGCCGAGGAGGCTGTGCTTGCCGAGAATCGCGAACACCTCGCCGGTCATGAAGGTATCGAAGTGGGTGATGCAACCACCGACCACCTCGACCCACTTGGAGTGGCTGCCGGGCAGGCCGATCAACACTTCACCGCCGGTCGGCAGGCTGCGCAGCACGCCCAGCACCTGGGTTTCTTCGCCGCGCATCACGTTGGGCAAGCCGCCTTGCTCGATCACGCCGGGTACGATGTGAACCGTCACGCCACGCAGGCTGCGTACGGCGTGCAGGGCTTTGCCCAGGCTGGCAACGTCCACCGGCGTATTACGATACGCCGCTTCACTCCAGCCCTGGGCGCTGCCAACCATGCCGCACGCAATCACCGGCAAGTGTGGCTCGGCGTCGAGCCAGTCACCACACGCCGTATCGAAGGCCAACTCAAACCCGTCGGCGCAGCGCACGCCGGCAATTTCCCGGGCTTCTGTGGGCAAATGCATGATGCCCGACGCCAGCGAGCGTTGTTCCAGCACCACGCCTGCGGGGCCGAGTTTGTAAGCACGAAGGGAGCTGGTTCCCCAATCGAGCGCGATCAATTGCGCCTGCATCGCTTCACCTGAAAATGAGTGGGTGCTGAAAAAAGCAGATGGGCGACTATAAACCTATGCCGTGAAATATCTCAATATATAAATATGACTCCCATATAGTGGGAAATTGACGAGCAAATTCCTACAAACTCTCGGGAATGTCAGCACTTGCATCCTTCAAGAAGAGGTTAGAAAACCGACAGATCCAACTCGCGCATCGCGCCCATCCAGATCGCGTAGTCGGTGTGGTCCTTCAAGTCATCGCCGGTATTGGGATGCAGGAACACCACCAGCCCATTTCGATGCAGCGCCAGCCACGGCAGCATCACGCCGATGTATTCGGCGTCAAAGGCCAGTTGGCAGCTCCAGTCGGGGTGAGGGCCAACGGGGCGTTCATGCACGCGGCCCATGCGCAGCGGGAAGAGCTTGGCCGCGTCCTCGCACAAGGCGCGCGCCTGCTCGAGCGTGTTGGCATCAAAGTAGATATGAGCGTGATAACCCTTGATTCGGTGCATGACCGGCTCCGATGACGACGTGCGCCAGATGCTAGACCGCAATCGAGGGCAGGGCCAGTCCGGTCAGCGATTGCGCGCTGCTGGCTTGCTCGGCCAGCAGCCAATCGACGAAGCGCTCCACCAGTTGCCCCCGGCGTTTGCGTTGCGGTTGCACCACGTAATAGCCAAAGCGCGAAATGACGGTGTCGCTGAACGGCCGGCACAGCCAGCTCTGTTCCAGCAGGTTATCCACCAAGTGACGCCAACCAATGGCCACGCCCTGGCCGGCGATCGCCGCCTGGATCAGCAGCGTGTAGTTGTCGAAGCGCAACTGACCTGGCGTGGGCGCGGCGCTGAGGCCCAGCTCGCGGAACACGCCGCTCCAGTCGAACCACTGGCTGTTGTTTTCCTGGCGCAGGTGCAGCAGGGGGCAGTCGGGCAGGTCCTGCACGCTTATTCGCGTAGCCTGAGCCTTGAGCCACTGCGGGCTGCACACCGGGAAGACTTCCTCGTTGAACAACCACAGGCTGTCACCCTGCTTGAAGCGGCCATCGCCGAACAGCACCGCCACGTCGATATCGCTGCGCAACGTGGCGTGGTTGCGTTCGCTGGTCACCAGGCTCACATCCACCTGCGGGTTGGCCTGGTGGAAGCGGTGCAGGCGCGGCATCAGCCAGTAGGCGGCGAAGGCGAAGTCAGTGGCCACTTGCAGCACTTCGTGCTGGCTATGCTGGGTGATAACACCCAAGCCTTGGTTGATCGCCTGCAAGCCGCCCTGAACGTGCTCGAACAACAGCGCGCCGGCGTCGGTCAGTTCGATGCCACGGTAGATGCGGTCGAACAGGCGGATCGCCAATTGTTCTTCCAGGCGCTTGATCTGCTGGCTGATCGCCGGCTGGGTGGTGCCCAATTCCATCGCCGCGGCGGTAAAACTGCGGTGGCGCGCAGCGGCTTCGAATGCGCGCAGCAAATCGAGAGACAAATCACCCAACGCTTCATACATAAGCTGTGCTTATCCTAGACATTGCAATTCATGGGCTTTACCCCGTTTTACGTGGGCCGCATGCTCATTGGCATAAACACCGCCTATGGAATGCCGATAACCCATGAAGCGCAAGAACATTCTTTTCATCATGGCCGACCAAATGGCCGCGCCGCTGCTGCCTTTCTACGGCGCCTCGCCGATCAAGTTGCCCAACCTCAGCCGTCTCGCCGCCCAGGGTGTGGTGTTCGACGCCGCGTATTGCAACAGCCCGCTGTGCGCGCCCTCGCGTTTCACCCTGGTCAGCGGCCAGTTGCCGAGCAAGATCGGCGCCTACGACAACGCGGCCGATTTTCCCGCCGATGTACCGACCTATGCCCACTACCTACGCCGCCTCGGCTACCGCACCGCGCTGTCGGGCAAGATGCACTTCTGCGGCCCCGACCAATTGCACGGCTACGAAGAACGCCTGACCAGCGACATCTACCCCGCCGACTATGGCTGGGCGGTGAACTGGGACGAGCCGCACGTACGCCCCAGCTGGTACCACAACATGTCCTCGGTGCTGCAGGCCGGCCCATGCGTGCGTACCAACCAGTTGGATTTCGACGAAGAGGTGGTGTTCAAGGCCCAGCAGTACCTGTTCGACCATATCCGCGAAGACGGCAATCAGCCGTTCTGCCTCACCGTATCGATGACCCACCCCCACGACCCGTACACGATTCCCAAGCCGTTCTGGGATTTGTACGACGACGCCGATATCCCATTGCCTGCTACACCGGCCCAAGGCGATCTCGACCCGCATTCCCAGCGTCTGCTCAAGGTCTATGACCTGTGGAACAAGCCGCTGCCTGTGGATAAGATCCGCGACGCCCGCCGCGCCTACTTCGGTGCGTGCAGTTACATCGACAGCAATGTCGGCAAACTTCTGCAAACCCTGGCAGACACCGGTCTGGCCGACGACACCCTGATCGTGTTCTCCGGCGACCACGGCGACATGCTCGGCGAGCGCGGCCTCTGGTACAAAATGCACTGGTTCGAAATGGCCGCCCGCGTGCCGCTGCTGGTGTACGCGCCGGGGCAATTCGCGGCGGGCCGGGTCAGCGCCGCGGTGTCCACCGCCGACCTGTTGCCGACCCTGGTGGAACTGGCCGGTGGCGAACTGGACCCACGCCTGCCGCTGGACGGCCGCTCACTGGTTCCGCATCTGCAAGGGCAGGGCGGCCATGACGAAGTATTCGGCGAGTACATGGCCGAAGGCACCATCAGCCCGCTGATGATGATCCGCCGGGGTGCCTACAAATTCATCTACAGCGAGGACGACCCTTGTCTGCTGTTCGATGTACACAACGACCCGCACGAGCGGGAAAACCTCAGTCAGTCACCGGAACACCGAACACTGTTCGAGGCGTTTTTGAGTGAAGCGCGGGCTAAATGGGACATCCCGGCGATCCACCAGCAGGTGCTCGCCAGCCAACGCCGTCGGCGCCTGGTGTTCGAGGCGCTGACCCACGGCAAGCTGAAGAGCTGGGACCACCAGCCACTGGTCGACGCCAGTCAGCAATACATGCGCAACCATATCGACCTCGACGACCTGGAGCGCAAGGCACGTTATCCACAACCCTGCCAAGACCAATAACGACAGAGGGAAGGCCATGCAAAAATTAACAGTAGTACTGGGCATCCTGGCGCTGAGCAGTGCCAACGTGTACGCAGACACCCGTTGCGAAACGGTGAAGATGGCCGACCCAGGCTGGAGCGACATCGCCGCGGCCAATGCCATCACCGGTTTTCTGCTGACGGGCATGGGCTACAAACCCAAGGTCGATACCTTGGCGGTGCCGATCACGTTCGGCGGGCTCAAGGACGGTCAGGTGGATGTGTTCATGGGCAACTGGATGCCCGCGCAGCAAGGCTTCTATGACAAGTTCGTGGCCAACGGCGACGTGGTGCAACTGGCGAAAAACCTCGACGGCACCGAGTTCACCCTCGCCGTGCCGGATTATGTATGGGACGCCGGCGTGCATGATTTTGCCGACTTGAATAAATTCGCCGACAAGTTCGACAAGAAGATCTACGGCATCGGCTCCGGCGCACCGGCCAATATCTCGCTGCAGGAGATCATCAAGAAGAATGACTTCGACCTCGGCCAGTGGAAACTGATCGAGTCCAGCGAACAGGCGATGTTGGCAGAGGTGTCGCGGGCGGTGAAAAGACAGCGCTTCGTCACGTTCCTCGGCTGGACCCCGCACCCGATGAACGTGCAACTGAAAATGCACTACCTCAAGGGCGGCGAGAAGTACTTCGGTGACACCGGCAGCGTCTACACCCTGACACGCAAAGGTTATGCACAGGCCTGCCCGAACGTAGGAAAACTGCTGACCAACTTGAGTTTTACCCAAGAGATGGAGAACAGCATTATGGCCGAGGTCGCCAACAACAAAGTCAGCAATGCCGATGCGGTGAAGGCGTGGATCAAGGCGAACCCGGCGGTGCTGGACAAGTGGCTCGACGGCGTAAAAACCCTGGACGGTCAGGAGGCGTTGCCGGCGGTAAAAGCCAAACTCTAAAGGCTGACATTGTGGGAGGGTCCCCTCCCACACATTTCAGTGTGTACTGATACCCTGATTCAAACCTTTTCAACCGAGTTATAAATGCCCCGGCTCAACCGCCACACACTCTTTCCCTTCCTCAGCTGGCTGACGCAGCAGACCCGGGCCAGCGTCGGCCGCGATGCGATGGTCGGGCTCAGTGGCGCGGTGCTGGCATTGCCGCAGTCGATTGCCTACGCGCTGATCGCAGGCCTCCCACCGGAATACGGGCTGTACGCCGCGATCATCCCGGTACTGATCGCCTGCCTCTGGGGTTCGTCGTGGCACCTGATCTGCGGCCCGACCGCTGCGATTTCCATCGTGCTCTATGCCAGTGTCAGTCCTCTGGCCGTGCCGGGATCGCAGGACTACGTCACCCTGATCCTGTTGCTTACATTTATAGCCGGCGTTTTCCAGTGGCTGCTGGGCATGCTGCGCTTTGGCGCGCTGGTCAATTTCGTCTCCCACTCCGTAGTGCTGGGGTTCACTTTGGGCGCCGCTGTGGTGATCGCGCTGGGGCAACTGCCCAACTTGCTGGGGCTGGATTTACCCAGCCAGGCCACGGCGATCAACAGCCTGCTGGCGCTGATCGAGCACAGCGGCGACTGGGACCACGCCTCCCTCGCCCTGGGCCTCGGCACATTGCTGACGGGGGCACTGCTCAAATACTGGAAACCGCGCTGGCCGACGCTGTTGATCGCCCTGGCCCTGAGCAGTGTGGTGGCCTGGTTGTGGCCGGCGATGTTCGCCCAGGTGGCGCGGGTCAGTTCATTCGTGGGCAAATTACCGCCGTTCAGCCCGTTGCCGATGGACCTGGACACGATCCTGCGTCTGCTGCCGAGCGCCGTGGCCGTGGGCATGCTGGGGCTGGTGACGAGCCTGTCGATTGCGCGCTCGCTGTCAGCTCGCTCGCAACAGTTGCTCGATGCAAATCAGGAAGTTCGCGCGCAGGGCTTATCCAACATCATCGGCGGATTTTTCTCCGGGTACCTGTCAGCCGGTTCGTTTACCCGCTCCGGCCTCAGCTATGAAGCCGGCGCCTGCTCACCGCTGGCCGGGGTGTTTTCCGCGCTGTGGGTGGCGCTGTTCGCATTGTTTGGCGCGGCATTGATCTCACATATCCCGATCCCCAGCATGGCCGCCAGCATCCTGCTGATCAGCTGGGGCCTGGTGGACCATCGCGGTATTCGCGCATTGTTCCGCGTCAGCCGCGCCGAATTTGCAGTGATGGGCCTGACCTGCGTCGCCACCTTGCTGCTGGAACTGCAAACGGCGATTTACGCCGGCGTGCTGGCCTCGCTGTTTTTCTACCTCAAGCGCACCTCGCAGCCGCGGGTCCAGCATTGGCGGGAGGGTGACGAGGATGTGCTGCGCGTCGGCGGCTCGATCTTTTTCGGCGCCAGTCACTACCTGCAGGTGCGCCTGCAGCGGTTGCAGGGCCAGCGTGTGGTGATCGAGGCACAGCAGATCAACTTTATCGACTATTCCGGGGTGGAAATGCTGCACCAGGAAGCGCGGCGCCTGCGCAGGTTGGGGCGCAGCCTGACATTGCGTCGGGCCAGACCGCAGGTGGTCGAGGAACTGAAGAAGCTGGAGGGGGCGGATCACTGCCCCATCCAGTTCGAAGACTGAGGCGAATGTCAGGCCAACTGTCGACGCAATTCAGCCAACACCGGCGCCGATGCCGGGCGCACACCCCGCCACAGGAAGAACGCTTCGGCGGCCTGCTCCACCAGCATGCCCAGGCCGTCCATCGAGACGGCGGCACCGTGCTGCGTGGCCCAGTGGCAGAAGGGGGTGGATTCCCTGGCGTACATCATGTCGTAGCAAAAGGTCCTGCCAGGTTCGATCAGGCTGCTCGCAATCGGCGGTAAATCGCCTGACAGGCTCGCGGAGGTGGCGTTGATGATCACGTCCACCGGCTCACGCAGCCAGTCGAAACCACTGGCGGACACCGGGCCCAGGTCGTCGAATGACTCGGCGAGCAATTCGGCTTTTTCCACGGTGCGGTTAGCGATGATCAACGATGAAGGTCGCTCGGCCAGCAACGGCTCCAGCGCCCCGCGCACCGCGCCGCCGGCGCCCAGCAGCAGAATGCGTTTACCGTTGAGGCTCAACCCCGCGTTGACCGTCAGGTCGCGCACCAGGCCAGCGCCGTCGGTGTTGTCACCCAGCAGGGTGCCATCGGCGAGTTTGCTCAAGGTGTTCACCGCACCGGCGCGCTTGGCGCGCTCGGTGAGGGTGTCAGCCAGGCGATAGGCGTCTTCCTTGAATGGCACGGTGACGTTGGCGCCACGACCTTGGTGAAAAAACTCACGGGCGCAGCCGGTAAAATCCTCCAGCGGCGCGAGCATCGTGCTGTAGTCCAGCAGTTCGCCGGTCTGCTCGGCAAACATGCGGTGAATCAGCGGCGATTTGCTGTGGCCGATGGGGTTGCCAAAGACGACATAGCGATCCATCAGTTCGCCGCCTTGGGCGCCGCGATGCCGAGCCAGTCGCGGTCCTGCAGGAAGTAATCGGTCAGAAGCGCTTCTTCGCTGCCGGGCTCGGCTTTCCAGTCATAGCTCCAGCGCACCTGCGGCGGCAGCGACATCAGGATCGATTCGGTACGCCCGCCCGACTGCAGGCCAAACAAGGTGCCACGGTCGTAGACCAGGTTGAACTCGACGTAGCGGCCACGACGGAACTCCTGGAACTCGCGTTGTTGCTCGGTATAAGCCATGGCCTTGCGGCGCTGCACGATTGGCAGGTAGGCGTCGATGTAGGCGTCGCCGATGGCACGGATGAAGGCAAAGCAGGTGTCGAAGCCCCACTCGTTCAAGTCATCGAAAAACAAGCCGCCAATGCCACGCGGTTCGTTGCGGTGCTTGATATGGAAGTAGCTGTCGCACCAGGCCTTGTAACGCGCGTAGACGTCGGGGCCAAACGGCGCACACGCTCGTTCGGCCACGCGGTGCCAGTGGACGCAGTCTTCTTCGTTGCCGTAGTAGGGGGTGAGGTCGAAGCCGCCGCCGAACCACCACACCGCTTCTTCACCTTCTTTTTCCGCGATGAAAAAGCGCACATTGGCGTGGGACGTTGGCACATGAGGATTGTGCGGGTGAATCACCAGCGACACACCGAGCGCTTCAAACCCGCGACCGGCCAACTCAGGGCGATGGGCGCTGGCTGATGGTGGGAGGCCGCTGCCGAAAACGTGGGAAAAGTTGACGCCGCCTTTTTCAATCACCGTGCCGTTCGCGATTACGCGGGTGCGACCGCCACCGCCGGCAGGCCGGGTCCAGGCGTCTTCGATAAAGCGAGTGTCCGTCTCGAAGGTTTCCAGGGCGCTGCAAATGCGGTCTTGCAGGTCAAGCAGGTAGGCCTTTACAGCCTCGGTGCGGGTAGTCATGGCATCACCTTGAATCGGGCAAAGCTACGCGAGGCCATCAGGCGTCGGCGGCAAATGGGCGCACAGGATACCACCGCGCTTAATGAGCACTGCACTTAGGTGCGCGGCAGTTGACGAAGATCAAGCTTAGGAGTCCGATAGGAGCCTTCGTGAAAACGACCCAAGGAGAAGTGCAGATGGCCAAGCGTATCCAGTTCAGTGCCCATGGCGGCCCCGAGGTACTTGAATATGTGGACTACACCCCGGCGGAACCCGGCCCACAACAGGTTCGCGTGCGTAATGAGGCGATTGGTCTGAACTTCATCGACACCTATTTCCGCAGCGGCCTCTACGCGCCACCCTCCCTGCCATCGGGGTTGGGCGCGGAAGGGGCCGGCGTGGTGGATGCGGTGGGCAGCGAAGTCACCCAGTTCAAAGTCGGCGACCGCGTGGCCTACGGCAGCGGCCCGCTGGGCGCCTATAGCCAACTTCACGTGCTGCCCGCCGCCAACCTGGTGCACCTGCCTGATGGCATCAGCTTCGAACAGGCTGCTGGCGCCATGCTCAAAGGCCTGACGGTGCAGTACCTGCTGCGCCAGACCTATGAGTTGAAGGGTGGCGAGACCATCCTGTTCCATGCCGCCGCCGGTGGCGTGGGCTCGCTGGCCTGCCAATGGGCCAAGGCCCTGGGCGTTAAGTTGATCGGTACTGTGAGTTCGCCTGAAAAAGCGGCGGTGGCCAAATCCCTCGGCGCGTGGGAAACCATCGACTACAGCAAAGAAGATGTCGCACAGCGCGTGCTGGAATTGACCGACGGCAAAAAAGTGCCGGTGGTGTATGACGGCGTCGGCAAGGACACCTGGCTGACCTCACTGGACAGCGTGGCACCGCGTGGGCTGGTGGTGAGCTTCGGCAATGCGTCGGGCGCGGTGGATGGGGTCAACCTGGGGATTCTGGCGGCGAAAGGTTCGCTCTATGTAACCCGGCCGACCCTGGCGACCTATGCCAGCAACCCGCAAAATTTGCAGGCAATGGCCGACGATCTGTTTGCGATGATCCACAGCGGCAAGGTACGCATTGATATCAACCAGCGGTATTCGCTGGCTGATGCGGCCAAGGCACAGGCAGAGCTGTCTGGGCGCAGAACCACTGGGTCGACCATCCTGTTGCCTTGACGCACGGCGTTGCCTGGGTTGGGCCTGCTTCGCGGGCCAGCATGGGCAAACGCCCTCGCCACAAGCCGGGTGCGGGGGTCAAGACGGGCGAACCACCTCGCCCGTTGCCAGGTCGCGAATCAGGCTGGGGTTCTTGCGCCCGCCCAGGGCGCCACCCAGCACCAGGTCCACCTGGCCACGGAAGTACTGCTCCACGCGAATCCGCGTACGCGCGGCCGGACGGCCCTGCGGGTTGGCGGATGTTGAGATCAGTGGCCCCACCAGCGCGCACAAATCCCGCACCAGCGGGTGATCACTGACCCGCAACGCCACCGTGTCATGCACGCCGGTGACCCATTCCGGCAACAGATCCTGATGTGGCACCAGCCAGGTATTAGGCCCCGGCCAAGTGCTGGCCATGCGCTCGATCCAGGTATCCGGGAAGTCTTCGAACAGAAAATCGAACTGGCGGATATTGTCCGCTACCAGGATCAGGCCTTTGTCCACCGAGCGATTCTTGATCGCCAGCAGCCGATCTACCGCCTCTTCATTCCAGGGATCGCAGCCCAGGCCCCAGACCGCCTCGGTTGGATAGGCAATCACCGCGCCTGCGCGAATTTCTCGTGCGGCTTCCAGCACACGCCACCTGTTGACCATGGTTTTACTCTCCGACTAAAGCTCTGCGCAGTTTACCGATCTTCTTTGCAAAACCCAGCAGCACAAACGCTCAGCGGCGCGCGAACCAGCGCCCGTTTTCACAGATCACCTGGCCTTCAAGCTCCAACTCGGTCAGGGCCGCCAGCAACTGGGCCAAAGGGCGCCCGCTGGCAATCGCCAAGGCTTCGCTGGTGTGCGGCGCGGCGCGCAGCAGGGCCACCAGGGGATGGGCTACCGCAATCGGCGCCGGGCACGATAAGGCCTGCCAGCCGCGCAAGGCCTCAAGGATATGTTCGATGGTTTCCACCAGTACCGCGCCGTCACGGATCAACTGGTGGCAGCCCTTGGCGCCAGGGTGATGAATGGACCCCGGGATCGCGTACACCTCACGACCCTGTTCGGCCGCCAGTTTCGCCGTGATCAGCGAGCCGCTGGCCATACTGGCCTCCACTACCAGCACGCCGAGGGACAGGCCGCTGATGATCCGATTGCGCCGTGGAAAGTTGGCGGCCTGGGGCGCGGCGTCCAGCGGGAATTCTGAAACCACCGCGCTGCCTTGGGCGATCATCGCCGCGGCAAGGCGACGATGGCGTTGTGGATAAAAATTTTCCAGGCCCGTGCCGAGTACGCCGATTGTCTGGCCGCCCACGTCGAGCGCGGCTTGATGCGCCGCGCCGTCGATACCCAACGCAAGGCCGCTGGTGATGACAAAACCGGCGCCTGCCAGGCTGCGCGCAAACGCAGCGGCGGTGTCCATCCCCGGGCGCGATGCACGTCGACTGCCAACCATCGCCAGTTGCGGTTTCTCCAGGATTGCAGGGTCGCCGGCGATGAATAACAGCGGCGGCGCGTCATAGATCTGGGCGAGCAAGGCAGGGTAATCCGGCTGGTCCCACATCAGCAAATGCTGGTCCGGGCGCTCAAGCCAGGCCAGTGCCTGGCTGGCCCCATCGCGTATTTCATGACTGCGCCGGGCATCGGCGCTGATGGGCGGCAAGCCCAGGGATCGCCAGGCACCGGCGGGCGCGCTGATGGCTTTAGAGGCGCTGCCAAAGGCTTCTATCAGCAGGCGAAAACGCTTCGGGCCGACGTCAGGCAGCCTGTGCAGGCGCAGGCGAGCTTCCAGCTCTGACGGGGAAATGGCATAGCTGTTTATCGGATTCATTTGATCGTCCTTGACCGGAACAAGCTGTGGATAACTCTGTTGGTAACTTATTTAGCAACCTACTTATTGCGCAGCATGGACAGCCTCGAAACGGTCCATGACCGCCAACGACTGGGAGGCACTGAGTACCAAAGCGAAGCTGAGCTTTTCATAGGTGCTAAACACCAGCAGCGTACCGGCGGGTGTGTCGGGAAGGGCTACGGACGAACCGCTGAATGGATCCCGGACGCGGGCACCGGCCTTGATCACCGTCAGCAACTGGCCTTCCACCAAGCCATCGCGGCGCCCTTTGTTCAGGGTCACGGCGTCGAGCACGCCGATTTGAGTGACACCTCGGGGGATATCAATGATGTGCCCTTCAACGGACGCCGCAGACGCCGGTGTCACCAGGCGTGCCGGGTCGACAGCCGGCTGGAGTCGCAGCAAGCGATCACCGGGGCGTATCTCTTGTGTCACCCGTTGCACCACAAGCGTGCTCAGATCGCTCGCGCTGACAAAGCGCGCGGTGCCGATATCGTCGGCGTTCACGCCTAGCAGCTCGCGCGTGCGCGGGTCGGTATAGGTCCTGCCGCGTCGCACAATGGCATAGCCGGGTTGGGCCGGATCCAGCACGCCGCGCGCATGCACGCGTTCACCATCAGCCCCTAGGACACGCCCGTTATCGGCGGCAATTACATAGGGCGCGGTGTCCAGGTCCTCGGGCGTATCCAGAATGCGGTTGTGCAATAAAAAACGCTGGATGGCCTGTTGTGTCGAAGGGTCGAGCGCCCGGCCTGGCGGCGGGATCAGCGCCATGGCAAACGGGGCCCACAGCAGCAAGACGAGTAGCGATTTCCTCATGGGGTCAATCTCCTTTATTATGTGCGTTCGCGTGAAATGCCTTGGCCATCGCGGCTTTCGAACGTTTCACACCGGCCGTGTGGGTCCATCCCACCGCCGATTTGCCTTTACCTCACATGTGCAGCAATTACGCTTATGGCTATTTTGAACATCCTCGAATTCCCCGACTCGCGCCTGCGCACGATCGCCAAACCGGTGGCCGTAGTGGACGACAAGGTTCGTCAGTTGGTCGATGACATGTTTGAAACAATGTATGAAGCTCCTGGCATCGGGCTCGCCGCGACGCAGGTCAATGTGCATCAGCGTGTCGTGGTCATGGACCTGTCGGAAGATCGCAGCGAACCGCGGGTGTTCATCAACCCCGAATTCGAACCGCTGACCGATGAGATGGGGGAATACCAGGAAGGCTGCCTGTCGGTGCCTGAGTTCTACGAGAACGTCGAACGCCCGCTGCGTGTGAAGATCAAGGCGCTGGACCGTGATGGCCAACCGTATGAACTGATCGCCGACGGCCTGCTGGCGGTATGCATCCAGCACGAATGCGATCACCTCAACGGCAAACTGTTTGTCGATTACCTGTCCACGCTCAAGCGTGACCGGATCAAGAAGAAGCTGGAAAAAAAGCATCGCCAGCAAGCTTGATGCCCTTCTTCCAAAGGCTTGCTGCGGCAAGCCTTTTTCTTTTGTGACTGTTTTTAACCGAGAACGCCCATGACCGAGCCACTGCGCATTGTTTTTGCCGGTACACCTGAATTTGCCGCCGAACACCTCAAGGCGCTGCTTGCCAGCCCTTATGACATCGTCGCGGTGTACACCCAGCCGGACCGCCCGGCAGGGCGTGGGCAAAAACTGATGCCGAGCCCGGTCAAACAGCTGGCGCTGGAGCACAACATTCCCGTGCTGCAGCCGCCGACCCTGCGCAACGCCGAGGCCCAGGCCGAACTGGCGGCGTTGCGACCGGACCTGATGGTGGTAGTGGCGTACGGCCTGATCCTGCCTCAGGCAGTACTGGATATACCGCGCCTGGGTTGCATCAACAGCCACGCCTCGTTATTGCCGCGTTGGCGCGGCGCGGCGCCGATCCAGCGCGCCGTGGAAGCCGGAGACAGCGAAAGCGGCGTGACCGTGATGCGCATGGAAGCGGGCCTGGACACCGGTCCGATGCTACTGAAAGTCAGCACCCCGATCACCGCCGAGGACACCGGCGGCAGCCTGCACGAACGCCTCGCCGAGCTGGGCCCCCCGGCTGTGATCCAGGCCATCACCGGCCTCGCCGCCGGTACGCTGCACGGCGAAGTGCAAGACGACAGCCTGGCCACTTACGCACACAAATTGAACAAAGACGAAGCACGCCTTGACTGGGGCCGTCCGGCCGTGGAGCTGGAGCGCCTGGTACGTGCCTTCAACCCTTGGCCGATCTGCCACAGCAGCCTCAATGGCGAAGCTTTGAAAGTGCTGGCCGCCACTTTGGCCGACGGCAAAGGTGCCCACGGTGAAATCATCGCCGCCAGCAAGGAGGGTCTGCTGGTGGCCTGCGGCGAACAGGCGCTGTGCCTGACCCGTCTGCAATTGCCCGGCGGAAAAGCGCTGAATTTCAGTGATTTGTTCAACAGCCGGCGTGAGAAATTTTCCCTGGGTAGCGTGCTCGGGACGGTCACCCAATGAACCCGCGTCTGGCCGCCGCCAAAGCCCTCGCCGCCGTTCTTAATGGCAAGGCATCGCTGAACAGTTCGCTGCCCACGCAGTTGGATAAGGTCGAGGATCGCGATCGCGGTTTCACCCAGGACCTGGCCTTCGGCACCGCGCGCTGGCAACCACGGTTGTCGGCGCTGGCCGCCAAACTGCTGCAGAAACCCTTCAAGGCGGCGGACGCGGATGTCGAGGCGCTGCTGCTGGTGGGTCTCTATCAACTGCTTTACACCCGCGTGCCGGCACATGCCGCCATCGGTGAGACCGTCGGCTGCGCCGACAAGCTGAAAAAACCCTGGGCCAAGGCCTTGCTCAACGCTGTGCTGCGCCGCGCCCAGCGCGAAAGCGAAGGGCTGCTGGCCGAGTTGGAGCATGACCCCGTGGTTCGCACTGCTCACCCGCGCTGGCTGCAGAAATCGCTGAAAGCTTTTTGGCCACAGGAGTGGGAAGCCATTTGCGCGGCCAACAATGCGCACCCGCCGATGATCCTGCGGGTCAACCGTCGCCATCACCGCCGTGACGCATATCTGCAATTGCTGACCGACGCCGGGATAAACGCCGCGCCGTGCGTGTACAGCACCGACGGCATCGTGCTTGAGGCGGCTACCGATGTGCGCAGCCTGCCAGGCTTTGCCGAAGGCTGGATCAGCGTGCAGGACGAAGCTGCGCAATTGGCCGCCGACCTGCTCGACCTGGCACCCGGCCAACGCGTGCTGGACGCCTGCTGCGCGCCGGGCGGTAAGACGTGTCACATCCTGGAAGTGGAAAAAGACCTGGCCCACGTGGTCGCCGTCGATCTGGAGGCCAAGCGTCTGGTACGCGTGCGGGAAAACCTTGCACGCCTGGGCCTGAGCGCAGAACTGATTGCCGCCGACGGCCGCGACACAGCCGCATGGTGGGACGGGCAGCCGTTCCAGCGCATCCTGCTCGACGCACCGTGCTCCGCCACCGGTGTAATCCGCCGCCACCCGGACATCAAGCTCACCCGCCAAGCCGACGACATCGTCGCGCTGGCCGCACTGCAAGGCGAGCTGCTCGACGCACTGTGGCCGACCCTGGAAGTCGGCGGCATCCTGCTCTACGCCACATGCTCCACCTTGCCCACCGAAAACACCGAGGTCATCGAAGCCTTCCTCGCCCGCACCAGCGGCGCGCGGGAACTGGACCTCGCCACCGCGGCCGGTATCAAGCAGCCCCATGGCCGACAACTGCTCGCGCAGGAAGGCGGGCACGATGGCTTCTACTACGCCAAACTGATCAAGATCGCCGCCGCGCGCGGCTGACGGTTTAAGGGAGTGACCGGATGAAAATCATCATCCTTGGGGCAGGGCAGGTTGGCGGTACGTTGGCCGAACATCTGGCCAGCGAAGCCAATGACATCACCGTGGTCGACACCGACGCCGAGCGCCTGCGCAACCTGGGTGACCGCCTGGACATCCGCACCGTACAAGGACGCGCGTCGTTTCCCACGGTGCTGCGTCAAGCGGGCGCCGACGATGCGGACATGCTCGTCGCCGTAACCAACAGCGACGAAACCAACATGGTCGCCTGCCAGGTCGCTCACACGTTGTTTCACACGCCGACCAAAATCGCCCGGGTGCGCGAAGCGGCCTACCTGACCCGTGCCGGGTTGTTCGACAACGACGCGATTCCGGTGGATGTGCTGATCAGCCCGGAACAAGTGGTGACTCACTACATCAAGCGCCTGATCGAAATTCCCGGCGCCCTGCAGGTGATCGACTTCGCCGGCGGCAAGGCCCAGTTGGTGGCGGTAAAGGCCTACTACGGTGGGCCGCTGGTGGGTCAGCAACTGCGCCAACTGCGCGAACACATGCCCAATGTGGAAACCCGTGTCGCAGCCATTTTCCGCCGTGACCGGCCGATCCTGCCCCAGGGCGACACCGTGATCGAAGCCGATGACGAAGTATTCTTCATCGCCGCCAAAGCGAATATTCGCGCAGTCATGAGCGAAATGCGTCGGCTGGACGAGACCTACAAGCGCATCGTCATTGCTGGTGGCGGGCAAATCGGCGAGCGGCTGGCGGAGGCCATCGAAAGCCGCTACCAGGTCAAGATTATCGAGATGAGCCCGTCGCGCTGTCGGCATCTGTCCGACACCCTGGACAGCACGGTCGTGCTGCAAGGCAGTGCCTCGGACCGCGACCTGCTGATGGAAGAGAACATTGCCGACGCGGATATCTTCCTGGCGCTGACCAACGATGACGAAGCCAACATCATGTCCTCACTGCTGGCCAAGCGGCTGGGGGCAAAAAAAGTCATGACCATCATCAACAATCCGGCCTATGTGGACCTGATCCAGGGCGGCGATATCGACATCGCCATCAGCCCGCAACTGGCGACCATCGGCACCTTGCTGGCCCACGTGCGCCGTGGCGATATCGTCAGCGTGCACTCCCTGCGCCGGGGCGCGGCGGAGGCCATCGAGGCGATTGCCCATGGCGACTCAAAGTCCAGCAAGGTCATCGGCAAGGCCATCCGCGACATCGGCCTGCCGCCGGGCACCACCATCGGCGCAATCATTCGCGATGAAGAGGTGCTGATCGCCCATGACGATACGTTGATTGCTGCCGGGGACCACGTCATCCTTTTCCTTGTGGATAAGAAACATATCCGCGATGTTGAAAAGCTGTTCCACGTGGGTTTGAGCTTTTTCTGATCAAGGAGTGAACCGATGCTGGAGTCTCTGGAAAAGATGCTCGCAAAGGGCGTGGACAACTCGCTGCTGCGCTTTGGCTTGGGCAAGGGTTATCTGGATTTGAAGGACAATGCGAAGGCGGCGGAGCATCTGCACAAATGCGTCGAGTTCGACCCGAAATATTCGGCGGCGTGGAAGTTGTTGGGCAAGGCGCAGTTGGGGCAGGGTGATAACGCCGCAGCGCGACAGGCGTGGGAGAAGGGTATCGAAGCGGCCCAGGCCCATGGCGACAAGCAGGCCGAGAAAGAGATGGCGGTGTTCCTGAAGAAACTCGAGCGACAAACCTGAGCAGATCGAAAATGTGGGAGGGGCGGTGCGACGATTCGACTTACCCCTTCCCACATTGGGTTTGGCGTTGTTTTTCGATCAGCAGTGGGTCAGTACCACCGCGCTTCACCCGGCGGGCGTTTCTTGAAGCGCTTCATGCTCCACATGTACTGGCTCGGGTAGGCGCCGACATAGCGCTCCACTACCTTGCTCATCGCTGCGCAGGACGTGGCGGTGTCGGTGCTGTACATGTCTTCCGGCGCCGCTTCCAGAATCACCTTATAGCCCGAACCGTCAGGCAGGCGCAGGGCGTGCAGGAACACCCCCACAGCCTTGTGGCCGGCGAGCATGTTGGGCACGAATTTGCTGGTGAGCGCCTGAGTGGCGAAGAACGGTACAAAGATCCCCGCGGATTCCGCCGGCTCCGGGTCGGCGGGAATACCCACCTGGCCACCTTTGCGCACTTCCTTGATCACGCTCAGGATGCCTTCCTTGGTCGACGCAGCTACGCGGTTGCCCAGTTGCACGCGCTGCTTGCGCAGTAATTCGTCCACCGCTTTGAGTTTGGGCGGGCGGTAGAAAATGATCGGTTTGCACTGGCTGCAATAGAAGTGGTTCAACACTTCCCAGTTGCCCAGGTGGCTGGTGATGCCCACCACGCCTTTGCCCGAAGCCAGCGCCTCGTGCAGGACTTCCAGGCCTTCGACTTCACGCACCAGGTCAATGGAGCGTTGGGCCGGCCAGATCCACGCGCAGGCGCTTTCGGTCAGGGACTTGCCGATGTCCATCAGGCTGCGGCCGACCAGGCGCTCACGCTCGGCGGGGTCCATGTCCGGGAAACACTTGGAAAGGTTGATCCGCACCGTGTCGCGTGAGCGGTTGGGGGTTTTCCACATGATCCAGCCGATGGCCGTGCCGACCGCCTGGACAGCGCGCCAGGGCAGCAGGGCAAACAACCGGAGAGCGCCTACCAGCAAGGCGCCTTTAAACTTTTCCACAGGTCACTCCTGATCGTGTGTGGTGCGCAAAGCGCGCATTCTAACCGGCGTTGGCCAACTGCGCGTAACGGTCGCAGTCCTGAGTGTGATCCATCACCATGCCTGAAGCCTGCATGAACGCGTAACAAATGGTCGGACCAACAAAGGTGAAACCGGCTTTTTTCAAGGCTTTGCTCATCGCCTCGGCCTCGGGGGTGATCGCCGGAACTTCACTGCGGTCCTTGAAGTGATTGATCCTGGGCACGCCGCCGACGAATGACCACAACCACCCCACCGGATCTTCGAGCGCCAGCCAGGCCGCGGCGTTGCGCCGGGTGGCGTTGAGCTTCAGACGGTTGCGCACGATACCGGGGTCGAGCATCAGCGCGTCGATCTCGGCGTCGCTCAGGCGCGCCAGACGCTGGGCATCGAAGCCGAACAGCACCTTTCGATAATGCTCGCGTTTGCGTAAAACGGTGATCCAGGACAGGCCCGCCTGGAACCCTTCGAGCAATAACAACTCGAACAAACCCTGCGCATCGCGCAGCGGCGTTCCCCACTCCTGATCGTGATAAGCCATGTACAGCGGATCTTCAGAACACCAAAAGCAGCGTGGCATAAGGCTCCAGGGGATGGTGGCGCGGCCGAATCGGGTATACTCCCGCTCTTTAAATCGCAGCCCAAGTAACAGGTGAATTTCGTGAGCCAGCCTACGCCAGCCGTGCGTACCTTCCAAGACTTGATCCTCGCCCTCCAGCAATACTGGGCCGAGCAAGGTTGTGTGGTACTTCAGCCCTACGATATGGAAGTAGGCGCCGGCACTTTCCACACCGCTACCTTCCTGCGGGCCATCGGCCCGGAAACCTGGAACGCCGCTTATGTGCAGCCCAGTCGTCGCCCGACTGACGGCCGCTACGGCGAAAACCCGAACCGTCTGCAGCACTACTACCAGTTCCAGGTGGTATTGAAGCCCAACCCGGATAACTTCCAGGAACTCTATCTGGGCTCGCTGAAACACGTCGGCCTCGACCCCTTGGTACACGACATCCGTTTCGTCGAAGACAACTGGGAATCGCCGACCCTGGGCGCCTGGGGCCTGGGCTGGGAGGTCTGGCTCAATGGTATGGAAGTGACGCAATTCACTTACTTCCAACAAGCGGGCGGCATCGAGTGCTACCCGGTAACCGGCGAAATCACCTACGGCCTTGAGCGCCTGGCCATGTACCTGCAGGGCGTGGATTCGGTCTACGACCTGGTATGGGCTGATGGCCCGTTCGGCAAAGTGACCTATGGCGACGTGTTCCACCAGAACGAAGTGGAGCAGTCGACCTATAACTTTGAACACGCCAACGTCGACAAGCTGTTCGATCTGTTCGATTTCTATGAAAGCGAAGCCAAGCGCCTGATCGAACTCGATCAGCCGCTGCCGTTGCCGAGCTACGAAATGGTGTTGAAGGCGTCCCATACCTTCAACCTGCTGGACGCCCGCCGTGCCATCTCGGTGACCGCGCGCCAGCAATACATCCTGCGTGTACGCACCCTGGCGCGTTCCGTCGCTCAAGCCTACCTGCTGGCACGCGCCAAGCTCGGCTTCCCGATGGCTACCGAGGATTTGCGTGATGAAGTGTTGGCTAAGTTGGAGGCTGCACAATGAGTGCTCAAGATTTCCTGGTTGAACTGGGCACCGAAGAGCTGCCACCCAAGGCGCTCAATACGCTGGCCGACGCCTTCCTGGCCGGTATCGAAAAAGGCCTGCAGACCGCCGGCCTGAAGTTTGAAGCGAAAAAAGTCTACGCCGCACCGCGTCGCCTGGCGGTACTGCTGACCGCGCTGGAAACCCAGCAGCCGGACCGCAGCATCAACCTCGATGGCCCGCCACGCCAGGCCGCCTTCGACGCCGAAGGCAACCCGACCCAGGCCGCCCTGGGCTTCGCCAAGAAGTGCGGCGTGGAGCTGAGCGATGTCGACCAGAGCGGTCCGAAACTGCGCTTCAGCCAGGTCATTACCGGCAAGCCGACCGCCAGCCTGCTGCCAACCATCGTCGAAGATTCCCTTAACGACCTGCCGATCCCCAAGCGCATGCGTTGGGGTGCGCGCAAGGAAGAGTTCGTGCGTCCGACCCAGTGGCTGGTGATGCTGCTGGGTGACCAGGTCATCGACTGCACTATTCTCGCCCAGAAGGCCGGTCGCGATTCCCGTGGCCACCGCTTCCACCACCCGCAAAGCGTGCGTATTACTTCGCCGGCCAACTACCTCAACGACCTGCGTGGCGCCTACGTATTGGCCGATGCCAACGAGCGTCGTGAGCTGATCAGCAAGCGCACCGAAGAGCTGGCCCGCCTGCAGGAAGGCACTGCCATCGTGCCGCCAAGCCTGCTCGACGAAGTGACCGCGCTGGTGGAGTGGCCGGTGCCGTTGGTGTGTTCGTTCGAGGAGCGTTTCCTCGATGTGCCGCAGGAAGCCCTGATCACGACCATGCAGGACAACCAGAAGTACTTCTGCCTGCTGGATGCGGACGGCAAGTTGCTGCCGCGCTTTATCACCGTGGCCAACATCGAGAGCAAGGACCCGCAGCAGATCATCGCCGGTAACGAGAAAGTCGTTCGCCCGCGCCTGACCGACGCCGAGTTCTTCTTCAAGCAGGACAAGAAGCAGAAGCTGGAAGACTTCAACCTGCGCCTGCAGAACGTGGTGTTCCAGGAGAAACTCGGCAGCGTCTACGACAAAGCCGTACGTGTTTCCAAGCTGGCGGCCTACATTGCACCACGCATTGGTGGTGACGCAGCCTGGGCCGCGCGTGCCGGCTTGCTGTCCAAGTGCGACCTGGCCACCGAGATGGTCGGCGAATTCCCCGAGATGCAAGGCGTTGCCGGCTACTACTACGCCCTCAACGATGGCGAGCCGAACGATGTGGCCCTGGCGCTGAACGAGCAGTACATGCCGCGCGGTGCCGGTGCCGAGTTGCCGTCCACCCTCACGGGTGCGGCCGTGGCGATCGCCGACAAGCTGGACACCCTGGTCGGCATCTTCGGCATCGGCATGCTGCCCACCGGTAGCAAAGACCCGTACGCCCTGCGCCGTGCGGCCCTGGGGGTGCTGCGCATCCTGATCGACAAGAAGCTCGACCTCGACCTGACCCAGGCCGTGGTCTTCGCGGTCGGCCAATTCGGTGCCAAGGTCAAGCAGGCCGGCCTGGCCGAGCAAGTGCTGGAGTTCGTGTTCGACCGCCTGCGTGCGCGCTACGAGGACGAAGGCGTGGATGTTTCCGTCTACCTGTCGGTTCGTGCCCTGCAACCGGGTTCGGCATTGGACTTCGATCAGCGCGTACAAGCCGTGCAGGCGTTCCGCAAGTTGCCTGAGGCCGATGCGTTGGCTGCCGTGAACAAGCGCGTGTCGAACCTGCTGGGCAAGGCCGAAGGCATGAGCAACGTTGATGTCGATCCGGGCCTGTTTGCCGATGCCAAGGAGTTCTCGCTGAACTCGGCCATCGTCAAGGCAGAGAACGCCGTGAAACCGCTGATCGCCGAGCGCAACTACGCCGAAGCGCTGGCGCGCCTGGCGACCTTGCGTGAGCCGGTGGATGCGTTCTTCGAAGCGGTGATGATCAATGCCGAAGACGCAGGTGTGCGAAAAAACCGCTACGCCATGCTGGCGCGCCTGCGTGGTCTGTTCGTCAATATCGCCGACATTTCGACCCTGAGCTGACCATGCTGAAGCTGCTGATTCTCGATCGGGACGGTGTAATCAACTACGACTCCGACGCCTACATCAAATCGGTCGAGGAATGGATTCCACTGCCAGGCTCGATCGAGGCCATCGCGCAGTTGAGCAAAGCCGGCTGGACAGTGGCCATCGCCACCAACCAGTCCGGCATTGCCCGTGGCTACTATGACCTCGCCACCCTGGACGCCATGCATGCGCGCTTGCGCGCGTTGGTGGCTGAGCAGGGCGGCGAGGTGGGCTTGGTTGTGTACTGCCCCCACGGGCCGGACGAGGGCTGCGATTGCCGCAAACCCAAGCCGGGCATGTTGAAAATCATTGCAGAACATTACAACGTGCCGTTGGCTGGGATATGGTTCGTCGGGGACAGCCTCGGTGACTTGGAGGCGGCCAAGGCCGTCGACTCTCAGCCAGTTTTGGTAAAGACCGGGAAAGGCGAAAAGACCCAGGCGAAAAACCTGCCGGTAGGCACATTGATTTTTGACGATCTGGCGGCAGTTGCCGCAGAACTTATCAACAACTAGCCGCCCTCGACTTCCTGACCAAGGATTGTTCGGGAGTGCGCTGTTCAACAGGCGGGCCGTGTCCCGCAACGGTAAATGCCGCCATGTCGATCTTGCAGGCCATCAGAACCTTTTTCTTTTACCTGCTGCTGGGCACCAGTTCGTTTCTCTGGTGCACCCTGAGCTTTTTTATTGCGCCGTTCCTGCCGTTCAAGGCGCGCTATCGCTTTATCAACGTTTACTGGTGCCGCTGTGCGTTGTGGTTGGCCAAGGTATTCCTGAATATTCGCTTCGAGGTCAAGGGCGCGGAAAACGTCCCTGAGCAGCCCTGCGTGATTCTGTCGAACCACCAGAGCACATGGGAGACGTTCTTTCTCTCGGCTTACTTCTCGCCCTTGAGCCAGGTGCTCAAGCGCGAGTTGCTGTACGTGCCATTTTTCGGCTGGGCGATGGCCATGTTGCGTCCCATCGCCATTGACCGTGACAACCCCAAGGCCGCGCTCAAGCATGTGGCCAAGAAGGGCGACGAGCTGCTCAAAGACGGCGTGTGGGTGCTGATCTTCCCGGAGGGCACTCGCGTACCCTACGGCACCGTGGGCAAGTTCTCGCGAGGTGGGACTGCTTTGGCGGTCAACGCCAATCTGCCGGTACTGCCGATTGCGCATAACGCCGGCAAGTTCTGGCCGAAAACCGGCTGGGCCAAACGCGAAGGCACGATTACCGTGGTCATTGGCGAACCGATGTATGCCGAAGGCGAAGGCCCTCGCGCCATTGCGGCACTGAATGATCGCGCCGCGGCCTGGAACGAAGCGCAGCAACGCGCCATGGGTTCACTGCCACCGGAGCCGATCGTTGTGGATACACCCGTCGTATGATGTTCTGTGGATAACCTGTGCACGGTTTGTTGGCGAATGGCTTCTTTTTTACGTTAAAGAGCTGATTTTATTAGATATTTAAAAAAGGGATAAAATCCCGAAAAAGGTGCATAAGTTTTTCCAGCTATAAAAAAACCGGTCTTGATGACCGGTTTTTTGTGTTCGCCCCAAATGCCTCGCTTACTCCTCCAGCAAGGGCAACCGAAGGTTGAATACGGTGCCTTTACCCAATGTGCTTTCACAACTGATAACGCCCCTGTGACGCTCCACCACCGCCTTGACCATCGTCAGGCCCAGCCCCAGTCCTTCGCTGCCTTGGGCTGAATCAAAGCGCCGGTACTGGCTGAACAGTTCGGGCAAATCGTCTGGCGCTATGCCAGGGCCCTGATCGCTGATGCGGCATCCAAGCCAGCCGTCAACAGCGGCATGACTCAACCTGACGGTGGTACCGGAAGGTGAGTACTTGACCGCATTCTCAAGCACATTGAATAACGCTCGAGTGAGCAGCGACTGATCGGCCAACACCATGCCTTCATCCGCCTCATCCAGGTCGTGGACCAAGTGGATGCCTTTGAGCTGAGCAATTACTGCCACTTGGTCGAAGGCATCCATCACCAACATGGCAAACAGCGTCGGCTGGAAGTGATAGCCATCGGCCTCGGCTTTGGCCAACTGCACGAATGACTCGGTGAGGCTCAACGCGCGTCGTACCTGCTGTTCGATCTGGGCAAATATCGGCGACTCGCTGCTGTGCACATCCAGCAATGCAAGGATCGCTGAGTGTGGGGCGCGCAAGTCGTGGGAAAGAAAGCGCAACATGGTTTCCCGATGCTGCTGGGCGTCACGCTCCTTACTCAGATCGGTAAGGCTTAATAGCCAGCCCAGGGCAAAATCGCCTTCGGCCGGTAGCAGGGGCGCAAGCTCCATGCGCAGGCTGCGCTGGTGGATATCGCGGAACTCGACCAGTTCCAGTTGCGCGAGGGCAGGGCGGACGCCATCGTGCAGCGGTGGATAACCCAGGTCGGCCAGTTGCTCCAGGAGATTTTCAGCGACCAGGTCATTGCCGAACACATTCCGGGCGATACGATTGGCCAGCAGAATATTGCCTTGCGGATCGGTGATCAGCGTCGCCACCGGCAGGCACTCCAGGCCATCGGCCATAAAGCGCCGGGTATCTCGTGTGCGGCTGACCGCTTGCTCCAGCGCGAAGATGCGCGACTGCAACACGTCGCCTCGGCTGGCAGGCGCACGGCGGCGTTCAGGCAGGACCTTGGGCTCGTCGTCCAGGCGCGCCAACTCCCAGCCGAAATAGGCGAGAATTACACTCAGTCGGCGCCAATTCCAGATCAGGTAGCTGAGCAACAAACCGATCAGGCAAGCGGCCGGCGACCACCAGTGCCCCATGCGTAACAACGTCCAGGCGCCGACCAACGCGATGAACATGCAGCCCAGCGTCATCCAGAGCGCATAGCGTGGCCGGTAGAGCAGCAACGCCAACAACAGCGCCACCAGTGAGGTCGCTATCAACGCCGCAAGCCATCCTGGAACATCTTCAATACTGCGACCTTGTAATAATCCATTGAGTACGTTGGCCTGAATGTCCAGCCCTGCGGTAGTACCAGCCGTGGAAAAGAGGGGTGTAACAAAACGATCCCCCATTGCAGACGCGTTTGCCCCCACCAGAATCAAACGGTCACGCAGTTGTGCCGGTGGCACCTCACCGTGCAATACGCTGACATAGGACACGCTGGGGAAGTGGCTATGAACAGGGATGGAGGGGATGCGGATCGCATGATCTCGGTGCCAGCGTTGCGGTGTCGATACCAGCGGCCCGCCGGGCATTTGTCGTGGTTCAACGGCCATTTGGTAAGCCAGCCAGGCAAGCTGCGGGACCATCACATCAGCTGGTCCTTCACGCAGATACACGCTGCGCACCACGCCGTCGCTGTCGGCTTCAACATTGATATGACCCAAGCCCCTGGCACATTTGAGTAATGGCAGCCTGTGCGCTTCGGCCTGGCCGTCGCCTGTGGAGTCGTCCTGCACCAAAGGCAGCACCACGTTGCCGGCGTTGCATAGCGCATCCGCCAGACGCTTATCGCCAGCGGGTTCTTCGGGCTCACTGAAGATCACGTCGAACAGAATCCCGGCCGGCTGCGCAGCGCTGAGGCGATCAATCAGATCAGCATGCAGGGTACGAGGCCAAGGCCATTGCCCGAGTTTCTTGAGGCTGGGCTCGTCGATGGTCACCAGCAAAATACGCGGATCTACCGGCAACGGCGTCAAGCGCAGCAGGCTGTCATACAGCGGGTTACTCAAGGCCAGCCCAGGACTCACCGACAGGTAGGCAGTTATAGGCAGCAGCAGCAAACCGATCCACAGCCATTCACGCACCAACCCGCGGAACAAGCGCTGGGCATGGGTCGGTTGCCGCTTCTCGGCCTTACCCCAGAGCATCATAGGTCACCGCGCCGGTGTTGGAGGAGGGTACTAAACATTGTCGTGGTTTCACTTCTGCTCGCGGGAAGCCCATTCTCGCCCAATCGGAAAAGTTTTCCTGCACGATGTTCATTGAGGCTCCGCCGTGGCGACTTGAAAGCGGTGAGGTGAGGGCGGCTCCGCTATGTGCACCGAGGAGTCTACGACGGCACATGTGTCGGCTGAGCCTTTTCCTTGCTATCGAGAGTCGGTATCTTTCCTGCCTGGGTAGAAACGTTTTCCAATGAGTTAAGCACTCTTGGAAATGAGCCTACCGAGAGATCCAGGGGGGCGTTGGTTCTGAGCACAATTCTTCAGATTCAACGACCGGCATCTGCGCAGTACGTGCCTTGATGAGGACGACGGCTGCCGTACTCTTCAAGACGAAAGGACCCACCCATGCGTGTCGCAATACTGGATGACGAACCCGCGGAATTACGCCGGGTGGAACAGACACTGCGACAAATCCCAGGTACTGCGGAACAGCCTTGGGCCCTGCATTGTTTCGAGCGTGGGGAAGACCTGCTGCGTCAACTGCGACGGGAAACCTTCGATCTGTTGATCCTGGACTGGCAACTGCCGGACATCACTGGTATCGCATTGCTGCGCTGGACGCGCGAACACATGGAATCGCCGCCTGCTGTGATCATGCTGACCAGCCGCGATGCCGAAAGCGATATCGTCACCGCGTTGAACAGCGGCGCTGACGACTATCTCAGCAAACCCTTTCGCCCTAATGAACTGAAAGCCCGCGTCAACGCAGTGCTCCGCCGTCACGGCCTGCAGAAATCCGCCACACAGGAAGTACAGAGTTTCAACGATCTGACCTTCGACGATGCAGAACTGACGGTTACACGCGCAGGTAAGCCGATCAACCTCACCGAACGAGAGTACCGCCTGGCCAGCTGTCTGTTCGCCAACCTGGCGAGGCCGTTGTCCCGCGAATACCTGTACGAACGCTTCTGGACCCATGAAGAAATGGTCTCATCCCGCCCGCTGGATACCCATATCTACCGGTTAAGAAACAAGCTCGGTCTGACGGCGGATCGGGGTTGGCAACTGCTGACCATCTACGGTTATGGCTATCGTTTGGAGAGTGTGCCGGCCCCTTCCTCCAGCTAGGAATGACGATGTTCCACGTGGAGCAATTGAAAAACCAGATTCAGCTGGTGAAAAAAAAAGGCCAACGCTAAGAAGCGCTGGCCTTTTTACTTCGACGAGGGGTAAACCGGATGTAGGTTCACAAAATAGTCGCTTCAAGACCTCCAGCAAACGCTGGTAGACAATCATTTATCTAGTGAGTCCGCTGGCCGGAATTCACTGAATAAATGAGAAAAGCACACATGTTTCACACAATAGTTGGTTCCACGGCGAACAGGGCGCGGCAAGTGATGCTGCGAGAGGCGCCTGGCGCCTGCTAGGCTGTTCTGTCAATCAGAGTTGTGCGCAATGGCTGGGCCAACCTCCAAATCCCAGTGGCTACCGTCGCTCCATTCCCTCCCTTTTTCTTTCTGTAGGTAACCTACAGAAAGTTATTGCGGTTTGTGCAGAGGCCGGTTATAAATGCCTCTCCTTAGGTAACCTACCTACACACAGAGAGTGCAGCGAGATGAACACCCACTACGATCCAAAAGCAGTTGGCGATGCCATCGATAACATCACCTCAGGTTTAGAGCGCGTGATGACCGGATTTGCCAACCTGAAAACGCTCTTGGCGCCTGTCCCCGATGCTTCCGATATCCCTGAGCTCGATCCTCGCGATCCTGCCAATAAGTTCGAGAGCGGCAAGCTGACCGATCGGGGCATTGAGGTGTGCTACCGGCTTTTTGATGCTGGAAAAAGTCGGTATGCCGTTGGTGCGGAAATGGAGATCAGCTTCGGCGCAGCAACCCATCGCTTTGAAGCGTGGAAGAAGGCAGGTGGCCTCGATCGCGAGAAGCTTCCACTGAACTGAGTAATGACGAAATGACCAGCGCTGCCTCCCAGGGCCAACTGGTCATTGTTTCCAGAGAGGTTAGATGCGATGCCAGTCCAGAGGACTCACCTGCCTTCAAGGAGCGCTGTTGAGCGAGTTCACACAATAAAGGCCCTTCAGTAAAAGCCTTCGGACGCCATCCTATTTTCTAAAAACGCGAATCTCGCCGAAAAAGTACTGGGTAGGAGGGCAGAGTTCATGGAGCTCAGTCACCCCGCCCCACTTCCGGCACGACCTCCGCTCCTACAGCAGGCGCGTCACGCCAAAGCACGATTTCAGGTGATTCAGGTAAATCGAAATCACATTGCTTCAGCAGATCAACCAACTTGTATCGCTTGTGAACCGAAGACCTAGTGGAGGTTACCTGCCCTGAGTGCTGATCGTGATTTTGGTCCCGAGCCATTCGCTACTCCTATCGCTGAGCGGTGAGCGTATCACTGGTTCAGGTAGCTTCCTGCTCCGCTCATCGCATTCTGATGGGCTAGCCGCAAGCGGTAAGCGTCATACGACTGATCGCGACTAGGAGCCGAGGAATTCAATCATTAGTAGGGAAAGGGGGAATATTCATTTTCCCACGGTCGTCGAGAGAGGGGATTGTTAGAAGCCGTTGGGGAGAACAGCATAGACACACGATACCGGCACGCCCGACTCACCACGCATGGCCTTAGACGCCGTTCATGATTGACTGCCCTCGGCCTCAGAGCTACTAGCCCCACTTGGACATCAGTAGTGATTAAGCCTCTGTGAGAGGGTGAGTTCTTAAGGTGTAAGTTACAGGTGAGCGAGTCAGCATGGCGGTCTGTCGGTTGTGTTCCTTGGATGCGCGGGTCTGGCTGCCCTTTGGCTGGTCTTTGCTGATACGATGCGCTCTCAGTCTCAGGCAAAACATAACTGAGCAAATTTTGTAGCTTGGCTTTATCGCCAGGCACAAAAAACCCCGTCCCGCGAGGGACAGGGTCTGGCGTTGTTGTAGGGGGAATACTTGGCGGTAAGAGCCCTGCAACGACTAAACCGATGCCTTAGGCAGAGGTCGTGAGCGAAGTGTGGGCTATTGGGTATAGTTATACAATACCGTAATAGCTGTTGGCAGATGGCTGGCACTCGTTCTCGACTCTCTTGCTTTGGCGTTCTTTTAAAGGAATCAGCCATGAGAGAGACCAAAAATCGCCGTGTTCGGCGTCGCACACCACAGCACCTCAGGACAGTCCACGTAAGCGCCTATAGCCGCAATCGCTACGGGCACCGGGAGAGTGTATGTGAGCACTATCGTAGCCCCCCCCTGGACTCAGCTGATATTTGAGTTCTAGGTGGTAGAGGGGTAGGAAACTACCCCTTCCCCGGTTTGTCAGCTTGAAGTTCGTTGAGTTGAGTGTTGCGTGAGTCCGGGCATCGCTGGGGTTTCGCACAATATTCATGTGCGCTCGATCATCGGCTGCGTCCTTAAGCCCACGCGACTGTTTTGCTCCCACTATGGCGGCGGCGAACAGATGAGCTACGTCTTGTATCGATTTCAACAGCCGCTTATCAAGCGGGCCTCCCTTGAGCGGCCGGAGTAGCGCCTCTTTAAAAATCCTTGGTTACCCTCGGATCGACGTTTGAGAACATGTAATCCCTTCAAAGTTGTCGAACAGCCGTCTTCCTCTCGCTCGTCACACGGATTGAACTCTCGTCAGCGCGACTTCGTCCTCTGCTCTGAGGGGCTCAGTGCAATCCTGCCGCGTAGTCCCATCACGCGTTTTCACACAGAAAGCGAGGGACGATATGAATACTTCAGATAGTAGGGAAGGTTCTCAAACAGACGCACCAGCAGACGGGAAGCCCGAGCCAGATTTACAACACCTGAAGGAGGATGTTACTGAGGTGCTCGGTGGTGCCCGACAATAGGCTGATGCGCAATTCGGCCAATACCGCGATACGGCTGCCGATCAGATAGAGGCGCTGGCACAAGGAGCGAAAAGCTTCGTTTCCGAGCTGGAAGATAAGGACGCGCTGGGCATGTCCGATTATCTAACCGACATAGCTGAGTCCATGAATGGATTGGCGGGAAATCTTCGAGGGAAAAGTGCAGAGGAATTGCTTCACGACGCAGCCGACCTGGCTCGAAGCAATCCCGGTTTGTTCATCGCCGGCAGCATCGCCTTAGGCTTCGGCCTTTCGCGATTTCTAAAGGCAGGCAGTTCTGCCGCAGCGACAGTCACCGCGAGTCACGATCCGGCCGCGAGCACCTCGACACCGCCCGCCGGAGGGTTTGGTGCACACCGACCTTACGAGACGTCCCCTCCATCGCCGTCCGATCCGCAACCTGGTTTGGCTACCGGCATCACACCGACTTCGCCGAGTGAATCCGACCATCCCACGGATTTTACCGGAGCAACAACGTCGGCTTCGCCAAGTACGAAAGGAGCACTGTGATGAACAGAGACGATTCAGAACTGCCGGCGTCAAGACCGCTGGTCCAACCTGAAGACGCGTCGGTGGTTGGCCTGTTGCGACAATTATCTCGAGAAGTCCCCGCGTTGTTCACCAAGGAATTGGCGCTTGCCAAAGTAGAGCTTCAGTCCAGCCTCAACACGCTGAAGGCCGGCATCGCTGCGGTGGCGGGTGGAGCGATTGTGTTCTTGGCGGGCTTCATCATCCTGTTGATGTCGGCAGTCTACGGCTTGAGCCTGTTCATGGCACCGTGGCTAGCTGCTCTCATAGTCGGTGTTGTCGTGATGATCATTGGCTTCGCCATGCTGCAATCAGGAAAAAAACAATTCGAACCGTCCCACCTCAAGCCAGACCGTACCCTGGACGCTTTGAATAAAGATCAGGAAGCACTGCGGAGGAAAGTCTCATGAACAGTGAAATGGATATCGAATCCGAAAAAAGCCCTGAGCAGATCGAGCGGGAAATCGATGCGCAACGTGCCAGCATCGGCAATATAGTCGACAAGCTCGAAAGCAAGTTCACCCCAGGCCAGATGATTGATCAGGCGTGGGGCATGATGCAGAACAATGGCTCAATGTTCTTGAGTAACTTCGGCACAAGCGTGCGAAACAACCCAGTACCCGCAGTGCTGACCTCGGTGGGTTTGCTATGGCTGATGATGAGCCAAAACCGGCCGCCAGTGCCGCAGCCAACCTACCGAACGGGGCCGGATCAGGACAGGACAGGGGAATGGGCGGACGGCTTGGCAGAAGGCATCGGCAACGCCAAGGATCATCTGCATCAGACCGCCGATTCGCTAAAAGAGGGTTACCATTCGCTTAAGGGTAAGGCTGGCCATTTGAGCGACAACGTTGGCGAAGCGACCGATAATCTAAGTCACGCCATGCATGACGTCACCGACCGGCTCACGCGCAATACTCAGGTTCTCGGGCAACAGTTCAATCAATTGCTGCGGGAGCAGCCATTGGTGGTGGCTGCTGCGGGTATCGCCTTGGGCGCAATTATCGGTGCCGCCTTGCCGACCACTACGACCGAACAACGTTACATGGGTAGAACCAGTGCGGGCTTGGTCGATAAAGTGAAGAAACAGGCCCAAGAGGGGTACGAAGCGGTTCGCGATACTGTGACAAAAACCACCGGTCACGTAGATGCTCGTGGCCCGAGTTCGACTCCCAATACCGCGACTAACACATCAGCGGATCTCTCAAGTGGTTTAGGTACGTCATAAGCGGCGCTTCACCCGGGGAGGTCAGCAACTGGCCTCCTTTTTATTCAAATGCGAGCAGGGAAATATCCTCTCCTAAGTCGCAAAGCATTCGGCAACGCCGGCGCGCCATTGACCTGCTGTTTTCCTTGACCAGGGAATCTTTGCGCATGAAGGCGAGAATCCTCCCCGTACCTGTTGCTCGGCGCCTGCACAGACCTAGTGTCCCGTCGTCGGCTCCAAAACTCTGGTATGTCATCGCCCACGGCTTTCTTTTGTTTGATCTAAAATCCTTGATAGCGGATGACTTCACCTACGGCCTATGTAAGTCGCTTTAGCCCATCGGAGGTGGCGTCTTACCAAGACCACCCAAATTTTGAAAAAAATGTGAACCAGTCAAATGTTCAGGCCTTGAAAGCGATTTTTTTGTCGCCAGAAATGTATCGTCTTGAACGTAGTGGTCTGAAGAGGATCCTATCTTCGCCACAGTTAAAACATTCGCGTGTCTTGCTCTCGGGAGACTACACAGGAGGACTTAAGATGATTTCAACCCTGGAGCTACGCCGGATCATAGAGGAGAGTTTTCGACCACTGGAGTGCCAATGCACTTTGATGCCTGGAAATTCGCTTCAGGTACGTGTGACTGATCCAGCGACTGGTAGTGTGGACCTGCTTGTCACTGGCATCTCGACGCATACATTGGTCAGCCCGCGAGCCATCTCAGAGTTGATTGCTGAGCTTCGGTACGACCTCGACACAAACAAGCAAAAAAGCCTGGTAGGTATTTCTGCCGCCTGGTGAGGCTCAGATAGTGCTGAGGGCTTGAGCCATTTTGAAGCCCTCAACACGCCCTCTAGGACATCCGCGCACCAGTTGGCTGTGCCGCAGGCTCTTCGACATCCATCCCTGCGACGGTCCCTGTGTCCGTACCGTGCAATTGCACCTCCTCGTTATCCCCCATCTTGCTGTAACGCTTGCGTAACTCGCGCAGCTCCTTGGTATCCAGATGATCCAATGAAAGGAAGGCGTTTTGCGCGTCGTTTGTTGCCCGGATCAGCTCATCGAGTTTGAGGTGCAAGATGTCGTTGTCCCTGTTCTGTGTGTTCTGAATGAGGAACACCATCAGGAAGGTGATGATTGTGGTCGACGTATTGATGATCAGTTGCCAGGTGTCGTTGTAGTGAAAGTACGGTCCGGTTAACGCCCAAGCGACAATCAGCAAAATAGCTGTCAGGAAGGTTTTCGAGCTGCCGGCCCAGTTAGAGAGTGCTTGGCAAAACTTTGCGAATTTCATGACCATGAGTCCTAGTGGTAGATGACAGTTCGACCACGTACGCTCTCTGAAATTCTATGTTACATCTCCCAGCAGGGCTTCGATTTTTGCTCCCCGAAGACGTCCCGATCACTGATAGCAGTTGAGCCAACGAGCAGCGCAAAAGTTTGCGATGTCCGCACTCGGCGCCGACGACTGGCGGCAATTTTTTCCAAAAATCCAATACAGAGCCGTTTGTCGCGGTGACTGAAAACAAATTGCAATTACTGCATCAGCTTACGCTTCAGATGTCTGTGGGCTCGCACCCGATCTTTCTCGGATGAGTATCGAGCCTCGCCTGACCTGAGGAGATTTGTCATGTTTCTACATAACAAGCGACTTCAATATACCGTGCGTGTCGCCGAGCCAAATCCGGGCTTGGCCAATCTGTTACTGGAGCAATTCGGCGGAGCACAAGGGGAGCTTGCAGCAGCATCGCGTTACTTTACCCAAGCGCTAGCCGAGGATGATCCTGGTCGAAAAGATCTGCTGATGGACATTGCGACCGAGGAGCTGAGCCACCTGGAAATTGTCGGCTCCATCATCGTCATGTTGAACAAGGGTGCCAAAGGCCGAATGGCCGAGGGCGTCGAAGAAGAGGGTGAGTTGTATCGGGCCATCAATGGCGCCGGTAACGACTCTCACATCACCAGTCTGCTGTACGGGGCAGGAGCACCGCTGATCAACTCGGCGGGCGTGCCATGGTCGGCAGCCTATGTCGATACGATCGGAGAGCCCACAGCTGATTTCCGCTCAAACATTGCCGCTGAGGCCCGCGCAAAAATCGTCTACGAGCGGCTGATGAATGTTACAGACGATCCTGGCGTTAAAGAGGCGCTCGGGTTTCTCATGACCCGTGAAATCGCCCACCAACTTTCCTTCGAAAAGGCACTGCACGCGATCCAGCCAAACTTCCCGCAAGGCAAGCTTCCCGGCATGCCGGAGTTCACCAACGTGTACTTCAATATGTCCCACGGGGAAGGCAGCACCCGTGGTCCGTGGAACCAGGGAGACGACTGGGAGTTCGTGGAAAACCCTGAGCCAGCGGTAGATGGCGGTGACGGTACCGCCAGTGTCCAGCTCAGCGCTGAGGAAGATGCGCTGCTGCTGGATATGAAGGCTCGAACCATGTCCGACCCGGACAGTAACCCTATCACTGGCGCCGATCTAGGTGCGGGTGTTCAAGGCCAACCAGAAGCTTGATCAGAACCGCACGTCGCAACAGCGTGCGGTTTTTTATCCATGCAATCAGAGGTACACAACATGAATTCGAATCCCGGCGTTTTAAACAATGACCTAGCGCAGTCCTTGTCCGATCGATTCAACGCTACCGCCACATCCTTTAACCGGACCGCTACGCGAATCGCTAAAACCTTGCGTCAGTCGACAGTCAGTTCTAATGGGAAGCGTTCAACCGGACGGTAGGAGGCGACATGTCTTTCTCCTCATCGTCCGCGAGAACTCCATTGCGCACTTGGTGGGGCATGGCGTCCAGTGGGGGTTGGCCAGGAGTCATATTCTGGGGGACGCTCTTGCTCGTAACGGGTCTGCTGTTGATCAGCGGTTACTCCGCGATGGTAGGAGCTGAAAAGGAAAATCTGCGCCTGGCCGCACTGGGTGGCCTGTCAGGATTTGGGGCGACCGCTTTGGGTGCTTTGGTGGCCATCGTCCTTCGCGATATCGCCTCGCGCACCCAAGACATCATGCTGGGATTCGCCGCCGGCATGATGCTGGCGGCCAGTTCCTTCTCACTGATCCTGCCGGGTATCGAGGCCGCTCAGGCGCTGTGTGGCAACCAGCTACTGGCCGCTTGTGTCGTTGTGTTTGGATTGGCCTTAGGCGTTGCGCTGATGGTTGGCCTAGATCGGTTTGTGCCACACGAACACCAAGAAAGCGGCAGGCGCGGACCGGACTCTAAACGCATCAATCGCGTCTGGCTGTTCGTATTGGCCATCACCCTGCACAACCTGCCAGAGGGAATGGCAATCGGCGTCAGCTTCGCCAATGGCGACATGAAAGTGGGCCTGCCGCTGACAACTGCCATTGCCATCCAAGACATTCCGGAAGGGCTCGCCGTTGCACTGGCTTTACGTGTCACCGGCGTCTCTGCTTGGCGGGCGGCGTTGATCGCCATCGGTTCCGGTTTGATGGAGCCCTTGGGCGCAGTGGTAGGACTGGGTGTATCGAGCGGCTTCGCCCTTGGCTATCCAATAGCCTTGGGCCTAGCAGCCGGCGCGATGATCTTCGTGGTGTCGCACGAGGTCATTCCTGAAACACACCGCAACGGCCACGAGACGCCAGCGACCTTAGGGCTGATGCTTGGATTCGGGGTGATGATGTTCCTCGACACTGCGTTGGGATAGCGGCATGAACACTTCATCCGCGAATCGAAAAAATCTTGGAACGCCTCTTAAAAATATTGAGTCAGTTTTCATGATCGCCACGATGGCGGGCGAGTAAACCAAGCGCCACGCCTCGGGTAAACATCCAACGACCAGAAGGAAGTTAGAAATGGCTAGAAAAACTGTTGAAGACTTGTTCATCCATGAACTCTCCGATGTTTACAGCGCCGAGAAGCAGATTACCAAAGCGTTGCCGCGCTTGGCGCGGGCCGCGACCAACCCACTGCTCGCCGAAGCCTTCACCTCGCACCTTGAAGAGACCCAAGGCCAAATCGAACGCATCGATCAGCTAGTCGAACTCACTGGCCTGAAGCTCAAACGCATGAAGTGTGTTGCGATGGAGGGCTTAGTCGAAGAGTCCAAAGAGTTGCTCGACGAAATAGATAAAGGCGCGGTGCTGGATGCGGCGCTGATCGGTGCGGCGCAGAAGGTCGAACATTACGAAATCGCCAGTTACGGCACGCTGATCGCGATGGCTAAGCACCTGAAACTCGACGATGCGGCTGCACTGTTGCAAGCCACCCTCGCTGAGGAGAAAGGCGCCGACGAGAAGCTGTCGAAGATTGCCGAGCAAGGTGGTAACCAGGCGGCGACCCTCGAAAAATAGAGACCTTTGAACTAGGTCGAATGCACGCCACGGCGCATACGGTAGCCGTGGCGTTTTTAGACTAAGCCGATTGTCGTGTTGTATGAACCTTACCCATTGCCTGTTCGCCCAACGTATACGAATGACGGAGGTGCATCATGCAAACCGAATATCTTTGGATCGCCTGCGCAGGGATTCTTCTCCTGTTGGATCTGTGGGCACTGAACAGTGTCATCAGGAGCGATAAGCCTTCCGGAACCAAAGCAGGTTGGACAGCGTTGATCTTTCTGGCGCCCCTGATCGGGGTCGTAATCTGGGGTGTCGCAGGGCCGCGAGGCATCACCAAAGGGCCATCTTCGCCGGAACATAGCAAAGGATGAACTCACAGGGATGGACACACCTGAGGTTAACGCTTTGCCAAGAATCCTGACTTCACAAACCAGCGAAGCCGAGCTAACCGCACACAACGCCCAGATGTTCGGGTCGCCCAAGGAGCGGCTGGAGTTTTATCGTCGTGAGATTCATTACGAAACGTCGATCTTGGCCAATCGGACTGATGCGTACTTGGCAGCGCAATCCTTTTTGGTGATCGCATTCGCGTCCTGTATGGGAAACCTCAACCCCGAGTGGGGCAAGCTGTTCACGCTGATCGTGCCTGCTTTTCTTGCACTGCTGGGATTACTCAGCACGCTTAACGCTTGGCCCGGCATTCGGGCAGCCTACGACATCATTGATCATTGGTACTACAAGCAGAGTGAGCTCTTGAGGAGCGAACCGGTGATGGGCATGGCCTATGATGAGTCTCCGCTGTTCTGCGAGCGAGAATCTACCCACAAGGGCTATCGCAAGGCACTGTTATTTTCTGTGCGCACACCTTGGATCTTCGCAACGTTTTGGATCGTGCTCGGATTCTGGTCAGTGCTCATCCAGCTCACAAAACCGTTCGGTTAGCTAACCACTCACCGTGTGATTGTTCAGGGTAAAGGGGAGTTTATAAGTTGCCCGCGAATGCGCAGCAGATCCTGCTGCGCTTCGGTACGGTTAGCATCGGCCAGCGCTTTAGCTTCAGTAAAATGCTCCCAGGAAACGGCACTCGTCGAATCGCCCTCAAGAAGACTGTAGGCATATGCCTCCAGCCGATCCGCTTCGAAAAAGAAAGCAGCATTACGAGCGAGTTCATCATCGCCCTGCGAAACCACAGGCGGCGTCGTATCCTGATTCATGTTGTAACGGCCTCCGTCCAATCAACTTTGGTGGTTTCCCGCCATCTCACATCTGTCACGCCGAACCTTTCAGCCATAGGCTTGCTGAACACCTTGAGCGGTGCCTTCCCGGGTTTGGGAATAGGCGCCAAGTCCGCATCGCAACATGCCCAATGCCAGGCATCGGCGTTCCGCATTTTTGGCGAACGAATAACGAACGATTTCGGCTTCCCATGAAGCCGGTATTCAATGACGTACAGATCAGTGCGATTCATGAAACCCTCCTTTTGTTCATATGCAAAGGTGTAGTGGTCAACTAATCCCGGACACGACGTTAAGTTTTTCCTCGGCCCGCGCTGGTGCCAACCCATCGTTGAATTGATGAGGCCGAATCCAGTTGTACCGATGCATCAAAAAATGGCTGATATCGCGCTGTGCTTCCTGCGCAGTTCGATAGCCCACGGTCGGTATCCATTCTGTTTTCAAGCTGCGAAATACGCGCTCCATCGGTGCGATATCCCAGCAGTTTCCTCGTCGACTCATGCTTTGGCGCATGCGGTATCGCCATAACCGCTGGCGAAAGAGTCGGCTTGCATATTGCGATCCCTGGTCAGAGTGGAATAGCAGATCCGAAGGCCTGCCACGCTGCTCGTAAGCCATATCCAGCGCTCTGAACACCAGTTCAGCGTCTGGCTTTTCCGACAGCGCCCAGCCCACGATCCGACGCGTACAAAGATCCAGGACGACAGCTAGGTAATGCCACTTTCCTTGCGCCCAAATGTAGGTGATATCGCCGCACCAGACTTGATTGGGCGGCACGCCGAACTCGCGGTTCAATGTGTTCGGGATATCCAGTCTTTCTACTGTTGCTCGTTTGTAGGCATGGGAGCCGGGTTGTTTGCTGACTAAATCAAGCTCGCGCATCAAGCTACGCACTTTGAATCGACCGAGTTGCTCACCGTCTTCACGCATCAGTGACAGGATGCTGCGACTGCCCGCAGAGCTGCGACTTTGCGAGAACAGCTCACTGACGCGACTCCGCAATCGAAGCCGTTCAACATCCGGCGTGCGGCGCCGCAGGCGCTGGGCGTAGTAACACGAGCGAGTGACGTCAAACACCTTGCACAGCCAATCAACCGGCTCATGTGCCCTCAACTGGTCAATCAGCGCGAACGCTCGTGATCTTCCGACATCAAGAGCGCGGTAGCCTTTTTTAGTATTGATTTCTCTCGCTCAAGCCGAGCAATCCGGGCTTCCAGCTCCTGAATTTTTTGCTGTTCCGGAGTCAGTGCCTTGCTCTGCGGGGTGACGCCTTTATGTTCTTTCTGAATCTGGTCAACCCAGCGACGCAATGCCGACTCACCAATGCCGAGCGAACGGCTGGCTTCGATGTAGCTGTAGTTTTGTTTGAGCACAAGGTCGGCAGCCTCGCGCTTGAATTCAGGAGTAAAGGAGCGGCGTTGTTTGGTCATCTGACACCTCGATCTGGCGAGCATTCTCGCCTAAATGGGTGTCCGGTTTCATTAGACCACTACAAGTTTCTATAGTTCACTGTCTCGAACTTCCCCAAAAATGGGGGGCGGCGAACAAAACTTGGATGACAACATGGCTGAATTGGAAGCCTTTTTTCATGATGAAATTCGTGTTAAAGAGGGAGAAGCTCGCCTGAGACAAGCGATGGAGTATAGTCAAGAATTACTGAAGGAGATGGCATCAAAGATGGGGGCAAAGTGATTTGCTTCTGTTTTTGACAAGGGTGTTAACCTATTTTTTACGCTGTTATCCACAGTGATTAACGGAGAATCAATTTAGGTTACAGCCCTCAATGCAACTGCGGCCTTGAGCCACCTAGGGCCGCATTTTGATCACCCTGCTTCGGATCATGCTCGGATCGATGTGGCAAAGCTCGCTCGATGGTAAAACCTTCGATTTACATTCAGCCAATAACGATAAAGGCGCTCCGAGGAGCGCCTTTATTGTTGGTGAGGCTATTTACTGTACGCTGACTGGCCTCGAATTCGCTTGAACAGACTCACCGATCGCGATGCGCTTAGGCTTCGCCTCTTCCGGTACAACCCTAAGCAAATCGATACTCAGCAACCCGTTAGAAAGCTTTGCTCCCTGCACTTCGATATGGTCCATCAAGCGAAACGACAGACGGAAAGCACGCTGAGCAATACCTTGATGGAGATAGGTGACTTCAGCGTTATTTTCTCGCTTATCGCCGGCGACCATTAGAACGCCTTTTTCCACCTGGATTTCCAGATCTTCCTCCGCCAAACCGGCGACTGCGATGACAATTCGGTACTGGTCATCACCATGCTTTTCTACGTTATGGGGGGGATATGACGTACCGGCCTCACTACGAAGCGCCGACTCGAAAAGGTCGTTGAAACGATCAAAGCCAACCGAGTGACGGAACAGAGGTGCCAACGAAAGGGTAGTTGCCATGGCTAAATCTCCTGAGTTTTCTCCAAGTGATTTGAGTCGCGACCCGCTTTCGGCATCGCGCAAAACCCTAGGTAGGTTCCGGAGATAAAATTTCAAGACCCACTTAAAACAAATTTTTTGCCCGCGATTGTGTACCTGCCGGTCAACAGATTGCCCACAAAGACGGTGACTTGAGCAGTAACAAGTAAGATGATGGCATCATAGAATCAAAAACAATCCTAAGGAGAGGAAATGCCGTTTCAACACCCCGAGTATCCGCCCTACATTCCGGTCATCAAATGGCAAAAGGCTGAGCAAAAGGCATTGGCAGCCATCGATGAACAGCTCGTTGATCACGTCTGGCCATGCATTGAAGTCAGAGGCGTCACGCATCATCAGTTATTGATGTCCGAGGTGTATCACTATTGGAAAGGTACAGCGCTCGTCGACTATGCGGATCCGAGCGGCCGATTGGGTGGCCGTCGAATGGAGGTGTTTGAGTCATTTCTTTCGGTCGCCGGGGCCAAGAATTACCCCATCATTCCGGTGTTGGACTCTCGCGACGCTGTCGAAATCGGCGACAGGATGAAACAGCTCCTGATGACCTTTGACTCGGTCGTTGTCCGCCTGCGAATCGACGGCGTTTACCTCTCCACCGACCACTTCAAACAGGCCCAGGACGCATGCAGGATCCTGAGCGGACTGAACATTTCGCCACGGTTGATGATCGACATGGGTGAATGCCCTGCGCAATGGACCGCTCCTGATTTGAAGTCCTTTTCCGCAGTGCTGCGAGACATGAAAGGTTGCGGCTACAGCACGGTGCACCTGACGTCAGGAGCTTACCCAGCGAGCCTCACAGATGTGTCGGCAATGGCTACTTACGATCGGGACGACTGGCGGCTCTGGGGAGAGCTGAAGACGATCGCTTCAGATTTACAGGTGGGGTATTCCGACTACGGGATACTCTCGCCCAAATGGACGGAAGAAGTCCTCAAGAAAATCGCCAAAAAAGTCGCACTGCGGTATACCCGCGATGATAGCTGGCTCATCCTGAAAGCCGCCGGCAAGACCAAACAGGACTCGATCGACCTTTCGGTCATTTTGATCACGACCTACGCCAGTGACTTCAAGGGCGCGACTTATTCTCTGGGGGATCGATTGATGGCCACCCGGGCGGATTCAAAGGTACCCGATCGAGAGAAGAAAGGTGGAGCGTCCTCTCACCTAACCGAAGCATGGATCCATCACATTGCTTACGTCGTCAAAGACCAATACTAAAGAGATCTTGAGGCACTTCTTCTGACGAAGCCTCACCTCTTTTGAGCAGGTAACTACGCACCGTCTGGCGCAACTCGTCGAGTGTAAGCACTTGCGCAACCCGATCTTGCAGCATGTACAGACTTCTACCCCGCCAGCCTCTCACAGCGCCACGGCTCTCCAGAACGCTAAGGCATTCCTCTCGTTTGAGAAGAGTCGCGAGGACTTCAGGTTCCTGACCTTTGTTAGGTTTGGCACGTCGTACTTGCTTGAACCCAGCATGCTCATGCTCGGGAACCAATAGGATTCCCCACCATTGCGGCAGCATGGGCATCGCTTTCTTGAGGTGTCGCTCGGTAGTTACCAGGGTGACGTGATCAAATACTCTCGCGTATCGGGACCCTTGTCCCAGCAAACGCTTGAGCGAATCCCCCTCGCTCTTGATCTCGTAGCAATGCATGTCGTAAGCATCCACGACGTCGGCTCGGATCTCTCCGCCACTGAGCTGCAACTCCTCAAGGAGCATGCCCGACATACTGCCGCGTACACAGTCCAGGTGGTGCGCCAATGCTCGTTTGATTTCTGCCTCACGCATTATCGTTGCCTTGAAATGAAAAAATACTGCGGACAGCCGCAAAGTCTAACCCATCAGGGCGCAAACGCCTCGTGACACGTAGGGTTTGGATCTATGCAAATATGCTAACATTCTATCATGAATTGCATAAAACCACCCCAGCTGCTTCAGCATGAACTTCGCCAGTTCTTCGAGCGAGGTAAAATCACGTCCAGCAGCGCAATAGCAAGGATGACCGGCATCTCCCAGTCTCAGATCTATCGCAATCTTTACGGTCGACCAAAGCGAGTAACCAGCACCCTCAAAGCTTTATGCGATTATGCAAATATCTCCATCTTTGCTGAAAAGGCAGATCCGCGTAATTCTCCCATTTTAATGGACGCTCTTGGCCTGGTATGGGATGGCACAGACCAGCACGCAAAGCGGCTGGCTGAATTGCTATTTGCTCATCGCAAGGCGTGCCTGTAAAAATGATTGACGACGCAGCAGTACACAGGAGGGGTCCATGGATGAGGCTTCGACACCCGTAACAGTCAAATCGGCATTCAGTAGCCTCAAGGCCGCGGGATATCCACGCTCATACATTGAGAAGCTTCTCCCTGACTGGTGGGACAATAGTCTGTTCAAAACCAGCGCCGGCGTACTTCAATTCGCCCTGATTCTCAAACAACGACTGGGCCTCGAAACAACCTTTGGCCAAGAAGGCCAACTACTCATCCAGACCCATCCGCGTAGCGCCAGGTACAAGCGACGTGCGGACACCAAGGAGTCGGAGCTGAGTATTGCGGCAGGACTTGGCCTGGCAATTACCAAGTTGGCCCTGTTCTGTGCCAATACGCCGTATACGCCGCCGCCTTCCGATCCCAAGCTATTGCGAGAGAAGATTCTGGTGATGAGTGGCAACACTCATGTCGACTTCGAAGGGTTGTTGAAGCTTTGTTGGACTCACGGAATACCCGTGCTCTATTTGAAGGATCTGCCAAGGGCCAGCAAGCGCATGACCGGCATGGCCATTAGCATCGACGGCCGACCAGCCATTATCTTGGGCTTCAACAACACCCAGCATGCACGGCAGTTGTTCGTTCTTGCGCATGAGCTGGGCCATGTTCTGTGCAACCACCTCGGCGAAGGCGGCGTTTTGATCGACGAGGATCTCGCCGAGGTCACAGACACACTTGTCGAGACCAACAACCAGCGCAAGGATGCCGAGGAACGGGAGGCCGATACATTTGCATTGGCGCTCATCCGAAACGGTTACACAGCCCCATTGGCCTCAATGGGTCGTCTCAGCTCCGCCACGGCCATTGCGGCTAAAGCGGCTGTGCTTGGACGAGAGTTGGGGATCGATCCCGGCCATCTGATTCTCTCATATGCCAAGCAACACAATGATTGGGCCCGTGCAAACCAAGCACTCGAATACAGCCCACCCCAGCCGAGCGCAATTGAAGTGGTCGGTCGGTACTTTCGCAAGGGCGTATCGCTCGGGACGCTAAGCTCCGAGAATCAGGAATACCTTTTGTCGATCCAAGGATTTGGTGAGTAAAAAGCTTTGTATCTTCTAGATAGCGATGCCGCTCGCAAACTTTGCCAGTATCAACTCATTCATGAGCTAACACTTGCTCTGAATTGCGCCCTCACGGACTTTGCAGTGCTGCCCCAGCTGGCCTTTCAGCTGCGCCTGCATGATCACCAGGCTGCATTGAAAAAACTCGGTTCTATTGAATCGGTGGCCTTAGCAGCAGAACTGATCACCAATGCCAGCATCGTTGAAGTCCGGGTAGAACACTCGAATTACGTTCTGAACTTCGAGCGCCCAGACATCGAATCCGGCGAGGCAGTCTTGTTCGCCGCTCTGCTCCAAAATGCCCAGGACAGAATGATAAGTGGCGACAAGAGAGCCTTCGTTGCGCTTTCCAAGCTAGATGATCAAGAAGTCACCCATGGAATGTGGATTCGCTTACTCTGCCTCGAAGAAGCCGTCCTGCTGATTCTGCGAAGCGATAGCTTCGAACAGGTATGTGCAAAAGTTCGAGCCCGTTGCGATGTCGACAAAGCACTGAGTATTGCATTTGGCATTTCACAACCGGCCGCTCAAAACTCCGTGTTTGAGGCACTCTCGAGCTACCTTCGAGACCTACACCGAGATACCGGCGGTAATTGGCGGGATCTCGGCGAAAAAAAGGCCAGTCCCTAGAGGCGAGCTCAACATGATCTGAGTGGCAGTATCAGCCACCACTTTACGGCTAATAGCCTCATACAAGTATTAGACAGCCTCAAAGCGATTTCTAAATTCCGTCTTCAAGAACTCGTACAACTCTTCATCGCGCCTCCAGAGATAGTGCCGGCACACACTATTTTCTTCATGCGGCCCGGCAACAGGCTGAAATCCATTCTCGATTAGCCGTGAAGAAATTCGTTGTGGTGATTTAAGAAATTGGTGAGCAATTTCCCTATTGAACACATACTGTTGTTGAAAATCCTTCAGCGTGGACGGCGCGATTTTACGTTGATTGTTCTCAACCACATGTGGGAGCAAGCCATTATTTATTAACCCGTACACCACCTGGTCTTTGACGTTCAACACACTAGCAGCGTCCTGAGCACTAAGATTAGTTGTCGTTTGATGCGCCGTTAACCAGCGCTGTTTCCAACAGTAAAAATCATCACTCAGTAATTTATAGTCTGCAAATGACAGTCCGGTGTCGCATCGATACAATTCAACTTCACATTTTGTCAAAGCACCCACGAAATCCAAAAACTGATTCTCGTCTTTCAGATAATAAGTAAACAATTTTCGAAGCGACAGATATTCATCAGTACCATGCACCGCATCTGACGTAGAAAATTTCTGGATAAAACTTTCAGAATCTACAATCCAAGGGGTAGGATTACTGTTTTTTGAGTTATAGCCAACTAGGTACCCCCCAATAATAAGCGATCGGGCTCTCCGCTCACTTATCCCTAACCGTCGCGCCGCCTCCTTCAAACTTGCTGAGTTGTTTAATTTTTCAACAAAAGCCTTTGCTTCCTGGAGATCCACAACAGTGGAAATTTTGCCACAGTCATGCTGAATCGAATTAGATGAAACGAGCCCCTTTTCCACGAAAAGTTTCAGCTTCGAAGGAGGCAAACCGACGGAGTAGGCAACTGTTTTAATAGGCTTCCACCGATGAGACTGAATAGTTTCACGTGAAAACAGAGTTGATGTAGCGGTGAGCGGTCCTCGCCAGTTTGAAAGTAAATAGTTTTCGAAGTCGTCACGCAGAAAATCATAAACATTGTCTTTCAATTTACGAAAGGTAATATGGTAAATCTTTTCATAACACACTTTAGGATGCCACTTATCCGCATCTCCAATATTGTTACACCTATCCAAATATTCATAAAAAGCGCAAGGCCACCCGAAAGCGATCTGGCCTGCACTATGGCTAATTTTTGAAAGTTCCGATGCCAAAAATATGAAGCGGCAGTGCTTCCCATAAAGATTTAACGACACGAACCCGATATTTAGAAATAACTCATGTAAATTCCGAATAGGGAGATTGCACAGAATTGAATCATTCAGCGGCAGTTTAGAAAACGCGCGATTTTCCAGTAACTTTGAAAACCAAACATCTGAAGTTGAAGCTGGTGTAGTGGAATTATTTTTACGAATATCCTGATGACACAAACTACAGCGGAACGTCGTGAAAGCGCCAAAACATAGTCTCATCCCGCAGTGGTGACAGGTATCGATCAGCAGCACTGAATGTTCAACGCAAAAACAGTAAAGCTTAAGCCCCCATGCATATTTCCAATATCCATGCTCGCCTAAACATTTTGGACAATGTTTTGGGCAGTATATTGACATTGGATCAAAGCTCGCTCGGGAACTGCTTAATGATTTAACAGCGGTCACCCAAACCAACGGTGCGTTATTTTGCTTGTAAAAAGACCTCACCGCTTCATCGGTTAACTTTCTGCATTGTTTTATTAAGAACGTATGAGAATAGCCATTTGCAGTGGCCAGACGTCCTAGAAACCCGACAAGGCTCTCATCGTGAAAAGGGGTTACTTTAACTGGCAGACTTAACATATTTTCCTCGTCGGGCTCAGATGGAGAAAACTCCCCTTTGAATCACACAATTACTTCGTAAGGCTCGCCCACGCCGATTAGAGGCCGAAAATCGAACTCGGCATTGAACGGACTGCGGTTTCGAGGAGCTGATTGCCAGACTTCGTCCCTGAATGCTGCGTCCAAGGCCGCGAGGTTTACCCCTTCAAATTGGCCGCTTTTCACCAAGCGAACAGCTCTCTCGAGCACTTTGACCAGATAGTCCAATATTCCAAAAGAAGCGAAGTAGAGGCGCTGTATCATTTCCTCGGTCACCAGATTTACCGATTCGACGGACAGCATTTTTTGCATGGCTTTTATAACGCCAGCAAATTCTGGCCAAAATTCTTCGTCGGGCCTGAAGGGCACAAGTGTGTATGACGCAGAAAACCTCCTACGAAATTGGTCATTTGCACTTTTCAAGCCTTCCAGGCGAGTCATACCGATCAACACGACTGAAACCTTTGAGGTATTCAGCAGGCTTTTTATCCAATCACCCGCTTCATATGCGTCGCTGCGCTTGTAGTCGACCAAGTGCTGTGCCTCGTCCAAAATAACGAGCTCAACTCTTAAATTTTCCAGCAAAGTTACCACCCGCGAGAATTTTGCCTCAGCGGACTCGCTGTTCATGTTCGCATACGGATCTTTCAATGCTCTGAGCAATGCAGCACCGAGATTTTTCTTCGTGGGTGCAGATGGCATGTCCAGATACAGAATGGGTAAGCGCTCCATTTCAATTGCACGTTCAGTGTTAACTGCATTGACGTACTTTTTCACTAGAGCACTTTTCCCAACACCGCTGGGACCCATAATGAGAAAACCCTGATTGGTCCCAGTTCTACGATTCTCCGTGTGAATATCCACTAACCTTGAAAGCGCTGCTTTTGCAATTGAGGTATTGATGAAGATCTTTCGCAGCGAAGTATCATCAACCGCACCCGAAGCGTTCATCTTCCCCCCCTATCGAACCAAGACTGAGCATTAGACGTGTCCACGGATAGGTCAGGGATCTCAAAAGACTTTGCAGCCATTGTCATGGCGACATTTTCCAGCAACGTGGCAGGTTCGATGAGGGCCACAGGCGCACCGCCTCGATCACGCGTCAGCGCAGCTTTGCGACGCCGATCATTTACCCGTTTGGTCTCTTTCGCTCGCTGGATGTCCTGCTGTATTTCACGCGAAGCGCGGAGGATGGCATCAACATCCGGATTCAAGGCTCCTGATATGCGCAGTTGCTTTTTAGCTTCGTTGTATAAGTCTCGGCTTACACCTACCAGGCGCTTGTCCTTGCAAGGCACCTGGAAAAAATATCTGCGCTGGTCGTCATACACCCAGACGTGACCTAGATCGTCCCGGTAACGTGCGTCTACCGTAAAATCGTTAGGACGCTGTAACTTCAAATCGGCTAGCAAATCAGAATGGTAATACTGGCCGTCTACCTCGATGCCGTAGTGGTGAATCTTAGGCTTTTTGCGGCAGGCAAGGATGGCTTCCAGCGCATCTAGATCGACGGGCATCTGAATTACAGATTTACCTTCTGCCATGCGCCATACCTGATCAGGTGTCCTACCACGCAGACCCCGGTGCGGAGTCTGATGGTAGATATCCACAATCCATTTTGTGAGTAGCGCATTTAGGTCGTCGAATGTAAGGCACGCGTTTTCCAGGGAGTCGTATTCGCCCTTTTCGGCAATATTCGAAAATGTGGTGCCGGGAAGTTGATGAACGAAACCACGGGCAGTAGTACCAAAAAATCGTTCTACGGCACCCTTCATTTGCGGACCACGCGACCTCGGGTACAGAACCTCGATGCCCAGATCACAGAAAGCAAGCAACAACATTCCAGCGTGAAACTCCGCCGCATTGTCAGGAACCAACTGACGAGGTAAACCTCGTGCCGGCCAGCTGTTGACCACATGCGGGTAGCTCTCAAGCAACGAAGCCTTGGGGCATATCGCTTTCTCAATCACTCGCAGCACGCTTTCAGTATTGGGAGCGGCAAAGTGCAGGAGATGCGCCATCACCATGCGCGAGTATCGATCCAGAACTATGGTCAAATAAGGTCGGCCGATCACTAAACCGGTGTCCGGATCAATGAGCATGACATCAAGAAGTGTGTGATCGATTTCCCAGCGATGACAGATGCCATCGACTTGAAGCTGGCCAATGGCACGGCGGTGTTTCTGATTGGCGGTATGTTTTCCCAATCTTGCGGTGTCAACTAGGTATGGGTCTAATCCCTCTATAAATCGATAAACTGTCATCCGCGACGGGCAGGCTAAATGTTCAGCCTTTAACCTGCGCTGATTATATTCCTTGAGGCGACCTTGGAATTCAGAAAATACTTTTGTCACCGGGTTTCTTTGATCGGTTAAGTAATGCTCATTAATTACATTGAGCAGTATTTCCTCGAGATCGCCATGTATCAACTTGTGGCGGCCCTTTTGTTCATGCTGGGGAACTAGAGCCGTTACGGACCTCCACTTGTATCTACCCAGCCAGCGCTTGACTGTCGCGATCGACGGAGCCTTCGCACTCGTTTTAACATCCTCCCAAACAGAATTAATAACCTCCTTAAGTTCTTCTTTTCTAGGAAGTTTTCCCGGATAACCTAGCAAAGCCTCTACGTATGGTCGCCTTCTCAATGCTTCTTCCGCATGTTCGGGAAGAAAGGTGGATAGATCTCGGGGTGCATTTTTTTGTTGAGGGGTGTAACCAAGCTTGGGTTGATCAGGGATCACGCATATGGAACGTTGCGCATACCCCGTATAAAATTCTTTCTCCCTCATCAGAACGGGCTCGCCCAGCTCATCAGTGAAATGCAGTCGTCGATCAACGAGGTGCGAGCGGAATACGAGGTACCGTTCATTCATCGTTACAGCCAAGCCGGGATTAAGCGAAAAAATCTGCATGACGATGCCCTCCCTCAAGGTAGATGGGCGATTGGGAGCTGAGACTTTTTTCGAGATCCACGCCAATCAGTCCAAGCCCTAACAGTCTCCATGCTTGGGCATCACCCACCACTAAACACAGATCTGCGATGGTTTGGGGCTTCTCGGCCTTTATTCGGGACAGAAGATCTTGCCAAGGAGGTGTGCCCACAAATGTTCCGCGACGGTGGTAAAGAATCTCCAATACCGACTTGCTACGCGGCTCAGCCCAGATCACTTCATCGGTAACCACTTCGAAGCGGCGGCCACCGGCGGCGAAATGCGCTTTGGCTGCACTCAAGCGAGCGGCAGTGGCGTGATTTTTCCAGTGTTGAGCAGGTTTGATTTCGACCAGGATTCTTGAGCCGTCGAACAGCTCCACCTCAACATCAGGCACGTATTGCGCTGGCTGAATTCCTATTACGAAGGACTCACGGACGGGCTGGACTCTATAGCGGCGTACTGCCGGAGACAGCTCCAGCAGCCTAAAAAATCCACTTTCCAGGATGGATTCAAAGGGTACGGATTGCCCATTCTTAAGGGATGGAAAATACCCTCTGAAATGCCAGGATCTTCGGGTCACAACCTTTCGAACTGCCATGTCACTTTCCTCGAAGCGAACGGTTTTCGGAGCGTCACGTACTGGTGAGCTCTACGGGAACGTGTGAGGATTTCTAAAGGGAACACTTCCCCCTCGAGAGATCTCGCTACGGTCGAAATGCTGGGAGGGGATTGACAGAGCAACAAAAAAAGAAGAAATTGCGCGTGTTGTGTCTAAGCAATCACGAGCTGGTACTGTTTTTTCTTTTGTTGCTCTGTCTTCCCTCAGCAGAGGTATTTACATTTGGTTTACTCCTTTTGTAGTTGAAAAGCGAAAAAGTACTGGTGTAAGCAGGCTAAGATTTTGCTCGAACAAAATCGTTTAACTGCTTGAATAAAGCGAGCTTCCGGAAACGGGGCTCGCTTTATTTTTAACCGCCCGATTTTAATCCAGTCGTTTAAGCGGCGCAAACTTTCCGCGCCAAATTTACATTTAAAACCTTCCTCACTAGAACACACTAACTTACGCGATTTGATTAACAACTAAGATCAATAGTATTAGTTGTACGTGTAAGGATTTAAATAACAAGGTTATCAGTGTAGTTTCGCACCGATCTATTAGAAACCGTTCCTCACCAGAGAACTCCGGCTTCTCGCATGCCACAATCCAGTACTGGATTCAAAACTGATAAGCGTGACCGAATTGAGGAGACATCCGCGACAAGGATTGCTCCAGCGCACCAAAAAAAAGGCCAACCCGCGAGGGTTGGCCTTTTCCTAGAGCAGCGAAAGCAGCATATTGGGAAATACAGCAGCTTTTCTGGGATCCTACACCGGAATTAGAAGTCCAGGTTCGATACCGCCAAAGCGTTGCTTTCGATGAAGTCACGACGAGGTTCAACCGCATCACCCATCAGGGTGTTGAAGATCTGATCCGCGCCAATGGCGTCCTCGATGGTCACGCGCAGCATGCGACGCTGGCTTGGGTCCATGGTGGTTTCCCACAACTGGTCAGGGTTCATTTCGCCCAGACCTTTGTATCGTTGGATGGTGTGGCGCTTGGTGCTTTCTGCCATCAGCCAATCAAGGGCTTCCTTGAATTCCTTGACCTGCTTCTTGCGTTCGCCACGCTGAATGTAGGCGCCGTCGTCGAGCAGGGTGCTGAGTTGCGCACCCAACGTCACCACAGTCTTGTAATCATTGCTGCCGAAGAAGTCGCGGTTGAAGGTGACGTAGTTCGACAAGCCGTGGGAAATCAGCTCGACCTCTGGCAGCCACACGTTACGTTCACGGTCCTCACGCAGGCTGGCTTTGTAGACCAGCCCGGATTTCTCTACCGTGCGCAGACGCACTTCGTACTGGGCCAGCCAATCCTGCATCGCTGCGTGATCGCTCAGTTGCTCCAGGCTGACGGCCGGCAGATAGATGAAGTGCTCGGTCAGCTCCTGAGGGTACAGGCGCGACAGTCGCTTGAGGGTCTTCATCACCATGCGGAAATCGTTAACCAGACGCTCCAGCGCCTCGCCGGAGATCCCCGGGGCCTCGTCGTTCAAGTGCAGGCTTGCATCTTCCAGGGCCGACTGCGTCATGTACTCTTCCATGGCGTCGTCGTCTTTGATGTATTGCTCTTGCTTGCCCTTTTTGACTTTGTACAGCGGTGGCTGGGCGATATAGATGTAGCCGCGCTCGATCAGCTCCGGCAACTGACGGAAGAAGAAGGTCAGCAGCAGCGTACGAATATGCGAACCGTCGACGTCAGCATCGGTCATGATGATGATGTTGTGGTAGCGCAGTTTTTCGATGTTGTACTCGTCGCGACCGATACCGCAGCCCAGGGCCGTGATCAAGGTGCCGACTTCCTGAGAGGAAATCATCTTGTCGAAACGCGCCTTCTCAACGTTGAGGATCTTACCCTTCAACGGCAGGATGGCCTGGGTGCGACGGTTACGACCCTGCTTGGCGGAACCGCCAGCAGAGTCACCTTCCACCAGGTACAGTTCGGAGAGGGCAGGGTCCTTCTCCTGGCAGTCAGCCAACTTGCCCGGCAGGCCGGCGATATCCAGCGCGCCCTTGCGTCGGGTCATTTCACGGGCTTTACGCGCCGCTTCACGGGCACGCGCGGCGTCGATCATCTTGCCGACAACCAGCTTGGCCTCGTTCGGGTTCTCCAGCAGGAAGTCGGAGAAGTATTTGCCCATCTCCTGTTCAACTGCGGTCTTCACTTCGGAGGACACCAGTTTGTCTTTGGTCTGCGAGCTGAACTTAGGATCCGGCACCTTCACCGAAATGATCGCTGTCAGGCCTTCGCGCGCATCGTCACCGGTGGTGGCGACCTTATGCTTCTTCGCCAGACCTTCAGCTTCAATGTAGGTGTTGAGGTTACGCGTCAGTGCGGAACGGAAACCCACGAGGTGAGTACCGCCGTCGCGTTGTGGAATGTTGTTGGTGAAACACAGCAGGTTCTCGTTGAAGCTGTCGTTCCACTGCAGGGCAATTTCCACGCCGATGCCATCTTCACGCTGGATGTTGAAGTGGAACACCTGGTTGACCGCAGTCTTGTTGGTGTTCAGATATTCAACGAATGCACGCAAGCCGCCTTCATACTTGAACAGTTCTTCCTTGCCGCTGCGTTCGTCCTTGAGGACGATACCCACACCGGAGTTGAGGAATGACAGTTCACGAATTCGCTTGGCCAGAATGTCCCAGCTGAAGTGAATATTCTTGAAGGTTTCAGCCGAGGGCTTGAAATGGATCTGGGTGCCGGTGGTTTCACTGTCGCCAACAATCTTCATTGGCTCTTGTGGTACACCATGGACGTAAGTCTGCTCCCAGATTTTGCCGCTGCGGCGAACGGTCAGGATAAGCTCTTCAGACAGAGCGTTCACCACCGACACACCCACTCCGTGCAAACCACCGGAAACTTTATAGGAGTTGTCGTCAAACTTACCGCCGGCGTGAAGCACAGTCATGATGACCTCTGCCGCCGAAACGCCTTCTTCTTTATGCACATCTACCGGGATGCCGCGACCGTTGTCGCGCACGGTGATGGATTCGTCCGGGTGAATGATGATACTGATGTCGTCGCAGTGACCGGCCAAAGCTTCGTCGATGGAGTTGTCGACCACCTCGAACACCATGTGGTGCAGACCGCTACCGTCATCAGTGTCGCCAATGTACATACCGGGACGTTTGCGTACGGCATCCAAACCTTTCAGCACTTTAATGCTGGTCGAGTCGTACGTGTTTTCTTCGCTCATGCCTTCACTCCCGATGGTCGTGGGTCTGGGTGATACGGCCTTGTTCCACGTGGAACAAAGCGACTGGCGTTTCCGTCTGCCAGCCTTCCCTCAATAATTCGTGGTCTACACAGGTGATAAACACCTGGCAGCGTAAGTCTTCCAACAAGCGGCACAACGAGCGACGATGTTGCTCGTCCAGTTCGGATGGCAAATCATCCACAAGATAAATACATTGGCCTCGCCGAGCCTGGCTAACCAAATGGCCCTGTGCGATACGCAATGCGCACACCACCAATTTCTGCTGACCGCGAGACAAGATATCCGCAGCGTTGTGAGCGCCTAATCTAAGGCGCAAATCAGCACGTTGGGGTCCAGCCTGCGTATGGCCCATTTGCTGATCCCGCAGCAAGGAGGTCGCGAGCACTGCGCTCAGCTCACGCTCTTTGTCCCAACCACGGTAATAACTCAGCGTCAGCCCTTCGAGATCCAGCAACTCACTCAAAGTCTGCTCAAAAACTGGTTTTAATGCCTTGATGTAGGCGCGGCGGTATTCATCTATTTCGTCGCTGGCCAGGCACAGTTCACGGTCCCAGGCCGCTTGCGAAGCGGCGTCAAGTGTACCATGCCGCAGCCATGAGTTCCGCTGCCGCAGGGCCTTCTGCAGGCGCTGCCAGGTCGCCATAAACCGTGGTTCCACGTGGAACACTCCCCAATCGAGGAACTGCCTGCGGATCTTTGGCGCGCCTTCCAACAGCCGAAAACTGTCGGGGTTAATCAATTGCAGCGGCAGGATCTCAGCCAACTGCGCGGCACTCCGAGCATTTTGCCCGTCTATGCGAATTTGAAACTCCCCACCACGATCACGAGATATGCCCAGGCTGCTATGACCGCCTTCTGCGAGCTCAACCTGCCCAAACACTGTGCACGCCAGCTGTTCGTATTGGATAACCGGCAACAAGCGAGCGCTGCGAAACGAACGCGCAAGGCCCAACAAGTGAATGGCTTCCAGCACACTGGTTTTGCCACTGCCGTTGGCGCCGTGGAGAATATTGATGCGGGGGGAAGGGGAGAAGGTCACCGGGTGCAAATTGCGCACCGCGGTGACCGAGACGCGACTGAGGGACATCTAGCTTCTGCTGGGCATGGTTACAGGCGCATCGGCATGACAACGTAAGCCGAGTCGTCGTTGTCGGATTCCTGTACCAGCGCGCTGCTGTTGGAGTCCGAAAGGATCAAGCGAACTTGTTCGGTGGTCATTACGCCCAGGACATCGAGCAGGTAGCTGACGTTAAAACCGATTTCCAGCGAGCCACCGTTGTAGTCAACGCCCACTTCTTCTTCCGCTTCTTCCTGCTCCGGGTTATTGGCCTGGATTTTCAGCTGACCATTGGCCAGTTGCAGGCGGATACCACGGTACTTTTCGTTGGAGAGAATAGCCGTACGACTGAATGCTTCACGCAGTGCCTGACGATCGCCCACCACCAACTTGTCACCACCTTTGGGCAGCACGCGCTCGTAGTCCGGGAACTTGCCGTCAACCAGCTTGGAGGTAAAGGTGAATTCGCCGGTGGTGGCACGAATGTGGTGCTGGCCCAGCACGATGCTGACGTTGCCGTCCGGCTCGGTGAGCAAACGCGCCAGCTCGAGAATACCTTTGCGGGGCACGATAACCTGGTGACGATCAGGCTGGCCGATGTCGGCGCGCATCGAGCACATCGCCAGGCGATGACCGTCGGTTGCGACGGCGCGGATAACGCCTTCGGAGACTTCAAGCAGCATGCCGTTGAGGTAGTAACGCACGTCCTGCTGAGCCATGGCGAAGCTGGTACGCTCGATCAAACGGCGCAGCTTGCTTTGCTCCAGGCTGCAGGTCAGCGAGCCCGGGCCTTCTTCAACAGTCGGGAAATCATTGGCTGGCAGCGTGGACAGGGTAAAGCGGCTACGACCGGCCTTGACCACCAGCTTCTGCTCATCGACCTTGATGTCGATCAGCGCGTCGTTCGGCAGGCTTTTGCAGATGTCCATCAGCTTGCGCGCCGGAACGGTGATTTCACCGGGTTCAGCAGGTTCTTCTAGCTGCACACGGCCCACCAGCTCGACTTCAAGGTCAGTACCGGTCAGGGACAATTGCTGGCCTTCGACCACCAGCAATACGTTAGAGAGCACCGGCAAGGTCTGGCGGCGCTCGACGACGCCTGTGACCAGTTGCAGGGGTTTCAACAGGGCTTCGCGTTGAATGGTGAAATGCATGGTCTAGTCCCTTGCCTTAATAAGCTGCGCTGGTGTCATCACGTAGTCAGTGTACGCAGCAGGTTCTTGTAGTCCTCGCGAATATCCGCGTCGGATTCCTTAAGTTCATTGATCTTGCGGCATGCGTGCAAAACCGTGGTGTGGTCGCGACCGCCAAATACATCCCCGATTTCCGGCAGACTGTGGTTGGTCAATTCCTTGGAAAGGGCCATTGCCACCTGGCGCGGACGCGCCACAGAGCGCGAGCGGCGCTTGGACAACAGATCGGATATCTTGATCTTGTAGTACTCGGCCACCGTGCGCTGGATGTTATCCACACTCACCAGTTTGTCCTGCAGGGCCAACAGGTCCTTCAAGGATTCGCGAATCAACTCGATGGTAATGTCGCGCCCCATGAAGTGCGAGTGGGCGATCACCCGCTTGAGCGCGCCTTCGAGTTCACGCACGTTGGAGCGAATGCGTTGAGCGATAAAGAACGCAGCGTCGTGAGGAAGATCCACCTTGGCCTGGTCGGCCTTTTTCATCAGGATCGCCACGCGGGTTTCCAGCTCCGGCGGCTCCACCGCAACGGTGAGCCCCCAGCCGAAGCGCGACTTCAAGCGTTCTTCCAGACCTTCGATTTCCTTCGGGTAACGGTCACTGGTCAGAATGACCTGCTGGCCACCTTCGAGCAGGGCGTTGAAGGTATGGAAAAACTCCTCCTGCGAACGTTCTTTGCGTGCGAAAAATTGGATGTCATCGATCAGCAAGGCGTCAACGGAGCGATAGAAACGCTTGAACTCGTTGATCGCGTTGAGCTGCAAGGCCTTGACCATGTCGGCCACGAAGCGCTCCGAGTGCAGGTATACAACCTTGGCATTCGGGTTCTTCTTTAATAGATGATTGCCCACTGCATGCATCAAGTGGGTCTTACCCAAGCCAACGCCACCATAAAGGAAGAGTGGGTTGTAGCCATGCTTGGGGTTATCGGCGACCTGCCAGGCAGCGGCTCGCGCCAACTGGTTGGATTTACCCTCAACGAAATTTTCGAAGGTGAACGTTCGGTTCAGGTAGCTGGTGTGCTTGAGTGCGCCTTCGACCTGCACGGTACGCTGTTCGGCGCGAACCGGAGCCTGCTGGGAACTGGCGCCCGCCATCGGGTCGAAGCTATCACGCGAAGGCTCTTCTTGCTCTGGCGCATTTTTCTGCGCCGACGATCTGGAGGTTGCCGGCGCTGCTGCAGGAGCCGAGGTCACCGGGGCGGAGGCCGCCTGAGCCTGGGACGCGGCAGCGGCCAAAGGTGCATTGGGTGCCGCGCGAGGCGCAGAGCTGCGTTTGCTGCCTATTAATAAGGAGAGCGCGGGAGCGAGCCCGTTGCCGTGCTCGTCGAGCAATTCAAGAACGCGGCTCAAGTACTTCTCGTTGACCCAGTCCAGAACAAACCGGTTGGGCGCATAGACGCGCAACTCGTCGCCTTCGGCTTCGACCTGTAGCGGACGGATCCAGGTGTTGAATTGCTGGGCAGGCAGCTCATCGCGCAAAAGCTCTACGCACTGCTGCCAAAGTTCCACTGACACGGATATCCCCTAAGTTGAAAGCCGGTGAGGCAAAAACAGCCGCCATTGTAGCGGCCAGCCGCCCACTTATCCACATGTAGGTTGCCCACACACCGGCCAAAATCAATGCCTTAACCTTGAAAAAGCCGACCGGCGGTCTGTGCATAAGCTCTGTGGATAAGCGGCCCTGAGCTCGTTGCACAAGTGGGGTCGAAAGTCTGTGGGTAACCGCGCTGTGGATAACACCCGCTTTCACACACAGCTTATCCGACAGCGCAGCACAGGCAGAGCACCGTTTCTCCCCCGTGTTGTCATTCTCTGTACAGCACGTGAAATATGGGCTGCATCCAGTTATCCACAGATGATCGCCTACCTAGCTTTTATAAGCTTTACAGAAAAGCTTTAAATAACTTTCCTTCTTTATTTTTATATCTAGGTCGGTACTGATGGAGGCGCGGGCCAAGCAAAGCACGCTCGCGCTCCTGAAGATCTAATTGAAGGAAAAGCTGGTTGGAAATTGACCTAGAGGCTTGCTTTCTCTAGAATCGCCGGTCTCTTAAAACGGGGGCCATTCCGGCCCGTTGTGGACGAACCAGGTAACAACGCCATGAAACGTACTTTCCAACCCAGCACCATCAAACGCGCCCGTACCCACGGCTTCCGTGCCCGCATGGCCACCAAGAACGGTCGTGCCGTCCTGTCGCGTCGTCGCGCCAAAGGTCGTGCGCGTCTGGCAGTTTGATAATCCGGCACTGGTGGTGAGTCAGGACTTCAGTCGGGAAAAGCGTCTGCTAACCCCCCGGCACTTCAAGGCAGTCTTTGACTCCCCCACCGGCAAGGTTCCGGGGAAAAATCTCCTGCTCCTTGCGCGTAACAACGATCTGGATCACCCCCGTCTCGGGTTGGTGATCGGCAAAAAGAGCGTAAAGCTCTCCGTTGAGCGCAATCGCCTCAAGCGTCTGATGCGCGAATCGTTTCGCCTCCACCAGGACACTCTGGTTGGTTGGGATATTGTTATCGTCGCGCGCAAAGGCTTGGGGGATGTAGAAAACCCCGAATTGATTCAGCATTTCGGCAAGCTCTGGAAACGTCTGGCGCGTACCCACAAGCCAGCACCTCCAGGTAGCCCCGAAACTGTAGGGGTAGACAGCAACGATGCGTAAACTGGCACTCGTTCCGATCCAGTTTTATCGCTATGCCATTAGTCCTCTGATGGCAAACCACTGTCGTTTCTACCCCAGTTGTTCCTGCTACGCGTTAGAAGCCATAGAAAATCATGGTCTTCTGCGCGGTGGCTGGCTGACCTTTCGTCGTTTAGGTCGCTGTCATCCGTGGAATCCCGGTGGTTATGACCCGGTTCCACCTGTCCCTACCTCCCGTTCTTCTTCGATGGCCGAGTAATCATGGATATTAAACGCACGATCCTGATCGTCGCCCTGGCAATCGTGTCCTACGTCATGGTTCTTAAGTGGAACCAGGACTATGGCCAGGCTGCCCTGCCGACTCAGAATGTTGCCGTCAACACTGCACCTGCGGGTCTTCCCGACGCTGCAAGTGGCACAAATGCTGCCGCCAGTGATGACATTCCACGCGCAGCAGGCGAAGCCAAAGCGCCCGCCGAAGTTCCAGTTGCAGCAAGCACCGACCTCATCCAGATCAAAACGGATGTGCTGGACCTGGCGGTCGATCCGCAAGGTGGTGACGTTGCCAAGTTGACGCTGCCGCTTTACCCACGCCGTCAAGACCATCCGGAAATTCCATTCCAGCTGTTCGATAACGGTGGCGAGCGTGTTTATCAGGCCCAAAGCGGTCTGATCGGCGCAAATGGACCTGATGCCAGCCAGTCCGGCCGCCCAGTGTTCTCCTCGGAGAAGAAAAGTTATCAACTGGCTGATGGTCAGGACCAATTGGTCGTAGACCTCAAGTTCAGCAAGGACGGCGTCAATTACATCAAGCGGTTCACGCTCAAGCGTGGCCTGTACGATATCGTCGTTACCTACCTGATCGACAACCAAAGCGCCCAGCCTTGGAATGGCGCGATGTTTGCGCAACTCAAGCGCGACGCCAGCTCCGATCCTTCGTCAAGCACCGCGACGGGTACTGCGACTTACCTGGGCGCCGCCCTGTGGACAAGTTCGGAACCGTACAAAAAAGTGTCCATGAAAGACATGGACAAGGTGAACGAAGACAAGACCAAGCCAGCCATCACGTATAACGTGAACGGCGGCTGGGTTGCCTGGTTGCAGCACTATTTCGTTACCGCGTGGATTCCACAACCAGGCCAGAACAACGTGGTTCTGGCCCGCAAGGACACCAAGGGTAACTACATTATTGGCTACACCGGCCCGTCGTTGACCGTCGCGCCAGGTGCCAAGGCTGAAACCAGCGCTACGCTGTATGCCGGTCCGAAAAGCCAAGCGGTACTCAAAGAGTTGTCCCCAGGTCTGGAGCTGACTGTGGACTACGGCATTCTGTGGTTCATTGCCCAGCCGATTTTCTGGTTGCTGCAACATATCCACAGCATCGTCGGTAACTGGGGCTGGTCGATCATCTTCCTGACCATGCTGATCAAAGGGATCTTCTTCCCTCTGTCGGCCGCCAGCTACAAGTCGATGGCGCGCATGCGTGCGGTGGCGCCGAAGCTGGCTGCGCTGAAAGAGCAACATGGCGATGACCGGCAGAAAATGTCCCAGGCCATGATGGAGCTGTACAAGAAAGAGAAGATCAACCCGCTGGGTGGATGCTTGCCGATTCTGGTGCAGATGCCGGTGTTCCTGTCGCTGTACTGGGTACTCCTGGAAAGCGTGGAAATGCGTCAGGCACCGTTCATGCTGTGGATAACTGACCTGTCGATCAAAGACCCGTTCTTTATCCTGCCGATCATCATGGGCGCGACCATGTTTATCCAGCAGCGCCTGAACCCGACACCTCCGGATCCGATGCAGGCCAAGGTGATGAAAATGATGCCGATCATCTTCACCTTCTTCTTCCTGTGGTTCCCGGCTGGTCTGGTCCTGTACTGGGTGGTCAACAACGTGTTGTCGATTACTCAACAGTGGTACATCACACGTAAAATCGAAGCGGCTACCCAAAAAGCCGCGGCGTAATTACTCTGTGGATAACCACTCAAGACGCCCCCTAGTGGGGCGTTTTGCTTTCCGTCACTTTTGTTCTGGAACCTGTTGATGAGCGCTCCTCGTGAAACCATCGCTGCTGTCGCTACCGCTCAAGGTCGCGGCGGCGTCGGTATCGTTCGAATTTCCGGGCCGCTTGCCGGCGTGGCTGCCAGCGCCATCAGCGGGCGAGATCTTAAGCCGCGATATGCCCATTACGGTCCATTCCTGAACGCCGATAACGAAGTATTGGACGAAGGCCTGGCGCTGTATTTTCCAGGCCCGAATTCGTTTACCGGTGAGGATGTGCTTGAACTGCAAGGCCACGGCGGCCCGGTGGTGCTCGATATGCTGTTACAGCGTTGCCTGCAGTTGGGTTGCCGCCTTGCTCGACCGGGGGAATTCAGCGAGCGCGCGTTCTTGAATGACAAGCTCGACCTGGCCCAGGCCGAAGCCATTGCGGATTTGATCGAGGCCAGTTCCGCACAGGCGGCACGCAATGCGTTGCGTTCATTGCAGGGCGCTTTTTCCCAGCGTGTGCACAACCTCACAGAGCAACTTATCGGCTTGCGTATCTACGTCGAAGCGGCGATTGATTTCCCGGAAGAGGAAATCGATTTTCTTGCCGATGGGCACGTTTTGGCGATGCTGGACAAAGTTCGAGACGAGTTATCCACAGTCCTGCGTGAGGCGGGACAGGGCGCTTTGCTGCGTGATGGTATGACTGTGGTAATCGCAGGACGTCCCAATGCCGGCAAGTCCAGCCTATTGAACGCCCTCGCGGGGCGTGAAGCCGCCATCGTGACTGAAATCGCAGGGACCACGCGGGATATCCTGCGCGAACATATCCACATCGATGGCATGCCATTGCATGTGGTCGATACCGCTGGCTTGCGCGACACCGATGACCACGTTGAAAAAATTGGCGTTGAGCGAGCACTCAAGGCCATCGGTGAAGCGGACCGGGTGTTGTTGGTGGTGGATGCCACGGCGCCCGAGGCTGCCGATCCTTTCGCTTTATGGCCGGAGTTCCTCGAGCAAAGGCCAGATCCGGCCAATGTCACGTTGATCCGCAACAAGGCCGACCTCACAGGGGAGGCCGTAGCGTTGGAAACCAGTGAGGATGGCCATGTCACCATCAGTCTTAGCGCCAGGTCGGCGGGTGAGGGGCTGGAACTGCTGCGCGATCATCTCAAAGCTTGCATGGGCTACGAGCAGACCTCCGAAAGCAGCTTCAGCGCTCGCCGGCGGCACCTTGAGGCGTTGCGCCATGCCAGCGCGGCTCTTGAGCACGGGCGTGCGCAACTGACCCTGGCGGGGGCGGGAGAGCTGCTGGCCGAGGATCTGCGCCAGGCTCAGCAGCTGCTGGGAGAAATCACGGGCGCCTTCAGCTCGGATGATTTGCTGGGGCGGATTTTTTCAAGCTTCTGTATCGGTAAGTGAAATGTTATCCACAATTGCTCTACCAGTTGTAGGAGAGGGTACCAAGCAAGGTGCGACTTTCCCCCCAGTAGCAACGGCCCGCATCGTTGCAACCCGACACGTATTCTTTATCGAAGAGGTTCTTGGCGTTTAAATCCACGGACCAGTTCTTGTCGATCTGGTAACCGATGGCGGCATCCACCAACGTGACACTCCCTGCGTCCAGCTTGCCGTACAGCGTCGGTGCGGTGTAGGAAAAAGTACTGTCGAAATAGCGCACGCCACCGCCCAGGGATAAGCCTTTGAGACCTCCTTCAAGGAAGCGATATTTGCTCCAAACGGAAGCCTGGTTGCGCGGCACACCGGTCATCTGATGGCCTTCGACCAGTGATGCAGCCGAGTCTTTGGTAATACGCGCATCCGTGTAGGTATAAGCCGCCGTCAGATTCAGATTTGGCGTGAGGTTGCTGTTGACCTCCACCTCCACACCCTTTGCACGGCTTTCGCCCACCTGCCGATAACTATTGGTGGTGGCGTCGAGGTAGGTGTCGTCCTGTTTACGCAGGTCATACACCGACAGTGTCATTGCCGTGTCCCAGCCGATCGGTTCGTATTTAACGCCCACTTCGTATTGGCTGCTGGTGATCGGCTTCAATGGCGAGCCGGCATTCGAGATCTGCTGGACCGGTACAAACGCGGTGGAGTAGCTGACATACGGCGTCAAACCGTTGTCGAACTGGTACATCACCCCGCCCTGATAGGTGAATTTTCGATCTTCTGAGCGAGTATCGCTGGCGGTATTCACCTTGTCGCGAAATTCGCTGTCGACCCAGTCCTGACGACCGCCGAGTAAGAACAGCCAATGGTCGTATTTGCTCTGGACCTGTGCATAAACCCCTTTCATCTGTTGTTCAAGCAAGGTGTTTTGTACGGCGACGGGGGTCAGCGGATCGCGCAGGTACACAGGGTTGAACACATTGATGGTTCCCGCGAAACCCGCATCCCAGTCCTGATTGAACGAGGTGCGGTCATAGCTGGCGCCCAACAGCACGGTATTTTCCAAGTTGCCCATCTGGAATTTGCCTTCCAGCTGGTTATCCAGGGAGTACACCATCGACTTGTTGTAACGGTCGTAGGCCGTCATGTTCAACTGAGTGCCGAAGCCGCGATTATTCAGGGCGCTGGGCCAGGTTTCATGGCGGTCGATGCGCGATTGCATATAGCGTGAGTTCTGGCGGAACTGCCAGTCATCATTAAAGCTGTGGCTGAACTCGTAGCCGGTGCTCCAGCTTTCACGCTCGAAGGTATTCCAGTCCGGATTACCGAGCATTGTGTGCTTGGAGAGCTTGCCGTTGGGGTTTGTGAGCAAGGTGCCTGCAGCCGGCAGGCCGAGTTCCAGGTTGGTGTGGTCCTTCTGGTAATTGGCCAACAGGGTCAGGCTGTTGTAATCGTCGAAGTTAAGCGTCAAGGAAGGCGCGATATAGAGGCGGTCGTCCGGTACATGGTCGGTTTGCGTATCGGACTTGCGGCCCAGCATCACCAGTCTGCCGAGGACGTTGTCGTTATCGCTGAGCGGACCCGAGATATCCACACCCAGTTGGCGACGATTATTGGAACCATACCCCAGTTGCACCTCGCCCTGGGGCGTGGCCGTTGGATGTTTGCTCACCAGGTTTACCAGGCCACCAGGAGCGTTCTCGCCATACAGCAGGGAGGAGGGGCCACGGAAAACCTCGACCCGCTCCAAGCCATAGGGTTCGCTGGTGGTGTCGTACCGGTTGCCCTGCACACGCAGGCCATCTCGCAGCAGACCGTAGCCATAATCAGTGGCATTGAAACCGCGGATAAAGAACAGATCGCCTGCCAGACTGTCGCCGGCGGCAAAGGGGGGCGCGAAGATGCCGGGAACATATCCCAGCACTTGCGTCAGACTTTGCGCCTTTTGGTCCTTAATGCGTTGGCCGGTGACCACCGACACCGAGCGCGGGGTTTCCGACAACGGGGTACTGGTTTTGGTGCCGATCCGACTGTTTTGCGCCTTATAGCCTACATCTGCAGCGATATCCTGGTTGAAACCAGTTTGTTGATAAGTACTCACCGTCGTCGCCGCAAGGGTGAGTTGGCCCGCAGGAGCTGCCTGCAATACGTAGCTGCCGGGGGCTTGAACGGAAGCCGTCAACCCTGAGTTTTGCAGCAACAATGCGAATCCCTGATCGATCGAGTAATCGCCTTCAATACCAGGGGTGGTTAGCCGTGCGGTTTGCTCCGGGGAGAAAGATAGGATCACGTTCGCGCTGGCGGCAAACTGGCTCAAAGCCCTGTCCAGCGGACCGGCCGCAATGGAGAAATGCCGCACCGCACTGGCGGCCAAGGCGCCGGTGGCAAATACGGTGCCGGCTGTGGCGGCGGTAGCAATCAGCAGACCGTAGGTCAAGCCGTGGCAGGAAAGTCGCTGGCGTAGCTGGGTGGAAAGGCGCATTGGTGGATAGACCCTGAAGGTATCGTCGTAATTACCTGTAGGGCCGTTCCAGCTAGGAAAAAGATAACCCCCCGTGTGATTTTTTAATCAAACCATCGGTGTTATCGAAACCCAGTAGCGTGTGAAGTATTTCACCTGGATAGGCAAGGTGGCCTGCAGGTTGGCCAACACTGCATCAGTGGCGTCCAGGCGGAACGTACCGGAGACGCGCAGGCGCGCCGAGACCGTGTCGCACTGCAGGACACCTGACCTATAGCGCGCCAATTCGTCGATTACATCCCCAAGCGGTGCATCCAGCACGATTAATTGCCCGTCGACCCAGGCGGCCTGAACGGCAGCATAAGGACGGATAGGGCTCACCTTGAGCCGATCAAAGTCGGCGCTTTGGCCCGCATTGAGCAGCAGGCCGGAGTCGGGTTTGTCGGCCGGGGACACCTGTACTCGATCTTCCAATACGCCTACCCGAGTGGAATCGGCCAGCTGGCGCACAGTAAACCGAGTGCCCAACGCCTGGACCCGCCCCTGGCGAGTCTCAACATAAAACGGTGCCTGTGCGCCCAACTTGCCGGTGTGGATAAGCACCTCACCCTCGCGTAGGCGAATCAAGCGTTGCCGTTCGTCGACTATCACGTCAATCGCCGAGCGGGTATTGAGTTCGATTCGGGTGCCATCGGCCAATTGGATATGTTGCCGCCCTCCAACCGGTGTGCGGTAGTCGGCCCACACTGTTCCAACGCGGCTATGTTGTTGGATGTTCCAGCCGAGATAGCCACTACCGCCAAGAACCAGCAGCCATTTGAGTACTTGCCGACGTTGCTGGGTGGTTGATAGCGCACGGCGAGTGATGTCCTGGGGCAGCGCACCCAGGCTGCGTTGCAGCTGTTCCAGCTGATTCCATGCAGCCAGATGGGAAGGATCGCGGTTCAGCCATTGCTGCCAGGCATGACGTTCGGCGGGGGTGGGAGCCTGGGACTGAAATTGCACATACCAAGTGGCGGCGGCTTCAAAGGTTTCGCGATCGGGAGCGGCCATCAGCTGCTGGCCAGGATCAATGAACATTCGGTAAACGCCCGGATCATGTGTTTCTTCACCGTGGTCAGCGAAACCTGTAATTGATCGGCGATCTGTTGATAAGTCAGCCCCTCGAACTGAGACAGCATGAAGATCCTTCGCGCGCGCGCCCCGAGTCCATGCAGGGCTTTATCCACAGCCGTCAGGGTTTCGATGATGATCGCCCTGTCTTCTTCACTGACAACGGTGGGTTCTGGGCGCTCGGCCAAAGCCTCCTTATAGGCCTGTTCGATGGTATGGCGCCGATAACGATCAATCACCAGCCCCCTGGCGATCGTGGCCAGGTAATCCCGCGGTTCGAGGATCTGGGAGGCATGTCGCCCACCTAAAATACGCACGAACGTATCGTGGGCAACATCGGCTGCATCGCAGGCGTTATGCAATTTACCTTTGAGCCACCCCTGTAACCACGTGTGGTGTTCCTCGTAGATGTTCTGAACAGCTGCCGTATGAGTAGGAGGGGACATAGGGGCGCAGTGGGCAGGTTAATGATAATCGCTATTATTAACTGCGGCGAGGGTGTCCCACAATAGGTCTTTCATTGAAGTGGTCTGCATCGGATCCGAAGGCAACGGAGGCTTTCTCGTGGGCTGAATTCAGGATGAATGAAGAAAAAAGCCGGGTTAAGCCCTGTGGGTAAGCTGCTCTGTACCCGGTTGATAACAGGGCTTAAAAAGTCATGACAAACCCATCTGTGGATAAGTGATGGTTTAATCCACAGGCTTAAAGCAGTTACCCACCGCGCTCATCGGCACATGACCACAGACTTTTGAAACGCTGTACACAACGTATTTAGAGGGTTTTAGCAATCTATCCACAGAAATGATGCTCAGTAAAAATAAACATAAAAACAAAGATTTAATAAATTTCTCTCTTTTAATTTCTATTGTCTGTGATTCATCCACAGCTGGTTAAATTTTGTGCAAAGGGTTCTTTAGGAAGGGCTAAGTCCCTATACTTGCCGCCAAAGCTGCAAAACTCTTTCAACAGACAATTCCTGATTACCTACATAAGCAGGCACGAGGTGCGTGGTGGATTTCCCTTCCCGTTTTGAAGTGATCGTCATCGGCGGCGGTCATGCCGGTACCGAGGCAGCACTGGCGTCAGCACGCATGGGCGTCAAAACCCTGTTGCTCACGCATAACGTGGAAACCCTCGGTGCGATGAGTTGCAACCCTGCCATCGGTGGCATCGGCAAAAGCCACCTGGTCAAGGAAATTGACGCCCTCGGCGGCGCGATGGCCATGGCCACCGATAAAGGGGGTATTCAATTTCGCGTGCTCAACAGCCGCAAAGGCCCGGCCGTGCGTGCGACTCGCGCACAGGCCGACCGCATCCTGTACAAGGCCGCAGTACGCGAAACCTTGGAAAACCAGCCGAACCTGTGGATATTTCAGCAGGCTGCGGATGACCTGATTGTCGAGCAGGACCAGGTCCGCGGTGTCGTCACCCAGATGGGGCTGCGTTTCTTCGCGCAATCCGTCGTGTTGACCACCGGTACGTTCCTCGGTGGACTTATCCACATCGGCATGCAGAACTATTCGGGGGGCCGCGCGGGTGATCCACCCTCGATTGCTCTGGCCAAACGCCTGCGTGAATTGCCGCTGCGTGTCGGCCGCTTGAAAACCGGAACGCCACCGCGTATCGACGGACGTTCCGTGGATTTCTCGGTGATGACCGAACAAGCGGGCGACACGCCGATTCCAGTGATGTCGTTCATGGGTTCCAAGGAGCAGCACCCGAAACAGGTCAGCTGCTGGATTACCCACACCAATGCCCGTACTCACGAGATCATCGCGGCGAACCTCGACCGTTCACCGATGTATTCCGGCGTGATCGAAGGCATCGGCCCACGCTACTGCCCGTCGATCGAAGACAAGATCCACCGTTTTGCCGACAAGGAAAGCCATCAGGTCTTTATCGAGCCCGAAGGCCTGACGACCCACGAGTTGTACCCGAACGGGATTTCCACCTCGCTGCCGTTCGATGTGCAAATTCAGATCGTGCAATCGATTCGCGGCATGGAAAACGCGCACATCGTGCGGCCGGGTTATGCCATCGAATATGACTACTTCGACCCGCGTGACTTGAAATACAGCCTCGAAACCAAAGTAATCGGCGGTTTGTTCTTCGCCGGGCAAATCAACGGCACCACCGGTTACGAAGAAGCCGGCGCCCAAGGTTTGCTGGCCGGGGCGAACGCGGCACTGCGTGCACAAGGCAAAGACAGCTGGTGCCCGCGTCGCGATGAGGCGTACATCGGTGTATTGGTCGACGACCTGATTACCCTGGGCACCCAGGAACCGTACCGGATGTTTACCTCCCGGGCGGAATACCGTTTGATCCTGCGCGAAGACAATGCCGATCTGCGCCTGACCGAAAAAGGTCGCGAGCTCGGCCTGGTCGACGATGCGCGCTGGGCCGCCTTCTGCAAAAAACGCGAAAGCATCGCGCTGGAAGAGCAGCGCCTGAAAAGTACCTGGGTTCGTCCGGGCACCGAGCAGGGCGACGCGATTGCGGAAAAATTCGGTACGCCGTTGACCCACGAGTACAACCTGCTGAACCTGCTGTCCCGCCCGGAAATCGACTACGCTGGCCTGGTCGAAGTGACAGGCCATGGTGCAGAAGATCCACAGGTCGCCGAGCAGGTCGAAATCAAGACCAAGTACGCCGGCTACATTGATCGCCAGCAGGACGAAATCGCTCGCCTGCGCGCCAGTGAAGACACCAGGCTGCCTGTGGATATCGATTACACCGGCATCTCCGGGCTGTCGAAAGAAATTCAAAGCAAGCTGGGGATAACTCGCCCCGAGACCCTGGGCCAGGCTTCACGCATCCCCGGTGTCACCCCGGCAGCGATCTCGCTGTTGATGATTCATTTGAAAAAACGCGGCGCGGGCCGTCAGTTGGAGCAAAGCGCTTGAGTTCGTTGGTTACCTTGCAACACGCCGAAGAGTTATCCACAGGAGCGCGCCAATTGGGCGTGGACTTGACCGAAGCCCAGCACGAGTTGCTGCTGGGTTATCTGGCCCTGTTGATCAAATGGAACAAGGCTTACAACCTCACCGCAGTCCGTGATCCCGACGAAATGGTCTCGCGTCATTTGCTCGACAGCTTGAGTGTCATGCCGTTTATAAAAAACGGTCGCTGGCTCGACGTGGGCAGTGGCGGCGGCATGCCGGGCATTCCCTTGGCCATCCTGTTTCCGGATTCACAGGTCACGTGCCTGGACAGTAACGGCAAGAAGACGCGCTTTCTGACCCAGGTCAAACTCGAACTCAAGCTGGAAAACCTGCAGGTTATCCACAGCCGCGTTGAAGCCTTCACGCCAGAGCTGCCCTTCAACGGAATTGTCTCCCGGGCGTTCAGTAGCATGGAGAACTTCAGTAACTGGACCCGCCACCTTGGCGACCACGACACCCGCTGGCTGGCAATGAAGGGCGTCCATCCAAGCGATGAGCTGTTAGCATTGCCGGCAGACTTCCACCTCGATAGCGAACACGCCTTGGCCGTACCCGGTTGCCAAGGCCAACGCCATCTGCTGATACTGCGCCGCACGGCATGATTGGGAACACAAGCAAGAATGGCTAAGGTATTCGCGATAGCGAACCAGAAAGGTGGCGTGGGCAAAACCACCACCTGCATCAACCTCGCAGCATCCCTGGTGGCCACCAAGCGCCGGGTGCTGTTGATCGATCTTGATCCACAGGGCAACGCCACCATGGGCAGCGGTGTGGATAAACACGGCCTGGAAAACTCGGTCTATGACTTGCTGATCGGTGAGTGCGACCTGGCCCAGGCCATGCACTACTCCGAACACGGCGGTTATCAACTGCTGCCGGCCAACCGCGACCTGACCGCGGCGGAAGTGGTGCTGCTGGAAATGCAGATGAAAGAAAGCCGTCTGCGCAGCGCCCTGGCACCGATCCGCGAGAATTACGATTACATTCTGATCGACTGCCCGCCCTCGCTGTCGATGCTGACGCTCAACGCCCTGGTCGCCGCCGACGGGGTCATTATTCCCATGCAGTGCGAATATTTTGCATTGGAAGGTTTGAGCGATCTTGTGGATAACATCAAGCGGATTGCCGAGTTGCTCAACCCGAACCTGCAAGTCGAGGGTCTGCTGCGAACCATGTACGATCCGCGCCTGAGCCTGATGAACGATGTTTCGGCCCAGCTCAAGGAACATTTCGGCGATCAGCTTTACGACACGGTGATCCCGCGCAACATCCGCTTGGCCGAAGCACCGAGCTACGGCATGCCGGCCCTGGCTTACGACAAATCGTCGCGTGGTGCCATTGCTTACCTGGCACTGGCCGGCGAGATGGTCCGTCGCCAACGCCGCAATTCACGCACCGCTGCTGCCCAGCCAACTTAAGGAATCCCCATGGCCGTCAAGAAACGAGGTCTAGGACGTGGACTGGATGCACTGTTGAGTGGTCCGACCGTCACGTCGCTTGAAGAACAGGCGGTGCAGGCCGACGAGCGCGAGTTGCAGCACCTGCCCCTGGACCTGATCCAGCGCGGTAAATACCAGCCGCGCCGGGACATGGATCCCCAGGCGCTGGAAGAACTGGCCAATTCGATCAAGGCCCAGGGCGTGATGCAGCCCATCGTGGTCCGCCCGATCGGTGGTGGGCGCTTTGAAATCATCGCCGGCGAGCGCCGCTGGCGTGCAAGCCAACAGGCGGGCAAGGAAACCATCCCGGCAATGGTCCGCGATGTGCCCGACGAAACCGCGATCGCCATGGCCTTGATCGAGAATATCCAGCGTGAAGACCTCAACCCCATCGAAGAAGCGATTGCGTTGCAGCGTTTGCAGCAGGAATTCCAGCTGACCCAGCAACAGGTGGCCGAGGCGGTAGGTAAATCCCGCGTAACCGTGTCCAACCTGCTGCGCCTGATCGCGCTGCCGGAAGTCATCAAGACCATGTTGTCCCATGGCGACCTGGAAATGGGCCATGCCCGTGCATTGCTAGGTTTGCCGGAAAATCAACAGGTTGAAGGGGCGCGACACGTTGTCGCACGGGGGCTCACCGTTCGTCAGACCGAGGCCTTGGTTCGGCAGTGGCTCAGCGGTAAACCTGCACCGGTTGAAACGGCCAAACCTGATCCGGATATCGCGCGTCTCGAGCAGCGCCTGGCCGAGCGCCTGGGCTCTGCGGTGCAAATTCGCCACGGTAAGAAGGGCAAAGGCCAACTGGTCATCGGATATAACTCCCTCGATGAGCTTCAAGGCGTCCTTGCCCACATTCGCTGAAACATTTGCTTATGTAGCGCGTGATCGGAAATCACTACCCGACAGTTGAATAGGGGCTGAACCGCCCCTATACTCTGCGCGCATTTTGTCGGCACAAATTATGCCAAGTTATTGATTTCCGGCAGCCGACCATTGAGGAGCAAGAGTGATGGAAACCCGCACGCCAAACACGTTGCCGTTCCATCGCTTGGCCGTTTTCCCGGTTTTAGTGGCTCAATTTGTCATCCTGCTGATCGCCGCATTGGCGCTTTGGTATTGGCATGGAGTCGTAGCCGGATATTCAGGACTCTGCGGAGGCCTGATAGCCTTGCTGCCCAATATGTATTTTGCTCACAGGGCCTTTCGGTTTTCCGGCGCCCGAGCAGCCCAGGCCATCGTCCGGTCTTTTTATGCCGGCGAGGCGGGGAAACTGATTTTGACGGCAGTGCTGTTTGCACTGACCTTTGCAGGTGTGAAGCCATTGGCGCCGCTGGCTGTATTCGGTGTCTTCGTGTTGACCCAACTGGTCAGCTGGTTCGCTCCCCTGCTAATGAAAACAAGACTTTCGAAACCTTAGGGCGTTTGAGGCAACCATGGCAGAAACAACCGCTTCGGGCTATATCCAGCACCACTTGCAGAACCTGACCTTCGGTCAGCTTCCCAACGGCGGCTGGGGCTTCGCCCACACCGCAGCAGAAGCCAAAGAAATGGGCTTCTGGGCTTTCCACCTGGATACTCTGGGCTGGTCGGTCGCATTGGGTCTGATCTTCGTCCTGATTTTCCGCATGGCGGCGAAGAAGGCGACTTCCGGTCAACCGGGTGCTCTGCAGAACTTCGTTGAAGTATTGGTCGAATTCGTCGATGGCAGCGTGAAAGACAGCTTCCATGGCCGTAGCCCGGTGATCGCACCGCTGGCGCTGACCATCTTTGTCTGGGTGTTCCTGATGAACGCCGTCGACCTGATCCCGGTCGACTGGATTCCTCAACTGGCCATCCTGATCTCCGGCGATCACCACATTCCATTCCGTGCGGTCTCCACCACGGACCCTAACGCCACCCTGGGCATGGCCCTGTCGGTGTTCGCGTTGATCATTTTCTACAGCATCAAGGTCAAGGGCATCGGCGGTTTCATCGGCGAACTGACCCTGCACCCGTTCGGCAGCAAGAACATTTTCGTTCAGGCCCTGCTGATTCCGGTGAACTTCCTGCTGGAATTCGTCACCCTGGTCGCCAAGCCTATTTCCCTGGCCCTGCGACTGTTCGGCAACATGTATGCCGGCGAACTGGTGTTCATCCTGATCGCTGTGATGTTCGGCAGCGGCCTGCTCTGGCTTAGCGGCCTGGGCGTTGTTCTGCAGTGGGCGTGGGCTGTGTTCCACATCCTGATCATTACCCTGCAGGCCTTCATCTTCATGATGCTGACCATCGTCTACCTGTCGATGGCGCACGAAGAGAACCATTAAGACCGGTCTCGACCAGTCTGATGTCCTTCCCGGTGAAACGGGAAGGTGGCCCACCAGGGCTGATGAAACGATTTGTTTTACCGCTTTAAAATCTAAAAAACCTAAACCATACGACGTAAAAGTCGGGAGGAAAGATGGAAACTGTAGTTGGTCTAACCGCTATCGCTGTTGCACTGTTGATCGGCCTGGGCGCCCTGGGTACTGCCATTGGTTTCGGCCTGCTGGGCGGCAAGTTCCTGGAAGGCGCAGCGCGTCAGCCAGAAATGGTTCCAATGCTGCAAGTTAAAATGTTCATCGTCGCCGGCCTGCTCGACGCCGTGACCATGATCGGCGTTGGTATCGCTCTGTTCTTCACCTTCGCGAACCCCTTCGTTGGTCAACTCGCTGGCTGATCACTCGATTTCGAGTGATTGGGGTGTTGGACAACGAATGAGCGAGGTGTTGGCGTGAACATTAATGCAACCCTGATTGGCCAATCCGTTGCGTTCTTCATTTTTGTAGTGTTTTGCATGAAGTTCGTGTGGCCTCCGGTCATCGCGGCTTTGCACGAACGTCAGAAGAAGATCGCGGACGGCTTGGACGCTGCCAGCCGTGCAGCTCGCGACCTGGAGTTGGCCCAAGAGAAAGTGGGTCATCAACTGCGCGAAGCTAAAGCACAGGCAGCTGAGATCATTGAGCAAGCCAAGAAACGCGGTAACCAGATCGTCGAAGAGGCTGTTGAAAAAGCCCGCGTCGAAGCTGACCGTGTGAAGGCTTCGGCTCATGCCGAGATCGAACAGGAACTGAACGGCGTCAAAGACGCGCTGCGTGCCCAACTGGGTGCTCTGGCGGTCGGCGGTGCTGAGAAGATCCTTGGTGCCACAATCGATCAAAACGCGCACGCGGAGCTGGTTAACAAACTGGCTGCTGAAATTTAAGCGAGGGCGATCATGGCAGAACTGACCACGTTGGCCCGACCTTACGCTAAGGCAGCCTTCGAGCACGCCCAGGCCCACCAGCAGCTGGCCTCTTGGTCAGCCATGCTCGGCCTGGCTGCAGCCGTGTCGCAGGACGACACCATGCAGCGCGTGCTCAAGGCCCCGCGCCTGACGAGCGCAGACAAGGCCGCCACTTTTATTGAAGTGTGCGGCGACAAGTTCGATATGAAAGTGCAGAACTTCATCAATGTCGTTGCCGAAAACGACCGACTCCCGCTTCTGCCGGAGATCGCCGCACTGTTCGACCTGTACAAGGCCGACGCAGAGAAATCGGTAGACGTTGAAGTGACCAGTGCTTTCGCATTGAACCAAGAACAGCAAGACAAACTCGCCAAGGTTCTCAGTGCACGACTCAATCGGGAAGTGCGCCTGCAAGCTTCGGAGGACGCATCCCTGATTGGTGGTGTTGTTATCCGTGCCGGCGACCTGGTTATCGATGGCTCGATTCGCGGCAAAATCGCGAAACTTGCCGAAGCATTGAAATCTTGAGTTTGAAGGGGCAGCAGAGCAATGCAGCAACTCAATCCTTCCGAAATAAGTGAAATTATCAAGGGCCGCATCGACAAGCTCGATGTGACCTCCCAAGCCCGTAACGAAGGCACTGTCGTCAGCGTATCTGACGGCATCGTGCGGATTCACGGTCTGGCCGACGTTATGTACGGCGAGATGATCGAGTTTCCGGGCGGCGTCTACGGTATGGCCCTCAACCTGGAGCAAGACTCCGTAGGTGCCGTTGTATTGGGCGCGTACACCAGTCTGGCTGAAGGCATGAGCGCCAAGTGCACTGGCCGCATCCTGGAGGTTCCGGTTGGTAAGGAACTGCTGGGCCGCGTAGTCGACGCACTGGGTAACCCTGTTGACGGCAAAGGTCCACTGGGCAACACCGAGACCGACGCGGTCGAGAAAGTTGCTCCGGGCGTGATCTGGCGTAAGTCGGTAGACCAGCCTGTACAGACTGGCTACAAGGCTGTCGATGCCATGATTCCTGTCGGCCGTGGCCAGCGTGAGCTGATCATCGGTGACCGTCAGATCGGTAAAACCGCTCTGGCCATCGACGCAATCATCAACCAGAAGAACAGCGGAATTTTCTGCGTCTACGTAGCCATCGGTCAGAAGCAATCGACCATCGCCAACGTGGTTCGCAAGCTGGAAGAAAACGGCGCCCTGGCCAACACGATCATCGTGGCTGCCAGTGCTTCGGAATCTCCTGCGCTGCAATTCCTGGCACCGTACTCCGGTTGCACCATGGGTGAATTCTTCCGCGACCGCGGTGAAGACGCGCTGATCGTTTACGACGATCTGTCCAAGCAGGCCGTGGCTTACCGCCAGATCTCCCTGCTGCTGCGCCGTCCACCAGGCCGTGAAGCTTACCCAGGCGACGTGTTCTATCTCCACTCCCGTCTGCTGGAGCGCGCATCCCGCGTTTCGGAAGAGTACGTAGAGAAGTTCACCAACGGCGCAGTGACCGGCAAAACCGGTTCCCTGACCGCACTGCCGATCATCGAAACCCAGGCTGGCGACGTTTCCGCGTTCGTTCCGACCAACGTGATTTCCATCACCGACGGTCAGATCTTCCTGGAATCGGCCATGTTCAACTCAGGCATCCGCCCTGCAGTGAACGCCGGTGTTTCGGTATCCCGTGTGGGTGGTGCCGCTCAGACCAAGATCATCAAGAAGCTCTCCGGCGGTATCCGTACCGCTCTGGCTCAGTACCGTGAACTGGCGGCATTCGCCCAGTTCGCTTCTGACCTGGACGAAGCGACCCGTAAGCAACTTGAGCATGGTCAGCGCGTTACCGAGCTGATGAAGCAGAAGCAATACGCCCCAATGTCGATCGCTGACATGGCGTTGTCGCTGTATGCCGCTGAGCGTGGGTTCCTGACCGACGTTGAAATCGCCAAGGTCGGCAGCTTTGAACAAGCGCTGATTGCTTACTTCAACCGCGATCACGCCGATTTGATGGCGAAGATCAACGTGAAGGGTGACTTCAATGACGATATCGACGCTGGCATGAAAGCCGGTATCGAGAAGTTCAAGGCCACCCAAACCTGGTAAGCCGCAGCGGGAGCCGCAAGGCTCCCGCTTGCTAACCTGATAGGTGTTACATGGCAGGCGCAAAAGAGATTCGCAGTAAGATTGCGAGCATCAAAAGCACGCAAAAAATTACCAGCGCCATGGAAAAAGTGGCGGTCAGCAAAATGCGCAAGGCACAAATGCGCATGGCTGCTAGCCGTCCTTATGCGGAGCGTATCCGCCAGGTAATTGGGCATCTGGCCAACGCCAACCCGGAATACCGCCACCCCTTCATGATCGAACGCGCCGTTAAGCGTGTGGGTTATGTGGTTGTGAGCAGTGACCGTGGTTTGTGCGGTGGTTTGAATACCAACCTGTTCAAGGCCCTGGTCAAGGACATGGCGGTAAACCGCGAAAACGGCGTCGAGATCGATCTGTGTGTAGTTGGTAGCAAGGGTGCGGCCTTTTTCCGCAACTTCGGCGGTAACGCCGTTGCAGCTATCAGCCACCTGGGTGAAGAGCCGTCGATCAATGATTTGATCGGCAGTGTGAAGGTGATGCTGGATGCGTACCTGGAAGGCCGGATTGACCGCCTGTCCGTGGTATCCAACAAGTTCATCAACACCATGACCCAGCAGCCGACCGTGGAGCAATTGATTCCACTGGTGGCGACCCCGGATCAGGAACTCAAGCACCACTGGGACTACCTCTACGAACCAGACGCCAAAGAGCTGCTTGATGGCTTGATGGTGCGCTACGTGGAGTCGCAGGTGTACCAGGCGGTGGTCGAGAACAACGCAGCTGAACAAGCGGCGCGGATGATCGCGATGAAAAACGCTACCGATAACGCCGGTGATCTGATCAGCGATTTGCAGCTGATCTACAACAAGGCGCGTCAGGCTGCGATCACCCAAGAGATCTCGGAAATCGTCGGCGGCGCTGCCGCGGTTTAACGGTTCAAATATTCAGAGGATCCAGCTATGAGTAGCGGACGTATCGTTCAAATCATCGGCGCCGTTATCGACGTGGAATTTCCACGCGACAGCGTACCGAGCATCTACAACGCGCTGAAAGTACAAGGCGCGGACACTACCCTGGAAGTTCAGCAGCAGCTGGGCGACGGCGTGGTTCGTACCATTGCGATGGGTTCCACCGAAGGCTTGAAGCGCGGTCTGGACGTTATCGACTCCGGCGCAGCCATCTCCGTACCGGTCGGTAAAGCGACCCTGGGCCGGATCATGGACGTACTGGGCAACCCGATCGACGAAGCTGGCCCGATCGACACCGAAGAGCGTTGGGGTATCCACCGCGCTGCGCCGTCGTTCGCAGAGCAGGCAGGCGGCAACGACCTGCTGGAAACCGGCATCAAAGTTATCGACCTGGTTTGCCCGTTCGCCAAAGGCGGTAAAGTCGGTCTGTTCGGTGGTGCCGGTGTAGGCAAGACCGTAAACATGATGGAACTGATCCGTAACATCGCCATCGAGCACAGCGGTTATTCCGTGTTCGCCGGTGTGGGTGAGCGTACTCGTGAGGGTAACGACTTCTACCACGAGATGAAGGACTCCAACGTTCTGGACAAAGTGGCGCTGGTTTACGGTCAGATGAACGAGCCGCCGGGAAACCGTCTGCGCGTGGCACTGACCGGCCTGACCATGGCCGAGAAGTTCCGTGACGAAGGTAACGACGTTCTGCTGTTCGTCGACAACATCTACCGTTACACCCTCGCCGGTACTGAAGTATCCGCACTGCTGGGCCGTATGCCTTCGGCAGTAGGTTATCAGCCGACCCTTGCTGAAGAGATGGGCGTTCTGCAGGAACGTATCACTTCGACCAAGGAAGGTTCGATCACTTCGATCCAAGCGGTATACGTACCTGCGGATGACTTGACCGACCCGTCGCCAGCGACCACCTTCGCCCACTTGGACGCCACCGTCGTACTGTCTCGTGACATCGCTTCCCTGGGTATCTACCCAGCGGTCGATCCACTGGACTCGACTTCGCGCCAGCTGGACCCGAACGTGATCGGCCAGGAGCACTACGACACCGCTCGCGGCGTTCAGTACGTGCTGCAGCGTTACAAAGAACTGAAGGACATCATTGCGATCCTGGGTATGGACGAGCTGTCGGAAGCCGACAAGCAGTTGGTAAACCGTGCTCGTAAGATCCAGCGCTTCTTGTCGCAGCCGTTCTTCGTGGCTGAAGTCTTCACCGGTGCTTCGGGTAAATACGTTTCCCTGAAAGACACCATTGCTGGCTTCAAAGGCATCCTCAACGGTGACTACGACCACCTGCCAGAACAAGCGTTCTACATGGTCGGCGGCATCGAAGAAGCGATCGAGAAAGCCAAGAAACTGTAATCCAGGCGCCCGGAAACGGGCGCTCATCAGGTTGAGGCAATCAGATGGCTATGACAGTCCATTGCGATATCGTCAGTGCGGAAGGGGAAATCTTCTCCGGTCTGGTAGAAATGGTGATTGCACACGGCGAACTCGGTGACCTGGGTATTGCCATGGGTCACGCGCCATTGATCACCAGCTTGAAGCCAGGTCCGATCACTCTGACCAAGCAAGGCGGGGAAAAGGAGGTGTTTTACATCTCCGGTGGTTTCCTTGAGGTTCAGCCGAACATGGTCAAGGTACTTGCCGACACCGTGCAACGTGCTGGCGACCTGGATGAAGCCTCCGCTCAGGAAGCCGTCAAGGCTGCCGAGAAGGCCCTGAACGAAAAAGGCGCAGACTTCGACTACAGCGCTGCTGCAGTCCGTTTGGCCGAGGCCGCAGCTCAGCTGCGTACTCTCCAGCAGATCCGCAAAAAGTAAGCGGCCACGCCGTCATGCTTCATGCGCGATTGATTAAAAAGGGTAGCCTCGGCTACCCTTTTTCTTTTTTGCAAAACACTTCTTTGGTCTGAACCCGGACCGCCCAGGATTGGTAGCCATTCATGTCTCTTGAAATCGTCATTCTCGCCGCAGGCCAGGGCACCCGTATGCGTTCGGCCCTGCCTAAGGTGCTGCACCCGGTCGCGGGTAATTCCATGCTTGGGCATGTTATCCACAGCGCTCGTCAGTTGGACCCGCAACGTATCCACGTGGTGATCGGCCACGGTGCTGATGTGGTGCGCGAGCGCCTGGCGGCGGATGACCTGAATTTCGTCTTGCAGGACAAACAACTGGGCACCGGCCACGCGACCGCGCAGGCTGTGCCGTTCATCACCGCCGACACCGTGCTGATCCTCTACGGCGACGTGCCGCTGATCGAAGTGCAAACCCTGCAACGCCTGCTAAAACATGTGGTACCCGGCCAGATGGGCCTGCTCACCGTTGAGCTGGATGACCCTACCGGCTACGGGCGTATCGTGCGCAACGCCGATGGCAAGGTTGCCGCGATCGTTGAACACAAGGACGCCAGCGAAGCCCAGCGTGCGATCACCGAAGGCAATACCGGTATCCTCGCCGTTCCGGCCAACAAGCTCGCCGACTGGATGAGCCGCCTGTCCAACAACAACGCCCAGGGCGAGTACTACCTCACCGACGTCATCGAGATGGCCGTGAATGATGGCCTGGTAGTCGCCACCGAACAGCCACACGACCCGATGGAAGTGCAGGGCGCCAACGACCGCAAGCAACTCGCCGAGCTGGAGCGTCACTACCAACTGCGCGAAGGCCGTCGCCTGATGGCCCAGGGCGTAACCCTGCGCGACCCTGCGCGTTTTGATGTGCGCGGTGAGGTCACCGTGGGCCGTGACGTGCTGATCGATATCAACGTGATCCTCGAAGGCCGCGTGATCATTGAAGACGACGTGGTGATTGGCCCGAACTGCGTGATCAAGGACAGCACCCTGCGCAAAGGCGTGGTGGTAAAAGCCAACAGCCATATCGACGGTGCCGTGATGGGCGAGGGCAGCGATGCCGGGCCGTTTGCGCGGTTGCGTCCTGGCACTGTGATGGATGCCAAGGCCCATGTGGGTAACTTCGTTGAATTGAAGAATGCCCATTTGGGAGAAGGCGCCAAGGCCGGTCACCTGACTTACCTGGGTGACGCGGTAATCGGTGCGCGCACCAATATCGGCGCTGGCACCATCACTTGCAATTATGATGGCGCCAACAAGCACCAGACCGTATTGGGCGAAGACGTGTTTATCGGCTCCAACAACTCGCTGGTCGCCCCGGTCAGGCTGGGTGATGGCGCCACGACCGCCGCCGGCTCCACCATCAATCAGGATGTGGATAACTTGCAGCTGGCCGTAGCCCGAGCCCGCCAGCGCAACATCGACGGCTGGAAACGCCCGGTCAAAATCAAAAAGACCTGAGTTATCCACAGTTATATAAGCAGCATAGCCTCAAAGTGGGAGGGGGCTTGCCCCCGATGGCGGTGGGTGAGTGGCAGATGAGCTGACTGACCCAGCGCTACCGGGGGCAAGCCCCCTCTCACATGTTCATATGTGTCGCTTAAAAAATCTGTTCCCGACGCTTGACGATACCCTCCCAATAGGTTTTGATTGCCTTCGTTATCTTTCGAAACGAAACTTATCACTACCATGTCGAAACGTAATACACCTCAACGACGCCACAACATCCTCGCCCTGCTCAACGAACAGGGCGAAGTCAGTGTGGATGAATTGGCCAAGCGTTTCGAAACTTCCGAAGTCACCATCCGCAAGGACCTGGCTGCCCTGGAAAGCAACGGTTTATTGCTGCGGCGCTACGGTGGCGCAATCACCATGCCTCAGGAATTGGTCGGCGATCCTGCCCAACCCGTTTCTGCGTACAAGCGCGCCATTGCTCGTGCTGCAGTCAAACGCCTGCGCGAACACGCCCGCATCATCATCGACAGCGGCAGCACCACCGCCGCCATGATCCCCGAGCTGGGCCACCAGCCTGGTCTGGTGGTGATGACCAACTCCCTGCATGTGGCCAGCGCTCTGAGCGAATTGGAACACGAGCCGGTGCTGTTGATGACCGGCGGCACCTGGGACCCGCATTCGGACTCGTTCCAAGGCCAGGTCGCCGAGCAAGTGCTGCGGTCCTACGATTTTGATCAACTGTTCATCGGTGCCGATGGCATCGATCTGGAGCGTGGCACCACCACTTTCAACGAATTGCTGGGCCTGAGCCGCGTGATGGCCGAAGTCGCCCGTGAAGTGGTGGTGATGGTCGAATCCGACAAGATCGGCCGCAAGATTCCCAACCTGGAACTGCCTTGGGGCAGCGTCCATACCCTGATCACCGATGATCGCCTGCCGCTTGAGGCCCGCGACCAGATCCAAGCCCGCGGCATCACGTTGATATGCGCGGCAATCATCTAGGAGAAACACCATGTGTGGCATTGTTGGCGCAGTCGCTGAACGTAACATTACGCCCATCCTGATCGAAGGCCTCAAGCGCCTGGAATACCGTGGCTATGACAGCGCCGGTGTGGCGGTTTTCACCAACGGCGGCAAGCTTGAGCGCATGCGTCGCCCGGGCAAAGTCAGCGAACTGGACCAGGCCCTGGCCGGCGAGCCGCTGGTCGGTCGCCTGGGCATTGCCCACACCCGCTGGGCCACCCACGGTGCACCGTGCGAGCGCAATGCCCACCCTCATTTCTCCGGTGACTTGGCGGTGGTGCACAACGGCATCATCGAAAACCACGAAGTGCTGCGCGAACAGCTCAAGGCCCTGGGCTACGTGTTCACCTCGGACACCGACACCGAAGTCATCGCCCACCTGCTCAACCATAAGCTCAAGGACCACAACGACCTCACCAACGCCCTCAAGGCCACGGTCAAGGAACTGCACGGTGCCTACGGCCTGGCGGTGATCAGTGCCAGCCAGCCCGACCGCGTCGTGGCCGCCCGCAGTGGCAGCCCGCTGGTGATCGGCCTGGGCCTGGGTGAGAACTTCCTGGCCTCCGACCAACTGGCCCTGCGCCAGGTGACTGACCGCTTCATGTACCTGGAAGAAGGCGATATTGCCGACATCCGTCGCGAAAGCGTGGCGATCTGGGACATTAACGGCAACTCCGTCGAGCGCGAAGCCGTGCAATACCGCGACGGCGCCGAAGCCGCCGACAAGGGCGAGTTCCGGCACTTCATGCTCAAGGAAATCCATGAGCAACCGTCCGTGGTGCAACGCACGCTGGAAGGTCGCTTGAGCCAGAACCAAGTACTGGTCAACGCCTTCGGCCCACAGGCCGCCGAGCTGTTCGCCAAGGTCCGCAATGTGCAGATCGTCGCCTGCGGCACCAGCTATCACGCCGGCATGGTCGCGCGTTATTGGTTGGAAGAACTGGCTGGCATCCCGTGCCAGGTCGAAGTGGCCAGCGAGTTCCGTTACCGCAAGGTGGTGGTACAGCCCGATACGTTGTTCGTAACCATCTCCCAGTCCGGTGAAACCGCCGACACCCTGGCCGCCCTGCGCAACGCCAAGGAGCTGGGTTTCCTGGCCAGCCTGGCGATCTGCAACGTCAGCATCAGCTCCCTGGTGCGTGAGTCCGACCTGACCTTACTCACCCAGGCCGGTCGCGAAATCGGCGTGGCCTCCACCAAGGCATTCACCACCCAGTTGGTCGGCCTGTTGCTGCTGACCCTGTCCCTGGGCCAAGTGCGTGGCACTCTCGCCGCTGGCGTGGAAGCCACCCTGGTCGAAGAACTGCGTCGCCTGCCGACCCGCCTGGGCGAAGCCCTGGCCATGGACAGCACCGTGGAAAAAGTCGCCGAACTGTTCGCCGACAAGAACCACACCCTGTTCCTCGGCCGTGGCGCGCAATACCCCGTGGCGATGGAAGGCTCGCTCAAACTCAAGGAAATCTCGTACATCCACGCCGAAGCCTACCCGGCGGGCGAACTCAAACACGGTCCGCTGGCCCTGGTGGATGACGACATGCCAGTGGTCACCGTGGCGCCGAACAATGAACTGTTGGAAAAGCTCAAGTCCAACCTGCAGGAAGTGCGTGCCCGAGGCGGCCAGCTGATCGTGTTCGCCGACGAAAAGGCCGGCATGACCAATGGCGAAGGCACCCACGTCATCAACATGCCGCACATCCACGACACCTTGTCGCCGATCCTCTACACTATCCCGCTGCAACTGCTGTCGTACTACGTGGCCGTGCTCAAGGGCACAGACGTTGACCAGCCGCGTAACTTGGCGAAGTCGGTGACGGTGGAGTAATCCGCCGCTTCCCGGGGACCCGCCCTGGTTTTCAACAATAAAGATTGACACAAAACAATAAAGTTTGACACGCATGAACATAGATTGACACAAGGCTCAAACCCCCGTATCTACGGGGGTTTTCCTTTCCAGGCTTTCCCTTTGGTCTGGAATCATCGCTTCAACTTTCAGCGGGTGTAGTCTGGAAAATGTTTTGAATGCGGCCGCTTTGGCGGTCGTGTCCTTCTACGACTTTTTCTCGACGCGAGGTGAAGCGGTCCGCATCGACTGAGGAGGCGTGGGTTGCGAGGTCGTAAATTTGCATCACAGCAGGACATTGAACGGCACATTGCAAATGGATTTGGCGAAGGCGCCGGGGCAAGCTACGTGCCTTGGCTGCGGGTACAAGATGTCCCGTCGATAGGTCGTTCGCACAAGATTCAAGGTGTGAAGATCGAGAGGATTCATCACCTCCTGTCAGATCTCGAGCGTTCCTACTTCCTTGTGTGTGAATTTTCTGAAGACGTCGTGGATATCCGGGAGCAATACCCTTTACTACCCACAGAGCGTGCGCAAGCGATAGCGTCGGCGATCGATGTACGCTATCCAAGATACCCTAGAACAACACTGCCTTATGTGATGACAACAGACTTCCTGTTAACTGTTAAGGACCCGAGCGGAAACTTCAAATCGGTAGCTAGGACGGTGAAGTATCGTTCCGATTTAATTGGCAACGGAAGTAAAAGAACGCTTGAAAAACTTGAAATTGAAAAGCGTTTTTGGGAAAGCCAAGGTGTTGATTGGAAAATCGTAACAGACGAGTTTTTTACACGAGATTTGATTAAAAATCTTGGACTAATCAGGAGGTACTCGAAGCTCTCTCGTGATTTAATGAAAGCGCCGTTGCATTCGAATTTTATCGAGTGCCTTGTAAACAGCCGGGAATATTCGTGGACCTTGGCCACCTGTCTAAGAAAAATAGCATCACTTCTGTCCATTTCCTATATAGACGCTCAAGCAATTTTCTTTCATCTGGTTTGGAACAAGATACTGAAAATCGATTTGGTTAACACTCCTCTCCACCTTACTGGTCTAGTTCCTGGCTTCGAAGTTTCACCGAGCCCTGTCCAAGTATCGTTGAAGGAGAAAATGTCATGACTGTTCTCGTTAATGACGTTTTCGAGCCTGTAACCGATCTGTCGGTCATCGCTACGATAGCCAGGCTCCTTTACCAGGATGAAACGCATGACTTAGCAGTTTTGATGGATCTAGCTGACCCACCCCGGCAGCCATACGCTGTTGGACTGGAGGAGCTGCGTCGATCGTTAGCGTCTGGTCACACCAAATCAGCAGCCATTGCCACGCCCGAGTTCATGCTTGTGCTTGAGGAACAGTTGGATGAGAGAGCCAAGCAAGGCCGGGACGAAAAGTGGGCCGTCATCGCCCCTCTGCTAGATCCTGAATACCCAGGACAAATATTTGTACGAGGTGAGTTAGGCCGACTTGTTAGCAAACGGGCGTCAGAACTCGGAATTCAGCGGAAAACGATCTATCGGCTTCTTTACCGCTATTGGTTATATGGTCAAGTTCGCAACTCATTGCTTAACAATTATACGGCAGTAGGTGTTGCCGATAGAAAATATGATCCGAGCAGGCCACCAGGGCGAAAGCCTAAATTTCAAGGCGTTCTTACTTCGCCTTCAAAGATGCTCAGTGCAGTTGATAAACGATGCATCCGTGTTGGATATGCTCTTTATGTAAGAGATAAGAAATCTTCCATTTCGAGCGCATATGACGAAATGTTGAGACGATTCTACTCTGTTCGAGACATCTCTAAAAACAGTGAAGAAGCGCTTCGTTTGTTGCCTGGTTCAGAACTCCCCAGCTTGAGGCAGTTCCAATATTGGGGGCAGATTTTTTTCGACGAGATTGAAACCGAGCGTGGCCGTAAAGGGTTGAGGAGGTGGTTAAAGGATTGCCGTCCGCTTTCAGGTACCGTTCGAGATTGGCTGCGTGGACCCTGTCATCAGTTCGAAATCGACGCAACGATTGCCGATATTTATTTGGTCAACAGCTACTCTAGACGGATGCTCATTGGTCGGCCCGTCGTTTATATCGTAGTGGATAGTTTCTCCGGAATAATTGCTGGTCTCTATGTAGGATTGGAGGGCCCTAGTTGGAATGGGGCGAGACAAGCGCTGTTCAACGCGTTTACCTCCAAAGTCGAGTTCTGCGCTCAGAACGGCGTTGAAATCAATGCAGATGATTGGAATTGTCACCACCTGCCCCACCAGATTTACGCCGACCGGGGAGAGATGCTGTCACTCGCAGCAGAGGGGTTATCCTCAGGATTGGGAATTGAGATGGGCACTGCTCCACCTTATCGGCCTGATTGGAAGCCTATGGTAGAAAGTCGGTTTGGCATTTTGAATGATTTGACGGGTATCAGATGGCTACCTGGCGGGGTAGCTGCGAGGGACAAAGAGCGCGGCGAGCGAGATTACCGGCTCGATGCCACGCTGAACCTCAAAGAGTTCACCCAAATCCTCATTAATTGCGTGCTCCACTATAACCGACACCATCGACAGCCTGACCGACTGACTCAAGCGATGATGAATGACGGCGTAGAACCTACCCCCAACGGTATATGGAATTGGGCCTGCGACAACGACCTGATCGAATCCAACAAACGTCCCGACGAGCTGGTTTATCTCCACCTTTTACCGCGTGAGCGCGCGACCGTTCAAAAGGGCGGAGTGATGTTTCGCGGCATGCACTACGTGTGTGATATGGCCATAGAGAAAGATTGGTTTGCCAAGGCTCGCAAAGGGGGCGTTTGGTCAATAGAGTGTTGGTTCGATCCGAACTCGGCGGCACACATTTGGATTCAAGGAGAGGCCAAGCAGTTTATCCGTTGTGATCTTCGACGATCGGATGCCGGTTACGCGAATTACCGCTCGGACGAGATTTTTGATCTGCTCGAAGCCTATCGCCAAAAACCGCCTACGCGCCGGCGAGCTGAGCTGGAAAGCCGTGTGCAGCTTAGCGATCAGGTCCACCAGATCATCAGTCATGCGCTCGCAGAACGAAAACAGGAACCTGCTCCGCCTACCAAGGCAGAGGCCACTGGACACATCCGCGAGAACCGCGCAGAAGAACGTCTCCGTGAGCGTGAAAATGCGGTTGTTCCTGAAGGCGTGAGGGTGGAGCCAGCTTCACTTCAATCTGAAACGACACCGAAAGCGCATGATTCATATGCCGGCGAGCGCACCGCGCAGGTTATCGATTTGCTCAAAAGAATTCGGCCAGGACAGGCAAAATGAAAGGTGCACAGACGTTTGCCAATTACGTCAGACAGGACATTAGTGAGTACGCGGGTAACCCGCTGATCGAAGCTTTGCCTCCGATATTGTCGGAGGCGGCGGCTGTTGAACTGATCTCGAACTTTCCTCAGCCGGTGGATCCGAAAGAGCTGACGCTCGAAGGAGCCACTCGAATTCACTGTATCGACAGGCTGAGAACCGTCGTACAGCCGTTCTTGCTACATCTGGAACTGGAGGCCCTGTTCTCACTGCTCATCCGTCGAGGGTATGTCGGGCGTAACCCTATGTCGCCCGCTACCGTCCGGCATTTGCATTCTTTATCGGGAGCTCAGCGTTACCACGATGCGTTCAAGTCCACTGCAGAAACGTTTACCGTCGTCGGCCTGAGCGGCATTGGCAAGTCGACGGCGCTCCACGCCATCTTGAGCCTTTATCCACAGACAATCCGTCATGAGCGCTATGAGGGAAAGCAGTTTGTTCATACCCAAATCACATGGCTGAAGCTTGACTGCCCTCGGGATGGATCGCTGGCTGGATTTTGCCAGCAGTTTTTTTATGCGGTTGGTGACGCTCTAGGAGATAAGGACTACCACAAGCGCTACAGGCATCGAAACATCAATGATGCGCTGCAACAGATGGAGCAGGTGGCCAGCACGTTTTTCATCGGCGCCTTGTTGATCGACGAGCTGCAAAACCTCCACCTGGCGAAAACCGGTGGTAAAGAGAGCATGCTGAATTTTTTCCTGCACTTGGTAAACAACATCGGTATCCCGGTGGTTTTCAGTGGCACGAACTCGACAATTAGCCTGTTCTCAGAAGCCATGCGGACTGCCCGCCGAGTTTGTGGTGCCGGTACGCTCGAATTCAAACGATTCGAAAAGGATGATGAGGAGTGGCGGTTGTTGGTCGAAAATCTCTGGAGCTATCAGTGGTGCAAGCAGACTGCCGAGCTGACCGACGAGATTTTTGACACGCTGTATGAACACACTCAAGGCGTGACAGATTTCCTGGTCAAGCTGCTGGTATTGAGTCAGCGTTATGCGGTCCAGAGTGGCTCGGAGTGTTTGACTGCCGAGGTCATGGTGAAGGTAAGCAACTCAAAAATGCAGATTCTAAAGCCAGCCCTTTCAGCCCTGCGTAGCCGTGATCCGAAGCGGATGCGACAGTTTGACGATTTGCTGCCGATTGAGGATCAACTGAGCGAAATGATGGTCTTCGATGGATTGGCACGAGAGGATCGCCTCACCTTGCTTCGAAGCGTTGTATCCCGTGAGAAACCGGCAGACCCATCTCCAACCATTCTTGCGAAAGATCACCCATCGCCGATTGCTACTGCTGTGGAAAACTCAGAGGCTAAAGCGCTTAGCGAACATGACGCTCCCCTCGACGCTCTGCGCGCTGCGGGCTGGCTCAACGAGGACCTGTTTGAGTTCTCACCGATGTATCACAAAGCGTGAGTAGGAGGGGGGTGAAGTGCAGCTTAAACTCCATTTCTTCCCCGCCGCGTTTCCCGACGAGACGCTGCACAGCGTGATTTCTCGTTATGCCCGTCTTTGCGGTGTTCGTAATTGCCAAGCAGCATTTGCCGGACTGAAATCGGCGGCAGCTTTTTCGCAAAATGTGGCATTCCCGAGTCACTTAGGGGATTTTGTCGACGCGCTACCCAGCGGTACCGAGCTATCGGTAGCCGAGGTCCTGATGCGCCACACATTACTACCCTATTACGCGCCGTTTTTGAGGGTGAGCCAGGTTGAACACGCTCGGACGCTGATGACCGCTGATGGTAAAGGCTTGATGTTAAAGCTGGGCGTCAACGCGAGCCGTATTGGATTCGCCTCCCGAGTGCGGTTATGCCCAGAATGTATCGCCCAAGATCAGGCTCAACGGGGAGTCGCTTACTGGCACAGGGTCCACATGCTTCCAGGCGTGCTGGTATGTCCGCATCACGGTACGTCACTCAGGATCCTTGATCCTCGCTGGTCCAGCCGCAGCTCTCGACAACTCAATCTGCCCAGTGATGAGAATGTGCAAGCACACACAGTACTTCTCGACACCCCGTTGCGGTGCATGCCACCGCTTCACGAAATAGCGTTGCGCTCACTTCAGGTCCTCGAGTCTGAAGTCACTGCTTTGTCGGCGGAGGCGGTGCGCTTCACGCTTTTACACAGGGCAACGCAGCTCAACCTTGCTTCTGATAACCATCGCTTGCACCTGCACATGCTGGCGCAGCACATGGCCGATTTTTTTGCCGCACTCCCGCGAGAATGGGAATTTTCTATACTCGGAGATGTTCGTGCAGGTACACCCGCCTCATGGGTCACGAAGCTGCTTCGTACGCCTATAACCTCTCACCATCCGCTCAAATACATCTTATTGGCCGGTGCTCTGGGCGTTGAAATGGTGAGCTTGCTGCATGGTCAATGCCCTGTGAACCAGGCGGTGGCATGTGATCCGAAAGCTCACATTCGGCTTCACGCGCGCCTTTCTCCGGTGATGCCTGGTGAAGGCCTGGACTGTTCGTCAGCCGCTGTGTGGGAACATGCTCTTGAAGGAGCTGATGCCAAAAAGATCGCTGCCGTTCTAGGCGTTTCATCAGCGTATGTCTATCGTCACATCCGAAATGTACCCGGCGGGCAAGATGCTTGGAGGGAGGCACGATTTCACATTGAGCTATGCGCAAGACGCGCGGCTTTCGAGGCTGATTATCGATTTTACAAAGCACATGCATGCAGGGGGTATGCATGGCTGTATCGTCACGATAGACAGTGGCTTTCGGAGTCAACTGCAAACCCAAGCCCACATCGTACGCCTCGTCTAAATAGCACCGAAATGTTCGCTGCCCTCGATGCGAGACTGGCCGGCGAAGTCCGTCAGTGTGCCGACACGCTTTATGCTCTCGCGGGCAAGCCTGTCCGCATTTCGCGTACCAGGATTGGTCGGGAGCTTCATGTTCTTTCTCGCTTCGAAAAGCAGCTCTGCAAGCTTCCTCTCTGTGCAGCAATGCTCGAAAAAGTATGTGAACCAATCGAAGGCTTTCACGATAGGCGTCTGCGATGGGCTAGACGCCAATTGTTCTCGGAGGGCAAGCCTATATCACGTTCTTCGCTCTACAGGGTCGCGAGCATTCGGCCCCCGCTGTAATCCAGCCGGGCATTCCCTCCATCTAAAAAAAGTTCTAAATCAATTCACCGTGAACATATTGTTTCTCTGTTAATGAAAATTTGCACCCACCAGAATAGCGTCGGCATACGCTGGATGATCACAATCATCATCTAAAACGTACTAACCCGCGATCACCCGAAATAGTTTTGCAATCGCCATGGGCTGACCTACACGGGTTATCGATACGTGTTCTGTATTTCAAGGAGTACGGGCGCGGCGGGGTTCAGATGAATTTACTACGATTCAAAGTTGAGCGGCTGTGTCATTTCCAAATCCAGACCGGATACAGAATTTTACGGGTTGCATATATACTGCCCCCGGATGCACGTTCTCTTCGACCCCTACCTTTAATTGGTAAATGATGTCTGATCTATTATTTTTTCCCGTGTCGATGCCGGATGAAATGCTGCACTCTCGTGTCACCCGCTATCACTATCTGTCAGGCAATAGAACCGCGACAGAAACCTACCGCGATTTGTTCGCATCGACACCCTTTTGCATTGGTGGCATCGTACCCAAGCAGATCGAGAGGCTCGCGCACAGGCTGCCGGGGCAATCGGAGAGCAATCTCGCAGAGCTGATCAGTAGCAATACTACTTTTCCTGCTTACCGGCCGTTTCTTGGGGTTAAGCAGGGGCCGGAGAACAACGAAGGACCGCTGGGTTATGACGGGGTGGTACGGGTGCCCCGCAGAGAAGAGTCCTCCCATGGCAAGGCTAAGCTTTGTCCAACCTGCGTTCAGGAAGATTTGATTGAGCGGGGTTCTGCCTACTGGCATCGATCTCACCAGATACCCGGTGTTGCCGTCTGTTGGCGTCATGGCGACGCATTGATCCATGCCTGCCCCGAGTGCTCTCGCCCGTTCTACCGTAAATTGAAGCTGCTTCCCAATCTGACTGAGCCATGCGCATGCGGCTGGAGCCCGTTAAACAGCGCAGCAATACACAAGGGTTCAAAGATGGAACAGAAAGTCGCTCTGTTCGCACACGATATCTTGCAACGCAATATTCCTCCGATAGGCAGTACGGTATTGAGTTCGTGCTACGTCCGCCAATGCAAGAAGCGCGGATTCATTTTCGGAAAAAATGCGGGTATTGCGAAACTATTCGACAGCATCCAAAGCGCTTACGGCGATGAACTTTTGGCGCAGATTGATCCAGCCTACAACAACGGAAAGCATGAGCAATGGATCCGGCTCAAATCAGATAAAGGTCAGCTAAATATGCCGCTCGCGCGGCATTTGATCATTGCTCTACATTTGTTTTCCAGTGCAGATGGCTTTGAAGAGGCTCTGAAGAATGAGTCAATCCTGCTGAGTGCCGCTGTTTCTCCGCGAGCGCCCAAAGTCGAAGAATCGCGTCTTAGCCAAAAAACTAGATATCGCCAAAAAATCGAGTTGCTTTTAGCGCTGCGTACCGATGCCAATATCGAGTACCTCTGGAAGAAGGCGTACAAACCTACGCAATGGATTCTAGAAAATGATAACGCATGGTTAATGGCAAAACTCCATGCCCCTAAAAAAGCTACAGTTAAGGTCGAAAAGTCCGTCGATTCAAGAGACGACGCCTATGCAGCCCTTATCGAAGCGGGCGTAGATGAGCTGTATAAAGTTACGAAAGATCCGAAGAGAGTGAACATTCGGAATTTGCAATCGCTGCTCCCAGGTTCATTACCTCATGAGCTGTATCTACGCAAGCAGAGGTTCCCTCTGACTTATCAACAGATCAAGATTCATCAGGAGTCAGTATGGCATTTCCGTCTAAGAACTTTGGTGTGGACTGTCTCTGAACTCATCAGGATGAAGCTCCCCGTGAATTACTCGACGGTAAGATTGACCTCAGCGGTATCAAGCAAGGTTTTCCTGGTTTTCTCCAGTTTCTTTGAGTGGGATCTGGAAAGCCTGGCAAGAACCGGGGTCGACGCGGAGGCCCTGCTCAGGTCTACCGGCGTATCGAGGAATTGGGAGGGACCACCGGTTCAAATAAGCTTTTGAGGGCATCTTTGTTCCGTCAGCGTCTGCCAACCTTTGGTGTTAACAAAAATCCCATCTGGCTTGAAAGCGTAAATGCGGGGTAGCGTCCACCTTTCACATTAGTAACCTTCGCGGCAGCTTTCTGAAAGCTTTCACTTGTTACTCTTTAACTCAGTAAATTGAGCTTTAGGAGAAAATCATGACAGCAATGACAGCAGTGAAAGCGTTTTGCGCCGCTTCGATTTTGACCTTATCTTCATTAGCCATGGCGGAAGGAGGCGGTGACCGCGTGTATGGTCGAATGATGCAAGAGAACCAACAAGCAATGGAACAATATGCCTCAAGGAACGGCAAGACTCCTCCTGAAGTTGTTCATTATGAATATGGTATGAACCTCGATATCCAGAAGGTCGTCAGTGTCACGCAAGCCAATAAAACCTGTGGGGTTGCTCCTTCGCGCATGACCTATGAAGACTCTACGGGCAAGCTTAACACCGTGGAATATAAGGTCATGGCCGACAACTGCCCCCATGGAAGCTAGACAATGAAAATTATTTAAGAACTGCATAATTCTCCTTTGTCCGAAACTAGCTTACTGCTCGCTGACGTAGAAGTAATTTTCAGGAAAGGCTGAAGTTATCCATTTTATGAAATCATGTCCGTCAGTTGAAGTGTTTCTAACGTACAGTAAACAATTGCTCGACCACCTGATACATCCCGCCTCCTTGTTTTTCCTTTGGTTTGGGAGGTGGTTTAGGCGCCCTAGTGGCGCCTTTTTTACGTTCGAAATGAGCTATTTCCTCTGCACGGCCATGACCCTCACCATGCAGGAGCAAGATTAGAAGATCAATTTTCGGGGTACTCAGCAACGACGTGGTCTGTGCCTGCCTTTGACAAGCCGATTACCTTATACGCGTCATGTTTCCCGTCCACTTCCATTCCTGGGGAGCCGGCCGGCATGCCTGGAACGGCAATCCCGAGCAGGTCATCACGTTTGCTCATCGCAATGATTTGCTCGGCGGGCACGTGACCTTCAACAAACTTTCCGTTGATGGTTGCTGTGTGACAAGACGAGAGCTCAGGAGAAATCCCGAGACCGCGCTTGATCGCGCTCATGTTGGTTTCCACGTGATCAACGACGGTAAAGCCGCTAGCTTCAAGGTGCTGGATCCATTTCTTGCAGCACCCGCAATTAGCGTCGCGATGTACATCGATCGTCAATGGCTCTGCTGCGTGACTGGCTGAACTGATGAACAGAGCCACGAGAGCAGCGAGACGAAGTGCCCGTCTGCGACGAAGAGATTTATTTCGCATGGGTATGTTCCTTCCCATCAGTATGTGTATGTGATTTGGGCTGTACGGTTGGAGTCGGGGCCGCATCATCTGAAGCTTCCCTAACCTTATGATCGGCGTGGTCAGCAGGCTCATTTGCAGACGGCGCTGCGGAGGGGCCATGGGCATGTGCCGTGTTTTTCTCGTCATCATGAGCGCGGACTTCCGCCCTTTGGTTGGCAGCACCTGCGCCACTTTGCCCCTGGGTCGTTCCATGCTGACCCTCATGGTTGTGCATCACGCTTTCGCCACCACCGTGTTGATGGCCACCGCTACTCGTGATCAGAGCCTTGTATTGCTCTGCATCCAGTGACGGAAGTTGCTGGAGAAATGCGACCATCCCCCATATGTAGGGATCGGCCATGCTTTTGCCCCACGCGGGCATGCCGGTGGATTTGATGCCGTGCTTGATGATCCAAAAAGCTGCGGCTGGGTGCCCATCGACGCCCAGTTTCGAAAGGTTCGGAGGTGCGGGGTAAAGGCTGTTACTCAGTTCGGTGCCTGCAAGCCCCGGAGCCAAATGGCAACCGACACACATCGAGTTGTAGTTGCCAGCACCTTCACGGATGAGGGCTTCTTGGCTCAGGTCGGGGACCTGAATGTTGCGCGAGCGCACTTCGATCGAGCGATCCCGAGCAATAGAAAGTATTGCGTAGACGGGGGCGGAGTGCGGATCATCCGCCCCGACATTGATCACGCCGAAATACACCACGCCGGCAGCCGATGATACGGTGGCCAGACCAGCAGCAATCAGTGCCTTCAGCGTTGTTTTCATACTCGGTTCTCAGAACCACATCCGAATACCGGCGACAAAGCGTGCCTCGCTGGCGTCTTCACCTTCCTCACGTGCAAAGTCTGCCGTATTGCCATAGGAACGGCTCCAACTCACCCCGATATAAGGGGCAAATTGGCGGACAATCTCATAACGCAATCGGAGCCCCACTTCGGTGTTGGCTAATCCGGACCCGATGCCGCGCTGAGGGTCATTCTTTCCGTAAAAATTGACCTCGGCCGTCGGCTGCAAAATCAATCGATTCGTCAGCAGAATGTCGTAATCGCCTTCCAGCCGAGCAGCCGATTGACCGTTCTCACCGATGTAGGCAGTCGCTTCGGCCTCGAAGTTATAGAGGGCCATGCCCTGAATGCCAAGTGCGGCCCAGGTTTGAGGGGACCCTGGTTTGAAATCCTGTCGTACACCGGTGACGACGTCCCACCACGGTCCAATAGAGTGCCCCCAGAGCGCGGATAATTCAGCGCTTTCCGTCACGCCATTGGTACGTTCGCCTTCCGAGCGCAACCACAGTCGATCAATGTCACCGCCGATCCATCCTTTCGCATCCCAGGCCAGCGCACTACCGTTGTCTGCATCCTGGTACTCAAACTTATCCAGCAGCATGAAAGAGTTGATTTCTTTGTCGTGAACACCATGACCAGCGACGTCTGGAAAGGCGGCTGCACGGTCAGCGTCGGTAAGTACGGGGACAGGGGTTCGACTGGTGGTCGTAGTCCCTCCACCCATACTTTCCATTCCGGTCATTTGCCCGTCATCCATTTTCATCTTGCTGTGGTCCATAGCCCCCATGTTGCTATGGTCCATCGCTCCCACGGAGCCATGGTTCATCTTGGAGTGATCCATCTCTTCAGCGGCGTGAGCCACGGCAAAGAACACAGGACTCGTAGAAACTGCCAATGCCATCAACGTTGGGCGTAAAAAATTCCTGGTCATGATCTCAATCCGCCTTTTTGTTTTCTTGGTCATGATCCATCGACTCATGGCGCATCTTGGTATGAGGCATCGTCCCGTGATTCGACGTTGCCTCGGTTGACGTGGTCGCAGTCTTGTTCGTCGCATTTGCAGAAGTAACAGGTGAATGATCACCACTTTCTTCGACTGCCAATGCTACGGAGGAGAATCCACCCATCAGGCCAAAGGCAAAGAGGCAACCGACCAGCGATTTATGATTTAGGTGTGTGCTCACAGATCGTCTCCTTTACTCATCAACCCGTACTTCACGGAACATGCCCATTTCCATATGGAAAAGCAGGTGACAGTGATAGGCCCAGCGCCCTAAAGCATCGGCGGTGACTCGATAGCTGCGCTTGGTACCTGGTGGCATGTCGATTGTGTGCTTGCGTACCATGAACTTGCCGTTTTCATCTTCAAGGTCGCTCCACATTCCGTGAAGGTGAATGGGGTGCGTCATCATGGTGTCGTTTACCAAGGTGATGCGAAGACGCTCCCCATACTTGAGACGAAGGGGCTCAGCGTCAGAAAATTTGATGCCGTTGAAGGACCAGGAAAACTTTTCCATGTGACCGGTCAGATGCAGCTCAATGGTGCGATTGGGCTCGCGGCCATCAGGGTCCTGGAAAGTGCTTTTCAGGTCTGAATAGGTGAGGACTCGACGACCATTGTTCCGCAAACCGATGCCTGGATCGTTTAGCTTTGGCGTCGGGGTCATGGCTTGCATATCAACCAAGGGGTTGTTGGTTTCGGAGGCTGGGTGAGTCTGCATTTCTCCACCCATACCGCCCATGCCAGCCATCTTGCTGTGGTCCATGCCGGCCATGTTGGACATATCGCCTTTGTCCATGCCCGCCATCTTGCTATGGTCCATGCCAGCCATGTTGGCCATGTCGCCTTTGTCCATACCAGCCATCTTGCTGTGATCCATACCAGCCATGCTAGTCATATCACCGCCGTCCATGCCGGTCATCCCGGTCATGTCACTTTGGTCCATGCCCGCCATCTTGCTGTGATCCATGCCAGCCATGCCGGACATGTCGCCGCTGCCCATACCAGCCATGCTGCCATGGTCCATACCAGCCATACCGCCCATTCCCATGTCATCCATGGACAAAAGAGGCCTAGGGTCGATCGCAGGCACTTGTGCCTTTAATCCTTCGCGAACTGCGAGGGTTCCGCGTGCATACCCGGTTCTGTCCATAGACTGGGCGAAGATGGTGTAAGCCTCTTCACTGGCGGGTTCAACTATCACGTCATACGTTTCAGCTACGGCGATGCGGAATTCGTCGACGCTGACCGGTTTGACGTGTTGGCCATCGGCGGCCACAACGGTCATTTTCAAGCCAGGAATTCGAACGTCGAAATAGCTCATCGCCGAGCCGTTAATAAAACGAAGGCGCAGCTTCTCACCCGGTTTGAAAATACCGGTCCAGTTACCGTTGGGCGCCTGGCCATTCATGAGGTAGGTGTAAGTATCTCCACTGACGTCTGCGAGGTCAGTGGGGTTCATTTTCATTTCTGCCCACATCTTTCGGTCGGCGACGGCAGCAGACCAACCTTGCTTGCTGACGTCGTCGATGAAGTCGCCCACGGTACGTTTGTGGTGGTTGTAGTAGTCCGATTGTTTCTTGAGTTTGGCCATGACGCGACCAGGATCCTCATCGGTCCAATCAGTCAGCATCACCACATAGTCGCGATCGTATTGAAACGGCTCAGGCTCTTTCGAATCGATTACGATTGGCCCGTAAACGCCTGCCTGCTCTTGTAACCCGGAGTGGCTGTGGTACCAGTACGTGCCGTTTTGATGCACGTTGAACTTGTACTCGTACATGCCGTCCGGCGCGATGCCGTGGAAACTCAAACCCGGTACCCCATCCATGTTGGCAGGCAAAATGATGCCGTGCCAGTGAATGGAGGTGTCTTGCTCCAGACGGTTTTTCACGCGCAGAGTGACCGTCTCTCCTTCGCGCCAACGCAGCAAAGGCCCCGGCAACGAGCCATTGATGGTCATGGCTGTGCGCGGCGAGCCAGTGATGTTTACCGGCGTTTCACCAATAAACAGATCAAATTCGTTGCCGGTGAGGACGCTCGGCAGACCTGGACTGGTCACTGCCCATACAGGAGTGCGCCACAGACCAAGGCCGCCAAGGATGCCGCCGGCGGCCAGGCCTTTAACGAATGTCCGTCTAGAGGTTTTGGAATGCATGCCGTTTATTTCCAATCAGTCAAAAGGGAGCCGTTCAAATCAACCCGTGAGTTGGCAAGATGAGCTTCGCTTACCGAAAAAAAGACGAATTTTTCATTGCAAGCGAGCTCAGAAATTGCCACATCTAAACCACCTTCGTGATTACATTTCTGTCAGCTTGGCCGCGTGCCTGATCGTTCAGCAGTTTTTATGGTCCATCGCTTTGGCTTTGCTTTCAGCGACAGGCGGTTGAGCGCTCTGCGTTTGAGCTACCTGGTACGATTCCATCGAATTCGTCCTGGCCACTTCCATACGTGCGAAAGTCCGGTCACCACCGCCTTCAGCCATGGCCAGAGTGGAAACAGTCAGCGCTGCGGCGACGAACAAGGTTTTGATGGTGTTCATATGGGCTACCTCAGATGTGTGAAAATATCCCCTCTGAATCACATCATGGATTGGACTCTTTGGGGGTGAGCAAAAGACTCAGTTGGACTATAAGAGACACCCCCTGTCAGGAAGCTTAGGCCAATATTACAGTTGTGTCAGTTTTGGATATTTTTCTTGAAGTACACGCTATTTAATACGTATGGTCTCCATCTTTTCGCATTGCGCGACTTTTATTGAATATAAGATTGAAGTGTAATCATTGCTTTGGGTTCCATTAATTCTCACGGAGGCGATGTTCTAGGTCTCTCCATTAAAATTAATAGGAGACTTGAATGCGCTGCTGCAACAGCTGAGTTCAATGATCAAAGAAGATAGTAATGCCACCGAGGGTGATTAATTGTGAGTATTAATTTTGAGAAAGCATTAGGCTCCGCAGAAAGAGCATTAGTTTATCGTGGCCAAAGAGCTGAGATCTTGAGTAACAATATCGCGAACGCTGACACTCCGAACTTCAAAGCCCAAGACTTGGATTTTTCTACTGTGCTCGCCAGCCAAACCAAAGAACCTGCTACCACTGCGTTTTCTTTGAAAACAACAAACGCAAAGCATTTTCTTAAGAAAGAATCGGCGGTGGCTATATACGGGCGCGACTTGTTTTACAGCACGCCGGCTCAGCCTGCCTTGGACCAAAATACTGTCGATCAGCAGGTCGAGGTCGCCAAATACACAGAAAACGCAATACGTTTCAACGCGGCTTTTACTCGGTTGAATGGAGCATTCAAGGGTTTGCTCAAAGCTCTGCGCGGTGACTAGCAGCGCAGGCGCATGCGAGCCCATTTGGACCGACACAGCAGCTTAAGTACTCCTAGATTCAGAGGTATTCTCCTCCAGACGGCGCTCTACTCAGGAGCAGGAGTCTCCGTTCAATGGCTGATCTTGGAAGGAAAGCCAACCGCCTCCACAGCTTTACGAAGCTGTTCCGCGTTTTCGCTACTTTCAACACTCACCTTACCGGTTGATCGATCGACTGAGACCGTAGAGTTGCCGTCCAGTGCCTGGATCGCTCTTGTGATTTTGCCGACGCAGCTGCCGCAACCAATGCCTGATACATCTAAGACGACCATGTAAATTACCCTCGTGCTGAGCGGTGTCTTTTCCCCGCAGCGACAGCATCGACGTTGACACCATGGCAAGGTCAACGATTATCTGATCAAGGTCGTGAGCGTCATCGACGCTCAGTCAATTCGACTATTCCTCAACCTCAATGCATTGAAAACTACAGATGCAGAACTGACGCTCATGGCTATGGCAGCGATCATTGGCGACAGGAGGTGCCCCGTCAATGGATAGAGCAAACCAGCGGCAAGAGGTATACCCATTGAGTTGTAGAGAAAAGCGAAGCCCAAATTCTGGCGCATGTTTTTAACTGTGGCGACCGAAAGAGCTCGTGCTCGTAAGATCCCCATCAGGTCACCTTTTACCAGCGTGAGTTGCGCGCTATTCATCGCCACGTCAGTCCCCGTTCCCATGGCTATCCCCACATCTGCTCGCGCTAGGGCCGGAGCATCGTTGATACCGTCACCTGCCATGGCCACTTTTCGCCCGTGTTGCTGTAGGTCTGCCACCAAGCGCTCCTTGTCTTGGGGTTTGACTTCACCGTGAACCTCTTCAATCCCCATCTCCCTGGCGACAGCCCGAGCGGTAGTAAGCCCGTCCCCAGTAGCCATGATGATTTTCACGTTGTGAGCCTTAAGCTTGGTGACGGCCTCTTTTGAGGTTGGCTTGATCGGATCTGATACGGCCAACAAACCTGCCAATGCGCCGTCGACTGCGAGGTAGATAATACTGATGCCGTCAAGTCGCAACACCTCAGCGCGCTCTTGTAGGGAGTTGGTGCTCACGCCTGCGGCTTCCATCAACGCTGTGTTCCCCAGCTGAAGCTTCTTGCCATCGACAACGCCACTGACCCCGATACCCGAATCAGACTCAAAGGATTCCGGCTTGGTGAGCTTGATGTTCACGGCTCGGGCGTGATCGACGATCGCATGTGCTAAAGGATGCTCGCTGCCCTGATCAAGGCTGGCAGCCAGGTGAAGGACGTCGTCGGGATTGAAGGTGGGAGTGGCCTCCACGCTGTGAAACACGGGCCGTCCCTCTGTTAGGGTGCCTGTCTTGTCGACAACCAGCGTGTCGATTCTGCAAAGGCTCTCAATCGCACTGGCATCTCTGAACAAAACACCCATGCTTGCTGCTTTACCTGTCGACACCATGATCGACATAGGCGTAGCAAGTCCCAACGCACAGGGACAAGCGATGATCAGCACGGCGACAGCGTTGATTAGACCAAACACCCAACTGGGCTCAGGGCCGAAAAGCCCCCAACCGATAAATGTCATTATCGCAATCGTGATAACACCCATCACGAAGTAGCCGGCAATCGAGTCGGCCATTCGTTGCATCGGAGCCTTGGAACGCTGAGCTCTCGCGACCATCTGTACGATCTGGGACAGCATGGTTTCGGCACCGACCTTCTGCGCCTCCATTACCAAGCTTCCATGCGTATTCAGCGTGGCGCCGATCAGGCTATCTCCAGCTTTCTTCATTACCGGGACTGGCTCGCCAGTGAGCATCGACTCATCCACCGCACTTTCACCCTCAAGTACTGAACCATCAACTGGCACCTTCTCACCTGGTCTGACCCGTAAGTGGTCTCCCAGGTGCACATGGGTGAGAGGAATGTCTTCCTCATGGCCATCGGCATTGATCCGACGTGCAGTTTTGGGCGAAAGGCCGAGAAGAGACTTAATGGCGGCGGAAGTTTGTGATCGGGCTTTGAGCTCAAGGATCTGGCCAAGCAACGTGAGCGAGATGATGACCGCTGCCGCTTCGAAGTAAACGCCGATACGTCCATCTTGCATGAAATTGGCGGGAAAACTTTGGGGGAAGATTGTTGCTATGACGCTGTACAGATAAGCTGCGGCAGTGCCCAACCCAATCAGAGTCCACATGTTGGGACTGCGATTTTTAACCGAGGCCAGTCCCCTTACAAAAAAAGGCCACCCTGCCCATAAGGTCACGGGTGTCGCCAGAGCGAACTCGATCCAGTTTTGAGCTGAACCATGAAGAAGTTGTAACGAGTGACCCGCCATCGCGAGCACGGTTACGACCACGGTTAAGGGCAGCGACCACCAGAAGCGGCGATTGAAATCCCGGAGTTCAGGATTTTCTTCTTCATCAAGTGCCGGCATGACAGGCTCTAGTGCCATGCCACATTTAGGACAGTTACCGGGTCCGGTCTGCCGTATTTCAGGATGCATCGGGCACGTAAATTCAGCGCCCGTTTGTACCGCAGACTCCGGCGTTGTGCTGCCTGACTCGTCGCGCACCACGTGGCCACTGTAGCGCTCAGGGTCCGCTCGAAACTTCTCCTGGCATTTCAGGCTACAGAACCGATACGTCTGTCCCTGGTAAGTCTCAGCAAATTTACTCGACGAAGTGACTGCCATTCCACACACCGGGTCATGTAGATCAGCATCATCCCGGGAAGCAGCATGGGTGTGATTATGGTCGTGATGGCCAGAGGTGGTAGGCATGTCTATTCCCCTTGTAAGGTGCTACTAGAAATGAGCATATTCAGTACAACGATTATTTGCGGCTCCACAGTGGTGCGGTGATGTTTCCGCACGGACCCCGGCTGAGTAAGCGTTGCTATGTTACTTGACTTAGCGTAGCCAACTCTTGCGTCGGGCCGGCAGAAACAGCCGACTCCGGTTTATTTCAGATCAAACTCGCCGACCATTCCCGATTGGTAATGCCCCGGCACGTTGCAGGCAAACTGCAGCCCTGCACTGTCGTTGAAGGTCCAGATCAGCTCTTGGGTTGAGCCAGGCTCAATCAGGACACTGTTAGGGTCGTCATGCTCCATTGCGACCATCTTCATTCCGCCCATGCCGTGGCTCATGCCGCTCATCTTCCCGGTACCGGTAGGGCTTAGTGTTCCGTTCTTGAACATGCTTGCCATTTCTTTCTGGTGTGCTGCATGAGCAGCGGCTTTGCCGATGTTGAACTCATGCAGCAGCGAACCCTCGTTGCGAAGGACAAAGCGGATTGTTTCACCAGGTTTTACGTCAATGCTTTTAGGCTTGAAAAAAATGTCGCCCATCTCGACCTCTACAGTGCGGGTAACGTCAGAGGCCACACCAGGCTGGCCTATGTCGTCTTGTCCATGCCCAGCATTAGCCATAGCCGTAGCAGCGAAAAAAAGGGTCATTGCTGCGATGAACGGAGTAGCGAGCGTAGTTTTCATGGTGACCTCAGGAATACGTGGGAACATTGGCTATGCTAATGATGCTCAGCTGCCGGCTAACTGACTTGGGCATTACTTCTTTGTCAGTTTTCTAAATAGATACGGCGTCCAATTGACGCCGCAACAAGATGCTGACAAGTACTTATCCAGGGGGCGTTTATTGATGGTTTTCTGAAAGCATCAATTTGTGCTCGCGCTGCATCTGGCGCAAAACGTCATCAACGATTTTGTCGTGCTTCTCCATCCAGGCTAGATGCTCTTGGGGTGACATTGAGGCATCTGGGTGATCGTTGTGGAGCTGGCTCATGATGTCCCCAAGCATCTTCATGTGTTCTGCCATGTGGACGTGACGCTCTCCTTCAGGGGCTTGTTCAGCTTTCATCAACGTGGCTTCGGCCTTGTCGCGCAAACCTTCCATACGCTCAATCACACGATCTCCGCCGCTTTCAGCCCACACAGAAGCCGAGACCAGTATCGAGCTTACAAAAAACAGCATTTTCAGGTGGTTCATCGGGGTAGCTCCTCATGAGGGAATCCGACTTCCATACGATTCATCGCTCAGAGGTCGGTCGAGCACCAATGAAGTGCTCATGTCTGAACCCTAGCCAGCACTCGCTGACATCTACCTGAAGCCAAGATTACTTTTCTGTCAGTTGCTGGTTGGCTGCCAGTTTTCGTTGCAGACTCCGCTTAACCTTTATCTGAGAACGACCTCATGAGACTTCTTGTCGCTGAAGACGAACCAAAAATAGGTATCTATTTGCAGCAAGGGCTCAACGAGGCCGGGTTCAATGTCGACCGTTTCACGAATGGAAAAGAGGCGCTTCAGCACGCTTTGAGCGAAGCCTATGATCTGCTGATTCTCGACGTCATGATGCCGGGTTTGGATGGCTGGGAAGTCCTGCAGAAGGTGCGCGCTTCCGGGAAAGACGTCCCGGTGCTTTTTCTCACCGCCAGAGACCGCGTTGAAGACCGAGTGAAGGGACTTGAACTCGGTGCGGATGACTATCTGATCAAACCCTTCGCGTTTTCTGAATTGCTTGCTCGAGTCAGAACGCTGCTGCGTCGCGGTAGCAGCGCACCTTCGCAAACCTTTATGAAACTGGCTGACCTTGAAGTGGACCTGCTCAAGCGTCGAGCCATCCGAGGAGGCAAACGCATAGACCTTACGGCCAAAGAGTTCGCGTTGCTTGAGCTTCTGCTGCGTCGTCGAGGGGAGGTGCTGCCAAAGTCTCTTATCGCCTCCCAGGTTTGGGATATGAACTTCGACAGCGATACCAACGTTATCGAGGTTGCAGTGAGACGGCTCAGGGCCAAGATAGACGACGATTTTGAGGTCAAGTTGATTCATACCTCAAGGGGAATGGGTTACATGCTCGATGCACCAGATTCGGAGTCGTGATGAACCGGATGTCCCTGACGACTCGTATGAGTCTGATGTTTATGCTCGCGGTAACGGCCGTGCTCACGGTCGCCGGACTCAGTTTCAATAACCTCAGCCGGCATCATTTCAAGATGCTGGATCAGCAGGCATTGTACGAAAAACTCCACTCGACCCAGCGGATCTTGTCCGGGCTGAGCAACATCGATCAATTCAGCGAGGCTAAACCGGAGTTAGAAGCGCTGCTGGGCGCACACCGTGATTTGACTGCGCTTATCATCGATGGCGACGGCAAGGTGCTGTTTGCGGATCCCGGCCCGGTCGACGTTCCGAAGGCGTTTCGAACAACCACAAACACAACCGTCTGGGAATGGCGGGAGCAAGAGCAGATGTTCCGTGGTGTGACTGCGCAATCCGTAGTGACGGGACAAGAAAGGCCATTAACTGTCATGTTGATTTTTGACGTTACGCAGCATATGTCCTTTTTCGAGACGCTCGAACGATGGTTTTGGATAGGGTTGGTGATCAGCGCATTGGTCAGTGCTGCACTCGGCTGGATGGTAGCTAGCAGTGGCATGCGGCCTATCCGCCAGGTCACATGGGTTGCTGCCTCCATGTCAGCAAAATCACTCAAGGAGCGTATTCCCCTGGCACCCGTTCCGAAAGAGCTTCAACAGATGGTGTTGTCGTTCAACGCCATGTTATCCAGGCTCGACGATGCATTTGTCCGGTTATCCAACTTTTCGGCAGACATTGCCCACGAACTACGGACCCCCGTGAGCAACTTGATGACCCACACTGAAGTGGTGCTTTCGAGAAAAAGAAACATCGAGGACTACGAAGACAATTTGTACTCCAATCTTGATGACTTGAAGCGCATGAGCCGGATGATTGATGACATGCTTTTTCTGGCGAAATCTGACAATGGTCTAATTACGCACGAGAGCAAGCCAATAGACCTGGTGGCTGTCGTGGAAAAATTGCTTGAGTACTACCGCCTGTTGGCTGATGAACGAGGGATCGAGCTCAAGGTTTCAGGACGGGGGAGCGTGCGAGGTGATGTTCTTATGCTCCACCGAGCGATTTCCAATCTGCTCTCAAATGCGCTGCGCTACACCTATGAAGGGACGTCAATCAGTGTCGATATTCAGCACAAGGATGCGTCGGTAACGGTTGTCGTGGAAAACTATGGTGAGCCCATTGCCCCCGAACACCTTGAAAAGCTGTTTGATCGTTTTTATCGCGTGGACCCAGCGCGGCGAGAAGGAAGTCCGAGCAACGCAGGGCTAGGTCTGTCAATTACCCGATCAATTGTCGAAGCGCACAATGGCAAGATCTGGTGTACGTCAGGCGACGGGAAAACGGCTTTTCATCTTGAGTTTCCGGCCGTCGATTCCACGGTTAGCTGAGCGACAAAACATTGGGACCAACGACGTCTTGGCGTTCTGCGTTTGCTACGCCTCTGCGGATTTTTCAAAGTGATTGAGCTCCCCTGTCCTGCGGTACGCCGTGTCTTTTCCAGGTCTTGCTACGCTCAACGATTAGATGCCAAACATCGGATCAAGCTGACTGAAATGTAATCGAACAGTTTGTGATCGTGTGGCATCGTGTTCTCGCACTGTGACGTTAGGGCTAGCGAGTTTCTCCTGTTCAACCTGGCGAAGAGGACGGGGGCTCCAAGTTAATCAACAGTGGTTTTTAAAGAAATTAAAAACTAGTTCCTCCCAAAAAACCTCGAATCAACAGCGCTTGCTGTGAGGAGTCTTGCATGTCATTCCTTAAAACTACGTCCGTGGCTGTTGCAATCACTGCTGGTTTGCTTCTGAGTGCAGTGGCCCAGGCACATCCAAAACTACTTTCTTCCACTCCGGCAGAAGGCTCGGATGCGGCGGCTCCGTCGAAAATCGAACTGCATTTTTCTGAGAATCTCACCACTCAGTTCTCCGGTGCAAAGCTGATCATGACCGACATGCCAGGCATGCCTAACTCACCCATGGGTGTAAAGGCCGCCGTCGCTGCTGGTGGTGATCCGAAAACCATGGTGATTACGCCGGCTGCACCGCTGACCACCGGCACCTACAAAGTTGAATGGCGTGCAGTGTCTTCGGACACCCACCCGATCACCGGCAACTTTTCATTCAAAGTGAAATAATCCATGAGCGACTCATTAAATATCGTGGTTCGCTTTGCTCTCTATTTTGACCTGATGTTGTTATTTGGACTGGCCATATTTGGCTTGTACAGCCTCAGGGGAAAGGAAAGGGTATCGGGCACGGTCTTGAACTTTGAGTCGCTTCTCTACGGTACTTCTGTTGCAGGTGTAGTTCTGTCCCTTGCTGCGATGTTGTTGCTTGCAAAAGCAATGAGCGGTGTATCGGAGCTTATGGAGCTACATCACCACATTTTTGAAATGGTCATCATGGGCACCGACGTTGGGCTGACCTGGATGGTTCGGATAGCCGCCTTGGTGGGGGCAATTCTGGGCGTCGCGTTGAATAAACGATATCCGACACCCAGCCTCTGGATCGTCACCGTCTGTGGAGCAATCGCGTTGGCCACGCTAGCCTGGACGGGGCATGGTGCCATGGACGAAGGCAGCCGCCGCTACTGGCATTTTCTCAGCGACATTTTCCATTTATTAGCGGCAGGTGGCTGGTTGGGTGCTCTAGCGGCCTTCGCTCTACTGCTACGGTTGAAATCGCTGAAGGGTGAGGAGGAAGCACGTATTCTTGCCCGCGTGCTGACTGGCTTTGAGTCGGCCGGCGGTGTGATTGTTGCGATCATAAGCGTTACGGGAGTAGTAAATTACCTTTTCATCGTCGGTCCCAACCTTGATGAGGTCATGCTCAGTACCTATGGCCAGTTGCTGTTTTTGAAGATCCTGCTCTTTGCCGGGATGATCGTTTTAGCGACGCTGAACCGCTTTCACTTAAGCCCGCTATTGGAGCGCTCGGTTCGCAATGGTCAATACTCTGTAGCGGTCAATGCCTTGCGCCGCAGCATGAAATTCGAATTCCTGATGGCAATCCTCATCATCTGTCTTGTCGCATGGTTAGGCACGCTAAGTCCTGAAATGGAAATGAGCGCGCAATAGAGGTTTCTGGCAGCTAACCCAGAAGCCTGGAGCGTGATTGTTAGCACCATTTCTACTGGCTACACTTCAGCCCATGACACGCTGTCTACGGCTTTGCCTGATTTTCCTGATTAGCCTGGCGCTTCCCTTCAGCGGGATGGCGGGTGTTCAGGCGCCGACAGAGCCGTGCCCGATGCAAACCATGGGCATGGCGATGATGGACGGCATGGGCCAAGACTGCTGCCATGACATGAAAAGCCCAACCGAGCACGGTAAACCCTGTAAGCCGGGCCAGGAGTGCAAGACCGGCGGCATGCTGCAAGTCTCCATCATCAAGCCTCCGGTGACCCTGTCGAGCCCCCTCGCAGCGTCCATCTCCATAGATTCCCATCCTGTCCAAACTCCATCAGGGGTATGGCGACCTCCCCGCATTTGATTCCTGTACCACACTGAGCCTCATTCCGCGTCAGGCGGTATGGGATATCTGCGTGCATCTCTCATGAAGCACGCAGTGGATCATCACAGGAATCGTGAACATGAAATCCAAGTGCTATTGCACAGGGCGGCCCCTCGTGGCCATCTTGGCGGCAAGCGTATTGGCCACGCCGAGTTTCGCTGCTGCGTTGACACTCGATGATGCTTTGCAGCTGGCTGAAACCAATGCGCCGTCGCTGACTGCACAAGATGCAAAAATTCGTGCCGCCACTAGTGCAGCCATCCCAGCCGGGGAACTACCCGATCCCAAGTTGCTGGTAGGTATACAGAACTATCCCATTGGGGGGCCGGATCGCTGGAGCATCGATCAGGACTTCATGACCATGCAAATGGTCGGTGTCAGTCAGGAAATGCCGAACAGCGCCAAACGAAAAGCCCGAATCGAGGTTGCTGATGCAGCCATTGACCGCGCTGCCGCTGAGCGTCTGGTCGAACGTCTAAAGGTTCGTCAGGCCACGGCGCTGGCCTGGATCAGCAGCTATTCCGTTGAGCGTAAAGACGCGCTGTTCCAGGACTTCTATAGGGAAAACCGCCTGCTGGCCGATACCGTCCGCGCGCAGATTGCCGGTGGCCGCGCTCAACCTGCTGATGCCGTCACGCCCAAACAGGAGGCGGCACAACTGGAAGAGCAGCAGGACGATCTGATTCGCCAGAGATCGCAAGCCCGAGCAGCTTTGAAGAGCTGGATTGGACCAGCCGCAAACGATAAACCTGTGGGCAGCTTGCCTGAATGGCCTGTAGAAGCCTCTGGGTACTCTCACAACGTTCAACATCACCCAGAATTGGCAGCGTTTGCCCCAATGACCCGCGAAGCGCAGGCCAAGGTGCGCGAGGCCGAAGCGGAAAAGCGGTCTGATTGGAGCTGGGAAGTCGACTATCAGCATCGCGGCCGAGAGTTCGGCGACATGGTCAGCGTGCAGTTTTCATGGGATCTACCACTGTTTCCTGACTCGCGACAAAACCCAAAAATCGCAGCCAAGCATGCGGAACTCAATCAGCTTGAGGCTGAGCGTGAGGTCCTTTCACGCGAGCACACCCAGCAATTGGAGGATGACTTAGCGGACTATGAGCGCCTGAACCGCGCCGTTCATCGAGCCCAGACCAGCCTGCTCCCTTTGGCTAAGGAAAAGGTCGAGCTCACTATGGCCAGCTATCGCGCCGGCAAAGGCGATCTGAACTCCGTCGTGGCCGCTCGGCGCGAGCTTATCGAAGCCCGTCTCAAGCAGATTGATGTTGAAGAGCAGCGTGCTCTCACCAGCGCTCGCCTGTATTTCGCCTATGGGGAGTCCGCTCAATGATCTCTCGAACATGGAAAGGGGTTTTTGTTGTCAGCATCTCAATTGCTTTGGGAGTCGCCGGTGGTTACTGGTTGGCTCAACCGAGGGTGAGCGCAGTACCGGATGCAGCATCGGAGCCGAAGCCGGAGTCCTCAGTCGATCGCAAGGTTCTGTATTGGTACGACCCCATGTACCCACAACAGAAATTCGATAAGCCGGGTAAGTCGCCCTTCATGGACATGGAGATGGTCCCTCAGTACGCGGATAGCAAGGGGGACAGCGCCACTGTTCGCATTGATCCAAGCCTGACCCAGAATCTTGGTGTGCGACTGGCTACGGTCAATCGAGGTGTGTTTGCTTCGAGTCTGGACGTTGTAGGTGTATTGACCTTCAACGAGCGTGACGTCGCCGTCATCCAGGCCCGTACGGCGGGTTTCGTCGAGCGCGTGTATGCCCATGCTCCTGGCGATGTGATCAAAGCCAACGCCGCCTTGGCGGATATTCTTGTCCCGGAGTGGTCTGCGGCTCAGGAGGAGTTTCTCGCACTTAAGCGTAGCGGCGATGCGGGCTTGCTGGCAGCGGCTCGCCAGCGTTTGCGGCTTACCGGGATGCCGGCGGCATCGATTACTCAAGTAGAGCGCAGTGGCAAAGTCCAACCGAACCTGACCCTCACCAGCCCTATCAGTGGGGTGTTGCAAGAACTCGATGTGCGCGAAGGTATGACAGTGGCTGCCGGCCAAACACTGGCACGCGTGAATGGGTTGAGTAACGTCTGGCTGGCTCTGGCGGTCCCGGAGACTGAATTCGGGTCGATACAGCTGGGACAAGTGGCTGAGGCGCGTTTGCCCGCGTTCCCAGGCGTCGTGCTCAACGGCGTGGTAAGCGCGATTCTTCCAGAAACCAATCCCGATAGTCGCACCCTTCGCGTGCGCGTCGAATTGCCTAACCCGCAAGGCCGTCTCAGGCCGGGTATGACCGCACGCGTGAGCCTTAATCGCGCGACGGAGCAAAGTGTGCTGTGGGTGCCGAGCGAGGCGGTCATTCGCACCGGTCTACGTGCCCTGGTGATGCTCGCTGAAGACGCCGGTCGCTATCGTCCCGTGGAGGTGCAACTTGGGCAGGAAAGCGATGGCAAGACGGCGATATTGAAAGGGTTGGAAGAGGGCCAAAAAGTGGTTAGCTCTGGCCAGTTCCTGCTCGACTCAGAGGCCAGTCTTAAAGGCATCGTTGCCAAATCAGAGGAACCTTCACCCACCAGTGCAGCCGCCGCCGGTTTGCATGAAGCGGATGGGCAAATCGTTGAGATCAACGATAAAGAAGTCACTCTCGCTCACGGCCCTTTTAAGACGCTGGGCATGCCTGGCATGACGATGACGTTCCCGCTCGCCAATCCCGCTCTGATGCAGGGTCTTAAAACGGGCGACAAGGTCCGGATAGGTGTGAATCAGACCGACGACGGCTTGCGTGTTGAGCGTCTGGACAAATCAGGGGGCCAGCCATGATTGCAGCCCTGATTCGTTGGTCCGTAACCAACCGATTCCTGGTGCTACTGGCGACGCTGTTTATCACGGCGTGGGGCATTTGGTCGGTGCAGAGCACGCCCATTGATGCGCTACCAGACTTGTCCGATGTGCAGGTGATCATCCGCACCCCGTATCCTGGACAAGCACCCCAGATTGTCGAGAACCAGGTCACCTATCCGTTGGCCACCACCATGCTCTCAGTACCAGGTGCCAAGACGGTGCGTGGTTATTCCTTTTTCGGTGACAGCTTTGTCTATGTGCTGTTCGAAGACGGCACTGACTTGTACTGGGCTCGCTCGCGGGTGTTGGAGTACTTGAGCCAAGTACAAAGCCGCTTGCCGGCCAGCGCCAAGCCAGCGTTGGGGCCAGATGCGACAGGCGTAGGATGGATCTTCCAGTACGCGCTGGTGGATCGCACTGGCGGGCATGATCTGGCGCAGCTACGCGCACTTCAGGACTGGTTCCTCAAGTTTGAACTCAAGACCCTGCCCAATGTGGCGGAAGTGGCCACTGTGGGCGGCATGGTCAAGCAGTACCAAGTGCAGCTTGATCCGCTCAAACTGGCCAGTCTTGGTATTACGCAGGCCGAGGTGACCGAAGCGATCGGCAAGGCCAATCAGGAAACGGGTGGCGCGGTGCTGGAGATGGCAGAGACCGAGTTCATCGTGCGTGCATCCGGCTACCTGAAGACGCTCAATGATTTTCGGGCGATCCCCCTCAAGCTGGGATCGGGCGGTGTGCCGGTGAACTTGGGCGATGTCGCCACGATCCAGTTGGGGCCGGAGATGCGCCGTGGCATCACCGAACTCGACGGCGAAGGCGAGACGGTTGGCGGCGTGGTGATTTTGCGCAGCGGTAAGAATGCTCGCGAGACCATTGCGGCGGTCAAGACCAAACTCGACGAGTTGAAAAGCAGCCTTCCGGCCGGAGTGGAAATTGTCACCACCTACGACCGTGGGAAACTGATTGACCGCGCTGTTGAAAACCTCAGCCACAAGCTCATCGAAGAGTTCATCGTTGTCGCATTGGTTTGCGGGATCTTTCTTTGGCACCTGCGCTCCTCTCTGGTGGCTATTATTTCCCTGCCGGTCGGTGTACTGATGGCCTTTATTGTCATGCGCTACCAAGGGCTCAACGCCAACATCATGTCCCTGGGTGGGATAGCCATCGCCATCGGCGCCATGGTCGATGCTGCTGTGGTGATGATCGAAAACGCACACAAGAAAGTTGAGGCATGGCACGTGGCCAATCCAGGTGAGGAACTGAATGGTGAACGTCATTGGCAGGTAATGACCGAAGCGGCGACTGAAGTTGGACCAGCCCTATTCTTCTGTTTGTTGATCATCACTCTTTCGTTCATTCCGGTGTTCACCCTGCAAGCGCAAGAGGGTCGGCTGTTCGGCCCGCTGGCTTTCACCAAGACCTACGCCATGGCTGCAGCAGCGGGATTGTCAGTGACCTTGGTGCCGGTTTTGATGGGCTACTGGATTCGGGGACGGATTCCTAATGAAAAAAACAACCCGCTGAGCCGCTGGCTCATCCGGATCTACCAGCCGGCTCTGGATGCAGTGCTGCGGCGACCGAGGATCACGCTGCTTGTGGCGGCGTTGGTGTTTTTTAGTGCGCTATGGCCAATGTCGCGCTTGGGGGGCGAGTTTCTTCCGCCTTTGAATGAGGGCGACCTGCTCTATATGCCTTCGGCGCTGCCCGGATTGTCCGCACAGAAAGCGGCGCAACTGCTGCAACAGACCGACCGCCTGATCAAGACCGTGCCAGAGGTCGAACATGTCTTCGGTAAAGCGGGACGTGCCGAAACTGCCACCGACCCGGCGCCGCTGGAGATGTTCGAAACCACCATCCAGTTCAAGCCACAGGAGCAATGGCGACCAGGCATGACTCCGGAAAAACTGGTGGAGGAGCTGGACCGAGTGGTGCGAGTTCCTGGGCTGACGAATATCTGGATACCACCGATTCGCAACCGAATAGACATGCTGGCTACGGGGATCAAAAGTCCTATTGGTGTAAAGATTGCCGGCACCAACCTGACGGAAATCGATTCGGCGACTCAGGCGGTCGAGCGAGTGGCCAAGGGCGTAGCCGGTGTCAGTTCGGCTCTGGCCGAGCGATTAACCGGTGGACGTTACATCGACGTGGATATCGACCGACAAGCCGCCGCCCGATACGGACTGAATATCGCCGATGTGCAGTCGATCGTGGCCGGCGCTATCGGCGGGGAAAATGTCGGTGAAACCATTGAAGGGCTTGCACGCTTCCCAATCAACGTCCGTTACCCTCGGGAGTGGCGGGATTCGCTTAGCGCTTTGGAGCAGTTGCCAATCTACACCCCGCTAGGCAGCCAGATCACCCTTGGCACAGTGGCGAAGATCAAGGTCAACGACGGGCCGCCGATGCTCAAAAGTGAAAACGCACGGCCTTCAGGCTGGGTGTACATCGACGTGCGTGGCCGGGACATTGCATCGGTAGTCGCCGATCTACGTCGGCTCGTCAGCGAGCAGGTCAAGTTGCAGCCCGGCATGAGCCTGAGCTACTCAGGTCAGTTCGAGTTTCTTGAGAGGGCAAATGCACGACTAAAACTGGTGGTCCCCGCCACGCTGCTGATCATCTTCGTCCTGCTTTACCTGACATTTGCACGCTTTGATGAGGCTTTGCTGATTATGGCCACGCTGCCATTCGCTCTCACGGGCGGAGCATGGTTTCTCTATCTGTTGGGATTCAACCTGTCGGTTGCCACCGGGGTCGGCTTTATCGCCCTGGCTGGAGTTTCTGCCGAATTTGGCGTGATCATGCTGCTCTACCTGAAAAATGCCTGGGCCGAGCGTCAAGAGCTCGGTGACAACACAGAACGCGGGTTGATGGCCGCGATTCGTGAAGGCGCTGTGCAGCGCGTTCGCCCCAAGGCCATGACCGTTGCGGTGGTTATCGCTGGTTTGTTACCAATACTTTTAGGAGGTGGTGCCGGCAGCGAGGTGATGAGCCGCATTGCCGCCCCGATGATTGGCGGTATGGTCACGGCGCCGTTGCTGTCGCTGTTCGTCATTCCGGCGGCCTATCACCTCATGCGCCGTCGACGCCTATCCGCTGAGCCTGGCAGGCACTAACGCGGAAAAAATGTGCAAAAGGGGCTGCGCTTGCAGCCTCGTTTGAGTTGCACATCTCGTTGTCATCAGTTCTACGCGCGGTATGTATCGAAATTAGCGAGTTTATGTATTTTGCATAAACTCGCTAATTTCGATACATACGCTGTGGTCAGTGCCATTCCCCACCAGCACTTGCTAGAAAAACGCCCGCTTCCATCACTGCGTTTCGATGAGCCAAAAAAAGCACCCTGCTCAAAGCCGACTTAGCATTCGTCACCCTGATATCTCTCTTGAAATTGAGGCAAATGACCTTAATATGATCTTATCTTGCCGTCATCGTTTTCGATCATGGATGTTTCTCGGGGGGTAGGTCGGAATGGCAGAACAAGAAGACGCAAAGCCTGCGAGTGGGCGCTTTAATACGAATGATGAGACGAAGCGGATCGTATGGACACAGACCGCTGGTCATTGTGAACTGTGCGGCGCAGATCTAACGTTCGACTATCGTGCCGGCAAGCCAATGAAATGGGGCGAAGTGGCGCATATCCTACCCGCCAGTCCCAAGGGGCCTCGGGGACGTGCGGATCATGATGCTGAGGCGCACACAAACGATACTGCCAACCTGATGCTCCTCTGCCCAGGCTGTCATGACAGAATTGATCGTGACGCAGATGGTTACCCTGAAAATAGTTGGAGCCCAAGCTGAAAGAGATTTTGCATAGGGCAATTCTTGAGGGCTTCGACGAAGCTCGGGTGGCGATTCTGTCCCGAGATTATGGGCGCGCTTACTATTGGCTTGAACGTACCCACATCCTCTCACAACGCCGCACTTTGCTACGTGCAAAGTCACACGTCTTGATGCTGTACGTGGGCGTCAAGACACATGATCCTCGGGAGATCCTGGGACAAATAACACGAGTTATCGCTGCACTGCTATTTTCTAAAGTATGAGTGCCTTCGGGGAATGCTGGTCGTGCCCGGGTCAGTTCTTTTCAGGTGATGCCTCTTTCTCAAGAGCTGGAAACTCTTCTGAATGAAGATTGATCCTCATGCGCGGTCTGAGTCGTTGTCGCATCCGCTTACACCCATGGAGAGACATATGAGCGCTGGTCATAGTCACGGTCAAGCACGTGCAGGACATGAGAAAAAACTGTGGATCGCTCTAGCGTTAACGACGAGTTTTATGATTTCAGAGGTCATTGGGGCTTTCATTACCGGCAGCTTGGCGTTGTTATCGGACGCAGCTCATATGCTGACCGATTCCACTGCATTAGCTATTTCATTGGTCGCTATTCAGATCGCCAAGCGCGCTGCGGATAAAAAAAGGACATTCGGATATGCACGATTTGAGATTCTCGCAGCTGCTTTCAACGCGATTCTGTTGTTCATGGTGGCGGTGTACATCCTATACGAGGCCTACCAGCGGTTTAAAACTCCGACAGAAATAGAATCGATAGGCATGCTGATCGTGGCAGTGATTGGGCTAGTTGTGAACCTTGTCTCAATGCGCTTGCTGATGTCTGCCAGTGACGAAAGTCTTAACGTCAAAGGTGCTTATCTGGAGGTTTGGAGTGACATGCTAGGCTCCATAGGCGTGATAGGAGCCGCATTGATCATTCGCTTTACCGGATGGATTTGGGTTGACGCGATCGTTGCCGCAGCTATTGGGTTATGGGTCCTTCCCAGAACTTGGATCTTGCTTAAAGAAAGCATGAATATCCTGTTGCAAGGGGTTCCAGAGGGCATCGATATCGCTGAAGTGGAGCTAAGAATAAGGGCGGTTGAAGGCGTTGAAGATATTCATGATTTGCATATCTGGGCTTTGACCAGCGGCAAGAATGTCATGAGTGCACACCTTGTCGTCCAACGTTTCTCCCGCACCGAGCAGGAAATATTAGCTGAAGTAACGCACCTTATGAGCGAAGCGTTCCATATTAGCCATACGACGCTTCAATTAGAGGATTCGCGATTTCATGAAGGGCTCGAAGAAAGCGAAGGTATGCAGCACTAGTAAGATACGTCGCGAACAGCCCATGTCAATGGTAGGGCACGTAAGGGGAAGCCCCCTACACCACCAGAGTATTTCTAGAGGTATGGGGGGATTTGAGTGCGGATTATGCAAGCTTGATATTGAAACTCACCCCTGAACCCGTCTTGCCTGCTGCCAGGAAGTTTGTCCCTCGAGGTTTGGAAAGTTCAGCCTGAAAACAGTAATGCTACCAGGCATGCTCTGAACCTCCGCTGTTCCCTGATGAAGACTCATGATCGATCTGACAATCGCCAAGCCAAGACCAGTCCCACCTTCCGCACGGGAGCGACTGGTGTCGACTCTATAAAAACGGTCGAACAAGTGCGTCAGATGCTGAGGTTCGATTCCTGCGCCTGGATTGCCTACAAGTAGCGAGACTCGTTCGGCATGGCTTTCGATAACAATTGAAATAGATTGGCCGGCCGGGCAGTGGCGTATAGCGTTCGACAGCAGATTCGATATTGCTCGCTGAATCATCAGCCTGTCGCCAATGGTCTTGCCGTTTCCGGCGACGCTTAGGCTGATGCGCTTTTCTTCCGCCGACAGCGAAAACAGATCGACGACCTTCAATGCTTCATCTTCTAACGTAATTGTCTCGAACGGGACGAGCGCCGCTGGATGACTGACTTGAGCGAGGAAGAGCATATCCGAGACGATCCGGGTGACTCGGCCCAACTCTTCGGTGCAAGACTCCAACACCGCTTTGTACTCTTCTGCAGGTCGCTCCCGAGATAGTGTCACTTGTGCCTTCCCCATCAAATTGGTGATTGGGGAACGTAATTCGTGGGCCAAGTCATCGGAAAACTGCGACAGCTGCTGAATACCACTGTCGAGTCGGTGGAGCATGAAATTGATACCATGGGCCAGTTCACTCAGTTCCTGAGGCATTTTGACCACTGAAAGACGATGACTGAGATCTTGGGCCGAGATCATGGCGGCGACCTTTCGAAATTCTCTGAGGGGAGAGAGCCCTCGTTGCACCACAGCCCAAGCGCTAATTCCAATGAGTATCAGTAAAAGCGGTAGAGCAATGATCGTCGATCGAAGATACGCGCTGAGCAATGCTTCATCGTTCGCACTATCCATGGACAGCAAAACGGCGACATTTTTACCATTCTTCAATCGGATGAGTTTGTATGCGGTGAGGAAGTGTCGACCCTCACTATCGGAATTTGAAGAATATGAGAGATTGTCGATGGCGGCATTAGCAGCTTTCAATTCGATTCGTGGATCCGATAAACCAGTTCCGAATTTTAGTACTGGCGTCCTGAGGTTTGTCAGGTCATAAATGGACAAATTTAGATTGTCGTGCCCCATGACTTGATCCAGCAAGGAGTGCGGTTTCGAGTTCACCTCCGCCATATCCTCGTAAAATGAGAGGCTGTGTTCCACCTGCTCCATTTTCTTTTCCAGACTATGTTTCGCCAATTTATCCAGCTCATGCGTAAGCGCGAAAAAGGCCAATATAGCCAGAAACACCACTAACAAGGCCCCCAAGATACTCACCGTCAAACCTAGTCGCATTGACAGGCTCGCCGGCTTCATTCGCGTGCCTCCAATACATAACCAACCCCGCGAAGGGTGTGGATCAATTTGTTATCAAAGGGATCGTCAATTTTGGCCCTCAATCTACGGATTGAAACCTCTACAACGTTGGTGTCGCAGTCAAAATTCATATCCCACACTAAGGAGATGATTTGGGTTCGTGAGAGTACCTCTCCAGTCTGACGCATCAGTAGATGCAGAAGCGCGAACTCCTTGGTCGTCAAATCTATACGCTGCGCGCCACGAAAGGCACGGTGGCGCCCTTGATCGAGCTCCAGATCGGCTACTTTGAGTACCTGCGGTACAGGAATGTGTTCACTTCGACGCATAAGGGTTCGTACTCGGGCAAGCAGCTCTGGGAACTCAAACGGTTTAACCAGATAGTCATCAGCACCCAGATCGAGCCCGCGAATTTTGTCCGCAAGCCGTCCCCGGGCCGTCAACATCATCACCCTGGTATTGCTGCTTTGGCGCAGATGTTCAAGAACACCCCAGCCATCAAGTTCTGGAAGATTAACGTCGAGTATCACCAAATCATAGACATGTTGACGTGCAAGATGAAGTCCATCTGCTCCGGTTACCGCACGGTCGACTATATAGCCACTTTCTGTCAGCCCTTGATGCAAGTATTCGGCAGTTTTAGGCTCGTCCTCAATTACAAGGATTCGCATGATATTTCGCCCTCTTCAATAGGAAGTCAGTTGGGTCAGAAGTGTTATTGTTTTATTTTCTGAGAAGAATTATATAATTCGAAACCATTTAATTTTTTGCGCTTACCGATATCCGGCATTAGATATTAAATAATGATCTTAAAGCCTGTAGCCGCTACAGGGTCAAGCTTAAACCCCCGGTCTTGAGCCATCACAGCGACTCCTTGCGACAACGTGTCGCACTTTGACCGTTGAATCGAACACTGGGCAAGCGCCACACATGGTTAACCAAAATCGACAAGTGCTGTTCGGCAGATACCAGGTTGGTATTTGTTTCGGCATATTGCTGCCCCCACGTTCGAATCTTTCATTCCTCCTATGCTAGTGCAAAAAAAATAGCTGCATCGTTGGATAACGTATTTGTAATTTTTCAGTCACCTTGCTGATAAGTGCAAAACTTTACATTTACGTATAGAGAATAGGCGTTGAAGGAACTATGAAATTGCGTCCGCATAGAAAGTTAACTGCACCCTTGAACATACAAAAGTCCTTACTAGTTGTAGGCTTGAGTTGTATGTTCTTAATGGCAGACACCAGTTTTGCCGCAGTTTCGTCTTCTCAGACGCTGACCATGGATCAGGCACTGGAATCGGCCTTTGCTAACAATCCCGATTTGGCGGCAGCACAATGGGAAATTGGTATCAGCCAAGGAGATCGAAAACAAGCGGGTTTGATTCCCAACCCCGAGCTTTCTTGGGAAGCTGAAGATACCCGACGGAGCTCGCGCACTACGACGGTAATGATCAACCAACCGATTGAGCTTGGCGGCAAGCGCGGAGCTAGGATAGACGTTGCCAGTCGAGCCCAAGACGCGGCTAGTATTGAATTGGAGCGTAAACGCAATATTCTACGTGCAGAAGTCATCCAGGCCTTTTCTAGCGCCTCGACGGCCCAGCAGAGATTGCTCTTATCGCGTCAATCCCTTGTGCTTGCCGAGCGCGGTGTTCGTGTTGCTCAAGGACGGATTAATAGTGGTAAATCATCCCCCATCGAAGGTACACGAGCAGAGGTACAGTTATCTGAAGTGCGCCTAGAACTGCGGCGTGCTGAGCGCGACGAAGCAAATGCCTATCAGCAGCTTGCGCGCGTAATGGGCGCACCGTTGCCTTCGTTTAAATCCGTCGGTGAGTCAGACCGGCCAATGCCCAACGTTCCGGAACCGTCACTGCTGCTCAACCGCATCGGTGAAACTGCCGAATTACGATTGGCAAAACTACAAATTGATCAGCGTGAAGCTTCTCTTGATCTGGAGAAGTCTCAGCGTGTTCCAGATCTCACCGTAAGTGTGGGCAGTCAATACGATGAACGAGAACGCGAGCGTGTGAACGTTGTGGGGCTGTCGATGCCCATTCCGTTGTTCAATCGTAATCAAGGCAATGTACTGGCAGCAGCCCGCCGAGCCGATCAGGCCCGCGACCTTCGCAATTCAAGCGAGTTACGCCTGCGTACAGAAATTCAGATCGCTCTGGATCAGTGGATGACGGCGAACACCGAAGTTACCTCTTTCAATCAAACCATCCTGCCTGCCGCCCAAAATGCCGTCGACACCGCGACCCGAGGTTTCGAAATGGGCAAGTTCAACTTCCTGGATGTGCTCGATGCACAGCGCACGTTGATCAGCGCACGTAACCAATACATCCAGGCCATTGCAGAGGCAACAGACGCCTGGGTGCGCATTGAGCGAGTTTTCGGTGATGTCACTCAATTAACTCGTTCCCAGTGAATTTCATATAACGCTTTTGTACCGCTGCTCAGCACTGCATTGTCACGCTAATCCGTGACTGCCCGATTGAGCTGCGTAGGGAGTTTCCATGGATAAAAAACAAATCTTTGTGATCGCGCTGACCCTGACGGTGGGCATGGGAATCGGCTCATTCTGGGTTGGTAAAACGTCTGCACCGTCCGCCGAAGCTCAGCCTCATGAGGAGCATGGCCACGATGACGACGGCAACAAGGATGCCGGTGGGTCAACAGCTGTAGGCGAACATGCCGAGGGCGAAGAGGAGGAAGGTCACCTGACACTTAGCGAGGAGCAGATTAGCGCGGCTGGCATCCAGTTGGCCGAAGCAAAGGCACACAGCATCAGCCTGTCATTGCCCTTCCCAGGAGAAGTCCGGTTCGATGACGACCGGACTTCCCATGTCGTGCCCCGAGTGCCTGGCGTCGTCGAGTCGGTACATGTCAATCTTGGCCAGCCGGTGAAAAAAGGCCAGCTACTAGCCGTGATCGCCAGCCAGCAAATTTCTGATCAGCGTAGTGAGCAAGCCGCAGCGCAACGTCGTCTGGAGTTGGCGCGTACCACCTACGAGCGTGAGCGACAGTTATGGCAAGACAAAATCTCTGCCGAACAAGATTTCCTTCAAGCCCGTCAGGCTCTGCAAGAAGCTGAAATCGCCCTCAGCAATGCCCGTCAAAAAATCAGCGTACTCAGTGGCAGCTCGGTAGCCAGCGGCGGCAACCGGTATGAGCTGCGTGCGCCGTTCGATGGCGTCGTGGTTGAGAAACACTTGGGCCTTGGTGAGGTTGTCAGTGAAACCACCAATGCCTTCACTCTCTCGGACTTGTCGCGTGTGTGGGTAACTTTTGGCGTCTCCCCCAAGGATTTGAACAAGGTGCTGGTGGGCAAGTCCGTCACCGTCAATGCCCCAGAGTTAAGTGCCGAAGTCACCGGCACCGTGGCCTACGTAGGAAGTTTGTTGGGCGAGCAGACCCGTACCGCCACGGTCCGCGTGACCCTACCCAATCCGAAAGGCGCCTGGCGTCCCGGACTGTTCGTTACCGTGCTGGTAGATACCGATACCCGGCAGACGAAAGTCGCGGTGCCAGAAGTGGCGATCCAGACGGTCGAGGATAAACCGACAGTTTTCGTTCGAACTGATGACGGATTTAAGGCGCAGCCGGTGGAAATAGGCAGTCGTGCGGCGGGTCTGGTTGAGATCACAGAGGGCCTGGAGCCCGGTGTTCAAGTCGCTGCTGCCGGCAGCTTCATTCTGAAATCAGAGCTGGGTAAAGCCTCGGCTGAACACTCCCACTGATCCGCCATTTCCACGAGAAGGTTCTTATGTTCGAACGCCTGATCCAATTTGCAATCGAGCAACGCATCATCGTGCTGCTCGCGGTTCTTCTCATGGCTGGCCTCGGCATCGCCAGCTATCAGAAACTTCCGATCGACGCAGTACCCGACATTACAAACGTCCAGGTGCAGATCAACACGGGTGCCGCAGGTTTCTCGCCACTGGAGACAGAACAGCGAATCACCTTCCCCATCGAAACCGCCATGGCCGGCTTGCCAGCTCTTGAGCAAACGCGTTCGCTCTCACGCTCAGGTCTGTCGCAAGTCACCGTGATATTCAAGGAAGGCACCGACCTGTTTTTCGCCCGGCAATTGGTCAATGAGCGACTGCAGGTGGCCAAGGAGCAATTACCCGAGGGCGTGGAAGCGGTCATGGGGCCGATCTCTACCGGCCTGGGTGAGATTTTCCTCTGGACAGTCGAGGCAAAAGAAGGCGCCGTTAAAGAGGACGGCAGCCCTTACACCCCGACCGACTTGAGGGTGATCCAGGATTGGATTATCAAACCTCAGTTGCGCAACGTTCCCGGCGTCGCCGAAATCAACACCATTGGTGGTTTCGCCAAAGAATATCAAATTGCTCCCGATCCAAAACGCTTGGCGGCGTACAAGCTGACTCTGACTGATCTTGTGACGGCGCTGGAACGGAATAATGCCAACGTCGGTGCCGGATACATTGAACGCAGTGGTGAACAACTCCTGATTCGTGCTCCCGGGCAGGTGGCAACCACCGACGACATTGCCAACATCGTGATGGCCAACGTCGATGGCACGCCGATCCGCATCAAGAATGTGGCAACAGTTGATATCGGCCGTGAGCTGCGCACGGGGGCCGCTACCGAAAACGGTCGTGAAGTCGTGCTTGGCACTGTGTTCATGTTGATCGGTGAAAATAGCCGAACCGTCTCTCAGGCCGTTGCCGCCAAACTGGAGCAAGTCAATCGGTCACTACCTGAGGGGGTGGTGGCGGTCACGGTATACGACCGTACCAATCTCGTGGACAAGGCGATTGCCACGGTCAAAAAGAACCTGATTGAAGGTGCGATCCTGGTCATCGCAATTCTGTTCCTGTTCTTGGGCAACATTCGCGCCGCATTGATCACTGCCATGGTTATTCCTTTGGCCATGCTGTTCACATTCACCGGTATGTTCACCAACAAAGTCAGCGCCAACCTGATGAGTCTCGGCGCGTTGGACTTCGGCATCATTGTTGACGGAGCGGTGGTGATTGTCGAAAACGCGATCCGGCGCTTGGCTCATGCACAACAGCACCATGGACGTATCCTCACACGTTCCGAACGGATGCATGAAGTGTTTGCAGCGGCAAAGGAAGCGCGCCGCCCATTGATTTTCGGTCAGTTGATCATCATGGTCGTGTATCTCCCGATTTTTGCCCTGACCGGTGTTGAAGGGAAAATGTTCCACCCCATGGCGTTTACAGTCGTAATTGCCCTGCTGGGCGCCATGCTGCTGTCCGTTACCTTTGTTCCTGCGGCGATTGCCATGTTCGTAACTGGCAAGGTCAAGGAACAAGAGAACGTGATCATGCGTGGCGCGCGTCGGATGTATGCACCTGCGCTGGATTGGGTCATGAACCACCGATCAGTAGCCTTTGCCATGGCACTAGGCCTCATTGCAGTGTGCGGGGTTGTCGCCAGTCGAATGGGAAGTGAGTTTGTACCGAGCCTCAGCGAAGGGGATTTTGCCCTGCAAGCACTACGCGTGCCGGGCACCAGTCTGACGCAATCGGTAGAAATGCAGCAGCGTTTGGAAAAGCTAGTGCTGGCAAAAGTGCCTGAAGTCGAGCGAGTTTTTGCTCGTACCGGTACCGCAGAGATTGCCTCCGATCCAATGCCGCCGAATATCTCTGACAGCTATGTGATGCTTAAGCCTAAGGATCAATGGCCTGACCCGAACAAATCCCGGGATGAGTTAGTCGCGGATATTCAAAAGGCTACGGCCGCGATGCCCGGCAGCAACTATGAGCTTTCGCAGCCAATTCAATTGCGTTTCAACGAGCTGATATCAGGCGTGCGCAGTGACGTAGCCGTTAAGGTCTTCGGTGATGACATGGTAGTGCTTAACAGCACAGCTGCGAAAATCGCTGCCTCTATGCAGAAGGTCGAAGGAGCTTCAGAGGTCAAAGTCGAGCAGACCACAGGGCTACCAGTACTTACCATTAACATCGACCGTGACAAGGCCGCGCGTTATGGCCTGAATGTTGGTGATGTACAGGACACCATAGCGGTAGCGGTTGGTGGTCGCCAAGCGGGTACGATGTATGAAGGAGACCGTCGTTTCGATATGGTTGTGCGTTTATCCGATGCCATGCGCAAGGACATTGAAGGGTTGTCTACGTTGCTGATTCCAGTACCGGCGCTGGTCAATGGCAATGCAGAACAGATTGGTTTTATTGCCCTCTCAGAAGTGGCAACTCTCGATCTGGTGCTTGGGCCGAACCAGGTCAGTCGCGAAAATGGTAAGCGTCTGGTAATCGTAAGCGCTAACGTGCGAGGTCGGGATATAGGCTCTTTTGTTCAAGAGGCCAGCAGCGCTATTGATCGAGAGGTACAGGTGCCGGCTGGTTATTGGACTAACTGGGGTGGGCAATTTGAGCAACTCCAGTCGGCTGCGAAACGTCTCCAAATCGTTGTCCCGGTGGCCCTGCTCCTTGTATTTGCCCTGCTTTTCATGATGTTCAACAATCTCAAGGACGGCCTCCTGGTATTCACCGGTATTCCATTCGCGTTGACTGGAGGGGTCATGGCTTTGTGGCTACGTGACATCCCGCTATCGATCTCGGCGGGTGTTGGTTTCATTGCTTTGTCGGGGGTTGCGGTGCTGAACGGTTTGGTGATGATAGCGTTCATTCGCAATCTTCGAGAGCGGGGGTATTCGTTAAATTCTGCTATCAATGAAGGAGCCCTCACGCGGCTTCGTCCGGTATTGATGACAGCTTTGGTGGCTTCCCTCGGCTTTATACCTATGGCTCTGGCCACTGGCACCGGGGCAGAGGTTCAACGACCACTGGCCACCGTTGTGATTGGGGGCATCCTGTCCTCGACTGCATTAACGCTGTTAATACTGCCTGCGCTCTATCAATGGGTGCACCGCCACGATGAAGATGAACCCGCAGAAGGGAGAATAACAACCCAATAGTTCTTTTGGTTTTGAGCCCGCTGCGGTTGTTCATCAGCGGGTTTTTTATACCAGGAACGATTACGAATATGTAATCTGAGCGCCACCGTGATGATAGGTTCGCATTGATACCCTAATAGCGTTATCTATATGAGGTGTCAGAATGAAACTTACTAAAATCTTTGCTGTTGCGGGCGCTTTGGCCCTTTCTTCATTCGCTATGGCGGAAGGCGGTGGAGACAGAACATTCGAGAAGATGATGGCGGCAAAAGATCTGGCAATGGAGAAGTATGTGGCGAAACAAGGAAAAAATGCCTCAGTGGTGTCAAGTGACGAAAAGAATGAGAAGGCTAAGTAAGCGTAGCCATGCAGTTTGGAATCAGCCCGCCCCTAGGCTCCTAGTGGCGGGTTTTTTTTGCCGGTTTGATTACATACTTGTAATTTTAGCGCCACCCGGTCGCAATCATTAGCCTGATATTATCTTGACTGTATTAGTTGAGGTGCTGAATATGAAATCTATCAACATTTTAGCTTTGTTCGGAGTTTTAGCTGTCTCGTCAAGCGTGTTTGCAGAGGGGGGAGGAGATAAGGCTTTCGAAAAAATGATGGCTGCCAACACCAAAGCTATGGAGAAGTACGCAGTCAGCCAAGGAAAAAGCGCGCCGGTACCGAAGCGATATGAATATGGAATGAAGGTGGATGTGGTAAAGGTGATCAGTGTGGTGCGGCCTGCGAAAATCTGCGCAGTAGTGCCGGCCGCAATGACTTATGAAGACTCCGTAGGGCAACTAAACACGATCACTTACACTGTAGCTGGAGACTGCCGTAGGCGAGGCGGTTAATACCTGCGCTGTCATATGACAATTAAACGCGCGACCCGCTTCGTTAGTCAAAGGTGTCGGGCGTTTTTGTTTGTTCGAGTTCTGAAAGGCAAAAAAAGACGCCCCGAAGGGCGTCTCAAAATTCACCTTACCAAAGGAGCAAAGGAGCTTCCAAAGGTGAATGGATATGACAACTGAACAGCATTGAGTTTGGATTTTCACAATCTAGCTACTCATCCATAGAACCCCAGCCAGATGCGCTAGCTAAGATTCTATCAACTCACGATAAGTATAAAAAACATAACCTAACGTGAAGATGATTGAAAAATGACATTTCTGTAACTTTTCGAAGGACGGGACGCTCGCACAGCGAGTCATCCCGTTCGATGTCACATGACAGCTAATGGATACTCAACAATCACACGTACTTCATCAAGGTCAGATTCAAACGCTGTAGCACGAGTGTTTGCTTGGCGCAGGCGGAAAGACATGTCCTTCAAAGATCCGGTCTGAACGACATATTTCACCTCAATATCGCGTTCCCAGCGTTTCTGATCGGTCAGCGGATTTCCCTCTGCATCCCGTCGCATGTAGGTTCCATTAGCGTTGGAGTAATCGGCATCGGTGCCACGGGCGTAACGTGTCATAAACGACAGTCCTGGCACGCCATATGTCGTCATATCCAAGTCGTATCGGACCATCCATGAACGCTCTTTAGGCGAGTTGAAATCGCTGTATTGGATTGAGTTGTCGAGAAAAATGGAATCCGATTGGCGGAGGTAGTCGAAGTCGTCGTTACCATTGTTTCGTTGGTGAGACAATGCGACAGAGTGTGCGCCATACTTCACGCCGACTTTAGCACTCCAAATATTATTGTTGAATTCACCTAGCAATTTTTTGCCTTCGTCGACGGCTTTGTAGTAGTTCAAGCCGCCGAATACGGAGAGTTCATCCGAAAGCGAATAGTTTAATCCCGTGCCGGCATAATATTGATTCCAGGCGTCTTTAAGGCGGCTGGAGTAGAGGCTAACGATCACATTCTTGTTCAGATTGTAGTCACCGCCAAAGTAGCCGACCCACGGTGAATTAACAGGTCCGGCATAAAATGTCGCGAAATTGTCGCGCATATTGCTGGAAGTTGGCTGGCTCATAGCGTGAAGGCGGCCCGCCTGAACAGTCAATCCGTCAAAGCTGGTGTTTGTCGCCGTTACGCCTGTGAAACTTTCTGGTAGAAGTCTGGAGTCACCAGCGGCAACGACTGGGTTAGATGGGAATACGTCGCCGACCTTTACTACCGTGTCAAAGGCGCGAATTTTTGCTGCACCTCCAATTTTAGTATATTCGTCTCTAGCCTGCCCATCACTATTGACCGGTAGTACATCGAACGAACTACGGCCACCATTACGCCCGTCACCTGTGTCGAGTTTCAATCCGATCATGGCGAACGCGTCAACACCGACACCCACAGTGCCCTGAGTAAACCCGGACTCGAATTTACTAATGATGGCATGTGCCCAGGCCTCGGAGTAACCGTTGCCCGTTGCACTCGATTGGCCGTTGCGATGATCACGATTGAAGTAATAGTTTCGGTTGAGAACAGTAAGGCTGCTGCCTTCCACAAATCCTTCGGCCTTTTCTTCCGCAAATACCGTGGACGGGCCAGAACTGACAACGATCGCCAACGCGGCCATCGAAAATTTCGTGTTGTTATTCATACATCACTCCTTAGGTTCGGCAGAACTAGAAAGCTCTTCGGCTGGAATTATTGTTTACAGAAAGCAGGATGTGCCTCCCGCATCGTCGCCGAGCTGTATCGTTGCAATCTGGAGATAACGTGGACATGATCAGAAAATTACAATTTTGTAATGTAAATCTGCTTTTTTAAAATTGCCTTTATTTGGAGCGCGTGTCAGCTGATGTGCAGATCTTGTTTGCTACCTTAACGTTCATGGGAGCCTTATGATCCGCAGCGCACCGGGTATTCACACGCAATCTGCGCTCAGATCGTATCGGTCCAACGAAACGCCTTTTTTGACGCAACTGCGAAGCTAATGATGTCCGCCGAGCCAATACGTGGGTGGCTGTATTCGCGGTGAGGTGGGAGCCTGTTGGTAATCCAGAATGTATTACGCTTACTTCGTAGGTGGGAGGGACACGAACCATGGCTTGCCAGCGGCTAGCGACGAGTCCTCCCCGAGCGACATGTACGTACTAGATACGAAATCATCTAAGCTTATCCATGGCTGGGAACGGCTCAAATCGTTACTCGACCAATGCCTAAGCTTCATGCTTACAGCCATTGGCTGACATCTCTGAACGGCCGGAAAGAGCGACTGATGCATTTTCAAACGGCGCGCATACCGGCTGCTTCGCTTTTCCTAGCTATGGGGCTCGAGGGTACGAGATCACCTCTTCGGTATATTCTAAGACGGAGCAGACAAGCTTAAGACAGGAATTGTGCGATCACTGAAGAGACGTGTACGCAAATTAGCGAGTTTATCTCTTTCACATAAACTCGCTAATTTCAGTACATACGCTGTGGTCAGCGCTCTTAATAAGTCGCATTTACCATAAAACGGCGCCGCCATTCCCCCTTCCGTTGGGGTCAAATACGACCTTGGTGCTTAAGACGATTCAGCCTCCGCCACTCTCAGATCTTTCTTGTATTTGGGGTGAATGACCTTAAGATGATTTTATCTGGCCATCATCGTTTTTTTCATGGATGTTTCTCGGGGGTAGGTCGAAATGGCAGAGCAAGAAGACGCTAAAGTCGCGAGCGGGCGCTTTAACACGAATGATGAGACGAAGCGGATCGTGTGGATACAGGCCGCTGGTCATTGTGAACTGTGTGGTACAGATCTAACGTTCGACTATCGTGCCGGCAAACCGATGAAATGGGGCGAAGTGGCGCATATCCTACCCGCCAGTCCGAAGGGGCCTCGGGGCCGCGCAGATCATGACGCTGAGGCGCATACCAACGATACCGCTAACCTGATGCTCCTGTGCCCAGGCTGTCATGACAAAATTGATCGTGACGCAGATGGTTACCCTGAAAATGATTTGAGTGGTTTACACCAAGCGTACATGGAACGCATCCGACTCGCCGCAACGACCCCCGATGGTGGCAGAGCCATTCCTCTCATCGTCCAGAGTCAGCATTTCCAGACTGTCACCGATATTCCCGTTCGCGATCTGTTGACTGCGATGTCTGCTGAGGGATTTATCGCCTTCGATCAAGGCATCAAAATCACTTTCCCTGCACCCGGACCGCGAGGTAGGGACGCGACCTATTGGCAGAACATCAAAGACAGTGTCCAGTATGAGCTGGAGCAGCAACTCAAGCGTCGCGGCGGCACCTATGGAGACTCGCCCGCGCTGGCGGTAGTCGGCTTGGCCGACATTCCGGCCTTGATGATGTTGGGCCAAAGTATCGGCGACCGTTCCAAACGCTTGATCTTCTCCTTTCACCGCGAGCATCTTTTGCGCTGGCCCGATCAGTCCGCTGAGCCGCCCGCTTTTTTGTTTACACCTCCCTCCGACGGCGACGGGCCACTTGCGCTTGTGCTCTCCATTTCTGCGCAAGTTCCAGTTCGCGACGTGACCGACGCTCTGCCCGGTGCACGTATTGCAGAGCTGTCGATCCCAGAGCCAAGCTATGCGATGGTACAAAACCGTCGGGTGATTCATGCCTTTCGTGACGCACTTCAAATACGACTGAGCCAGCTTGAAGCTTTGACTCCTGACCCTATTCACGTCTTCGCCGCTATTCCTGCGGCATTGGCCATCGAGTTTGGCGCGTTGCTCACTACGCAGCATCAACATACGTACCTGATCTTCGATCGGGACAAAGAAAACCAAGATCGGTTTACGCAAACACTGCAATTGGGCTCGGTGGCCCAGGAGGCTAGGTAAATGCTTTTGAGCAACGAACAGACCAAGCGCAGCAGTTGGGAATATTTTCTGCTTCGCGCCGCGCGGGAAATCTCGCTGTCGGAAGCGCAGTACGAAAAAATTAATGACCGCTACTCCCAACTGGAAAAAATCCTCTCGGCTTCCGACAACCCGCTGCTCGCTGAGGCCCATATTTTCGTTCAAGGCTCGATGCGGCTGAAAACGACCATCAAGCCAATCCCCGGCGCGCCTGCGGATCTGGACACCATTGATGCGGACGCGATTATCTGGCTCCCTCACGCTCAAGGCGCTGGTGCGAAGGAAGTTCTAGAAGCGATTGAGCAGCGTTTTAGGGAAGGCTCCCGCGTTCAGGAAGAAGTTAAGCAATTACGTCGTGGCATCCGGATCGTTTATGCCGACGAAAATCCAGGTTTCCACATTGATGTCACGCCTGCCCGCGCGATCAACGGAAATGGCGAAGCAAACGGCGAGGGTAAGCTGGAGGTTCCGGATCGGGTCACAGGGTGGAAAGCAAGCAGCCCTATCCCTTACTCGAACTGGTTGCAGGTTGCTTCTGCCCAGGAAATCTCTCTGGAAAGCTTGGTAGTTGCCAAAAACCAGCGGATGCTCGATGCCGCGACACAAGATCCATTGCCGCATTATCAGGATTACATCGATCAAGATCCCCTGCGTGCGACCATCAAGCTGCTCAAGCGGCATCGCGATGAATGGGCCATCAACACAAGGAGCGCTGATACTCGCCCCATATCTGCGGTCATTACCACTTTGGCTACTCACGCATACCTGGATGTCGTAAAGGAATCGCAGTCGAAGCCTCTGGCTCCGCTCGATGCAATTTTGGAAATCGTTCGCAGAATGCCGCAGCACATCGCGCATAGAGGTAGCGACTGCTATGTCTGCAACCCTGCCGATAACGGCGAAAACTTTGCAGAGAAGTGGAATCGACCGGGCGAGGGGCAAGGCTATCGTCAGGCATTCGCCAAGTGGCATGCGGACGCCAGTGCGTCTGTGTCATTAGGTTTGGAAAGTTTTGAATCCAATGATTCCTTTGCCGAGGCAGTGAAAAAGAATTTCGGTATAGCACCGGCATTCATCACGGCAGTGAACAATGAAATCCCTGCGAATTGGACGATGCCCGGCCGACCAGATGGCACTACTCGAAACTCTGCTTCGATGGGTTCGCTCTTCGGAGGGGCCAGCGGTGGCGGAACCTCTCAGTCGAGCGTAAAGCCAGTTGGACGCCTTGGCTGATCCTATTAAGACGCCATTGCAGCGCGGAATCGCCGCACTGCGAAACACCCTAGGTCAGGATGCTGCCGATGCATTGCTCCAGCCCGCACCCATGCGGGCTGACGAAGCGGCGTGCTTTCACTTCCCCTTGCCCATCGATTACACGGGGCAGGAGCGGCGACTGCGTATTGGTTTCCCCTCCAACTTTCCCCGTGGGCTCTTGCGCCTAAACGTCGAACCCTCTCCATGGCTGGTTTGGCCGCATGCCACCAAGTCGGGGCTTTGCCTTCATGGCTTTCAGGAACGCCCCATCATGGGCTCCCCGGAGGTCGTGGTAGAGGACAGCCTTGCTCGCTTGGCCCAAATCGTTTCGTTGTCCAAGATGGGATCAAGCCAGGCAACGCGCGATATCGAATTTCAGAATGAGATCACTACCTACTGGTCGTTTCAGCATGGTCAGTCATTCCAGAACCTCTTACTGTTGGATCGACCTCAGACTGCCTCGCAGTTGTTTGCGCTCAGCGATCCGCGCCGAGCTGTGCCATCCGGTCAGGAAACGGTTTGGTTAGCATCGAACGTAGCTGCACTCAAAGGGCATTACCGACGGGTTGTCGGGCGCTCCGCTGTCATTCGCGCGGCCGAAACTCCCGGTTTTTACGTCAAGCTTCAGACTTATCCGGACATACGCACCCCGGATCCCGAAGATTTATTGCTCTGGCTCACGCCACACCTTCAACCAGACGATGCCGAGCAATTGCTGGCATGGTTTGAGCTGCATGGAACGTTGCCGAGTCGATGGATTGTTCTGGAGCTTCCAGGAGGGGCAGATGCTCCAACATATTGCCTCAATGTTCGGTCGCTCGGCGTACAGCAGGAGCGGGGCGCAAAGTTTGGCTTGCGTACAGCGCGCCGTCGGCCAGCTATCGCAAATGCACATCCTCCGGCGCTCGTCCGAGCAACTGCCCTGGACGTGCTTGATCGAGCGTCCATTCTGTCCCGCGATATAAGTGGCACTGCACAGCATCTTGAAAATGCTCGAGTCGTTTTTGTTGGCGTTGGCTCATTAGGCAGTGCGGTGGCAATACAATTGGCACGATCCGGTGTCGGCCACCTAACCCTCATCGATCCTGACACTTTGGTGTCAGCCAATCTGGGGAGGCACGTACTGGGAGCGGATAGCCTAGGGAGACTGAAAGCCTTAGCGTTGAGGGACAAGATTCTGTTAGATCTTCCGACGACAGAATGTACCGCTTATGCGACTTTTGCCGAAGTGGTGATGAGCAGCAAACCAGAAGTGTTTGATAACGCAGATCTGGTGGTGATCACGACAGCAGACTGGCAGTCGGAGGTCACTGTATGGCGAGCCAAATCAAGCGGCGCTCCTTGGGGGCTTTTACAAGCCTGGAGCGAACCGTATACACAGGTAGGCCATGCTCTATTCGCACCAGCCGGCACCTTTGATGGCCGTCAGTTGTTCACGGACGTCGGCGATTTTCTGCATAGATTTACAGAGTGGCCGGGAGGCGGTGTTGTTCCACTGCCCGCGTGTGGCGAGAGCTTTATCCCAGGCGGCTCGCTGGGAATGACCAATATCGCCTCCATGGTGTCGCACACGGCCTTACGCGCATTGACCGGCAACATCGCCACTGCATCTTGGGTCAGCAGCATTTACAGACCTGAAGATGTGCTGAGCCTAGGAGGCCAATACCATGGGCCCAAGCTGCCAGAGGGGGCGCAGCAGATCCTACTCGAGCGCGGATGGCCGGAAGATAAGGACGAAACGGTATGACGGATATCGCATGGCGCTGGCGATGGCCGGAGGTGAATTCCGAGCTGTTGGTGTCCCAAGCTGTCGCGGACATCTTGGATAGCCATCGGCAGGGCCTTTTTGGCGTGGAGCGAGGGGGACAGTTATTCGTCAACCCGGTTGATCCGAAAGGGTTGCTGCTGGCCTTGGCCACGTTGCCTCATCGCGCCGATCGGTCAGGCTGGTCTTGGCTAGAGTTGGATGCGGAGCGGTGCCGTCAGGAGATCCAGGCTGCCAACGAACAAGGGTTACGTCTGGTGGGCTATTGGCATACGCACCCCCAATCCGTTCCGGTGATCTCTCCGGCAGACATCGGAAGCTTCTCCAAATTTGCTGCACGTTACACGCAGGATCTGCCGCACCCAATAGCCATTATTGTCGGCAAGTCCGAAAAACCAGAAGGTATCAAGGCGTGGTCGTTCAGGGACGGCAGATATGTTGAGGCAACCTGGGTCAGATGAGCTTCAAGTCCGTGCGGTGGAACGCAGGTCAGCGTTTACCTTTACCCGCTAGCATTAGTGCGAAGAGCTCTGCCTGAAAGCGGGCATCATCCAATGCGTTATGGTTCGGTTCGCTGAGTGGCTTCAGCGCAGCGGTCATCTTGGATGATTTTGTTTCCTGCCAGCTGCACCCTACAGCTCCCATGAAGTAGGCCTTCATGTCGATAGCTGTAAAACCAAAGGGGTTGGTTTCCAGGTATTTGTGGAAGTAGTAATTGACGAATGACCAGTCAAACGGTGCATTGAGTCCTACGAAAATGACTTTTTGTCCCGTTTGGCAGGACGATTTCAGCCACTGATCAAATGTCAGCATCGCCTGTTGCGGAGCGAGGCCCTCGCTCTCCAGCTTCTCCAGACTCAGCCCCGATACTGCCAGCGCTTCGGGGTCGTGTTTCGGACTGTCAGGCCGCAGTTCAAGATAGATGGACGTTTCAGGTTGGGCTACAAGACAAGCTCCAATGGAAAGCAGACTGTATTCGCCTGGTATAGGCCCAGAAGTCTCGACGTCGACGGAAACATAAAGCTCATCAGGGTGCATGTCATATCCTTTCGTGTAGTTACCTGATTACGCTCAGGCTCTTAGCCATGTGAAGGTGGAAAGGCAGGTATAGCCGTTGACCCATTTTTTGCCCTTTCACTCGTTATCCGGCGTTCGAGCAGCGGCAGTGCCTGTCTGTCAGCGGTTGCCCATTCCTTTGGTCAGCTCTGCGCCCAGGCATAATGATGTGTGTCATTCTGATGGCGGATGAGGGCCGGACGATCATGAGTGAAACCGAGCGTTGGATAGTCAAGTGCCAAAAAACTGAGGACGGTACTGGCGACATCATCATCGATCTGCCTCAAGAGTTGCTTGACCAAATGAGGTTAGGTGTTGGGGACGACCTGGAGCTAACCGTAGCGAATGGCACACTAGTGCTTACGCCCGTGCACAACGCAACATCATTGCGGCCCATGGTTTCTGGCGTCCTGCGTCAGGATGTCTATCATGCTTACCGCATGCGTCTGGAGAGGCTTCTTCATATCTCTGTCAATGCCTCGGATCTGGACATTCACGACATGATAGTAGCTGGCTTCTCGGTCAGCCTGATCAAAATGCTTTGTGATGATGGAACCTTAAGCGACGAAGAGCGCGACAGAATCATTCAACCCAAAACGCTAAAAACAAAACTGTCAGCCAATCAGCTCTTAACCCTGCCTGAGAGCGATCGCCTTTTCCGGTTTGTACATATTACCGCCATGGCCGAGGTGATCTTCGGTGACAAAGTTAAGGCCAAACAATGGCTTTCCAAACCCAAAGCCCGCTTTTTGGGAGAAAGCCCATCGTCGATGGTTGCTACAACCTTTGGCACACATCTAGTCGAAGAAATGCTGATTCAAGTGTCGGAGGGCATGTCATTTTGATTCAGCCGCAGCCAAACGGCGTCTACCGCTCCTTGAGTAACATGGATTTCAGGCGCCTATACCGGCGTCGCCTTGCCGATACGGCATCCACGGGCATCCATTGAAGCACTAGGTTTCACTCACATCGGCACGTACCGTTGAGAAAGATACACGCACGGCAATGGCATAGCTGGGTACTGGCGCAAACCACTTTATCGGGTGGCAGCTCGATAGAAATCATCCCGTTCAGTGAGATGAAGGGAGAAGACGAAACAGCCATGAGGTCACCCTGCTGCTATCCGTCGGCATCGGAACCTGGTGATCCGCTAGCAGCTAAGCTGAGTGATGCTTCTCGTTCGAATCGGTTTTTTTGATCGGCAGGAGGTAGTCATGAATTTGGCAGATTATATTTCAGTGCTTTCTGATGGTGAGAAAATAGACGGATGCCAACTCACCACACCAGATGCTGTAGCGCTCGCCCGCCTGCATTTCCCTTCCCGTGCCTATTGTCTTGTTGCTGATTGGGCAATATTGGATCTCGACGTCACAACAAGTCAGCTGAAAGCCATTAAGGACAGGGAGCTAATTCCTGCTCTCGTTTACGCTTCGACCGTTATCCAAGATAGTAAAGGTCGCTTCGCACCTGGTGATTGGGTCAAAACAACACTGGGTGTTTCTTTCACCCACAACTGCCTGTTTCCAACAAAAAACACAGTTTATGTGCTGATGGGGGCCGGTCGAAGGTTGCGTACAGATTTAGACATCGCACTGAGCCTGTGCTGAAAAACTCACTCCCACACAGGTGAGTGGCAAGTCGCGCTCGCATAGCGTTTCGGCATGAATGAACGCCGTCGCTGTTGTGTCAATCTATGTTGTTACCAATCGAGCATCGTATTTGAAATGTGACGCGTCTGTGTCAGTCTATGTTGCTGTTGTATGGACCCCGGATCATCCTACAGGCCCCGGTTTACTTGAGGGGCTGTGTCAAACTATGTTGTTGGTAACCACGCCCGTTCGGGTCTCCACTGCCAACCCTCCCTAAGGCACAAACTCCACCCGCAACCCCCGACTCGCACTGCGCCCCTGATCGTCGCTGACCCGCAACCGGTACTCCCCCGACTTCCCCGGTCGCCAATTCAGCGTGGCCTGTGGCGAGCCCTGGCCGATCAAGGTTTGGTCAGCAAACCAGTACAGGGTCACCGCATCGCTGGCCGCGTTCGCGTTCAGCGGGATGCTTTCCTGGGGCTGGGACAGGCGCAGTTGGTAGCTTACTTGGGTCAACGGCGAACGAATCTGCGGCGCTTCGCTCTGGTCGCTGATGCGGTTGGGCTGGCAGTTTTTCATCACATTGGGCGGTGCACGGCGCGGCAGGCCGGCGGCGCGGTACAGGCGTTGTACGTCGCTCGGCCAGAACTCGAAGACTTCCTCGCGGGTGTATTGCGGATCGAACGGTGGGCAGGCCGCTTTGCCGGTGCGGGTGTCGATCAGCACCGGGCGGTGCAGGTTGGACACGCGAATCGGTGAGACGCCAGGGATGTACCAGGTCTTGCGGGTTTGCGGGCACCAGCGGTTGGGCAGGTCGCCGGAGGCGGCGCAGACGTCGATGCGCACCAGTCCGGCAGGTGGCTTGTCGGCCTTGATGACGACGTTCGGCAAAGCCAATGGCAGGGCGTCGGCGATACGGAAGAACAGCGGCGCGGCGGTCTTGGCACCGATAAATGCAGGGTTGGGGCGCCCGTCGAAGTTACCCACCCACACCACCAGCACATACGGGCCCACCAGGCCGGCGCTCCATGCATCATGAAAGCCCCAGGACGTGCCGGTTTTCCACGCGGTGCGCCAATGGTGCGCGGGCAGGCCATCCGGACGCGGGTTGCGGCGCAGCATGTCGCGCACCATGAAAGCGGCCTGAGGGGTGAGCAATTGCACGCCTATGGATGGCGGTTGTTCCTGCACATAGCGCAACGGTCGCAGATGCCCGTCGCCCGCCAGCATTACGTATAGACGCGCCAGCTCCTCCGGGGTCATCTCACCGCCGCCAAGGGCCAGGGCCAGGCCATAGTGGCTCTCATCGCGCAGGCCCTTGATGCCGGCGCGTTGCAACAAACCATACAACGACGGCGACTTGACCTGGCTGGCCAGCCACACCGCCGGGATATTGCGACTACGGATCAAAGCGTCCCGCGCCGTCAGCGGGCCGACAAAACTGCCGTCGAAATTTTCCGGCTGGAAGTAGCCGAAGTTACTGGGCAAATCCTTGAGGATACTCATGGGATGGATAATCCCCTGGTCCAGCGCCAGCCCGTACAGAAAGGGCTTGAGCGTCGACCCCGGCGAGCGTCGGGACAACACGCCGTTGACCTGGCCGTGGATGCCTGTGGATAAGTAATCCGCCGAGCCCACCAACGCCTTGACGCTCTGGTCGCGGCTGTCGATCAGGATGGCCGTTGCGTTTTCCACACCCGTGCTGCGGCGCTCGGCGATAAAACCGCTGATCAAACGTTCAAGCAATTGCTGAAGCGGCAGGTTGAGAGTGCTGTTGATTTGCGTGCCGGTCTGGGAGGCCAGCAGCTGTTCGCTCAGGTGCGGCGCCAGAAACGGGATCTGCTGGCGGTTGCGTGCTTCAAGGGGCAGGTCGAGCAGACTGTCATTGCGCGGGTCTTGTGGATAAGTGTCGCGCCAGTCGGCCATCAAGCGCAGCCGGGCGTTCTGCAGCGACGGCCCGAAACGCGCCCGTCGCCCGGGTTGCTGGGGGATGACCGCCAGGGCCAGTGCTTCTGACAATGACAGCGTTGCCGCAGCCTTGCCGAAGTAGATGCGGCTCGCCGCTTCGGCGCCTTCGATATTGCCGCCCATGGGCGCCAGGTTGAGGTAAGCCTCAAGAATCTCGTGCTTGCTGTAGCGCGCCTCCAGCCACAGCGCCAAGGCTATTTGCTGCACTTTGCCCGGCACCTGGCGGGTGTTCAAATCCCACAGGCGCCGCGCCAGTTGCATGCTCAAGGTCGATCCGCCCTGACGCTGGCCGCCGCTGTAGGTGGCCATGGCCGCACGCAGCAATGCCGCCGGATTGACCCCCGGATGCCAGTAGAAATTGCGGTCTTCCTTGAGCAACAAGGCGTCGATCAGTGACGGCGACATGCGCTCCAGCGGCAGCCACAGGCGATATTGGCCGTCATCCGCCAGGGTCATGCGCAGCAACGAGCCGTCATCGGCCAGCACCACCCGTGATGAGGTGACGGCCTGTTCCAACGAAGCATGGGGCCACAGCCGCAGCCCCGCCAGGAGCGCCGCCGCTGCCAGCAGCGGCGCCAGGCGTTTAAGGCTGGGTGATTTCAAGCTGGCCTACTTTGCCGCGCCCTTGCAGGGTGGTTTCGTACATGCCTTCGGCGTAGGCCGGTGGTGTGTTGAAGTTGCCCGCGTTGGTGGCGCGCACGCGGTACACGAAGGTGCCTGCGTCACGCAGCGCAGTGCCGTACAACACCACCCGATCATCACGCACATCCACGTAATCCGGCTGCCAGTTGCTCAGCTCGGTTTCACCGATGGGCGCCTGCCAGGTGTCGGCCTCTTGGCTGTCTTCACTGGACTCCACGTACTCGGCGTCGTCGCCTTCGCCTTCACTGTCCTCGGTGCTCGCCGCTTCCGGCTCCGGCGCCACGTTATACACAGGCTCGACACCGCCGGGCAGCAGGTCGACCACCGCCACCTGCTGCACCTGGTCGCGGTCGGTGGCGCGCAGACGCAGGCGCACCAGGAACTCTTCGCCCACCGCCACTGTGCTCAGCGGCTCGCCTTTGAGGTCGAGGTACTCGTGGATGATTTCCAGGCCATTGTTGATTGGCTTGAGCTTGGCACCCTTGTCGAAACCGGCTTCGCTGAGCATATAGAACGCCGCCGGGCCGTCGGACTTCTCCATCACCAGCTTCTTAGTGGCGGCCGGTACGGCAGCACGCGGCGGCTGGCCGGCCATGTCCAGCAGTTGTTGCTGCTTGTCGCTCAACCACGCGGTGGCCTTGAGAGTCATGTCGCTTTGGGCGCGCTGGCCGTAGTTGTCCAGGGCGCGCAGCAGCAGGGCCGCCGACAGCGAGTTATAGCGCTGCTCATTGAGCCGCTTGCCGAGCTTATCCAGCAGTGCCGTGGGCACATCGTCCATCAGTTCAGGGAAGTGGCGCGCCAGCAGGTGCAAGTGTTCGGCATCGTGCACCAGCGGGTCGTAGTACAGGCCGTCGCTGTCCCACTTATCCACAAGGGTGCGCCATGGGATCTTGCGGAACAAGGCATCGGCCTGCCGATCCTGCTTGAGCAACTTGTAGCTGGCGGCCAGGTAAGCTGCGCCCAGGTCGTTCTGCCAGGTGTCCTTGAAGTAGCTTTCGTAACGTTCGCGGATATCGCTCAAGGCGCCGCTGACCAGAATCCCCTGACGGCTCAACAGGTAACTGGCGTAGGCGCGATTGCGCAATTCCGACAGGCCTTCGCTAGGACCGTTGGCCAGGTCTGTCAGATAAGCATTCGAGCGTACCAACAGGTCTTCCGGTACCGGCAGCCCGTGCTCTTTGGCTTCGATCAGGAAGTCGGTGGCGTATAGGCTGGCGTACGGCGCCACGTCGGGGTTGGCAGCCCACAAGCCGAAGCCTCCGGCCTGGTTCTGGCGCTGGCGCAGCATGCGTACCGCACTGCCGAAGGCTTGCTCGGCCTCCGGTGCCGTGCCCCCCCAAATCAACGCCGGCATGGCCTTGGACACCAATTGTTCGGTGCAGGCATAGCCGTAGTCATCCAAGTAATGCTTGAGGCCGTTGGCCCATACCATCGGCGAAGCAGCCACGCCCAGTTGCACGTCGCGCAGTTGGCCGAATAGCTCACGGGTGGGTTTGAGTTCTTTGCTGGCGCTGTCGAAGCGTCCCAGGCTCAGGGCCACGCGATGCTCACTCAGAGGACGGATCGACGTGGTCTCGGCCACTTGAATACGTTTGCCGTCCGGCAGCACCGCGACAAAGCGCAGGTCTGCCGAACCCAGGGTTTCGCCCACTTTGATCCTGAACTGCGCAGTGCCTTCTTTGCGCGGTTGCAGGGCCAGCGTGCTGGCCTTGTCGCCCTGTACCACCAGACCGGTGCTGGTCTGCAGTTCAAACTTCACGTCCGCCGCCGCCTCCAGGTTACTGAAGACCCCGGCACTCACGTTGAACACATCGCCCGGTGCCACAAAGGCCGGCACGTTCGGTGTGATGACCAGCGGCCCGCGCACGTCGGTGTTGGTCTCGCTCACGCCGACGCTGTCGCTGTCCACCGACACCGCAAACAGGTGCAGTTTGCCGTTGAAGCTGTCCGGCACTTGATAGTGCAGCACGGTTTCGCCGGCAGGCAGGTCCACCAGACCCGACCACCAGGCCACCGGTGGCTGATGTTTGCGCTTGAACGGGTTGAGATGGTTCGCCAGGGCGCCTTCGGTATCGCCGCCGGGCGCGGCCCCACTGAGCAGACGGCTGAATTCCGGCAGGATCAGGTCAAGGATCTGACTGGTGCCGACCTCCAACGCGCGCTTCTGGAAGAAGAAACCCAATGGGTCCGGCGTCTGATAACGCGCCACCTGCAGGATGCCTTCGTCCACCGCGTACACCACCGCACGGCCCGGACGGTCGGCGGTGACCTTGATATCCAGGGTCTGCCCCGGCTCGATCTTCGCCGGGCCTTCCACCTTCAGCGCCATGCGTCGTGCATCCAGGTTGATGCTGAACGGCACCACACCGTAGGACAGCGGGCTCATGTACACCTCCGGCGAGCCCATATCGCGTACGAATTGCACGTTAACGTAGGCATTGCCCTCAAGCCCTGCCGGTACGCGGATATGTTGCACGCTGGTGGTGCTGTCGGCCTTGAACCACTGTTGGGTGTAGACCTTGTCGCGTTCGATGGTGATCAGGCCCGCGCCGGTATACGGCGCCCGCAGGCTGATGGCGATCTCGTCACCGGTGGCGTAGCTGGATTTATCCAGGCGCAATTGCAGCTCGGCGTTGCGCTCCAGGGAGCGCGAGGTATTGCCGTGCCCGGCCACGCTGTAGTCGATCTGGTTGAGCAGGTTACCGTTGGCATCCTTGACCTGCAGGGTGAAATCTCCCGGCGTCGCGGTGTTCAGTGTCTGCCTGGCGCCGTCCTTGGTCATCGCCAGCGGTGAGGCCGGTTGGCTGATGTTCTTGATGCGCGACTCGTACTTGTACGTGCCGTTGGACTGTTTCACCAGCACCGAGACATAGCGGTGTTCCACCACTTCACTGGTCAGGCCATCTACCGCCAGCGGCGTGAGGTCCGGTGCCACGGCCAGCCATTGCACCTGGCGTGGCGCATCCTTGGCGACGTACGACAGCGAGTCCTGACTTTTCACACCCACCAGGTAGGGCGCGGACGACACAAGCAAAGCACTTTGCGCGGCCACGTTACGGCCGCCCTCGGCTTCATACACCTGGGTCATCACTTGCAGGCGGTAAGTGCTGTTGGCGAAGCGTTGCAGGTTAAGGTCGAGCACGGCCTGGCCGTTATCGTCGAGGGTGCTTTCGGCCAGGTCTTCGGTGCTCGCATCTTGCAGGGCATCGTTGAGGCGGAAGCGATAATCGGGGTAGCGGTCGAAGGCCGCCAGGGTCGGGCTCAGGGACATCTTGCCGGTGACACGACGGTCCGCCGCCGGCGCGCCGAACAGGTGCATGGCGGTGACCTTGGCCACCACTTGGTCAGGCGCGATCCAACCCGCTACCGGGGTGTCGTGCAGGCTCAGGCTGACCTTCATGCGGTCCGGTTCGAAGTCACGCACCTTGAAGCTGACACTGCCCAGGTCGGTGCGCGTCTGTTTCTGGCCGATCAGTTGCAAGGTTGCGGTGTAATCCCCGGCGGGCGCGACTTCGCTGCTGGGGAAATCAAAACTCTCAAAACCGCTGGCGGACAGTTTCAGCGGCTGGCGAATCACTTCCAGGCCGCGTGGGTCGGTGATTTGCAGTTCCACCGGCAGGCCTTGCAGTGCGCCTTTCCAGTTGCCGCTGCGCACGATCATGCCCAAATGCGCGGTTTCGCCGGGCCGGTACAGGCCACGGTCAGTGAACAGGTAGGCGCTGAGACGATCAATCGCGCCGTCTTCCTCCAAACCGCCTACGTCGAAGCGCGACAAATCCAGTTGCTGGGACTGACGGGCAATGGGCAGAAACGACTGGTCATTACCCCGAGTGACCACATACATGAGCGGCGTTTTCTCACGGCGCAGTTCATCGAGCTTGGCGAAATGCGCGTGGCCTTCGGCATCCGAGTGGCCACTGGCGACCGGCAGACCGTTGCGGCCGATGATGTCGACCTGCGCGTCAGCCACCGGTGAACCGTTGCCGATGGACTGCACATAGACATCATGGCTGCCATCACTGGAACGCTTGGCGATGATGCCCAGGTCGGTCACCACGATAAACCGCAGGTCGCTGGTGCCGCTGCGGTCGTAGTCGAAGGTGCGTTCGGCCTGTTCGTCCTGGGGGCTGAGCTTGAGCACAAAAATACCGCGGCGGCCGCCATTGGCGGTGAGGTAGTGGCTCAGGTCCACATTGTCGTAGACGGTTTTCGCCGGGTCGTTGGACGACAGCGCAATGTCCAGTGACTGACGCTCGACCATACGATCGAAGTATTCGTTACCAAAGTTGGGGCGGGCGAAGCTGCCGCTGCTCTGGTCCACCAGATGCTGCAGCTGATTAGGCAGCAGGCGCGCAATTTCCACATGCGCGCCAGGCACGCCACGGGCCATGAAGCCCAGGCGTTTTTCGCCATTGAGGCTGAGCAATGCGCCATCAGACAAGAACTGTAATGTGCGTGGATACGCCGGCATGCTCACCAGCGACGCCGTAGGATTCTTCGCCAGATAGCCGCCGATGGCTTCCAGGTTGGCGGGTACACGCACATACAGCGCGCGGCCGGCCGGGGCCTTGAACTTGAAGGCGTGCAGGGTATTAAGCGGTTCGACGCTGGGCACGTGGGTCAGCGTGACCTTGGTGCTGCGGGCCAACAAGGCGTCATCGATCTCGTTAGTGTTATAGGGACGGGTGTCGTCCTCGGCTTTTTCCGGCAACAGCCAGGCCTGCACCTTACCGGCGATGGTGTCATCGGCCACGGCGCTGGAACTGCTGAACATCAGCACCGGCTCGGGCTCGCCGCGTGCGTTATCCACAAAGCTCACTTCGGCGCCGGTGAACGTCAGGCGATAACGCCCGGGCACGGTCACTTCCGCTACCAGCGGTGCAGTGCTGGCGTTGCCACCGTCGCGGGCCTTGATGCCTTCATCCAACTTAGCGCTGACGGGCGTACTTTCCAGCGGCGTGGCCAGGGCGGCGGAGCGCACGTAGGCGTTGAGTTTATGCTCGTCGAAGGTGATTTCCGGGCGGTTGGGCAACTGCGCATCACGGTACGTCAGGCCTTTGCCGAGAATGACCGACACACGCTTGCGCAGGCTGTCTTCATCCACTGGGTGGGAAAAGTGGAAGGTGGCTAGCAGCTGTTTCAGCGTCGGGTTGGACGGGTCTTGATACAACTCGTTTTGTCCCAGGGTGACGCGCAATGGCTGGGTGGAAAATTGCGCGCTGTATTGGTCGAGCAATACACCGTCGGCCAGCAGGTTTTTCTTTGCCAGGTCCAGGGTGTAATGGGCGTCGATGGGCCAGTCTTTTTCCGGTACGAATACCAGGGTGCGGTCATCCGCCCAGCGCCAGCTGCCGGCAACCTCGGGTTTAAGAGTGATGCCCTCGGTCACCGGTTTGCCGATCGCCGACAGCGGCGCCACGGATTCGCCGAAACGCACCTGCAAGTTATCCACAACCGGTGTTTGCTGGGTGTAGTCGGTCAGGTTCGGTTTGTGCAGCGAATAACTCGCGGTGTGCGGCTGCGGCAGGTGGGAATACCAGTGCCAGCCGTAGAACCCGGCAGCGGCGAGCAGCACAAGGCCGAGCACACCGGCACCGGTCTGGCGTGGGTACGCGCGCGCTTTGCCCCCCAGGTTCGTCACGCCACGGCCGACAGCATGCAGCCACAGCGGCGGCTGCCAGCGACCGAAAACGGCGCCCACCACGGTCAGAAACACACCGACAACACGACGGCTGATGGCTTTGAGCGAATCGAACATGATGGGCATCCCTGGCTAAGTGCGGCGTATCTTACACGCGTCTTTGATACAAAAGATGTCGCCGATACGCCGCACGCGAGGATGTTTACGGGGTTAGTGAACGCTTATGCATTCCAGCGAGCGGTCGACCTGATCGTCCCCACGCTCTGAGTGGGAGTGCCGCCTGGGACGCTCCGCGTGCCGCCAAGCGCTGCAAGTTCTGACTATTGCGCACAGGTGACGCAGAGCGTCACGGGCTGCATTCCCACGCAGAGCGTGGGAACGATCTTTGAAGGGGCCGCTTCGCAGCCCAGGGCAGGCCTGCTCACCACAGCGAGCCCCCTCCCACAATTTGATCTTCGTTCGGCTTGCGGGGGTCAGGTCCACCAGTAGCGTACGAGGTGGAAGAAAATGGGGGCCGCGAAACACACCGAATCCAGCCGATCCAGCATGCCGCCGTGCCCTTCGATCATATGTCCCCAGTCCTTCACCCCCCGGTCACGCTTGATCGCCGACATGACGATGCCGCCAGCGAAGCCGAGCAGGTTGATCAGCAGCGCAATCAAAAACGACTGCCACGGATTGAACGGCGTGGTCCACCACAACGCCGCGCCGATCAGGGATGACAGCAGAATCCCGCCGACGAAGCCTTCCACGGTTTTGGACGGCGACAGGTTCGGCGCGATCTTATGTTTGCCGAACAGCTTGCCGCACACGTATTGCAGCACGTCCGACAACTGCACCACGATCACCAGGTAGGCGATCAGCAGCAGGTTGCGGCCTTCATAGCCGGGAATGTCCAGTGTCAGCAGCGCGGGTACGAACGACACGCAGAACACCGCGATCATCAGGCCCCACTGCACCTTCGACGCGCGCTCCAGAAAGTGCGTGCTGTCGCCGCCTAACGACGCGAGGATCGGCAGCAGCAGGAACACGTACACCGGGATAAAGATCGAGAACAAGCCGTACCAGTCCGAGTAAATCAGCAGGTATTGCAGCGGCAGGGCCAGGTAGAACGCGGCCACCAGGGCCGGGTAGTCGCTGCGGCGGGTGGGGGTGAGGGTGAGGAATTCGCGCAAGGCGTAGAACGACACCGCATAAAACAGCAGGATTACCGCGCCGGTGCCGAGCCAGAAGGCGATACCGATCACCACCACCATGACCCACCAGGCGTTGATGCGCGCGTTGAGGTTGTCGATCACCGCGTTTGGCGTGCCACGGGTGCGCAGTTTGAGAATCAGGCCGATCAGCGAGGCCAGGACCAGGATCGCGCCGATCCCGCCGAACAACATCAGGGTTTGGCTATCCATCTCAGGAGTGCTCCGGGGCAAGGGCGAGCAGTGCATCGCGGGTGCGGGCGAGGAACAGCGCCTTGTCTTCGCCGTCTTGCAGTTGCAGGGGGGCACCGAAGCTGGTGGTGCACAGCAGGGGCAGCGGCAGGACGCGGCCCTTGGGCATGACCCGATTGAGGTTGGCGATCCACACCGGGATCAGCTCGGCCTGTGGGTAACTTTTCGCCAGGTGATACAAACCGCTTTTGAACGGTAGCAAGCCGTCCTCCAGATTGCGCGTGCCTTCCGGGAAGATGATCAGCGAGTCGCCACCTTCCAGCGCCGCCAGCATCGGTTGCAGAGGGTTATCCACAGGCTCTTTGCGCTCACGATCAATCAGCACACCGTTGAACACGCGGTTGATGATGTAGCGGCGCAGGGCGCTTTTATTCCAGTAATCGCTGCCGGCCACCGGGCGTGTGAACTTGCGCAGGTTCTGCGGCAGCGAGGCCCACAGGAGCACGAAGTCGCCGTGGCTGCTGTGGTTGGCGAAATAGATGCGCTGCACCGGCACCGGCGCGCAACCCAGCCACAGGCTGCGAGCGCCCGTGACAGTGCGGGCCATGGAGGTAATCAGCGTGGCGACCACAGGTTCGAACATGGGGGTTCCTTATCCGGCGAAAGGCAGCCAAGGGCTGGCGAGGATCACGGCCAGGGTCAGCAGGGTTTGAGCGCCCAGCAGCCAGGCTTGTTTGCGCAGCAGTTTGAGGGCGCCGCGACGCCGTTCGGTCCAGGGCCGGCCGGCACGCTTGGGCGATTGCAGGCCCAGAGTCTGCAGAGCCTGGTCGAGGTCGGCGGTACGCTCGGTGTCGCGGGCCAGGAGGTCGAACAGGTCGGCGTCGAAGGCCACCCGCAGCGCCCAGTACTTCTGCAGCAGCCCGAGCAGAATCATCCACAGGCTGAGCAGCAGGCAGATGGGCGAAACGCTGACCATCAACAGCTGTGCCAGGCCGAATAACACCCCGACCAGCGTCAGGCCTGTGGATAACTGATCCAAGGAGCGGCCGCGGCGCAGCAGGCTGGCGACGACCTGAAGTTCCATATCAGCGGGCATGGGCCAAACCCTCAAGGGCTGAACGATGAGCGGGGTGCAGGACCACCTCGGTCCGCGCTGTACCAATCATAGCCAGTGCTTTATCTACCGTGGCGGCGCGGCCGCTGTGCAGCAGCCAGGCCGCAACAGCGGTGGCACTGCGCGAATAACCCAGGGCACAGCACACCAGCAGCGGACCTTCGATGCGCAGGCGCTCAATGGCCTGGGCCGCCTGCAGGCATTCGGCGGGTGTGGGCGCAGTCAGGTCCAGGACGGCGATGCATTGATAAGCCCGGCCCTGTGGATAAATCGGTAACTCAGCGCAGAGGTCGACGATGGCCTTGAAAGACGTTTGCTCGCTCGTCGTGGGTATTCGCCCGAGCCAGACGTTATCCACAATCAGATCCGGCTGTGGATGCTTGCGTGTCCATAGCCGTGAATTTATCCACGCCGCCGCCAGATAAGGCGCATACAGCCAGCGCGCGGCTGGCGTCAGTCGGCCATCGCTGCGCTTCTGAAACCCCACAGCGCCCAGCACGGCGTAATTGGCACTGACCAACCCCAGCGACACGGCTGGCCACAGCAGCCATAGCCAGCCGCCATCCAGCTTCAAGGCCGCTGTCGCCAGGGCCAAGGCCCCCAAGCCGTAGCGCAACCCCAGCCGCCAACGTTTCGGGTCGCGAGCCAAACGTGCATTCAACAGCGGGCTGGGATGTTCCACCGGCCACAGCCATACGCACAGCCAGCCGGCGAGGGCGCCTGTGGGTAAGTCAATAAAGTGATGTTGATAAGTGGTCAGTACCGAAATACCGATCAAGGCGAACCAGCCATGTACCACCCAGCGCCACGCACCTTGGGTGTGGCGCTGGTACATCACCCACAGGATCACCAGTAGGGCGATATGCAGCGAAGGCGCTTGGTTGAACGGCTTGTCGAAGCCAGCCAGCACGGCAAACAGCCAGCCGAATACGCCGTCCAGTTCCGGCCGCTCGAACGTGAAGCGCAGCGGCCAGATCAAAAAGCAGCTCACGGCGATGATCTGGGCGGACAGCAGGCGCAGGACATGTTGTTTGAGTTCATGGCGGCTGTTGGGCAGCAGCAGGGAGAAGCCATACAGCAGGTCAATGGACCAGTAGGGCACGATGGTCCAGGCCCAGAACGGCATATGGCTTTCCCAGTCGAATACCAGCGTACCCACATCGCTGCGCTGGCTGGTGACCCAGGTGGCAAAGCCGTAGGTGCTGAAAAACAGCGGCGCCAGCAGCAGCAGCCACAGGACCGCAGGCTTTAACAGGCCGGGTTCGCGCATGGTCAGATCTTCTGTGCCAGGGACACGGTGAAAATGCCCCATTCATCCACGCGCTGGGTGATCTTGCGGAACCCGGCGGCTTCCACCAACTGGTCCATTTCCGCCTGGCTGCGACGGCGCATCACCCACGCCTGACCCTGGCGATGGCTGGTCAGCGCACGGGCGATCAGCTCCAGCTGCGGGTGCCATGGCTGGCCGGTGTAGACCAGATAACCGCCAGGCTCCACTGCCTCGGCCAGACCGGCCAGCGAGCCACCGACCATACCGTTGTCGGCGAACAATTCGTACAACCCGGACACCACCGCCAGGGTCGGTTCAGGGGTCAGCGCCGCCAAATCCAGGCGGTCGAACGCGTCGCCTTTCACGAATTGCGCGATATCCCCCAGGCCTTTTTCGCGGATCAATGCGCCACCGTCGCGCACGTTGATGTCGCTGTAGTCGCGCAGCAGGATCGATTCCGGCAGCGGCGATACACCCTGCAAAGCCTCCAGAATGTAACGGCCATGGCCGGCGGCGATGTCAACGATGCGCACCTCGCGCTGTTCATCGCGCAACCGGACCATGGCCAGGCGCAGCAGTTCTTCGACGTTCAGCTTGCGCTGGCGAATGCCGCGCCAGCCGATGGAATTGAGGTAGTTGGCGTCGATCATGCGCCCCAGGGCGCCTTTGCCCGTGGGAGTGTTGCGGTACACATAATCCAGGGTGCTGCCGGAGTCGAAACCGGTATCGAAACCCAGTTTGACGCCTTCGGACAGGTTCTTGCCCAGACCCATGCTCGCACGGGTCATGCGCCAGTACAGGTCGCGTGGGGAATTGTGCGGCAGCGGCGCGGCCAGGGATTCGGACTCGGCGCACGTGGCGCCCAGTTTGTCGGCGTCCAGCAGCGAGGCGCGGTCCAGCGGGTGCTCGAAATTCTGCAGGATAAAGCGCCGGGCGCTGCTTACCGCCACCGCACGGTCGCGTTCGCCGAGGGTGTCATGGAAGAACCCGGGCAGGATGTGCAGTTCTTTTTTCAGGCTGCCCAGGCGGTCGAAAAACTGCTGTTGCGGTTTGCGATGCACCACAAAGTCAGCGCCGGACACCAGCAGCTGGGTCGGCACCTGGATCGCCTGGGCGTCTGCGACCACGCGGTCGGCGGCTTCGTACAGGCCCAGCAGCACATTCACCGAAATCGCCTTGGTGATCAGCGGATCGCTGTCGTAGGACGCCACGCGCTCCGGGTCGTGGCTGAGGAACTTGGCCTTGACGTAGCTGTTGACGAAAAAGTTGCCGCGAAACTTGCGCATCAAGGCCAGGCCAGTTCGTGCGAACGGCACATACAGCTTGACCTTGAACGCCGGGGAAGCGAGCACCAGCGCGCGGATTTTCGGCGCGTAATCGTGTACCCAGGTGGCGGCGATCACCGCGCCGACACTTTGAGCAACCACGGCGAAGTTCTCTTGCTCAATGCCATAGGTGGCGCCGATGTGGTCGCAAAAGGTCTGCACGTCGCGCGCGCTGGTGGCGAAGCTGGGGCTGTCACCGCGGTCACCGGGCGACTGGCCATGGCCACGGGCGTCCCAGGCGAAGAAGTCGAATTGCGGCAGGTCGAGTTCATCGACCAGGTGCGCGATACGCCCCGAGTGCTCATGCCCGCGATGGAACAACACGATTGCCTTACGCGGCTCGCCGCCCGCTGGGGCGGTGGCCGGCCAGTGCCGGTAGAAAAGCTCGACGCCATCATGGGTACTGAAGGTGTGCTGTTGCTGTTCGCGCATCGCAGAATCCTTTATGCAGAAGGGGAGGTGGTTTGAGCTTCTTTGAGGCCTTGGCGCACGCGGTTGACCAGGGTGTAGGCCAGCAGTGCGGCGACCAGCCACATCAGCGTGTCGACCCAACCGCTGCCCAGCCAGCCGAGCGCCACGCCGGTGGCCAGCACGCCGAGTACGAAGGCCCGGTCGCTTTTGCCCATCGGCCCATCGTAACGGCGCGATGCACCGACCATCGGCCCGAGCACGCCAGCGTATTCGCTGAACACCGCCAGTAACGCCACCAGCAGCACCGCCGCCAGGCTGACGCCGGGGATCAGCGCAAATGGCAGGATCAGGGCGCTGTCGGCGATGACGTCGCACAGCTCATTAAGGTACGCACCCAGGCGCGATTGCTGGCCGAATTCGCGCGCGAGCATGCCGTCGATGGCATTGAGCGCCATGCGCAGGATCATCCACACCGGGATCAGCGCAAACAGCCACAGGTGTTGGGCAAAGCCGGCAATCAACAGGCCGACGAGCAGCGAAATAATGCCGGCCAGCACGGTGATCTGGTTGGCGGTGGTGCCGTTGTCGTAGAGGCGCTGCACGAGGGGACGCAGCAGGTTTTGAAACCGCGGTTTGAGCTGATAGATCGAAATCATGGGGGATGACGCTTCCTTGTCCGTGAGCCCGCTGGAGTGTGCCGATTATTCCGGGCCTGCACCAGCGATAGCGTGTGTTTATGGGGGGTTAATCACGCTCCTGACGGCAATGAAGGTCAAGGGTGGGCAATGTTTGAAGCAGGGGTTACCGAACAAAAATTTCACGCTGTGTGTTATATCGTAACGAATTGTGTACGAGCGGGCGTGTTGGGATGCAAGTGGATCTAGAAGCTGACGGCGCTTCGGTAGAGGGCCTGCCGCGTTTTCAGCAGGGGCTGTTCCATGCCCGGCGGTTGCGTCAGGCCGGTATCAGCCTGACGGTGCTGGCGGTGATCGGCTGGGTGCTGGCGTTGTTTGTCGCGCTGTTTGCGCCGCTGTCGATCTGGCCGGTGGTGCTGATCAATTGCGCCTCGGCGTTGCTGGTGCTGGTGGCGGGGTTGCAATCAGCGTGGTGGGTGGCGGATTGGCGCGCGCAGGCGCTGGAGCCGACCGTTGAGTCGGTCGAACCCGGCGAGGCGGCCAGCGGCTGGTCTGCACGGTTGCTGGAGCGTTTCGGCACTGGGCTGCTGGCCCAGGTCGGTACGCCGGTGTTGTGGCTGTGCGGCTGGTCGCTGCTGGCGCTGATCAGCATCGCGGAGTTTTGGAACCTGGCGTTACCGGCCGCCCAAGTCGGCCAGTCCGCCAGCATCGGCGCCGCGTTGGCGTTGGCCCTGGCGTTTGGCGTGCTGGTGTTCGAGCGCCGGCTGGCCCAGGAAACCGCCGCGCAATGGCCCGAAGCCGCGCAGTTGGCACAGTTGAGCCGGGTGGCGATCAGTTGCCTGGTGGTCAGCGCGGTTTGCCTGTTGTTCGCCGGTGAGGCATCGGTATGGCCGCTGCGTCTGGCGACCCTCGTGGGGTTGTTGCCGGCGCTGGTGGCGCTGGAGTTCTTGTTCAGGGCCGTGCTGTCGCTGTTCAGCCCGCGCCAGCCACGGCGGGAGCCGCGCCTGATGGCGCAGAGCTTTATCGCCGGCCTGCTGCGTTGGCCGCCGCGCCCGTTGCTGGCGTTGCAGCATGAATTGCACAATCGCTTCGGTATCGATCTGCGCCAGATCTGGGCGTTTACCTACATGCGCCGAGCGTTTTTGCCGGTGCTGGTGGTGGTTCTGGCGATCGGCTGGGCGCTGACCGGCGTGCATGAAGTCCCGCTGCAAGGCCGTGGGATTTATGAGCGCTTCGGTAAACCGGTCGAGGTGTTCGGCCCCGGGCTGCACACCGGGTTGCCGTGGCCATTAGGGCGTGTGTTGCCAGTGGAAAACGGCGTGGTGCATGAGCTGGCGACCAGTGCCAGCGACGCCGCGGCCCCGGCGCCGGCGCCCGCCGAAGGCCCGCCGCCGCTGATCGCCAATCGCCTGTGGGACGCCAGCCATGTGAACGACAAATCCCAGGTCATCGCCAGCCGCCGTGGCGACACTCAGGGCTTCCAAATCGTCAATATGGACGTGCGTTTCGTCTACCGCATCGGCCTCAGCGATCAGGCCGCGCTCGCCGCCACCTACAACAGCGCGGACGTACCGATGCTGATCCGCAGCACCGCCAGCCGTATCCTCGTGCACGATTTTGCCTCGCGCACCCTCGACGAATTGCTCGGTGAGCAGCGCACCCGCCTGGCGGATGAAATTGGCCGTGCCGTGCAGGCAGATTTGCAGCGCCTGGACAGCGGGGTGGAAATTCTCGCCACGGTGGTGGAAGCCATCCACCCACCGGCCGGCGCCGCCAATGCTTATCACGCCGTGCAAGCCGCACAGATCGGCGCCCAGGCCCTGATCGCCCGCGAACGCGGCGCCGCCAGCGAGCAGACCAACCAGGCCCTGCTGCGCGCCAGCAGCGCTCGCGACCAGGCCCAGGCCAGCGCCCGTGAAGTGAATGCCGGGGCACAGGCTGCCGACCTGCGTTTCACGGCCGAACAAAAGGCTTACGCCACGGCGGGCCGGGCATTTGTGCTGGAGCAGTATTTCAGCCAGCTCAGTCAGGGCCTGGCCCACGCCAAGTTGCTCATTTTGGATCACCGTCTGGGCGCCGATGGCGCGCCGACCATCGATCTGCGTTCTTTCACTTTGCCGGCCGACCCCATGGCGCCGCGTAAAGCCGTGCAATAAGGAGTCTGTCTGTTGAGCGCTCATTCTCACGATCACGGTCATCACCACGGCCATCATCACCACCATCATCATGACGAGGAGCACGCCGGCGGCCCGTTCCCTTGGCGGCGTATGGGCTGGGCCGTGTTGCTGGTGCTGTTTGCGCTGGCGGCGGCGAGCCTGGTGCAGGTGCGTTCCGGCGAGGCCACGGTGATCACCCGGTTCGGCAACCCGTCGCGGGTGTTGCTGGAACCGGGCCTGGGCTGGCGCTGGCCGGCGCCGTTCGAAGCAGCGATCCCGGTAGACCTGCGCCTGCGCACCACTTCCAGCGGTCTGCAAGATGTGGGCACGCGCGACGGCCTGCGCATCATCGTGCAGGCCTACGTGGCCTGGCAGGTGCAGGGCGACGCCGAGCATGTGCAGCGCTTTATGCGCGCGGTGCAGAACCAACCGGATGAGGCGGCGCGGCAGATTCGTACGTTTGTCGGCTCGGCGCTGGAAACCACCGCCGCCAGCTTCGACCTGTCCAGCCTGGTCAATACCGACGCCGGCCAGGTGCGTATCGCCGACTTCGAGGCGCAGTTGCGTCAGCAGATCGATCAACAATTGCTCGCCACTTACGGCGTGCGCGTCGCGCAGGTCGGGGTCGAACGGCTGACCTTGCCGTCGGTGACCCTTACCGCCACCGTCGACCGCATGCGCGCCGAGCGGGAAACCATCGCCACCGAACGCACCGCCGTGGGCAAGCGCGAAGCGGCGCAGATCCGTTCGGCCGCCGAGCGTGACGCGCGGATCGTGCAGGCGGACGCCACGGTCAAGGCCGCCGATATCGAAGCGCAGTCGCGGGTCGAGGCGGCGCAGATTTACGGACGCGCCTACGCCAGCAATCCGCAGCTGTATAACCTGCTGCGCTCGCTCGACACCCTGGGCACGGTAGTCACGCCAGGCACCAAGATCATCCTGCGCACCGACGCAGCGCCGTTTCGCGCGCTGGTGGACGGGCCCAAGGATGTTCAACCATGACCGAGCGTGACAGCCCGGACAGCCCCTGGATCCAGGCCGGGCGCTTGACCTTCATGGCGCTGTATGCGGTGACGGTGCTGGCGGCGTTGGCGTGGGCGTTTTCCAATGTGCGCCAGATCGACCCGCAGAACCGCGCCGTGGTATTGCACTTCGGCGCGCTGGACCGCGTCCAGAATGCCGGGCTGTTGCTGGCCTGGCCGCAGCCGTTCGAGCAGGTGGTGTTGCTGCCGGCGGCGGACCGTGTGCTCGAGCGCCGGGTGGAAGGCCTGCTGCGCTCGGACGCGGCGATCCAGGCCGACCGGGTGGCCAGTTTCGCCACGCCGCTCAGCGACGCCCTGGCCGGTTCCGGGTACCTGCTGACCGGTGATGCCGGCGTGGTGCAACTGGATGTGCGGGTGTTCTACAAAGTCACCGAGCCCTATGCCTTTGTGCTGCAGGGCGACCATGTGCTGCCGGCGCTGGATCGCCTGGTGACCCGCAGCGCGGTGGCACTGACGGCGGCGCGAGACCTGGACACGATCCTGGTGGCCCGCCCGGAACTGATCGGCAGCGACAACGGCGCCGCCGAACGCCGCGAGCGCCTGCGCGGCGACTTGGTGCAAGGCATCAATAAACGCTTGGCCGAGTTGACCGCCAGCGGGCTGGGCCTGGGCATCGAAGCCACCCGTGTGGATGTGCAATCGAGCCTGCCGGGGCCGGCGGTGAATGCGTTCAATGCGGTGCTCACTGCCAGTCAGCAGGCTGATAAAGCCGTGGCCAATGCGCGAACCGAGGCTGAAAAACTCACCCAGGCCGCCACCCAGCAGGCCGACCGGCTGGTGCAAGTGGCGCACGCCCAAGCCAGCGAACGCCTGGCCAATGCCCAGGCGCAGACCGCCACGGTGACCAGCCTGGCGCAGGTGAAAGACCCGGGCCTGCTGTTGCGCCTGTACCGCGAGCGTTTGCCGAAGGTGCTCGGCCAGGCCGGGTCCGTGACCACGGTGGACCCCAAAGACGACGCCCGCTTGATCATTCAGGGAGCCGAACAATGAGCGCAGCGATGCTGACCTCCGCCGAGCAGCGCAGCGCAGCCCGGCAGTTGACCCTGGCGATGCTGGCCCTGGGCTTGTTGGTACTGGGGCTGGTGTGGCGCTGGCTGGCGCCGGACCAGAGTGGTGTGAGCCAACTGCTGCTGGGCGTCGCCTCGCTGCTGGTGGCGGTGCCGGTGATGCGTTCGGCCTGGTACAGCCTGCGTTTTCCCAGCCTGCATGGCATCACCGACCAACTGATCGCCCTGGCCATGCTCGGCGCCTGGGCCACCGGCGACCTGCTGACCGCTGCGTTGCTGCCGATCATCATGATCTTCGGCCATGTGCTGGAGGAGCGCAGTGTGATCGGCTCTCAGGAAGCGATCCATGCCCTGGGCAAACTGACCCGCAGCCACGCGCGCCTTGTGCAGGCCGACGGCAGCGTTCAGGAAGTGGACAACGGCACACTGAACACCGGCGATATCGTCGAAGTGCGCGCCGGTGACCGGGTACCGGCCGATGGCGTGGTGCTGTCGGGCCAGGCCAGCCTGGACACGGCGCCGATCACTGGTGAATCGGTACCGCTGGAGGCCAGCGCCGGTGTGCAGGTGTTCGGCGGGGCGATCAATCTAGATGGCTTGTTGCGTATTGAAGTGACGCGTACCGGTAGTGAGTCGACCTTGGGCAAAGTCATTGCATTGATGCAGAACGCGGAGCGCTCCAAGCCGCCGATCACGCGGCTGCTGGAGCGCTATGCGGGCAGTTACATGGTGCTGGTGCTGCTGTTGGCGGCCGTTACCTGGTTTGTGACCAACGACGCTCAGGCGATGCTCGCCGTGCTGGTAGCGGCGTGCCCGTGCGCGTTGGTGTTGTCGGCGCCGGCCACGGCGATTGCCGGGATTGCCGTGGCGGCGCGCCATGGGATTTTGATTCGCAGCTCGGCATTTCTAGAGGAGTTGGCGGACCTGACGTCCCTGGTGGTCGACAAGACCGGCACCCTGACCTTTGGCACCCTGCGCCTGCAATCCATCGAAACCACTGCGCCTGATCGGCAAGTGTTGCTGAATTTGGCAGCCAGCCTGGGCTCGGCCAGCAGCCACCCGGTCAGCCGGGCGTTGGCGGGGTTAGCGACGCAGGAACAGATGTGGGTGTTGACCGACATCCGCGAACGCCAGGGCCTTGGGGTAGTGGCACAGACCGAGGAGGGCGAAGCGGCCTTGGGGCGCCCTGAGTTGTTCGAGCAATTGGACATCGTGACCAGTGCCGTGCCGACCCATGACGGGCCGATCGCCGGGCTGGCGCTGAACGGGCAATTCCTCGCCTGGCTGCTACTGGCCGACAGCGTCAAACCGGAGGCCCGCCAGGCCCTGCAAGAGCTGCGCGAGCTGGGCCTTGGGCGTCAATTGCTGCTCACAGGCGACCGCCAGAGTGTCGCTGACAGCCTGGCGCTGGATGTGGGCATCAGCGATGTCGCCGCCCAGGCGCTGCCGGAGGACAAGCTCAACCGCGTGCTGGCCGAGATCGATAGCGGCTTCCGGCCGATGGTGGTGGGTGATGGCATCAACGACAGCCTGGCACTCAAGGCCGGCGTGGTCGGCGTGGCCATGGGCGCGGGCGGGGCGGATATCGCACTGGCCTCGGCGGACGTGGTACTGATCGGCAGCGATCTGCGTCGCTTGGGCACCTGTGTGCGCTTGAGTCGCCAGTGCCGGCAGACGCTGCAGGTCAATGTGATCATCGGCCTGGGCTGGACGCTGGCCATCGTCGTGTTCGCGGCCTTCGGCTGGTTGGGCGCAGCGGGGGCAATGATTGCGGCGCTGTTGCATAACCTCAGCACGTTATTGGTACTGGGCAATGCCGGGCGCTTGCTGCGGTTTCAGGAGCCGTTGCTGAAACCGGAAGAATAAATTTTCAGGAAAAAATGCGAGCGGCTGTAACGCCGATGGGGGGCCTCACTCTAGTGGCGTGTCAGGACCGAGCACTCCGCCCGGCCGACGCCACGACTGAACAATGAGGATGACCCCATGAATATCAAACAAGCCGTTTCCGGTGCTGCCCTGGCTATCGCTGCCGCTTCCCTGTTTGCCGGTGTTGCCACCCAGGCACAAGCGGCTGACGCGCCGGTTCATTGCTACGGCGTCACTGCCTGCAAAGGCATGAACGACTGCAAGACTGCGGAAAACGCCTGCAAGGGCCAGGCTGTCTGCAAGGGCCACGGTTTCAAGACCATGACCAAGGCTGAATGCGATAAGGCTGGCGGCAAAGTCGGCGAATAAGCGCAAGCCGGGTGTTACCGCAGCGTGTTTTGCGACCGCTGCGGACACTTTTCCTGGAGTCCACGATGGCCACCTCGCTTCCTTTCCTGGGCTACGGCCTGGGGTTACGCAACGAATATTACGAACAGATCCTTGAGCAATCGCCTGCGGTGGATTGGTTCGAAGTGATTTCCGAAAATTACCTGGTCCAGGGCGGCAAAGCCTTGTATTACCTGGACGCGATTGCCGAGCGCTACCCAGTGGTGATGCACGGCGTATCGCTGTCGATCGGCGGGCCTCATGCCCTCGATCTCGATTACCTGAAGCAGATTAAACAGCTCGCCGAGCGCATCCAGCCGGCGTGGGTGTCCGATCACCTGTGCTGGAGCCGCGGCAACGCGCACCAGTTGCATGACCTGCTGCCTTTACCCTACACCGAAGAAAGCCTTTACCACGTGGCTGGCCGCGTTCGTCAGGTGCAGGACATTCTGCAACGGCCGCTGGTGCTGGAAAATGTCTCCAGTTACGTGCGCGCCCGGTCGGACGAGTTCACCGAGTGGGAATTCCTCAACGCCCTGGCCCATTTGTCGGGGTGCCAGTTATTGCTGGACGTGAACAACGTTTACGTCAGTGCGCGTAATCATGGTTTCGACGCCTGGACCTTCATCCGCAACCTGCCGCCGCAGAGCATTCGCCAACTGCACTTGGCCGGGCACCTGGACTATGGCGACTATGTGGTCGATACCCATGATCATCCGGTGTGCGACCCCGTGTGGGCGCTGTATCAACAGACGCTGGAACACATCGGGCCGGTATCGACGTTACTGGAACGCGATGACCGTTTCCCACCCTTTCATGAGTTGCTCGACGAGTTGGATAAGGCCCGTGAGCTGGGCGCATCGACCCTGGCCAGGAGAGCCCTATGCGCCTGATCGATTGGCAGTTGGCGTTCGAGCAGCACCTGCTGGCTGATAACCCGGCGCTTGAGCCTGGGTTTGCCGCCACGTTGCGCGGCGGGCCGACCCTGGATGTGGATACGGGCCTGGCGATTTATCACAACGCCTACCGTGCTCGGTTGCAGGAAGTGCTGCGGCATGACTTCAGCGCCATTCGTTACTGGCTGGGGGATGACGAATTCGCCGCACTGGCCGATGCCTATGTGCGCCGCTACCCGTCCGCGCATTACAGCCTGCGTTGGCTCGGCGCGCGGTTCGCCGCGTTTATCCTGGAGCACCTGGTGCCGCAGCACAGCGCGCCACTGGCCGAACTGGCGCGGTTGGAGTGGGCCTTTACCCTGGCGTTCGATGCGCCTGAGGGCGAACCGCTGAGCCTCGCGGAGTTGGCCGGGCTGGCGCCTGAGGCCTGGCCTGGCTTGCGCGTGGCGCTGGTTCCGTCTGTGCAACAGCTGTTGTGCCATTTCAACTCGGTGGCAATCTGGCGCGCCAGCAAGGACGAGACGACTTTCCCCGGCAGCCAGGCCATGGACCCCGCGCAGATTTGCCTGGTCTGGCGCCACGAACAGGTATGCCGCTATCGCAGCCTGGATGTTGCGCAAGCCTGCGCCCTGGCCGGCATGGTGACGACCGGTTGGTGCTTTGGCGAACTGTGCGCCGAACTGGAAGTCACTTATGCAGAGGGTGCCCCGCTGCAGGCTGTTACGTGGCTGAAACAGTGGGTCCAGGAAGGGTTGCTGCAGCGTCGAGACCCATAGTCGTGCTCGATGGAATCGATAGCCTCCTACTCGTCTTGGGATGGTCTACCCTCACAGCAGACGTCTGAAACAAGGGGGGACTACTCATGCTCGCGCAACTTCCACCGGCCTTACAGAATCTTCAGCTGCCGCTGCGTCTTCGACTCTGGGATGGCCATGAATTCAACTTGGGCCCCGAGCCCAGCGTCACCATCGTGGTCAAGGACCCCACGGTCGTGCCTCAGCTTTCCCATCCCACGCTCGACACCTTGGGCGAAGCCTTTGTGGTGGGCAAATTGGAGCTTGAGGGCTCCATCACCGAAGTGATCCGGGTGTGCGACGAGTTAAGTCACGCGCTGGTGGATGACGACGAAGGCAGTCGTCCGGTGCGCTCGATTCACGACAAGGCCACGGACGCGGCGGCCATTTCCTACCATTACGACCTGTCCAATGCCTTCTACCAGCTGTGGCTGGATCAGGACATGGCGTACTCCTGCGGTTATTTCGAAACCGGCAGCGAATCCATCGACCAGGCCCAGCAGGACAAATTCCGCCACCTGTGCCGCAAGCTGCGGTTACAGCCGGGCGAGTACCTGCTGGATGTCGGTTGCGGCTGGGGCGGACTGGCGCGTTACGCGGCGCGGGAGTTCGGGGTCAAGGTGTTCGGCATTACCTTGAGCAAGGAGCAACTGCAACTGGCCAGGGAGCGGGTCGAGGCCGAGGGCCTGCAGGATCAGATCGACCTGCAACTGCTCGACTACCGCGACCTGCCCCAGGATGGCCGCTTCGACAAAGTGGTCAGCGTAGGCATGTTCGAACACGTCGGCCACGCCAACCTGGCGCAGTACTGCAAGACCTTGTTCGGTGCTGTGCGCGAAGGTGGCCTGGTGATGAACCACGGCATCACGGCCAAACATACCGACGGCCGCCCGGTTGGGCGTGGTGCGGGTGAGTTTATCGAGCGCTACGTGTTTCCCAATGGCGAACTGCCGCACCTGGCAATGATGACCGCCGAGCTCAGTGAAGTGGGGCTGGAGGTGGTCGACGTCGAAAGCCTGCGCCTGCATTACGCGCGCACGCTGGACCACTGGAGCGAGCGCCTTGAAGACAACCTGGATGCGGCGTCCAGGATGGTGCCGGAGCAGGCATTGCGCATCTGGCGGCTGTACCTGGCGGGCTGTGCCTATGCGTTCGCGCGGGGCTGGATCAACCTGCACCAGATCCTGGCGGTCAAACCTCATGCCGACGGCAGCCATGAACTGCCGTGGACGCGGGAAGATATCTACCGCTGAACCAGGGGGGCAGATGTGGGAGGGGGCAAGCCCCTCCCACAGTTTTTCTACCGTGTTGGCTGTTAGAGAATCGGTGAGATCAAGCGCGCAATGCGCATCCCCAGGTGTTGCAACCGGCGGGTTTCGAGGCTTTCTTCCTGGCTGACCTCATGGGCTTGGGCAAAGTCGTTGAGCAACATGTGCTCCACCTGCTGGGCGAAGGCTTCGTCGACCGTCAGCAGCATCACTTCAAAATTCAGGCGGAACGAACGGTTGTCCATGTTCGCACTGCCGATGGCGCTGATTTCGCCGTCCACCAGCACCACTTTCTGATGCAGAAAGCCGGGGGTGTAGCGGAACACTCGCACGCCGGCGCGCACGGCTTCGATGGCGTACAGGCTGGAGGCGGCGTAGACGATGCGATGGTCGGGGCGCGATGGCAGCAGCAGGCGCACATCGACGCCGCGCAACACCGCCAGACGCAGGGCAGCGAACACCGCTTCATCGGGAATGAAATACGGGCTGGTGATCCACACGCGTTCGGCGGCGGCGTGAATCGCTTCGACGAAGAACAGCGAGCAGGTTTCGTACGCGTCGGCCGGGCCGCTGGCCAGCAGCTGACAAAGCACGCCGTCTTCGGGGTAGGCGTCCGGCAGGATCAGCGGCGGCAGTTCCCGTGCAGCCCAGAACCAGTCTTCGGCAAATGACTCCTGCAGGCACGCCACTACCGGACCGGTCACTTGCACATGGGTGTCGCGCCACGGTGCCAGCGGCGGCTTCTTGCCCAGGTATTCGTCCCCCACGTTGTGCCCACCGACAAACCCCGTGATGCCGTCCACCACCACGATCTTGCGATGGTTACGGAAGTTGACCTGGAAGCGGTTGAGCCAACCGCTGCGGGTGGCGAAGGCTTTGATCTGTACACCCGCGTCACGCAGTGATTGCACGTAGTGATGGGGCAGGGCGTGACTGCCGATGCGGTCGTACAGCACGTGAATGGCCACGCCCTGTGCGGCTTTCTCCTTCAATAGCGCGTGTAATTGCCGGCCGAGTTCGTCGTCATGAATGATGAAAAACTGGAACAGCACGGCCGTTCTGGCGTTGCGAATGGCTTCGAAGATCGCGCTGAAGGTGGCCTCGCCATTGACCAGCAACTGCACTTGGTTGTTGGCCAGGCACGGCATGCGGCCCAGCTTGGGCATGGCGCGCAACGAGGCGTAGGCACTGGAGTGGCGTGCGGCCAGGGCCTCTTCGACCCACGGGCGCCAATTGAGCGCGGCGATGGCGCTGTGCATTTCCTGGTTGGCCTGGCGGCGCGCGTGGATATACGCATCGAAGGTGCTGCGGCCGAAAATCAGGTAAGGGATCAGGGTCAGGTACGGCATAAACATCAGTGACAAGGCCCAGGCGATGGAGCCTTGGGCGGTCCGCACGGTCAGCACCGCATGGATCGCGGCGAGGGTGCCGAAGAAGTGCAGGGTGGCGATAAAGTACGCCAGCAGGTGCGGGCCAAAAAAATCCATGGACGACGTTACTCCAGGCAATCCAGTGCCTAACAGACCATGTTCGGTCACGAATGTCGCTATTTTATTTGCCGTGCAACACTGGCTGTTTTGCGGCGTCTAACGCTCCACCTTTACCCAGGAGTTACCCGATGAATGCTCGTCTGCTGTGTATGACCATGGTTGTTGGTTTGTCGTTGCCCCTGGCGGCGCAGGCCCAGATGCTGGCGCCGGGCTTGTGGGAAGTGACCACCAGCAATATGAAAGTCGATAACCAGGAGTTGCCGGACCTGTCGCTGATCCTCGGCCAGCTCAAGCAACAGATGACCCCGGAACAGCGCGCCATGCTGGAAAAACAGGGCATTACCATGGCCGGTAAAGGCGTGCAGGTATGCCTGACCCCGGCGCAGGTGGCGTCCGATTCGATCCCCTTGACCGACCCGCAGTCGGGCTGCCGCCAGGAAGTGACCGACAAGACCGGAAACCAGTGGAAATTCCGCTTCAGTTGCCCGAAGGCCCAGGGCACGGGCGTGGCGACTTTCCAGAGCCAGAAAGAATTCACCACCACCGTCAACGGCACCTTCAACGCCACGGGCGTGCAGCAGAAGGGCAGTCTGGACAGTCATGCCCAGTGGCTGGGCAACAACTGCGGTACCGTCAAGCCGCGCGCCTGAAGGGGCTTGCGGATCATGGCTTGCCCAACGTGTTGCACAGGGTGTTGAGGTTGTATTCGAACAGACCGATAAAGGTGCTGGCCGGGCCTTCGGCGGCGAGGGCGTCGGAGTACAGCGTCCCGCCGATCTGCGCGCCGCTTTCGTCGGCGATCTGCTTGAGTAGACGCGCGTCCTTGATGTTCTCCATAAACACCGCTTTGACCTTGTCCTTGCGAATCTGCGTAATCAGCGCGGCGACTTCGGCTGCCGAAGGCTCCCGCTCGGTGGACAAACCTTGGGGGGCGAGGAACTGAATGCCATAGGCCTGGCCCAGGTAACCGAAGGCATCATGGGAAGTGACGATGCGGCGATTGCCCGGCGGCAGGGCGCCGAACCTGGTTTTGGCTTCGGCCAGCAGGCGGTAGATTTGTTTCAGATAGGCTTGGCTGTTGCGCTGGTAATCGGCTTGGTTTGCCGGGTCGGCCGCTATCAGGGCCTTGGTGATGTTGTTCACATAGATTTCGGCGTTGGCCAGGTTGTGCCAGGCGTGCGGGTCGGGGATGGTTTCGCCGTCCTCTTCCATGGTGTGAGAGATCACGCCTTTGCTGGCGGTGACCACGGTGGCCCGGGTTTCGGTACTCGCCACCAGGCGGTCCAGCCACGGCTCGAAGCCCAGGCCGTTCTTAATGATCAGCCTGGCTTTAAGCAGCGCCTTGGCATCGTCCGGGGTGGGCTCGTAGGTATGGGCATCGGCATCGGGGCCGACCATGTTGCTGATCTGGATGTGGTCGCCACCGATCTGGTGGGTGATGTCATCGAGAATACTGAAACTGGTGACGACTTGGAGTTTGTCGGCGGCCTGGGCCATCGACAGCGGTAGCAACAAACTGAACAGCACGAGTAGAGCGCGCATCGGCAAACACCTCATTGGGATGACAGCAAGGGCGGGCGGCGCAGCAAACCGTGCACCGGACCGAAGACCACAGACAACAAGTACCCGGCACCCGCCACCAGCACAATTGCAGGGCCGCTGGGCAGCGAGTAGTAGAACGACAGCAATAAGCCAAGCCACACCGACAGGCATCCCAGCACTGCCGATACCGCGATCAACACCGGCAGGCGTCGGCTCCAGAACCGTGACGCGATGGCCGGCAGCATCATCAACCCCACCACCATCAGCGCGCCGATGGCTTGGAAACCGATCACCAGGTTCAGCACCACCAGAGTCAAAAACAGCCCATGAGCCAAGGGACCGAGGCGGCTGACGGTTTGCAGGAACAATGGGTCGAGGGTGTACAGCAGCAGCGGTTTGTAGATCAGCGCCATGGCGATCAGGCTGAACCCGGACACCCACAACATACCGGTGAGGGTGGTTTCATCCACGGCCAGGGCGGAGCCGAACAGCAGGTGCAACAGGTCCAGGCGTTTACCGGCGATGCCGAGGATCAGCACCCCGGCGGCGAGGGAAATGGGGTAGATGGCGGCGAGGCTGGCGTCCTCGCGCAGGCCAGTGCGGCGGGTGATCCACGCCGACAGCCCGGCCATGCCCAGGCCGGCACCGAGCCCGCCGAGGGTCAGCGCCGGCAGGCTCAAACCGGCGAACCAGAACCCCAGGGCGGCGCCGGGCAGGATGCCGTGGGCCACGGCGTCGCCGATCAGGCTCATGCGCCGCAGAATCAGGAATACGCCCAGCGGCGCGGTGCTGCACGCCAGCACCAGCCCGCCAATCAGTGCGCGGCGCATAAACACGAAGTCGAGGAAGGGCATCCACAAGTGGGCGGCGAAGTGCATCAAGCCACCTGCATCTGGGGCTGGGGTCGGATGAGCTCTTTGCTCGGGCCCAGCAAGCAGCCGGTGCTTTTGATCTGCAACACGTTTTGAGTGTGATGGCGCACGGATGCCAGGTCATGGCAGACCACCACCAATGTGCGGCCCGACGCGTGCCAGGCATGGATGTGTTTCCAGCACAGCGCCTGGCCCTCTACATCAAGAGCGGCGTGGGGTTCGTCGAGCAGCAGCACCGGCGACTCCGACAAGCTCATGCGGGCCAACAACGCGCGCTGCAACTGGCCGCCGGACAAGGCCATTAACGGGCGCTGTTCCAGGCCGCTGAGGCACCAGTCTTCAAGCACGGCTTGCAGGCGCTGGCTGCGCCGTTGCGGGCTGAGTTGCACGCCCCAGAAACCGGCGGCGACCAGTTCCTGCAGGCTGATGGGAAACTGGCGGTCCAGGTGCTGTTGCTGCGGTAGGAACGCCAGGCCTCCGCGTCGTGGTGCCTCCACGCTGACTTTACCGGCCAGCGGCCTTTGCAGGCCGGCAATCACCTTGAGCAGGCTGCTTTTGCCGGTGCCATTGGCACCGATCACGCCGGTGAGGCTGCCTTTTTCCAGGTTGAAATCTACAGGTGGCGTCAGCGGTTGGCCGGGAGCGCCCCAGCGTAAAGCGGTGCAGGTGATCATGCAGAGTGTCTCGTCCAGCGGCTTTCAGCCACGGCATCGTGCGCGTGCAGGCTTTCGGCGTGGATCACTTTGAGGTGAAAGGCGTTGATTGCGTCCGAGCGTTTCAAGGCGAGGTTTACGCGGCGAGCGGCGTCTTCGCAGAACATCAGGTTCTGACCGTTGGCGAGGGCGAAGGCTTGCTCGTCGGCGCGTTTTACTGCGGTTTGCACGGCGGTTCCGAGAGCGGCTTCAACCGTGTTGATCAGCTCCAGCAGCGGCAGCTGTTCACCTTGCAGGTGCACGTGTAACTGCGCGCTACTGCGCTGGCTATGGGGCGTGGCGACAACGCCGTTGGCGCTGCCTAGCCATGTCAGCACCTCTGCATGCTGCAAGGACCTGTTGGCGAAGTCATCTACAAATTGCTGTTGAATCAACTGCCTGGCGAGCGCAGCCGAGCAAGGGCAGGTTGAGGAGTACGCCACGTCAATTTTTAGTTCCACGTGGAACATCTGGTTTTTCAGCTGCGCTTCAATGCTGACGGGATAGCTCTTCCAACCCGCCAATGGGCTGACCAACGCCGGGCGTTTGAGCAGCAGATCGGCGTTGAGGCGCAGATAAGCGTTCTTAGATAAACCTTCATGACTGTCGAGAAAACGCTGCAGTACAGTGCGCAGAAGTGCAGGCGTAAGCGGCTGCTGGTCAAGCATCTCCAAAGCCAGATACAGACGTGACATATGGATGCCGCGTGCGGTGCCATCGTCCAGGCTGACGCCGGCGTCGGCTGTGGCGCTCAGGCGCTGGTTATCAAGAAGGATGGGCAGGGCAATGCCGCACATGCCGACCCAGTCGAGTGGCAAGGCTTGGCGTGAAGCCTGCGCGGCAATGTCCGGCAGAGTCAGCGCGTTCATAAACGGGTCCATCGTTGGAAATAATTGGACATGTTATAGTATAACAATCTCATCGACGATGAAATTTATACGCCAGCCTTTGTTCAGCCATGTCGAGCAGGGACGCTCCTCTATTCGCGGTACTTGTCATGCACAGACGTCAGCTTCTCAACCTGCTCCTGGCCAGCCCACTTTTCGTCCTGCCGTTCACGGTTCACGCCACGCAGATCCGCAACGCGCGCTTGTGGCGTTCAGACGACAAACTACGGCTGGTGTTCGACCTCAGCGGCCCGGTGCAGTACAAGACCTTCTCGCTGACCGCGCCGGAGCGTTTGATCATTGACCTGAGCGGCGCCGGGCTCAGTGGGAACTTCTCGCAGTTGGCGCTGCAAAACAGCGGAATCACCTCGATTCGCTCAGGGCATTTCGGCCGGAACGACACACGCATCGTGCTGGACCTGGCGGCGCCCATGCAGCTCACCAGTTTTGTACTGCCGCCCCAGGACGGCCAAGGGCACCGCCTGGTGCTGGACCTGACCCGCGCTACCCAGGCGCCCCGTCAAATCGCGGCTGAACCGGTGCCCTGGATGGCGCCGGTGGACAAAGCCCATCCCAAGCGCGACATCATCGTAGTGGTCGACCCCGGCCACGGCGGCAAGGACCCCGGCGCCATTGGCTCCAAGGGTCAGCGCGAAAAAGACGTGGTGTTGTCCATCGCCCAACAGCTGGCCAAGCGCTTGAAGCGCGAAAAGGGCTTTGACGTGAAGCTGGTGCGCAACGACGACTTCTTCGTGCCGCTGCGCAAGCGCGTGGATATCGCCCGTCGACACAAAGCGGATATGTTCATCTCGGTGCATGCCGATGCTGCGCCACGGCTGACTGCGTCAGGCGCTTCGGTGTACGCGTTGTCCGAAGGCGGCGCCACCTCCGCCACGGCGCGGTTTATGGCCCAGCGTGAAAACGGCGCGGACCTGCTGGGCGCCACCACGCTGCTCAATCTCAAGGACAAGGACCCGATGCTGGCCGGGGTGATTCTCGATATGTCGATGAACGCCACCATCGCTTCCAGCCTGCAATTGGGCAGTTCGGTACTGGGCAGCCTGCAGAGCATCACGTCGCTGCATCAGAAACGCGTGGAACAGGCTGGGTTCGCAGTGCTCAAGTCTCCAGACGTACCGTCGATCCTGGTAGAGACCGGCTTTATTTCCAACGCTCAGGACGCGCAACGATTGGTGAACGCACGTCATCAGCAGGCTGTGGCTGACGGGCTATTCGAGGGCCTGAAAAATTACTTCCAGAAGAACCCGCCGATAAACAGTTATATGGCCTGGATGCAGGAACAGAAAAACGCCCGCGTCTAGCAACCCGTGAGGCGGCTGCAGGTAAAAGTAGCGCCGGCGCCGCCGGAGCTGGAAAACCGATTGACCGTCGTCCAACCCACCCGGCGTGTGTAACCGACCCACGCCTCACCGTCCGACGCCAGCCCGGTAAAGAACGTCAGTTGCCCGTAGCGGCTGTTGGTCTGCGCCCAGTAGCGCTTCCCGATCACCTCGAAGCCGCGCAGATATGTGGTACTGCCGGCCGTTGCCACGCTGTAGGCGTTGCCCAACGGGTCTACGCAGGCGAGCAGGTTGGCGCTGCGTGTGCAATTGGCCAGCAAGGTCGGCGCTTGGGCATTGGCCTGGCTCGCGAAGATCAGCAGGAGGCCGCAGAGCAAGTAGTTCATAAGCAATCTCGATATCGGCAGACGCCAGCATTGCTGTCTTCATCAGGACGAGCAAGAGGGTTGGCTTATTTGTGTTGTTATACTATAACATTAACAACAGCCCGATTCGAACGGGCGGCCTGATGAGAATGACCTGATGCCCAATCGTCTCCCCGTTACCGTGCTGTCCGGCTTTCTCGGCGCCGGTAAAAGTACGCTGCTTAACTACGTCCTGCGCAATCGCGACAACTTGCGTGTGGCAGTGATCGTCAACGACATGAGCGAAATCAACATCGACGGCAGCGAAGTGCAGCGCGACGTCACGCTCAACCGCGCCGAAGAAAAACTGGTGGAGATGAGCAACGGCTGCATCTGCTGCACCTTGCGTGAAGATTTGCTCGAGGAGGTCACCAAACTCGCCAGGGACGGGCGCTTCGATTACCTGCTGATCGAATCCACGGGTATTTCCGAGCCGCTGCCGGTGGCCGAAACCTTCACTTTTCGCGATGAAAACCAGCAAAGCCTGGCCGATATCGCGCGGCTGGACACCATGGTCACCGTGGTCGACGGCATCAACTTCCTGCTCGACTACCAGGCCGCCGAAAGCCTGGCCTCGCGCGGTGATACGCTGGGTGACGAGGACGAACGTTCGATCACCGACCTGCTGATTGAGCAGGTCGAATTCGCCGACGTGATCCTGATCAGCAAGATCGACCTGATCAGCCGGCACGAGCGCGAGGAACTGATGGCGATCCTTGAACGCCTCAACGCTCAGGCCAGGATCATCCCGATGGTGATGGGTGAGGTGCCGCTGGAGCAGATCCTCAATACCGGGCGCTTCGACTTCGAACGCGCCGCCCAGGCACCCGGCTGGTTGCAGCAATTGCGCGGCGAGCATGTACCGGAAACCCAAGAGTACGGCATCGCGTCCACCGCTTATCGTGCGCGGCGCCCGTTTCATCCGCAGCGTTTCTACGACTTTATCGATCGCCCGTGGGTCAACGGGAAATTGCTGCGTTCCAAGGGCTTTTTCTGGCTGGCCAGCAAACACCAGGATGCAGGCAGCTGGTCCCAGGCCGGTGGCTTGATGCGCCATGGCTTCGCCGGGCGCTGGTGGCGTTTCGTGCCGAAAAATCAATGGCCGCAGGACGAGGAAAGCGTTGCGGCAATCATGGGCAATTGGCAGCCGGGCAGCGGCGATTGCCGTCAGGAACTGGTGTTTATCGGGCAGCACATCGACTTTGCCCGACTGCGCGCCGAGTTGGATGCGTGCTTGCTCACCGATGAAGAAATGGCCCTGGGTGTCGAGGGGTGGCGCTTGCTGGCCGACCCTTTTGGCCCCTGGTATGAGGAGGTCGCCGCCTGATGCTGTCTGCATTGACGCCCTTGCGCCCATTGATTCGCCAGACTCGCGGCGAAACCCCGTTGGCACTGTCCGACATCCTTGAAGACGGGGTGAACCTGGCCCTGTGGCAGCGCCGATTGCCGCTGCATATCGCCGAATTCGGCGCCTTGCTGGTGGCGCTCAACGAGCCCGTGGCCGATTCGTTGGTGGTGGAACTCGGCAGTGAGGAGGCGGTGCCGAACTTGCAGGGGCTGGCGGCCAATTGCCGTGATCTTGAAGGCTACGAAGGGTTCATCGCCGATGTGTCATGGCTGGTCAGCGCCTTTGCCTGCCTGCTCGGTGCCCACCGCATCGGGGTGCGCCTGCGGTTGTTGGATAAAGCCATGTGCCCAAGGTTTCACGTCGACCATGTACCGGTGCGGCTGATCACTACCTATGCGGGGATTGGCAGCCAATGGTTGCGTGAAGGCATCATGGACCGCCGCCGATTGGGTCAACCCGCCGCCGAGCCCACCGCGCGCATTGAGCAGATCCACTGCGGCGAGGTGGCCCTGCTCAAAGGCAGCAAGTGGCACGGTAACGAAGGTCACGGCCTGATTCATCGCTCGCCCGCTTTGAGGGCCGGTGAGCGCCGCTTGATTCTGACGCTGGATTGGCTGGCATAAGCGCGTAGGATCAAGCGCTCTCCATGGCCTGAATGAAGCCTTCCATGCTGCAGAACATTCCCACTCATGTGATAGCCGGGCCATTGGGCGCCGGCAAGACCAGCCTGATCAAGCACCTGCTTGCCCAACGCCCGCCAGGCGAGCGCTGGGCTGTGTTGATCAACGAATTCGGCCAGATCGGTCTGGACGCCGCGTTGCTGAGCCAGGATGACGACGGCATTGCCCTGGGCGAGGTCGCCGGTGGTTGTTTGTGCTGTGTGAACGGTGCGCCGTTCCAGGTAGGCCTGGGCCGTCTGTTACGTAAGGCCCAGCCGCATCGTTTGTTTATCGAACCGTCGGGGCTGGGCCATCCGGCGCAGGTGCTCAGGCAGTTGCGTGAGGCACCTTGGCAGGGCGTGCTGACGCTGCAACCCTGCGTGTTGGTCCTGGATGCCCAGGCTTTGGCGGCGGGTAGACCCCTGCCCGCGGCGCAACAGGAAGCGCTGGCCGGTGCCGGGCTGCTGGTGTTGAACAAGGATGAAGGTCTGGACGCGGCGCAGCGCCAGGCGGTTGAAGCGCGGCTACCCGATTGCCCGCGTTACTGGACCCACCAGGCGCGTCTGCCATTGGCTCGGCTACCGGGGTTGGATCAGCACGCGGGTGTGGCTGTGGATAACGTTGACCAACCCCAGGGCTTGGCCCAACGGCCGGCGATCTGGCGCGATCCCACCGTGCCGATCTGTTTGAGCCAGGCCCAGGAGGGCAACTGGAGTGTGGGGTGGCGTTGGCATCCGAGCCAGCAATTCGACACTCAACGCGTGGCGGCGTGGCTGGCAGATCTCGCCTGGCGGCGCGCCAAGCTGGTTATCCACAGCCGTGACGGTTGGGTCAGCGCCAATGCGTTGGATAACAGCGCGCTTGCGTGGCAGGCCAGTGAATGGCGCCGTGATTCTCGTCTGGAATTGATCTTCAGCACGCCACAGGACGTGGCGGCATTGCAGGCCGGATTGGCGGCCTGCCGTTACTGACGGTTCTTGGTGCTGTGGTCCTGGCGCCACTGGCTCAGCTCAATGATCTCGGCGCTGGGCAAGGGGGTCTTGATCTCGAACGGGTAGGGCGCCAGTTCGATCTGCGCGCTATGGGCGCCGAACTGGGTGATGGTGCCGGGGTGGCGGGTCTCGCCGGTCACGGTGAACTCGAAATTGTAGACCCGCGCCAAGCGCCGCCGCCCATTGGCATCCTTTACAAAACCGATACGCTTGAGCGCCACCGCGCCGTCCAGCAGCTCGACGTCGAGCTTGGCGCAATGCTGCTTGACCCGCTCCAGCGCGCGCTCGCGCAAGCCGTGGTTGTGCCACACCCAGGCGGCACCGGTCGCCAGCAGCATCAACACGAACATGTTTCCCAGGGTCAGCATGCGATGAACTCCAACAAAGTGAGAGCAGCTTAACTGCGTCGCCGGTCTGTCGTACAGGCTGCGTTTAGTCGCATACTGCGCGGCCAGAATCCAAATGGCTTTACGGAAACCCCCTGCATGAAACGCACCCCTCATCTGCTTGCGATCCAGTCTCATGTGGTCTTTGGCCACGCCGGAAACAGCGCCGCCGTGTTCCCCATGCAGCGGGTCGGGGTGAACGTCTGGCCGCTCAACACGGTGCAGTTCTCCAACCACACCCAGTATGGACAGTGGACGGGAGAAGTGTTGGCGCCGCAGCAAATTCCTGCGTTGGTGGAAGGCATTGCGGCCATCGGTGAACTGGGTAACTGTGATGCCATTTTGTCCGGTTACCTGGGCAGCGCGGACCAGGGGCGGGCGATTCTCAGCGGCGTGGCGCGCATCAAGGCGATCAACCCCAAGGCTCTTTACCTGTGCGACCCGGTGATGGGGCACCCGGAAAAAGGCTGCATCGTGCCTCAGGAAGTCAGCGATTTTCTGCTCGACGAAGCTGCCGCGATGGCCGACTTCCTGTGCCCCAACCAGTTGGAACTGGACAGCTTCGCCGGTCGCAAGCCGCGCTCGCTGTTCGATTGCCTCGCCATGGCCAAGGCGTTGCTGGCGCGTGGGCCCAAGGCCGTATTGGTCAAGCATTTGGATTACCCGGGCAAGCTGCCGGATGGTTTCGAGATGCTGTTGGTGACCGCCGACGCCAGTTGGCACCTGCGCCGGCCGTTGCTGGCCTTCCCTCGTCAGCCGGTGGGGGTGGGCGACCTGACGTCGGGACTGTTCCTGGCGCGTGTGCTGTTGGGTGACAGCTTGCTGGCGGCTTTTGAATTCACCGCCGCCGCGGTGCACGAAGTGCTGCTCGAGACCCAGGCCTGCGCCAGTTATGAACTGGAACTGGTGCGCGCCCAGGACCGCATTGCCCATCCTCGCGTTCGCTTCGAAGCGACACCCATCACTCTGTAAGCACACCGGGCCCACTGTGGGAGCAAGCCCACTCCCACAGGGTGAATGGGTTTACAGCCTCGGACTTACGGCGCGTCGGCCTTGATTTCCTGGTAGCGCTTTTCCAGCTCCTGGCGGATCTGCCGACGTTGCTGGGCTTGCACGAAGCGGCGCTTGCCTTCGCTGTTATGCGGTTGCAACGGCGGGACGGCAGCCGGTTTGCGCTGGTCGTCCACCGCCACCATGGTAAAGAAGCAACTGTTGGTATGCCGCACCGAGCGCTCGCGAATGTTCTCGGTCACCACTTTGATGCCCACTTCCATCGAGGTATTGCCGGTGTAGTTGACCGACGCGAGAAAGGTCACCAGCTCGCCGACATGGATCGGCTCGCGAAAAATCACCTGGTCCACCGACAACGTCACTACATAGCGCCCGGCATAACGGCTCGCGCAGGCGTAGGCCACTTCGTCGAGGTACTTGAGCAAGGTGCCGCCGTGGACATTGCCTGAGAAGTTGGCCATATCAGGGGTCATCAAGACCGTCATCGACAGCTGGGCGTTTCCGGGTTCCATAGCTCACTCACGGGTTATAGGCATTGGTGGGGAAAGCACCTCTGCGGGTGCTGAACTCTTTACTGCGCTAGCCCTAACGGGACGCCGGTGGGCGGCTTGCCGTCACGCGTGGGCCGATCTGTTTCCATATATTGCACCGGCTTTTCGCCGGAAGTCGCGGTGTTAACCTTCAAAAGCCTTTCTAAGGGCATTTCTTACGTTTTAGGTAGATTTTTCCTTCAGCCTTTAAGGGTACGAGCTGAAGTGGGAAAACTGCCGGTACCCTCAAGGAGCCCCTCGCCATGCACGCCATCAGCTTCATTCAGGACTTGGCTGTGATCATGTTGGTGGCAGGGGTGGTGACCGTCCTGTTTCATCGGCTCAAGCAGCCGGTGGTGCTGGGGTATATCGTCGCCGGGTTTATTATTGGCCCGCACACGCCGCCCTTCGGGCTGATCCACGACGAAGACACCATCAAGACCCTGGCCGAGCTGGGGGTGATTTTCCTGATGTTCTGCCTGGGCCTGGAGTTCAGCCTGCGCAAGCTGTTCAAGGTTGGCGCCACGGCGTTTATCGCGGCGTTCCTGGAAATCATCCTGATGATCTGGATCGGCTACGAAATCGGGCGCTGGTTCGACTGGAGCACCATGGATTCGCTGTTCCTCGGCGCGATCCTGGCCATTTCTTCCACAACCATCATCGTCAAAGCTCTCAATGACCTGAAGATGAAAGACCAGCGTTTCGCCCAGCTGATTTTCGGCGTATTGATCGTGGAAGACATCCTCGGGATCGGCATTATCGCGCTGCTGTCGAGCATTGCCGTGAGCGGCACGGTCAGCTCCGGCGAGGTGTTCTCCACGGTCGGCAAGCTCTCGCTGTTCATGATTGTGGCGCTGGTGATCGGCATTCTGCTGGTGCCGCGGCTGTTGGCCTACGTGGCCAGATTTGAAAGCAACGAGATGTTGTTGATTACCGTATTGGGCCTGTGCTTCGGTTTTTGCCTGCTGGTGGTCAAGCTGGAATACAGCATGGTGTTGGGCGCGTTCCTGATCGGAGCGATCATGGCCGAGTCGCGGCAGTTGATTAAGATCGAGCGCCTGATCGAGCCGGTTCGCGACATGTTCAGTGCGATTTTCTTTGTCGCCATCGGCCTGATGATCGACCCCCAGATCCTGCTGCAATACGCCTGGCCGATCGCGGTGATCACGGTGGCCGTGGTGCTGGGCAAAATGCTCTCCTGTGGCCTGGGGGCATTTATCGCAGGCAACGATGGGCGCACTTCGCTGCGGGTGGGGATGGGACTGTCACAGATTGGCGAGTTCTCCTTCATCATTGCCGCGCTTGGGATGACGTTGCAGGTGACCAGTGACTTTCTGTATCCGGTGGCGGTGGCGGTTTCGGCGATTACAACCTTGCTTACGCCCTATCTGATTCGCGGTGCCGATCCGTTGTCATTGAAGATGGCGGCAGTGATGCCCCAGCGCATGAGCCGGGTGTTCGGTCTGTATGGCGAGTGGCTGCGCAGCATTCAGCCTCAGGGAGAGGGTGCGATGCTGGCGGCGATGATCCGCAAGATCGTCCTGCAGGTTGGGGTGAACCTGGCGCTGGTAGTGGCAATCTTCCTGGCCGGCAGCTATTTCGCCGCCCGTATCGGTGGCTATCTGGAGGGTTGGGTCAGCGATCCCAGCTGGCAGAAGGCGTTGATCTGGGGCGGCGCATTGCTGTTGTCGCTGCCGTTCCTGATCGCGGCGTACCGCAAGCTCAAAGCGCTGTCGATGCTGCTGGCGGAGATGAGCGTGACACCGGAAATGGCTGGACGGCATACCCAGCGTGTGCGGCGTGTAATCGCCGAGCTGATTCCGATTCTGTCGCTGCTGGTGATCTTTCTGCTACTGGCCGCGTTGTCGGCCAGTATTCTGCCGACCAACAAGTTGCTGGTGTTGATCGCGGTGGTCACGGCAGCGGTGGCGGCGGTGCTCTGGCGCTGGTTCATCCGCGTGCATACGCGCATGCAGGTCGCGTTGTTGGAGACGCTGGATAACCATAAGGATACGCCGGAGCACTGAAGGGCCTGTGGACTCAGCTTTCCAGCCAGACGTCCCGCGCCCAGTGCCAGACCGATTCCCAGGTTTCTTCCTGGATGAGTTCTTCTTCAGCGGACCACAGCACCACGGTGCCGTCTTCCTCGACGCAGTAGTAGTCGTCGCCGTCCTGGCAGATCGGAATCAAACTGCGATCGACACCGGCATCCCATGCATTGGCGGCCACATCCGGCAGGTAGGTGTGGGATTGTGGGTCGGTGACGGTCACCGGCTCCAGGCTGCCGTAGACCACGTCGCTGACGGTCAGCAGGAACTCGCGGAAGACAAAGGGGATGTCGATGAACAGCTGTTCTTCGATTTCCACCAGCAGGTCTTCGTCAGGCAGTTCCAGCGGAACCGGGACCGGTTCGTTGGCTTCACGCAGTTGTTCGATGATTTCTTCCACGGCCGGGATCCTCTTGCTGATGGCGCGGGTTAATAGGGGCGTTTTATACAGTAGCTCGCTATAAGTGCAACCGTGAAATAGAAAACCCCGGACAGGTCCGGGGTTTCGGTGTTGCTGGCTCAAGCGAGTACGGATCAGCCGTTCTGGCGGATACCGGCGACCAGCCATGGCTGGTTGTCGCCCTGGGCACGTTCCATGTTCCAGCTTTCGCTGAACGCTTCGCCCTGGTCGAAACGCGAGGTTTTCGACACACCGCTGAAGGTCAGGGTGGCGATGGTCTTGTCGGCGCGGTCATCCACACCGTCAAGCTGGACGCGCAGGTCGTCGATGTAGGTCGACTGGAAACCGTCGCCCAGGTCGGCGCGTTCGCGCTTGAGGAACTCCAGCAGTTGCGGGGTCACGAACTCGGCGATCTTGTCCATTTCATTGGCGTCCCAGTGTTGCTGCAGGGACTGGAAGTGGCTGCGGGCCGCTTCGATGAAACGTTCTTCGTTGAACCAGGCCGGTGCATTGATCACCGGACGGGCGGCAGGTGCGGCCGAACCACCGAAGATCGAACCCATGGCCGGCTTCTGCTCGAACACTTCACGCTGCATTGGCGCGCCGGCCGGAGCCAGGTGCTCCTGTTGCTTGCGGCGACGAGCGGCGATGAAGCGGAAGATCACGAACGCGATGACCGCCAGGATCAGGATGTCGAAGATCTGCATGCCCTGGAAGCCGCCACCCATAAACATGGAGGCGAGCAGGCCACCGGCGGCGATACCTGCCAGTGGGCCCAACCAGCGCGAAGCGCCGCCGGCCTTGGCCGCAGCGCCAGCCGCACCGGCTGCGCCCGCAGTGGCTGCTGCACCGCCGGCACCGGCGGATGGGGCCATTTGGCTGGTCTGGTGAGTGGGCGCTGCGCCCGAGCTTTTGCCACCACCGAAGCGTTTGGCGTTGGCGTCGAGGCTCATCGTCAGGCCGATGCACAACGCCATGGCGATGCTAAGAAAACGTTTCATAAAGGGAATTCCCATTTGTGGATTGCACGCGCGCCATGTTGCACAGGTGTAATGACAGTGGCTAGCGACATAATGTTTCGGGCTTTTGCGTAGGACGAAATCCGAAGGGTCTGTAGGACTAATTACAGATATCGGCCCACCCACCACAAACCGCGCCTTGCCTGGTCCAGGTCAAATCGCTTCGAGCTTGGCGTAGCCCATCATCAGCCACTTGCTGCCCTCGGCGAAGTTCACCTGCACGCGGGCCTGGGCACCGGCGCCTTCGAAGTTGAGGATCACGCCTTCACCGAAGATCGCATGTTTGACCTGCTGGCCCAGGCTGAACGGCGTTTCCGGAATCTCGGAACCGGCGAACATGTTGCTGGAATTCTGTTGCTGACCACCGCCGAACGGGCGACTGACGCTGTTGGACAAGCGCACTTCCTGAATCAGCCCTTTCGGCACTTCGCGTACGAAGCGCGATACCTTGTTGTAGGTCTCGCTGCCGTAGAGTCGTCGGGTCTCAGCGTAAGTCATCACCAGGTTCTGCATCGCCCGAGTGATACCGACATAGGCCAGGCGGCGCTCTTCCTCAAGGCGGCCAGGTTCTTCCAGGCTCATCTTGTGCGGGAACAGGCCTTCTTCCATGCCCACCAGGAACACGTAGGGGAATTCCAGGCCCTTGGCGCTGTGCAGGGTCATCAGCTGGATGCTGTCTTCGTGCTCGTCGGCCTGAGTATCGCCGGCTTCCAGCGACGCGTGGCCGAGGAACGCGGCGAGCGGGGTCAGCTCTTCGTCTTCTTCGGTGGTCTCGAAGGCGCGGGCCGCGCTCACCAGTTCCTCAAGGTTTTCCACCCGGGCCTGGCCTTTCTCGCCTTTTTCCGCCTCGTGGTAGGCAATCAGCCCGGATTGTTCGATCACGGTCTGGGTCATCAAGTGCAGGGGCATCTGCTCGCACTTGGCCGCAAGGTTCTCGATCAGTTCGACAAACACGCCCAGCGCCCCGGCCGCTCGACCGGTCAGGCCCTTGTTGGCGATCAGCAGGCGCATGGCCTCCCACATCGACACATCGGCGTGACGCGCGTGCTCGCGGATCGCTTCAACGGTTTTCTCACCGATGCCACGAGCCGGAATATTGATCACCCGTTCCAGCGCCGCATCGTTGCCCCGGCCTTCCAGCAAGCGCAGGTAGGCCATGGCGTTCTTGATTTCCGCGCGTTCGAAGAAGCGCTGGCCGCCATAGATGCGATACGGGATGCGCTCGCGCAACAAGGCTTCTTCCAGTACCCGCGATTGGGCGTTGGAGCGGTACAGGATGGCGATGTCGCTGCGCGCCAGGCCGGTTTTCAGGGCGCTTTCGATGGTTTCCACCACATAGCGCGCCTCGTCGTGTTCGTTGAAGGCGGCGTACAGATTGATCGCTTCGCCTTCGCCGCCGTCGGTCCACAACTCTTTGCCCAGGCGCCCGGTATTGTTGGCGATCAAGGCGTTGGCGGCTTTGAGAATGCCGGCAGTGGAGCGGTAGTTCTGCTCCAGGCGAATCGTCACCGCGTCCGGGAAATCCTCGGAATACTGGTAAATGTTCTCGATTTTCGCGCCGCGCCAGCCGTAGATCGACTGGTCGTCATCGCCCACTACCATCAGGCTGTCGCCGCCCTTGGCCAACAGGCGCAACCAGGCGTATTGCACGGCGTTGGTGTCCTGGAACTCGTCCACCAGGATGTGGCGGAAGCGCTTTTGATAATGGGCCAGCAAGCCCGGGTTATCGCGCCACAGGTCGAGGGCGCGCAACAGCAGTTCGGAGAAGTCGATCACGCCGGCGCGCACGCAGGCGGCTTCGTACGCCTCATAAATGCTGCGCATGGTGGCCAGGAACAAGTCGCCGCTGGCCTGGATATGTTGCGGGCGCAGGCCTTCGTCTTTCTGGCCGTTGATGAACCACTGGGCCTGACGCGCGGGCCAACGCTGTTCGTCCAGGCCCAACTCGCGAATGACGCGCTTGACCAGGCGTTGCTGGTCGTCACTGTCGAGGATCTGGAACGTCTGGCTCAGGCCCGCTTCCTGCCAGTGCGCACGCAACAGGCGGTGTGCCAGGCCGTGGAACGTACCGACCCACATGCCGGCCGGGCTGATACCCATCAGCTGTTCGATGCGGTGGCGCATCTCGGCGGCCGCCTTGTTGGTGAAGGTCACCGACAGGATGGAATGCGGGGACGCGTTTTCGACCTGGATCAACCAGGCGATACGGTGCACCAGCACTCGGGTTTTACCGGAGCCAGCACCGGCCAGGACCAACTGACGGCCAACGGGGGCGGCTACGGCCTGGCGTTGGGCATCGTTGAGGGAATTAAGCAAAAGAGAGAGATCATCGCGCATCGGCGCATTCTATGGCTCCCAGCAGAGTGGGGCAAATGCCAATGCCGGGCGGTCAACGCAAAACGTTCGGCGCACGCCGTGCACGGGTGCGGCGGATGACCGGTAAGTCAGGCAGTGCAGCCCGCGCGGTGTCTCGCTCAAGCCGTCTGGCCCACAGGTTTGCGTGGCGCGGCCGTGAGGTTTTTATGACGTGGAGCAGTTTGGCCGCAGCGCTTGCTTGTGTATGCTCCGTCGACGTTTCGGGCTCACCATTATAAGAACACTGCCTATGACCCTCAGCACCGATCTGCCCGGCCCTTCGGCGATGCCCGCGCAGGTTATCCACAAACAGTACGCCACCGAGCTGGCAGTCGAGCGCACGCGTCTGCTGTATCAGGGCTCGTTGCTGCCGACTCTGCTGATGTTGGTCAACGGGATGGTCTGCGCCTGGTTGCTGTGGACCCCTGCGCAATATTTGCTCGACAGCATCTGGCTGGTCTGGCTGCTGGCGCTGGTGGCACTGCGCGTGATCCAAGTGGCGGCGTTCGATTCGGCCATGCCCAGCCGCCAGGCCCAGCCGGTGTGGCGGCGCATGTTCATGCTCGGTTCGGCGGTCAGTGGCCTGACATTGGCGACTGCCGCCATCGCCCTGGCGCCGGTCAACAGCTTCATGCAACAGGCCTGGGTGTTTGGGCTGATCGGCGCGGCCACCTTGTCGGCCAGCGTGGCGTATGCCGTGAGTTTTCCCGCATTTCTGTCATTTGCCTTGCCCTGCCTGGTGCCTTCCATCGTCTATCTGTTCTGGAATGGTGAGCCGCAGCAACAAGGTTGGGGGGTGTTGGGCCTGATTCTGCTGGCGTCCTTGAGCCTGGTGGCGTGGCAGGTCAATCGCCTGATCCAGCGCGGGTTATTGCGCCGTTTTCAGAATCAGGCGCTGATCGAGCATCTGCAGCGGGCGCAGCAGCGCAGTGAGCAGTTGAATCACGAGCTGGTGCGTGAAGTCGAGCAACGGCGCCAGGTCGAGCAGGAGCTGCGCGATGTGCAGGTCGGCCTGCAGGATCGCGTGGCGCAACGCAGCCAGGAGCTGGACCTCGCCAGCCAGGCCCTGAATAAAAGCGAAGCCCGCCTGGCCATGGCGCTGCAGGCCAGTGAGTTGGGGTTGTGGGACTGGAACCTGCAAACCGACGAGGTGCACCACACTCAAATCAAAGAGCTGTTCGGCCTGGAGCCTGAATGCGTCACCGCTATGCTCAGCCACCTCAAGCCGCGCCTGCATCCCGACGACTTGCCGCTGCTCAAGCGCGCGCTGGTGGAGCATCTCAAAGGACGCAGCGAGGACTACCAGGTGGAATACCGGGTGCGGCACGGCGACGGTCACTGGGTCTGGATCGAAGACCGTGGCCGCGCGGTTGAACACGGGCGCGGTGGGCGTGTGACCCGTATGCTCGGCACACGCCGCGATATCAGCGCCGGCAAAGCCCTGGAAGAGCAGCAGCGCCTGGCGTCGACCGTCTTCGAGGCTGCCAGCGAAGGCATCGTGATTCTCGATCCGGACTATAAGCTGATTGCGGTCAACCAGGCCTTCAGCCGCGTCACCGGTTTCGAGCGCGACGACATGCTGGGTCGTAATGTCGTGGAGTTGCCCAGCAGCCGCGATGCGCGGCGTCATTTTCCGATGATCCGCCAGGCGCTGCTCAATCATGGCACCTGGCAGGGCGAGCTGGTTGAAACGCGCAAGAATGGCGAACTCTACCCGCAGTGGCTGCAATTGAACGTTGTGCGTGATGTGCGAGGAAATGTCAGCCACATTGTGGGGTTCTTCGCTGATCTGTCGGCGCGGCGCGAGTCCGAAGAGCGTATGCGCTACCTCACCCATTACGATGAGTTGACCGGCCTGGCCAACCGTTCGCTGTTCCGCGAGCGCCTGCGCGAGGCCCATCAGCGCGTGCGCCAGGGGGGCCGCAGCCTGGCGCTGCTGCACATCAACCTGGATCGCTTCAAACTGCTCAATGACAGCCTGGGGCATGAAGTGGCTGACCAGTTGCTGCAGAAGATGGCCCGGCGCTTGATCAATGCACTGCCCGAAGCCGACACCATTGCGCGGTTGTCCGGGGATGAATTTGCGGTGTTGTTCGATGCCTACGGCAGTTTGTCGAGCCTGGCGCGGGTGGCCACGCGATTGCTGGCCAAGCTGCGTGTGCCGGTCACGGTGGACGGGCATGAACTGGTGGTCAGTGCGTCGATGGGTGTCAGCCTGTTGCCGGACAATGCGCGGGAAATTTCCGCGCTGGTCAGTCAATCCAACATGGCCATGCAGCATGCCAAGCACCTGGGCGGCAATAACTTCCAGTTCTATACCGACAGCCTGCAAGCCAGCACGCTGGAGCGCCTGCAGCTGGAAAACCATCTGCGCAAGGCCATCGACGAACACCAGCTCAGCGTGTTCTACCAGCCCAAGTTATGCCTGGCCACCGGCAAGCTTAATGCTGCGGAGGCGCTGATCCGTTGGGAACATCCGCAGTGGGGCATGGTGCCACCCAGCGAATTTATCGGCCTGGCCGAAGAGACCGGCCTGATCGTGCCGCTGGGCGAGTTCGTGTTGCGCCAAGCCTGCCGGCAGGCCTGCGAATGGCAACGCCAGGGGCTGGCGCCGATCCGAGTGTCGGTGAACCTGTCGGTGCATCAATTGCGTCAGGGCAAGCTGGTCAGCCTGGTGCGCCAGGTCTTGGAGGAGACCGGCCTGGACCCGCAATACCTGGAGCTGGAACTGACCGAAAGCCAACTGCTCGACAGCGTCGAACCGATCATCGCGACCTTCCAGCAACTGCGAGACCTGGGGGTGAAGCTGGCGATCGACGATTTCGGCACCGGGTATTCGTCCCTCAGTTATCTCAAGCGTATCCCGGTGGATTACGTGAAGATCGATCAAACATTCATTCGCGGGCTGGGCCAAGGTCGTGAAGACGCGGCCATTACCCGAGCGATCATCGCCATGGCGCACGGGTTGGCGCTCAAGGTGGTGGCCGAAGGTGTGGAAGATCAACAACAGCTGGACTTTCTGCGCGCCGAGCAATGTGACGAGGTGCAGGGCTACCTGATCAGCCGGCCGATGCCAGCCGACGGGCTCGCGGATTTGTTGCGGGGAAATGCGGATTTATCTTAGCGACGCCGACCGCGCCCGTGTGGCTACAAAGTGTGTGCCCTTTGAATCACAGGGCAGCAGGGCGATTTAGTGATGCGTTGGACGGGCAAAACGGCAATTCTTGTAGTATAACTACAAGCTTGCTACATCCCCTGGCCCTGCCAATAACAAGAGTCCTGCCCTTTGAACCTGTTGCAACATATCGCCCAGTCGCGCCACCTGTTACGCAAATCGGAACTCAAGGTTGCCGATCACGTGCTGCTTGACCCTGCGGCCGTGATGCACAGTTCCATGGCCGACCTGGCCCACAGCGTGGGCATCAGCGAGCCGACCATCGTGCGGTTTTGCCGCGCCATCGGTTGCTCCGGGTTCCAGGATCTGAAACTCAAGCTGGCCCAGAGCCTGGCCGCCGGCGCCAGTTTTGGCCAGTTCGCGATCCACGAAGACGATTCCGTCGCCGACTACAGCCTCAAAATCTTCGACACCACCTTGCACACCCTGATGGAAGTGCGCGAAAAGCTTGATCCGGTGGAACTGCAGAAAGCCGTGACAGCCATGTCCCAGGCTCAGCGTGTGGAATTCTACGGCTTCGGCGCCTCCGGTGCGGTAGCGGCCGATGCCCAGCACAAATTCTTCCGTCTGCTGCTCACGGCGGCGGCCTACAGCGATCCGCATATGCAAGCGATGTCGGCCGTGACCTTGAAGCCAACCGACGTGGCGATCTGCATTTCCCAGTCGGGCCGCTCCAAGGACTTGCTGATCACCGCCAACCTGGTGCGTGAAAGTGGCGCATCGTTGATCACCCTGTGCCCGAGCCAGACGCCATTGGCGGAGTTGTCCACGGTCAACCTGGCTATCGACGTGCACGAAGACACCGAGATCTACACCCCGTTGACCTCGCGGATCGCCCATCTGGTGGTGATCGATGTGCTGGCGATGGGCGTAGCCATGGCCCGTGGCCCGAGCCTGGTCAATCACCTCAAGAGCGTGAAGCGCAGCTTGCGCAGCCTGCGTCTGTCACCCAAGTCCGTCAAAGCCCTCGACGACTGAACACTGTACATACATCCCAATGTGGGAGGGGCAAGCTTCCTCCCACATTGGGATGCTCCTGTATGTCCAGAATCTTCATCAGGTTGTCATCGCCCCGTCATCCCTCGCGCCCATTCTGAGCTCCCCGCACTTGCATTGGGAGATTCCAAATGGCACGTCCCTACGAAGACAGCAACAGCGCCGTAAAGACCCGTCGTCAGCAGGAAGACCAGCGCCGCATGGCGTTCCGTCGCGCAATCGAAGACCGTTGTGAGGAGCGCCAGTTGCTCCAGAGCATCAGTGACTATCCGGAGCTTCATTGGCAGGCACCCGCGGCCGCCCAGCGAAGCGCTCAGCCAGGGCGCTGATCTGCTGTCGTTCGCTGCGGATAAAGCCCAGAAACGCATGGGCCACCGGTGACAGGCGCTTGGCCTTGGCCTGCACCAGGCACCAGCTGCGCAACAGCGGCAGTTCTTCCACCGGCAGCTCCTTGAGCCCGCCGGTGGCCAGTTCCAGGTTCAAGGCGTGGCGCGTCAACAGGGCGATGCCCAGGCCGGCCGCGACGCATTCACGCTGGGCTTCGGCCGACGCCACTTCCACCGTCTGGGTGAAGTGCACGCGTTTTTCCTTGAAATACTCTTCGCACGCCAGCCGCGTACCCGAACCGGGTTCGCGCAGCAGCAACGTGTAGGGCTCCAGGTCCTGCAGGCGCAGCGGCCCTTGCAGGCTCAACGGATGGTCCGGCAGCGCCACCGCGACGATGGGGTTGTTGAGGAAGGGCAGGAACTCCAGGCCCATGTCCTGAGGCACCATGGACATGATCACCAGGTCGTCCCGGTTGTCCGAGAGGCGGCGGATCACCTGGGCGCGGTTGACCACGGTCAATTGCAGTTGCACCTCCGGGTGCTGGCGCTTGAAGGCGGCGAACAGGTGCGGCACGAAGTACTTGGCGCTGGACTCCACCGCCAGCTTCAACTGGCCTTGCAGCGAGCCTTGCATGTCCGACAGCTGCATATCGAGGTTTTCCAGGCGCCCAAAGATATCGCGACTGGCCCGTTGCAGGGCTTCGGCGGCCTCGGTCATGTAGAGTTTTTTGCCGACATACTCGAACAGCGGCTGGCCGATCAGCTCTTCGAGCTGGCGGATTTGCAGGCTGACAGCCGGTTGCGTGAGTGACATTTCCTCGGCCGCGCGGCTGTAAGAGCGCAAATCGCACACCTCGTGGAATATCTGCAGCTGACGTAATGTCAGTCGCATCAATGACTTGCGCATAATTTTGTCTCCACCTCCGAGGCCGTCCGGCCAACTATAAGTCTTTACTTATGCACGACCCAATAATTATTGATTTTTGTTAATCCCTTGCGCAGCTTAGTGTGTGTCTCGCGACTGGCCTGAAACATTTGGTCACGCGCCGACCCGGCTCCAGCGGGTCGAAGAACGCAGCAATCGGCTCAAGGGAATTTCCAAGTGATAAAAAAGATCCTGATCGCCAACCGCGGTGAAATTGCCGTCCGCATCGTGCGTGCGTGCGCCGAGATGGGTATCCGTTCGGTCGCGGTCTATTCCGATGCCGACCGCCACGCGTTGCACGTCAAACGGGCCGACGAAGCCCACAGCATCGGCGCCGAGCCCCTGGCCGGCTATCTCAACCCGCGCAAGCTGGTGAACCTGGCGGTGGAAACCGGTTGCGATGCGCTGCACCCCGGCTACGGCTTCCTGTCGGAAAATGCCGAATTGGCGGACATCTGCGCCGAACGTGGGATCAAGTTCATCGGTCCCGCCGCTGAAGTGATCCGCCGCATGGGCGACAAGACCGAAGCGCGCCGCAGCATGATCAAAGCCGGCGTGCCGGTCACCCCCGGCACCGAAGGCAACGTGGCCGACATCCACGAAGCGCTCACCGAAGGCGACCGCATCGGTTACCCGGTGATGCTCAAGGCCACGTCCGGTGGCGGCGGTCGCGGTATCCGCCGCTGCAACAGCCGCGAAGAACTCGAACAAGCCTTCCCGCGCGTGATCTCCGAAGCCACCAAGGCCTTTGGTTCGGCGGAAGTGTTTCTGGAAAAATGCATCGTCAACCCCAAACACATCGAGGCGCAGATCCTCGGTGACAGCTTTGGCAACGTAGTGCATTTGTTCGAGCGCGATTGCTCGATTCAGCGTCGCAACCAAAAGCTGATCGAGATTGCCCCCAGCCCACAGCTGACCCCCGAACAGCGCGCTTACATCGGCGACCTGTCGGTGCGCGCGGCCAAGGCCGTGGGCTACGAGAATGCCGGCACCGTGGAGTTCCTGCTCGCCGAGGGCGAGGTGTACTTCATGGAGATGAACACCCGGGTGCAGGTGGAACACACCATCACCGAAGAAATCACCGGGATCGACATCGTCCGTGAGCAGATCCGCATCGCCTCGGGCCTGCCGCTGTCGGTGAAGCAGGAAGACATCCAGCACCGTGGCTTTGCGTTGCAGTTTCGCATCAACGCCGAAGACCCGAAGAACAACTTCCTCCCAAGCTTCGGCAAGATCACCCGTTACTACGCACCCGGCGGCCCCGGCGTGCGCACCGACACGGCGATCTACACCGGTTACACGATCCCGCCGTTCTACGACTCCATGTGCTTGAAACTGGTGGTCTGGGCGTTGACCTGGGAAGAAGCCATGGACCGCGGCCTGCGTGCCCTGGACGACATGCGCCTGCAAGGCGTGAAGACCACCGCCGCCTACTACCAGGAAATCCTGCGCAACCCGGAATTCCGCAGCGGCCAGTTCAACACCAGTTTTGTGGAAAGCCACCCTGAGCTGACCAACTACTCGATCAAGCGCAAACCCGAAGAGCTGGCCCTTGCCATCGCCGCCGCCATCGCCGCGCATGCGGGTTTATGAATAAACAGCGGCAAGTTGCAAGCGGCAAGCTGCAAGTAAAAGCAGAGTGGCTTTTTCTTGCGGCTTGTAGCTTGAAACTTGCCGCTATGAGGAGATACCAATGACTAAAAAGATCTTCGTTACCGACACCATCCTGCGCGACGCTCACCAATCGTTGCTCGCCACCCGCATGCGCACCGACGACATGCTGCCGATCTGCGACAAGCTCGACAAAGTCGGCTACTGGTCCCTGGAAGTCTGGGGCGGCGCGACCTTCGACGCCTGCGTGCGCTTCCTCAAGGAAGACCCGTGGGAGCGCCTGCGTAAACTGCGCGCCGCGTTGCCCAACACCCGTCTGCAAATGCTGCTGCGCGGCCAGAACCTGCTGGGCTACCGCCACTACAGCGATGACGTGGTCAAAGCGTTCGTGGCCAAGGCCGCAGTGAATGGCATCGATGTGTTCCGCATTTTCGATGCGATGAACGACGTGCGTAACCTGCGCGTGGCCATCGAAGCAGTAAAAGCCGCCGGCAAGCATGCCCAGGGCACCATCGCTTACACCACCAGCCCGGTGCACACCATCGACGCATTTGTGGCCCAGGCCAAGCAAATGGAGTCCATGGGCTGCGATTCGATCGCGATCAAGGACATGGCCGGCCTGCTGACGCCGTACGCCACCGGTGAACTGGTCAAGGCGCTGAAAGCAGAGCAAGGCCTGCCGGTTTTCATCCACTCCCACGACACCGCCGGCCTGGCCGCGATGTGCCAACTCAAGGCCATCGAAAACGGTGCCGACCATATCGACACCGCGATCTCCAGCTTTGCCTGGGGCACCAGCCACCCAGGTACCGAGTCGATGGTCGCCGCGCTCAAAGGCAGCGAATTCGACACTGGCCTCGACCTGGAGCTGCTGCAGGAAATCGGTCTGTACTTCTACGCTGTGCGCAAGAAGTACCACCAGTTCGAAAGTGAATTCACCGCCGTCGATACTCGCGTGCAGGTCAATCAGGTACCGGGCGGGATGATTTCCAACCTGGCCAACCAGCTCAAGGAGCAGGGCGCGCTCAATCGCATGGGCGAAGTGCTGGCGGAAATCCCGCGCGTGCGGGAAGACCTCGGCTTCCCGCCACTGGTCACCCCGACCTCGCAGATCGTCGGCACCCAGGCGTTCTTCAACGTGCTGGCCGGTGAGCGCTACAAGACCATCACCAACGAAGTGAAACTCTACCTGCAGGGCGGCTATGGCAAGGCGCCGGGCGTGGTGAATGAAAAGCTGCGGCGTCAGGCCATCGGCAGCGAGGACGTTATCGATGTACGCCCGGCCGACCTGCTCAAGCCGGAAATGACCAAGCTGCGCGGTGAAATCGGAACACTGGCCAAATCCGAAGAGGACGTGCTGACCTACGCGATGTTCCCGGACATCGGGCGCAAGTTCCTCGAGGAGCGCGACGCAGGCACCCTGGCCCCTGAAGTGCTGTTGCCGATTCCCGAGGCGGGCAGCGTAGCCCGCGCCGGTGGCGAAGGCGTGCCGACCGAATTCGTCATCGACGTGCACGGCGAAAGCTACCGGGTCGACATCACCGGCGTCGGCGTGAAGGCCGAAGGCAAGCGCCACTTCTACCTGTCCATCGACGGCATGCCCGAAGAAGTGGTGTTCGAGCCGCTCAACGAATTCGTCAGCAGTGGCGGCAGCCAGCGCAAGCACGCAACAGCGCCGGGCCATGTGAGCACCGCGATGCCGGGCAATATCGTCGACGTGCTGGTCAAGGAAGGCGATGTGGTCAAGGCCGGCCAGGCCGTACTGATCACCGAAGCCATGAAGATGGAGACCGAGGTGCAGGCCGCGATTGCCGGCAAAGTGACCGCCGTGCATGTGGCCAAGGGCGACCGGGTCAACCCTGGCGAGATCCTGATCGAAATCGAAGGCTGATCCAGCCTTCGACACAACCGTTTAATCCTCGGGGGAGCAGGTGCTCCCCTTTTTTTTGGTTCTTCACGGATTGCCGGGAAAGATGCTCTTGATCTTCATGAAAAAGAATTCGCTGTCCCGGTAACCGTACGCCATTCGTTTGATGACCTTTATTCGATTGTTTATTCCTTCCAACTGACCGGTGTGCATTGGCCAGCGTACCCGGCTCACG
>NZ_JAAMRE010000060.1 GCF_013522705.1 Pseudomonas lurida
CAGACTGTGTGAAAACACACTGACAGGCCTTAGACCAAACGCCCCGACTTGTTCGGGGCGTTTGTTTTTGTGCTGAAAAAGGCTCTTCAGCCCATCAGTTGCATCATTTTCTTGGCTCCCAAGACACTGATCGCCCGCTTGAAGTTGTACGCGGTCACGGCCAGGGCCATTTCAGCTTTCGTCCCTTCAAGTTGTCGTAGCAAGAACCGCCCGTTCCCAAATAGCCATTGTTTGAGATTGCCAAACGGGTGCTCCACGATGGATCTGCGTCGCTCCATCATCTCTGGATGCAGTTGCATCCGCTGTGCCATACGCTCAAAGGCTTCCTCTTGTGCGTGACGTGAGACATAGCGGCGCTGAGCCTTTGTACATTGGGCTTTCAGCGCACATCCAGCGCAGTCGCTGACTGCCGCCTGGTAGATCCGGTCGCCTTTGCAACGCTGCTTCAGGGTTAGCCATTGACCTGCCGGGCACTGGTATCGATCCTGTTCAGCGTCATAGGTAAAGTCCTGGCGCTCGAATAATGTCTCTCCGCCTGGATTCGAAGTTCGGTTTGGCGGCACGTACACGGTAATAGAGGCATCCTCGCACGCCTGGAATTGCTGGCCATTTGAGTAGCCCATATCGGCTGTCACGGTCAGCGTGTCCTGCCCCAGTTCGGCCTTGGCAGCTTTAGCTATGGGTTCAAGCTGTTTGCGGTCGTCACCATCTTGCGTCACCTCATGGTGCAAAATCAGACAGTGCTCTGCGTCCACGGCTGTTTGCACGTTATAGGCAACACGAGCCCCTTTGGCGTGCGCATCATTCGGGCATCGCTTTCGTGCGTGTTGAATTGCTCCAGCCCCATCGACTTCATCAAAGCTTGGCAACTACGGTTGTCTTGCTGCTTGGCCTCAAGCTTCGCCAGTGCCGCCTTGATCGCAGTGCGATCGACCACTTGCTCGCCCTCTGCTTTATCAGCGGCATCCAGGTCAGCCAGGTATTGGGCGATCCGCCTATCCAGCTTCTCCTCCTGACGCTTGAGCTGATTCAAATTCAGGTGGCGTCGCGAGGAAGCGACTGCCTGAAACTTACTGCCATCGATCGCAACCAGATCGCCCGCAATCAAGCCGACGGATCGGCAGAACTGCACAAAAGCTCGGCACGTCGTAACGAACGCTACTTTGTTGTTCTTGCGAAAGTCGGCGATGGTCTTGAAGTCGGGTTTAAGCCGGTTGATCAACCACATCACTTCGATGTTGCGTTGGCACTCAGCTTCTAGGCGCCGCGACGATCGAATGCGCTGAAAATAGCCATAGAGATAGAGCTTGAGCTGATCGGCGGGGTCGTAAGCTGGGCGCCCAGTGGCCTTGGGCTGAGCCTTCTCAAAACCGAGCTGGCCCAGATCGAGCTTGGTGACATACAGGTCGATGACCCGTACGAGGTGATCTTCAGGGATCAGTTCCTCCAGCGAGACCGGGAACAGGCTGGTCTGGCTGCGGGACTCGCCTTGTATGTAGGCCATAACGAAAAATGCTCCGTATCTTTCGATACGGAGCATTCTCTTAAAGGGCCGGACAGATTGCTAGGTTTTCACACAGTCTGCT
>NZ_JAAMRE010000061.1 GCF_013522705.1 Pseudomonas lurida
TGAACTGACCCCCAAAGGTTGGACACAACCTTTGGGGGCGTCATGGGTAAGTACACAGAGCAAGCAAAACTCGCAGCCGTGCAGGACTATTGTTCCGGTAGCGCGGGTTTGAGGGATGTTGCACACCGTCACAATGTGGACTTTTCATCCCTTCGTCAGTGGGTCGCGGCCTATCAAGTGCATGGCGTTGCTGGACTTAAAGAGAAAAAGCTGCAGCGCTATAGCAACGACTTCAAACTGTCTGTTTTGAACCGTATGCGTGAGGAACAGCTGTCCTATCGGCAGACGGCGGCCTTGTTCGACATCCGTAAGTTCGACATCATCGGCCTCTGGGAACGCCGCTTTGATGAGGGCGGTTTTGATGCCCTTACCAAGCAGCCTAATAGAGCCGGACGTCCGAAAAAAATGCCGACCACCATTTCTCCTGTTCAACCCAGCTCAACCGATGACGAATCGCGCTCACGCGATGATTTGCTTGCCGAGGTGAAGCAGTTGCGGATGGAAAACGACTACCTAAAAAAGCTCGATGCCTTGGTTCAGGAGAAGAAACGAATAGCGCAGCAGAAAAAGCGCAAATCGTAATAGGACTGAGGCCGCTGCATTCTCTCGAAAGCCTGCTGAAATTTGCCGGTTTGGCACGCAGCACCTTTTACTATCAGCAAAAGGCGCTGCAAGCGGCTGATAAGTACGCAGAGCTGAAAGACAAGATTCGCTCGACGTTCGACGAGCACAAGGGCCGGTATGGCTATCGCCGCATAACGGCTGCTGTACGGAGCGCTGGTCATCTCGTCAATCACAAGACTGTTCAGCGACTGATGGCGCAGCTTCAGCTCAAGAGCTTGGTGCGGGTGAAGAAATACCGGGCCTACAAGGGAGAGGTAGGCAAGGCAGCGCCTAATCTTTTGAAGCGTGAGTTCGAAGCTCCGTCACCCAATCAAAAGTGGGTAACCGACGTTACAGAGTTCAAAGTTGGAGGTCAGAAGCTTTATCTGTCTCCCGTTTTGGATCTGTACAACGGCGAAATCATTTCCTACGAGGTTGCCAGAAGACCGTTGTTCGATATGGTCGGGAAGATGCTCAAAGGTGCATTCAAGCGGCTTCAGCCGCATGAAAAACCGGTTTTGCACTCAGACCAGGGCTGGCAGTATCGAATGCCCATTTACCTGCGGGCTCTCAAAAAATGCTCCGTTACGCCGAGCATGTCGCGCAAGGGTAACTGCTATGACAACGCGGCCATGGAGAGTTTCTTCGGCACACTGAAGTCCGAATTTTTTTATCTGAATAAATTTAACGACCTGGATGAGCTTCACGCAGGCATCGACGAGTACATCCAGTATTACAATCACTCGCGTATCAGACTGAAGCTAAACGGCCTGAGTCCTGTTGAATACAGAATTCAGGCCGCTCAGGCATAGATAGAAAATCGTCCAACTTTGTGGGGTCAGTTCA
>NZ_JAAMRE010000062.1 GCF_013522705.1 Pseudomonas lurida
TCCCGGCAAGTGGCGGGGCCCTGCGTTCTGAAACTCTCATCGTCAGCGTTGGCCAAGCCTTGGGCGATTTGCTGCGACCCGAAGTGCTTGAAGCCTCCCGCAACCCCGATCAACTGACGCCCGAAGCCGTCACACAGGGTGCGACCATTCGGGTCACGTTCCCGCAAATGCTGCCCACCGACCGCATCCGCGCCGTATGGACGGGCATTCCCGACATCGGCAGCCACAGTGAAACCAAGGACGGCAACAGCCACAAAACCCTGGACTTCATTGTCCCCGCCGACGTGGTGGGGGCTAACATCGCGCCCTTTGGCCAACAGATCAGCGTGCAATACTTCCTGCTGCGGGGTACCCGCGAAATACCGTCGTTGATCCTCGATCTGTTGCTGCTCAACCTCAACACCTTGCCGATCCCGACCATTGAAGGCGTGGGGGATGCAACGATACTCGACCTGTCACGACTGACCGGCACCGAGCGCACCATGATCAACACCTGGCATTTCATCCATCGGAACCAACGCATGTGGATGGAGTACGCCGGGACCTATGACGACCTGGAAAGGCCTTATTTCGAAGCCACGTACACCAACAACCTGGTCACTGCCGACGGTGAGGTTAACGGCATCCTGCCGCCAACGCCCGTGGATGAACTGCGAAAGCTGAAGGATGAGTCGATACTGACCGTCAAGTTCTGGGTCAGTTTTGATCGGGGCTCGAACAAAGCCAACGCGGTGTTGTTCCGCGAACGTCGTTACACCGTGCAAGCGCTGCCCAGCGAACTGCCGGCGCCCAGGTTCCACAACCTTCCGGGTGCGAGCCTGAGCATCTACCCACTCCAGTACGAGCACTATGCTTTTGTGGCAGTGGCTTACGAGGGCATGAACAGTACGCACTTTATCGAACTGCAATGGATCTATCCCGATTGCACAATGGAGCCGATCTCTGGGAGGTACGGGTTGGACGGCGGGCGCGTGGACTTCCCGATCAGCGCAAGGATCATTGCCAACAGCGTCGGTAAAACGATCACCTTGCGTTACGTGGCGACCATCAGAACTGACAGGGTGACCTCTGCCATTCAAGAACTGACGGTGGAGATGATCCGGCCGGAAAACTTACCGCAACCACTGATCAACGGACTGCCGGACGGCGGCGTTCTGGACCTGGCGGACTTTACCGGCCCAGGTAAAGCCAGTGTCAGTAAATGGCCGTTGAGCTTTATCAACCAAAGGGTATGGCTGACCTGCAGCAGTCCGGGCGTGGACGACTTGAAGGTGCTTGACGGGTATGCGATCAACTCAGGGGAAGCGGCGGCGGGGCTGGTGAATAAGGATGTGGC
>NZ_JAAMRE010000063.1 GCF_013522705.1 Pseudomonas lurida
GCTCTTGATCTTCATGAAAAAGAATTCGCTGTCCCGGTAACCGTACGCCATTCGTTTGATGACCTTTATTCGATTGTTTATTCCTTCCAACTGACCGGTGTGCATTGGCCAGCGTACCCGGCTCACGATGCCCCGCCAGTAGCCCTTTAGTCGCTTTGCGAACTGGATCAGTGCGGGTATTTCGCTTTCTTGAGCGTGACGCAGCCACTGCTTCCAGGCTGATCTCCAGTCCCAGGCATTGCTCGGTGCCCAGAGCATTTTGAGCTCGGCCTTCATCAAGTAGACCGTCATTAACGATTGGTTGGCAGCCAGCAGGTCCTGTAAATGAACCTGCTGTTCCGGCTTTTTCAGGTTCTGCGGGTTACGCAATAGCAACCATCGCGCTTGCTTTATGACCTTTCGAGCGGGCTTGTCATGGCGCAGTCGATTCGCCTCGTCAACGCGAACACGATCAATCACTTCTCGACCATATTTGGCGACCACATGGAAAAGGTCATAAATTACCCGTGCTTTTGGGCAGTGCTGGCGAACTTCCAGGTCATAAGCCGTGTTCATGTCCATCGCTACCGCTTCAATTCGGGCGCACCCTTCTGGTCCCAGCTCTTTGAAAAACGGTCTGACTGCCGCTCGGCTACGGCCTTCGCCGATCCAAAGCACTCGCCGAGTATCAGCGTCCAACACCACGCTGGCGTAGCGATGACCTTTGAATAACGCGAACTCGTCCATTATCAAGCGCCGTGGCTGGGCCTTGGGTAAGGCACTCAACGCCGCTTGCAGCGCGCGCCGCTCCAGCAACCGAACGGTGTCCCAGTGCAGCCCGAACATTTGCGCAACATGCAGTGTAGGAAGGCGTTCGCTGGCTTGAATAACGGCCTCTGCCAGCCGGCGCGTCATGCGGGCATAGCGATCCAGCCAACTGACGACCTCCATGCGCTTGCCACAATCACGGCAGCCAACACGCCTGAGCTGCACGTTGAGGCGGACTGCGCGACCGAGAATCGGCAGGTCACGCACGACTCGATCGCAGTACTCATGAGTTGTTGAACAGAGCTTTTGGCAGCCACCACAGGTGGGAAATCGCGTGGCCTGGGGGATCAGGTCGATTTGAAGGGCGTCGCCGTCAGGTTTGATCGCGACGACAGAAAAGCCCTCCCAAAAAGGAAGGAAAGTATTAATATCGCGCATAAGAACGCCGGTTTTTTAGATGTGTTTGCTCGCACGAACATCATCCATCAAATCGGCGTTCTTGTTTCTATGTTTCCCGGGATTCCGTGAAGAACC
>NZ_JAAMRE010000064.1 GCF_013522705.1 Pseudomonas lurida
TGTCCAGTCCTGAAATAGGTTTACACCTGCTTCAGTCTCATAACGCCCGATGCACCGCATCGGGCGTTTTGTATTTCAAGGCCATATGAGGTCGTTTGTGGTTATAGATCTCGACCGACTCGTCAATCATGCGCCTGGCCTCGATCAGATTCTTAGGTCGATGCAGCAAAAACTCCGTTTTCAAAATTCCGTTTATCCGCTCTGCTAAAGCATTCTGGTAGCAGTCATATCCGTCAGTCATCGAACACCTGATGCCGTGCTTTGCATGCAGCCTCTGATAGAGATCCGAGCAGTATTGCGAGCCCCTATCCGAGTGATGGACCAGCGACTGGTCGGTTTTTCGGTGCCGAAGAGCTTTAGTCATCGCCTTGATGACTGATTCTGTACGCAGGCTTTCATGTACATGATGGCCAACTATTTTGCGCGAGAACGCATCAGTAATCAGGCTTACGTAGGCGACGCTTTGCTCGGTCGGAAAATAGGTTATATCCGCCACCCAGACCTGTTCCGGGCCCGTGGCTGTGACTTGGTCAGGGCCGGGTTTGAGCCGGTTCGGATGTCGACGGAAGCGATGATGACTGTCAGTAGTCTTGTGATAAGCGCGTTTACGTGGAACCAGTTGTCGATGGTCTCGCAAAATGTCGAACAATCGATCCCGGCCCACCGTTTGTGTCAGTTCAGGTTCGGCTTGCATAAGACCATGCAGCTTGCGAGTGCCCAGCCTGGGCATCTGAAGGCGTGTCTCCAACACAAACCCCAACACCCTTTGCGCATGGCTGGCTTGCGCATCGTAAGCTCGATTGCGCTTGTAGTACGCCTGCCGAGAGATGCCCAGAAACTGGCAAGCCCTGGTAATGCTCAGGCCTTCGATTTGCCCTTGGGTGAGGACTTGCCGGATCGCTTTTTTACGACAGAAACACCGTAATCGTTTTTCAGTACGTCAACGACAGCTTCAAAAAATTGGGCTTTCTGGTTGGCAAGGGCCAGCTTTTCTTCTAGCTCCTTGATTCGCTGCTCCGGTGTCAGCGGCAAATTTGGCTCGGCCATCGGGCGGTTCCTCTGGGAGCGAATGGAGGCGCCTTGGCTCCAGTCCTGCCGTCCATGCTTGCGTAACCACACCAGCACAGTCGACCGCCCCTGAATCCCATAGCGCCGTTGAGCCTCTTTATAACTCAGTTCGCCCTTTTCAACCTGATCGACGACCGCCAATTTAA
>NZ_JAAMRE010000065.1 GCF_013522705.1 Pseudomonas lurida
TGTATCGCACCAGTGCGGTGGAAGTGGATGTCGGGTTGGGGGTTGGCTGGAGTCATTCGCTGGCGCAGCGGCTGGTGGTCGACGGCGACTCAGTGGTGTGGACGGATCATGAGAACCGGTCGATCACCCTGCCCTTGCCCACCTCTGTGCGACCGGCGATCACTAATAGCTTGGCCGAAGCGGCGATCTATTTAGGCTCATCACCGGATGAATTGGTGCTGGCGCAGGCGTTACGGTTTTATCACTTTCGCGATGGCGCATTGGTCTCGATCAGCGATGCGTATGACAACCGCCTGCGAATTTTCCGCGATGTCCTCGGACGTATCGAGCGGGTGGATAACGGGGTGGGTCGCTCGTTGTTTCTGCGCTACTCGTCCGGTCGCATCGTCGCGGTGGACTACCAGGTTCAGCGCGCCAAGGAGCATGAGCCTTACGAATGGCTCACCGAGCAGAACGTTGTTTCCTACGCCTATGACGATCTGGGCCGGCTGGTCTCGGCGACCAATGCCGTCGGTGAAAGCGAGGTATACCGCTACGACGATCAGCACGTCATTGTGGAGCGCGGCCTGGCCGGTGGGGCGAGTTTCTTCTGGGCGTGGGAACGCTCCGGCAAGGCGGCGAGATGCATCCGGCATTGGGCCAGTTTCTCGCAGATGGATACGCGGTATGTGTGGGGTGACGACGGCAACGTTACGGTGCACAACGCCGATGGCAGCCAGGAAGTGTATGTCCACGATGACCGCGCACGCCTGGTGCAACGTATCGATCCCGATGGCGCGCAGCACTTCAAATCCTACGACGAAAAAGGCCGGCTGACAGTCGAGCAGGACCCGCTGGGGGCGGTGACGGCGTATCAGTACGACGAAGCCGGACGCTTGGTGGCGTTGTTTCCTGGGGATGATGAGCCAACAACCTACGAGCATGACAACGGCTTCGTACGGGTGGTGCGCCGTGGTGAGGCGGTTTGGAAGTACGAGCGTAACGATCAGGGCGATGTCGTTCGCAAGATCGATCCCGATGGTCATGTTACGGATTACAGCTACAACAAATACGGGCAGTTGGTCGGGATTTGGTACCCGGACCACAGCTGCCATCGGCTGGTGTGGAATGAACGCGGTCAGCTCATTGAGGAGCAACTGCCCAATGGCGGGATCAAGCGCTATCGCTATGACGACCTGGGCCGCGAGGTGGCGCGCGAGGATGAGTTCG
>NZ_JAAMRE010000066.1 GCF_013522705.1 Pseudomonas lurida
CGAACTCATCCTCGCGCGCCACCTCGCGGCCCAGGTCGTCATAGCGATAGCGCTTGATCCCGCCATTGGGCAGTTGCTCCTCAATGAGCTGACCGCGTTCATTCCACACCAGCCGATGGCAGCTGTGATCCGGGTACCAAACCCCGGTCAGTTGTCCGTATTTGTTGTAGCTGTAATCCGTGACATGCCCATCGGGATCGATCTTACGAACGACATCGCCCTGGTCATTGCGCTCGTATTTCCAGACCGCTTCACCCCGGCGCACCACCCGTACGAAACCGTTGTCATGCTCGTAGGTTGTTGGCTCATCATCCCCAGGAAACAACGCCACCAAGCGTCCGGCTTCGTCGTACTGATACGCCGTCACCGCCCCCAGCGGGTCCTGCTCGACCGTCAGCCGGCCTTTAGCGTCGTAGGACTTGAAGTGTTCGGCACCGTCCGGATCAGTGCGCTGCACAAGCCGCGCGCGGTCATCGTGGACGTACACTTCCTGGCTGCCATCGGCGTTGTGCACCGTGACCTGGCCGTCATCGCCCCACACATACCGCGTGTCCATCTGCGAGAAACTGGCCCAGTGCCGCACACAGCGCGCCGCTTTGCCGGAGCGTTCCCACGCCCAGAAAAAACTCGCCCCACCGGCCAGTCCACGCTCAACAATGACGTGCTGCTCGTCGTAGCGGTACACCTCGCTTTCACCGACGGCATTGGTCGCCGAGACCAGTCGGCCCAGGTCGTCATAGGCGTAGGAAACAACGTTCTGCTCGGTGATCCATTCGTAAGGCTCGTGCTCCTTGGCGCGCTGAATCTGGTAGTCCACCGCGACGATGCGACCGGACGAGTAGCGCAGAAACAACGAGCGACCCACCCCGTTATCCACCCGCTCGATACGTCCGAGCACGTCGCGGAAAATTCGCAGGCGGTTGTCATACGCATCGCTGATCGCTGTCAGCACACCATCGCGAAAGTGGTAGAACCGCGAGGCCTGCGCCAGCACCAATTCATCCGGCGAAGCCCCCAGATAGATCGCCGCTTCGGCCAAGCTATTGGTGATTGCAGGTCGAGCAACCGTGGGCAAGGGCAGAGTGATCGACCGGTTCTCATGATCCGTCCACACCACTGAGTCGCCGTCGACCACCAGCCGCTGCGCCAGCGAATGACTCCAGCCAACCCCCAACCCGACATCCACTTCCACCGCACTGGTGCGATACA
>NZ_JAAMRE010000067.1 GCF_013522705.1 Pseudomonas lurida
CCTTTTTTTGCCAACCTGGAGCCCTGCCTAGTGGGCATGGAGGCATGTGGCGGAGCCCACTATTGGGCAAGAAAACTGCAGGCACTTGGTCATACGGTCAAGTTAATGGCTCCGCAATTTGTGAAGCCCTACGTGAAGTCGAACAAAAACGATGTAGCTGACGCAGAAGCGATCTGTGAAGCCGTTACTCGGCCCAACATGCGCTTTGTGCCGATCAAGACGGTAGAGCAGCAAGCTATTTTGGCGGTGCATCGCGCACGGCAAGGGTTTGTAAAGGCCAGAACGGCACAAGCTAATTCGATTCGTGGGCTCCTTGGAGAATTTGGCGTGGTCTTGCCTCAGGGCATTCGACATATCGTCGAGCGTTTGCCGGATATTTTGGAAGATCATGAAAACGCTCTTCCTGGATCGTTACGCCAACTGATGCAGCGCTTGGTGGAGCATTTCAAAGAGCTGGATCGACAGGTCGTCGAGTTGGAACGAGAGATTCAACAATGGCATCGCAGCAATGAAGACAGCTGCCGCCTGGCAGAAATCCCAGGCGTTGGCCCGCTCACTGCAACCGCGCTAGTGGCGTCAGTGGGTGACGCGAAAAACTTCAGTAACGGTCGGCAAATGGCGGCATGGTTGGGGTTAGTGCCGCGACAACACTCCAGCGGAGGCAAGCCCACGTTGTTGGGGATCAGTAAACGGGGCGATGGTTATTTACGCACCTTGCTGATTCATGGCTCACGCTCGATGGTTCGAGTGGTGGAGAGCAAGACAGATCCTTCGGCGGATTGGCTGAAGGGGTTATTGGCTCGTCGTCACACCAACGTTGCTGTCGTTGCACAGGCTAATAAAACGGCCCGGATAGCCTGGGCATTATTGGCCCATGGCGGCAAGTTCCGACCCGACTACACCCCCGACGTAACGGTGGCGTAGCCGGCTCGGTGGAATGAAAAAGTGATGCGTTAGAAGGAGTACTTCCAAGGTTGCTCAGGCGATCATGACGTGATGGCAAGACAGGTAGGACCGGGATCGGGTAACTCTGCCCCGCTCACAGCGCTTCGAGCGCGTTGTGGTGATAAGAGCCCGATCAGCGAATTCCATCAGGGACAGAGGCACCGCCTCACTTAAAGTCCGGATGTATGGCTGCAACCTTATCCCGTCTGTGTTTTCACGAATTGAGTGCTTGGCATACTGGGGGCGTCCATGTATGAGC
>NZ_JAAMRE010000068.1 GCF_013522705.1 Pseudomonas lurida
CGCATGGCTTCCATGCGCAGGGTGACGGAGTAGTTGCGGTCGTAGGGCGTGTACTCTGGAAACTCGACAGTGATGTAATCAATCGAGGGGTCGATCAAGCCGGCGTCATCTTCCACCACGTTGACCGCCGGCATGGTGGAAACCGTGCCAAAAATGGTGACCATCAGGCGACGCGATGTGCCAAGCACGGTGCCCAGTGGAAATTGCAACTCGTAGGAGATTTGCATGGAGCCATTGATCAGCGCCTTGAGGATGCTGTTTTCCACATGGGCGTAGGTAGAGCGGCCTATACGTGCCGTGAGGGCGGGTAAATGCACAATATGCTCAGAGCCGTCAGCCCGGATGCCGCTCAACGTAATGAGAATTTGGGTACCTGCCGGTGTGATGGAGCCGTTGGGCAGCCGGCTGGGGACATACACCTCTACCTGAAAAGAACCCTCACCCTGGGTATCGAAATTGACATGGGTAGTGTCTTCATTGTCCACCAGGAAGTACGGCCGTTCCAGCAAGTTGGGATCAAGATCACTTTCCAGATGCACCTCTTGTGACCATTGCTGAAGTTCGCCGGAAAGATTCAGCACTTCATCGTAGACCCGAAAACGGATCGTCAGTAAGCCACTGCCGTGGGGCCGGTTAATGACTTCCGGCTCCACCCGCACTTCAAGGGGCCTGGCCCCGGAAATGTGATCGGCGTCCAACTGCAACATCACCGGATGGCCGTTCCAACGAAGATCAATGGTGTCGCGAATGCGCATTTCAGGGTAACGATCAATGGTGAGAACGACTCCCTGGGCTGCGCGATCAGGGTCCAGCACGCTGCCCGGAGGTTGCAGGTCGAGGGGCAAGTGCAGTTTGAGTGCGGAGTGATAATCCTCGTTTGGGTCACGATCGAGGCCGCCAGGCCTTGTGTCCTTGATCAACCAGGTTTGCGGCACCGAGGTACTTTCCGTACCGCTGCCCACACGCACCACCCGCCCATAGCAGGACGAAACAAAGCCCAGAGGCACCAGCTCGCGGGGGATCGCCAATTGATACCGTGGCCGGTTTTCTTCGCCTGGGCGCACTTCAGCCCAGGCCAGCTCGAA
>NZ_JAAMRE010000069.1 GCF_013522705.1 Pseudomonas lurida
AAAAATTTTGGGGAAGGCCATGCCATCTTGGTTCGCAGAAGGAACGGTAACAGTTGCTAACGGCAATGCCGTTGTAATTGGTGTTGGCACGAAGTTTTCTAACTGTCGATCTGGTGACATGTTTGTCGGTCCAGATAACGGCATCTATCAGGTGATCAACCCGTCGAGCGATACCTCCGTGTCGATCTCGCCGCCGTACAGGGGCGTCAATTCAACGGGCGCCGCTTACGGCATCGTGCCCGTGAACGGCTACCCAAAGGCCTTGGCCGATGCGGTCAACCTCATGGTTCAGCAGTGGGGTTCCACGCTCGCCGGGCTCGGCTCAGTTTCGTCTGAAAATATTGTGCCTGTCGCTAAGGGGGGCACAGGGGCAACGACCCCGGCTGCAGCTTTCTCAGCGCTTGGGGGCAAATCAGCGGGTAAGGCCGATATTATCGGCACGGTATCGCAGTCCGGCGGCACTCCGACAGGCGCGGTCATTGAGCGCGGCTCGAATGCCAATGGTGATTACGTCAAATTTGCAGACGGCACGCTCATTTGCCACTCCACCACGATCGCAATCACGCTGTCCTCCGTATCAGGGTCGGCCACTTGGACGTTTCCCGCCGCGTTCTCTTTCACCCCCAACTGCTACGTCAATATCGCCGATGCAAGCGCCGTAAACGATTTTTCTGGCAACAACCGAGCGCGGAGTGTGACCACTCAATCTGCTCTTATCAGCATAAATTCAAACGTGCAGCAGGCCTATTATGCGCGCGCTTCGGCTTTCGGGAGATGGTTCTGATGATTATAAAACTCCAGCCCCAACGCTCTGACGAGACTTTGGTCGTCAGCAAGCGCAGCGATGTGCTGACCATCAATGGAGAGCGCTTCGACTTTCGGGAGCTGCCAGAGGGCGCGGTGCTGCCGTCTTCAGCTGTCGAGTGCGACTTCGTCGTCGGCGACATCACCCGACAGAATGGTGAGCTCATCGTCACATTGCTTCTACCGTGCGGGGCAGATGCCTCCGACGCCGCGAACTTTCCTTTCGATATTGTCAGCCCGCCTGACGGCAACGTGAGCCTGCCCCAATGAA
>NZ_JAAMRE010000006.1 GCF_013522705.1 Pseudomonas lurida
GGCTTGCCCCGCGTTGGGCTGCGCAGCAGCCCCAATAGGAGCGTCGCAGTATGCCAGGCAGCTCCGGGACTATGTTTTGGGGCTGCTGCGCAGCCCGACGCGGGGCAAGCCCGCTCGCCACAGGTTACTGGTTGCCCGTTCCGTCTCTTAACTGACCGGCATTGGCGCAAGCCCCCTCCCACATTTTTACTGGTCCTTGAATTGCGGCGCGCGTTTGGCCACAAATGCCGCCATGCCTTCCTTCTGATCCTGCGTCGCGAAGGCCGCATGGAATACCCGTCGCTCAAAGCGCACGCCTTCGGACAGGCTCACTTCGAATGCACGGTTCACGCTTTCCTTGACCATCATGCTGATCGGCACCGATTTGCCCGCAATCAGCGTCGCGACTTTCAAGGCCTCATCCAGCAAATCGTCGGCCGGCACGATACGTGCGACGATGCCACAGCGCTCGGCCTCGACTGCATCGATAAAACGCCCGGTCAGGCACATTTCCATGGCCTTGGCCTTGCCCACCGCGCGAGTCAGGCGTTGAGTACCACCCATGCCCGGCAGCACACCCAGATTGATTTCCGGCTGGCCGAACTTGGCACCGTCACCGGCCAGGATAAAGTCGCACATCAACGCCAGCTCACAGCCACCACCCAGGGCAAAGCCGTTAACGGCGGCGATGATCGGCTTGCGGCGGTTGGCCACGCGGTCGCTGTCGCTGAACAGGTCGTCCATATAAATCTGCGGGTAGGTCAGCTCGGCCATTTCCTTGATATCGGCGCCGGCGGCGAAGGCCTTTTTCGAACCGGTCAGCACGATGCAGCCGATTTCCGGATTGGCCTCCAGGCCATCCAGGGCCTGGTTCAACTCGCTTACCAACTGTGCGTTCAGCGCGTTCAGCGCCTGCGGGCGGTTCAGGGTGATCAAACCGACCCGGCCTTGAACCTCAAGCAAAATAGTCTCGTAACTCATGTATCGGCTCCTTAGAGATTGCGTGAGATGACCATGCGTTGAATATCGCTGGTGCCTTCGTAAATCTGGCAGACCCGCACATCGCGATAGATGCGCTCCAGGGGAAAGTCGCTCAGGTAACCGTAACCGCCGAGGGTTTGCAAGGCGGCCGAACAGACTTTCTCAGCCATTTCCGAGGCGAACAGCTTGGCCATCGAAGCCTCCACCAGCGCCGGCTTGCCGCTGTCACGCAGGGCGGCGGCGTAATGCACCATCTGCCGCGCCACCGCGATCTGCGTGGCCATGTCCGCCAGGCGAAACGCCACAGCCTGATGTTCGATCAGCGCCTTGCCGAAGCTTTCGCGCTCGCGGGCATAGTCGCGGGCCGCCTCAAACGCAGCGCGGGCCATGCCCACCGCTTGTGCGGCGATACCTACGCGGCCGCCTTCAAGATTGGCCAGGGCGATTTTATAGCCCTCGCCCTCCTCCCCCAGGCGATTGGCCAGCGGCACCTTCAGGTCTTCGAACAGAATCTGGCAGGTGTCGGAAGCATGCTGGCCGAGCTTGTCCTCGACTCGCGCCACGCTGTAGCCCGGTGAGTCCGTCGGCACGATAAACGCGCTGATGCCACGCTTGCCCGCCGCCGGGTCGGTTACGGCAAACACAATCACCACCCCGGCGTTCTGCCCGGAGGTGATGAACTGTTTGCAGCCATTGAGCACGTAGTGATCGCCCTCCAGGCGCGCGCGGGTTTTCAGGCTGCTGGCATCCGAGCCGGCCTGGGGTTCGGTCAGGGCGAACGCGCCGAGCATGGCGCCGCTGGCCAGAGGCGTGAGGAACCGGGCCTTTTGCTGATCGTTGCCGAACTTGAGGATCGGCACGCAGCCCACCGAGTTATGCACGCTCATGATGGTGGAACAGGCGCCGTCACCGGCGGCGATTTCTTCCAGGGCCATGGCGTAGGCCAGGTAACCGGTGTCGCAACCGCCCCACTGTTCCGGCACCAGCATGCCGAAAAAGCCCAACTCGGCCATCTCGCCGATGGCTTCTTTGGGAAAGCGGTGCTCGCGGTCCCACTCGGCGGCGAATGGTTTGAGGCGTTCCTGGGCAAATTGCCGGGCCGCATCGCTGATTTGCAGGTGTTCGTCATTGGGCAGCATGGTGCAGAGTCCTTAATACAGGCATTCGACGGCCATGGCCGTGGCTTCGCCACCGCCGATGCAGATAGCGGCCACGCCGCGCTTGAGGCCTTTTTGGCGCAGGGCTGCGAGCAGGGTCACGAGGATGCGCGCGCCGGACGCGCCGATCGGGTGCCCCAACGCGCAGGCACCACCGTGGATATTGACCTTGGCATGCGCAATCTGCAGCTTGCTCATGGTCACCAGGGTCACCACGGCAAAGGCTTCGTTGATTTCAAACAGATCGACTTCGTCCAGAGTCCAGCCGGTCTTGCTCATCAGCTTGCGAATCGCCCCCACCGGCGCCACCGGGAACAATCCAGGCTCATCGGCAAAGGCCGCGTGCCCGTGGATCACCGCCAACGGCTTGAGGCCACGCTTGAGCGCCTCGGACTCGCGCATCAGCATTAGCGCCGCCGCGCCGTCGGAGATCGAGCTGGAGTTGGCCGCCGTCACCGTGCCGCCTTCGCGGAACGCCGGTTTCAACTGGGCGATCTTGTCCAATTTGGCCTTCGGCGGTTGCTCGTCGTGCAGGATGGTTTTCTGTTCCTTGCCCACCGTGACCTGGACCGGCACGATCTCGGCGGCAAAGTGCCCGTGGCTGATCGCCTCCTGGGCGCGGCCCAGGGACGCGATGGCGAAGGCGTCCTGGGCTTCACGGGTAAAGCCGTTATGCAGGGCGCACTCTTCGGCGAAGGTGCCCATCAGGCGGCCTTTGTCGTAGGCATCCTCCAGGCCGTCGAGGAACATATGGTCGAGCACACGGCCATGGCCCATGCGGTAACCGCTGCGGGCGCGGTCCAGCAGATACGGCGCGTTGGACATGCTCTCCATGCCCCCCGCGATCACCACGTCGACGCTGCCGGCCGCCAGCGAGTCGTGGGCCAGGATGGTCGCCTCCATGCCCGAGCCGCACATCTTGTTGAGGGTGGTGCAGCGAGTGCCCTTGTCCAGCCCGGCGCCCAGTGCCGCCTGGCGCGCCGGCGCCTGACCGAGGCCGGCGGGCAACACGCAACCGAACAGCACTTCATCCACGGCATCGGTGGCGATGCCGGCGCGCTCGACCACTGCGCGAATCGCCGCAGAGCCCAGCTGCGGCGCGGTCAGGCCCTTGAGGTCGCCCTGAAACCCGCCCATGGGCGTACGTGCGGCGCTGACAATCACAATCGGATCGTTCATCGGTTGTCCTCCTTACTTGGCCGCCATGCGCAAGGCGCCGTCGAGACGGATCACCTCGCCATTGAGCATGCTGTTTTCAATGATGTGCCGCACCAGCGCGGCGTATTCGGCGGGTTTGCCCAGGCGCGGCGGGAATGGCACGCCGGCGGCCAGGGAGTCGCGTACTTCGGGGGTCATGCCGGCCATCATAGGGGTCTCGAAGATGCCGGGGGCGATGGTCATCACACGGATGCCAAAGCGTGCCAGTTCTCGGGCGGCGGGCAAGGTGAGGCTGGCAATCGCGCCTTTGGACGCCGCGTATGCAGCCTGGCCGATCTGCCCGTCGAATGCGGCGACCGACGCGGTATTAATGATCACGCCGCGCTCGCCCTCGGCATTGGCCTCGGTTTCAGCGATGGCCGCCGCCGCCAGGCGCAGCAGGTTGAAGCTGCCGATCAGGTTGACGTTGATGACCTGCGCAAAACTCGCCAGCCCATGAGGGCCGTTCTTGCCGAGGATCTTCTCGCCACGCACCACACCGGCGCAATTGACCAGCCCGTGCAGCCCGCCAAACGCCGCCACCGTGGCCTGCACCGCCGCTTCAGCCGCCGCTTCCTGGCTGATATCGGCGACCGTGCTGCGGGCGTTGTCGCCCAGGTGCCGGGCCTTGGCCGCCACGGCGTCGGCATTCAAATCCACCAGCATCACCTTGGCGCCGGCACCGACCAACATGTCGGCGGTGGCCGCGCCGAGGCCCGAAGCGCCGCCGCTGACCAGGAATACCTTGTTTTCAATCTGCATCGTTGTGTCCTTAAAAAGGGATCACGCCACCGCTGCTTGAGCTTTGGCGATTTCCTGATTACGCAAGATAAAACGTTGCAACTTGCCGCTGGGGGTCTTGGGCAAGTCACTGACGAATTCGATTTCCCGTGGATAGGCATGCGCGGCCAGGCGCTGGCGCACATGCAGGCGCAGTTCTTCGGCCAGTTCCGGCGTGGCGCGGTATTGCTCGTTGATCACCACGAACGCTTTGACCAACTCGGTGCGCTCCGGGTCGGGTTTGCCGACCACCGCCGCCTCGATCACCGCCGGGTGCTCGACCAGTGCACTTTCCACGTCGAACGGGCCCACGCGATAACCGGAAGTGGTAATCACGTCGTCACTGCGTCCGACAAAACTGATGCTGCCGTCCGGGTTCAGCTCCACGGTGTCGCCGCTGAGGTAGTACTTGCCGACAAAGGCCTTGGTCTTGACGCCTTCGTAGCCGGCAAACCAGCACATCGGCGACTGCTCGCGGTCGATGGCCAGGATGCCGGGCTGGCCGGCGGGTAATTCCTGGTACGCCTCGTCCAGCACCACGATACGGTGCCCCGGCGACGCGAACCCGGCGGAGCCGACGTGCACCGGATGAGCCAGGCCATGGTGATTGCACAGCACCATGCCCAACTCGGTCTGGCCATAGTGGTCGTGGATGGTCACGCCGAGGTTGTCGGCGAACCAGCGGATCACCTCCGGGTTCAGCGGCTCGCCGGCACTGCTGACAATGCGCAGTTTGCCCTTGATCGACCGGGCGAACTGCTCGCCGCCGGCAATCAGCAAACGGTAGGCGGTGGGAGAACCGGTGAGGTTGGTGATCCCGTATTTGTTGATCACCCGGCAGGTACTCTCCAGGGTGAACGGGCCGTCGTAGAAGGTAATCGGGTGGCCCATGTACAGCGGCCCGGTCACGCCGAAATAGATGCCGTAGGCCCAGCCCGGATCGGCGACGTTCCAGAACGCGTCTTCGGGCCGCAGGTCGACGGCGTCGCGGGTGTAGCTCTGGAATGCGACAATCGCCTTGAGCGGCACCGACAGTGCTTTGGACGGGCCGGTGGTGCCCGACGTAAACATCAGCAGGAACGGTTCCTCCGCGCTCAGCAGCACCGGCTCGCAGAGGTTGGAATACGTGGGGAGCTCGGCCCAGAAACTGAAGTCGCCGCGCACGATGCCTTCGCCCTTGGGGCCAGCGACCGTGACGATAAGGGGGCAACCCTGCACCTCGGCGAGCTTGGGCCGGTTAACCGCGTCGGTGACCACCAGCGCCGCGCCGGAGCTGTTCACACGGTGTTCAATGGCCTTGGGGCCGAACGCGGTAAACAGCGGCTGGTATACCGCGCCTATGCGCCAGGTGGCCAGCACCACCACCAGCAACTCCGCCGTGCGTGGCAGCAGACCGGCGACCTTGTCGCCGCGCTTCACACCTTGGGCGAGGAGGAAATTGGCGAAGCGTGCCGCCTGGTCCTGCAGGTCGGTAAAAGTGACGGTGGCGCTGCGCCCGTCCTTGCCCTCCCAGAACAGCGCGATGCGCCCCGGCAACGCGTAGCGGTCGCAGCATTCGACGCAGGCGTTCAGGCCCTGCAGGCTGCCCGCCAGAGTGGCCTCGACGGTGAGCGGATAATCAAATTCGGTGGTGGCGGCCAAATAGTCACGCATCGCTTGGAATCCTTCGGTCGTTTTTATTTTCAGGACGTTTTTTTTACGACAAGCACCGCGGAAATAGTCGCTCCAGCGCGCTTCACCAGCAATGGTCAAAGCCTTCAACATGGCTGACTGTTTTGGCCAATGCCGCGTTTGATCATAGACCGCGCCGATGAAGCGGTCGGCCCAAGCGATTGGACGCCCTGCCCGTCAGCTTCTACCCTGACGAGCTGCGCCACCTGAGAAGCTCCCGCCCGATGATCGTGCGTCCCAAACCCAACCTGCTGGGTATCCTGTTTTCCCTCAAGGGGTCGATTGCCAAGCGCATTGCCTTGCGCAGCCTGCTGGTGACGTTGCTCGCGTCGGTGATCGTGCTGGTGGAAACCCTGCACCCGGCGTACTTCTCCAAGGTCAATGCCACCCCCTTCACCTTGCTCGGGCTGTCGCTGTCGATCTTCATGAGTTTTCGCAACAACGCCTGCTACGACCGCTGGTGGGAAGGCCGCAAGCAACTGGGTCAGATGGTGATCGAAGTGCGCTCGCTGATTCGGCAAACCCAGGTGCTGACCGATACGTCCGAGCGAGCGCACGTGTTGCGCGCTGTGTGTGGCTTCGCCCACGGCTTGATCGCGCGTCTGCGCCATGAAGACGAAGCCTCGGCCATACAACCGTGGACGCAGGCGCAGGCCGACCACCCGAACCTGCCCGATCAAGTGCTGCAGCAGGTGGGCGCGCGCTTCAGCGAACTGGCCGCGCGCGGCGCAATCAGCGAATGGCGCTACACCCAGTGGGAAACTCGCCTGGTCAGCCTGAGCCAGGTGCAGGCCGCGTGTGAGCGGATCAAGCACACGCCGCTGCCCTTCCCTTACACGCTGCTGCTGCACCGCACCATCTACCTGTTCTGCATCCTGCTGCCCTTCGCCATGGCCGAACCCCTCGGCTGGCTGACGCCGGTATTCACCGCCATTGTCAGCTACACCTTTTTCGGCCTCGACGAAATCGGCGATGACCTGGAAGACCCGTTTGGCTTTGACGAGAACGATCTGCCCTGCAACGCGATCCTGCGCACCCTGGAGCGCGAGGTGCTGGCCGCCCTCGGTGTGACGCAGCTGCCGCCGGCCTTGGAGCCGGTGGAATACGTGCTCACCTGATGCGGGTTTGACACCTGCCGTGGTCTGGTCGAAGCTTGCGGCTTTAAACGAGCTGCCCACGCTTTCGGACGCCTGCATGTCAAAGTCACGCCGTTACGCCCTCGTCGGCCTGTGCGCCCTGTTGTTTATCGGACTGATCATTGGGTATTTCACCCACACCCCCCAAGTGGCCGTGCCGCCTGCCATTGCCAAAGGCTATTCGAAAGCGTTGAAACAGGCGCATAACGGCGAGCCCGGCGCAGCGCGCGTGCTGTACCAGCAACTCGCGCGCCCGGACCTGTCGCCGGAACGCCGTGCCGCGTTGCATGCCGAATTGCCCAACTACCCCAGCCCCCAGGCGCTGAAGCTGGCGGATAAGGACCTGGCTCACGAGGCACCGCTGGTGCGCGAGGCGGCGATCCATAGCATCGTCGGCCTGGTGCCCAGCGGCCAGCGCACTCTGTTGCTCGGTCCGCTGCTGGATGACCCGGAGCAACGCGTTCGTTTTGCCGCCGCCAACGCCCTGCTCGGCCTGTCGCCCGACGCCCTGGGCCTGTATTTCGGCCCGCTGCAACAGGTGCTGGACGAATACGTCAAACACCTCAAGGCCCAGCCCGAAACTGCTGAAGGCTGGATTCAATTGGCGCGCCTGTACATCCACAGCGCGCTGCTGCCCGAGGCGCAAAATGCGCTGGAACAGGCCACACGCCTGCAGCCGGACAATCTGCCGGCGGTGGTGGCGCAGATCGAGTTGCTCGACAAACAGGGCAAGACCGACGAATCGCGGCAGCTGTTGGCCCGGCAATTGGCGGCGCATCCGGAGTCGGCTTACCTGCAGCACGCCCTCGGCCTGTGGCTGCTGCACCATGGCGAGCGCACGTATGCGTTGCTCGGCCTGTCCAAAGCGGTAGAGCTGGAACCGGATAATCAGGATTACCGCTACGACCTGGCCACCACTCTGCACGCCCAGCAGGAACTGGAAGCTGCCCAGCGCCAGTTGGAAGAAATCGTCCAGCGCCACCCGGCCAACCGCAAGGCGCGCGTGTTGCTGATCAACTACTGGAAAGAGAGCGGCCAGTTGCAGAACGTGCAGGTATTGCTGGCCCAGCTCGAACAACAGAACCCGGATGACCCGGCGCTGCAGCAAGGCCTGTAAGGCTTATACAAAAAGTTGGAAAAAAGTCGCAGTCGCGCACAAACCCGCGCAAAACGTTGAACCCCCGCAACAGCCAACGGTCAAGTGCTTAAGGCGCGCCCGAACGGGTGCGCACATCTCCTCGTATGTGACCTGAGGGCACTTCTTGTCTACATCTAAAGCGTTGTTAACCGAAAAAGCAGCCATCGGCATTGAAGGTCTCGACGACATTCTTTCCGGTGGGTTGTCCCGCAGCCATTTGTTTCTGCTCGAAGGTGAGCCAGGGACCGGCAAAACCACCGTAGCCTTGCATTTCCTGCAGGCCGGCGCGAAAAACGGTGAAACATCGTTGTACATCACCCTGTCCGAAACCGAGCGTGAGCTGCGCCAGGGTGCCAAGTCCCACGGTTGGGACCTGGACGACAATATCCATATCTTTGAATTGACCCCGCCCGAGAGCCTGCTCAACGCCGAGCACCAGCAGAGCCTGCTGTACTCCTCGGACCTGGAACTGGGTGAAGCGACCCGGCAGATTTTCGAAGTAGTCGAGCGTGTCAAGCCAACCCGCGTGGTGATCGACAGCCTGTCCGAGATCCGCCTGCTTGCCCAGAGTTCGCTGCGTTATCGCCGGCAAATCCTGGCCATCAAGCATTACTTCGTGCGCTATGACGCCACGGTGCTGCTGTTGGACGACCTGACCACCGAATCCCTGGACAAGACCGTGCACAGCGTCGCCCACGGCGTGATCCGCCTGGAAGAACTGACACCCAACTACGGCGCCGAACGCCGCCGCGTGCGCGTGGTGAAGTACCGCGGCCAGAAATACCGCGGTGGGTTCCACGATTTCACCATCATGGGCGACGGCATTCATGTGTTCCCGCGCCTGGTGGCGGCCGAGCATCGTGGCGGTTATGTGCGCCAGACCCTGAGCAGCGGCATCCACGAACTGGATGCGTTGATGGGCGGCGGTGTCGAGACCGGCTCCAGCAGCCTGATTCTGGGTCCGGCGGGCACCGGCAAATCGCTGATTTCGATGATCTTCGCCGCCGCCGCGGTAGCGCGTGGGGAAAAGGCCGCGCTGTTTATCTTCGACGAAGAGCTGGGGCTGCTGTTCGAACGCATGCGCAATATGGGCATTGACCTTGTCGCGCTGCAAGCGACCGGAAACCTGCTGATCGAACAGGTGGACGCCGCCGAGCTGTCGCCTGGTGAGTTTTCCCACCGCGTGCGACGTTGCGTGGATGAGCGCGGGATCAAGACCGTGGTGATCGACAGCATCAACGGCTATCAGGCCGCGATGCCTGAAGAAAACGCCTTGATCCTGCATATGCACGAGCTGTTGCTGTACCTCAACCGCCGTGGCGCGGCGACGTTCATGACCGTCGCGCAACATGGCCTCGTTGGCGACATGCAGGCGCCGGTCGACATTACTTACCTGGCCGACACCGTGATCCTGCTGCGTTACTTCGAAGCACAGGGCAAAGTGCGTCGCGCCATCTCCATCATCAAGAAACGCACGGGCACCCATGAGTCGACCATTCGCGAGTATCGCATCAGTCACCAGGGCATGACCGTCGGTGAACCGCTGGCCAACTTCCAGGGCGTCCTGCGTGGCATTCCTACCTACATGGGCGCCGGTTCGCCTTTGTTGAAGGAAGAGGGAGAGTGACGGCCCTGGCACCCGCCTCCGAGCGCGCTATCGTTCTGGCGCCTCTGGGCCGCGACGGCACCTTGGCGCTGATGATGCTCAACGAAGCCGGCTACAGCGGCATCATTGCCAGCAATCTCATGGCGCTGTGCGAGGCCCTGGAAGAAGGTGCCGGCCTGTTGATCATCGCCGCCGAAGCCTTGCGGGGGGTCGATCTGGAGCCATTGCTGGAGCACTTGCATCGTCAACCGGCGTGGTCGGACCTGCCCATCGTACTGCTGACTCACCACGGCGGCAGCGAGCAGAACGGTTCGTCGGACCTCAGTGGCTTGCTGGGTAACGTGACCTTCCTCGAGCGGCCGTTCCATCCGGTAACGTTGATCAGCCTGGTCAGCGCAGCCCTGCGTGGGCGACGCCGCCAGTACGAGGCCCGCGATCGCTTGATCGACCTCAGCGCCAGCGAACTGCGCCTGCAGCGCACCCTGGAAACGCTTGAGCAACAGGTCGAAGAACGTACCGCGCAGTTGCGCAGCAATGAAGAGGCGTTGCGCCAGTCCCAGAAGATGGAAGCGGTCGGTCAGTTGACCGGCGGCATCGCCCATGACTTCAACAACATGCTCACCGGTATTATCGGCAGCCTGGAATTGCTGCGCCGGCGCGTGGCCCGCGGCAAGCTCGACGACCTTGACAGCCTGATCGACCTGGGCGTGACTTCCGCCAACCGGGCGGCGGGGCTGACCCACCGGCTCCTGGCGTTTTCCCGCCGCCAGTCCCTGGATTCCAAACCGGTGCAGATCAATCGACTGGTCACCTCCATGGGCGAGTTGCTGCAACGCAGCATTAACGAAAGCATCAGCCTGAACATGCGCTTGAGCGAGCAACTGTGGACCGCCGAAGCCGACCCCAACCAGCTGGAGAGCGCCCTGCTCAACCTGGTGATCAATGCGCGGGATGCCATGCCCAATGGCGGCCGACTGACGGTGGAAACCAGCAACCGCCACCTCGACAGCGTGTTCACCGCCGCCTACGGCTCACTCACGCCCGGCGACTACGTGGAATTGAGCGTCAGCGACACCGGGTGCGGCATCCCCGAAAGTGTCATGGGCCGGGTGTTCGATCCGTTCTTCACCACCAAGCCGATTGGCCAAGGCACCGGGCTCGGGCTGTCGATGATCTACGGCTTTGCCCGCCAATCCCGGGGTCACGTGATCATTCACAGCGAAGTCGACAAAGGCACCACAGTCAGCCTGTTCCTGCCACGCTTCGTCGGCGAAGTGGTCGCCGATGAAGCGAGCAATCCGACGCTGCTGCCGTTCGCCAACGAAGGCGAAACGGTACTGATCGTCGAGGACGACGCCGCAGTGCGCGTGCTGGTCAGTGCGGTACTCAAGGAACTGGGCTATGCCTACGTCGAGGCCGGCGATGCCAACACCGCCGTGCCGATCATCGAGTCGGACCAGCGTATCGACCTGCTGATCAGCGACGTTGGCCTGCCCGGCATGAACGGCCGGCAACTGGCCGAAATCGGCCGGCAGATCAGGCCAGACCTCAAGGTGCTGTTCATTACCGGTTATGCCGAGCATGCGGCGGTGCGCGGCGGGTTCCTGGAGCCTGGGATGCAACTGATCGCCAAGCCCTTCACGTTTGATCTGTTGACGGCCAAGGTGCGGGAGATGATCCGGGCGTAATCGACGCAGCGTCAACATGCCGCAACATTCGACCCGTGGCATCGTGGAACGGTCCTACAAGTAACGGTTACTCAGCAATAGGTCCGCGCGCTCTGCGCTGAGTTATTTCTGAACGCCAGCGAGTTACTTGCCTATGATGATCTCTTCCCTTCGAACGTTACTCACCCAGCCCGTCGAGGCTCAAGCCCCAACGCAGCTCGCTGTACGCGAGCCACCGGTCGGGCGCGCGGCCCAGGTGAACCTTGGGCAACCGCCCCAAGGGGTGCAGGGTGTGTCCGGCGACAACGAAATGGCCTTTCGTTATGCCAAAACGCTGCTCCAGATCGCCGGCGACCCGGAGAAGGACAATGCGATCATGGTCGAAGCAATGCCCATGCACTCGACGTTCGGACAATGGTGGAAGCAATTGGGAAGCGCGATGCAGTCCCCCGAGGTGCTCGATTGGATAAGACGCGTGGGCGCAGACCCTGACAGCATCAGAATCAAGCCGGATACCGGTCAGGTGTTCTACAATCCGAAAAATCGCGGGTCTAATCCGCCACGGCTCGTAGTCGGTCCGGAAAACAAGGATTGGGCAACGGTCAGCGGGCCGTTGATGATGGCAGGACGGGCCATTTCCAACTTCTACGTCTTCAAGCCGCCGCTGACCGAGCGCAGCGACAGCGCGCCGTGGAAGCTGGTACGCGCCTTCTACTTCCAACCGCCTGCCAACGACCCGACGCAAGCGCAAGAGCAAGCCGTGCGTCTGGAGCGTGATCTGACCTTCATGAGTGTGGATTGGGACCGCGACCCGGCTTTCTATGCCGCACGCAGCGACGAAGCGCTCAATGAACAGAAACGGGTACGGGGCGACAACAGCAACCTGTACTTCCTGCTGGGCGAGTTGCGCCACCTCGGCAGGGGCCTGGACTCGGGCAGTGTCTTGAGTGACGAAATTGTTGATTATCTGCAGCGCACCCGACTTGACATCCATCCCGACTCTTCCTGGGCGCAGGCATTCGCCACGCAGGCTGGCGCGAAGGTCAGCCTCAACGATTACATCCTGCAAAATGGCTGGGACCTTCCCACCAACGCCGAGCAAGTGCAAAACCTCTTGGACGCGCTGCCCAAGACGCTGGAGAAAGGCCCGGCGCTTGGTGACTACAGCGGCGCGTTGTCCTGGCCCATGCCTCTTGACGAGCAGAGCCAACTGACACTGCGCAGTATGCTGCGGCACGCTACCGTGGGTGATCTGGATGTAAGCCCCTACAAGAACGTTCTTGAGTACTTGCTGCACGGCGCTTCATTGGAACCCTCGCAACTGGCCAATCCCCGCCGAGTTCTCGACAGACTGATTCAATCGCCCAAGGGACAGGCGCTTGGCCTGGCTATCCAAGCCAGGTTCGAGGCCAACTCGATCAAAGGCAGCGTTAATGACTGGCTATTGGCGGCCTTAAGTCAGGATACGGACGCCCCCGCGCCTAACGCGCCATCAACCCGAACCCAGGTGGCCGGCTTCAACCTGGCCGGCGATCACCACTGGGGCAGGCCCGCTTCGCAGGTCGTCACGCGTCTGGCCGAACACCTGGAAACCACCGGTCGCTCGTCCTCGCCCGAGAAGGCGCGCTTACAGGCGCATCTGTTGCTGTCATCAAGGGCCCCGGAGTTTCTGGTCAAGGGGCTCCCCGAGCAACTGCTCTACGGCTCACATGGCTGGGTCAGTTTCGCCACCGCCGTGGCGCGTATCGAATCTGCAACGCCCGGTGCAACAGCAGACATGTCCTACTCCCAGGTGATGACTTGGGCGAGCACGGCGCCTGTCACGCAAACGCAACGCAAGGTCGAATGGGAGGCGCAGAACACTGCGCTCAAGGACTGGGGCGTGGCCAATGGCGTGATCGAATCGAACCCGCACGATGTGTATAACGATGGGCAGATGCAACGGGTGCGCAGCGCCTTCAATGAGCAGATCCGAGCATTGAAGCAGGCGTCCGAGGCCCGTAGCAGCGATGTGCCTGATTTGCACAAACGAACGGATGACTATTTGAGAGCGACATTAGGCCCGGATGTCGACCTGGAAGCGAAGGTCATCCAGCTCTCCCCGGCACATGTGGATTTTCCGGGACCATACTCAATCAAGGACCTCTATCTGAAGGAGCGGTTGTTCTCGTTGCCCGGAAAATCTTCCGGGCTCGATAACTTCAAGGCTGGTCGTTTCTATCCGTTCATTTCGGCTCAGCAGACAATTACTCAAACGTCGGGCTCCGACTACCGCTGGGTCTCGCTCAGCGACAAGCTGGATATTGCTGACGTGGCCAGTAAGTTGAAGGAGGGGCCTGACCTCATCGGCGCGTTCAGGCAGGACATTTCAACTTATGCGAAGGGAATGGAAAAAAGCGTCGAAGTCGGTATCAACTTCAACCTCTCGCAATTGCCGCTCGAGGAACAAAAAGACTTTCAATATGGCGCGCTGAGCGTATTCCGGGAGGTCGGCGTCAGGCAGGACAACTTCGGCGGGGCTACCCGGCGAGTAGGTAACGGCGCTTCGAACGAACCCGAACCCACGGAGTTGATCTTCCGTACTACACGCAATGCGCACACTCGGCACTACCAGATCAACGTAGATGGGACAATCAAACAGCGCCCCGACTTGGGATTGTTCGAGCCTGGACGGCAACCCCCGGTCCACACGCACTTTCATTACGACATGGTGCCGGTAAAGCTATCGGCCGATGGCTTCGACAGCGCTCCAGGCCTGACCGAGGAAACCCCGCCTGACGAGCGAACGCCACAGAGTTTTAACAGTAACCGAACCAAGGCGATTGCGCGCACGGTCACGCAGGAACTGGGGCTGGTCAATAAAATCCAGCAACAAGGCCAGGTGCTGACCACCTTTGACCAGGAAGTGCCTACCTACAAACAAATCCAGGAAGCTGTACTTAACCTGATCCCCTTTTATTCGGCGATCGTCAGTTTTTCAAAAGGTGACATCGGCGGCGGAATCACGGACCTGGCCTTTGATGCGTTGGGCTTTTTGACGGCCGGCACCGGCGTTGTAGGCAAGGGCGCAAAAGTGCTGCGTAGTGCGGCCAGTGGGTTGAGCAAAGCGTCCAGACTCACCGGAATTATCGGCCGCGCCGCTATCGGGGCGATCAACCCGCTGGACGGCGTGGCGGATCTGGCCCGAGGAGCAGTCAAATCGGTGCGACGTGGATACGAAGCCACACGCACAGGCTTCAAGCAACTGCGCGCGGCCCTGACCAAAGTTGACGCCGTGGCCCTCACAAAGACGCCGGGGATCGCCCAGGGTGGGATCAAATCGTCCAACGCAATCGACGAGCTGGCGCTATTTGCCCGGCTGGATGAAAAGATGGGCAACTGGCATGCCTTTAACCCAGCGACGCGGCAGCCCTTCGGCCCGGCGCTCAAGGGTTTCGAACCCAAAGTGCTTTCCAGTGCAGAGCTGAGTGACAATCTGGTCGCGTTGTTCAAAAAGTTGGATAAAGAGCCTCAGTTGGATATCTGTTACGCCACCGCCTTGCGCACTGCTCAAGCCGACAAAAAAATCACCGACACCGCATTCAACAAGATCATCCCCGAAGTCCTCAATGGCGGATCGGAGCGCTATAACCAGGTCATGAAAATTGGCCCCGGCACGCGCAAAACTAGTTTCAATGCCGCCCATATCAACGAATCAGGCGTCATGACCTTTGTGAGTCGAGGCGGCTACAACAAAGATAAAATTGTTCATGCCGTCTACCTTCAGAAAGCCCCGGACGGCCAACTGCACCTCTATCAGTCAAACTCACATGCACTGGATCACGCCCTTGGTGGTACAAAACAGGTGCCCAACACCGCAGGTAAAGCCAACGTCTACCCACTTGGCGCGGAGCAACAGGCGGGCATTCAAGAGTTCATGGACACGGGCGCGGGCTTTGACATAGTGTTCACACCCTCCAGCACCCTGGAATCCAGCATCAGGGGCGTGCTTGCCTGAGCATAGGTATACCTATCTTCAGTGATACCTAACCTGGGGAAATGAGAGTTTTGTGGTGGTGAACCGGCTTGCTCACCACAAAAAACTGTCAGGCGCGCAACGTTTTTGCAGCGCCCGGGAGCCCTTGAAATTTGCGATGGCGTGCTTGTAGCACAGTACGCTGCCATGCGGCGTGTAGAGGTCTCGTTGCAGGATAGTGGCCAGCAACCGCGCCGAATTTCAGCAGAAGAAATCCGTCGGCCGATTTTCAATCGTCTTGAATTTACTGAACCGTTGGCATTAGCGGCGCCTGACAAGCGCCGCGCCACTCACGCCAGCAGGCGCTGGATATGTTCCTGCAGCGTATCCAGATCGAACGGCTTGGCCAGCACCGGCGCATTGCGCGTGATCGGGCTGTTGCAGTCGTGGATTTCCTGGGGGTAGCCGCTGATGAAGATGACTTTCAACTCCGGCCGCAGCTTTAACGCCGGCTCGGCGATCTGCACACCGGAAATGCCACCCGGCAGGCGGTAATCGGTGACCATCAGGTCCAAGTGCGGTTTGGTGGCCAGGATTTCGAAGGCCTGTTCACCATTGATCGCCTTCAAGACCCGGTAACCCAGGCCCGCCAGGTACTCACCCAACACAAACATAATGGATTCGTCGTCTTCGACGATCAGTACGACATCTTGTGCATCTTCACTCATGGGAAGCCTTTGTCCGGTCAATTGCTGCAACTACGACCATAGGGTCACGCAGAAGGTTGCGTCGAGGTGACGATTGATTTCACGCCGTGGGTTCAAGGGGCAGGCACACCCGAAACAGGGCGCCCTCGCCTATCCGGCTCTCGACTTCGATGGTGCCGCCATGGGCCGCGACGATCTGCTCTGAGATGAACAATCCAAGGCCCAGCCCCGCCGCTACCTGGCTGGCGGAGACGCGCTCGAATTGCTGGAAGATGCGCTTCTGGTTTTCCTCGCTGATGCCGATCCCTCGGTCGCGCACTTCGACCCGCGCTTCGCCGTGTTCGCGATACACCCGCACATCCACCGGGCTCTTGGCCCCGTAGCGCAGCGCATTGGTGAGCAGATTAGTGATCACCTGCTCGATACGGAACTCATCCCAGTTGCCCACCACCGGCCCTTCGGCCGACAGCTGCATGGACGATTCGGCGGCGGCCACTTGCGGCGCGAAGTTTTCCACCAGGTTGCTGACCAGTTGCGCCAGGTCGAAACGCGCTGGACGGATCGACAACTTGCCGGTGCGAATGCGCGATACATCGAGCATGTCTTCGATCAAACGGATCAGGCTGCGGATCTGACGCTCATCGCGGTCGACCATGGCGTGCATCTTGTCCAGGGTGAATGCGGCAGCGTTGTCCCGCGCCAGGTGCATCTTGCGCAGCTGAGTCTCCAGGATCAGCCCGTTGAGCGGGGTGCGCACCTCATGGGCGACGATCGACATAAAGTCATCGCGCATGCGCACCGCCTGCTCCAGCTCGGCCTGGGTGGCCTGCAGGCGGTTGAGCAACAGCTCCTGCTCGCGGCGGCTGCGCTCCAGCTCTTCAACCTGCAGTTTCATCGCCTTGCTCTGGCGATACAGGTCGACAAACACGTTGACCTTGCTCTTGACCGCATGGATATCCAGCGGCTTGTGCAAAAAGTCCACGGCGCCGCTTTCATAGCCCTTGAACGCATAGTTCAGTTCGCGCCCGGCGGCACTCACAAATACGATGGGAATGTTCTTGGTCTTCTCGGTGCCGCGCATCAGCTCGGCCAATTCAAAACCATTCATGCCGGGCATCTGTACATCGAGAATCGCCATGGCGAACTCATGCTCGAGCAACAGGGACAACGCTTCGTCGGCGCTCAATGCCTTGAAGACCTGGCGATCCTCGCGTTTGATCAACGCTTCGAGGGCGAGCAGGTTTTCCGGCAGATCGTCGACGATCAGCAGCTTGGCCTGGACGGTACTTAACATGGGGTAGATTCCAGCAAAACCAGCAATGAGCCAATCCGGCCCAGAGTCAGAATATGGTCAGGTGTCTGCAACGCCAGGGCTGCACGGGGCATGACGTCCACGCGTGCTTCCGCAGGGTCCTGTACAACGGTGATGCCGTGCTGCTGTTTAACGTAGGCCAGGCCGCGTGCGCCGTCCTGGTTGGCGCCGGTGAGCAGGATCGCCAGCAGGCCGGAGCCATACGCGTCCGCCGCCGAGGTGAACAGGAAATCGATGGACGGGCGCGAGTGATGCACGCGTTCTTCCTGGCTCAGGGACAGGCTGCGGTCCTGCTCCACCGACAGGTGGTAGCCGGGACCGGCGAAGTACAACGTGCCGGCCTCGATGGCTTCTTTGTCGCGGGCCTCGCGCACCGGAATACGCAGCCGCCGCGCGAACACTTCCGCCAGTTGGCTGCGGCGCTCATCCGGCAAGTGCAGCACCGCAATGATGGGCAGCGCGAAGCCTTGGGGCAGCTCGCCGAAAATACTCAGCAACGCCTCCACACCACCGGCAGACGCGCCGACGACAATGGCTTCAATCCCGCGAATCGGGCTGGCTGCGGCGTCGTTCATGATTTGCGGTAGATCCGTTCCTGCTTGACCAAGGGTTCGAAGTGTTTGCTGTAGCCAGAAAAATCCAGGGTTTCCTTGCTGCCGAGCACCAGGAAGCCGCGATGGCACAGCGACTCATGAAACAACCCAAACGCCCGGTCCTGCAACTTTTTATTGAAATAAATCAGTACGTTGCGACAAGAAATTAATTGTGTTTCTGAAAATACGCTGTCGGTGGCCAGGCTGTGGTCGGCGAACGTCACGTTCTCCCGCAGCGTTTTATCGAAGATCGCGTAATCGTAAGCCGCGGTGTAGTAGTCGGCAAACGAACGTTGCCCTCCGGCCTGTTGATAATTGCTGGTGTACGCCCGCACGTTCTCCAGAGAGAAAATGCCCTGTTTGGCTTTATCCAGGGACGCCGGGTTGATGTCGGTGGCGTAGATAATCGTACGCTCCAGCAGGCCCTCTTCACGCAACAGGATAGCCATGGAGTACACCTCCTCCCCCGTGCTGCAACCGGCGATCCAGATCTTGATCGACGGGTAGGTCTTGAGCAGCGGCACCACTTCCTGGCGGATCGCCAGGAAGTGCGACGGGTCGCGAAACATCTCGCTCACCGGGATCGTCAGGAACTGCAATAACTGCATGAACGCCGCCGGGTCATGCAGCACCCGCTCCTGCAGCGCGGAAATGGTGGCGCAGTCGAACTGGCGCATGGCATGGGCCACGCGTCGTTTGACCGACGCCCCGGAGTAGTCGCGAAAGTCATAGCTGTACTTGAGGTAAATCGCCTCGATCAGGAGGCGCAGCTCAATATCGCTGCTTTTTTCCAAAAAACTTCGCTCCACTTAAATGCGTTCCATCTTCGGCAGCCATACGCGAATCAACGAGAACAGACGATCCAGGTCGATCGGTTTGGCCAGGTAATCATTGGAGCCCGCCGCGAGGCAGCGCTCCTGGTCGTCTTTCATGGCCTTAGCGGTCACGGCGATGATCGGCAGCTTTTTCCAGCGTGGGTCCTGGCGAATCAACGCCGTGGCCTCGTAACCGTCCATCTCCGGCATCATGACGTCCATCAGCACCAGATCGATGTCCTCGACTTCATTGAGACGGTCGATGGCTTCACGGCCGTTACGCCCGATCACCACCACCGCGCCTTTGTGCTCCAGGGCGCTGGTCAGGGCGAAGATGTTACGCACATCGTCGTCCACCAACAGAATCTTGCGCCCCTCGAACACCTTGTCGCGGCTGCGGGCAGTCTTGAGCATCTTCTGGCGCTCATGGGACAGCTGGGATTCGACTTTGTGCAGAAAGAGTGTGACTTCGTCCAACAGACGCTCCGGCGAGCGCGCGCCCTTGATGATGATCGAGCGCGAATATTTACGCAGCTCGGCTTCTTCATCGCGAGTCAGGTTGCGCCCGGTGTAGACGATTACCGGCGGGAACGAACAAATGTCCTCGGTGGCCATGCGCTTGAGCAGCTCGTTGCCCAGCATGTCCGGCAGCTTGAGATCGATGATCATGCAGTCGTAGACGTTGTTGCGCAGCAGTTCCAGGGCTTCCTGGGCGAAGCCGACGGCGGTGATTTCGATGTCATCGTCGCCGATCAGGCGGGCGATGCTGTCGCGCTGCAGGTCGTCGTCCTCCACCAGCAGCACACGCTTGACCTTTTGCGTCAGTTTGGCTTCCAGGCGCGCAAACACGTCCTTGAGCTCTTCACGGGTGGTGGGCTTGACGGCATAACCGATGGCGCCCATGTGCATGGCGGCTTCGACACGGTCTTCCACGGAAATGACGTGCACCGGGATATGGCGGGTATTGGCGTGTTCCTTCAGACGCTGCAGCACGGTCAAGCCGGAATGGTCCGGCAGGCGCATGTCGAGCAGGATCGCATCGGGAATGTACTGCTCGGCCAGGTTGTAGCCTTCGTCGGCCCCGTGGGCGACCAGGCACTGATAGCCCAGCTCGTGGGCCAGGTCGAACAGAATCCGCGCGAAGTTCGGCTCGTCTTCTACGACCAGGATGCAGCGCGTGGTGAACGGGGCCTTGTCGCGGTCGTCGGCAAAGCGTGGGATCTGCTCCGCATCGGCCACCGGCAACGGCGAGACCTTGACGGGGGCCGGTGCGGGCGCTGCAACCACTGGGCGCGGCGCCTCCTCGGTGGCGGCGTCCTGTGGGCGCTCTTCATACTGCTCCGGCAGCACCAGGGTAAACACGCTGCCCTTGCCAGGCTCACTGGTCACCTGGATCGAGCCGCCGAGCAGGGTCGCCAGGTCGCGGGAGATCGACAGCCCCAGGCCGGTACCGCCGTAACGTCGATTGGTGGTGCCGTCGGCCTGGCGGAAGGCTTCAAAGATGCTTTCCTGCTGGTCCAGGGCAATGCCGATGCCGGAATCGCGCACGCTGAACACAATGCCGCCTTCGGCGGCGCCGGACACCGACAGGCTCACCTGGCCCTGCTCGGTAAACTTGATTGCGTTGGACAGCAGGTTCTTGAGGATCTGCTCCAGGCGCTGGCGGTCGGTGAACAGCATGGCGGGAGCGCCCTCCTGCACCTCCACCTGGAAGCCCAGCTTGCGATCGGCCGCCAAAGGTTCGAACATCCCCCGCAGACCGTCCACCAGGCGCGCCACGCTGGAGGTTTCCGGGCGCACTTCCAGTTTGCCGGCTTCGACCTTGGAAATATCGAGGATGTCATTGATCAGATTGAGCAGGTCGTTGCCCGCCGAATAGATCGACTCGGCAAACTTGACCTGCTCGGCGCTCAGGTTGTCCTGGGGGTTTTCCGCCAGCAGTTTGGCCAGGATCAGCGAGCTGTTGAGCGGCGTGCGCAGCTCATGGGACATGTTGGCGAGGAACTCGGATTTGTACTTGCTTGAACGCTGCAGTTCTTCGGCGCGGTCTTCCAGTTCCAGTTGGGCCTGGTTGAGCTCGATGTTCTTGCGGTCCATGGCGTCGCGCTGCTCGGCCAGGGTCTGGGTCTGTTCGGCCAGTTGCTCGTTGGTCTGCTCCAGTTCGGCCTGCTGGGTTTCCAGATGGGCCTGGGACTCCTTGAGGATGCGCGACTGTTCTTCGAGCTCTTCGTTGGCGGTCTTGAGTTCTTCCTGCTGCACTTGCAGCTCTTCGTTGAGCTGCTGCGTCTCGGCCAGCACTTCCTGCAGGCGCTGGCGATAACGCGCGGCCTCGATGGAGGTGCCGATGTTGCCGGCGATCAGTTCCACCAGTTCCACGTCGCGCTCCTGCAGCGGACGCAGGAAGCCCAGCTCGACGACGCCGTTGACGCGATCATCGTCGCTGGTCGGCATCACCAGCACACTGCGGGTGGTGCCTTCACCCAGGCCCGAGCTGACCTTGAAGTAGTCCACCGGCACATCGTCCAGACGGATCAAGCGATCGAGCTGCGCGGCCTGGCCGACGATGCCCTCGTCGCTGTAGATCGCCTGCTCCTGTTGCTCCTGCTCGCGGGAAAAGCCGTAGGTTGCAATGCGCTTCAGGCCGCCGTGCTCTTCGCGCACATAGAGTGCCCCGACCGCCGAGCCCATGTATTGGGCGAAAAACTGCAGGATATTGCGACCCAGCATGTTCAAGGTCAGTTGGCCCAACACCTGCTCGGCCAGTTCGGTCTGGCCATTACGCAGCCATGCTTGCTGTTCCAGACGCCGTGCGATCTTCTGTTGTGACGCGAGGTTTGCGCTGTAACTTACTGAAAGTGAGACTAGATTTTTTCTGCCGATATACGCGAGAAAGGCGCTCAGGCCCAGCACGAATACCAGGTAAAGGCCTACGCTTGCCACCGTGGTGCGGGTGACGTCGGCGTTACGGGCGATGCGGAACTGCTGCTCCATGGCCACCGCATCGTCGTATTCCTTGCGAATCTCGTCGGTCAAGCGCTTGCCCCGCCCGGCCTTTACCGCGCTGCGGTAGTCGCCGCTCTGGCGCTGCATATCAATCATCGACTGGGCGTACTTGTTCCACTCCAGTTGCAACGCTTCCAGGCGCTTGAGGCGGTCGACCTGCTGCGGGTTGTCGGCCACCAGCTCCTGCAGGTTATGCAGGTCCGCAATGATGCGCGGCTTGGCCACTTCGTACGGGTCGAGGAAATGCTCGTCCCCGGTGATCAGGAAGCCGCGCATGCCGGTTTCCAGATCGACCGTCAGCTTTGACGTCTCATTGAGATTGTTGATGACCCGGTCGGTGTGCTCCACCCATTGGATCACCGAGAGCAAATAGGTGATCAGGCACACGAAAAACACCGCGCTGAGCACGCCCACACCCAGGGGCAATGCCACGTTTCTGCTCAGCAGGGTACGGAAGCTCTTTTCATCGACGGACGAAGCGGGAGTCATGGGCATGCCTTGGCCAAATACGGAAAAACCGGGAGTTTGCCCCAAAGTTGCGCCTGAACGCCATTTTTCTGATGGCAACGGTTCACCAAGGCGCGGCCAGTGCCGTAAAAACGCCTGCCGGAACCCAACTCCGGAATGGCCAAATTCACCACCTTGCAGTCAATGCAGGAGGGGATGGAAAAGGTCCTTAACAGCGGAGGCATTGCCGCTACGCTATCGCCTTACGGCAGCAAGCGCGGGGCGCGGGAGTTTTACGTCAGTACGTTTGATGTGGCCGACTTGAGCGCAGCCAACGTCAAGAAACCCGCGTTACAAGCGATCCTGGACGAGGCTTTGTAAAACCTACGTACCTGAGCAGGAGACATTACTGGCCGGTATCGTCACAATGCGCCGGCCAGGGGAACTTGCCTGGATCAAAAAGACTCACTAGTGACGCGTCTTGTTGAATTCTATGACCTGCTTTCTTTCTTCTCAGGAACTCCCACTATGCCCCTACCCCCGTCCACCATCCTGGTTGTCGAAGACGACAACATCGTGCGCATGCTGATTGTCGATGTGCTCGAAGAACTGGAGTACGTGGTGATCGAGGCGGCGGATGCGGCGGCAGCACTCAAGGTGGTCAGCGACAAGGGCCAGGTCATCGACCTGATGATGAGCGATGTGGGCCTGCCGGACATGGACGGCAAGGAGTTGGCCAAAGAGGTCCGCGCACTGCGCCCTGGTCTGCCGATCCTGTTTGCCAGCGGCTATGCCGAACATATCGGCGCCCCCGCCGATATGCACGTGATTGGCAAACCGTTTTCCATCGATCAATTGCGTGACAAGGTCAAATCAATCCTTTCTTCTGTTTGAGCTGGCTTCTCCATTGAATGCCGCCCTTTCGGGCGGCATTTTTGTATCGGGCAACGAGAGATTTACGTGACCTTGGGCAAATAAAATCGGAAACTCTGCGCGTTCCCATATCCTTTGAAAAAATCGTCAAGAGCCTCAAAAGGACGCGACAACATGATCAGAAAACCGACGCGCCTGCTGTTGGCGAGCCTCTCGATACTCCTGAGCAGCGGCGCCTGGGCCGATTTCACCGCCACCCCGAGCGAAGCGCGGGCCATCGCCAAGGAAGCCTACCTGTACGGGTTCCCGGTGGTGGAAATGTACAAGACGCTCTACACCCAGGCCGTTGACAAAGGCGGCGCCAACTTCAAGGCGCCGTTCAACCACATCGGCAATACCTCCCAGGTGTTCACGCCCAAGGACACCGCATTCGTCACCCCGAACTCCGACACGCCCTACTCGTTCGTGTGGATGGACCTGCGCCGCGAACCGTTGGTGCTGACCCTGCCCAAGATCGACGACAACCGTTACTACTCGGTGCAGTTGATCGACCTCTATACGCAGAACTTCGCGTACCTGGGCACGCGCAGCACCGGCAACAACGGTGGCCACTACATGATCGCCGGGCCGGATTGGAAAGGTCAGCAACCGGTAGACATCGACCGTGTGGTCTACAGCGAGAGCAACATCGCTTATGCGCTGTACCGCACGCAGTTGTTCGACGAAAAAGACCTGGGCAAGGTCAAGCAGATTCAGAGCGGCTATAAAGTCCAGCCGCTGAGCAGCTACGTCAAGCAACCTGCACCGGCCAGCGCGCCGAAGGTCGAGTGGCCCAAACCCACCGCCACCATGAGCGACAGCCCGCAACTGTTCCGCTACCTGAATTTCATGCTGGCGTTCGCCGCGCCCCAGGACAGCGAGAAAGACCTGCTGGCGCGCTTCGCCAAAATCGGCATCGCCCCGGGCGCGCCGTTCAAGCTCAACCAGCTCAGCGCCGAACAGCGCAAGGCCCTGGAAGACGGGATTGCCGACGGCAAGGCTGAGTTTGCCGCGTTCAAGAAAGACAAAATAGACACCCGCCAAGTGCCAAGCGGCGACCTGTTCGGTAGTCGTGATCGCTTGCAGAACAACTACCTGTACCGCTACGCCGGTGCGAATCTGAGCATTTTTGGCAATTCAACCGATGAAGCCGCGTACCTGGAGTATCTGGTCGACAGCGAAGGCAAGCCCGCCAATGGCGCCCGCCATAGCTATACCGTGCACTTCAACAAGGATCAACTGCCGCCGGCGGATGCGTTCTGGTCGCTGACCATGTACGACGCCAGGACAAAGCTACTGGTACCCAACCACAAGAAGCGCTACCTGATCAACTCGCGCATGTTGCCTGGTCTCAAGCTCGACGCTGATGGAGGTCTGACCCTGGCCCTGCAGCATCACGAACCGCCCAAAGCCGAACAGAGCAATTGGTTGCCGGCTCCCCCCGGTCCTTTTTATGCCGTACTGCGAATCTACCTGCCCAAGCCTGAGGTGGGTAGCGGTCAGTGGAAATTGCCGCCGTTGACACCGCTCAAGTGATACCGCGCGCGGTCCAGCCAGGGGCGGGCCGCGCGCGCCGATTTGCAGCGATCCGGCACACTACAAAGCGTTAAGCAGTGTCCTTACTACTGCTGGCTTACTGGCCAATGAAACAGGTAAGGTGCGCGCGATTCTTCACGGAGCTGCACCGCACATGACTTGCTGGGAAGTTCTTGATCTGCCCCCGGATGCCGATAGCCGCACCATCAAGCGCACCTACGCGGCGCTGCTGAAGAAAACCCGGCCGGATGCTGATCCCGAGGGTTTCCAGCGCCTGCGTGAAGCGTATGAAGCGGCCATGAGTGGGCAAGAATCGGCGCTGGATGACGCGTTTGCCGCCACGGCGGTCGAGATGGCCGCGCCAGAACCGGTGGACGCCACCCTACCCCAGCGCTATCAGCAAGCCTTGGCCCAAGGCAACGGCCCGGCATTCGAGGTGGCGCTGCTCGAACGCTGTATCAGCGACGACACCGTGAGCGATGAGGAGCGTCGCTGGGCGTTTGATACCTTCCACTGGCTCAGCGCCTGGAGCTGCCTGCGCAATGGCTGGATGCCCTGACCTCTCAATGCAGGCAGGCGTTGCACAGCCGATTGGCGCTGGCCCTTGCACAACGTAACGAAGCAGATTTCCTTGATGCGTACGCCCGGCGTGACGATCACGCCTGGTTGCGCCAGCCGGCGCACGCTCATTGCCGCTGCGCGATCTGCTGCCGGGGGCGATCATGAGTGTTGCCATCAGTGTTCAATTCGGCCCGGTTGCGGGCCTGATGATGGTGGCGACCCTGGCCGTGATCGGAGCGGGTAAACGTCAAGCACGCACGGGTTACAAAGAATGGTCCAGCCTCCATCCGCGCAAGACCATCGGCGCATTTGGCCTTATCACGTTGCTCATGGCAGTGATGTTCGCAGCGCTCAAAAGCATTGACAGTCATTATCAGGTAGATCGCAATCAAGGCCTGCAACAGTGGACAGAGCGCGTGTGCAGCCGCATGCCGAGAACCGCACAGCCCTGCCAGGCACCCGCGACCCAGGCACAGTGGTACGGCCAGGAGGCTGAGTGATGAAGCCAATCATGTTGTACCCCGTTGGGGTGGTGTTGATCCTGTGCCTATTCAGCCTGGCCGGCGCCAGCAAACAACTGCAGATTGTCGAGTGGTGGCTCAACCAACTGGACAGCCCCCAGACCGCAACGGCCGGCGCGCTTGCGCCGATCATCGATTGCGTTAACCGCGTTGACCGCGATACTCGGCTGGCCTACTACTTGCTGACTCAGGGCGACGCCTCAGTCCGGACGTCTGAGCGCTCCGGCGCCGCGAACGTGCCTCGGGAAGAATTTGGCGACAACGCAGAGCCCCAAGCCCGCCTGATCCAAAAGCAACTATGCACTCCTGCAATCACCCTCCAGCTGGAACGCCAAGCCCCCGGCAGTCCATTGATTACGACTACGCAACAGTACGTGCAGGCCCTTCGCAGAATCAGCGATGTCGGTACGCTGCTCAGCCCCAGTCAAACTCCCGGCACGAAAACGCCGCAGCAGCAATTATTTGGCAACGTCATGCTTGACCAATTGAAAGCAGAACTAAGCCGTAACGGTGGCGACTACCTGTCGGCATCCGCGGCTCTGCGTGACGATCTGACGCGTGAGGAGCAGCGTTTGCGCCCCGTACAGCTGGATTTGCTGGAAGCACGTCTGGGCCGAGATCTGCATTGGCAGCTGCTCAACTAGATGATCGTGGCGCGCCAGGCGGTCGATCGGATCGACCAAGGGGTACGCGCTGCCGACCTGACACCCCAAGCCCTGGCGGCGTTGACCGCTTCGGTTCAGCGTGCGCAGCAAAGTGCCGCAGCCTTTGTCGATCGGATGCCGGATAAAGAACTCAGCGAAGAAACGCTGCACCTTTGGTACACCCTGAGAAGCCCCGCCGATGCGTACCTTGCTGCCCTGCAAGGCCTGCTTCAAGACTGGCTCAACCACGCCAACCCGCATCAGCTGAGTGACGACTATGACCTCGTCACCCGCCGTTACGACGCCCTGCTCAGCTATCACAACCGACCGGCCCGCAATGCGTTTTAGTGTTGCTTGAATTTCAGATAGGAGTGATGCAGGTCCGACGCCCAGCCGTCGATCACGCTTTTCACGTCGTCGGCCTTCATCACCTGGGCGTCGTTCTCCAAAGGCTTGCCGGTGCCTTTGCGCACCACCTGGGCGAGCACCTTGCCGTTGGCGCCGTCGAGGAACTGTGCCTCGGTGGCCAGGGTGGTTTCCTGATCGCGGATGCCGGTGCCGGTGCTGACCGCCGCCGCCACCAATGCCACCGGGATGAACTCATAGGGCTTGAGCCCTTCGGTCTTGCTGCTGACGGCGGTGATGGCCGCGCGCACCACGATCACGCCCGGGCCGGGGCCGTTGGCCAATGGCAAGGATTTGCCCAGCTCACGCTTGAGCGCCTGGTTGTAGTAGGTGTTGATGCCGTTGAGGGTGCTGTCCGGGATTTTCGCGGTGGCCTGGGGCTTGGGATAGAACTGGGTCGGCTCGATGTACACCGCGTTGTAGCGGCTCAGGTCCAGCTGGGGATCGACCCAGCGCATCACCTCGGCGCCTGACGGTGACTTGGCTTGCTTGAGTTGGCTGTAGTTGGAGAGGAAGCCTGAATATTCATCCGGTTGCGTGACCTTGCTGGCACAGCCCGCCAACCCGAGCGAAGCCACGCACAACGTACTGATCATTAGCCTTAGTTTCATCATTGAACTCCCTGGCGGTCATCATCGAAAGACGGAGCTCTAGGTATAGCCAACTCTGGGGAAATAGCCTCTATTTTGCGCTGCCGGTTTGACAGGCCGAGGGCCAACGTTAAAGCTGCACGCAGCCCGCCATGCCGCAGACCGTCCCTGCGGATTTCAACGACCGCGCCGAGGCCAACCTCAACCTGGCCATGCTTTACCAGGCCAGCGGCCGGCAAGACAAAGTCGAGTCCCAGCTACGCACTGCCCTGCTGCGCGATCCTGATTTTTTTCCCGCGCTGGTCACCCTGGCACAATGGCTGGAAGCCCATGAACGCGGCGAAGAAGCACGCGCCCTGATCGCCGGGCAGCTGGCCGAGCATCCTGACGCTGCGCTGTTGCAACACACCCAGGGCTTGATGCTGATACGCAGCGACGCTGCCGCCGAAGCGATGGGCTATCTGCGCAACGCCGCGCGTCTGGACCCGGCCAACGCCCAGTATGGCTTTGTGCTGGCGGTGGCGCTGCATGACGGCGGCCAGGTCGAACAGGCCTGCCAGCAGTTGGAAGCGGTGCTCCAGCGTCAGCCGTATCATCGCAATGCGCGGCTGTCGCTGATCCAGTACTACCTGGAGAGTGGCCAGGAGCCGAAGGCGCAACGGGTCTTGCAGAGCTGGAAACAACTCAACCCTGGCGACCCGGCGTTGAAGTAGAGCCTTAGCCGCGTTCGCGTGGAATCAGACTCTGCAACTGCGAGGCCAGGAAGTTGGCGTCGAAGCCAAAGGTGTCCGGGTCTTTGAGGCCATTGGTTTTCTTCCATAGCCAGTCATTTTTGTCGGCCGGCAGCACCAGCGACACGCTGCCGTGACGGGCAGCGGTCAAGCCCATCACCGATACCGAGATCAAGCCGCCCATGGCCATGACGTCAGGCACAAACTCCACGGTTTTACCGGTGATCTGTACCAATAGCTTTTCAGTCTTGAAGGTTGATGTTTCCACCGGCACGCTCGGCCCGCTGGCGACATAGGTTTGACGTTGGACCTCCAGCAAGCCGACGCGCTTGACCGGCTCCAGCCATTGCTCGATCTGCCCGAACAACTCGTCGAGCTTTTGCGTCCAACGGGCCGACTGCACCTCGAACTGCTGCTTCTTGTGCGCTTCGCTATCGGCGTAATGACGAAGCATCTCGCCCAGTTGCTGTACATCGTCCATTGCGGATTTCCTTGGGTGTGCCAGGTTGCGATATCCGATCATGGCAGATGCGGCCATTCACCGTACGATTAACGCCGATGGCCGCCGTGGGCGTGCACGAGACGAGCCTGGAATCGGCGTTTGCCGCTGAATCAGAACTGCACCGGTCATTTGGCGGGTAACTGCGTCTGACTATTCAGCGGCCGATGCGTAAGGTGAAGGCACTTTCCCTGTCAGGAGCATCGCATGCGCACCATCGGCCTTATCGGCGGCATGAGCTGGGAGTCCAGCGCCGAGTATTACCGCCTTATCAATCAGCGGGTGCGCGCCCAGCTCGGGCCGTTGCGTTCGGCGCCGATGTTGATGTACAGCGTGGATTTCGGGCCGGTGGCCCAGGCGCAGCACGACGGGCGTTGGGACGATGCCGCACAGATCCTCGAAGACGCGGCGCGGCGCCTGCAGGCCGGCGGCGCGGACTGTGTGGTGCTGTGCACCAACACCATGCATCGGGTGGCGCCGCGTATCGAGGCGGCGGTGTCGATTCCTTTCCTGCATATCGCCGACGCCGTCGGCCGGGCTGCCGTGCAGGCCGGCACACTCGCCGTCGGCTTGCTCGGCACCGCCTTCACCATGGAACAGGACTTTCTCAAGGCGCGCCTGGCGGAGCATGGCTTGAGCGTGCTGGTGCCCGAGGCCGAGGAGCGCAAAGCCGTGCATAAGATCATTTATGAAGAGTTATGCGTGGGAATCATCAGCGACACCTCGCGCCAGGCTTATCTGCGCATCATCGCTGCGCTGGCCGCGCGGGGCGCCCAGGCGATCGTCCTCGGGTGCACGGAGATTGGTCTGCTGATCAAGCCTGAACACACGGACCTGCCGCTGCTGGACACCACCGAGCTGCATGCACAGGCTGCGGTGGCGTTTGCAGTGCAGGATTAAGCCGACGGGCGCAGACGCGCCATGCTGACGGTGTCGACATACACGCCGTCACGCAGGGCGTAGTCGCGCAGCACTCCTTCCACTTCGAAACCAAACGTGCGGTACAGACGTTGCGCGGCCTGGTTGTCGGCGTACACCGTCAACTCGACGCGGTGCAGGTTCATCCAGTTGTCGGCCACGTCCAGGGCCGTCTTCAACAGCCGCGACCCCACGCCCTTGCCCTGCCAGGCGGTCGCCACGCCCATGCCGAACGTGCCGACGTGGGCCTGGCGCACGCGCAAGTACTGTTGCAGCCCCAGCTGGCCCACCACTTCGCCGCCATGCAATGCCACCAGTTGCAGGCGACGCTCGTCATCCAGCACCAGGCGCTTGCGCCACACCTCGATCGACTGGAACGGCATCTGCAGCACCTGACGACACACCGCCGGCTCGTTGTAGAGCGCCGCGACGCCTTCAAGGTGGGCCTCGGTAAAGCGCTGGATGACGATATGGGGTTCAGGCGTGTGCATGCGGTTTCATCCTTGGAAAAACAGGGGGCCTGCCAGTGTAGAGGCGTCGGCCGTCCGCTGCCTAGGGCGCCGGGGCGGTCGTCCACAACGACGGCCAATCGCCGTAGGCCACGCCGGTGCAGCGCGACATTATGTGGAACTCGCTGAGCTGGAATGCCTTGCCATCAAACACCCAGGCCGCCCCGGCCCCGCAATCGCCGAGCCCGCGTTGCTTGTAGAAATAACTCAAGGTGCCGGTGGCCGGATCGTAGCCCACCGAACCCTGCAGCGCGGCCCCGTCCAACGGCAACGGCTCCAGCTGCAAGGCGGCCTGGGCATAAGGCGCCTGGCGCGCGCGTTGCACCACCTCGTATTCACAGTTATAGGCCGCGCAGTCGTAACGCAACACGGTGATGGCGTGCGACGCCGTCAACGCACCGGCGCTGGCTTCGGGTGGCGGCGAATCCTCTTGCGCCGTTTCGCCTTTGAGCGCCTCGGCCACCAGGTTTTTCTGCTCCTGGGCGGTCAATGCCGGTGCGCCGGGGAATGCACGCAGCAAGGGCACCGGCATGTGCGCCGGTACGCTACTCGCCGCGCCCTTGCCCGGCCGCGCCAGAGCCGTGACGTTATCCACCCGGCCCTGCACCGCATCCATCAACAGCAGCGAAGCGCTCAGCCCACTCAGCGACACATGCGCGTCGGTATCGGCGGGCACTTGCAGGCGCTGACCATTGCGCAAGCGTTGCAACCACCGATGTGCCGCGTCGTCGTCCAGGACGCCGTAGGACTGCACATCCGGATCGCCACCCTGGTCATCCCGCTGCGCCTGCAAATCCTGGGTCAAGGCATCGCCCAGGGGCTGGCCGTCCAGTTGCAGGGTCGACAAGTCCACGGCCTCGCCCCGATGGTCGAAGCGCAAGCGCAAGTAACCCTGCGGCCCGGCCTTGTGCCAGATATGCAGGGTCAGCGAGCTGTAGTCTTCTTCATTGGCACCACTCGGTGCGCTGAGGGCGTGACAATCGCGCAGGTTGTCGCAACCGACCACCCATTCCTTGATGTCACGCAGCAGCGGCACACTCTCGGCAGCGGGTTGTGCAAAGGCTTGGGCAGAGGAACCGGCCAGCAGGGCCAGGAGTAAGGGGCGCAACATGGGGACTCTCCGTGTCGGAAAAAGACGCGGATTGTCACATGTTCGGCGCGTGCCGTCAGCGCCCGGCAGCCACCCGCCACACCCGCGCAATATCCGCCGCCCGCTCGCGCAACAAGCGCGGCGCTTCGTTGCAGGCCTGCGCGAGGCTCATCGGTCCGCTTGGCAAGGCGAAGGCTGCGGCGACGCCGTGTTGATACATCTGCGCGTAGCCATCACCGAGGGTGCCGGCGATGACGATCACCGGCACACCGTGTTGGCGGGCGATGCGTGCGACGCCGAACGGGGTTTTACCGCGCAGGGTCTGGGCATCGAATTGGCCTTCGCCGGTGATGACCAGGTCGGCGCCACGTATGGCCGCATCCAGGCCCACCAGGTCGGCGACCACCTCGACGCCCGCGCGGAACCGGGCGCCGAGAAACGCCTTGGCGGCGAAGCCCAGGCCGCCGGCGGCGCCGCTGCCGGGTTCATCGCGCACGTCGCGGGGCAGCACCCTGGCGCAATGATCGGCGAAGTGCCCGAGGGCGGCATCGAGCTGTTGCACCTGTTGCGGGCCCGCGCCTTTTTGCGGGCCGAAAATCGCCGAAGCGCCGTGAGGGCCGCAGAGCGGGTTGTTGACGTCGGCGGCTATGTCGAAACGCACCTGGGCCAGGCGTGGATCGAGGCTGTCCAGGCCGATGCGCGCCAACTGTGCCAAGGCCAGGCCTCCGGGCGGCAGGACGCGGTCGTCGGCGTCAAACAGCTGCACACCCAGCGCCTGCATCGCGCCGGCGCCTCCGTCGTTGGTGGCGCTGCCGCCGATGGCCAGGATGATGCGCCGCGCACCCGCTTCAAGCGCCGCGTGGATCAGTTCACCGGTGCCGAAGGTGCTGGTGCGGCACGCATCGCGCGCCTCCGGCGGTACCAACTGCAGGCCGCTGGCTTCGGCCATTTCGATGATGGCGGTGTGGCTGTCGGCCAACCAGCCCCAGTGCGCCTCGACCGGGGTACCCAATGGGCCGCGAACCGTCCGGCGACGCAGCTCACCGTGGCAGGCGGCGAGCACGGCGGCCACCGTACCTTCACCGCCGTCGGCCATCGGGCACTGGATCAACTGCGCCTGCGGCCAGACCTCGGCCAACCCGTCGGCAATCGCCTGGGCGACGCCCTCGGCACTCAGGCTGTCCTTGAACGAGTCGGGGGCGATGATGATCTTCATGGGCGTTCTCCGGTTTTTATGCCGTCCATGCTGCCAGTTGGCAGCGGCAATAACGCCGGTCCGATGCACAAGTGCGGCGTGGGTTTGTTGTTCATTCCGACAAAGCCTGGGGCAACAATTGCACGCCCAGGTACAAGGCGAGCATGCCGTCCAGGGTCAGCGGGTCAACGCCGCTGAGTTCGGCGATGCGCTCCATGCGATAGCGCAGGCTGTTGCGGTGGATGCCCAGCGCGTCGGCACAGGCCTGGCTTTGCCCATCGTGCTCGCACCAGCTGCGCAGGGTCGCCAGTAACTGCCCATTGGCGTCCTTGGCCAGGACTTTGCGCAACGGGTTGAGCAGTTCGTCGAGGGCGTCGTCGTTGCGATGGCGCCAAAGCATTACCGGCAGACGATAGCGGTTCAGGGTCAGCAACTGCGCATGGGGCAGGATATCGCGCCCGTAGGCCAGCAGGTCGCCGACCCGTCGGTAGCAGCGCCGCAGCCCGGCCAATCCATCGGCCTGACCGCCCACGGCCACGCGCAGAACAGGCCAGCCCTGGCCGGCGAGCTTTTCCAGCAGTTTGGGGTTGTCCACCCAGACCCCGGCCGGTCGGCACCACAGCAGTGAAAACTGCGCCGAGCTGACGCACCAACTGTCGGGATAGCGTGCGCTCAGCCAGGCGGCGAGGTCCTGCGCGCAGGCGCCTTCGCCCAATTCGAACAAGTACGGTATGCGCGGCATGTGAGGCTTGAGCCCCAGCTGCCGGGCTTCGTCGATCAAGCGCGGCGAGTCGCCGGCATCGGCCAGCAATAACGCCAGCAGATCATCGCAACGCTGGCGTCGCCACTGCTGGTCGGCCTGCTGATGGCGATGGCTGACCAGCATTTCAGCGGTCATGCGCACCAGTTCGGCGTAAGTGCGCAGCAATTCGGGCTCGCCGGTAAGGCCCAGTACGCCGATCAGGCGTTGGTCGTGCATCAGCGGCAGGTTGATACCGGGTTGCACGCCTTTGAGGTGTTTGGCGGTCTGGCCGTCGATCTCGACCACGCGGCCGTTGGCCAGCACCAGTTGCGCGCCTTCATGCCGGGTGTTGATGCGTTCGGGCTCGCCACTGCCGAGGATCAGCCCCTGGCTGTCCATGACGTTGACGTTATAAGGCAGGATGGCCATGGTGCGATCGACGATATCCTGCGCCAGGTCATGATCCAGCTCGAACATGGGGCTAACTTCCTGCAAGGCGTGGTTGGTCATCGGCACAGCGCAAAGCCGGCTTCACTGTGCGCGAGCACAAAGACAGCCGCCTGCCACCTGGCCGAGACTCTTGGGGCGATCAACGTTACCCTCGCATCGCGAAAAATCATAATAAAGAGAGAACGCCATGTCACAGAGCGCCGCTGTCACCCAGGCCAACGATGACGATAAAAACGCTGTCTACAAGCGCGTGACCCTGCGCTTGATCCCCTTCATTTTTATCTGCTACCTGTTCAACTACCTCGACCGCGTCAACGTCGGCTTCGCCAAGCTGCAGATGCTCGATGCCCTCAAATTCAGCGAAACCGTGTACGGCCTCGGGGCCGGGATCTTCTTCATCGGCTATGTGCTGTGCGGCGTGCCGAGCAACCTGGCCCTGAATAAATTCGGTCCACGGCGCTGGATCGCGCTGATGATGATCGTGTGGGGAACGTTGTCGACCTGCCTGCTGTTCGTCACCACACCGACCCATTTCTATACCCTGCGCCTGTTTACCGGTGCCGCCGAAGCCGGCTTTTTCCCCGGCGTGGTGCTGTACCTGTCGCAGTGGTTCCCGACCTTTCGCCGTGGGCGGATCATGGCGTTGTTCATGTCGGCGATCCCTGTGTCAGGCCTGCTGGGCAGTCCGTTTTCCGGCTGGATTCTCAACCACTTCGCCGCCGGCCAGGGCGGTCTGGCCGGCTGGCAGTGGATGTTCCTGCTGCAAGGCATCCCCACGGTTCTGCTGGGCGCCCTCGCCTACTTCCTGCTCAGCGACAGTTTCGCCCATGCCACGTGGCTCACGCCCAAGGAGCGCGCAGTGCTGGAAGCCGACCAGGCCACGGACCTGGCGAACAAGCCCAAGACCACCAGCGACTCCCTCGCCGAAGTGTTCAAAAACCCGGCGATCTGGGCCTTCGGCCTGATCTACTTCTGTATTCAGAGCGGCGTGTACGCGATCAACTTCTGGCTGCCGTCGATCATCAAGAACCTGGGTTTCAGCGATAACCTGGTGATCGGCTGGCTCAGTGCGATCCCTTATCTGCTGGCTGCGGTGTTTATGTTGCTGGTGGGCCGTTCGGCGGACTTGCGCAAAGAGCGTCGCTGGCATTTGGTGGTGCCGATGCTGATGGGCGCGGTGGGCCTGGTGATCGCGGTAAACTTCGCCACCACGCCGGCCATCGCCATCCTCGGTCTGACCATTGCCACCATGGGCGCTCTCACCGGCCTGCCGATGTTCTGGCCGGTGCCGACGGCGATGCTCAGCGCAGGCGCAGCGGCGGGTGGCCTGGCGTTGATCAACTCCATGGGCCAGATGGCGGGCTTCCTCAGCCCTTATATCGTCGGGTTCGTAAAGGACGCCACGGGTTCGACGGATGTTGCGTTGTACCTGCTGGCGGCGGTGATTGTGGCGGGCAGTGCGCTGGCACTGCGCATGACACGGACCTTGAAGGTCTAACGCAGTCCAGATGGGAGGGGTTTGCCAGATGGCGACAGGTATCGATACAAATCAAACGACTGTCACCACGGCAAGCTCCCTCCCTCAGTAGGCTGCGGTTACAGCAGGCCGCCGCCGTTGATATCGATGACAGCGCCGCAGATAAAGCCATTTTCCATGGCCAGCACATAGCCTGCCGCCACCTCCTCGGCCTGCCCCACGCGGCCCACCGGCAACGCGCTTGCGGCGTTGGCAAACGTCGCCAGGCGCTGGTCTTCGGCCAACCCGGCATACGCCGGGGTATCAATTACACCGGGGCTCACCACGTTGACCCGACGCGGCGCCAGTTCCTTGGCCAGCTGCTTGCCCAGGGCTTCAGTGGCGGCGTTGATACCGACTTTGATGAACTGCCCCGACGCCAATTTGCGCCCCAATTGCCCGGAGGTCAGGCTGATGCTGCCGCGCTCGTCGAGGAACGGCAGCGCCTGCTGGATTGCCCGCAAGGCCCCCCAGAGTTTCACGTTGAAGTTGTCCTGGGCTTCGTCCAGATCGGTATCTATCAAGGCTTTGGCATGCACCGATGGGCCGGACGTGTACACCAAATGATCAAAGCGTCCAACGGTTTCGAACAAGCGCCGCAGGGACTCGGTGTCGGTGACGTCCACGGGCTCGCTGCGCAGGCCGTTGTCGCGGCTCGATGACAGGCGTCGTCCCGCCAGCACCACTTGAGCGCCGCGTGCGGCGGCGGCCTTGGCCACTGCCGCGCCGATACCGCTGCTGCCACCGATCACGATGACGGTTTGGCCATTGAGGGGAGAAGTCATGAAGGAGAGTCCTGGGTTAGAAAGTGAGCGTTCATCTTCCCAGCTTGGCAATCTGCAAAAAATCCCGGTAAAACGACAGGATCTTTAAAGGATTTTTACAAATGAGTTCACTCCTGGACCTTGAAGTCTTCGTGCGCACCGCCGACACGGGCAGCCTGTCCGCCGCTGCCAGAGGGTTGGGCCTGACTCCAGCAGCGGCCAGTATTGCTCTCAAACGCCTGGAAACCCGGTTGGGCACTCGCCTGCTGGCACGCTCCACCCGAAGCATGCGCCTGACCGAAGAAGGCCGGCGCTACCTCGACAGCGCGCGCGAGGCCCTGGCTGCTTTGGCCGAAGGCGAGCAAGCGCTCAGGCAGCAGAGTCAGGGCCTGACCGGTTTGCTGCAGCTGGCCGCACCCTCGGATTTCGGGCGCAATGTGGTGCTGGGCTGGCTGGATGAGTTCAAGCTGGAACACCCGAACATCCGCCTGCAATTACTGCTCAACGACAGCAATGCCGACCTGTTTCGCGACACCGTCGACATTGCGCTGCGTTTCGGCGTCCCACGGGATTCCAGCCTGGTGGCGCTGCCGGTGGTGCCCGGCCACCAACGCCTGCCCTGCGCCAGCCCCGACTACCTGGCGCGCCACGGCACACCGCGCACGCCGGCGGAGTTGGCGCAGCACAACACGCTGCGGTACATGCGTCAGGGCCGGGCCAACAGCACTTGGTACTTTCGACAGGGCACGGCATTGCAGGAAGTCGAGGTGACGGGCGACTACCTGAGCGATGACGGTGAAATCGTGCGGCGCTGGGCGCTGGCTGGCCACGGAATTGCCTACAAAGCCAACCTCGACATCGCCCGGGACCTCAAGGCCGGACGCCTGGTGCGCCTGTTGCCTGACTGGCAGGGAGAACCCACGCCGTTCAACTTGATGTGCCCTCACCGCCTGCAGGTGTCGGAGCGAGTGAAAGTGCTGCACCGATTTCTACAAGCGCGCTGCCAGGCCCTGCTGAGTGCGTGAAGAAACGCGCGCGGGTCTTGTTCCAGAGCCGGCGACTCTGGTATTGCATAGGTAACGTCTCATAGCCGCAAGGAGCTTTGCATGATTTATCGCACGTTGGGCCAGTCCGGGTTGAAGGTCAGTGTCCTGACCCTGGGCACCATGATGTTCGGCGAACAGACCAACACCGAAGACTCGCTGCGCATCATCGACAAGGCCTGGGATCAGGGTGTCAACTTTATCGACACGGCGGACGTGTACACCGGCGGGCGTTCCGAAGAGTTGGTGGGTGAAGCCATCGCCCGGCAGCGCCACGATTGGGTGGTGGCGTCCAAAGTCGGCTTCGGCCCGGCCGATGGTGTGCCCAACCGCAGCGGCCTGAGCCGCAAGCGAATATTCAACGCGCTCGATGCGAGCTTGACCCGCCTCGACACCGATTACCTGGACATCTACTACCTGCACCGCGAAGACCACCAGACGCCGTTGGAAGTGACCGTCTCGGCCATCGGCGACCTGATCCGCCAGGGCAAGATCCGCTACTGGGGCCTGTCCAACTATCGCGGCTGGCGCATTGCAGAAGTGATCCGCGTGGCCGAACGCCTGGGCGTGGACAGGCCTGTAATCAGCCAGCCGTTGTACAACATCGTCAACCGCCAGGCCGAGGTGGAGCAGATCACCGCCGCCGCTGCGTATGGCCTCGGTGTGGTGCCCTACAGCCCGCTGGCGCGCGGGGTGTTGAGCGGTAAATACGCCCCGGATGTCACCCCGCAAGCCGGCAGCCGCGCCGCGCGCCAGGACAAGCGCATCCTGGAAACCGAATGGCGCATGGAGTCGCTGCGCATCGCCCAGCAGATCCAGCAGTACACCCAAGGGCGTGGCGTGGGCATGGTGGAATTCGCCATCGCCTGGGTGCTCAACAACGCCGCGGTGAGTTCGGCGATTGTCGGGCCGCGCACCGAAGCGCAATGGGATGCCTACACCGGCGCGCTGCAGGTGAAGATCACGGCCGAAGACGAGGCGTTCATTGATTCGCTGGTCACGCCGGGGCATGCGTCCACACCAGGGTTCAATGACGTGGGCCACTTCGTTTCGGGACGCACGCCGCTGTGAGCGCGCTCTGACAGCGCAGCGTGGGAAAGTTTTCGGTGATTTGCCCCAAAACAGAGCAGCCTTGACGCGCCGAAAGCACCATAATCCCCTGCTCTTTTGATTGAATCGGCTTTCGCGAGGACAGTGTGTCTAAAGGTGTGGTGTTATCGGTCTCGGCCTCGGTGTTGTTTGCCGTCATGTACTACTTCACGTCGTTGCTCACGCCATTGAGCGGCCTGGAGATTTTCGGCTGGCGCATGTTGCTGACCGTGCCGTGCATGACGGTATTCATGGTGGTCAGCGGCGAGTGGCGACACGTGTGGGAACTGCTGCGCCGGCTCACGGCCGAGCCACGCTTGATTGCCGGCGTGGTGGTGTCGTCGGCCCTGCTGGGCGTGCAGTTGTGGCTGTTCATGTGGGCGCCGCTCAACGGGCGCAGCCTGGACGTGTCGGTGGGGTATTTCCTGTTGCCACTGACCATGGTGCTGACCGGGCGCCTGGTGTGGGGCGAACAGCTGTCCTATTTGCAGAAGATCGCGGTATTTTTTGCCGCGCTCGGTGTGCTCAACGAGTTGTATCAGGCCGGTGGGTTCTCCTGGGCGACCCTGGTGGTCATCATCGGTTACCCGCTGTACTTCATCGCGCGCAAATACCTCAAGACCGATCACCTTGGCGGCCTGTGGCTGGACATGGCGCTGATGCTGCCCGTGGCATGGTGGTTCGTGCAAAGTGGCGAACAGGGCTTTGCGGTGATGGATGCGCAGCCGAAGCTCTATGCATTGATTCCGATCCTGGGCCTGATCAGTGCCTCGGCGCTGGTGAGCTATATCATCGCCAGTCGCTTGCTGGCCTTCAGCCTGTTCGGCCTGCTCAGTTATGTCGAGCCAGTGCTGTTGCTGCTGGTGGCGCTCTTGCTGGGTGAAGGCATCAAGGCCGGGCAATGGCTGACCTACATTCCGATCTGGATAGCGGTCATGGTCCTGGTGTTTGAAGGGTTCAAGCACTTGGTGCGCCAGCGCCGGGCGTAACGCCCAGGCAATAAAAAGCCCGGCCAGGGTTTACGTTGGCCGGGCTTTTTTCTACACGTGCGTTCAGTCGGCGGTCAACACACCGCGACGGACCTGGTCACGCTCGATGGATTCGAACAGGGCCTTGAAGTTGCCCTCGCCGAAGCCATCGTCCCCCTTGCGCTGGATAAACTCGAAGAACACCGGGCCCATCAGGGTTTCCGAGAAAATCTGCAGCAACAGACGCTTGTCGCCTTCGATGGACGAACCGTCCAGCAGAATGCCACGGGCCTGCAGTTGATCGACTGGCTCGCCGTGGTTGGGCAAGCGACCTTCGAGCATCTCGTAGTAGGTGTCCGGCGGCGCGGTCATGAAGCGCATGCCGATTTTCTTCAGCGCGTCCCAGGTCTGGACCAGGTCGTCGGTGAGGAACGCCACATGCTGGATGCCCTCGCCATTGAACTGCATCAGGAACTCTTCGATCTGCCCGGCGCCCTTGGAGGACTCTTCGTTCAGTGGGATGCGGATCATGCCGTCGGGGGCGCTCATGGCCTTGGAGGTCAGGCCGGTGTACTCGCCCTTGATGTCGAAATAGCGAGCTTCACGGAAGTTGAACAGCTTCTCGTAGAAGTTGGCCCAGTACACCATGCGCCCGCGATAGACGTTGTGGGTCAGGTGGTCGATGACCTTGAGGCCGGCGCCCTTAGGGTTGCGGTCCACACCGTCGAGGAAGACGAAATCGATGTCGTAGATCGAGCTGCCTTCGCCGAAACGATCGATCAGGTACAGCGGCGCGCCGCCGATGCCTTTGATGGCCGGCAGGTTGAGTTCCATCGGGCCGGTTTCGATATGGATCGGCTGAGCGCCCAGTTCCAGTGCGCGGTTGTAGGCCTTTTGCGAATCCTTGACCCGGAACGCCATGCCGCACACCGACGGGCCGTGCTCCGCCGCGAAGTACGAGGCGATGCTGTTGGGCTCGTTGTTGAGGATCAGGTTGATCTCGCCCTGGCGATACAGGTGCACGTTCTTGGAGCGGTGGGTGGCGACTTTGCTGAACCCCATGATCTCGAAGATCGGCTCAAGGGTGCCTGGGGTCGGCGAGGCGAATTCGATGAATTCAAAGCCCATCAGGCCCATTGGGTTTGCGTGTTGGTCGGTCATGTTCGGTGCCTCATCCTGCTCTTTGAAATAAAGAGTCTGATTAACGAAAAATCAATTGCCAGCAAGGATGAGGTACGGGGGTGGCGCGCAGGACAGGCCTCGCACGCTGCGGGCGAGGAAGTCACCAAAGATGAGGGGGGAGCCGAGTCGCTTCATGGTTGCATCAGTCTCTGACGGCCGAGGCTTGCGTGAGCGCAAGTCCATATTCTTGTATGCGTAAATCGATTCTACACAGCGTAACAGGGTTTGTCCGTACTCTTATCAAATCCCCATCACCCGCGCCGGTGCAAGGGGTTTGTTGCACAGGTAGATACCCCACAGTATTACCGCGCCACCCATCAGCATCGGCGCGCTGAGTGGCTCGCCCAGCAACAGCGCGCCACAGATGACCGCAGTGAGCGGGTTAAGCGCAATAAACACGCCGGAGCGAGTGGCGCCGATGCGGCGGATGCCGTCGTAGTAGCCGATATAGGCCAGGGCCGAGCCCAGCACGCCGAGATAGCCCAGGCTCAGCGCCTGCGGCAGGTCAATGCGGCTCACTGCCTGAAGCGAGAAACCGCCCATGAAGGCGGTGGCGGCGGCCAGCATCGCGGCGCCCAGCAGCACCGACCAGGTCACTGTCTGCAGCGGCCCGAGGCTGGCGTTGAGTTCACGGGAATACAACGAATAAATGCCCCACCCCACCACGCAGCCCAGAATCAGCAGGTCCCCCAGCCCATGATAGGGAGCGCCCTGGAGCAACTGCGGATTGCGGCTGACAATCACGGTCGCGGCGCCCCCCAGGCACAGTGCGATACCGATGATGCGTGCGCGCCCCAGTTGTTCCTTGAACAGCAGCGAGGACGCCAGGCCGATCACCGCAGGGTTCAGGGCCACGATCAACGATGCTCGCGAGGCATTGATGTAGTGCAGCCCATAGAAGAAACACAGGTTGTAGAAGAAAATCCCGAAAAAACCCAGCAAGGCCAACTGTCGCAGTTGCCCACCCGTTGGCCGCACCAGTCGAATGCGCGCCAGGGCCATGAACAACAGCAACGCCAGGCTGGCCAGGATAAACCGCAGGCTGGCGGCCAGCAGTGGGTCGATATGATCGGCCAGGTAGCGACCGGCGACGAAGGTGCCACCCCAGATCATGGTGACGGCGGCAAGCTTGCAGTAAGTCAGGTGGTCGGAGGTGGCATGCATGATTGTGGCTCAACGCGTGACTGATTAAAGGTATTCTCTGAGTAATGACTCATCATCGTAAAATGAGTAAACACTCATGACCCTGACCCAATTGGAAATCTTTTCCCTGGTTGCCGAACTGCAGGGCTTTACCAGTGCCGCCTACCGCCTGGGTATCAGCCAATCGGCCGTGTCCCATGCCATCAAGGCGCTGGAGCAGGAGCTGGGCGTGGCGCTATTCCGGCGGCATCAAACCCTGGTCGAACCCAGCGACATCGGCCTGCAATTACTTGCACGCGCACGCGCCATGCTTGGCCTGGCCAATACGTTGCAACAGGAAGCCGCGGACGCCCGTGGCATGAAGCGCGGCACCTTGCGCATCGGCTCATTCGGCCCGACCGCGTCGATACGGTTGCTGCCAGCCATCCTCCAGCGCTTTCGCGCCGACTACCCGGGAATTGAAGTGCATGTAGACGAAGGGCCGGATCGGCAGGTGATCCAGTGGCTGGAGGAGCGGCGCATCGACGTCGGTTTTGTGGTGCTGGAACAGGAGCGCTTCGATACCTTCGCGTTGTGCGAGGATCAGATGGTCGCGCTGCTGCCGGCGGACCATCCGCTGACCGCGCAGGACGCCTTGCCCCTGCGGGCGCTGTGCGATGATCCGTTTATTCTGACCGAAGCCGGGTCGTCGGAGCTGGTCAGCCTTCTGTTTGCCGGCGCCCAGTTGCAACCCAAGGTGCGTTATCGCTGCGCGCAGCTGCTGAGCACGCTGGAGGCGGTCTGCCGGGGTGACGGCGTCAGTGTCGTGGCGCAGGCGTCGTTACCCTGCGGTCACGATTCACGCTACGTCACACGGCCATTGTTACCCAGCGTTGCGCGCCGGATTGGCCTGGCTGTGCTGGATCGGCGACAGGCATCTCCTGCTGCGCTGGCGTTCATAGAGATTGCACAAAACCTGACCAAGGCGAGCATATTTGAGCCCGGCCATCTATCATCGAAACATTCCTCACCGGCGCGCCGGTAACCCCCGCTGCGCAACAGGCCCCAGAACCCATGCCGCTTCGTGTCAATGGCCCTCGAAAGCCCATTACCCGCTTCTCGATCAGCGCCATGTGTGGCCTGCTGCCCGTGCTGCTCGGGGTCGTCATCCTGTATTGGCAGGCCGAACGTACCCTGGAGCAAAGCACGACGCAGACCGCCGAAGAGGCGGTGCGCCAGTTCGACCTGATGCTCGACAACACCGCGCTTGCCGCCCAGGCGCTGGTGCCGCTGGCGGGGCAGCCGTGCGACAGCGCCACTCAACTGGCGCTGCGCGAACAGGTGACGCGCCGGCCATTTGTACGCGCCACCACGTTGTCCTGGCAGAAAAATATCTATTGCAGCTCCCTGTTCGGCGGCGATTACACCTCGCCGGTCAACCCGGATGATTACGTCGATGGGCGCCTGTGGCTGATGGACGGCAACCCGGTCACCCCGGACACCGCGCTGCTGGTTTATCGCCTGGTCGAAGGGGACAAGGCCGCGTTCGCCTCGGTTGACGGCTACCACCTCACCAATGCCCTGCGCCTGATCAGCCGCTATGCGCAACTGATTCTGCAGGTCGGCCCGCACTGGCTCGACGCCGATGGCCAGGTGCGCCGGACACCGCCGCCGACGTTCGCGGTGGCCCATCAGCACCTGGCTTCGACGCGCTATGCCTACAGTGTCGATGCCGGCATGCCGGACGGTGAGGTGTGGCGTTACATGCAGGCGCGTTACCCTGCCCTGTTCAGCCTATTGGTGTTTTTTGGCGGGCTGGCGGCACTGCTCGCGCACTGGCTGCAAAAGCGCGCCTCGTCGCCAACCCATGAGTTGCAACGGGCACTGGGCGCCAATGAGTTCATCCCTTACTACCAACCGGTGGTGCGCGGCGACACCCGCGCGTGGGCCGGTTGCGAAGTGCTGATGCGCTGGAAGCATCCGAAGGAAGGCCTGGTGCGCCCGGACCTGTTCATTCCGCTGGCTGAGGATTGCGGCCTGATCGTGCCGATGACCCGCGCCCTGCTCCGCCGGACCGCCGCCGAGTTGGCGCCTCACGCGTCGCGTTTCACGCCGGGGTTCCATATCGGCGTAAACATCACCGCGCGTCACTGCCAGGACCTGCAACTGGTGGACGACTGCCGCGAGTTCCTCGCGGCCTTCGCCCCGGGGCAGGTTACGCTGGTGCTGGAACTGACCGAGCGCGAGTTGATCGAGCCTACTGAGATCACCTGTCGCCTGTTCGAGGCGCTCCACGCGCTGGGCGTGATGATCGCCATCGACGACTTCGGCACCGGCCATTCAAGCCTGGGTTATTTGCGCAACTTCAATGTGGACTACCTGAAGATCGACCAGAGCTTTGTCGCCATGATCGGCGTCGACGCGCTGTCCGGGCATATCCTGGACAGCATCATTGAATTGTCCGGCAAGCTTGACTTGGGTATCGTCGCCGAGGGCGTTGAAACAGCGCAGCAGTGCCAATACCTCGCGAGTCGAGGAGTCGACTTCCTTCAAGGTTATCTATTTGGCCGGCCACTACCGTGTGAGGAATTCGTTAACAGCCTGGCCAAGGATTGAATAGGCCCGCACTAGGCAGCTTCAAAAAGTGTTAATGAGACAAAAGACGTGATTTACTCGTGACGTATTAACTACTACAATTTTTCTTGCCCGTTTAGAGTCACCTTAAAGCGCTTGGCTTGCAGCTTTGTTTGCAGTTGATATCAGCCAACTACACTATTGGAGTACCGACTTTGTCCAAACTCGCCGAATTTCGCGCAGCAGAAAGAGCCCTTCAAGAGCAGCTTGCCCAGCTGGAATCCTTGAAGAACGATGCCAGCCTGAAGAAAGAAATCGAATTCGAAGAAAAACTCCAGGGGCTGATGAAAACCTACGGCAAGGGCCTGCGTGACATTATTGCCATCCTGGACCCTAACCCAGGCAAGGCCAGCAGCGTTGCCAGCGCGCCAAAGCAGCGCCGCGCACGCGTCGTCAAGGTCTATCAGAACCCGCACACCGGCGAGTTGATCGAAACCAAGGGCGGCAACCACCGTGGCCTCAAAGCCTGGAAGGAAGAGCACGGCGCACAAACCGTAGAGTCCTGGCTGCGCAAGTGAACCGCACCCAGTCACATAAAGCCCCGCACATGCGGGGCTTTTTATTCAAGGTTCGAAAGTGAACTTAAATAACATTTCATTTTGTTCAGAATCGCTCGATGTCACTGGCTTAAAGTTTCAAGCTGTTACGCACCGAGCCCACTTCATTCTTGCTTTCGTCATAGGCCTGTGCCTGACCGGCGTATGAAAATACATACGCTTTATCGGTATCCACCGCGCCTATCAATGTTTGCGAGAGCACGTGACGGCCGTTTTCGGTAATCACGCAAGTAGTTTCCAGCGCATCGAGACGGCTTAATGTCGTAGGGTGCATTTTGGTGCACACACTTTGATAGCCACCTTGGGCGAAGTCTTTCTGGATAGATTTGCGCATCTCCAGCAACACCCCTTGAAGATTAACTTTATGTCCCGCTTCAATGGGCGTACCGGTCAATTCCATAACCATCAGGGTCTTGCCATTCTCGTCATTCTTGATCGCCCGTTGCCGGGACACAGCCTGCGCCTGGGCGGGCGTATCCGCCGCAGGGGCCACCTCTTCGATCTGCCAGCCGCTGGGCCAATGGATTTCCGGTTCAGCAGCCACTGCCCACGGGCTGGCCAGCAGCACACACATAGCGCTCAATAGCGGTTTACGACAGTCGATCATTGCAAAAACACCAAAGGGTCGAGCCACAAAGTGTGAGCCCCTCCAGCGGCTGGTCGCAAGGCCCGCGCCGGGCTTTTTCATTTGGCGCGGCGGCCAGGCCTTGCGTATCATGGCCCGGCTGCATGAATGCTTGCCGCAAGCCAAGGGAGCGCTCCCGAGTGGAGTCGCGTTTGCCCCATTTTTTTCTGGAGGGCCCATGAGCCTGCACGAACTGAACACTGTCCCCGGCGTTACCGCGCAACCTGACACCGCCACCACGCACTTCGTGTTCAACCACACGATGCTGCGCGTCAAAGACATCACTCGTTCGCTGGATTTCTACACCCGCGTTCTGGGTTTCTCGCTGGTTGAAAAGCGCGATTTTCCGGAAGCCGAATTCAGCCTCTACTTCCTGGCCCTGGTGGACAAAACCCAGATCCCCGCAGACGCCGCCGAGCGTACTCAGTGGATGAAGTCGATCCCCGGCATCCTGGAACTGACCCACAACCACGGCACCGAAAACGACCCTGCCTTCGCCTACCACAACGGCAACACCGACCCGCGCGGCTTTGGTCATATCTGCATTTCGGTGCCGGATATCGTCGCTGCCTGCGAGCGCTTCGAAACCCTGGGCTGCGACTTCCAGAAGCGCCTGACCGATGGCCGCATGAAAAGCCTGGCGTTCATCAAGGACCCGGACGGTTACTGGGTTGAGATCATTCAGCCAGCACCGATGTAAACAAAAAACCCCATGATCGCTCATGGGGTTTTTCATTTGCGTGCTCGGTTTTACGCCGGGGCGGATGTGCGGATCAGGTGATCGAACGCGCTCAGGGAAGCCTTGGCGCCCTCGCCCACTGCAATCACGATCTGCTTGTACGGCACTGTGGTGACATCGCCGGCGGCAAACACGCCGGGCAGCGAGGTCTCACCACGGGCATCGACGATGATCTCGCCACGGGGCGTCAGCTCCACCGTGCCCTTGAGCCAGTCGGTATTGGGCAGTAGGCCGATCTGTACGAAAATGCCTTCCAGGTCGAGCGTTTTGAACGCACCGCTGTCGCGATCCTTGTATGCCAGGCCGGTGACTTTCTGACCGTCACCCTTCACTTCGCTGGTCAATGCGCTGGTGATCACCTCCACGTTCGGCAGGCTGTACAACTTGCGCTGCAGTACCGCATCGGCGCGCAGCTTGCTGTCGAACTCAAGCAGCGTCACGTGACTGACGATACCCGCCAGGTCGATGGCTGCTTCGACACCGGAGTTGCCGCCGCCGATCACCGCCACGCGCTTGCCCTTGAACAGCGGGCCGTCGCAGTGCGGGCAGAAGCACACGCCCTTGGCCTTGTATTCCTGCTCGCCCGGCACGCCCATTTCACGCCAGCGTGCGCCGGTGGCGAGGATCACCGTTCTGGACTTGAGCGTGGCGCCACTTTCGAAGCGGATCTCGTGCAGCTCTCCGGGATTCTTTGCTGGAACCAGGCTGCTGGCGCGCTGCAGGTTCATGATGTCAACGTCGTACTGACGCACGTGGGCTTCCAGGGCACTGGCCAGTTTCGGCCCTTCGGTTTCCTGGACCGAGATAAAGTTCTCGATCGACATCGTGTCCAGCACCTGGCCACCGAAACGCTCAGCGGCGACACCGGTGCGGATACCTTTACGTGCCGCGTAGATGGCCGCCGACGAGCCCGCCGGGCCTCCGCCGACCACCAGCACATCAAAGGCGGCCTTGGCGCTGATTTTCTCGGCAGCTTTTTCGGCGCCGCTGGTGTCGAGCTTGGCGAGGATTTCTTCCAGGCCCATGCGGCCCTGGCCGAAGTTCACACCATTGAGGTAGACGCTCGGTACCGCCATGATCTGACGTTCGTCGACTTCGGCCTGGAACAATGCGCCGTCGATGGCGACGTGGCGGATGTTGGGGTTGAGCACGGCCATCAGGTTCAACGCCTGGACCACGTCCGGGCAGTTCTGGCAGGAGAGTGAGAAGTACGTCTCGAAGCTGAACTCGCCCTTCAGCGCACGGATTTGTTCAATCACTTCAACACTGGCCTTCGACGGGTGGCCACCGACTTGCAGCAGGGCCAGCACCAACGAAGTGAATTCATGGCCCATGGGGATGCCGGCGAAACGCAGACTGATTTCGGCACCCGGGCGGTTGATGGAAAATGACGGCTTGCGCGCATCATCGCCATCGGTTTTCAACGTGATCAGCGTGGTGAGGCTGGTGACGTCTTGCAAAAGAGCCAGCATTTCCTGGGATTTCGCACCGTCGTCGAGGGAGGCGACGATCTCGATCGGCTGGGTGACCCGTTCCAGGTATGACTTCAACTGAGCTTTAAGATTGGCGTCCAACATACGGGCGATTTCCTGTTAATTCGGTTTATTACAGTCGAAAAAAAACGCCCGAGCGAATCTCGCCCGGGCGTTTTTAGGGGCGGTTGCGGCTTACTTCACAGGTGCGGAAACCCGCCCCAGGTGCTTCACAGACTTAGATCTTGCCGACCAGGTCCAGGGACGGAGCCAGGGTGGCCTCGCCTTCTTTCCACTTGGCTGGGCAGACTTCGCCCGGGTGGGCGGCAACGTATTGAGCAGCCTTGATTTTGCGCAGCAGCTCGGAAGCGTCACGGCCAACGCCGCCGTCGTTCAGCTCAACGATTTTGATCTGACCTTCCGGGTTGATCACGAAGGTACCGCGGTCCGCCAGGCCGGCTTCTTCGATCAGCACGTCGAAGTTGCGCGAGATGGTCAGGGTCGGGTCGCCGATCATGGTGTACTGGATTTTGCCGATGGCCGGCGAAGTGTTGTGCCAGGCTGCGTGGGCAAAGTGGGTGTCGGTGGAAACGCTGTAGATCTCGACGCCCAGTTTCTGGAACTCGGCATAGTTGTCAGCCAGGTCTTCCAGCTCGGTTGGGCAAACGAAGGTGAAGTCGGCTGGGTAGAAGAACACGACCGACCACTTGCCTTTCAGGTCAGCGTCGGTCACATCTACGAAGCTGCCGTTTTTGAACGCGGTGGCTTTGAACGGTTTTACTTGGCTGTTGATGATAGGCATCGTTGACTCTCCGTCAGGGGTTAAGAAGTTGATGGGGTGAATCCTACCCAGTCTGTTGATAGATGGCTCATTGGCAAACCTGATGCTGACGATTGGTTTTCGCTATCAGGTAACCGTATATATAGAAGAAAAATCAAATCAACGGTTGGCTGGCCAGCGTCATCCCCAGAAAGGGCGTCGCTTCAACATAGCGCATGGCGGATTTCATGTCGTTCCAGCCGACGTAACTCATCAACGACTTCATATCCCAGCCGCTGCGATGGGCCCAGGTGGCGAAGCCTCGGCGCAGCGAATGGCTGGTGTAGTGCTCGGCGGCAATCCCGGCCCGCTCAAGCGCCTGGCGCAATAGCGGAATGACACTATTGGCGTGCAAACCCGTCTCTGCCAGGTTGCCCCAGCGATCAATGCTGCGGAACACCGGCCCACGCACCAGCGCCGCGGCGTTCAGCCAGTCGCTGTAGGCCTGCACCGGGCACAAGCGCAACAATGCCGGCGTGTGATAGGTCTTGCCGAGGTTGTCGCGGTCACTTTTGCTGCGCGGCACATACAGGCTGATGCCGACGCCAGGCGTGGCCTGCACATGCTCGACCTGCAGACGGCACAGTTCGTCGCTGCGAAAGCCACGCCAGAAACCCAGCAGGATCAGCGCCGTATCGCGCTTGGCGCGCAGCAGGCGCGCGGGGTCCTGAGCCGCATTTGCCTCTTGCGCGTCGCGCTCAAGAAAGGCCACCACTTGCTCAAGATGCTGGAGCTGCAACGGCTCGGCCTGTTTTTCCCGCGCCGGGTGCACGGCGCGGATGCCTTTAAGCACCTTGCGCACCACCGGCGCCTTGGTCGGGTCGGGAAACCCCTGGCTGATGTGCCATTGCGCCAATGCAGACAGGCGCAGTTTGAGCGTGTTGACCGCCAGCACGCCCGCATGCGCCACCAGATAGCGCGCCACGCTGTCGCTGGTCGCCGGCAGGAAACCGCCCCAGATAACCTCGAAGTGCTCGATCGCGGCGCGATAGCTGCGACGCGTGTTATCGCGGGTGGCGGCGGTGAGGTATCGATCCAGATCGCTCATGGGCGGGCCTATTCGTACGGTAAACGGAGGTGGCAGGCGCTTAAAACGCGCATGACACGGGATAATACGCCAATATCCCATCTGTTGAATCTCAAATTTAACGGCGTTTTCATACGTGATACAGTATGTAAATACATACTATGTAAAACAGTATCAAATCGACGGAGACTCCATGGCACGCGGCGGCATTAACAAAGCAGTGGTTCAGACGGCACGCCTGGCGATCATCGCCCGTGGCGAACATCCCAGCATCGACGCGGTACGCATCGAAATGGGCAATACCGGCTCCAAAACCACCATTCATCGGTATCTGAAAGAGCTGGACGAGAGCGAAACCCGCGCCAGCATTACTGCGGCACCGATCGACGATGAATTGAGCGAACTGGTCGCGCGCCTGGCCCAGCGCCTTAAAGACAAGGCTCAAGAGCCGATCGACCTGGCATTGGCGCAATTTGAGCAAGAGAAGGCCGCCCTGCTCGCCCAACTGCAAACGCTGCAGGACGCGCACCAGCAACTTCAGCAACAGTTCGATATTCAGGCCGCCGCTCTGGCCGAAGAAAGCGCGGCACTGCAGACCGCCAGCACCAGCCTGCAGACAGAGCAGACCCGCAACGCCGGGCTCAGCCAGGCATGCAGCGATTACGAATTGCGCATCAACGACAAGGACGAGCAGATCCGCTCATTGGAAGACAAGCACACACACGCGCGGGATGCCCTTGAGCACTACCGCACGGCCATCAAGGAACAACGCGAGCAGGAACAGCGACGGCACGAGGGTCAGTTGCAGCAGATCCAGGCAGAACTGCGCCAGGCCCAGCAGAGCGCCATGGTTCGCCAGGACGAGATCACGCAATTGCATCGGGATAACGAACGCTTGCTCATTGAGCATCGAGTTACGCTCAAAGAGCTGGCGGCCCTGCAGGAGAGCGCCCGCAAGGATCAGGCCGAGCATCTCAAGCTCAACGAACGCCTTAATCGTATCGACAGCGAGCGCGCCTTGCTTGAGGAGCGCCTGCGCGTGGCATTGCTGGACAGTCAGTCGCGCCAGGAGGCATTGGCTGAATACCAGCAAGCCAACAAGGCCCTGGAACTGGACCTGATCAAGGCTCAGGCCAGTATCGAAGCCCTGCGTCTGGCTACCGCCGTTGCGACGGCGCCAGAGGCCAAGCCAGCCGACTGATCAGTCGGCCACAGGGGTGCGCATGGTGACGAATTCTTCCGCCGCCGTAGGATGCACGCCGATGGTTTCGTCGAAATGCCGTTTGGTCGCGCCCGCCTTGAGCGCGATCGCCAGGCCCTGGACGATTTCGCCGGCATCCGGCCCGACCATATGGCAGCCGAGCACCTTATCGGTGTCGGCATCCACCACCAGCTTCATCAGGGTTTTCTCCTGGCAGTCGGTCAGGGTCAGCTTCATCGGACGGAAACGGCTTTCGAACACCTGGACCTTGTGGCCGCTCTTCTTCGCCTCCTCCTCCGTGAGGCCCACCGTGCCGATATTCGGCAGGCTGAACACGGCGGTCGGGATCATCGCGTAGTCCACCGGGCGGTACTGCTCAGGCTTGAACAGGCGCCGCGCCACGGCCATGCCTTCAGCCAGGGCGACAGGCGTCAGCTGTACGCGGCCGATCACATCGCCGATGGCCAATATCGAAGGCTCGGTGGTCTCGTACTGATCATTGACCTGCACAAAGCCACGCTCATCGAGGGTGACGCCGGTGTTCTCCAGCCCAAGGTTATCCAGCATGGGGCGCCGACCGGTCGCGTAAAACACGCAATCGGCTTCCAGCACGCGACCATCCTTGAGGGTAGCTTTGAGACTGCCATCGGCTTGCTTGTCGATGCGTTCGATGTCTGCATTGAATTGCAGGTCCAGACCGCGCTTGGTCAGCTCCTCCTGCAAATGCTTGCGCACCGAGCCGTCAAACCCACGCAGGAACAAATCACCGCGGTACAACAGGCGGGTTTGCGCGCCCAGTCCATGGAAGATTCCGGCAAACTCAACGGCGATATAACCGCCGCCAACTACCAGCACGCGCTTTGGCAGCTCCTTGAGGAAGAACGCTTCATTGGAGCCAATCGCATGTTCGCGCCCGGGGATATCCGGAATCTGCGGCCAGCCGCCCGTGGCGATCAGGATGTGCCTGGCCGTGAAACGCTCGCCATTGATTTCCACCTGATGTGGATCCACCAGGCGCGCATGCCCTTCGTGCAGGGTCACGCCGCTGTTGACCAGCAGGTTGCGATAGATGCCGTTGAGGCGGTTGATCTCGCGATCCTTATTGGCGATCAGCGTCGCCCAATCGAAATTCGCCTCGCCCAGGGACCAGCCAAAACCGCTGGCCTGCTCGAAATCCTCGGCAAAATGCGCGCCGTACACCAACAGTTTTTTCGGCACGCAGCCCACGTTCACGCAGGTGCCACCCAGGTAGCGGCTTTCCGCGACGGCCACCTTGGCGCCGAAGCCTGCGGCGAAACGCGCTGCGCGAACACCGCCGGAACCGGCGCCAATTACATACAGATCAAAATCGTAGGCCATTTCACTCTCCTCGGCAGGACATCAGCATACCGACTTACATGGGGCTGAAAAACGAAAAAGCCACCCGAAGGTGGCTTTCTCTTAAAACCAGCGAACAGGCGTGAATCAGTAAGCCTTGCCAGTTTTGTAGAAGTGCTCGTAGCAGAAGTTGGTTGCTTCGATGTAGCCTTCCGCGCCGCCGCAGTCGAAGCGCTGGCCCTTGAACTTGTAGGCAATTACACAGCCATCTTTGGCCTGCTTCAACAGGGCGTCGGTGATCTGAATCTCGCCACCTTTGCCTGGCTCGGTTTCTTCGATCAGCTTGAAGATGTCCGGGGTCAGGATGTAGCGACCGATAATGGCCAGGTTGGACGGTGCGTCTTCCGGCGCCGGCTTCTCGACCATGTCGCGTACGCGGATCAGGCCATCACCAATGTCGTCGCCGGCAATAACGCCGTACTTGTTGGTTTCGGTCGGGTTGACTTCCATCACTGCGACGATAGTGCAGCGGTATTTCTGGTACAGCTTGACCATCTGGGTCAGTACGCCGTCGCCTTCCAGGTTCACACACAGGTCATCCGCCAGTACCACGGCGAACGGTTCGTCACCGATCAGCGGACGGCCGGTCAGGATGGCGTGGCCGAGGCCTTTCATCTGGGTCTGGCGAGTGTAGGAGAACGAGCACTCGTCCAACAGTTTGCGGATGCCGACCAGGTATTTTTCCTTGTCGGTGCCCTTGATCTGATTTTCCAGCTCGTAGCTGATGTCAAAGTGGTCTTCCAGCGCGCGCTTACCGCGACCGGTCACGATGGAGATTTCGTTCAGACCGGCATCCAGGGCTTCTTCCACACCGTACTGAATCAGTGGCTTGTTCACCACCGGCAGCATCTCTTTGGGCATGGCCTTGGTCGCTGGCAAGAAGCGAGTGCCGTAACCGGCTGCTGGGAACAAGCATTTCTTGATCATATGGGTCCTTACAAAGGGCTATGCGTACGGAATTCGGCGCAGTCTAATCAGGCCGCAGCCACCTTACAATGGGTCCTGCTGGCGTTGCGATGTCATCATAGAGAAAAAAACTGAGCGTAAGTTCCACTTATCTTACAAACAGCAGCGCCATTGACTCGGCAAAATTGCCGACTGCTTATGGCCGCTATCTACCTGAATCTTTTAGCACGCTTTCGCGGCGGTGCGTTGACGTGGATTAACGTGCACGTGTCGACGACATTTGGCGCTATGATTGCGCCCTTGAACCAGACCACGAGATTGTTAATAGATGTCAGAACCCAAAGGTGTGAACGGCTACCTGATTACCCAGCGTGCGGACGGCTGGCACTTGATCAACTTTCACGGCGACAGCGTTGCCGGTTGCTTCGCGACCGAGCGTGAAGCCATTGCGGTCGCTGAAGTGTTCGTGGACGAAGCCGGTCACGCATCGAGCAAGCGGCCGAAGGGCAAGTAAGCTGCGGCCCGGGTACATGAAGCCTCGCATAGCGAGGCTTTTTTGCGTTTGTCTGTACGTAGATGGCAGTTCGCTATAATCTTCGGCAAACGCCCCACGACAGTGTCAGCGCGTCCCTCCTAACACCCTTGATGACGAACACCTATGAACAAGATTCTGGCACTGACTGCAGTCCTGGCGCTCGCCGGCTGCACTACCACCTCTGACGTCTATTTGAAAAACGGCGAACAAGGCCTGACCATCGACTGTTCCGGCGAAGCCAATTCCTGGGCCAGCTGCTACGAAAAAGCCGATGCATCCTGCGCGGGCACCGGCTATCGCATCGTTGGCACCGAAGGCACGCCGTCGCTCAAGGAGAGCGACAAGACCCTGGGGCAGGACGTAGGCAACTACAAAAACCGCAGCGTGGTTGTGGTCTGCAAGTAAGCGTTTATAGCTGTATGTCGGCGAACTTGATGCCCAGGCCGCGAATGGTCTCGATCAGGTCATCCAGCCGCTGGAAAGATTCCACTTCATCCTGATCGTCCACCAGGAAAAAACTGCGACCGCCGCTCTTTTTGAAAAACACGATCCACTCGCCCAGATCGGCCGGATTCTGGATGACATGGGTGGCCGAGATCTGACCCTCGGCGTGGCGGGCTCTGACATCTTCACGTTTCATAACGGGCTTCCAAAAAAGACAAATACCGCGCAACCCCAGGGCTGCGCGGTATTTTTGCATTGAATGGCCGACAGTCTAACGGATGCCCTGCCCGATCAGCACGCCTTCCACTGTTTGGCCATATAGATTGACACCGTCATTGGCATGAAACTTCACCCGGGTTTTCTCTACCGAGCCCTCAATCAGGCGCGGGTCCTGCGGCCGCTCATGACTGTTGATGTAGGCTGCGACATCCCAGGCCTGCTGGTCGCTCAAGCTGGCGCCTTTACCCAGCGGCATGTTGTGCTTGATAAACGCAGCCGCCGTGTTGATCCGGTGCATGCCGGCGCCCCAGTTGTAGGAGTCTTTACCCCACAGCGGCGGCATCGCGTAGTGATCGCCGACCTTTTGCCCCTGCCCTTGCGCGCCATGGCAAACCGCGCACTGATCCCCATACACCTGTGCGCCTCGGACGATGCTGTAGCCCTGCGCGGGTTGTGCCACATCGGGGTAACCGCGCCCCGGCTGTTCCACGCCCAAGGGTGCCTTACTGGCCAGCCAATAGGAATACACGGACAACGCGGTGATTTCCGGGCTGTCGGCAGCCGGCGGGGTGCCACCGTTCATGCTGAATTGGAAACAGCCCTGGAGCCGCTCGGCGTAGGTGTTGACCTTGTCGTTTTTCTTGCGGTAAGCCGGATACATCGGATAAGCCGCCCACAATGGCGCCGAGTTGGCCAGGCGCCCCTGGTCCAGATGGCAATTGCTGCAATTAAGGCCGTTGCCGACAAATTGCGGCGCCAGGCGCTTGGTGTCGACGAATAAGGCATATCCCTGCCTGACCAGCTTGCCGTACGCATTATCCGGCAAGTCTTTTTCCGACGGTGGCTGAAACAACGCGGCTTGTTGACCAGCCGGGCGTGGCACCAGCTGGGATTGATCTTCCATGGCAATGGTCGCGGCCTGGATCGGCAGAGCCATCAACAAGCCGACCACGCTTACAAGCACAAACGGCTTCATGGCTTGACCTCCAGGCTTAACGACGCGAAATACTGGGCCACGTCCTGGGCTTCCTGCGCAGTCAGTGACTTGGCGATAGGCCCCATCAGGTCGTTGACATCGTTGTGACGGGTGCCGTTCTGCCACGCGATCAACTGCGCGGCGAGGTAGCCCGCGGGCTGCCCGGCAAGCGGCGGGAACGTATCGCCGACGCCGCTGCCCGCCGGCCCGTGACAGCTGACACAGGCTGGAATCTGCCGCTCCCACGCGCCTTGCAAGGCAAGTTTCTGCGCGGCATTGGTCGGCATTTCGCTGCGATACACCGGGACGGGGGCGGCAGCCGGCATTGCGGCGATGGTCTGGCTCAGCGCTTGCACCTCGGCATCCGTCAGCGCGATTGCCAGTGGACGCATCACCGGGTTATCGCGACTGCCACGCTTAAAGTCCTCCAATTGCTTACGCAGATAAGCCGCAGGCAATCCGGCCAACCTCGGAAAACCCGCCGCCGCGACACCGCCGCCATCCGCCCCGTGGCACGCGACGCAGGCCATCGCTGCGGGCTGCGCGCCCCCCTCGGTGAAAATCTTGCTGCCATCCAACGCGTGCGCGCTGCCCAGCAGAAAAAACAGTGCACTCCCCACCAGTGTTCGTTGCAGAGGTCTCATCATCACTCCCTGTTTATAGTTATAAGCTTAGACATTCACGGTATAAGCCTTACAAATAACATGGGAATGATCCTGCTTCCACAACATTCCAGGCAGCATTAAAAAAGCCTGGCGCTGCGTTTGCAGGGCCAGGCTTTTATCGGATTCGAAGGCGCGCGCCGGGCTGGAGATCAGCCAGAGATGCAGTCTTCACCGGCTTTTTTCACATCACCTGGGCGAATCGGCACGTTCGACATGCTCTCGTAGAGCTTGATGCTGCTGCCGCTGGAGCGCTCTTCAATTTCGAAGATCGCCGATGGGTCAGCCGAGAATTTCTGCGGCACGATCACACGCACGCCTTCCTTGTGAGGTTCGATCTGCGAAGGACGACGTGTCGTGGACAATTTGTGTACGACACAAGCAGCGTATTCCTGCGGCTTTTTCCCGGAAATGACCGCCAATGTCGGCGGGGTCTGCTTGATGTCTGCAACCGAAGCACACCCACCCAACGCCAAGGCCAGAACCAACACACTCCACTTCATACAAAACCTCCGATAAAGACCCTACGACAGCGGGGATGGTAATTTTCTCCCGGACACGTAGGATTTATCCCTAATCACACGGTAAATAACTGTTTTAAATTGTCGACGGCGTCGAAGACGGGCCGATAATAAACGCGCTGGGGCTGATAAACTCCATCTTAACCTACGTATCCTTCTGATTTTGCAGAAAAAGCCCTTCTGGAGACACTCCCATGAAATTCATCCACCAGCGCGAGCACCTCAACGAGGGAGATATTGTTGTCATCGAATGCTCGCAGACTTGTAATATCCGTCTGATGAGCGATGCGAACTTTCGCAGCTTCAAGAACGGCGGGCGCCACACCTACCATGGCGGCGCGTTTGACAAATTCCCGGCTAAAATCACCGCGCCGAGCACCGGGTTCTGGAACATCACCCTGGACGTCGTCACCCGCCGCGCCATCAGCGTGACCCGCAAACCTGCTTTGTCCCACAAGATTCGCATCGTGCGTCGTACCAGCTCCAAGCTGAGCTGATCCGCCCTTTCACAGGAAATAGCCGTGACCGCCACCACAAAATACGTGATCAAGTACAAACTCAACGACGAGCGTCGTTTCGAGTTTGCCCACCTGCACAGCGACGACGTGGAAGAAGCCAAGCAAGCCTTGGCGAAAATTCACGATGAGAATGATCGCATCACCGACATCAGCGTGAGCAAGGCGCTGTAAGACCATGTCCGGTCCCACTTCTGACCTGTTCGCCGAAGACGCGCTGCAACAGCCCAGCGGGCGCGAGCAGATCGGTGAACAGTCCTACGTGCTAAGGGGCTATGCCCTGCCCTGGATTGAGCGCCTTCTGCCCGAACTGCGGCACGTGCTGGCCCAAGCCCCCTTTCGGCAAATGGTCACGCCGGGGGGCTTTACCATGTCGGCGGCGTTGACCAGTTGCGGCGAGTTGGGCTGGACCACGGACGCCTCCGGCTATCGGTACTCGCACCTGGACCCGCGCAGCCAGCAACCCTGGCCGGCCTTGCCCGATGCCTTGCGCGAATTGGCGGTCCAGGCAGCGGCAGACGCCGGTTTCGCCGACTTTGCTCCGGACGCTTGCCTGATCAACCGCTATGTCCCCGGAGCCAAGATGTCGCTGCATCAGGACAAAAACGAGCGCGACTACGGCGCACCGGTGGTATCGGTATCGTTGGGCCTGCCGGCGATCTTCCTGTTCGGCGGCCACGCTCGATCGGACAAGCCGCAGAAAATCTCGCTGTTCCATGGCGATGTGGTGGTCTGGGGTGGGGTGGACCGCCTGCGCTTTCACGGGGTTATGCCGGTCAAGGAAGGCGTGCACCCGGTGATGGGCCCGCAACGCATCAACCTGACCCTGCGCACCGCCGGATGATTTGACCGCAAGCTTCGGGGTGTCAGGCCGTCGCGGCACGGCTAATCTGCCATAAAGCCGTCAAGAGTGCCGACCATGCTGACTGAACAAGACCCTCGTTGGGCCGCTGTCCTGGCCCGCGATGCCAGCGCCGACGGACTGTTTGTCTACGGTGTCAAAACCACCGGCGTGTATTGCCGCCCCAGCAGCGCGTCACGACTGCCGCGCCTGGAAAATATCGAGTTCTTTGACACCCCGGCGCAGGCCGAGGCCGCCGGTTATCGTGCCAGCCGGCGCGCGGCCGGCGACCAGACGCAACGCGCCGCGCACCATGCGCAATTGGTGGCCGATGCGTGTCGCCTCATCGAACAGAGCGTTGCGCCGCCGTCCCTGGCCACCCTCGCGGCCCAGTCCGGCCTGAGCCCTTATCATTTTCACCGGGTGTTCAAGGCGGTGACCGGCCTGACGCCCAAGGGCTACGCCACCGCGCATCGCTCTCGCAAAGTGCGCAATGGGCTCAAAGATCAACACTCGGTCACGGCGGCCCTTTATGACGCGGGCTTCAATTCCAGCAGTCGCTTTTACGAGTCAGCCGACCAACTGCTCGGCATGACCGCCAGCGACTATAAAGCCGGCGGCGCCCACAACGTCATTCGGTTCGCGGTAGGTCAGTGTTCGCTGGGCGCGATCCTGGTCGCGCGCAGCAACCGTGGCGTGTGTGCGATCCTGCTCGGGGACGACCCGGACACCCTGGTGCGCAACCTGCAGGACCAGTTTCCCAAGGCCGAGCTGGTCGGCGCCGACTCGAGTTTCGAGCAGTGGGTTGCCCAGGTCGTCGGCTTTATCGAAGCGCCCGCGCTGGGCCTCGACCTGCCGCTGGATGTGCGCGGCACTGCATTCGAGCAGCGCGTGTGGCAAGCCTTGCGCGATATCCCCGTGGGCAGCACGGCCAGCTATGCACAGATCGCCGAGCGGATCGGGGCACCCAAGTCATATCGCGCGGTGGCCCAGGCGTGCGGCGCTAACCGTCTGGCGGTGGCAATCCCCTGCCATCGCGTGGTGCGCAGCGATGGTGAGCTGTCAGGCTATCGTTGGGGCGTTGCGCGCAAGCAGGCGTTGCTGGAGCGCGAGCGTAACAACGAAGGCTGACAGAGCTGCACGAAATGTCCGCTGCGTCCAGTGAATAAAACAGACTGGCCGCGTGCCATACGCCCTGCTAAAAACAGCGAAACCCCTGACCTTCGCTGGAGACCCTCCCATGAGCACCTGGCCTGACACCCGTATTCTCGACTTGCTCGGCATCGAGTTACCCATCATCCAGGCGCCCATGGCCGTAGGCACCACACCCGCCATGGTCATTGCCGCTAACCAGGCGGGAGCGTTGGGCTCATTGCCCGCCGCCACGCTGAGCATCGAACAACTGCGCGAAGACCTGCGCACCCTGCGCGCGGCCAGCAGCCGTCCGATCAACGTGAATTTCTTCTGCCATCAGCCACCGGTCCCGGACGACGCCCGCGACCACCACTGGAAGGCATTGCTGCAACCCTATTACCGCGAACTGGGTGTCGATTTCGAGGCGCCGACTCCGGTGTCCAACCGCGCGCCGTTCAACGACGAGGCCTGCCAGGTGGTGGAAGCGTTCCGCCCCGAGGTCGTCAGCTTTCACTTCGGGCTGCCGGAAAAAGCACTGCTGGATCGGGTCAAGGCCACCGGAGCCAAGGTGCTGTCGTCGGCCACCACGGTCGAAGAAGCCATCTGGCTGCAGGCCAACGGCTGCGATGCAATCATCGCCATGGGCATCGAGGCTGGCGGTCATCGTGGCATGTTCCTCAGTGATGACCTCAACACCCAGATCGGCCTGATGGCGCTGGTGCCGCAGATCGTCGACGCGGTCACCGTGCCGGTGATCGCCGCCGGCGGTATTGGCGATGCGCGAGGTATCGTCGCGGCGTTCGCCCTCGGCGCCTCGGCGGTGCAGATCGGCACGGCGTACCTGTCTACCCCCGAAGCCAACGTGAGCGCGGCTCATCACCACGCGCTGCGCCATGCCCAGGCCAGCGAAACTGCGTTGACCAACCTGTTCACCGGACGCCCGGCGCGGGGCATCGTCAACCGAGTCATGCGCGAACTGGGCGCAATGAACCCGGCAGCGCCTGCGTTTCCCCGGGCCGGCGGCGCGCTGATGCCGCTCAAGGCCAAGGATGAGGGCGGTTTCAGCAACCTGTGGTCGGGCCAGGCGTTACGGCTGGGCCGCGACATTGGCACTTACGAGCTGACGCGCCAATTGGCCCAGCAGGCGCTGGCCAGGCTCAGATAACCCTGGCTGTTGCGGCAACGTTGCACTGTACCGGCAGTGGTGGAGCGCTATATATTCGCGTACATAGCGATTAACCCATGCCGTGCATTCCAAGGAGCTGCTTCATGCTGATTCATGCCTCACGTCTGGCCGTCCTGGCTAGCGCCCTCGTTTTCGGCGCGGCCCACGCCGATGAAGTGCAGGTGGCGGTGGCCGCCAACTTCACCGCGCCGATCCAGGCGATTGCCACCGATTTCGAGCAGGACACCGGGCATAAACTGGTCGCATCCTACGGTGCCACCGGGCAGTTCTACACTCAGATCAAGAACGGCGCGCCATTCCAAGTATTCCTCAGCGCCGACGACACCACCCCGCAGAAGCTCGAAAACGAAGGCGATACCGTCAAAGGTTCGCGCTTCACTTACGCCGTGGGCACCCTCGCGCTGTGGTCGGCCCAGGCCGGTTATGTCGACGCAGGCGGTGAGGTGTTAAAGCGCAACCAGTTCAAACATTTGTCCATCGCCAACCCGAAAGCCGCGCCTTATGGCCTGGCCGCCACCCAGGTCCTGGCCAAGCAGGGTCTGAGCGAACAGCTCAAGAGCAAGCTCGTCGAAGGCCAGAACATTACCCAGGCCTATCAGTTCGTTTCCACCGGCAACGCCGAGCTGGGTTTCGTGGCCTTGTCGCAGATCTATAAAGACGGCAAAGTCGCCAGCGGTTCGGCCTGGATTGTCCCCGCGTCCTTGCACGACCCCATCAAGCAGGACGCGGTGATCCTTAACAAAGGCAAAGACAGCGCCGCAGCCAAAGCGCTGGTCGAATACCTCAAAGGGCCGAAAGCCGCTGCCGTTATCAAATCCTACGGTTACGAGCTGTAAATGCCCTTATCGAGTGCCGATTTTTCCGCGATCTGGTTGACCGTCAAACTCGCGACACTGACCACCGTGATCCTGCTGGTCATCGGCACTCCGATTGCCCTGTGGCTGTCGCGCACGCGCTCCTGGTGGCGCGGCCCCGTGGGCGCGATCGTCGCCCTGCCGCTGGTGCTGCCGCCGACGGTCATTGGTTTCTACCTGCTGCTGACCATGGGTCCCAACGGCTATTTCGGCCAGCTCACGCAGTGGTTGGGCCTGGGCACCCTCACGTTCAGCTTCACCGGCCTGGTCATCGGTTCGGTGATCTACTCCATGCCATTTGTGGTGCAGCCATTGCAGAACGCCTTTTCGGCCATCGGTACGCGGCCTTTGGAAGTCGCGGCGACACTGCGCGCCGGACCTTGGGACACGTTCTTCAGCGTGATCCTGCCCCTGGCGCGCCCGGGTTTTATCACCGCGTCCATCCTGGGCTTTGCCCACACTGTCGGTGAGTTCGGCGTGGTGCTGATGATCGGCGGCAATATCCCGGACAAGACCCGCGTGGTCTCGGTGCAGATCTACGACCATGTCGAAGCCATGGAATATGCCCAGGCCCATTGGCTGGCGGGCGCCATGGTAGTGTTCGCGTTTTTTGTGTTGCTGGCGCTCTACTCCAGCCGTAAAACCAGACTGGGCTGGAGCTGATGTCGATGATGGAGATACGCCTGCACCTGCAATATTCCGGCTTTGCCCTCGATGTGGACCTGCAACTGCCCGGCCGTGGCGTCACCGCGTTGTACGGGCATTCAGGCTCCGGCAAGACCACCTGCCTGCGCTGCATCGCCGGTCTGGAACGGGCCAGGCATGGCTTAATCCGGATCAACGACGAGGTCTGGCAGGACAGCCGCAGCGGGGTGTTCATGCCGCCGCACCAACGCGCGTTAGGGTACGTGTTCCAGGAAGCTAGCCTGTTCGCGCATTTATCGGTGCGCGCCAATCTGGAATTCGGCCTCAAGCGCACGCCGCGCGCGCAACGGCAGGTGGACATGGCCCAGGCCACCGAGCTGCTGGGCATCGGCCATCTGCTCGAACGCCGGCCCCAGCACCTGTCCGGCGGCGAGCGCCAGCGCATCGGCATCGCCCGCGCACTGCTCACCAGCCCCCGCTTACTGTTGATGGACGAGCCCCTCGCGGCCCTCGACAGCCAGCGCAAAAGCGAGATACTGCCGTACCTGGAACGCCTGCACGACGAGCTGGAGATTCCGGTGCTGTATGTCAGCCATGCACAGGACGAAGTCGCGCGCCTGGCTGACCACATCGTGCTGCTCAGCGAAGGCAAAGCCTTGGCCTGCGGCCCCATTGGCGACACACTGGCGCGCCTGGACCTGCCGCTGGCGCGCGGTGATGACGCCGGCGTGGTGATCAATGGTGTGGTCAATGCCTACGATGCCCACTACCAGTTGCTCACGCTGCAGTTGCCGGGCAGCGCGTTGACCGTGCGCGTGGCCCACGCGCCGCTGGACATTGGCAAGGCGCTGCGGGTCAAGGTGCAGGCGCGGGACGTCAGCCTCAGCCTGCAGGCCGAGGAACCCAGCAGCATCCTCAACCGTCTGCCGGTCACTGTGATCGAGGAGGTCGCTGCGGATAACAGTGCCCACGTGCTGGTGCGCCTGGACGCTGACGGCACGCCGCTGTTGGCGCGCATCACGCGTTTTTCCCGCGACCAGTTGCAGCTGCATCCCGGAAAAGGGCTGTGGGCGCAGATCAAAGCCGTGGCGGTGCTGGCCTAGCAAACCTTTTGGCACGTCCGCACACGGCTGCGGTCAATCAGACATACCGGCCTGACTGATTGCCAAGGAACCTGAGCCATGCCCGACTCCGCGCTGCCCGCCGACCTGCCCCGCGACCTGCATTACGTTGATGACACCCAGCCCGGCATCCGCCGCAAAAAAGTGCGCGGCAAATTCCAGTACTTCAACCCCAAGGGCGAGCGCATCACCGATGCCGACGAGATCAAGCGTCTCAACGCCCTGGCGGTGCCACCGGCCTACACCGATGTATGGATCTGCGCCGATCCGCGCGGTCATCTGCAAGCCACCGGCCGCGATGCCCGCGGACGCAAGCAATACCGCTACCACACGCGCTGGCGCGAAGTGCGCGACAGCGACAAATATGCGCGTCTGCAGGCCTTCGGCAACGCCTTGCCAAAACTGCGCAAGCAATTGGAAGCGCAACTGGCCGAACCCGGATTCACCCGCGAAAAAGTCCTGGCTACCGTGGTGATGCTGCTGGACGCCACGCTGATCCGCGTCGGCAATACTCAGTACGCGCGCGATAATAAATCCTACGGCCTGACCACGCTGCGCAACCGACATGTGGACGTCAAGGGCAGCGAGATTCAGTTCCAGTTTCGCGGCAAGAGCGGCGTGGAGCATCAGGTGAGCGTCAAGGATCGACGCCTGGCCAGCGTGGTGAAACGCTGCATGGAATTGCCGGGGCAGAATCTGTTCCAGTACCTGGACGAGGACGGTGAGCGCCACACGGTCAGTTCTCATGATGTGAATGCCTACCTGCACAGCCTCACGGGTGAGGATTTTACTGCCAAGGATTATCGCACGTGGGCTGGCACCGCCATGGCGCTGGCAGTGCTGCGCGAATTGCAGTGGCAGCCCGAATCCGATGCCAAGCGGCATGTCGTGTCGATGGTCAAGGATGTCGCCAAGCAGTTGGGTAATACCCCGGCGGTGTGCCGCAAGTGCTACATCCACCCGGCCGTACTTGAGCATTTCAGCCTGGGGGAATTGTCGAAGCTGCCCAAGCCGCGGGTGCGCAAGGGCCTGAAAGCCGAAGAAGTCGCTCTGGCGATGTTCCTCGAACGCCTGGCCGCTGACTTGCCGCAGAACGCCAAGGCGGGTTAGGCTCTGTCTCCCTTCTGACCCTCGGGACGACCGCCGACGTGAGCCACTAAGCCTTCCAAAATGTATCCGCAACCAGCGCCTGGCGCGCTTGTTGGCCTGTTCGACATTTTTATGGAGGTGCTGATGACTCACGTCACACGGCTGCCCGCATTGATCTCCCTGCAACACGTAACCTTCCAGTTCGCCAATGGCGAAACCCTGCTGGACGACCTGAACCTGTCCATCGATCACACGCCCACCGGCATTGTGGGCCGCAACGGCAGCGGCAAAAGCCTCCTCGCCCAACTGATCGCCGGAGTGCTCGCGCCGTCATCCGGCGCCATCACACGATCGGCCAGCGTGGCCTTCGTTCCGCAAAACGTGGTGGTTACGCCCGGCGCCAGCGTCGCCGATCTCACCGGCAGCGCCCCGGCCCTGGAAGCATTGCAACGCATGGCCGCAGGCGCGGCGCGTGTCGACGACCTTGAGCTGATCGACGACCGCTGGGATCTTGCCGAGCGCCTGCGTACGGCGCTGGATGAGGCGGGCCTGGCATCACTGACGCTCGAATCGCCGGCCGATCAACTCAGTGGCGGCCAACTGGCGCGGGTGGCGTTGATCAGCGCGTTCCTGACCACGCCCGAGTTGCTGGTGCTCGACGAACCCACCAACCACCTCGACAGCAGCGGGCGCGCCTGGCTGCTCCAGGCCCTGGGCCAGTGGCGCGGCGGCTTGGTGGTCGTCAGTCATGACCGGGCGCTGCTCAATACCCTGGCACGAATCATCGAACTGTCCCCTCTGGGCCCCAAGGTCTACGGTGGTAACTACGAAGCCTATCGACGACAGCGCGACATCGAGCAGCACGCTGCGATTGCCGCTTTGGACCATTCGCGCCTGGAGCGCACGCGCGAGCGCCGTCGCCTGCAAAAGGACCACGACACGCTGCAACGCAAGGCTGCCCGTGCCCACAAACACGCGCAAAGCGCCAATGTGGACCGGTTTACCCAGGCCCGCTGGAAAAGCACAGCCCGTGAAGTGGTCAGCAGCGTGCGCAGCGATCAACATGCGCGTAAACAGCAACTGGACCATCAGGTGCGCCAGGCCCATGAGGGCGTGGCGCAACAGCCCCCGACCTTACTGGCCTTGCCGGATTCGGCGGTGCCCAAGGGGCGCCTGGTGCTGAAGCTGGTCGATGTGTGCTTACCGTGGCTGGATACCCCGGCGCTGACCCTCAGCTTGATGGGCCCGGCGCGGGTGGCCGTGCAAGGGCCTAACGGTTGCGGTAAATCCACCTTGCTCAAAGTGCTGGCGGGCCAGTGGCAACCGGTCAGCGGAGAGTGTCGCGTGCCGCTGCCTGCGGCCTGCATCGACCAGCACCTGGGCTTTCTGGACGAACAACGCTCGGTAATCGAGCACCTCAACCTGCTCGACACGCCACTGGTCGAAGGCGAACTGCGCACGCGCCTGGCCTTGCTGCAGTTGGACGCGGTGCGCGTGACCCAACCGGTCGCACAGCTCAGCGGTGGTGAGCGTTTGAAGGCCGCGATGGCGATTGCCTTGTGGGGTGACGTCCCGGCGCAATTGCTGTTGCTGGACGAGCCTACCAACCACCTGGACCTGGCGTCGGTCATTGCCTTCGAGCAGGCGTTGCAGGGGTTTGCCGGAGCGATGGTGGTGGTGTCCCATGATCAGGCGTTTATCCAGGCTATCGGCCCCACCCATCATCTGAGTTGGACGCCTTCGGGCTGGCGCCTGCAAACTGCCTGACGTCATTGCGCGCGGGCGCAAAGCGCCCTACCGTAGTGGCCGGATAATCTCACCGAGGCCCCGCCCATGCTGCCGCTGCCCCGCAAGCCTTACGCCAATGCCGCTTTGGCCCAACGACGCCGATGGCGCGGGCGCGTCGGCATGACGCTGGTGGCCAGCCTTTCGGTGCTGGCGGGGATGACCGATGCCATAGGCTTTATGGCCAGCGGCGATTTTGTTTCGTTCATGAGCGGCAATACCACGCGCCTGGCAGTGGCCATCGGCGCGGGCGACCACAGCCTGACCGGGCGTCTGCTGTTGCTGGTTGCCACGTTCATTCTGGGGAACGCGCTGGGCATTGTGGTCAGCCGACTGAGCCGGCGCCACGCCCTGCCCCTCCTGCTGTATATCGCCGCGCTGTTGTGCTGCGGCGCGTTCTGGCCCTTCGAGGACCTGTTACCCGCGCTGTTGGCGGCAATCGTGGCCATGGGCATGCTCAATGCGGCGGTCGAAGAAGTGAACGGCTTGCCGGTGGGCTTGACCTACGTGACCGGTGCGCTGTCGCGGTTCGGTCGCGGCCTGGGCCGCTGGTTACTGGGCGAGCGCCGCGACGGCTGGCGCGTGCAACTGGTGCCGTGGGCCGGCATGTTTGTCGGTGCGGTGATCGGGGCGGTACTGGAGCACCATATGGGGTTGCGCGCGCTGTGGGTCAGCGGCGCCCTGGCGGCCGTGTTGGGTTTGGTGTCGCTGAAGATTCCACGGCGTTGGCACTTGGGCTACATGCCGCGTTGAACAGAAAAGGATGCTCGCCCGGCGTGTCGACCTCGACGTCCGTGTACTGGTAAAGAGCCATCACCCCGGACGAGCGAGGTGAATCATAAGGCAATGCCCGAGCGCTGTCCCGCCGGGCATTTCCGAAGATCGCTAAGGCAAGGGATTACAGACAGGTCGCCAGCGCAGCCAGACGACGCTTGGCCAGCATGTTGTCTTCGGCGGCGTAGTACTTGATGCTGGAACCGGCGCCCGCACTCTGGATGTCGACGAAGTAATCGCCCGCCGTGGTGTACACGGTGAAGCCACCCGACCCGGTCGGTTCCTTGAAGCCGCCGGCGTCGACACCGAACACGCTTTCATCCTGCCAGCCGAACTGCACGCATTCAGCCACCACCAGCGTGGCTTTGTCAGACGCCAGGGTCTTGTAAGGCGTGCCGGCGCGCGCCTCTTTCATCTTCGAGCCCGCGCAGCCGGCCAGTACCGCCAGCGCCAATGCGCCAATCACCACGTTCCGCATGCCATCACTTCCTTGAAAAAAACGCGACTCTACCATTGCCGCGCACCTGCCTGACGCTTGCATGAACTTTGTTTCACGGTAAAACCTGCTTTCGCCGCCTACACTGGCCGTGCTCATTTTTTTGAAGTCTTCCTTCCGCCCGCCCTCCCGCGGGCTTTTTTTCGACTGCGTTTCAGAGCCACCAGCGAAACAGATAGAACACCGCCATGCTCAGCAGCACTGTGATCAACACGTTGCGCGTCCAGAACATCAACCCCACCGCGCAGAGGCCGGCGAGCAGATACGGGTTGGTCGGGCTGAGGTTGAGCTGATGGTCGGTCAGGAAAATAATCGGTCCGCAGATCGCCGTGAGCATGCCGGGCACCGCAAATCCCAGGAACTCCCGCGCGCCACGGTTAAGGCGTACCGGCAGGCGCGGTTCGATAAACAGGTTGCGGTTGAAGAACACCGCCAGGCCCATGGTCACAATCATCAGGTAAATCATGGTTGCCCGACTCCCAATCGCTTGCAGATAAACCCAGCGCTCATGCCCAGCAGGCCCGACACCACCACCGCCGATTCCCAGTGTAGAAAACTCAGCCACACCGAACACAGCAATGCTACCGCCACGCACACCACCGTCGGTACGTCGCGCACCACCGGGGTAATCAACGCGATGAAGGTGGCAGCGATCGAAAATTCCAGCCCCAGTTGATCAAGCCCCGGAATGCTTTTGCCGAGCACAATGCCGGCCAGGGTGAACAGGTTCCAGATGATGTAAAAGCTCAGCCCCACGCCGAGGGCGTACCAGCGATTGAACGTCTGGCGGTCGTAGTGGCTGACCAGCGCGAAAAATTCATCGGTGAGCAAAAAACCCAGGCTCAAACGCCAGCGGGTATTCAACGGTGAAAGCACCGGCCGCAGGTGCATGCCGTAGAGCAAATGTTGCGAAGTCAACAGCAAGGTAGTGAGCACAATCGATATCAGGCTGGCGCCACTTTTGACCATCCCGATAGCCACCAGCTGCGCGGCACCGGCGAACACAATGGCCGACAGGCCCTGGGCTTGCAGTGGGGTCAATTGCGCGTCGATGGCCATGGAGCCGGCGAGCAGCCCCCAGGGAGCGCAGGCCAGGGATAACGGCAGAACGGCGATCGCACCGCGGGCAAAGGCGTGATAAGGCAAGGCGGCAGGCATGGAAACGGCTCATCGACAGACAGTCGCCAAGCATGCCTGAACGAGTTGAAGCGTGTCTTGAACGATCTTGCTCAGGCGAGCCTGACCGAAACCTGCTCCACCGAGTCGCGCGCTTCGCGCAATTCGTAGGCGTCCTGGTTGAGGCGATGAATGGTGTTGAGCAAACGCTGACGCAGCACCTCGTCGCCGAGTTTTTCAACGGCGCGCATCAGATCAAACGCTGCGGTTTCGTTATTTTCCGCGACGGAATCCAGGGTCTTGCGCAGGTTGCGGGTTGCTCGGGTCACGCGGGGTCTTCCTTCATCAGCAATGGGCAGGCACTTTAGGACATTCATGTTTCATTTTAATTTCAGACACTTGTGGCGGATTTCCAGGTCTTTGATCCAGGTCAATCAATACAAATTTTGACAGAAATATATGGAAATACGTATATTCGCATAACCCTATACAGGAGACGGAACCATGTCCGACCTCTTTTCGCCGCCAGCGCTGTTCAAATGCCTGGCCGACCCTACCCGTGTACGCCTGACGCTGTTGATCCTGCGCGAAGGCGAACTTTGCGTGTGCGAACTGATCCATGCTCTGGGCGACAGCCAGCCGAAAATCTCCCGCCACCTCGCACAACTGCGCAGTTGCGGCGTATTGGTGGATCGTCGTCAGGGTCAATGGATCTATTACCGCATCAACCCGGCATTGCCCGATTGGGCACATCAGGTACTGGACATCACTTTGCAAGCCAACCAGCCATGGTTGCACAGCGACGCGCTGCGTCTGGGTGCAATGGGCGACAGACCACAACGGGCCAGCACCTGCTGCTGAGCCATCGGAGCGTTTATTCATGCTTGTCGCAATTGCCATTTTTCTGGTCACGATTGTTTTGGTTATCTGGCAGCCCAAGGGCCTGGGCGTCGGCTGGAGCGCCAGCCTCGGTGCGATCCTGGCGCTGGCCTGCGGCGTCATCAGCCTGGCGGATATTCCGGTGGTGTGGCACATCATCTGGAATGCGACCGGCACGTTTGTCGCCTTGATCATCATCAGCCTGCTGCTCGATGAGGCCGGTTTCTTCGCCTGGGCCGCCCTGCATGTGGCGCGCTGGGGGCGTGGCCGCGGACGGCGGCTGTTTGCCTATATGGTGCTGCTCGGCGCGCTGGTGTCGGCGCTGTTTGCCAATGACGGCGCGGCGCTGATCCTGACGCCCATCGTGATGTCGATGTTGCTGGCGCTGCGCTTTTCGCCGGCGGCCACCCTGGCGTTCGTGATGGGCGCGGGTTTTATTGCCGACACGGCGAGCCTGCCGCTGGTGGTCTCGAACCTGGTGAATATCGTCTCGGCCGACTATTTCAAGATCGGCTTCAACCAATACGCAGCGGTGATGGTGCCGGTCAACCTGGTCAGTGTGGCAGCCACCCTGGCGGTGCTGCTGTGGTTTTTCCGCCGCGATATCCCAAAGGCCTACGACCCGGCCGACCTGGATGAACCCGCCAGTGCGATCCACGACCGCGCCACGTTCCGCGCCGGCTGGTGGGTACTGGGAATTCTGCTGATCGGCTGCTTCGCCCTGGAACCGCTGGGCATTCCCATCAGTGCAATTTCCGCCGTGTGCGCCGTGCTCCTGCTGGTGATCGCCGCCAAGGGCCATAAAATTTCCACGCGCAAAGTACTCAAAGAAGCGCCCTGGCAGATCGTGATCTTTTCCTTGGGCATGTACCTGGTGGTGTACGGCCTGCGTAACGCGGGCCTCACCACCTACCTGGCGACCTGGCTCGATACCTTCGCCACCTACGGTATCTGGGGCGCGAGCATGGGCACCGGGCTGCTGACCGCGCTGCTGTCGTCGGTGATGAATAACCTGCCGACAGTACTGATCGGCGCGCTGTCCATCGAATCGAGCCATGCGGTGGGCGTGGTCAAGGACGCCATGGTCTATGCCAATGTGATCGGCAGTGACCTGGGCCCTAAAATTACGCCTATCGGCAGCCTCGCCACGTTGTTGTGGCTGCATATCCTGGCGCGCAAAGGCATCACCATCACCTGGGGTTATTACTTCAAGGTCGGCATCGTGCTGACCCTGCCGGTGCTGTTGATCACCCTCGCCGCCCTCGCCCTGCGCCTGAGTGTCTGAAGGAAGCATTTGATGAAAGTCCTGTTCATGTGTACCGCCAACAGCTGTCGCAGCATCCTGTCCGAAGCGGTGTTCAACCACCTGGCGCCGCAAGGCTTCGAAGCGGTCAGCTCCGGCAGCTTTCCCAAGGGCCAGGTGCTGCCCCGCAGCCTCAGTACCCTGCAGGCCGCCGGAATCAGCACCGAGGGGTCGTACAGCAAAGGTAACGACGCCTTCGAAGGGAGCCCGCCGGACCTGGTGATCACCGTGTGCGACAAGGCGGCCGGTGAAGCCTGCCCGGTGTACTTCGGCCCGGCGATGAAAGCGCATTGGGGCCTGGAGGATCCGTCCGACGTCGAAGGTGACGACGCGCGCCTCGACGCCGCCTTCAACGCCACCCTGGAAACCATCGAAAGTCGCTGCCGGGCGTTTTTTGCATTGCCGTTCGAACGCCTGTGCCCGGCTGAGTTAAAGGTTGAACTGGAACGCATCGGGCAGTTATAAACGCGTGGCACATCGGTCGGTCCGGGCTTTTCGCTCCGCGCCCGACCTGACAGACATGGAAGAGGCTGGGCACGCATGTTGACGATTTTTTTCTCCGCGCTGGTATTTGGTTTTGTGTTCTGCCTGTCTCCTGGCGCCGTGCTGGCCGAGACCCTGCGCCGAGGTTTGCTGCACGGCTTCAGGCCGGCGCTGCTGGTGCAGGTAGGTTCACTGGTGGGCGATGCGGTATGGGCAGTCATTGGCCTCACCGGCATCGCCCTGCTGATGCAGCACGATGCCGTGCGCGTGCCATTGACGGCGGTCTGCGCGCTGTACCTGGCCTGGCTCGGTGCGCGCAGCCTGCTGGATGCCTGGCGCTTGCCGGCAGCAGACAATGCCCCTGCCGGCTCCGGGCAGAATGCGCTGGCGGTGGGCGCGGCAATCTCGTTGGCCAACCCGAAAAACATTGTGTACTGGGGTGCGCTGGGCAGCGCCTTGTCGGGCATCGTCGGCGCCACGCCGAGCCATGGCCAGACGCTGATGTTTTTTGCCGGTTTCATGCTCGCCTCGGTGCTGTCGTGTTTCCTCACCGCCGCGTTGGTCAATCTGCTGCGCCAGAATGCTTCACCGGTCTGGCAGCGCGTCAGTTACGCTGCCTGCGGCCTGGTACTGATCTATCTGGCGATACTCGCCGCCCGGGGCCTATGAGTTTTCGCCGTGGCTGGCGCGCCGGCAGCTTGGCCGGCATACAGGCCGCGCGCGAGGTCAATCAAGTAGCGCGTCTCGGCGGTCATCAATAACAGGTCGGTCTGCACTTCTTCGATCACCATCTCCAGGACGATCAACACGCAAATGGCCGGCGCCATGAACAGCCAGTGGTAGTAGCACTGGGTAAACAGCGAAGCCACAACCCCGATGATCCACAGCGACAACACCAGGCGCGGTGCGTGTTTTTGCAGGGGAATCCAGAAGCGCTGCAGCTTCCTGAGTTTGGCGCTGCAGCGCTTTATGGAGTCTTCCAACTGCGTCAGGTCGAGCGCGTTGCGGTGGCGAATAGAGGTAGACATGCGTGCAGTCCGTACGTGACTTACAAAGGTGATGTCGCGGGCTCGGCCAGCGCCCGCGCAGGCAGCACGCGGTTCAGCCAGGCCGGATTGATGGCGTTGACTTGCACCCAATCGCCATTGCGCGGCATCCCTTCGCAGCTCTTCAAAGCGATACAGCGCCCTTGTGTGTCCAGCAAGGCGAAGTGGCGATAGCGTTGAACGCCCTTGAATCCGAAAACGGAGAAGCGCATGCCTGCACCTGAAGCGGTTGGGTTTCAGATAGCGACCAGTTGCTCTGGCCACGTCAGTTCGAACAGGCTGCCGCCCTGCGTCAGGTTGCGGCAGGTCACGCGGCCTTCATGGGCCAGGGCAATCGCCCGCACCACGGCCAGCCCCAGGCCGCTGCCGCCCTGGGCACGGGAGCGTGAACTTTCCCCGCGCTGGAACGGCTCAAAGATATGCGCGGCGAATGTTTCATCAATGCCTGGGCCCTCATCCGCGACGCTCAAGGTATTGATGCCGTCCTGACTGCTCAGGCGCACCGTGACGATGCCCGGGTTCGCATGCCGCTTGAGGTTGTCGAGCATGGCCAGCAACGCCTGGCGAATACGGGCCGGGTCGCAGTGCACCGGTTGCCTGAGCAACTCCATGTGCAGGGTGAATCCGCAGGCTTGCAGGCCCGGTTCGAACAGGCGAGCGTCTGCTTCGATCTCATCGGCCAGGTCGGCCCGTTGGATGTGCACGTCGAGGTAGCCGTTGTCGGCCAGGCCTACGACCCGCAGGTCTTCGATCAGCCGCGTCAAGCCTTCCACTTGGCCGAGCAGGCTGTAGAACTGCGCTTGGTCCGGGGGGAAGACACCTTCGGCCAACCCTTGCAGACGGCCACGCAGGATGGTCAACGGGGTGCGCAGTTCATGGGCAATCGCGGCGTTCCAGAACGACTGTTCCTGCGCCATGCGCTTGAGCCGTGCGGCCATGCTGTTGAAGTCATCCACCAGCAAGGTGGCCTCGGCCAATGAGCGGTCGGATGCCGTCGCGCGGGCGTCCAGGTCGCCATCGGCGAGGCGGCGAAGGCTGGCCGCCACCGAGTTCAGGGGCATCAGAATGCGCCGGGACAATTTGATCGCTACCACCGCACCCACGGCCAGGCCAATCGCCGTGATCAATGCCATCCAGGCCCATTCCACGCCAGTGGGCAGCCACTCATCCACATCAATGTCGGTGGGTGGCCAGAACGTCCACAGCAGCGCGTAAAACACATAGGAGCCGACGACCGCCAGGGCAATCACACAGAGCACCACGGCGGACATCGACAGAATGATCTGCCGGCTCAAGCTGTTGGCGATTCTCATGCATGGCTCCCGAAGCGGTAACCCACACCACGAATGCTCGCCGGAACGCCTTGCAGGCCCAGGTCTTCGATTTTGCGCCGCAGTTTGCTGATATGGCTGTCGACCGTACGTTCCAGACTATCGCTCTCGGGCGAACACGAAGCGAGCAACTCGGCACGACTGAACACGCGCCTGGGCGCTTTGGCCAACTGCGCCAGCAACCGGAATTCTGTCGCTGTCAGGCTCAGCGCGTGATTTTGGGTGCCGATCCGCACGCTGACTTCATGGCTGTCGACATCGATTTCAAAGGCGTCCACGCGCAGTACGCTTTGCCCGCTGCCGTAGCCCTGGTCGCGGGAACGGCGCAGGACCGCCTGGGTCCTGGCGACCACTTCGGCCGGGTTGAATGGTTTGACGATGTAGTCGTCGGCACCGATGCGCAGCCCCATCAGCTTGTCCATGTCCTGGTCCTGGGCGGTCAGCATGATCACCGGGGTATTGCCACGGTGACGGATCTCGGCCAGTACCATCCAGCCATCGAGTTTCGGCATCAGCACGTCCAGCAGCACCAGGTCGGGCTTGAGGGATTGATGCAGTTCAAGCGCACGCCGCCCATCCAGCGCATGCACGGTCTGAAAGCCGCTGCGCTTGAGGTAGGCCGTCAGGATATCGGCGATTTCGGGTTCGTCTTCGGCGATCAATATCAGGGCCTGGGGTTTATCGGCGAACCCAGGTGGCGTCGAAATCAGGTGTGCTTCAGTCATGGTCGGCTCGGGGGTGCTGTTCGGTCGTCGCAGTATGGCTAATTAGCAAGGGCGACGAAGGCTACTGTGCACCACGAGCATGCGCTTTCATGGGAGGTTTTATGGAGAAACGATGGAGAGGCGGGTTTATTTGCGCACTGGGTTCAGTCGATCAGTGCCAACAGATCGGTGTCGCCGACATCCTGCCCGGCCTGGGCCAGCAAGGTTCCACTGGTTGTACGTCGCCAAGCGTGTGAAATGCTCAATGTGGTTCATGGTGCCGTGTCCTGGTGCGGCGGCTGACGCCATCATAGAACGTGACGGCGATACCTGCACCCGCCACCTGGGATCGCGCGCCGGTGGTGGGTTGATCGCTCGATTTCCCGACTACACTCCCCCTTCTACCGATCGTCTCCTTGCCTTCAACTTTGTATCGCGTGGCCGATACGGTTTATGACCTGCCTGCTTTCCATCTCTATGAGTACGCCCCATGCGCCTGAGAAACCTGAATCTCGCTCCCCGTGCCGCGCTGTTTTTTTCCGCGATCATCGTCCTGGTCCTGGTACTTGGCGTGATCGCCATTCTGCAGATGGGCAAGTTGCGCGACGCAGAGAAGGATGTGGAGCTCAATTGGATGGCGAGCATCCGGCAAACCGCGATGATGAACGCCACAGTGCTGCGCCTGCGTCTGGAAACCCAGCGAGCCGTGGCCGACCCTCAGACAATCCAGAAAACCGTGGCTGACTTCCCTGGCTACCGTAAGGCCTTCGCCGATGCGTTCTCCGGCTATGAACCGCTTATTTCCGGCGATCAGGAACGGACGCTCTTTCAAACCGCCAAGGCCTCGGCTGACGCTTACTCCAAACAGCTGGACGCCCTTGAACCGTTGCTCAAGCAAGGTGACACGGGCGCCATCGTCCAATTGGTCGCCAATGGCATTCGCCCACTGACCAACGCCATGGAAGGCGAGATCAAGGCCCTCACCGACTACAACAACGAGGGTGCAGAGAAAGCCGGGCAAGCCGCCACGGACACCTTCACCACCGGCACCTGGCTGGTGATTGCGCTGATCGTGCTGGTGATGGCGATGACCGCCGGCCTCGCGTTCCTGCTGACCCGCAGCATCACCTCGCCCATTGGCGATGCGCTGTCGGTGGCCGAGCGTATCGCCAACAGCGACCTGTCCAAGGAGGTCAGCGTGCACGGTACGGACGAAGCGGGCCGGCTGTTGAAAGCGTTGTCGCAGATGCAGACCAACCTGCGCAACACCATCCTGCAGATTTCCGATTCGTCCGCTCAGTTGGCCTCGGCTTCCGAAGAGATGACCGCCGTCACCGAACAGTCCAGTCGCGGCCTGGTGTCGCAGAACGATGAAGTGAACCAGGCCGCCACGGCGGTCACCGAAATGAGCGCGGCGGTGGATGAAGTGGCGCGCAACGCCGAATCCGCCGCCCAGGAATCCAAGCGCAGCCAGGGCTTTACCGAAGTCGGCCTGCAGCGCGTCACGCAGACGCTGCGCTCCATCGAGAAACTCTCCGGCAACGTGGACAACACCAGCGAGCAGATTCAGGGCCTGTCGAACCGCGCCCAAGGCATCAGCAAAGTGGTGGAAGTGATCCGCGCAATTGCCGAGCAGACCAACCTGCTGGCCCTTAACGCCGCCATCGAGGCTGCACGAGCCGGTGAGCAAGGCCGCGGTTTTGCCGTGGTTGCCGATGAAGTCCGCGCGCTGGCGCACCGCACCCAGGTGTCGACTCAGGAGATCGAGCAGATGATCGCGGCGATCCAGAACGAATCCGACGACGCGGTCAAGGCCATGGGCACCAGCAAGGAACTGGCCACCGAATCCCTCGGCGTGGCCCAGGAAGCCAGCAGCTCGCTGGACCAGATTGCGGCGGCAATCATCCAGATCAACGAACGCAACATGTTGATCGCCACCGCCTCGGAAGAACAGTCCCATGTGGCGCGTGAGGTGGACCGTAACCTGGTGAGCATCCGCGAGCTCGCGACCCAAAGCGCCGCCGGCGCCAGCCAGACCGCCAGCGCTTGCGGCGAAATGTCGAAGCTGGCGGCGAACCTGAATCAGCTGGTCAATCGCTTCGTGGTCTGATGCCGTCAGGAAGATCCCAACGGCCCGGCGCCTGCGGGCCTATTGGGCATTTTTTGTGGTGAGCGGGAATGTGGGAGGGGCTTGCCCTAATGCCATTCAGTTAAGGACTCAGATGATCCAGCCCAGGCGATGACTATCAACAGTGGGAGGGGGCTTGCCCCCGATGACGGTGTGTCAGTGGCAAATAGGCTGACTGACCCACTGCTATCGGGGGCAAGTCGAATCGTCGCACCGCCCCTCTCCCCTACATCGGCGTGCTGCTGACCACCCGGAGCGCCAGGCCCTCGTAAGCATCCAGGGTGATGGTAAACGCGCCGTCCTCGGTCAGATCGCCTTCGACCCGTTCATTGATGATGTCCACCACCGGGCCGGGTGCGATGTTGGGCAGGTGCAGGGTTTCGGTGATGGGCGTGGCGCCGAAGTTCAGCGCGGTGATCTGCGTGCCCTTACCGGCAGGCAGTTCGTGGACCATGATCAAAAGGCCAGGGTGTTCTACGTCCGGCACCAGGATCTGGCGGCTGGCGGCAATGTCATAGGCGCGGCGCACCGCGAGGATTTTCTGCAGTTGCGAGGCGAACGATTGCGGGTCCTGCAACTGGTGATTCAGGCTGCCATACAGGCTTCTCGAACGCGGCATCTGGCCTGCGGACAGTTGCGCTTCCGGGTTCAATTCCACCAGATCGTAAGCACCGCGATGAATCCAGCGGGTATCGCCGTCCTGCATCAGGTGCGCAGCCTCATCGGCCGCCAGCGGCAGCGCGCCCACCAGATCCCAGCCGGACAACGCAAACACCCCAGGCTGCATCGCGTTGTACATCACCAGCAACAGATGGATCTGCTGGATCTGCTGAATATCCGCCGCCGTGATGGCCTCCAGGTCACGAATGCCCAGTGCCGCCGTGATGATACTGACGGTGGTGCAGGACACGCCGTTGGTGACGAACTTGAGGTTGTAGGGCGCGTGCTCGCCGGTCAGGCGCTCGTACATCTGCTCACGGATGTGCTCGCGCAGAATGTTGCCGGGGAAGGTCTGGCCCTGGTAGAGGAAGCTGTCGTGGGCATGCAGGGTCCAGAAGTGCACCAGTTCCAGGGTCAATTCATCGTGGTTCTGCAACGCGTGGATCAACGAACCGGGGTCGATGCCCTGGCGGTGCATTTCCCGCAGCATCAGGCGCAGGAATTCGGCATCGCCCATCAACAGCGCGTGCTGGTAAGCCGGCCGGGTGATGAAGTCATAGGACAGGTCGGCGCCGCCGTGGGACATGGAAGCGATGTCATCCACGGTGAGGTTCAGCTCCTGGAAGCTGAAGCCGCCGGCCTTGCGAATCGCGCCGCCGATCAGCTGGTTACCGGTAATCGACAGCGGGTGGCTCTCGGACCACGCGCCGCCCTCAAGCTTGCGCTCCACACCGAGAAAACCGTTGGCGTCCAGGCGCAGGATCTTGGCGCCCATCACGTCGATAGCGTGCAACGCATCACCGATGATCATCTGCTGCGCGGCAAACGATGGGTCCAGCCAGTTGAGCGACGGCTGGCCTTCCTTGAAGTAATGCAGGTACACCCAGCGGCGTGGCTTGCCGTCGACGCCCACCACCACCGGCGTAGCGCTCCAGTCGGTTTCCTTGACGCCGGGCTCAAAGAAGATCACCCGTTGTAACTGGCCGACGATGTAGTGTTTGTCGCGCAGAGCATCCACCTGCAACGGGCTGAGGTTCTGCGCATCACGCCCCGCCGCCACCTCGGGCAGCAGCGGCCAGTCTTCTTCGCGGATTTCTACCATGTGGTAGAGGCCGGGGTAGTCTTCGTAAGCCATCTCGGCCAGGCGAAAGTCCGCGCCCTTACCGGTGTGGGACGGGATGACGTCATCGATGATCACCGCGTTATGCGCCGCGGCCATGCGCGTCAGCGCCTGCAACTGCGCCTCGGTGCCCAATTGCGGGTCGATCTCGAAACTGATGCGGTCGAAGTTGCCGTCGATGGTCGGCGTGTGCTGCGTACCGTTCAGGCCTCCGGATTTTTTCAGCGGGCCATTGTGGATGCCCTGGATACCGATTTTCGACAGTGCATGCCACAGGCTCTCATCCCCCAGTGCCTCCAGCACCGTACCGCCTTCGCGGGTGACGATCGAGGCCGGGTATGCGGTGAACCAGACCGATGAGAGGGCTGAGGCATCGCGCGGCCGGGTCTGTGCATAGGGCTGTTGCCACAACCGACCTTGCCCCGAATAGAGCTTGGCGCGCTGACGCGCCGCGTGCAGCATCGATTGTTCTACCAGCCAGTTCACATGGGTGTTGTCCGCCGCCGTCATAAGCTTGATACCTGTCGTCGTAAAAAGTGGCTCGTAAGCATATGAGGGGCACGGGCGCCATTCGTTGCATCGCAATCACGCCAACGCGGGCCCTCCCCCCGTCGCCTGTCGATACTGGCGTGGCGTAAACCCGGTGGACGCCTTGAACTGCCGCGTGAATGCGCTGTGGTCGGTATAGCCGCACTGCAAGGCCACCTCAGTAATGGGCAGCTCGCTGTGCAGCAGGCGGTGTGCGTGTTCCAGGCGGACTTTCTGGATCATCTGGCGCGGCGTCAGGTTGAACACCCGCTTGCAGTAGCGCTCCAGCTGGGCCACGGAGATGCCGGCGATGCGCGTCAGTTCGCCCAGGGTGACACGTCGGCTGAAGTGGCGGCGGATATGCTCATCGACGGCGGCCAGGCGCTGGTAGGCCGGATGGGTTTCGCTGGCCGATTGCAGGTCAACCGAAATGCCGGCCAGGCCGATGATCGCACCGGCCCGGTTGTACAGCGGCCATTTATGAGTCAGGCACCAGCCCGGTTCGCGACTGCCGTACAGGTGCAGCTCCAGCTGGTCTTCCAGCACCAAACCGTCTTCCAGCACCCGTCGATCCTGTTCGGTATACCCCGGTCCCAGCTGCGCGGGGAACACTTCGGCGCTGGTCTTGCCCAGCAGCGGTCGCAGCTGCCTGAGGCCGCAGCGCTGCACCAGCGTGCGGTTGGCCAGGGCATAGCGCGCCTGAACATCCTTGATAAAGATCGCGGCGTTGGGGATCACGTCGAGCATCGGCAACAGCTGTGCGGCAGCGCTCACCAATTGTTCGAGGCTGTCGGGGCGACTGGCCGCCTCGCCCTGGCAAAGGCTCGCAAATGCACTGTGCAGCATGGTCATCTCTCCGGCGGCGCCTTGGACGCGTAGCAGATTGCCCGATGCCCGACGCACTGTCGAGCCAGGCAAATTATGCCGATTTCGTCATCGATGGCGGCGCAAAACATCAATCCCCGGCGCGCCGGTGAGTTCACTGTAGACCCCTGCATGCCTCTCCAATAACTCACAAGAAGGCGCCGCTATGTCAGGCCAAGGCAAGTTCAAGAAACAGCTCTCACTGATGGACCTTACCTTTATCGGGTTGGGGGCCATCTTCGGTTCGGGCTGGCTGTTCGCAGCCAGCCATGTGTCCGCGATCGCGGGCCCGGCGGGCATTATTTCCTGGTTGATCGGCGGTTTCGCCGTATTGCTGCTGGGCATCGTCTACTGCGAACTGGGCGCCGCCCTGCCCCGCGCCGGCGGCGTGGTGCGCTACCCGGTGTACTCCCACGGCCCGCTGCTGGGCTACCTGATGGGGTTTATCACGCTGATCGCATTCTCCAGCCTGGTCGCGATTGAAGTGGTCGCGTCGCGTCAATATGCGGCGGCGTGGTTTCCGGAACTGACCCAGGCCGGCTCCAGCAACCCCACCACCCTGGGCTGGCTGGTGCAGTTCGCGCTGCTGTGTCTGTTCTTCGTGCTCAACTACCGCAGCGTCAAAACCTTCGCCATCGCCAACAACCTGGTGAGCGTGTTCAAGTTCATCGTGCCGCTGCTGGTGATCGGCGTGTTGTTCAGTTTCTTCAAACCGGGGAATTTCCAGGTGCATGGTTTTGCGCCATTCGGCCTGTCGGGCATCGAGATGGCGGTGTCGGCCGGCGGGGTGATCTTTGCGTACCTGGGCCTCACGCCGATCATCTCGGTGGCCAGTGAAGTGAAAAACCCGCAGCGCACCATCCCGATCGCGTTGATCCTTTCGGTGCTGTTATCGACCGCCATCTATGTGCTGCTGCAAACCGCATTCCTGGGCGGCGTGCCCACAGAGATGCTTGCCGATGGCTGGGCCGGGATCAGCCGGCAACTGGCGTTGCCCTATCGCGACATTGCCCTGGCCTTGGGCGTGGGTTGGCTGGCGTACCTGGTGGTGGCCGATGCGGTGATCTCCCCCAGCGGCTGCGGCAATATCTACATGAACGCCACGCCGCGCGTGGTGTATGGCTGGGCGCAGACCGGCACGTTCTTCAGGATTTTCACGCGTATCGATGAAAAATCCGGCATCCCGCGCCCGGCGCTGTGGCTGACCTTTGGCCTGTCGGTGTTCTGGACCTTGCCGTTTCCGTCCTGGGAGGCGCTGATCAATGTGGTGTCGGCCGCGCTGATCCTCAGCTACGCCGTGGCCCCGGTGACCGTCGCCGCACTGCGCCGCAACGCACCGCAAATGGCCCGGCCGTTCCGGGTCAAGGGCATGGCTTTGCTCGGCCCGGTGTCGTTCATCATCGCCGCGCTGATCGTGTACTGGTCGGGCTGGAGCACCGTGTCGTGGCTGCTCGGCCTGCAAATCCTGATGTTTGCGATCTACCTGCTCTGCGCGCGCTGGGTGCCGACCGCGCACCTCAATCTGGCGCAACAAGTGCGTTCGTCAGCGTGGCTGATCGGTTTCTACGCGGTGATGATCCTGCTCTCCAAACTCGGCACCTTCGGCGGCATCGGCGCCATCGGTCACCCGCTCGATACGCTGGTGGTCGCGGCGTGCGCGCTGGGTATCTATTACTGGGGCGCCGCCACCGGCGTGCCGGCGCACCGGGTGCGGCTGGAACAAGAAGCCGATGAAAGCGAAACGATCGACGAGCACCAAGGCCGACCCGCAATGGCCCCGGCCACGCACTGATTGGAGCGACTGATGAAACGATTGCATGTGATCGACTCCCACACCGGCGGCGAACCTACGCGCCTGGTACTCAGCGGCTTCCCGTCGCTGACCGGCGCCAGTATCGCCGCGCAGCTGGAGTGCTTACGCAGCGAGCATGACCAATGGCGCCGCGCCTGCCTGCTGGAGCCGCGTGGTAACGATGTACTGGTCGGCGCGCTGTATTGCGAGCCGGTTACGCCAGGCGCCACCTGCGGCGTGATCTTCTTCAACAACGCCGGCTACCTGGGCATGTGCGGCCACGGCACCATCGGCCTGGTCAACTCGCTGCACCACCTGGGGCGTATCGCACCGGGGGTGCACACCATCGACACGCCGGTAGGCCCGGTAGCGGCGACATTGCACGAAGACGGCGCGGTGACCCTGCGCAATGTGCCGGCTTATCGCTTTCGCCAACAGGTGCCGGTGGACGTGCCGGGCCACGGCGTGGTCAAGGGCGATATCGCCTGGGGTGGCAATTGGTTTTTCCTGGTCAGCGAACATGGCAAGGCCTTGGAGATGGATAACGTCGACGCTATCACCGAGTACACCTGGGCGATGCTCAAGGCCCTGGAAAACCAGGGTATCCACGGTGCCGACGGCGCATTGATCGACCATGTCGAGCTGTTCGCCGACGACGCCCACGCCGACAGTCGCAACTTCGTGATGTGCCCCGGCAAGGCCTACGACCGCTCGCCCTGCGGCACCGGCACCAGCGCCAAACTCGCTTGCCTGGCCGCCGATGGAACACTCAGGCCCGGCCAGGTATGGACCCAGGCCAGCATCACCGGCAGCCAATTCAATGGCCAGTACGAGTGGGAGGGCGAGCGCGTCATCCCCTTTATCACCGGTCGCGCCTATATGACCGCCGACAGCGTGCTGCTGATCGACGAGCAAGACCCTTTCGCCTGGGGCATTTGAGCCCCCCATTTGACTTGAAGGAGTACAACCATGAGCGACAACATTTTTACCGGCTGCATCCCTGCCCTGATGACCCCGTGCACCGCCCAGCGCCAACCTGACTTCGACGCACTGGTCGCTAAAGGCCGCGAACTGATCGAAGCCGGCATGAGCGCAGTGGTGTACTGCGGCTCCATGGGCGACTGGCCGTTGCTCACCGAAGCCCAGCGCCAGGAAGGCGTGGCGCGGCTAGTGGCGGCTGGAGTGCCGACCATTGTCGGTACGGGTGCGGTCAATAGCCGCGAAGCGGTGGCTCACGCCGCCCACGCCGCCCACGTCGGCGCCCACGGCCTGATGGTGATTCCCCGCGTGTTGTCGCGTGGCGCATCCGCCACCGCACAGAAGGCGCACTTCTCGGCAATCCTCAAGGCTGCGCCCGAGTTGCCGGCCGTGATCTATAACAGCCCTTACTACGGCTTCGCCACCCGCGCCGAGCTGTTCTTCGAACTGCGCCGCGAACACCCGAACCTGATCGGCTTCAAGGAATTCGGCGGTGGCGCGGACCTGCGCTATGCCGCCGAACACATCACTTCCCAGGACGACCGCGTAACCCTGATGGTGGGCGTGGACACCCAGGTGGTGCATGGCTTCGTCAACTGTAACGCCACCGGCGCCATCACCGGCATCGGCAACGCGCTGCCACGAGAAGTGCTGCACCTGGTGGCGCTGAGCAAACAGGCGGCCAAGGGCGATGCCAAGGCCCGGCGCCTGGCCCGCGAACTGGAAAGCGCCCTGGCGGTGTTGTCGTCGTTTGATGAGGGCTGCGACCTGGTGCTGTATTACAAGCACCTGATGGTGCTCAACGGCGACAAGGGCTACGACCTGCACTTCAATGAGACCGACGTGCTCAGCGAGGCTCAGCGGCGTTACGCCGAGCAGCAGTTCGCACTGTTTCGCCAGTGGTACGCCAACTGGTCGGCCGAGCAGAACCGCGCCTGAGTGCGCACGCGCCGCCGTGATCGGCACGGCGGCCCTTCCTATTTTCCAGGACGATCCTATGACTTTGACGGGCCAAATGCTGATCGGTCAGCATCCTCTGCGCGGCAGCGGCACCGCATTCCGCGCCATCAACCCCGCCACCGACACGCCGCTGGAGCCAGCCTACGCGGGCGGCGATGCTGCGCATGTCGAGCAGGCCTGCGCCTTGGCGTGGGCAGCGTTCGATACCTATCGAGAAACGTCGCTGATGGCTCGCGCGGCATTTCTTGAAGCCATCGCCGAGCAAATCGAAGCCTTGGGCGACGTGTTGATCGAGCGCGCCGCTGCCGAAACCGGCCTGCCACGCCCGCGTCTTCAAGGTGAGCGCGGCCGCACCTGCGCCCAGCTGCGTACCTTCGCGCGCACCGTGCGTGCCGGCGAGTGGCTGGATGTGCGGGTCGACAGCGCCCAGCCCGAACGCGAGCCCTTGCCGCGCCCGGACCTGCGTCAGCGCCACATCGCACTGGGCCCGGTGGCCGTGTTCGGCGCGAGTAATTTCCCCCTTGCCTTTTCCGTGGCCGGCGGCGATACCGCCTCAGCGCTCGCCGCCGGTTGCCCGGTGATCGTCAAGGCGCACAACGCACACCCCGGCACCAGCGAGCTGGTGGGCCGCGCCATTGCCAGGGCGGTGGCGGCGTGCAGTCTGCCGGAGGGGGTATTTTCGCTGCTCTACGACAGCGGTTATGACCTGGGCATTGCGCTGGTCAGCGACTCACGCATCAAGGCCGTGGGCTTTACCGGTTCGCGCAGTGGCGGTATGGCGTTGTGTCGTGCCGCCCAGGCACGCCCGGAGCCGATTCCGGTGTATGCGGAAATGAGTTCGATCAACCCGGTGTACCTGTTTCCAGCGGCACTGGCGGCGCGCGGTGACGCGCTGGCCCAGGGGTTTGTTGCCTCACTGACCCAGGGCGCCGGGCAGTTCTGCACCAACCCCGGAGTGGTAGTCGCCATTCAAGGGCCGGCATTGCAGCGCTTTGTTCAGGTGGCGAGCGACTCACTGCAGCACTGCGCCGCGCAGACGATGCTCAGCCCTGGAATCTTCCAGGCCTATCAGCGAGGCGCGAGCGCATTGGCCGACCATGCCGAGGTCGCCGCCACCGGCAAAGCCGCGCAGGGCCCCAACCAGGGCCAGGCGCGTATGTGTGTTACCCAGGCCGACGCTTTCCTGGCCAACCCGGCACTCCAGGCCGAAGTGTTCGGCGCGACTTCATTGGTGATCGCCTGCACTGACAGCGCGCAAGTGCGTCAGGTCAGCGAGCACCTCGAAGGCCAGCTCACAGCCACGCTGCATCTGGACGAAGCCGACCTGGCTGACGCCCGCTCATTGTTGCCGTTGCTGGAGCGCAAGGCCGGTCGCCTGCTGGTGAACGGCTGGCCGACCGGCGTGGAAGTGTGCGACGCCATGGTGCATGGCGGGCCGTTCCCAGCCACGTCGGACTCGCGCACCACCTCAGTGGGCACGGCGGCGATCCAGCGCTTCCTGCGGCCGGTGTGCTACCAGGACTTCCCTGACGCCTTGCTGCCTGCAGCACTGCGGCATGACAACCCGCTGCTGCTGCGGCGGCTGCTCGACGGGCAGAGAGAGGCCTAGCCGATGAACCGTACGGATATCGTGGTGGTCGGCGCCGGCATTATCGGCGTGGCCTGCGCGTTGCAAATGGCGCGTCAGGGCCGCCAGGTAGTAATCGTCGACCCGCAGGCGCCAGGCATGGGCGCCTCCTATGGCAACGCCGGGCACCTGGCGACCGAGCAGGTGTTTCCGATTGCCGACCGCTCGATTCTCAAGCGCTTGCCCGCCATGCTGCTGGACCCCATGGGCCCGCTGCGTCTGGACTGGCGCTACCTGCCCCGCGCCCTGCCCTGGTTTACGCGCCTGTTGCTCAACCTGCGCCCGGCGCCTTACCAGCGCACGGTGGCCGGCCTTCGTGCGCTCAACGAGCATAGCCTGGGCGCCTGGCAGCGCTTGCTGGCCAGCCTGGAGCGGACGCGGCTGATGCGCCAGGACGGCTCACTGTTGGTGTTCGAACGGGCTGAGTCGCGGGCGGATATCCAAGCGTTGCAGCATCGAATGCAGCAACAAAACGTGCCGGTGGAATTCTGGCCTGCCGAGGCGATTCGCGAAGCGGCGCCGCAGTTGAGCGAACGCCTGCTAGGGGGACTGTTTTTCCCGGCCACCGGGCATTTTCTCGACCCGTTCCAGGTGGTGGGCGAACTGGTCAGCGCCGCCGAGGCTGCGGGCGTGCAGTTTCTCCAGCGCCGTGTGGTCAGCGGGCAAGTCGATGCCGAAGGCGTCTGCCTGTTCACCGACCAGGCGCCGCTGCTGGCGCGTCAGGCGCTGATTGCCTGCGGTGCGCATTCGGCCAGCCTGACGGCGGCGCTGACCGGCAAACAGGTGCCGTTGGACACCGAGCGCGGCTACCACCTGATGCTGCCCCATGAGCATCAGCGCCTGCCGTTCGCCGTGACCTCCCTGGAGCGTAAATTTATCATGACCCCCATGGCCGGCGGCCTGCGGCTGGCCGGTACGGTGGAGTTCGCCGGGCTTGAACGCCCCGCCAATATGCAGCGCGCCTGGCAGTTACAACGGTTGAGCCACGGCCTGTTCCGTGAGGAATTGGACGTCAAGGGTGCGACCCCGTGGATGGGCTTTCGGCCGTCGCTGCCCGACTCGCTGCCGATCATCGATCGGGTGGCTGACGGCAAGGTACTGTTGGCGTTCGGGCATCAGCACCTGGGCTTGACCCAGGCGGCGGTGACGGCGGAGCTGGTGGCCGGGCTGGCGGCAGGCACGCCGATGCCAGCGGGGTTGCCGGCCCTGGCGCCTTATCGGCTGGAGCGTTTTTAGCGGCGAGTGTCAGGCCGGATGACCTGCGGCGTTGAACAATCCGTCGGCCATCGCCTGGATTTCATCCGCCATCCATAACCTTCCTAGCCATTCGGACGGGATCGCCGTGAGCCCGTAATAGGCGCCGGCCAATTGACCGACTATGGCGGCGGTGGTATCGGCATCATCGCCCAGGTTGGCCGCCGCCAGCACTGCATCGGCATAGCTGTCGGTGTGATGAAAGCACCACAAGGCAGCTTCCAGGGAAGCCACCGAATAGCCCGAGCCGACAATCTCCGCGCCGGGTTTGTCACGGTACTCTCCCGCCGCAATAGCCTTCACCTTGGGCGTCATCAACGGTACTTCGGCCAACTGCAACACCTTCGCTTTCGACGCGCCGCCGAGGGCATTACAGATGGTCTGCGCCAGCACCAGACAGCAGTCAATCGCTTCCTGGGCGGCGTGGGTGGTGCGGGAACTGTCGGCGCTGAAGGTGTGCACGTTTTGCAGGTCCGGGTAATAAAACAACACCACAGGCGCCAGGCGCATCATCGAGCCGTTGCCGGCCGAATAGGGATCGGTTGAGCCGGCGAAAGGGTTGCCGGTGTTCTGGAACAGCGTCAGCGCCTCGCGTACGGTCATGCCGATATCGAAACAGTCTCCGGTTGAACTAAGGTAGCCCCACTGCCACCAATTGAGGTAGCGCGCCATCTGGTCACGGGCATCGAACCCGTCTTTGTGCAACAGGCTCTCGGCCAGGCACAGGGCCATGGAGGTATCGTCCGTCCACTGCCCCGGCTTGAGATTGAACGGCCCGCCGCCGACCATATCGGTGATCGGCGTAAAACTGCCCCGGCGCTTGAACTCCAGGGTGGTCCCCACAGCATCGCCGCAGGCCAGGCCCAGCAAGCTGCCACGGTAGCGGTCCTTCAGGGTTAACGACATCGGCACTCCTCGGGAAAATTCCTGACGGTGGTCATGCTACTTGATCAGGCGTTTCTCTTTCGAGGGGCGGTATCCGAAGTAGGCGCTGTAACACTTGCTGAAATGGCTCGGCGAGACAAACCCACACGCTACCAGCACTTCCACTTGCGACAGCTCGGTGTGCTGCAGCAAACGCCGCGCTTCGGTTACGCGCAGTTCCATGTAGTAGCGCTGCGGCGTGGTGCCCAATTGCTCCTTGAACAGGCGTTCGAGCTGACGTCGCGAGCGGCCGGCGTAGACTGCCAACTGGTCGAGTTCCAGCGGTTCTTCGAGGTTGGCGTCCATCAGCTTGACCACTTCGCGCAGCGGCGCGCTGACGCTGATGTTTTCAGTCGGTTTGATGCGCCGGTAACGCGACTCTTCAAACGCCAGGATGTCTTCAATGCCTTCGACCAGCGCCTTGCCGTGCAGGCTCTTGATCCAGTCCAACGCCATATGGAACGCACCGGAGGGGCTCGACGCGGTGAGGCGGTCGCGGTCGATCACAAAGGGTTCGCTGGTGACCTTGGCGGCCTTGGACACCTCGGCCAGCGCCGGGCGGTGCTCCGGGTGAATGGCACACTGATAGCCCTGCAACAGCCCGGCACGGCCGAGAAACCAAGAGCCGTTCCACAACCCGGCCAGGCTCACGCCCATCTCGGCGGCGCTGCGCAGCAGGTGGATGAAGTCGTCACTGGCCTTGAGTTCGGTACGAAAGCCGCCGCAGATCACCAACAGGTCGAGGTCGTGCAGCACAGCGGCGTCAAGGCGGGCGTCCGGTCGAATCACCAGGCCGAGGTCGCTGATGACCTCGCCCTCGTCGCAGCCGAACGTGCGTGAGGCGAACAGCTCGGGGCGCAGCAGGTTGGCGGTGACCAGGGTATCGAGAGTCTGGGTGAATGCGGGCAGGGAGAAATGTTCGAGCAACAGAAACCCGACGCGGGTGACCGACGCCGGCTGCTGGGAGGTTTCGTTGAGGTAGCGCAGGTTCTTGCCCTTCATGCCACCGCTGAATTGACGTCTTTCCATCGAGGGTTGGCCCACTCTTATTGTGTTGATGCCGTGGGCGCCATCTTAGGGGCAAATGCCCCGGCTGTCTCAAGCACTGATATGGAAAATTCCGGCGGCACTCAACGCCCTCCACCATGGGGTGGCAGCCATATCTGATACGGTTTTTTCTTTGTTATCTGCGTCTGTATCGAAAAACCACCCAGGCGGACAATAGCCACCGTTTCCACTTCCCTTCCCTTCGGAGGTCCTATGACCAAGATGGCACTCTTCCTGTTCGGTTTTCTGGTATTGACCATCGGCATCGGCCTGCTGGCGACCATCTCACCGGTCTGACACCTAGCCGGCCAGGAACATCGGGTACAGCGACAAAACCAGCAAGCCGGCCATTATCCCGTTGAACAGGCGCACCCAACGCGGCTCACGCAACAGGTTGCGCAGCCCGGTGCCGCAGCCCAACCAGACGCACACGCTGGGCAGGTTGACCACCGCGAACACCAAGGCAATGACCAGCACATTGGTCACGTAGCCTTCGGCGGGCGTGTAGGTGGTGATGGCGCCCAACGCCATGATCCAGGCCTTGGGGTTGACCCACTGGAACGCGGCGGCGCCGAGAAACGTCATGGGTTTGCCGCGCTCGTCAGCGCTGTCGGTCATGCCGCCCGCCGTGGCGATCTTCCACGCCAGATACAGCAGATACGCGGCCCCCACGTAACGCAGCAACGTATACGCCCAGGGAAACACCTTGAACACCTCGCCCAACCCCAACCCGACTGCAATCACCAGCAGCATAAAACCGATGCTGATGCCCAGCGCATGAGGTATGGAGCGGCGAAAACCGAAATTCACCCCCGAGGCCAGCAACATGGTGTTGTTGGGGCCGGGGGTGATCGAAGAGACAAAGGCAAACAGCACAAAGGCCGACAGCAGACTGGAAGACATGACCATCGCAAAGCATCCGAACAGGGTGGAAGGCTTACGACAGTAGTGATTTATCCCGACGAACACCCCGTACAGCCAGGCGCGGATCGAGGCATACACTTTTCCCGCACATTCCCATGCAGTTTCACAAAGCTTTCACAGATGCACGCTTAAGGTGACTCCAGTAGCTCCTAGTGAACACCCCTTTTAGCCCGCACCCCCCATCGCGGGCTTTTCTTTGCCCGGCATTTACCCACGGCATGACGCGCAACGGCGGAGACACGCATGCAGGAATTGATACACGACCTGAATGGACCCCGAACAGCTCAGCAGGAACTGTTCTACGACCTGGAAGACGCAGCGGCGATGATCGGCTGGTCGGTGGTGGAACTCAAGGCTATGGCGGCGAGCGGCGCAGCACAGGCACTCACTCTGACAAAGATAGGTGACTTGCTGGCGGCCCAGCAGGACAAGCTCAACGGCTACGCCGCAGAGGTGAAACAGCAGCGCATCAAACGCTCCGACAGCGATGGCCCGCCCGAATGAAAACCGTGAATTCGTTCACAGTTCTGCGGACGTCGCGTTGATGGTCAAAATGCGAGCCCATACCATTTGGCTCCACTCGGGCGCTCATCCATAGGGACATTGCCATGCGCCTGCCCGGGACTGCTGACGCGCAGGCAATCAAACATTGAGGTTTGCCATGCGCCTGTCCACACTTGCACCTGCCGCCGCCCTGCTCAGCCTGTTCACCCTGCCCGCCCACGCCGCCGATCTCTCGGCCCTGACCGGCGCGCTGTCCACCGCACTGGGAGGCGCGAACACGACCAACACCGCCAACACCAACAACGCTGGCTCCTGCCAGCAACAAATCCGCGACCTGCAAGCCAACATCAACGCCGCCAACGCCAAGGGCGATACCTTGCGCGCCAGCGCATTCCAGGCGGCGCTGACGCAAACCAATAAAAGCTGCAGTAACGCCACTTACAACACTCAAGCTCAAGTGGACACCAGCTCGCAACGCCAACAGAACGTAAACAAGGCGGCGGACGCGATCAACGCGATTGGTGGGTTGTTTAAATAAATAAGTACAGAGAAGCCTGCTCCCGAGCAGGCTTTCTCGTTACACCGGCTCAATTGCGCAGAGCTCTGCAAACACTGAAACGCCGTTCATTTGTCCAGGTTCAGCAGCTCGTACATCCGCTCGCCGATCATTCCTCGCAACCAGGCAGCATGAAACTCCATTTCTTCCAAAGACGTCCCCTCGGCAAACTGGTATTCGTACACCCTGTCCTTCGGTCCCTGAAACACAACACTGAAATAGCCATTTCGGTCATAGGCAGCGAGCACATAGGGCCGCATGGAAAAGATGTCGCTGAATGGCACGCTTAATTCGGTGGGTTTACGCCCGCGACGGCTGACGATAAGGGTGAGCACGCGCTGGTTTTCGCCAGGCTCCAGTGCGCCGCGAGGACAGTACCACCGTTGAATGATCTCAGTGTTCCAGGATCGCCCACATTAACGGCCCTGACAAAATCAACAGGCACAAAAAAACCCCGCAGCCTAATGGCTGCGGGGCTTTTGAGAGTGGAGGCCGAGGTCGGAATCGAACCGGCGTAGGCGGATTTGCAATCCGCTGCATAACCATTTTGCTACTCGGCCTCAAACGATCAATGCCCTTAATGCTGGCACTCACCGCATGCAAACTTGAGTGGGCTACGTGAAGCCTGCCTCTACTCTAACTCATTGAATACATTGAAGTTTTTAAAGCTTCTATGCGTTCGATGGGCGCCATTATGTACTCATTTGCCGGGGCCTGCAACCCCTTGATTTCAAAAATATTTCGTCCTGGCATCAAGGAGTTGCGGGGCTGGAGGACTCCTGAATGACCTGCTGGCGGTACTGCGGGTCGGCGTGGATCTGGGCCTCGGTGAACGGTAGCGGGCTGAGGGTTTTGCCGGAGAATGCCTGGGTCTGGTCCTTGAAATAGGGAGAGGCCGGATTGCTGGATTGGGAGAACGCCAGCAGGCCTTCGGCATGGGGCCCCTGGTCGTCGAAGGTGACGATTTGCAGGTAGCTGCTGCCGCTGACCACTTCACGCTTGCCGTCGGCGCGAGGCACGCTTTGCATGGCGTTGTAGATCCCCAGTTCCTGCGGGCCGCCGTGGATCGGGGTTTGCCCGGAGAGTTGCACATCCCCCCAGGTGCTGGTGGCGCTCAGCCCGCGCTTGGCGACATCGGCAGTGGAGGCCAGCATGGCGGCGCGCAGCGCGTTGGCTACCGGTGCGCGATCAATGGCCAGGCCGCGTGGGGTGGTGAGCGGTTGGGCCGGGTCGAATGCCACGCGCCAGGCGTCGGGCATCGGCTGCAGGTGGTTCATCAGGTTGATGAAGTGCACCAGGCCCACGCCGCTGTCTAGATTGGCGTGGCGGTCCCAATTCTTCAGGCTGGTACACAGGGGTTGCAAGGCCTGCGCATCTGCCGCGAGGCGCTTGGCGCAGAACTCAAGCAGATCCGGCATGACCTGGCCGGCCAGGTACACCTCGTTATCCATCACCATGTTGCGCAGGTCGGCCACGCCTATCGGGCGATTACCCAGGCTGTGCAGACGCTGCAGGGCGAAGCGCGCACGCGGACCGAGGCCGATGCGGTCCTGGCTGATCAGCGGCGAGAAGCCCGTCAACGGCGCCTGCGGGTTGGCCAGCCAGGCTGAGTCATTGGAATGCTGGACGTAGTCGCTGCGTTGCAACTGCGGCAGTTGGTCGGCGGGGAATATTCCCGGCTGGGCGGCATCCGGGTCGACCTCCCAGGCGCAGGCGCTGTGGGCGCCGTCCAGCACAATCATCTGCAAACCGGCGCGTGGGTCACTGCAGCTGGCCAACTTGGCCGCGCTGACGTTAGGCACCACCGACAGGTTCATGTACAGGCTCTGGCCCTGGTCATCGGCGGCCACGGTGTTGACCCACGGGATGCCTTGCAAGGTCTGCACCGACGTTTGCAGCGCCTTGAGGCTGGTGGCGCGGTTCATGGCGTACCACTGCTGCAGCACGCGGTCGTTGCCCAGGTTGGCGTCGCGCAGGCTGAAGGCGTAATGCGCATCCCAGTCGAGCTTGCCGGGCCATTGCACCACCGGGCCGAATTGCGAGCTGTAGAGGGTGTGACTCACCTCTTTGACGCTGCCGTCGGCCTGCTTGACCTTGACCGTCACTGCGGTTTTATCCAGGGGGATCGATTGACCGTCGAGCAGATAGCGCGTGGCGTCCTTGGGGTCCAGGGTCAAGCGGTAGAGGGTAAAGTGCTTGGACGTGTCGACCGTATGGGTCCATGCCACATGCTGGTTGAAACCGATATTGATCACCGGCAACCCCGGCAACGCGGCCCCCATGACATCAAGCTGGCCGGGGATGGTCAGGTGCATCTCATAAAAGCGCATACCGCCGACCCACGGGAAATGCGGGTTGGCCAACAACATGCCGCGCCCGTTGAACGATCGGTCGCGCCCCACCGCTACCGCGTTGCTGCCGCGATCCAGGCTGAAACGTTGTTGTTGCGCAGCGGCCACTGCAAAGGCCTTGGCGTCGGGCTGTACTGCGGCGCTGGCGTTGGGCGGCGTCGCGCCCACCAGCGCCTCGGCGAATTGGCCGACACCGCCTTCGACCAACAGACGCCGCGTCAACTTGACCAGATCGCCGGCCACCAATGGCCTGACCCACTCGCCGTGGCATTGGGCCGGCGCGCCGTGTTCTTGCAGGTAACGGTTATAGCCCGCGACATAACCTTCAATGCGCTGCTGGATCTGTGGGCTCTGCGCCGTCCAGAACGCGGTCACGGCGGCCGGTGTGTTCAACCAGTTGAAGAACACATCGCTGGCCAGGTTGTTGCGTTCTTCCAGGGTCGACTGGTCCGGGCCGAAGTAGCGCGCGCGCTCACCGTTGACCGTCACCACCTCGTTGGCCAACAGGCACAGGTTGTCCTGGGCATAGGCGTAACCGATGCCGTAGCCCAGGCCACGCTCATCGCTGGCGCGGATATGCGGCACGCCGAAACCGGTCCGCTGGATCTGCGCCTGCGTCACCTGCTCGCGCGCCGATACGGCCAGGCTGGCGCCCAGCAACACTGCGAGCGCACATACCCTGGACAACTTGTTGTTAATAATCACACCGACTCCGCCGTCAAATGAACGTCTTCACGCGGGGCAACCACCCCACCGTAAGAACGCACATCAACGCGCGGAATTTAGCCCGCAGAGTGTGACAAAACCGATACCGACGAAATTTCTACATCCCGCGCTTCATGATTTCACCGGCTCGTTCGTCTTATTGAATAAGAGCGCCATCATTTTCCTGATCAGGCTCTGATAAGGAGTTTTTGCATGTACAACCCGCAAGTGCCCACGGACGGACATCTCTCGGCCGCCGACGCCAAGTTCGGCAATGGCACCCCGGCCTACGACAAGACGCCGGAGCAGCAAGGCAACCAACGAATTCGTTATCTGCTCAAGTGTTTCGGCCTGCGCACCAGCCTGATTCGGCTGAAGGTCATCGACGCCCTGCTCACCGCCGCCGACAACCAGCGCAGCCTCGGCGTACGCGGAGTGCACAGCCATTTGCTGGCGCTGGGCATTCCGTTGTCGTTTCTCAGCGTGCGTGAAGTGCTCAAGCGGCTATGCAGCGAGGGCGTGATCACCCTCAATGCGGATAAAAGCTACAGCCTCCATGAAGAAGCCGCCAAGGTGCTCGACAGCCGCACCTGATTCAGGGCTTGACCTTGCGCCGCATGATGCCGTTGAGCACCACCACAACCACCGCGACTACGATGGCGATGGTCTGGAACGCCTTCTCGCTGATCACGCCGGTGCTCTGCAGGTACGACAGGCCAAACATGGTCGCCAGTACCGCCAGAACGATCAGAATCGAGTATTTCAAACGTTGCTTGTGAGTCATGACAAGTTCCTGGACCTGAAAAATGAAAGGCGCTGACCGGCCACGATCGGCGCAGGCCGGCTATGTTACAGGCGATGCAACGCTTTGGCTTGCCCCGGCGGCTCGCGCAGCAGGCCGGTGCCCGGCCCGGCACACAGTTCAACCAGCCAGTCGACGAACACCCGCACCCGCAACGATAACTGGCGATGGGGCGGGTACAGCGCCGTCAGGGCCATCTTTGGCACAGCCACCTGGGGCAGGACTTCCACCAGGCGGCCCTCGGCCAGTTGCCGCACCGCGTGGTAATACGGGGCCTGTATCAAGCCGTAGCCGGCTTCGCACGCGGCGAAGTAACCGTCGGAGCTATTGACCGCCACCCGCTTGGGCAGATCCAGCGCACGCACATCGTTGCCAACCTGAAACTCCAGGCCGAAGCGCTTGCCACTGGCGCTGGAGACATACTCGACCATGTGATGACCGGCCAGGTCGTCAAGATCGGCGGGCATGCCGGTACGTTCCAGGTACGCCGGGCTCGCCAGGGTCAACTGGTCCATCAGCGCCAGCGGCCGCGCCACCAACGACTCATCCAGCGCCGCGCCGCCGCGCAACACGCAGTCCACGCCTTCGCGGATCAAATCCACGGGGCGGTCGTTCAAGCCGATATCCAGCTCGATCTGCGGGTAGCGCGCGGTGAAGGCCGGCAGCGCCGGGATCACAATCAAGCGGCCGATGCCGGAGGGCATGTCCACACTTAAAATGCCGCGAGGGTTCTGTCGGCGTGTGGAGAACACCGCCTCGGTTTCCTCCAGGTCCGTCAGCAATTGCACGCAGCGCTGGTAGTACGCCTTGCCGTCCGGGGTCGGACTGACCTGCCGCGTGGTGCGTTGCAGCAGCTGCACGCCCAGGTGCGCTTCCAACTGCTTGATCAGGATGGTCACCGACGCGCGCGGCAGTTGCAGGCTATCGGCGGCTTTGGCGAAGCCGCCCAGTTCGACGATTCGCGTGAATACGCGCATGGCATTGAAGCGATCCAAGGAAATTCCTCGCCGATTATTTAGAAATTACAAACAGTGATAGCGCTTTTAGCCTGTTTATCTTGTTTTTGTCGAGGATAACAATGGCGCCCTACCCCATCCAGGAGCAGCACCGATGCAAACCCGTCAACTTGGCACCCACGGCCCCCTCGTCTCCGCTATTGGCCTGGGCTGCATGGGCATGAGCGATTTCTACAGCCCCGGCAGCGACACCCGCGAAGCCACCGCCACCCTGCACCGCGCCCTGGAACTGGGCATCAACTTCTTCGACACGGCGGACATGTATGGCCCGCATACCAATGAGCAGTTGCTCGGCAAAGCGTTCGCCGGCAAACGCGACCAGGTGTTCCTGGCCAGCAAATTCGGCATCATCCGCGACCCGGCCACCCCCGCCTCGCGCGGCGTGGACGGCAGCCCCGAATACATCCGGGCCTCCATCGACGGCACCTTGCAACGCCTGGGCGTGGAAACCCTCGACCTCTATTACCAGCACCGCATTGACCCACAGGTGACCATCGAAGAAAGCGTCGGCGCCATGGCCGAGCTGGTCAAACAGGGCAAGGTGCGTTACCTCGGCCTCAGCGAAGCCTCCGCCGCCACTTTGGAGCGGGCCCATAAAGTCCATCCGATCAGCGCGCTGCAAAGCGAATATTCACTCTGGAGCCGCGACCAGGAAAGCAACGGCTGCCTGCAGGCCTGCCAGCGCCTGGGGATCGCATTCGTGCCCTACAGCCCGCTGGGGCGCGGCTTTCTGACCGGCGCACTGCGCAGTCCGGACGACTTCAGCGCCGACGACTATCGCCGCTCCAACCCACGATTCCAGGGCGACAACTTCACGAAAAACCTGCAATTGGTCGAACACGTGCGCAGCCTGGCCGCGGACAAGGGCGTGAGCGCCGGGCAACTGGCCTTGGCCTGGGTGCTGGCCCAAGGCGATTTCATCATTCCGATCCCCGGTACCAAGCAGCGGCGCTATCTGGAAGAAAATGCGGCAGCGGTGGCCGTTGTGCTGAGCCCGTCAGAGCTGGCGACGCTGGATGCGATTTTCCCGGCCGATGCAACCGCCGGCCTGCGCTACCCCGAGGCCGTGATGGCGATGCTGGATATCTGACACCGCCGGCCAGGAAGCACCGTCGCTGAGCGGTGCTTCGACTTTTCTTGCACCATCGTACCTAAAGCTCCTACCCGCCTCGCCGATACCCCTACGAAGCTCCAAGAAAGCCGCGTCGACAATAAACGCTTCGTAAGGACGATCCCATGCCCCCACTGCGCTCCATTCAAGCCCGATATACCCTGTTTCTGGTGTTGTTCGTCCTGGTGTTATTCGTGTTGACGATCGTCGGCATCGGCCAATTGGTCGCGCCCACGTTGCGCCATACCGAAGAACAGGTGGTCCTCAACCGCATCGACGAAGTGGCGAAAACCATCCAGGGCGAACTGAACAAGGTTCAGGCCCAGCAACGCAGCATTACCCAGACCATTGCGCTGCTGGACAGCGATGCCATCGACAAAGTCCTGCCTGGCCTGGTTGACCAGTACGGCGAGCTCAAAGTGTTCGGCGGCGGCATCTGGCCGCTGCCCAACCAGCGTACGCCGGGGCGCAATAAGCACAGCACGTTCTGGCACCGCGATGCCTCCGGCAAGTTGGCGGTCAACACCTTCTGGAACAGCGACCCTGCCCCTAACTATTACGACCAAAGCTGGTACAAAGGCGGCCTGGCCTCGCCGCGCGGTCAATGCGCCTGGGCCGCCGCTTATAAAGACGATGCCAGCCAGGAGCCGCGCACCAACTGCGCCATGGCGATCCAGCGCGATGGCGCGGCCTACGGCGTGGCCACCATCGACGTGACACTCGGCTTCTTCAACGAGCTGGTGGCCAGCAAGGAAAAAGACATCAGCGGGCAAATGCTGATTGTGGAAGGCGACGGCAAGATCATCAGCAACAGCACGCGACTGAACAGCCCAGTGGTGTTGAAGAACATCAGCGAACTCACCGCCACCTCGGCGTTCGCCAGCCAGGTCAGCAAGGCGCTCGCACATCGCGACCAGGGTTTGCAGCGCAGTGAGTTCGACAACGGCGGCGTCGCCAGCACCTTCTATATGCGCCCCATCGAAGGCACCCCGTGGTTCCTCGCCACGGCCCTGCCCACTTCCTTGATCACCGCCCAGCGTGACGACGTACTCGGCACCCTGGCGCTGCTGCAGATCCCCATGGTGTTGCTGCTGGTGCTGCTGGCCGCGTATGCGATCCGCAAGCTGGTGCAGCGCATGAAGACGCTCAAAGCCAACATAGACGCGCTGTCCACCGGCGATGCCGACCTGACGCGGCGCATCACCATTCGCGCCGAAGACGAACTGGGCGCCATTGGCCATTCGGTCAATCGTTTCATCGTGTACCTGCAAAACATGATTGGCGAAGTCACCCAGGCCACGGCGGCCATGTCCACCGGCCTTGAGCAACTGCAGCGCACGTCGGCGCAGACCAACCAGATCCTGGTACGGCATGCCTCGGAAACCGATCAGACCGTCACCGCCATTACCGAGATGAGTTCCACCGCCGACACCGTTGCGCAGAACGCTGCCGAAACGGCCGCGTTCACCCAGCGCGCCAACGAACATGCCGACCGCTCGCGCGTGGTGGTGGGCGAAGCGTCCAGCAGCGTCGGTGCCCTGATTGGTGAAGTCGCCAGCGCCACGCACACCGTGGAAAACATGCGCCAGGACGCCGCGCGTATCACCGAGACCCTTGAGGTGATCGGCGCAATCGCCGGCCAGACCAACCTGCTGGCCCTCAACGCCGCCATCGAAGCCGCGCGGGCCGGCGAGCAGGGCCGTGGCTTCGCGGTGGTAGCAGACGAAGTACGCGCCCTCGCCGCACGCACCCAGGCCAGTACCTCGCAGATCAACGAGATGCTTACGCGCCTGACTACCGGGGTAAACTCGTCGGTCGCCGCCATGGAAAACACCCAGGCCAGTTGCCAATCAGCGGCGGATGCCACCGCGCGGGTTAACACCGGACTGGATGAGATGGCCGGCTCGGTCAGCCATATCAACAACCTCAGCACCCAGATCGCCACGGCCGCCGAGCAGCAAAGCGCGGTGACCGAAGAGATCAACCGCAGCATGGTGCAGATCCGACAAATGGTTGAGGCCTTAGTGCAAAGCGGCCATGCCACCGAAAACAATACCCAGAGCCTGCTGGAGGCCAATGGTCGAGTCATCAGCCTGATGAGTCGTTTCAAGGTGCGTTGATCCTGCCCTGAACACTCCCGTGCAAAGCGCGGGAGTCAGACTATTCTGACAGTTCAAGATGCTTCTTCCCGCCACACAGGAGGTGTGTCATGCGCGCTGTCGAGCAGTCGGTCCGCTTGGAGCGGATCAGTCAGGAACGCTTTATCCGGGCCTCCGTCGAGGCCGTCTACGCCTACGTCACCCAGCCCGACCGCTGGCACGAATGGCATCCCACCTCCCTCGGCGCAGAGACCGGCACCACCGGCTCTCTGGGAGTCGGCGCGCGTTTTACCGAGATGATCGACCTGCTTGGCGTACGCGTTCCCATGAGCTACCGCGTACAAATTGCCCGGCCTTGCGAGGAGTTCAAGAGCGTCTTCACCTCCCTGGCCGTGGACGGTTCGATTCATTTTTTCCTGCAGCCCTTTCGCGACGGCACGCTGTTCAAGCGGGTGCTGAGCTATGAAACCGAGTTGCAGTTGGTGAGCTTGCATGACCGCATGATCGAACTCTCGGACGTGGCCCTGGACCGCCTCAAGCAGCATCTGGAACAACCAGCTTCGGAATAATTTGAAACATCTCAGCGCAGCCAACCGGCTGCGGGCACTGGCTTGCCGGCGAGGACGTCGTCATGATCGCCGCCATTCCAGTGCACCTCCTGCGAGAGCCCCCATGAAAAAACCATTGCGCCTGTTGCTGCTGAGCGCCCTGTTGGCCACCCCCCTGGCCCAGGCCGCCGACCTGATCCCCATCGACGTGCACCGCGACGCCAACTGCGGTTGCTGCAAAAAATGGATCAGCCACCTGGAGAGCAACGGTTTCAAGGTTAATGACCATGTCGAAGCCGATATGAGCGCCGTCAAGCAGCGCCTGGGCGTGGCGCCGCGCCTGCGTTCGTGCCACACCGCCGTGATCGACGGCAAGTTCGTTGAAGGCCACGTGCCTGCCGAGCAAGTGCTGGCATTGCGCAAGCGCGACGATCTGCTGGGCATTGCCGCGCCGGGCATGCCCATGGGTTCACCGGGCATGGAAATGGATGGCCACGCCGATGCGTATCAGGTCATTGGCGTGAGCCGCGAGGGCAACGATGCAGTGGTGGCCGACTACCCGGCACACTGATCGGTGTCGATGGGTTACCTGGGGCTGTTCTTCGCGGCGTTCGGCGCCGCAACCCTATTGCCATTGCAGTCGGAAGCCGTGCTGGTGGGGTTGCTGCTCAGCGAGCATTACAACCTGTGGTTGCTGCTGGGCATCGCCACCCTGGGCAATGTGCTCGGTTCGCTGGTCAACTGGTGGCTGGGCCGTTGGGTAGAACATTTCAAACAGCGGCGCTGGTTCCCGGTCAATCCGCGGCAGCTGGACACAGCCGGTAAACATTACGCACGCTGGGGCCATTGGACACTGTTGCTCAGTTGGGTGCCGATCATCGGCGACCCGCTGACCCTGGTGGCTGGGGTCATGCGTGAACCTTTGTGGCGTTTTCTGCTGCTGGTGACGCTGGCCAAAAGCGCGCGTTATGGCGTGTTGGCGGCCGTGACCCGGCAGTGGCTGTTAATTCCCACTTAATCGTGCGCCAACAGCATCCGGACACCCTTTTTCGGAGCCCGTCCATGCGTTTATTTCGTGAATTCTGCGTCGCCGGCCTGTTGACGGCCACTGCGACAACGGCGTTTGCCGCCACCTACGGCCCTGAGCTGCAGGGTTTTGAATACCCGTATCCTATCGAACGTTTCAACTTCCAGTCCCAGGGCAAGACCCTGCAGATGGGCTACATGGACGTGCCGGCCAATGGCAAAGCCAACGGGCGCAGCGTCGTGCTGCTGCATGGCAAGAACTTCTGCGCGGCCACCTGGGAAGGCACGATCAAGGCCCTCAGCGACGCCGGTTATCGCGTTATCGCCCCGGACCAGATTGGCTTTTGCACCTCCAGCAAGCCCGACAGCTACCAGTACAGCTTCCAGCAATTGGCCCTGAACACCCACCAATTGCTGGAAAAGCTCGGCATTCAAAAGGCCACGCTCCTCGGCCACTCCACCGGCGGCATGCTCGCCACCCGCTACGCGCTGATGTACCCCAAGCAGACCGAACAACTGGCCATGGTCAACCCCATCGGTCTGGAGGATTGGAAAGCCCTGGGCGTGCCCACGCTCAGCGTCGACCAGTGGTATGAGCGCGAGCTCAACGTCAACGCCGAGGGCATTCGTAAATACCAGCTCGACACTTACTACGTCGGACGGTGGAAGCCGGAATACGAGCGTTGGGTGGATATGTACGCCGGCTTGAGCGATGGCCCCGGGCATAAACAGGTCGCATGGAACTCGGCGCTGATTTACGACATGATCTTCACCCAGCCGGTGTACTACGAGTTCAAGAACCTGCAGGTGCCGACGCTGCTGCTGATCGGCACGGCCGACACCACCGCGATCAACAAAGGCATCGCGCCGCCGCAGGTCAAGGCAACGCTCGGCAACTACGCGGTCCTGGGCAAGCAGGCGGCCAAGCTGATCCCCCATGCAACCCTGGTGGAATTCCCGGGCCTGGGGCACGCGCCGCAGATGGAAGAGCCGGCGCGCTTTCACCAGGCCTTGCTGCAGGGCTTGAATACCCTTTAACCCTTCCCTTGAAGAGGCGCGTGTAAATGTCGGTACAGATCGCAGTCATTGATGATTGGCAGAGGGTTGCCGGTGGTGTGGTGGATTGGTCAGTACTGGAGGCCATCGGCCACGTGCATTTTTTGCACGACTATCCGGCCGACACCGCCACCCTGATCGAGCGCTTGCAGGGCTTCGAGGTCATTTGTGTAATGCGCGAGCGCACCGTCTTCGATCAGGCCCTGCTGCGGGGGCTGCCGCGGCTCAAGCTGCTGGTGACCGGCGGCATGCGCAATGCCGCCATCGACCTGCCCGCCGCCACGGCACTGGGCATCCAGGTGTGCGGGACCGACAGCTACAAACACGCCGCACCGGAACTGACCTGGGCGCTGATCATGGCCAGCACCCGCAACCTGCTGGCCGAAGCCAACTCGTTGCGCGCCGGCGGCTGGCAGCTCGGCCTGGGCGGCGACCTGCATGGCAAGACCCTGGGCATCCTCGGGCTGGGCAGCATCGGCCAGAAGGTCGCGGCATTCGGGCAGGCATTCGGCATGCGCGTCATCGCCTGGAGCCAGAACCTCACGCCGGAGCGCGCCGCCGCTGCGGGTGTGACCTGGGTCAGCAAACAGCAATTGTTTGAACAGGCCGACATTGTGAGCATCCACCTGGTGCTCAGCGAGCGCAGCCGTGGCCTGGTGGACGCCCAGGCATTGGCGTGGATGAAACCCAGCGCACGGCTGGTGAACACTGCCCGCGGGCCGATCGTGGATGAACAGGCGCTGGTGCAGGCCCTGCAAAGCGGCCAACTGGCCGGCGCGGCGCTGGATGTCTACAGCCAGGAGCCATTGCCCGCCGACCACCCGTTTCGTCAGTTGCCCAACGTGCTGGCCACGCCCCACGTGGGCTACGTGAGCGAGCAGAACTATCGGCAGTTTTATGCACAAATGATCGAAGATATTCAGGCCTGGTCCCGTGGCGCTCCGGTTAGGGTGCTGGGCTGAATGGGCGGGCCTGGCTTGTCGAATCGTCGCACCTCCCGCGCTGGGCTGCGCAGCAGCCCCAAATAAGCACACGCAAACCGACTCATGCATCGAACGCACCCTTTGGGAGCGCTGCGCTTTCCAATGCAGTGCAATCCCGCGAGCAAACAGGCCAAACGCCACTACCGCCCCCGGTTTACCCGCATCGCATAAGGTTACAAGATTTTTGTCCTACAAAAATCTCGTATAAACCCTACGGGCTCTGGGATCTGTCCTAGACTGGTGACCGATGGGTCCCTTCCAAAACAAAAACCCCGCGAAAAAATTCTAAACTTTCCAACTCTGCTGTTGGTCAGGTTTAGGGTAAGGCGCGCCTGAGCTGTTCATGCCGGCGCCGTCTATCCAACTTTTTATTGCTAACCGTGCAACTGGCATAGGCCTTGCCAGTTTGTCATGCGCTTGTGCGCCTGACCGCAGGATGCGGTCACCGTAGTTAATGGCAGCGGGCCATTAGCCGACCAACACGTGGAGAGAATCATGATCAGTGCCGCAGTAAATATTCAGGGAGAGCGTGTTAGTCAGCCAGTTGGCGGGTCGACCTCTTTGGTCGACCTCAACACGGTGCGGCCGGTGTCCAGTTACAACCCCAATCGCAAGAAAGTGCTGTTTGTCACTTCGGAGTTCGCCGACCTGGTGAAGACCGGCGGCCTGGGCGACGTGTCCGCCGCCCTGCCCCGCGCCATGGCGCATCTGCATGATGTACGCGTGCTGATTCCCGGTTACCCGCAAGTGATGGAAAGCGACAACCCGATCCACATCATCGGCGAACTGGGCGGCCATGCGGCGTTGCCGCCCTGCAAGATCGGGCGCATGGATCTCAAGGACGGCCTGGTCATCTACGTTTTGATCTGCCCCGAGCTGTACGAGCGCGAAGGCACACCCTACGGCGCCAATAACGGTCGCGACTGGCCGGACAACCATATCCGCTTCGCCCGCCTGGGCCTGGCCGCCGCCGATATCGCCGCCAACCTGGCGCAGATCCACTGGTGCCCGGACCTGGTGCACGCCCATGACTGGCCCGCTGGCCTGGCACCGGCGTATATGCACTGGCGCGGGTCACGCACGCCGACGCTGTTCACCATTCACAACCTGGCCTATCAGGGCGTGGTGAGTCTGGCGTCCACCCCGGAGCTGGGTATTCCGCCGCACGCGCTGCAGCAGGAAGGCATGGAGTTTTACGGCAAGATGTCGTTCCTCAAGGCCGGCATGGCGTATTCCAGCCATATCACGACGGTCAGCGCAACCTATGCCCAGGAAATCACCACCCCCGAATTCGGCTGCGGCCTCGACGGCTTCCTCGCCGCCAAGACCCAGCAAGGCTTGCTCAGCGGTATTCCCAACGGCATTGACGAAAGCTGGGAAACCTCCACCGACACCCACCTGACCCACAACTTCAACATCGGTGACTGGGAAGGCAAGGCCATCAACGCCGCGCACGTGCGTAACCTGTTCGGCCTGCACGACTCTACCGGCCCGCTGTTTGCCGTCGTATCGCGTCTGGTCTACCAGAAAGGCCTGGACCTCACCGAAGCGGTCGCCAGCTTTATCGTCGAGAACGGCGGCCAGATCGCCATTATCGGTCGCGGCGAACCGGAAGAAGAACAGGCCATGCGCGAGCTGGCCCTGCGCTTCCCCGGTCAGATCGGCGTGCGTATCGGCTTCAACGAGACCGACGCCCGGCGCATGTTCGCCGGCAGCGATTTCCTGCTGATGCCGTCGCGCTACGAGCCTTGCGGTTTGAGCCAGATGTACGCTCAGCGTTTCGGCTCACTGCCGGTGGCACGCAACACCGGCGGCTTGGCCGACACCATCGAAGACGGCGTGACCGGGTTCCTGTTCAACGAATCCACGGTGGACAGCTACAAAGCCGCCCTCACCCGCGCTTTCAATGTGTTCGCCTTCCCTGGCCTGCTCAATGCCATGCGCTGCCGCGCCATGACCCAGCCATTCAACTGGACCCAGGCAGTCGAACCCTACGCAGAACTCTACGAACAACTGGTGGCCAAGGCCCTGGGGAAATCAGTCAAATAATCAAGGGAGGTCTCTATAGATGCCTTTACGGACTCTGGAAACCTGGCCCCACGGCGCAATTATGCTGGACGCGCAACACACGCGTTTCGCCTTGTGGGCGCCAGACGCGTTTTATGTCAGCGTTGAATTGGAAGACGGCAAATCCATCCCCATGCTGTCGCAGGCGGATGGCTGGTTCGAAGTGGAAATCAAGTGCCCGGCGGGCACGCGCTACCGCTTCAATATCGACGGCGAACGGGATGTTCCCGATCCAGCGTCCCGGGCCCAGGCCTCGGACGTTCACGGCTGGAGCCTGGTGGTCGACCCGCTCGCCTACCACTGGCGTCAGTCCAACTGGCAAGGCCGGCCCTGGCACGAGGCAGTCATCTACGAACTGCACGTCGGCGCACTGGGTGGCTACGCCGCTGTTGAGCAACACCTGCCGCGCCTGGCCGAACTGGGCGTAACCGCCATTGAACTGATGCCCCTGGCGCAGTTTCCCGGCGAACGCAACTGGGGCTACGACGGCGTACTGCCGTATGCCCCGCACACCTCGTACGGCACCCCCGAACAGCTCAAGCACCTGATCGACAGCGCCCATGAACACGGCCTGGCGGTCATTCTTGACGTGGTCTACAACCACTTCGGCCCCGACGGTAATTACCTGGGCCAATATGCCGCGAGCTTCTTCCAGGAAGACGTGCACACCCCTTGGGGCGCGGGCATTGATTTCGAGCGCCGCGAAGTGCGCGATTTCTTCCTCGACAACGCCCTGATGTGGCTGCTCGAATACCGTTTCGACGGCCTGCGCCTGGACGCGGTGCACGCGATCGACAACCCCGGTTTCCTGCAGGAACTGGCCCAGCGCGTACGTCAGCAGGTCGACAGCGGGCGCCATGTTTGGCTGATGCTGGAAAACGAACTGAACCAGGCCAGCCTGCTCAAGCATGATTTCGATGCGCAGTGGAACGACGATTTCCACAACGTGCTGCATGTGCTGCTCACCGGCGAAACCGACGCCTACTACAGCGACTTTGCCCAGGACCCCACCGCCAAGCTGGCGCGGTGCCTGGGCGAAGGGTTTATCTATCAGGGCGACACCACCCGCCACGGGCACACCCGTGGCGAGCCGAGCGCGCATCTGCCACCGAGCGCTTTTGTCGCGTTCTTGCAGAACCATGACCAGATCGGCAATCGCGCCCTCGGCGAGCGCCTGCACCAGCTGTGCTCGCCTCAAGCGCTTGAAGCCGCAACAGCCCTGCTGTTGCTGTCGCCGATGATTCCGTTGATGTTCATGGGCGACGAGGCCAATGCGCCCGAGCCGTTTCTGTTCTTCACCGATCACCATGGCGAGCTGGCCGAGGCCGTGCGCGAAGGCCGGCGCAATGAATTCGCCGACTTCGCCGCGTTCCACGACCCCGAACGACGTGAACGCATCCCCGATCCCAATGCGCTGTCGACCTTCGAACAGTCCAAGCCGACCCTGCCGGATGCGGCGCACCTGCAGCTTTACCGCGAGCTGCTGAGGCTGCGCCATCGCCACATCGTGCCCCACCTGCCCGGCAGTGTGGCGCTCGGCGCCAGCGTACTCGGCGATAGCGCCGTGAGCGCACGCTGGCGCCTGGGTAACGGCAGCGTGCTGCACATTGACTTGAACCTGAGTGCCACGGCGTTGCCACATCCTGCGTCGCCGCACGTGCTGTTCCAAACGCCGGCCAATCACGGCGCGCAACTGCCGCCGTACAGCGCACGCGTGACCCTATCCCCAGCTGGAGAACACCCTTGAGCGAAGCGAAACTGGAAATCCTCGCCAGCCGCGCGGGCCTGGCCGTCGATTGGATCGACGCCAACGGCCGCCCGCAACGCGTACAACCCGACGCCCTGCGCGCGGTGCTCAAAGGCCTTGGTCATCCGGCCGATAACGACGCCGAGATCGACGCCAGCCTGCATGACCTGGAGCAGGCACAGCAAGACAAACACCTGCCGCCATTGCTGACTGTCGACAGCGGCGACGGCCTGGACCTGGCACGGTATTTCGAGCCGGACACCCTGTGCCGCGTCCACCTGGAACAAGGCGAAACCCTGGAACTGCGCCTGGATAGCGATGCGGTGTTGCCCGGCGTCGTTGCCTTGGGCTACCACCAGGTGCAAATCAACGACCAGAGCTTCACTCTGGCCGTCGCCCCCGCCCACTGCTACAGCGTGGCCGAAGCGGTGGACAGCCGCCCCGCCCGCGCCTGGGGCATCAGCGCGCAGCTCTACGGCCTGCGGCGTCTCAACGATGGCGGTTTCGGTGACACTCTGGCCCTCGAACACCTGGCCCGCTCAGCCGCCGAGCGGGGCGCAGATGCCCTGGCCATCAGCCCGATGCATGCGATGTTCAGCGCCGACCCGCAACGCTACAGCCCCTACTCGCCATCGAGCAGACTGTTTCTCAACAGCCTGTACGCCTCGCCCGCCTGTATTCTGGGCGAGCGCGAAGTGCGCAATGCCATCGAGGCCCTGGGTATTGCCGATGAGCTGCACGACCTCGAACAGCTCGACCTGATCGACTGGCCCGCCGCCGCCCAGGCCAAGCAGCGCCTGCTACGTGCGCTGTATGAAGATTTCCGCCACGGTCACCACCCGCAGCACGCCGACTTCCTGAGCTTTCGCCAGGCCGGTGGCGAGGCGCTGGAAAACCATTGCCGCTTCGAAGCGGTCCAGGCCATGCGCGCCGCCGCCGGTGAAAGCCTGGACTGGCGCCACTGGCCGCAGGACTGGCGTACCCCGCAAAGTCCGGCGCTAGCGGCATTCGCCGACGAGCACCGCGACGAGATTGGCTACTACGCGTTCACCCAGTGGCTGATTGCACGTTGCCTGGAGCGCGCTCAACAGGCCGCGCGTGGCAGCGGCATGGGTGTCGGCTTGATTGCCGATCTGGCAGTGGGCGCCGACGGCGGCGGCAGCCAGGCCTGGAGTCGCCAGGACGAATTGCTCGCCGACCTCACCGTGGGCGCCCCGCCCGACATTCTTAACCGTGCCGGCCAGGGCTGGGGCATTTCCGCGTTTTCGCCCGAAGGCCTCAAGCGCCACGGTTTTCGCGCCTTTATCGAGATGCTGCGCGCCAACTTCGCCCATGCCGGCGGGCTGCGCATCGACCACGTGATGGGCTTGCAACGTCTGTGGGTAATCCCCATGGACGCCTCGCCCAAGGAAGGCGCGTACTTGTATTACCCGGTGGACGACATGCTGCGCCTGCTGGCGCTGGAGTCCCACCGTCACCAGGCCATTGTGCTCGGTGAAGACCTCGGCACGGTGCCCGACGGGCTGCGCGAAAAACTTATCGGCCGTTCCATACTCGGTATGCGCGTGCTGCTGTTCGAGCAAGGCCATGACGGCCAGTTCAAGCCGATCCTCGACTGGCCCGACAACGCCCTCGCCACCACCAGCACCCACGACCTGCCGACTCTCAACGGTTGGTGGCACAGCCGCGACATCGACTGGAATATCCAGCTTGGCCTGATCGACGCGCCGACCGTGGAGCAATGGAGCGAACACCGCCTGCGCGAACGCCAGGCACTGCGCCAGGCCTTGAGCCAGGACCCGCAGAACTTTGTCGATGAGATCCGCAACGAGACCGACCACATGATCGACGCCAGCGTGCGCTACTTGGGCCACACCCGTGCGCCGCTGGTGCTGCTGCCGCTGGAGGATGCCCTGGGTATTGAAGAACAGGCCAATCTCCCCGGCACCACCGACACCCATCCCAATTGGCGCCGCCGCCTGCCGGGCGAGGCCGCAAGCCTGCTCGACAACGCCGGCGCCGCGCGCCGCCTGGAACTGCTGGCCGTCGCGCGTAACCAAGCCTACGAGCGTGACCGATGAAAGCACTGCCCCTGCGCGCCACTCAGCGCCTGCAATTCCATAAAGGTTTCACCCTGGACGACGCGGTACCGCTGGTGCCGTATTTCGCCCAACTGGGCATCAGCCATTTGTACGCCTCGCCACTGCTCAGCGCGCGTGCCGGTTCCATGCACGGCTACGACGTCGTCGACCCGACGCGGGTCAACCCCGAACTGGGCGGTGAGGACGCGCTGCGCCGTCTGGTCGCGGCCCTGCGTGAGCACGACATGGGGCTGATCCTGGATATCGTCTCTAACCACATGGCCGTGGGTGGCGCCGACAACCCTTGGTGGCTGGACCTGCTGGAATGGGGCCGCTTGAGCCCCTACAGCGAGTTCTTCGATATCCAGTGGCACTCTCCCGACCCGCTGCTCAAAGGCCAATTGCTGATGCCGTTCCTGGGCAGCGACTACGGCGAAGCCTTGCAGAGCGGTACCTTGACGCTGCATTTCGATGCCGACCACGGAACGTTCTACGTCGAGCATTACGAGCATCGCTTCCCGATCTGCCCACGGGATTACGCACTGATTCTGGGCACCGACGAACCGCTCAAACCGCTGGCGGACCGTTTTGCCGCACTCGCCTACCAGGACGATGCCTACGCCGAAGCCGCGTGGCTCAAACAGGCCCTGGCCGAGCGGGCCACCGAGGTGCTGCCGGCCATCGAGCAGCGCTTGGCCCAGTTCGACGGGCGCGAGGCGGAAGGCTTTGAACGCCTGCATCAATTGTTGGAACAGCAAGCCTATCGCCTGGCCAGCTGGCGCACGGCGGCGGACGATATCAACTGGCGGCGCTTTTTCGACGTGAATGAGCTGGGTGGCCTGCGCGTGGAGCGCAGCGCGGTGTTCGAAGCCACGCACGGCAAGATTTTCGAACTGATCAGCGAAGGCCTGGTGGACGGCCTGCGCATCGACCATATCGACGGCCTGGCCGACCCACGCGGTTATTGCCGCAAGCTGCGGCGCCGGGTCGACACGTTGTCCCCCGAGCGGCACCTGCCGATCTTTGTCGAGAAGATCCTCGGCGAAGGCGAAACCCTGCGTGAAGACTGGCAAGTGGACGGCACCACCGGTTATGAGTTCATGAACCAGCTGTCCTTGCTGCAGCACCAGCCCGAAGGCTTCGAGCCGCTGGCCGAGCTGTGGACGCGCCTGAGTGAACGGCCTTCGGCCTTTATCGAAGAGGCTCGCCTGGCGCGCCAGCAGATTCTGAACGGCTCCCTGGGCGGCGATTTCGAAAGCGTGGCCCAGGCGCTGCTGCAGGTAGCGCGCGACGACGTAATGACCCGCGACCTGACCCTGGGCGCCATCCGCCGAGCGTTGCAGGAGTTGATCGTGCACTTCCCGGTGTACCGCACCTACATCAGCGCTCGCGGCCGCAGCGCCGCAGACGACAAGGTGTTCCAGCAAGCCATGGACGGCGCGCGCAGCACCTTGAGCGAGGGCGACTGGCCGGTGCTCGATCATTTGGAAAAATGGCTCGGTGGCCAGCCGTGGCGTAACCGCCCCGTGGGGCGTGAACGCAAGATCCTCAAGCATGCCTGCGTTCGCTTCCAGCAACTGACTTCGCCGGCCGCCGCCAAGGCGGTGGAAGACACCGCGTTCTATCGCTCGGCGGTGCTGCTGTCGCGCAACGATGTGGGCTTCAGTACCGAGCAATTCAGTGCGCCGCTGGCCGACTTCCATCAGGTCAACCAGCAGCGCCTGCAGGCGTTCCCGGACAATCTGCTGGCCACCGCGACCCACGACCACAAACGCGGCGAAGACACCCGCGCGCGCCTGGCGGTGCTGAGCGAATGCGCGCCGTGGTACGTGGCCCAAGTTGAAGAGTGGCGCAACCTGGCCGCGCCGCTGCGCGATGACGCCAGCGCGCCGTCGGCCGGTGATGAGCTGATTCTTTACCAAGTGCTGGTGGGCAGTTGGCCGCTGGACCTGGACCCAGGCGCATCGCTGGAGACCTACCAGCAACGCCTCTGGCAGTGGCAACAGAAAGCCCTGCGCGAAGCCAAGTTGCAAAGCAGTTGGAGCGCGCCCAACGAAGCCTATGAACAAGCGGTCGAGGCGTTCCTCTCGCGCCTGTTATTGACCGATGCCGGTCGACCGTTGCGCACCGCGATTGGCGCCGCCGCCCAGGCGATCGCCCCGGCCGGCGCCTTGAACGGCCTGGCGCAAACCTTGCTTCGCATGACCGTGCCGGGTGTGCCGGACCTGTACCAGGGCGCGGAGTTCTGGGACTTCAGCCTGGTGGACCCGGACAACCGTCGCCCGGTGGATTTCACTGCACGGCAACAGGCGCTGAATGCCTCGCCGGGCACCGATCAACTGCTGTCCAGCTGGCATGAAGGGCCTATCAAGCAGGCGCTGATCAGCCAGGTGCTGGGCCTGCGCAATGCCCATCCGGAGCTGTTCCGCCAGGGCAGCTACACGCCCCTGGAAGTGGTCGGTCAGCATGCCGAACGGGTGGTTGCGTTCAGCCGCGAGCATCAGGGCAAACAGCTGGTGGTGCTGGTCCCACGCTGGTCCCACGCGCTGCTTGAAAACAGTGTGCAGCCGCTGATCCCTGCGCAGGTTTGGGGCGATACCCGGGTGAAATTACCGTTCGCCGCGTCAACGCAAAACTGGAAGGGACTTTTTCAGACAGGCGCAGTCACACCAGACAAGGAGCTGTTGATCAGCACTGCGCTGGGGGAATTCCCGGTCAATGTCTTTATTAATTCTGATGATCAAGAAAGCTGAACATTTTCTGTGAGGAGCATTGCGATGAGTACTGAAGACAAACGCATCCGCGAATTGGCGCATCAGATCTGGGAGTCCGAGGGCAAGCCCCACGGTGAGGACGCGCGTCACTGGGAGATGGCGCGCAAGCTGGCCGAATCCGAAGCCTTGACGCCCAGCAAACCCAAGCCTGCGGCCAAGCCCAAGGCCACCGCCAAGCCGGCGCCCAAACCCAAGCCTGCCGCGGCCGCCAGTAAGCCCGCCGCCCCCGCGGCAAAGAAACCTGCGGCAGCGAAAAAGCCCAAGCCTTAACCAGCCTATCGATGCCCGACCCTCCTGCCGACCCAGTCGGTGGGAGTTCATCTTCACTCTCTACCGTATTCGCTGAAACTTTGTCAGCACGGCCGCACTCGGCCCGAAAAAAGCCCCCTTTCAGGAGCAACACCATGAGCAAACCGGATAAAACCCCATCGACGCCGGGCAATGAGCCGTCGCGGATTCGTGAAGGTTTGCCCTTCCCCCTCGGCGCTACGTGGGACGGCCTGGGCGTCAACTTTGCGCTGTTCTCGGCCAATGCCACCAAGGTCGAACTGTGCCTGTTCGACGACAGCGGTGAAGTGGAACTGGAGCGCATCGAGCTGCCGGAATACACCGATGAAATCTTCCACGGTTACCTGCCCGACGCCCACCCCGGGCTGATTTACGGCTACCGCGTATACGGCCCTTACGATCCAGCCAACGGCCACCGTTTCAACCATCACAAATTGCTGATCGACCCCTATGCCAAGCAGCTGGTGGGCGAACTCAAATGGTCCGAAGCGCTGTTCGGCTACACCATCGGCCACCCCGATGACGACCTCAGCTTCGACGAACGCGACAGCGCGCCATTCGTGCCCAAGTGCAAGGTCATCGACCCCGCCCACACCTGGGGCAACGACCAACCGGTGCGCGTGCCGTGGGATCGCACGATCATTTACGAAACCCACCTGCGCGGCATCAGCATGCGTCACCCGTCCGTAGGCGAATCGGTGCGTGGCACCTGCGCCGGCCTGATGGAAGACGATGTGCTCAAGCACATTCGCCAGTTAGGGGTTTCCTCAGTGGAACTGTTGCCGGTGCATGCCTTTGTCAACGACCAGCACCTGCTGGAAAAAGGCATGACCAACTACTGGGGCTACAACAGCATCGCGTTCTTCGCTCCGGACCCGCGCTACCTGGCCAGCGGCAAGATTGCCGAGTTCAAGGAGATGGTCGCCCATCTGCACGAACAGAAGCTGGAAGTGATTCTGGACGTGGTCTACAACCACACCGCCGAAGGCAATGAACGTGGCCCAACGCTGTCCATGCGCGGCATCGACAACGCCTCTTACTATCGTCTGATGCCCGATGACAAGCGCTTCTACATCAATGACTCCGGCACCGGCAACACCCTGGACCTGAGCCACCCGTGCGTGCTGCAAATGGTCACGGACTCCCTGCGCTACTGGGCCACGGAAATGCACGTGGACGGTTTCCGTTTTGACCTGGCCACCATCCTCGGGCGTTATCGCGACGGCTTCGACGAGCGCCACAGTTTCCTTGTGGCCTGCCGCCAGGACCCGGTCCTGCGCCAGCTGAAAATGATCGCCGAACCCTGGGACTGCGGCCCCGGCGGCTATCAGGTGGGCAACTTCCCGCCGGGCTGGGTGGAATGGAACGACCGCTTCCGCGACACCGTGCGTGCTTTCTGGAAAGGCGATGACGGCCAACTGGCGGACTTCGCCGGGCGCATGACCGCCTCCGGCGAGATGTTCAACCACCGTGGGCGCCGGCCGTACAGCTCGGTGAACTTCATCACCGCCCACGACGGTTTCACCTTGCACGACCTGGTGTCGTACAACGATAAGCACAACGAAGCCAACGACGAAAACAATCAGGACGGCAGCAATAACAATCTGTCCTGGAACCACGGCGTCGAAGGCCCTACCGACGATCCGGAAATCAACGCCCTGCGCCTGCGCCAGATGCGTAACTTTTTCGCCACCCTGCTGCTGGCCCAAGGCACGCCGATGATCGTCGCCGGTGACGAATTCGCCCGCACCCAGCACGGCAATAACAACGCCTATTGCCAGGACAGTGAGATTGGCTGGGTCAACTGGGACCTGGATGACGACGGCAAAGCCCTGCTCAAGTTCGTCAAGCGCTTGATCAAACTGCGCCTGGCCTACCCGATCCTGCGTCGTGGCCGCTTCCTGGTGGGCGATTACAACGAAGACATCGGCGTGAAAGACGTCACCTGGCTCGCGCCGGACGGCAACGAAATGAGCACTGAGCAGTGGCAGGACAGTAATGGCCGTTGCCTGGGCATGCTGATGGACGGCCGCGCTCAGGAAACCGGGATTCGCCGTGCCGGTGCCGACGCCACCTTGTTGCTGGTGGTCAACGCCCACCACGACATGGTCAATTTCCGTCTGCCACCGGTGCCCGAAGGCGAGTTCTGGACGTGCCTGCTGGACACCAACGACACGGCGATCAAGGCCCAGGAGCGCTTTGACTTCGATCACGAGTACGCCGTGACAGGCCGCTCACTCCTGCTGTTCGAATTGCAGCGCGACGACGAGGTGTGAAATGGCCTGGCAGGGAAGCCTTCACGGCTACCGCAGCTATGCGGACACTGAGGCGCTCGGCACAGCGCTGAGCGCCCTGGTGGCGCAGGGGGCGGATCAACTGCCCCTGCCCGGCAGCGGCCGCACCCTGGAGCGATTCAGGGCGCTGGCCGTCGTGGCCGGACACGACTTGCGCCTGTGCAAGTTGTTTGAAGGCCACACCGATGCCTTGGCAATCATGGCCGAACTCGACAGCCCGTCACCGCCCCGGGGAAGTACCTGGGGCACATGGGCCGCCGAGCCGCCCACGGCCAAGGTGCACGTTCAACACGACGGCCATCGTTTGCGGGTGCACGGGCGTAAAGCCTGGTGCTCCGGCGCGGCGGTGGTCAGTCATGGTTTATTGACCGCCTGGGATGAGCGAGGCCGCCAGCAATTGGTGGCGGTGCCTATGCAACAACCGGGCGTAAGCGTCACCCATGAAGGCTGGCACGCGGTGGGCATGGCCGCCACCGGCAGTGTCGAGGTGATCTTCGACAATGCCGGCGCTATGGCGGTGGGCGGTCCCGGTGACTACCTTGCCCGCCCCGGTTTCTGGCAAGGCGGAGTCGGCATCGCGGCGTGCTGGTACGGCGCGGCCCAACGCCTGGGCCAGGTGCTGCAACAGCACTGCGCCCGGCGCGCCGAGCCCCATGCCTTGGCGCACTTGGGCGCGGTGGACAGTGCGTTGCACGCCGCCGCCTGTGTATTGCGCGCGGCGGCCGAATGCATCGACCGCGAGCCCGGCGCCGATGCCAGGGAATTGGCCCGGCGCGCACGCGCCTGCATCGAAGACAGCGTCGAACAGGTGATGCGGCATGTCGGCCGCGCCGTGGGGGCCGGGCCGTACTGCCAGGACCTACACGTGGCGCAGTTGATGGCCGACCTGCCGGTCTACATCCGTCAGAGCCACGCCGAACGCGACCTGGCCGCCCTGGGCGAATGGGTCGCCGCCCAACCCACAGGCAGGTGGCAGCTATGAAAGCCAATCCTATCGTCGGCCAGGGCACGCCGCTGCAGCATTGGCAGACCTCACCGCGCATGGCGGCGCTGGCTACCATCAGCGTCGAAGCGTTGGTTCCCGAGGGGCATCGCGCGGTGATTATCGCGCCCCACCCCGATGACGAAGTGCTCGGCTGCGGCGGCCTGTTGCAAGGCCTGGCGGCGCTGGAGCGGCCCATCCTATTGATTTCGGTCACCGACGGCAGTGCCAGCCACCCCGGTTCCCAGCGCTGGCCGGTGGAGCGCCTGAGCGTGGTGCGCCCGCAGGAGTCGGCGCAGGCCCTGCATCGCCTGGGCGTGCCGCTGCACAGTCTCAAATGGTTGCGCGCCGGCTTCAGCGACAGCCAAGTGGCGGCGCGCGAGGACGAGCTGGCCGCGTTTATTCAGCGTTATGTGAAACCCACCGACGTGCTGTTCACCACTTGGCGCGAAGACGGCCATTGCGACCACGAAGCCGTCGGCCGTGCCAGCGCGCGGGCCGCCGAAGCGACTGGCGCGCGACTGTATGAACTGCCGGTGTGGACCTGGCACTGGGCAACCGCGGAAGACCGTATGGTGCCGTGGCATCGTGCGCGCAAGATCCCCCTCACCTGTGAAGCGGTGGCTCGCAAGCGCCACGCCATCCACGCATTCGCCAGCCAACTGGAAGGCGACCCGCAGATCGGCCTGCCGCCGGTGCTGGCGCCGTATGTGGTGGAGCGCCTGCTGCAACCTTTTGAAGTGGTATTCGTATGAGTGTGGCTACACCTTATTTCGACCAATTGTTCGCTGAAAACGATGACCCCTGGGCTTTTCGCCAGCGCTGGTACGAGCGGCGTAAACGCGCCCTGACCCTGGCGCTGCTGACCAAGCCACGCTACGCGTCGATCTTCGAGCCCGGCTGCGCCAATGGCGAGTTGAGCGTTGAACTGGCAGCGCGCTGCGATCGCCTGCTGTGCTGTGACACTGCGGCGGCGGCGGTCGCTCTGGCGCGCACGCGGCTGTTGGGCTGCCCCCATGCACAGGTGCGCCAGAGTCGATTGCCCGCGCAGTGGCCTGCCGGCCAGTACGAGCTGATTGTGCTCAGCGAGCTGTGCTATTACCTGGACGCCGACGACCTGGGCCGCCTGATCGAGCGCGCCCTCGCCTGCCTGAGCGCCGATGGGCAGATCCTGGCCTGCCACTGGCGCCCGCCCATCGAGGGTTGCCCGCAAACCGCCGAGCAGGTGCATGCCCTGCTGGAAGCGCGGCTGGGCATGCCGCGTATCGCCAGCCATCACGACCACGACTTTCTCCTTGACCTGTGGAGCCGCGACGGCACCTCGGTCGCCACCCTTGAGGGCCTGCGATGATCGGCATTCTGATTCCGGCGCACAACGAACAAGCGCTGTTGGCCGAGTGCCTGGACGCCGCGCTGAAAGCGGCCCGTCACCCCGATCTGCTGGGCGAAACGGTGCAGATCCTGGTCATGCTCGACAGTTGCAGCGATGGCAGCGCCGCGATTGTCCAGGCCTACCCGGTGCAGTGCCTGGAAGTTCAGGCACGCAATGTCGGGCACGCCCGGGGCGTCGGCGCGCGGCATCTGCTGGACCTGGGCGCGCGCTGGATCGCCTGCACCGATGCCGACAGCCGCGTGGCCCCGGACTGGCTGGTGGCACAGTTGGCGCTGGAAGCCGATGCGGTGTGCGGAACCGTCACGGTAGACGGCTGGAGCGAAGGGTTCGACCCCGCCGCGCAGATCCGCTACCACCAGGGCTACGAAGCGCGTGACGGTCATCGGCATATCCACGGCGCCAACCTGGGCGTGAGCGCCGACGCCTACATCCGTGCCGGTGGCTTTGAGCCCCTGGCCTGCCATGAAGATGTGCAACTGGTGCGTGACCTGGAGCGCTGCGGCGCATCGATTGCCTGGAGCCATCGTCCGCAGGTGATCACCAGCGCACGCCTGGAAGCCCGAGCCACGGGCGGTTTTGGCGATTACTTGAAAAGTCTGTTGGCCGGCGCTGAAAAAAACGCCGTGGCGCCACGGTAAAGCGCGGGATCCTTGTCTATGCTGAGGACGCCTTGCTGGTAATTCAGGGTTGAATTGCCATGCACCCATCACGGCGGAGTCCGTGGTGACTATAAGAGAGTCGTCCCGTCAACGGGGTACGACCGCGTCTCACTCGACAAGGATGTGACACCCATGAAGCCTGCCTCGCTGAGCGAAGGCCGTCGCGGCCCCGCCCAAATCTGGAACAGTGCGCCGCAACTGGCGCAAATCCCCCTTGTCGCCCCCACCGCCCTGGTACCACCCGGTGCGCGCGTGGTGGTGGTTGCGCCCCACCCTGGCGACGAAGTGCTCGCATGCGGGGGGCTGCTGCAACTGTTCAGTCAACTGGAACACCCTCTGCAACTGATCTCCATCACCGACGGCAGCGCCAGCCACCCAGGCTCCCTGGTCTGGCCGGCGAGCCGCCTGAGCGTGGTGCGCCCGCAGGAAAGCGCCGAAGCGCTGCGGCGCCTGGGCATGCCGTTGCACAGCCTGAAGTGGATTCGCGGCGGTTTCTGCGACAACGCGCTGGCGGGCCGCGAACCGCAGTTGAGCCAATTCATTGCGCGCTACCTGCACCCTGGCGACGTGGTGTTCACGACCTGGTGCAACGATGGCAACCGTGACCACGACGCCGTCGGCCGCGCCACGGCCACGGCCTGCGACCTGATAGGCGCACGACTGTATGAATTGCCGGTATGGGCCTGGCACGGCCCGGTCCGCCAGGCGGCGACAGTGCCTTGGCCGAGGGCGCGCAAAGTGCGCCTCGACACCTGGAGCGTGGCGCGCAAGCTTCACGCGGTACACGCTTATGCCAGCCAACTGGCCGGCGATCCGGAGATCGGCCTGGCGCCGATCCTTGCCCACGTGCTGCTGGAGCGCATGCGCGAGCCGTATGAAATCGTATTGATCTAAGCTCGTCTGTACCTGTTATTTCTGACAGTAGCGTGGGATTGCAAAGCTGACTACCGTTGAAAAAGCGCTGTGCCCCTTCAGGCGCAGTCGAGAAAGCCATGCCAACTCCCTGCATTGGCCGGTGTTTTCGAACAGGTAACCCGCACTCCCTGCTCCGTATCGCGCAACGCGTTGTCATGGTCTGGCCCGCACCCCCTGCCACGGGTGCTGGAGTAACCGAGCCTTTCAGCGAGGACGAATCATGCGTACACGGATGCTTCTTCTGCTGCACCTGCTTGCACTGGCGGCGACGCCATTGGCCTCTTACGGCGCATGCAGCATCAACAACACCCCCGGCAATGACACTTCCACCTGTGACAGCGGATCGACTCCCGGCTTCATCGACACCGGTGGCAATAACAGCCTCACGGTGAGCGGCACGGGCCAGGTGTCAGGGTCCGTGACCTTCGGTGCAGGCAACGATAGGACCGAGATCAACGGCCCGGGCGCCAAAATCGTTGGCGGACTGAGCCAAGGAGCGGGCATTGACGACTTCATCATGAGCAGCGGCGAAGTCAAGTTTGTGGATCAGGGTGACGGCCTGGATACCTTCAGGATGACAGGCGGTGTGATTGTCGATGAGTTCAGCGCCGGCGATTACGCCGTCATGACGGGAGGCACCATCGGCAACGTGAATATGAGGCTCGACGACAATACGTTTCTTATGTCCGGCGGCAAAATCCTGCGCAACCTTATCACCGGCTTCGGAACGGACTTGGTCAGACTCTCGGGCGACGCAGAAGTGGTGGGCAATATCAGCGTCAGCGGCGGCGACGATATCGTGGAAATCCTGGGCGGCAAGGTCGGGGGGAGCGTCCTGCTCAGCGCCGGCAAGGATAGGTTCCTCTGGTCCGGGGGTACGCTGGGGAAGCTCGTGGACGCTGGCTTGGATGACGATATTGCGGTGTTGCAAAACCTGCCCCTCACCAACGAGACGAAAACCACGCTGGACGGCGGCCTGGGCAACGATACGCTGATCTTCGATCACAGCCAGGTCAGCAACAATCCAAGCCAGTACGTGAACTGGGAAACCGTGAATTTGACCAACGGGACGACGCTTACCCTCGAGGGTAAATTCGTGCTGGGCGACAGCGCCTCGAACACCGGCACCCTGACCATTGATAAGACCAGTGCAATCCTGGCCGGCACGGGCTTCATCAACTCCCTTGGCGGTAAGCCAGTGACGCTGGACAACCAGGGCCTGATCGACATGACGGGCAATACCCGCGCCAGCGACTCACTGACCGTCAGCGGCACCTACAAAGGCAACGGCGGCCGGCTCGCGCTGCAAAGCGTGTTGGGCGCCGACGGTTCGGCCAGTGACAAACTGGTGGTCAACGGCGGCCCGATACAGGGCACTACGCCGATCGACATTAAGAACCTGAACGGTGCCGGCGCACAGACCGTGCAGAACGGCATCCTGGTGGTCGAGGCCATCAACAATGCCAGCGGCGCGGCCAGCGCATTCAGCCTCGGCAAGCCCGTGTCCGCCGGTGCGTACGACTACTACCTGTTCAAGGGCGGCGTCACAGCCGGCACCTCGGAAAACTTCTACCTGCGCTCGACCGTCCCGGCCAAACCGACCGACCCGGTCATCACCCCCGTGCCCACGCCCGACCCCGAGGGGCCGCCGCTGCCGCCCAACCCCGGCATCACGCCGCTGCCGATTTATCGGCCGGAAGTGTCGGTGTACGCGGTGCTGTTCCCTGCCGCCCAGCAGATGGTGCAGGACATGCTGGGTACCTACCACGAACGCATGGGTGACCAGAGCCAGCAACAGCAGACCGGCGCATTTCCGGCCGGCTGGGGCCGTGTGTATGGCAACAGCCGCCGCCAGGGCTTCGCCGGCACCGTCAGCCCGTCGCTGAACAGTTCCGTATCGGGCTTCCAGATAGGCAGCGATGTCTACGCAGGCCAGCTCGACAACGGCCTGCAGCACCGCGTGGGGTTCTTTGTCGGCCACAGCACCCTCAAAGGCAACGTCAAAGGGTTCAGCGATGCCCGGCTGGACCAGGACACGGGCAAGACGACCCTGCGCGGTGACAGCCTGGGCCTCTACTGGACGTTGATCGGCGCCAACCAGGCATACCTCGACCTGGTGCTGATGGGTACCCGCTTCGACGGTCACAACGAATCAGACCGTGGCGTGAAGATGAAAACCCGTGGGCATAACCTCACCGCTTCGGCCGAAGTCGGCTGGCCGCTGCCGATCAGCGACACCTGGGTGGTTGAACCGCAGGCTCAGGTCATCGTCGGCAAGACCCGGCTGGATCGGCAAAACGACGGCATCTCCGATGTGTCCTATGACGCCGATACCAGCCTCACCACGCGCCTGGGCGTGCGCCTGCGCGGCGACTATCAGGTCAGCGGCATGCCGTTGCAGCCCTATGCACGGGCCAACGTCTGGCACACCCGCGCCGGCCAGAACACCGTGCGGTTCGACGATGTCACCGACATCGACACCGAACAGAAGTCCACCACCCTGGGGCTGAGTGCCGGCGCCACGCTCAAGGTTGCCACGGACGTCAGCCTCTACAGCGAGGTGGGCTACAGCCGGAACCTGGACAGCAACACGTTTAATGGCCGCCAGGGCACGCTGGGCCTGAGAATGGAGTTCTAGCAAACCTGTGTATCGCAGTGTGTATACCGCCCACTGCGATACAAAACCTTTAACCCGGCGAGTTTTCCGAAACAGGCCAGATACAGCGCGGCGTTCAACTGGGTGCCAGGTATCCATCGCGCCGCAGGAGGCTCGCCATGCACAATCCATCGACACGCCGCTTCATACGTCATCCACTCGCCCTGGCCTTCGCGCTGTTGCCCTTGGGCATGGTCGGCCTGGCCCGGGCCGAAATGCCCGAGGTGAACACACCGATGCAAATCGCCCCGTCATCCGGGCTGGGCGCGCTCAAGCACATCAAGGCCGGCCTGCTGGATGTGGCCTACGCGGAGGTCGGCCCTGCCGACGGCCCGGTCGTAATCCTGCTGCATGGCTGGCCCTACGATATCGACAGCTATGCCCAGGTCGCGCCATTGCTCGCGGCCAAGGGTTACCGCGTACTGGTCCCCTACGCCCGCGGTTACGGCGGCACCCGGTTTCTGTCGGACGCGACCCCGCGCAACGGTCAACCGGCGGCGTTGGCCAGGGATGTGATCGACTTTATGGACGCGCTGAACATCCGGCGCGCGGTGCTCGGCGGCTATGACTGGGGCGCACGCTCAGCGGATATCGTCTCGGCGCTGTGGCCCGAACGCGTCAAGGCGCTGGTCTCGGTCAGCGGCTACCTGATCGGCAACCAGGCCGCCGGCCAGAACCCCCTGCCGCCCAAGGCTGAGCAGCAATGGTGGTATCAGTTCTACTTCGCCACCGAGCGCGGCGCCGCCGGTTATCGCAAGAACACTCACGATTTCGCCAAGCTGATCTGGCAGACCGCGTCGCCGAAGTGGGCCTTTGACGACGCCACCTTCGAACGCAGTGCCAAAGGCCTGGACAACCCCGATCACGTGGCCATCACCCTGTTCAACTACCGCTGGCGCCTGGGTCTGGTGAAGGGCGACGCCCACTACGAACCCCTGGAACAGCAACTGGCCAAAGCCCCTGCTATCCAGGTTCCTACCATCACCCTGGAAGGCGATGCCAACGGTGCTCCGCACCCGGCGCCCGAGGACTACGCCAAACGCTTTACCGGCAAATACCAGTTCCGCCTGATCAACGGCGGCATCGGCCACAACCTGCCGCAGGAAGCGCCCGAGGCATTTGCCAAGGCGGTAATCGACGCCGATCACTTGTGATGAAGCACCAATGGCTGGCGCCCTTTTCCCGTGGGTTGCAGGAGAAGCAGTATCCAGCGATGTGAAAAATTCGTTAACTAATTCTGCCCCAAGGCTTTTTCCTACAGACTCAATCTGCCAAACTCACGCGAATAATTCTCAACACCTTTATCATTAGCCACGGACGGCACGCGGGAGAGTCAGTTTCATGTCTGTGCAATCACCTGGCGGCAATGTTTTTTCACTCAGTCTGATGACCTTGGCGGTGTGCCTGGCCACCCCACACGCGGCGGTCGCCGCCGACACCCCGGCACCGGCCGCCACGCTGGAATTGGGCGCCACGCAGATCTCCGGCGAAGGCCAACTGGGTGAAACCACCGAAGGCACGCAGTCCTACACCACTGGCTCGATGAAGACCGCGACCAAGCTGCCGCTGACCCTGCGCGAAACCCCACAGGCGGTCACCGTGGTGACGCGTCAGCGCATGGACGACCAGGCGATGACCAGCATCAACGACGTGGTCAACGCCACGCCGGGCCTGTTCCTGAACTACTCCAACGGCCCTGGTCGGCAGTCCTACACCTCGCGTGGCTTCGATATCGATAACCTGATGTACGACGGTATCCCAAGTGGCTACAACGGTGCGTCGGTGGGCGCGCAGCCGAACCTGGCGATGTTCGACCGCGTCGAAGTGGTGCGCGGCGCCACCGGCCTGGTCACTGGCGCGGGCAACCCGTCAGCCGCCATCAATATGGTGCGCAAGCGCCCGCTGGATGAGCAGAAGGTCACCCTCACCGGCGCCGCCGGCAGCTGGGACGATTATCGCGGTGAACTCGACGCCTCCAGCCCGCTCAACGACAGCGGCACCCTGCGCGGCCGAGTGGTGACGTCCTACCGTGATGCCAACAGTTTTATCGACAAAGCCGAAAACAGTCATGGTCTGTTCTACGCCGTCACCGAAGCCGATCTGAGTGAAGACACCACCCTGACCCTGGGTTTCTCCAATCAGAAGGATAAGACCAACTACTTCTGGGGCGCCTCGATGATCGGCCAGGACGGCCACCACCTGGATCTGTCGCGGTCTTACAACCCCGGCACCGACTGGGAAAACAAGGATCAGGAAATCAACACAGTCTTCGCCGAACTGCGCCAGCGCCTGGCCAATGACTGGAGTCTGCAGGTCAACGCCAACTACGCCGAACAAAACGCATTGTTCTCCGGTTCGTATCAGTCGCGCTGGGTCAACAACACCCTGGCACGCACGGTGTACCAGGCCAAGTACGATGAAAACCAGGCCGGGGTCGACGCCTTCGTCAGCGGCCCGTTCCAGGCATTCGGGCGCAGCCATGAACTGGTGGTCGGCGCGAGCAAGCGCATCTACGACATGACCACCCACAACTACAGCCCCTACGACACCAACTGGCCGCTGACGGCGGGCAAACCGGACTTCGTGCACACCAACAACGAGCGCGAAGTCACCACTCAGGACAGCGTCTACGTCACCACCCGCCTGAGCCTGGCCGACCCGTTGAAGTTGATCCTCGGCGGGCGCCTGGACTGGTACGACTACGATAACCGCGATGGCGACGGCGACTACCACGTCACCCGCAACCTCACCCGCTACGCCGGCCTGATCTACGAGCTGGACGATAACCACTCGGTGTACGTCAGCTACAGCGACATCTTCACCCCGCAAAAAGAAAAGGACACCGGCGCCGCGCCGCTCAAGCCTATCGTCGGCAAGAACTATGAGGTCGGCATCAAGGGCGAATACCTGGGCGGTGCGTTGAACGCCAGCGTCGCGCTGTTCCGCATCGACCAGGAGAACCGCGGTGTGCAGGTGGTGGCACCGAACTGCCCGCAGGCCTCATGCTACGAAGCCTCCGGTGAGATCCGCAGCCAGGGCATCGACTTCGAACTGCAGGGCGCATTGACCGAAAACTGGCAGGTCGGCGGTGGCTACACCTACGCACGCACCCACACCATCAAGGACGACGCCAAACCGCAGTTGGTCAACAAGCAGTTCGATACCGACGTCCCGGAACACCTGTTCAAGTTGACCACCCGCTACAACTTCCAGGGCCCACTGGAAAAACTGCGGGTGGGCGGCAACATCTCCTGGCAGAGCCGCCTGTACAACGACATCGCGTTGGCCGACGGCAGCACCTACCGCCTGCAACAAGGCGCCTACGCCGTCACCGACCTGATGGCCGGCTACAAGGTCAACGACCACCTCGACCTGCAGGTCAACGCCAACAACATCTTCGATCGTCGCTATTACTCCACCATCGCCAACTCGGCGAGCTATGGCGGCGACGCCTACGGCAACCCGCGCAACATGATGCTGACGGCCAAATACAGCTTCTGAGGTTCCAGGCAACGCGCGCCGGCGGACACTACCGCCGGCGCTAGTGCTGACGGCGGCAACGCATCAGCGTTGCCCGCACCACCAGCTTGTGAAACGGGCGAATCAGCACAATGTAGACACGCCCCAGTCGATTGTGGGTGTGCACCGCCGTCGTGGCGATCAGGACTTCACCCTGCTCGTCGCGCCGTCGAAGCAGCGAAAGACGAAAATCCAGGTGGCTGTCATTTTCCCCCAGCACCATCTCGTCAGCGCTTTGCTCAAGCACCGGGAAAAAGTCGATATGGGCTTTATCGGAATGCGCGCGTCGCACCTCGCCGGAGGTCCGTACGCCCAACGGCCCCATCACACCATCGCGGATCGCTATCAGCACCTTGAACCACACAGGCGGCGAACCCAAGGCGCGTACGGCGAGGTCATTGATAGAGACGTCAGCCGCCTCGATAGGAACGACAAAACTGTCAAGCAACTGCGCGTTCGCGTACCAGTCACGGATCAGGCTTTCTGGCGGTGGATCGATAGGCCGGGCAAGCATCGTCATGTGAGGGGGTTCCCTGAATGAATGCAGCTGAGTCGTGAGACTGGTCGGCTGTCAGGCCACCATCGGGGGCAAGCCCCCTCCCACATTCAAAACGTTATCGATCGACCTGCTTGGCATCGATAAACGGCACCGTACTGTTTGGCAACATGGTGGTCGGCAGTACGCCGTTCCAGCGCTCGGCCTTGGTCAGCTCGATCAGGTTCTGGTTGCTGGCCAGGGCCTTGGCGCGGGCCTGGATCGCGTCGGCTTCGGCGTTGCCGCGCAAGCGCGTGGACTCGGCATCCGCCTTGGCCTGGGCCAATTGCGAGTCGGCCTCGGCTTGGGCCTGGGTCACCCGGATCTGCGCCTGCACCTGCTCGGTCTGCAGCATTTGCTCGCGAGTTTTGACTTCCACTTCGGCCTTCATGCGCAAGGCAATCGAACGCTCGTAGTCATCGCTGAAGTCGATGTTTTCGATCTGTACGCTGTCGATCACCACTGGCCCAACCACCGAATCGCGGATGGCCTTGGTCACATCCGCGACAAACTTGCCACGATTCTGCACCGCCGACACCGCGTTGTACTGGCCGAACACGTTTTCCACCTGGGTCGGCACCTGACGGGCGATCAGGCGGTCACGCACGCCATCCAAGTCCTTGTAACTGGTGTACACCTTGGCGACATCGCTGGTAGGAATGTGCCAGGAAACCGAGACCTGCAACTTGGCGGTCTGCTGGTCCTTGCTGTACGCCTGGAGGTTGGCGTACTGGGTAGCCTGGCTTTGAATGCTGATAAACCGCACCGACTCAATGAACGGCAGCTTGAACGACAAGCCCGGCTCCACCACGCCTATCATCGCACCGTTACGCAACAGCACACCCCGCTCGGTCTCATCAACCGTGAACCAACTGGTGGCCAGAGACACCACCACGACCAAACCCACCGCTGCAGCGGCATAGGTAACCATTTTATTCTTCATCGAAACGTCGCGTCCCTTCGTTAAGTTGGCGGCACGATACCCTGAACCGCGTCCCAGGTGGGGTGATAAGTACGCGGACGTTGCAGTACTGATAGGGACGTCACAGTCCAACTGCCGGGCGACGGTCAAAGAAGCCTGCATAGCGCCTTCGTCGACTCACTGATACTCGATGGTAAATGCCACTTTCGCCTGCACCGGCCCGGCCGCTATTGAATAGGCACTTCTGCATGATCGACTCCCTGTCACAGAACTACTTATAGGTGATGGTGAAATTTGCCGTGGCATTCGCTGCCCCTGGCTGCGGGCCGGTGGCAGCGGTGCTGGTCTGGATGTAGCGCGCACCGAATTGCAGATTGGTCACCCCGTCCTGCACCTGCGCCACCGGGACGTCCACGCCCAAGGGCAACGGGGTGCCGTCCTGCTTGAGTACCTGCACCGCCACGCCCTTGGCGGTGGAGGAGGAGTTCAGGCCGAGGATGCCCCCATCAGCGTTAATGATCGTCGAGCCTTTGGCGCCATCCAGACGGATATTGGCGTTATTGCCCTTGAAGTAGTTCCAGCTGGGGTTGTTGGCGTAGGTGCCCGCCAGGCAGCTGTTCAAGGTGATGCCAAACGGCTGGGTATCGGTGAACGTCCCTTTGCCGTTGAATACACGTTTTTCCCAGGACCGCATCGGCACTTCGATGATGTTGCCGGTGGCTTGGGGCAGGCTGCAGCCTGCGACCGTCACGCTGCCGTTGATAAAGCCTTTGACCCACTCCAGCGGCGTGCCGGTATCGTTGAGGTCAATGCGGTAAATTTGCAGGTTATTCAAATCGTGGCGCCCCGGCGCGATAGGTCCGGTTTTTACCAGATAGGCGTTGTTGTGAAAGTTGTAAGTGTAGCCACCCGAATTGCAATCGGTATAAACCCAAGGAAAACTCTCGCTGCTAGTCGCCAGACATAAGAACGCAGGTTTGGCGACGGTCCTTACGGCCACACCAAGGCCGGGGATATTGGTTTCGTAAATCGCACCTTTGATTGAATTGCCCGCGGCCACCGCCGCCATGGTTGGTGCCTTAGGCAGCAACATGACGGCCTCTACCGTGAGCGGCTGGGTCGGACAGCCCAGCGATAGCCAAGTGTCGACAATGCCGGGGCCGACTGCGGAGCCCAGCGGAGCATCCTGAGGAATATAGGCATCGCCGAAATCGTATGTGTTGACCGTCGGTTTTTTATCGAAGCACTCCGCCCACGCCGACTCCCCAAACAGCACCTGCGCCACACCCAACGCCAGCAGCGACGTCAATGTTTTGAACCCACCGAGGCGCTTTGCCCCGGCCTTTTTCGCGTTAGAAATCTTCATTTGCTTGGTACTCCACACACAGCATCCATCACCCGATAGCCATCGGTGACCGGTGCCTGACTTATATCCAGGCGGATCGCGCAACGTTGCGCGGCTTGCTCGCCCCATTTCATGGTGTAAGTCTTGCCGTCGCCCACCGACAGCAGCACTTGCCCGCCCTGCCCGACCACGCCGGCCACACCGTCGGTGTCATCCATCACAGTGGTGCCGAACGGCAGCAACGAGCCGTCTTGCAGGCGCACGTTGAGCAGGACTTTTTCCGAGCGGCTGGCGGCGAAGGTGGTCTTGACCACCGCGCCGCGACGCGGCGTCACGTTACTCACGCCCTCGGCAATGTCGACATTGGTGTCCACCGCGCTGGTGTCCACGGCGATACGGTTCTTGCGGTACGGTGTGACATACGGCACCAGGGCATAGCCCTTTTTGTTGGTGACGGTGCCCGGCGCGTTGAGCAGGCCCACATTCGGCGTGTCCTTGACCTCCACCAGCGCCACGGTTTCGCCCAGGGTCTGGCCGAACTCGATGCCATCGGCATGGCCGAGTACCGAACCGCTGGCGCTCACCGACGTCTGCTTGTAGCCCTGCCCAACGCTGACGCCGGCGCCCAACTGGGCGAACGGCGCGCGGTAACCGAGCAATACCGAGCCAGTGCTGCCGCGGGTTTCGCCGTGATTGGCGTCGACCGAGTAGTTGAGGTTGCCGTCGCGACCACTGAGCCCGGCGCGCTGGTCGAACGTGCCGTCGGTGTTGCGGGTGACGCTGTAGCTGCCGGTGTTGCGGGTTTGCCCGAACGGCATCGACACGGTGAACACCACTTGGTTGCTCTCGCCGAACGAGTCGGTCAGGGTCTTACTGGCGTAGACGCCGTAGGTCACGCCTTTGTGCTGAGTGTTGAACCCCAACTGCATCTGTTTATCGGTGCGGCTGGAACCCCAATAATTCTGTTGGCTCACGTTCAAATACAGCGAGCCGTAGCTGTCCAGGGCCTGGTTGATACTGGCCTCGACTTTGGTGCGCTTGCTGATACCGCCGTATTCGTTGGGCTGCTGCAGCGCCACCGCGTCACTGAAGTCCTGATAACCCTCGGTGGAATAGCGATAACCGGCGAAGCGTACCGACGTACCGGTCTCGAACGCCTTGCCGTAGCGCACACCGACACTGCGGCCCTTCTCGCTCGTGCCTTTGGTTGAAAGGCCCTGAGGGATGTCGGTCTGCGCCTGGGTCACGTCCAGCGACACCGCGCCGAGGCTGCCCAGGCTCTTGCCTACGCCCACCACGCCGGCACGATAGAAATCCGCACCGAGCAGGCCGCCGTATAAAGTCAGGTCAAATGGCAGCCCGTAGGCCAGCGAGCCCTGCACGAAAGCCGGGCGGGCACCGCCGGATGAGTCGTTGTACTCGCCCACGGTGGCGCTGTAGCGCCACGTCTTCTCACGCAGCATGTTGCCCAAGGTGGCATATGGCTGGGTGAAGCGGCGCTCACGGCCGTCGGCTTCGGTGATGATGATTTCCAGATCACCGCTGCCACTGGCGGCGTTCAGATCGTCGATTTCGAACGCACCCGGCGCCACGTAGGTGGTGTAAAGCGAATAGCCGTTCTGGCGCACCTCGACCTTGGCCTGGGTGTCGGCAATGCCACGGATCACCGGGGCGTAACCTTGCATCGAGTCGGGCAGCATGCCCATGTCGGATGCAATCTGTGCGCCGCGAAACGGGATGGTGTCGAACACATCGCCCGGGGTGAAGCTTTCGCCCAGGGTCAAGGTGCCCTTGATCGCAGTGAGGTCACGTTGCGCATAGGTGTTGCTGCGCTGCCAGGAGCGTTGGCCATGGTTGTCCTGGCGGAACGAAGAGCTTGAGCGAAAACGCCAGTCGCCCAGGTTGAAACCACCGTTGGCGTACAGACTGTATTGGCTGCCGTGGCCCTGGGCATCGCTTTGGGTCTGAGCCGCCGAAAACTGGTAGTTGAGCATCGCGGCATTGATGCCACGGTCCCAATCCTGCGGCGCCACGTAACCGGCGGCGTCGCGGCGCAGGGCAATCTGCGGCACACTGATGTCCAGGGCCAGGCGATGGGCGTCGAAGCTCACCGAGGCACCTTCGATCATGCTGGGCAAATCCACGCAGTCCGGCAGCGCCTCGCCCGGCTTCACGAAGGCCTCGAGCTTGATTCCCAGGTCCTTGAGGAAGGCTTCGGACAGGCACGCTTTAACGTCACCGCTGGCCGCGTCTTTGGCGAACGTCATGTCCCGACGGTCGAAAAAGCTCTGGTTCAAACGCACCAGCACCGGGTAAATCCCTGGGCCGATTGTGCCGTTATTGGCGATGGCATCCAGGTCGAGGTTAGGCCCGGCGTTGGCGCCGCCGAAACTTTGCATAAAGCCGGAATCGAATTTATCGCCACTGTCGGCCTGTGCCACGCTGCCCAGCAGCGCACTGAGGACGGCAACACACAATGGCAATGGCACCGATGGAATCGACGAACGTGGCGTGGTGAAGGTGGCGCTTCGCATAACGATACTCGACAAGCAGCCCCCGCGAAGTCACAGCGGCGAGCAGATTAAAAAAAGGGCGAAAGTGCGGCGTTAAGGCATGTTGCCCAGCGGGGCGGTCAGCGGTTCGGCGTACCCGCCAAAGTCGTTGATGAAGCTGAACATCACTTCACCGTTGTTGCCTTTAAAGCCCGGCAGTGCAAAACGCTGGGTGCTCATTGGCGCAACCATCTTCGGCTCCACCACTTCCACTTGCTGTGGACCGGCGCTGACTTTCACCGCGATAAACGACACGTGATAAGCGCTGGGGTTGTTCACTTGCAACGCGGTCTTGCCGTTGTCCTGCACCAGGCTCCAGCGCAAGGCGTTGGGCGCGTCGTAGGCCGAGCCGGGCAACTTGGCCGGGCGATAGAACAGTTTGATGCGGGTACGCATGGCCACTTTCAGGGTGTTTTCATTGCCTTTGCCGGCCACCGGGATTTCCTGGGCGTTGAAATAGAACACCGACTCACGGTCTTGCGGCAGCGCGCCTGGCACCTTCTGGATGCGCACCATTTGCTCTTTGCGCGGGTCCAGGCGGAACAGCGGCGGCGTGGCCACGAACGGTGTGGTGGTGGTGTTGTCGTCGGCCGCGGTGTTGATCCAGGTCTGCACCGCATAAGGTTGCGCGGTGGTGTTGCTGACCATGATCGAAGCGTCGCGCTTGTTGCCGTCGAACACGATACGGGTGCCGCCGAGCATCACGCCGGCCTGGCCGGCAGTGCTCAACAACACACTGCCCAGTACTACGGCTGCCAGGGGCAACCGCTTGGAAAAAAGGGATAGAGCGTGCATCTGATTCATCCTCCTGCCGCCCGGGGCCAGGCCCCGAGGCGTGTGGGACGACAGCCGCGCGTCTCGCGGCTGTTCATCGGCCGACTTACTGGTAGTCGACGGTGAACGCAGCCTTGGCGTTGGCCGGGCCGGAGGTCGCCGTGCCGGTGGCGATGTAGTTGGCTGTAAAGCGCAGCGGTTGGGTCAGGTCCAGGTACGGAGCGGAGCCCAGCCCCAGTTGCACGTCGTTGCCGTCTTTATCTTTGATCTGTACAGCGACATTGCTGGCGTGTCCGGCGTCCGGGGTGATGCCAATCCATTGGCCGCTGGCGCTGGCGGTGCCGCTCAGGGACAAGAACTTGACCACCGCTTTCTTGCCAGTGACGCTGCAGCCTGGGGCGGTAGTGTCGATGGTCAGGGTGAACGCGCCACCACCAGCCACGGCACCGGCAGTTGCCAGGGAGCTGGCAGGGACGCTGCCCAGAGACACGTCGCCGGCGCCGGCCGAACCGTTCAGGTCGCTGACCACTACCGGGCACGTGTTGTCGGTCACACTGCCGACGAAGTTGATTTCGCCGTCAGCGGCCATGGCAGCCTGAGAACCAGCAGCCAGAACCAGAGCAGCGACCAAACCTTTGAGAGCAAACTTGTTCATTTTCATATTCCAGATAAGAGAGATGTGGGGAAGCGTGAGTGCTTCGATTCGTCGTGATCGCATTGCCGCCCGGGCGGTGTATTGTGCGTCTCAACGGGGCTCATTATCTGGAGGGGGGTACCCTTTCCACGTAGGACTAATGCCGCACGCCTGTAGGAATTTTCCTAGCGCTATTTAAAGGGCAACACGCTTCAGACCAGCTCATTGCGCCGCGCGAAGGCGGCCAGGCACACCACCGACTTGACCTTCAGCTTCACGATCAAACGGGTTTTGTAGTTGCTCACGGTCTTGATGCTCAGCAGCATGGACGCGGCGATTTCCGGGTTGCTCAAGCCCATTGCCAACTGCTGCAGGATGGCCAGTTCTCGATCGGTGAGGCTATGGATCAGCTTCAGGTCCTGGCTCTGCACTTCGCTGCGCGCCACCGAATGCATGCCCAGGTTGGGAAAGAAGGTGTAGCCGTCCATCGCTGCCCGCACTGCCTTGACCAGGTAGTTGAGGTCGTCGGCCTTGGAGATAAACCCGGCGGCGCCGGCGCGCATGCTGCGCATGGAATAGAACAGCGCCGACTGCGAGGTCAGCACCAGAAATTTGCATGACAGGCCCAGGGCGCGCACGCGGGCGATCACTTCCAGGCCGTCGAGACGTGCCAGGGTAATGTCCAGCACCATCAGGTCGGGCCGATGCTCGCGCGCCAGTTGCACCGCGTCGGCGCCGTTGTCGGCCTCGGCGACCACGTTGAACTGCTGCTGTTGCAGCACCATCCGCACCGACGCGCGAATGCACGGATGATCGTCCGCCACTATTGCTTTGAGCATAAGCCCCTCTCTGAATCGCCGCCCCGGCAACGGGGCTCAGTAGTAAACGATCTGCACCACCATCACCGCGTCGAACGGCCCGACTTTGGGGTCACCCAAGGGCACCAGGGTCGCGTTGAACGGCACGTCGATATGGCTGACGTCCGCCGCGAAGTTGGCCAGGGGAAACGGTTCGTTGATCGGCACCTGGTTGTTGCGCGCATCGCGGATCTCGATGCCGAACTGGCTGTCGCTGGCTGGCAGGATGTAGTCGCCTTGCACGCTGTTGCTCAGGAACGTCGCACCGATGTTGAGCGCGCTGCTGCATTTCTTTTCCAGTGCCAGGCTCAAAGGTTTGGTCGGACGCGGCGGCGAGAAGCCTGTGGACGACTTGCCGACCGCGCCGAAGTCGACGATGCCCGGTTCCGGCGTAACTTTAACGTCCACCGTGCAGGCCGTGCCGACGATGTTCTGCAAGCCACTGAGCTGGAACCGAAAGTTGCCGAACGGGTTACTCGGCCCACCGTTAAGGCCGTATAAACCGTCGAACTGGAATACGTCGTAGGTGTCCTGGGATGGCCGTTGCAACGGCAGCAAGCCGCGCTTGCGGATGACCACCTGGAACGCAATGGTCGGGTTAACCAGGGAACACGCCAGCATGTCTTCGGCGCTGTGTGCATCCGGGCAACCAGGGGAAACAAACCCGCTGTCCACACCTTGTGTGGGGTTGGCACTCCAGTCACCGTCCCAGGCCGTCACCTGCCTGTACACCAGGCCGAACTCGATGCCCCATGGCGTAGCGTCGAGGCCTGCGGGGTTACCGTAAAAATAGATCGGGTCGTTTTCAGCGTAGTGAATATCGAATTTCTTCCAGCACTTGGCAGAAATCACATGGGTCTTGGAGCGCCAGATGATGGTGCCATCGGGCACCGTGTCCGGCACCGAAACCGGGCCGATATAATCCGTCAGGTAGCTGCCATCGCTCAGCGACGTGCACTGCATTCCCCAACTGACCTGGGCGCACAACAGCAGCAATGCGGCCAGGCACAGTTTGCCAAGCGTCATGGTTTGACCCCGGTGCAGGTTTCTCCGGCGCATTTGAACAACGTGTCTGACTGCCCGCCGAAGTCATTCATGTTGGAGATGCGCAGCGTCTTGAAGCTCGTATTCGCCAAGGCAAAGCGTGCACCGGAAAACGGCGCGATCATGGTCGCAGGCAGCGGCACCGAGGTTTTTTCCTCTCCCGTCAACAGACCGACCACGGTGATATGGAACGGCGAAGGGTTGTCCAGCAGCAGTTGCTTGCCGGCGCTGTCGATCTTCACGTTCAAACGCAAGGCCAGATCTTCGCCACGCTCGCGCTTGACCACCGCCGGGCGGTAAAACAGCTTGATCTTGGACTGTAAGGCGATCTGCATCGCGTTCACCACCTCGGTCTTCGGCGGAATCTCGCGCACATTGAGGTAGAACACCGATTCGCGATCCTTCGGCAACCCCAGCTCCGGCAGCTTGACGATGCGCAGGATGCTGCTCTCGTTGGCCTCCATCCGCTGCAACGGTGGCAGCACCATGAACGGCGCGGTGACCTTCTGCCCCGCTTCGTTCTCGATCCAGGATTGCACCACGAACGGCAGTTGCGGGTTCTTGTTGCTCAGGGTCACGCTCACCGAGGGAGCGCTTTCCTCAAACACCAGGCGGGTACGGTCGGGGACCACGGCGGCATTGGCCAGTAAAGGCGCGCTGGCGAGCATGGCCAGGACCAGGCGGGTAAACAGGCGGTGTGCGTTTACAAAGGAAGTAGGGTGCATGGTGTTTCTCCAAAAAGTTCAGGTTCGCGCCGCTATGGCGCGCGATTCAAAGGCATTGCACAGGCTTGGGAATATCGGTGAGGGCTTGGTCCGTGGGCAGCTTGCCCACTGCACAGTGCTCGGTGTCGTTCCAGCGCACGACCAGGCGGATGTCGGCGCTGATCCCCAGCAGATAGGTCACACCGCCCTCCCCTACGATGCCCAGCTCACGGTTGTTCTGCGCGTCCTGCACCGAGGCGCCGAAGGGCACCGGGCGGCCGTCGGAGCGGGTCAGCACGATGTAGGCGTTAAGGCCCTGGCGCGCGGCGAAGTCGACGTAGCCGATCGCACCCTCGGTCAACGCCAGCCGCTGCACAGGGTTGGAAACCTCGGTGTTGAGCGGCAGTTTTTCCATGTTGATGCGCGCGTCGTAGCCCTGGAACGACGGCACACCATCCAGTACGGCATAACCGTTTTTGTTCGAATGGACCTGACCGGTCAGCGCCACGTCCGGCACACCATTGGTGGACACCAGCAGCCGCGTGTCACCGTTGATGCCGTTACCGTGGGCCGATACGCCATAGCGGGTGGCGATCAACGAACTGTCGATTTCACCGGTGACCGAGCTGTAGGTGCTGCCGTCGGTGGACACCGACGCGTTGGCGCGGTACGTCGACGTACGCTTGCCCACATAGGCGTTGACGTAGCGGTTATCGCTCACGCCGCCGTACACCTGATAGTTCAGGCCATCACCATCGTCGTGGCTGTAGCCGACACTGCTCGACGCCCCGCCGCTGCTGGAGCGCTGCATGCTGCTGGAGATGGTCGAATTGCCGCCCAGGGGCACGGTCACGCCCAGGTAGATCTGCGAGTCGTAGCGCCGACTGCTCTGGGATTGGTACGCCGACAGGTTGACGTTGACGTTCCTGACGTTACCCACCGAGAAACTGCGCGCCAGCGTCAGCCCGAAGCGTTCGGTCGGCGAGGCGTTCCAGTAGGTGGAGTGGTCGTAGGAAAGGGTGGTCGACAGCCCCGAGAATCGCTTGGAGAGCATCACCGAATAGCGCTGTTTGCTGGCATTGGACGCATAGGCGTCCGGGTCGCCCACAAACTGCGAAAAGTTGGTAAAGGTACGGTCGGAAAACCGGTAGCCCAGAAAGCGCAGGTCGGTACCCAGGCTGTCGAAGTGCTTGGAATAGTTGATGCGGTACGAGTTGCCCACCACTTTTTCGCCACTCCAGCGCAGCTTGGCACGCGAGGTGGTGACATCGGCGGACAGCGCACCCAACGCACCGAGGTCCTTGCCCACGCCGACTGCGTTCGACAGGTAGTCGGTAGCCGCCAACACGCCGCCATAGACCGTCCAATCCAAAGGCAAGCCATAGGCCACTTCCGAGGCGACGAAACCAGGCTCGATACTGCCGCTGCCGTTTTGGCGGGGCTCACCGGCGCTCACCTTGTAGCGCAACTCGCCGGCACGGGCCAGGAACGGCACGGCGGCCGTGCTGACGCTGAAGGTTTGCTCGGTGCCGTCTTCCTCGCGCACGGTCACGTCCAGTGTGCCCTGGGCGCTGCTGCCCAGGTCCTGAATCGTGAAGGCGCCAGGAGTGACCGTGGTCGAATACAGCACACGACCCTGTTGCGACACCGTGACCCGCGCATTGGTGCGCGCCACCCCATTGATCAACGGCGCATAGCCACGCAGACTCGGCGGCAGCATGCGGTCGTCACTGCTCAGGCTGACGCCGCGCAGGGCAAAGGTGTCGAACACGTCGGAGTTCAGGTAATCCTCGCCCACCGACAATTTCGAGCGAATCGACGGCAGCGCGCGGTAGGCATACAGGCGGTTGAGCTGGAACGCCTTCTCTCGCTCGCCACGGTCCTGGGTTGTCGACTCTTGCTGGGCCTGGTAGTCGGCGCGCAGGCGCCAGGCGTCGATATTCACCCCGGCGGTACCGTAGCTTTGCAACGAGCGCGAACTTCCCGAGCCGCCCGCACCCCAGGTCTGCCGGTTGTTGGCGATCACGCGGTAATCGAGCATCGCCCCATCGAGGCCATCGCTCCAGGCGGCAGGCGGGATGTAAGTGGGATCGTCATACTCGAATGCAGCCTGAGGCAGGCTGATCGCCAGGCGCGCGAGGTTTTTCTGGTATTTGACGCTGGCCCCTTCGATGCCGCTGAGGTCGACACACTGGCCGTCGGCCAGGCGCGGTAGACCTTTGAACACAGCCGGCTTGAGGCCAAACGTGGCCACCCATGCTTCGGGCAGGCAGGCATAACTTTCCTGCCCGCTGGCATCGGCTTTGAATTCAACGGAACGGGTGCCGAAATAACGCTGGTTGACACTGGTGTCCAACAAGTAAGTGCCAGGCACTGTGTATTGCGCACGCGTGAACTGACCGAGGCTGATATCGTCATTATTGTCGATATTCAGAAACTCGTTATTGAACTCCACGGCATAGGAATACTGCGCAGCGGAAGTTAATAAATAGATCACGATAAGTTTGCGGCAGTACACGGAAAGTACCCTATCAATTTGTTTTGGCAGGCAAGAAAAAAGGGGCTTTCACCCCTTTTATCCAGAGCTGCTTAAACCGTTGAATCAGTTGTAAGCAACGGTGAAGTTGGCGACGCTGTCTGCTTCACCGGTGGTTACGGAAGCGGCGGTGGCTTCGTACATGGCAGCGAAACTCACTGTGTTGTTACCGTTCAGCAGCAAGGTCGGAGCAACCTGCTCCTTGCCGTTTTCCAGCAGTTCGCCGGCACTGCTCTGCAGGCGGATACCGACGTTCTGAGCCAAACCGGTGGTGGCGAACAGGGCCGGAACAGTTGGATCAGTGGTGCCAGTGAAGGTGAAACGGGCGTTCTTGTAAGTCGTGGTATCACAATCGGTCAGGACGATGTCGAAGCCTTTCGGCTCCGAGCGGTCGGCAATTTTCTTGAACCGGTTGGAAGGCACCTGGCCCAATGGCACGGTCTGGTCCAGGGAGTTGGCATCAATGCCGCATGCGCCGGAAACGATTTCACCGGTAAAACGTATAACACCTGGGTTGCCGGTTGGTGAAGACGCCGCGTTGGCGAAAGAAGCAAGGCTCATAACTACGGTAGCGGCGGTAACAGCGACAATCTTTTTCATTTAATGTTTCTCAGAGAAAGTAAGTGATCGGACCAGTTGGCCTGGCTTCGCAACCTTATCGGTAGTGGCAACTTCACTTATTTTAAGCACAAGTGCTGAATCGACGACTGAAGCCGAACAACTCCATCGCGCTGGTTATCCCCATAACGCTTTAATGTTCAACCAGCTTTCGAAACAGTGATGCCGTACTGACTTAGTAAAGAGGCCTGAGCAATGTTGCTCCGAGGAGAATAATGCGCGATGGGACTTACCGCTCTCGTAGGGGTTTTCTCTTCGAGATGTAGGAATTTTCCGCAGGACAATTCAATCGCGATCAGCTCACCCAGATTGACGAAACCTTGCGCTGAAGCGAGCAAGCTTGTTTGCGCGGGGCGCGCAGCGGCCCCAAACCGGACGGCTGGGGTTTATCGCAGAGAACACCGTTTAAAGATGCGGCTCAAGCCGTTCTTTCAAACGTTCCATCGCGCCCAGCAACAGGTCGACGGCTTCGGGCAGTGTCGCGGCATCAGGGCTGTCACAGGCCACTTCCAGGGCTTCGCAGCAACGGATCAGTTCCTCGGCGTGGATAATCCGCGCGCCGCCCTTGACGCGGTGCGCCAGGTCGGCCAAGCCCGGCAGATCGTGCTGGGAAAACAGCAGCATCAGGCGCGCCATGTCTTTGTCATTGCTGAGCATCAGGTCGTTGAGCAGGCGACTGATGGACGCGGCGTCGCCTCGCGTCAGTTGGCGCAGGCTGGTCATCTCGATACTGTCCGGAGCGTCATCACGCCGTGACGGCGGCTGTTCTTCCAGCGGCGGCAGCTGCGGCAGCTGCGGTGCGACAGAGGCCAGCCGTGCGCTGAGGTGCTTGAGGCTGATGGGCTTGAACAAACAGTCATCCATACCCGCAGCCAGGCAGCGATCTTTTTCCTCGGCCTGGGCATTGGCCGTGAAGCCAAGAATCAGGCACGGAGCCAGCTCACGGCTGCGCTCATCGTCACGGATCGCGCGGGCCAGTTCGTAGCCGTTCATGATCGGCATGTTGCAGTCGGTGATCACTACATCAAACGGGCGCGACAGCCAACTGCGCAGCCCATGGGCGCCATCCTCGGCGTCCTCGACCCGGTGGCCCAGGTAGCTCAGCTGCTGAATCAACAGCAGGCGGTTGGCCGGGTAATCATCGATAACCAGAATATTCAGCGGCCGCCCAGGCGCCTGGACCTCCAGCGCGGGTGGTGCGACTTCAGTCAGCGGTGCCATCACCGTCAGGTTCAACTGCACCACCACCTGCGTGCCCCGCCCCACCACGCTGTGCAACTGCAGTTCACCGCCCATCATTTCGCACAACGTGCGGCTGATCACCAGACCCAGGCCGGAGCCGCCGTGCAGCGACTGGTTGTTGGAATTGGCCTGGCTGAACGGTGCGAACAGGCGTCGCTGATCGGCCTCGGAAATGCCGCAGCCGGTGTCCTCGACCTCAAGGGTGATACCCAGGCGCTCATGTTCGGCGCTGCCATTGACCCGCACGCTCAATCGCACCTGGCCGCTCTCGGTGAACTTGATCGCGTTGCTCAGCAGGTTGGACACCACCTGTTTAAAGCGCATCGGGTCGATCAGCACATCGCAATAGGTGCCGGCATCCAGCTCCAGCACCAGGCGTAGATGTTTCTGCCGTGCCACGCCATCGAACACCCGCACCACCGACTCAAGCAGTTCGCGCAGGTTGGCGCGCTCCGGGGTCAGCGACAGACGCCCGGACTCAATGCGCGCGATGTCGAGGATGTCGCCGATCAGGTCCAGCAGACCGCGGGCCGCGCCTGAGGCCACCTCGATAGCGAAGCGATCCATCACGCCCTGGTCGGCTTTTTTCAAGGCCATTTCCAGCATGCCGATCACCGCGTTCATCGGCGTGCGGATTTCGTGACTCATGGTCGCCAGGAAGATGGTCTTGGCGCGGTTCGCATCGTCGGCGCTCTGCTTGGCGCTTTGCAACTGCGCCAATAAGTGCTGACGCTCGCTGACATCAATCCAGCCGGCGATCATCCCGGCCACTTCACCGTCGTGGCCGCGGTACGGCAGGATCCAGTGATAAATCGTCAGCACACGCCCGTCGGGCATGGTCAATGGTCGATCATGGGCCTGGGAAGTACCCTTCTCCATCGCCTCCAGGTAATCGCGGTGATAGTCGGCGGCTTCGCCGATGCCCCCCAGGCCGCCATCGATCAGGGTTCTACCGATCACCGTGTCACGCTCGACATTGAAGACTTGCAGATAACCGGCGTTGCAGATCACCAGCCGCCCCTGACGGTCGCGCACGTAAATCGGGTTGGGTGTGCCGTCGATCAACACCCGCATGAATTCCATCTGGTCATTCAGCGCCAGCTCCGCCAGTTCGCGGCGCCGCACCTGGCGACGTAAGTACGCGATCCAGGCGATAGCCAGCAGCAGCAGGACACTGGCAAACACGAAGCCTTGGATAATCGCGCTGCGATGACGCATCCAGTAGCTGTCGTCAGTCAGCAGTTCACCGCGCCAGTTGTCGCTCAGTTCATCCATCTCTTCGGGGCTGATGCTGAGCAGGCCCTTTTCAAGGATCGAATAGAGTTCCAACGCACCCCGGTCGGTGGCGAATGCCACGCGGGCCGGCTCGGTGCCGACGGTGCTGCCGATCTGTAAACGGTCGCGGTATTGCCGCGAGATCAAGTAGCGCGCGCTGACCAACGAATTGATCGCGCCATCGGCGCGGCCCTGGGCGACCATTTCCATGGCGTCCAGCGAGCTTTCGGCGGTGACCGTGCGCACCTCGGGAAAGGTCTCGTGCACGTATTGCTGCAACAGATTACCGCTGATCACCGCCAAGCGCTTGCCGGCCATCTCATCCAGGATGCGCGGCGCACCATCGCCCGCCGGCGTTACCAGCACAAACGGCACGGTCAAGTAAGGCCGGGTGAAGCGCAGCTCGCCTTCGCGCTCGGAGCTGGGGGTGAAAGCGGCGAGCATGTCAGCCTTGCCCGTAGCCACCTGGCTGACCAGGTCGTTAACCGAGTCAAGGTGCACCACATCGAACTTGAGCCCGGTGCGCAGGCTGATCTTGGCCAGCACATCGGCGCTGATACCACGAAAACGCCCGTGCTCATCCAGAAAAGTAAACGGCAGGAAGTTCTCGTTAATGGCGACCTTGATGCGCGGATGTTTTTTTAACCAGGCGTACTCGTTACGGCTCAAGTCGAGTTTCTGTTTACCCAATACCGAAGTCCCTCCCGCCCCCCAGCGACGCAGGATCGCCATGCGTTCGTTGGTCGGAATTGCCGCCAGAGCCTTGTCGACCACCTGCACCAGGGCGGCATTATGCGGCGCGAAGGCGAACGCGAACGGCTGAACTTCCATGCGCGAGAAGTCCGCCAGCTGCACATTATTGAGGTAATTTTTGCTGATCAGGTAGTTGGAGGTAATCGCATCGCCCAAGTACACATCGGCCTGGCCGAACGCCACGGCACCGAGCGCGCTGAGCGCCGAGGTGTACAGGCGGATATCAGCCTTCGGGTAGTAATCCTCCACAGCCTTGGGCGGCAGGTAATTGTCCAGCATCGCCACCTTCATGCCGGCGAGGTCATCGCTCAGCACCGGGGCCTCGCCCTCACGGGTGACCAACACCGGTTGGTCGTCGGCATAGGCGCTGGACATCAGCAGCGCTGCATCCTGCGCCTCGTACCCGTTGGCGCCGCCGACCATATCCACCCGGCCCTCTTTGAGCGCCGTCAATGCCTCGGTTCGCGAAGGGTAACGATGGACCACCACCGGGGTGTGCAGCAATTGCGCGATCAACTGCGCATAGTCGGCGGTGAGACCTTCATAGTCGCGGCCGCTGACGCTGATGCCGAGGGGGGGAAAGTCCGGCGCGGAGGTCCCCAGCACCAGGCTGCCCTTCTGACGCAGCAACCGCCATTCCTGCTCATTGAGCTGGACCTGGTAATCCTTGACGTCGGAACGGCCGAGTACCTTCAACACCATCGGTTCCTGATCGGCCCGTGCCGTCATCAACAGAAACGGTGCCAGCACCACTACCAGCCAGCTGCGCAGTAATGAGCGCATCTAGATCAGGTTATTGCGCTTGGCGAAATCGGCGAGGTACACCACCGATTTCACGTTGAGCTTTTCGATCAGCCGAGTTTTGTAAGTGCTCACCGTTTTGGCACTCAACAGCAACCCGTCGCCGATTTCCTTATTGGTCAAGCCGATGGAAAGTTGCTGCAAAATCGTCAACTCACGGTTGGACAGGCTCTGGATTAAGTCCAGGTCGGTGGCGTCGGTGTCTTTACGCCGCACCGAGCTGTTAGGCAGGTCCGGGAAAAACGTGTAGCCGCCCATCACCGCCTTGATTGCCTTGACCAACTCATCCAGGCCGTGGGTCTTGGAGATATAGGCCGCAGCGCCGGCTTTCATGCAGCGATTGGAATAGAACAGCGGCGACTGAGACGTGAGCACTAGAATCTTGCTGGGCAGCTCCAGTGCGCAGATGCGATTGATCACTTCCAGGCCGTCGAGCTTGGGCATGGCAATGTCGAGGATGATCACATCCGGGGCGTGCTCGCGTGCCAGCTGCACGGCGTCGGCGCCATTGTCGGCTTCCCAGACCTCGCCATAACCTTCCTGCTTGAGCAGCATGCAGACCGAAGAACGAATGAAGGGGTGGTCATCCACCACTAATGCTGTGTTCATTTGAACCCCTGTAAGGCATCACTAAAACTGGCCATGGGTACGACAGGAATGCGCAAGCGTGCAGGTTGAACGCGGCAAACCTTATCGCACAGCCGACAGCCAAGTCGCCATAAGCTGTAGGAAGTATCGTCGCTTTTCTGAAGAACCTAAACTTTCTTTAAAACCGGTGCCGGCAGCGTCTCCAACCATCGCAGGAAAACACCCGCATTCATCGGCAATGCCAGGTGGTAACCCTGGCCGATGCGGCAGCCCATGGCCGTCAATGTGTCCTGCATGGTCTGGCTGCTGACCCCTTCGATCACCAGTTCCATGTGCAACGCACGGGTCAAGGCCAGCGCGCCCGCCACTACGGCGCGGCTGCCGGGGTTGACCAGGTCGTGGATCACCGAACCGTCCAGTTTGAGCTGGTTGAACGGTAGTTGACCGAGCATCTTCAACGACGAAAACCCCATGCCGAAGTCATCCACCGCCAAGGAACAGCCGAGCATGCGCAGGCACACCAGGTTTTCCTGGGTGGCGGGTTTCAGGGCCAACAGGCCGTTTTCGGCCAGTTCGAAGGTGAAGGACTCACCGGGCAGTTCATGCCACAGCAAGGTGCGCTGGATATGCTTGACCAGTGCCGGGCCGTCGAGCTGCGAGGCGTGCAGGTTGAATGACAGCTCCAGATCGATCCCCTGCAGGCGCAGTCCCTGCAGCAGGCCCATGGCCTGGTCGAACAATTGCTTGAACATCTCGTCGATCAGGTTGTATGCCACCATCCCCGCCAGAAACACCTGGGGCAACAGCACGCCTCTGGACGGGTGTTCCCAGCGCACCAGCACTTCGGCGCCCGCCAATTGCCCGGTGTCCATGACGCGTTTGGGTTGGTACCAACCACGAAATTCCCCCAGGGCCAGGCCCAGGCGCAGATCCGCCTCACTGGGCAGCTCCATATTGGCGAGCGAGGCACTGCTCCCAGCGTCGGCGGGTCGACGGTACTGGCTCAGCACTTTGTGTAACGAACGCAGGCTCAACGGGCGGTCGAAGACGCCGATCAGCGCCAGGCCACCGAACGACGGCATGTGCCCCAGTGCACGGCGAATATCCGGCGGCGTATCAACCGCCAGAATCAGCGCTTCGGCCAGGCCTTGCTGACTGACTCTGTCCAGAAACTCCAGGCCCTGGCGATCGCGACCGGTGATGTCACACAGCACCACATCCACTGCGCCCTGTTGCCGTAAATGCATCAATGCCTGATCGCCATCCACGGCCAGCACCAGATCGCGCGCTCCCAGACGCTGGAGCATCTTAACCAGCGCACTGCGCTTGAAACCTGGGTTCTCAACAACCAGCACACGTGGATAAGCCATCGGCTCAAGTCCCTTGGCAGCGAACAGTGTCTAGATGGCCAGCGCCGAATGGGCGCACGAAGAATCTGTATTGGTCGTAGGCAGCGAGTTCAGATCGTAGATGTAGGCGCTGCGAATATTGCGGCTGCGCCGGATAAAGTCAGCCATGTCCACACCGGCTTCGGTCGCCAGGGAAGCATTGACGATGACCAGGTCGAAGATCCAGGCATCGGCCTGGGTCAGCACGTCAAGTTCGTGGTAAGACGCTACCGGCGCGATGCGATACTGGCCCAGCAGGTTCAAGCGTTTTTCGATCAGCAGCCGTTGGCTGTGACGTTTGTCGGCGATCAGTATCCGCAGGCGTTGCATGGTCATGGCAGTCGGTTCCCGCACAATGAATGGAGTGGTCGTTTGCTTACAAGCGATAGGCCATCCTAGGCAGGGACCGGCTCAAACAGAGAAGGAAAACGCCCGCAACCGTGTAGGGCTTTTCCTACAGATTGTTGGATGGCGATGGTTGCCGTTGCAGCCATTGCAGAAAATTCGCTTCATTCATTGGCCGCGCGTACAGATAGCCCTGACCCACTTCACCACCCAGGGCCAACAATTGCGCGCGTTGCGTCGGGGTTTCGATGCCTTCGATCACCACGTTCATGCCCAAAGCGTGACCGAGGGCCAGGGTGCCACAGATCACCGCTCGGCAACGTGGCTCGTCGTCCAGCGTGCGGATGAACTCACCATCAAGCTTGATCTCGTTGAAGGGCAACTGGCACAGGCGCTGCAACGAGGAAAAACCGGCGCCGAAATCATCGATGGACAAGCGGCAGCCCATCATGCGCAAGCGCACCAGGTTTTCCAGGTTGGGCACGGCAGCCTCCAGCAGCCCGACTTCCGTCAGCTCAAAGGTCAGGCACGAAGCGGGTATGGCATGCAGACGCAGGATGCCCTTGATGGTCGCCACTAACGCAGGGTTGGCCAACTGCGACGCGTGCAAGTTGAAGGCGGTGTTTACCTGGAGGTCAAGTTCGCGCAGTCGACGTTGAAAGCTCAGCACCTGATCGAGTTGCGCGAACAGCAGCGTATCTATCAATTCCAGGCGTTCCAGCACCGGCATGAAGGACGCCGGCGTCACTACCCCCAATGTCGGGTGCTGCCAACGGCACAATATCTCCGCCCCGCAAACCTCGCCGGTCAGCAGATTGAATTTGGGTTGATACCACGGCTGGAACTGCTGCTCGGCGATGGCGGTGCACACCTGCTCCTCGGTGGCCAGCCACACTTCTGGTCGCGCCTGTTTACTCACCGATGAATTCAAGTATCTGTTGATCAACTGCCGCAGCACATCACACGGCAACGGTTTGCCTACATCGCCGAGCAAATCCAGCCCTAGGATTTTGATGATCTGATGGATCGACCGACGCAGATCGGCGGGCAGCGAGCTGCTGATAATGATCGACTTGACCTGCCCTGACACACCTACCCGCTTCAAGAACTCCAACCCGTCCATGCCCTCCATTTGCAGGTCGCACAGAGCAATATCCACCCGTCCGACGGCATCCAGCACCGTTAACGCCTCGTAGCCATCGCTGGCTTCGAACACCTCATCACAGCCGAGGGAACGCAAGAGGTTTACAGCGACGGAGCGCTGAAAAACATGATCTTCGAGGACCAGAACGCGAAGCGGTAAACGGGACATGGGCGGCGGCTCTTGGGTTGGACGGTGCAAGTCTGCGTGCGATCGGGCTCTATTTGCGCATGAAAAAGCCTTTCTGCGTGTAGGAAAATTCCCAGCAACATCACCATGCTCCAAGCGGACGTTATTCCGTCATCAATGGGCATCATAGTAAGAGGCTCGCCAGCGCCAGGAGCCCATCAATGATTCGCAAAGCACTCCCCTGCGACGCCCCGGCGATCGCCCAGGTGCATATCCGCAGCTGGCAGCACGCCTATCGTGACCTGATGCCTGCCCACTACCTGGACTCCCTGGACGCAACCCTGGCTCGCCGTGAAACACACTGGCGACGCGCGCTTGAGTCCGAGCAGTCATGCGTATGGGTCGCACAACTGAACGAGCAAGTCATTGGTTGGATCTGCGTCGGCGCCAGCCGTGACGAAGATTCTACCGGGGGCGATGTGGGTGAGATCGAAGCCCTCTATGTCATCGCCAGCCATTGGCACACCGGCGTCGGGCTGGCGTTGTGGAACGCCGGTGTGCGGGCGCTGAAGGCACAGGGCTTTAAGCGCGTGACACTTTGGGTCCTGAGCGGTAACGAACGGGCTCGGCGTTTTTATCAGCGGGTGGGGTGTCTAGAAGAAACCGGCAGTCGGCGCCCGCTTGAACGGGGTGGTGCCAGCCTGGCAGAGGTGAGATACGGCTTCTCCTTACACACAACATAACGCTGTGGTGGCCACAGAGAAGCTCTAGAGATTGCCCCGCCGCCCCGCCCAACCTTATGCTCGAACGCTCCCCGCTCACCCGCACCCGGAGCCGCCATGGACCTCGCCACCCTCGCCCTCTTCCTCCCCGCCTGCTTTGCGCTGAACATGGCGCCCGGCCCGAACAACCTGCTGTCGGTCAGCAACGCGACGCGCTATGGCTATCGCACCTCGTGCCTGGCCGGCGTCGGCCGCCTGTTGGCGTTCGCCGGGATGATCGCCCTGGCCTCGGCCGGCCTGGCGGTGGTGCTGCAAACCTCGGAGCTGCTGTTCTACGTGATCAAGCTGCTCGGCGCGGCGTATCTGTTGTATCTGGCGGTGCAGCTATGGCGCGCCAATCCCGAGGCGCCGGCCGACTCCGCGACCGCCAAAGTCGGCGTGTGGGTGCTGGCGCGTCAGGAGTTTCTGGTGGCGGCGGGCAACCCCAAAGCCATCCTGATCTTCACCGCCTTCCTGCCGCAATTCGTAGTGCCCGATCAGCCCGTCACGCCGCAATTCGCCGTGCTCGGCGCGATGTTCCTGGTGCTGGAATGGATTGCTATCTGCCTCTACGCCTTTATGGGCCTGCATATGCGTCGCTGGTTTGCCGAGCCGCGTGGCAAGCGCTGGTTCAATCGCTGCTGTGCAGGGTTGTTGTCGGCGGCGGCGTCCGTGTTGCTGATGGCCCGCCGGGCGTAAAGCGCGTGGTCTAGACTGTGCCCACCCCTTCACGGCGGAGACCGATCATGCCCAGCAAAAATACCGTCTGCCTCTGGTACGACGGCACGGCCGAAGACGCCGCGCGCTTTTACGCCAAGACCTTTCCAGACAGCGGCGTGGACGCCGTGCACAAAGCGCCCGGCGACTACCCGTCAGGTAAGCAGGGCGACGTGCTGACGGTGGAATTCCGCGTGATGGGCCTGCCGTGCCTGGGCTTGAACGGCGGGCCGATATTCCCGCAGACAGAAGCATTTTCGTTCCAGGTGGCCACTGACGACCAGGCCGAGACGGATCGTTACTGGCACGCGATCATCGACAACGGCGGCCAGGCCAGTGCCTGCGGTTGGTGCAAGGACAAGTGGGGCGTGTCATGGCAGATCACGCCGCGGGCGTTGACCCAGGCGATTACCCATCCCGACGCCGCCACCGCCAAGCGCGCCTTCGACGCGATGATGGGCATGGGCAAGATCGACATCGCCGTCATCGAAGCGGCGGTGAACAGTCCCCAGCTTGGCAAAAAAATCTAAAGATCAACCTCCGGCGGCCGTCACCCTGGCATCCCCGAATGGACTCAATGAGGCTCATGTGCGCGTTTTAACTTCTGTATTGCTTGCCGGTGGCATCGCCAGCCTGTCCGGTTGTGTCACCCAGTCCGGCAAGGTCGAGCAGATGCTCGCCGACACGCTGGCCCAACCGCTGGTGGAAAACAGCATCGTGCGCGAAGGCGACCTGCTCAGTTTCGAGCTGCTGATGCCCGACTCCACCGGCGGCGTGCGGCGCACCATGCAGTTCGAGGCGGCGTGCTCGACCAGGCAATTGCACCTGCTGTACCTAGATGGCTCCCAGCGCGTGTACCCGCTCAAGGCCGGGCGCTATACCGAGGCGCGCAAACTGTCTGACACGCTGTACACCGCGTTGGCCGCCAACCAGACATTCGTGCGTGCCTGTGCCGAAACGCCAGCACCGGACTGGCGCCTGGTCCAGACCGATGCGCGCGATAACTGGGTGCTGCTCGACGCCGCCAGCCTCAAGACCGTGCAGGGTGAAACCCGTTTCTGGGCCGCCTTCGATAACCCGACGGTGCTCAATGACCTGCCCTATGACGCGCCCTATGCGCAAAAACGCCAGCACTTTGCGGTGTCCTGCGCCAGCGGCACGTACAAGGAACTGGCCGGCTACGACCTGGACGTGCGCAACCGCGTGAGCGATGGCCGCGTCGACAGTTTCCCGACGCCACAACCCATCGCCGGCAGCGACGCCGACTATGTATTGCTGTTCAACACGGTGTGCGCCAACCCCGAAAAAATCGCCAAGCTGGCGCCCTTCAAGCCGCGCCTGAAAGCGCCGGCGATCATCGCCCTGTCGTCGGTGCAGCCCCAGGTGCTGGCCGCGCTTGCGCCGTTCAACCAGGACAAGCCCGCGCGCACCTTGAAGTACGTGCACTTCACCGGCACATCGACCCTCAAAGGCAAGACGTCCAACAGCACCAGCGAGCACTTCATCAGCCAGGACAAGGCCAGTGGCCAACTGCAGATCGTCCATCGCGGCGACGGCTATGAGTCCCAGTCGGTGAGCTGGCGCAACCTGGTCTCGCTGGTATCGAAGACAACGTACGGCGGCACCGGCATGGCCGAAAGCTCGACCTTGACGCAGTTGAGCTTGACCGGCAATTGGAAAGCCTTGCCCGTCGGCGAAACCGTGGTCTACCAGACCACCCGCTCGACACTCAACAGCCTGGTGGGCAGCTATAACAAGGTGCAGACCAACCGCTGCGTCGTCGAACGCCAATTGCCGGCCCGCGAACTCAACCCCAACCTGCTGGGGAACGCCAAGGCCTTGTCATGCCGCACCGATGACGATAAGTACAACCGCGTCGAACATCTGTACTACCTGAGCGATTACGCCTACTTCTACGAATCGAGCACGGACAAGAACGAGTTTTTCTACGCCGATACGCGCATCGATAAGTTCGAATAACAGGTAACACTTCAGCGTCTGGCTTTGGGGCCGCTGCGCAGCCCAGCGCAAGCAAGCTTGCTCACCACAGGGAAGCGCGGTGCGACCACTCTCTGTGGTGAGCGGTTTCTTGTGTTGAACGGGCCTTTTTAGTGAGCAGTCCTTTTGTGGTGAGCAAGCTTGCTTGCTCACCACAGGGGAGCGCGGTGCGACCACTCTCTGTGGTGAGCGGTTTCTTGTGTTGAACGGGCCTTTTTAGTGAGCAGTCCTTTTGTGGTGAGCGGGCTTGCCCCGCGCTGGGCTGCGCAGCGGCCCCTCCCATCCACCGTGTACTTTCAGGTAAACCCCACCGCCTGGCTTTGGGGCCGCTGCGCAGCCCAGCGCAAGCAAGCTTGCTCACCACAGGGAAGCGCGGTGCGACCACTCTCTGTGGTGAGCGGTTTCTTGTGTTGAACAGGCCTTTTTAGTGAGCAGTCCTTTTGTGGTGAGCGGGCTTGCCCCGCGCTGGGCTGCGCAGCGGCCCCCTCCCATCCACCGCGTACTTTCAGGTAAACCCCAGCGCCTGGCTTTGGGGCCGCTGCGCAGCCCTGCGCAAGCAGGCTTGCTCACCACAGGGGAATTGGACAAGACACACTCGTTGCGGCGGGCCTGTCTTTTGCTGTGGTGGGCAAACTGCGCCAAAGGCTTATCGGATGGACACCGCCGCTCGCGCGCTGTGCAGCTTCTTGTAGCTGTCGATCAAGCGCAAGTGCCGGTCCAGTCCTTCGAGCTTCATGCTGGTCGGGGTCAACCCATGGAACCGCACGCTACCGTCGACCGAGCCGATCACCGCATCCATGCGCTCATCGCCGAACATGCGCCGGAAGTTGGCCTCGTAGTCCGCCAGTTCCAGGTCGTCGTCCAGTTCCATCTCCAGCACGGCGTTGAGCGCTTGGTAGAACAGCCCGCGCTCGGCGGTGTTGTCGTTGTACTGCAGGAACATCTCCACGCACTCCTTGGCCTCTTCATACTGGCGCAAGGCAAGGAAGATCAGCAGTTTCAGCTCCAGGATGGTGAGTTGGCCCCACGCGGTGTTGTCGTCGAACTCGATGCCGATCAGGGTGGTGATGTCGGTGTAATCGTCCAGCTCGCTTTCGATCAGGCGCTCAACCAAGGCCTCCAGCTCTGCGTCGTCCAGGCGGTGCAGGTTGAGGATATCGGCGCGGAAAAACAGGGCCTTGTTGGTGTTGTCCCAGATCAGATCTTCCACCGGGTAGATTTCCGAGTAGTCCGGCACCAGGATCCGACAGGCCGTGGCGCCAAGGTGGTCGTACACCGCCATGTAGGACTCTTTACCCATGCTATCGAGAATGCCGAACAACGTTGCGGCTTCCTCGACGTTGGAGTTTTCGCCCTGACCGGAGAAGTCCCATTCGACAAATTCGTAATCCGAACGGGCACTGAAGAAACGCCACGACACCACGCCGCTGGAGTCGATGAAGTGCTCGACGAAATTATTCGGCTCGGTCACCGCCTGGCCTTCGAACGTCGGCTGCGGCAGGTCGTTCAGGCCTTCGAAACTGCGGCCCTGCAGCAGTTCGGTGAGGCTGCGCTCCAGCGCCACTTCCAGGCTCGGGTGCGCGCCGAACGAGGCGAACACGCCACCGGTGCGCGGGTTCATCAGGGTCACGCACATCACCGGGAACTCACCGCCCAGCGACGCATCCTTGACCAGCACAGGGAACCCCTGGGCCTCCAGGCCTTGAATGCCGGCCAGGATGTTCGGGTACTTGGCCAGCACCTCGGCGGGCACATCCGGCAGGGCGAATTCACCTTCGATGATTTCGCGCTTCACCGCCCGCTCGAAAATCTCCGACAGGCACTGCACCTGGGCTTCGGCCAGGGTGTTGCCGGCACTCATGCCATTACTGAGGTAGAGGTTTTCGATCAGGTTGGACGGGAAATACACCACCTCGCCATCCGAGCGGCGCACGAACGGCAGCGATACGATGCCGCGCTCTTCGTTGCCGGAGTTGGTGTCGAACAGGTGCGAACCACGCAGTTCGCCGTCGCGGTTGTAGACCTTCAGGCAATAGGCGTCGAGGATGTCTGTCGGCAGTTCATCGTTCGGACCGGGCTGGAACCAGCGCTCATCCGGGTAATGCACGAACGGCGCGTTGGCCAGCTCTTCGCCCCAGAACTGATCGTTGTAGAAGAAGTTGCAGTTGAGCCGCTCGATGAACTCACCCAGCGCCGACGCCAGGGCGCCCTCTTTGGTCGCGCCCTTGCCATTGGTGAAGCACATCGGCGAGTGCGCATCGCGGATATGCAGCGACCACACGTTCGGCACGATATTGCGCCACGACGCGATTTCAATCTTCATGCCCAGGCCCGCCAGAATGCCGGACATATTGGCGATGGTCTGCTCCAGCGGCAGGTCTTTACCGGCGATATAGGTTCCGCCGTCGGACAGCGCGCTGGGCATCAACAAGGCCTGGGCGTCGGCGTCGAGGTTGTCGACTTCTTCGATCACGAATTGCGGCCCGGCCTGCACCACTTTCTTCACGGTGCAGCGGTCGATGGAACGCAGGACGCCTTGACGGTCCTTATCGGAAATGTCCGCAGGCAACTCGACCTGGATCTTGAAAATCTGGTTGTAGCGGTTTTCCGGGTCGACGATGTTGTTCTGCGACAAACGAATATTGTCGGTGGGGATATTGCGTGTCTGGCAGTACAGCTTCACGAAATACGCCGCGCACAGCGCAGACGATGCCAGGAAATAATCAAAGGGGCCCGGCGCCGAGCCATCGCCTTTATAGCGAATGGGCTGGTCGGCAATCACCGTGAAGTCATCGAACTTGGCTTCAAGCCGGAGGTTGTCGAGAAAGTTGACCTTAATTTCCATGCGGGCACACCAGAATAACGGGCTAAACAAAAATGGCCGCCATTATGGGGTTTTTCATCGGGAAGTTTCAGGCTTTTGACCAGCGGCGGATCAATTGCCAAATGAATATTAACTTTTTGTGACTTGCCGCCGATGGACTGGGCGCAACCAGGGAGTAGTCCGAATGCGCAACAACCAGCCCGTAACACAGCGTGAGATTTCCCTCGCGCCGCAGCAGAAACTCATCTCCGCTACAGACGTGCAGGGGATGATCACTTACTGCAACGACGCTTTCGTCGAGATCAGCGGTTTCAACCGCGACGATCTGATCGGCGCCCCGCAGAACATCGTGCGCCACCCCGACGTGCCACCGGCCGTGTTCGAACACATGTGGAAAGCTCTCAAGCAAGGCCAGCCCTGGATGGGCATCGTCAAAAACCGCTCGAAGAACGGCGACCATTATTGGGTCAACGCCTACGTCACGCCGATCTTCGACGGCAGTCGGGTGGTAGGTTTCGAGTCGGTGCGGGTCAAGCCCACCGCCGATGAAATCCGCCGCGCCCAAACCCTCTATCAACGCATCAGCCACGGCAAAACCGGCGTACCGCGCCAGGACGCGTGGCTGGCCGGCCTGTTGAACGGTGTGCCGTATGCGGCCAGCGGTATCGCCGGCAGCCTGGCCGGGTTGTTTCTCAGCGCACCGGTGGCCGTCGCGGTTGCTGTAGCGGTGGCGTTGCCGATAGGCATGCTCTGCTCAAGGGCACGCCACGGCAGCACGCTGCGCCTATTGCAAGGGGTCGAGCCCTCCACGTCGGATGCGTTGATCGCGCAGATGTACAGCGACGCGCGCGGCCCGCAGGCACGTTTGGAAACCGCGTTCCAAAGCCAGAACGCGCGCCTGAAAACCTGCCTCACCCGCCTGCAGGACAGCGCTGAACAACTCAGCACCCTGGCCGGGCAATCCGACCAGTTGGCCAGCGCCAGCGCCCGGGGCCTGGACCGCCAACGGGTGGAGACCGAACAGGTGTCCGCTGCCGTTAACCAGATGGCCGCGACGACGCAGGAAGTCGCCAGTCACGTACAGCGCACCGCCGACGCCACCCAGCAAGCCAACGTGCTCACCGGCCGCGGCCGCGAAGTGGCGCGCGATACCCGTCACGCCATCGAGCGGCTGTCGGCGGTAGTCGGCGAGACCGGCGTCTCCGTGGCGCAACTGGCGCGTGACAGCGATGAAATCGGCACCGTGGTCGACGTGATCAAAGGCATCGCAGACCAGACCAACTTGCTGGCGCTCAACGCCGCCATCGAAGCCGCCCGCGCCGGTGAGCAAGGTCGCGGCTTTGCGGTGGTGGCCGATGAGGTTCGTCAACTGGCCCAGCGTACCTCACAGTCAACGACCCAGATCCACGCGTTGATTACGCAACTGCAAACGTCTTCCAGCAACGCGGTGCAAAGCATGCACAACGGTCAGCGCCAAGCGCAGGAAGGCGTGGCGCGGGTGCTCGAAGCAGACCAGGCGCTGGCGGGGATCAGCGAGGCGGTGTCGCATATTACCGAGATGACCACTCAGATCGCCGCCGCCACCGAAGAACAAAGCGCGGTGGCCGAAGAGATCAGCCGCAACATCACCACCATCGCCGAACTGGCCGACCAAACCTCGATGCAGGCCCGTCAATCGACAGACCTGAGCAGGGAACTGACCGACACAGCGTCGACTCAGTACGCGTTGGTTGAGCGGTTCAATCGCTGAAGCCGCGACAACGGTGTGACCGAGGTGCATCACCGGCAGCATCAAGGCTGCCGGCGATACATCCCGGTCAGGTAGTCGGGAAAGTCCGGCTCTGCGTTGTGCCTGATCACCGCGAAATCTTTTACCAGTTGGATGTGATACGGCCCGGTGCCTTTGCTGGCCAAAGGTGCACGCACGATGATCAGGTTCTCGGTTTCCATCGGCACGCGCTGCTGCGTGGTGACGATAGGTTTTCCGCTGGCGGTGTCGTGGAGGGTCACGCTGAATTGCGCCACTTCGCGGCCCTGGGCATCGCGCTGGGGCAGGATCTTCAAGTCCAGGTCACCGTCGCGGCCCAGGTAGTCGTCGCGCATCTGGTAATGGCCGCTGCGCTGGTCGCGGGCTACGTCGCCGTACTTGGGGTACTCCGGCTCGCGGTCCTCGACATGCAGTTGCACTGCCAACTGCGACGCACCTTTCTTGCCGCTGCTGACCCAGGCGCCGCGGTAGTCGAAGGGTGCGACGCTGTCACGGGTGATCTGCCAGGTGCCGGTCTGATGGCCGTCGTCAGCCGATTCGTGCAGGTAAACGAAGGGTTTGTCCTCATAGTCGCCCATCGAGCCCACCAGTTTGATCGGTTTGCCGCTGCCACTTTTGGTGTAGCGCACTTCGCCGATCAGTACCTCGCCTTGCTGCTGATACCAGAGTTGCACCGGGATCTTGCCGTTGAGAGTGCCGGCGAGCATCTGCGGATCTTCATTGACCGGCCCTTCCAGGCGCGGGGTTTCACGCCACTGGCCGTCCTTCCATTCGCCGCTGGTGCGCAGCATGTAGCCTTTGGGCATGCTGGTGCCGTCGTCGCTTGCCGGTACTTCTTCCTGCGTATAGGCGCTGAGTCGCACCAGCTCGCCGTGGCGCATCTGCCAACGGCTGGCGCGCGTCCAGCAGCAGCCCCGGTCGGTTTGCGAATGGATGATGCCGTCCTTGGGATTGACCGAGAACATGCCGCCGGAGGTCTCGTTCGCCAGGTCGGTGAGTGGGCGATTGAACACCCAGCGTGGCTGCTGCGGATCTTGCAGGTACACGTCGTAGTTCGACTGAAAGCCCGCATCGGCGCCGTCGCCGTTACGGATCGCCAGATCCTGGCGACCGTCCTGGTTGATATCGGCGAAATACACCACGCCATTTTCGCCGACCAGGCGCCACTCCAGAGTCTTGCCGTCGCCGTCGAGCGGCACGCTGGCAGCAGGCGTGCGCAGTTGCTGGAGGATCGCCAGGGTGGTTTTATCGCGCAGGGTGACCAGCGCCGGCGCCAGTTGCTGCAGGTCTTGCGGCACGTCAGGAAACAGCACTTCCAGCAGAAACCGGCCGCTGGGGTCATTCAGCGAAAACGAGCGGGGCTCGGCCATGGCCGTGGTCGCGAACATCGTTGAGACAAACACTGCGCTGACGAGCGAACGCATGGAAAGCATCCTTGCTGAAATCCGGGGGCCGCAGTGTAAAGGCAAACCGCGAAGGCTTCGAACAAATTGCTGTGGGCGCGCGGGCGGGCTGTTATGTTGCGTGCTTCTTATGCCTAGGGAGGTGTCATGGAACCGTTAGCCGACAACGCAGCCTTGCTGCTTATCGACATGCAGCAAGGCATGAACCAGCCGACCCTGGGGCGGCGCAACAACCCGGATGCCGAGCGGCATATGCAGCAATTGCTCGTCGCCTGGCGCCAATGCGCGCGTCCGGTGGTGCATGTGCGGCATATCTCCCGTTGAGCAACCTGGCGATGGACTATGCCAACGTGGTCGAAAGTTCACAGATACTGGACTTAAAGGCTGACACATAAACCTGTGGTAAGCGGGCTTGTCGAATCGTCGCACCGCCCGCGCTGGGCCGCGAAGCGGCCCTGTTCCCAGACACCGCGGTGTGCCAGGCAAAAACGCCTGGCAGGTTTTGGGGCTGCTGCGCAGCCCAGCGCAGGGCAAGCCTGCTCACCACAATAACCTCACATTGCTCAGGCTCTGTGTTCTATCGAAGAGGTCTAGATACCTGTGCCTATCGGGGCAGGCTCCCACATCGTGCTCTGTGTAGGTCAGGATTCAGCAAGACACTTGCACCTCCACCATCCCACCCTTCAACCGCACCGGCCACACCCGCAGGCGCTGGCGCGGGGTTTCCAGGCATTGGCCGTCGTGCAGGCGGTAATGCTGTTTGTAGATCGGCGCGGCCACCACCAGCTCGCCCTTGAGGCTGCCCACCAGGCCACGGCCGATTACATTGGCGCCGGACTCCGGGTCGTGGTTGTCGATAGCGTAAAGCGTCTGTGCTTCGGCGTCGGGCAGGTAGAACAGCGCCACCTGTGCGCCGTCCAGCCACACCACCACGCCGGAATTGCGCACCAGGTCGGTTTCATTGCAAACGGCTTTCCAGCTGGCGAGTGTACGTAAGGTATTGGGCTGGCTCATCAGGCAATCTCCTCGGCGACGGCAATCAGGTTGAGTTCGGCGGCCATGATCGGGCGACGCTGGCCGCGTTCCTGGACGAAGTGAATGTCCGGGTCCGGGCGTTTGTCGTTGACGAAGGTGCGGAAGCGCTTGAGTTTTTCCGGGTCTTTGAGGGCGTTGGCCCATTCGCATTCGTAGCGGTCGACCACCTGTTGCATCTGCGCTTCCAGTTCGGCGCCCAGGCCCAGGCTGTCGTGCACGATCACATCCTTGAGGAAATCCAGGCCGCCTTCCAGGCTTTCGCGCCACACCGAAGTGCGTTGCAGCTTGTCGGCGGTGCGGATGTAGAACATCAGGAAGCGATCGATGTAGCGAATCAGCGTAGCATCGTCGAGGTCGGTGGCGAACAGTTCGGCATGCCGTGGACGCATGCCGCCGTTGCCGGCGATATAAAGGTTCCAGCCTTTTTCGGTGGCGATCACCCCCACGTCCTTGCTCTGGGCTTCGGCGCATTCGCGGGTGCAACCGGACACCGCGAACTTGAGTTTGTGCGGCGAACGCAGGCCCTTGTAGCGGTCCTCGATCAACAGCGCCATTTTCACGCTGTCCTGCACGCCATAACGGCACCACGTGCTGCCGACGCAGGATTTGACCGTGCGCGTGGACTTGCCATACGCATGCCCGGTCTCGAAACCGGCCGCGATCAGCTCGCCCCAGATGTCCGGCAATTCGTGCAGTTGCGCGCCGAACAGGTCGATGCGCTGGCCGCCGGTGATCTTGGTATAGAGGTTGTATTTTTTCGCCACCTCGCCGATCACGATCAGCTTGTCGGCAGTGATCTCACCGCCCGGTATCCGTGGCACCACCGAGTAGGTGCCGTTCTTCTGCATATTGGCCATAAAGGTGTCGTTGGTGTCCTGCAACGGCACCAGCGACGGGTCCATGATCGGCTGGTTCCAGCACGAGGCCAGGATCGAGCCCACCGCCGGTTTGCACACGTCACAGCCGATGTGACCACGGCCGTGCTTGGCCAGCAGTGCTTCAAAGCTGAGCACCCCTTCCACACGCACCAGGGCATACAGCTCCTGACGGGTATAGGCGAAGTGCTCGCACAAACGCTTGTCGACACTGACGCCACGGGCCAGCAGTTCATGTTCGAACACCTGCTTGAGCAACCCGGCGCACCCGCCGCAGCCGGTGCAGGCCTTGGTCTGCGCCTTGAGCACGCCGAGGTCGGCGCAGCCGCCGTCGATGGCTGCGCAGATCGCGCCCTTGGTGACGTTGTGGCACGAACACACCGTGGCCGATTCCGGCAACGCGCCGGGGCCGAGGGTTGGTGCGCCGGCCGAGGACGGCAGGATCAGGCTGGCGGGTTCGGCCGGCAAGGCGATGCCGTTCTGCAGGTATTGCAGCAGCGTGTCGTAGTAGCTGTTGTCACCCACCAGCACCGCGCCGATCACCTGCCTGCCGGCGGCATCCACCACCAGACGGCGGTAGCTGGCGGTGGCCTCGTCGATAAACTGATAGCTGCGCGCGCCCGGCGTGTGGGCGTGGGCGTCACCGATGGAACCGACGTCGACGCCGAGCAACTTGAGTTTGGTCGACATGTCCGCCCCCACAAACGGCTCGGCGCCCTGCCCGCACAGCAACGCCGCCACGCCACGGGCCATCTGGTAGCCGGGCGCGACCAGGCCGAACAGGCTGCCGTTCCACGAGGCACACTCACCGATTGCGTAGATATGCGGATCGCAGCTCTGGCATTCGTCGTTGATCACCACCCCACCGCGCGGGCCGATCTCAAGCCCCGCCTGGCGCGCCAGAGCGTCCTGGGCGCGAATACCGGCGGAAAACACGATAAGGTCGGTTTCCAGAAATTCGTCGTTGGCGAAATTCATGCGATAGCGATACTGCTCGCCAACGCTGATCGACTGCGTGGCACGGGACAAATGCACGCCGACGCCCAGTCGTTCGATCTGCGCCTTGAGTGCCAGGCCGCCGAAGTCATCCAGCTGCACCGGCATCAGGCGCGGCGCGAACTCCACCACATGGGCTTCCAGGCCCAGGCTTTTGAGGGCGTTGGCCGCTTCCAGGCCGAGCAGCCCACCGCCGACCACCACACCGCGCCGCGCATTGGCGGCGGCCGCACGGATGGCGTCGAGGTCCTGCAGAGTGCGGTACACCAGGCGCGAGTCACCTTCGGCGCCCTCTATCGGGGGTACGAAGGGATATGAGCCGGTGGCCAGCACCAGCTTGTCATAGGTGACGCGACCCTGGGCGGTGACCACCTGGCGCTGGGCGCGGTCGATATCCAGCACCTGCACGTCAAGGTGCAGGGTCACGCCCGGCGTCTGGTACAGCGCCGCGTCGGACAGCGCCAGCGACTCGGCATCGCGGCCGGTGAAGTATTCGGATAAATGCACGCGATCATAGGCGCGCATCGGCTCTTCGCTGAACACATGCAGTTGGTAGTGATCCAGCGCGCCGCGTTCGATCAACTGCTCCACGCAGTGATGACCGACCATGCCATTGCCGACGACGATCAGGGTTTGCAGCTGGTTCAGACTGGCGTTATTGGCGTTCATATCAGCACCCGACAAAACTCATCACGGTTTGAAAAAAGCAAAAAAAAACGCCTGAAACCTTACGGTTCCAGGCGTCTTTGCCTGTTCTTATACGGTTGGCATCGGACGACTTCGCCGATTCCACCGCTGTTGCCCATGTTGTCGATCGTCGTTGACCGAAGGGGGTTACCGGTGATCTTGCAGGCTCTGTGCCAACCTGTCGCAACCCCGTACCCACAGCCTCCACGCCCGCGCCCCCCTGCCGAACACGCCTCCAACTGGTGCGCAGCGCGTCATAAAAGGGCACAGGACGCTTGCTCCCGCGAGTTCGCGCGGCGGCGGCAAGCACCCTCACCACCATCAGTACGGCACCTTGAACAACCTGGCGCGCCGCTTGCTAGGTACAGCGCCACAGAGCAGTCAACGCTGATTGCCCATCCACGACAAAGGCGCCGTGTAATCCCCGTTCCAACGGAGGGTTACGCGGCGCTTTTTTTTGCCGGGCAGAAAAGATTCGAGGGTTATCGATGGCCAACCAACGCGTACGCAGTGTGTGCCCCTATTGTGGCGTGGGCTGCGGCATCGTCATGCAGGTCGAAGACAATAAGGTGGTCAAGGTGATCGGCGACCCCGACCACCCCACCAATGCCGGTCGCCTGTGCACCAAGGGCAGCACCTGCGGGCAAGCCATCGCCGAGTCCGGGCGCATGGAAAATGCCTACCTGCGCCAGGCCCGCGACCGCGACCCGGTGCGCATCGCCATGGACGAAGCCATCGCCAGGACCGCCGGGCGCCTGCGCAACGTGCTGGAGCGGCATGGCCCCGATGCATTGGCGTTTTATGTGTCCGGGCAGATGTCGCTGGAAGCCCAGTACCTGGTCAACAAGTTAGCCAAGGGCTTTGTCGGCACCCGCCATATCGAATCCAACTCGCGGCTGTGCATGGCCAGCGCCGGCAGCGGCTACAAGCTGTCACTGGGTTCCGATGGGCCGCCGGGCTCCTATGAGGACTTCGACCGCGCCGACCTGTTCTTCGTGATCGGCGCCAATATGGCCGACTGTCACCCCATCCTGTTCCTGCGCATGATGGACCGGGTCAAGGCCGGGGCTAAGCTGATCGTGGTCGACCCACGGCGCAGCGCCACCGCGGACAAAGCTCACCTTTACTTGCCGATCAGGCCCGGCACCGACCTTGCGTTGCTCAACGGCCTGCTGCACCTGTTGGTGAAAAACGGCCATACCGATCCGGCCTTTATCGCCACCTTCACTGAGGGTTGGGAGGTCATGCCTGCGTTCCTGGAGGACTACTCACCGCAGCAGGTCGCCGCCATCACCGGCCTGGCCGAAGCCGACATCCGCCAGGCCGCCGCCTGGATCGGCGAGGCTGCCGAGTGGATGAGCTGCTGGACCATGGGCCTCAACCAGAGCACCCACGGCACCTGGAACACCAACGCCTTGTGCAACCTGCACCTGGCCACCGGCGCCATCTGCCGCCCCGGCAGCGGCCCGTTCTCCCTCACCGGCCAACCCAATGCCATGGGCGGGCGTGAGATGGGCTACATGGGCCCTGGCCTGCCGGGGCAGCGCTCGATGCTGGTGGAGGCCGATCGCGCCTTTATCGAAGACCTCTGGCAGATTCCCGCCGACCGCCTGCCGCGCCAGGCCGGCGACGGCACCGTGGCAATGTTCGAGCAGATGGCCGCGGGGCAGATCAAAGCCTGCTGGATCATCTGCACCAACCCGGTGGCCAGCGTGCCCAACCGTCAAACGGTGATCGATGGGCTGCAGGCCGCTGACCTGGTCATCACTCAGGACGCCTTCCTCGACACCGAAACCAACCGCTACGCCGACATCCTCTTGCCCGGCGCGTTGTGGGCCGAAGCCGAAGGCGTGATGATCAACTCCGAGCGCAACCTGACCCTGATGCAACACGCCGTGGAGCCGCCGGGCGAGGCCCTGGCCGACTGGCGGATCATCGCCCGGGTCGCCTGTGCGATGGGCTATGCCGAAGCGTTCAGCTACGCCAATGCCAGCGAGGTGTTCGAAGAAATCAAACGCGCCTGCAACCCCGCCACCGGCTACGACCTGCGCGGCGCCAGCTATGGGCGTCTGCGCGAGACGCCGCTGCAATGGCCGCTGGCGACGGCCGAGTCGGCGCCGCGCAACCCGATTCGCTACCGCGAGCACGGCGCGCTGCGTTTCGCCACCGCCGGCGGCAAAGCCCAGTTCTTTGCGCGCCCGCACATGCCCCCGGCGGAACTGCCCGACGACACCTTCCCATTCGTGCTCAACACCGGCCGCGTGCAGCACCAATGGCACACTCTGACCAAGACCGGCAAGATCGCCACGCTGAACAAACTCAACCCCGGCCCCTTCGTCGAGATCCATCCCGACGACGCCGCGCGCCTGGGCATCCGGGCCAGGCAACCGGTGCAAGTGCTGTCGCGGCGCGGGCGCGCGGTGTTACCCGCATTGATCAGCGACCGCGTGCAACCGGGCCACTGTTTTGCGCCATTCCACTGGAACGATGTGTTTGGCGAACACCTGGCGATCAATGCCGTGACTTCGGACGCGGTCGACCCGATTTCATTGCAACCGGAATTCAAATGCTGCGCGGTCAGCCTGGCGCGCGTCGAGTTGATCGACCATCAGTTCCTCGACACGCCCCCCCAGGCGGCCACCGACCTTCCCGCTCGCGCAGAGCAATCCACCCTGTCGCGCATCGACGCCTTCGCCGAAATCGCCGGCCTGCGGCCCCTCACCCCGCCACCCTTGAGCGACAACGAACGCACCTACCTCGCCGGTTTCATCAGTGGCCTGCGCGCCGACAGCGCACGCCAGCCAGGGGAGGTGCCGGTGTTGCCGCCGAACGCGCCGCTGGCCGGCGAAGCGCGGCTATGGGTCGATGGTTTACTCGGCGGGCTGTTCAGTCGCGCGCACGCGACGGGTGTCAGCACGCTGCCCGCCGCACCTGCCTTGACCTTGCTGTGGGCATCCCAGACCGGCAATGCCGAAGCATTGGCCGAGCGCTGTGCCCAACGCCTGCGCGAGGCCGGTATCAGCGTCGAGCTGAGCGCGATGGCGGATTTCCCGGCGAGCCGACTGGCAAGCACCCAGAACCTGGCGCTGATCAGCAGCACCTTCGGCGACGGCGACCCACCGGACAACGGCGAAGGTTTCTGGCACAGCCTCAGCCGCAGCGAAACGCGCCTGGAATCCCTGCGTTTTGCCGTACTGGCCCTCGGCGATCCAAACTATGACCAGTTCTGCAACCACGGCAAACGCCTCGACCAACGCCTGCTGGAATTGGGCGCCACGCGCCTGTTGGAGCGTGTCGATTGCGATACCCAATTCCACGACCGCGCCGATACCTGGCTGCTGCGCCTGCAGCACAGCCTCAACCCGACCAAAGCGCCCGCAGCCGCCACGCCCGCCGGCAAGACCAAGCTGTATGGCTCGCGCCTGTTGCTCAACCGCCACCTCAACCCGCACAGCCGCCATAAGGAAACCCGCCAGTTCGCCCTGGACCTGGCCGACTCCGGCCTCAGCTATGAAGCCGGCGATGCCCTCGGCGTAAGGCCGCGTAACTGCCCCGAACTGGTCCACGAACTGCTCGCGCTGACCGGCCTTAAAGCATCGACCAGCGTCAATATCGAGACCTTCGGCGAGGTCTCTCTGCAACAGGCGCTGACTCAGCATTTTGAAATCGCCCGGCCCAGCAGCGAAACCCTGGCGTTTATTGCCGAGCGCAGCGCTGACACGGGCCTTGAGCAGTTGCTGCGGCCCGAACACAAAGCCGAACTGAACGACTGGCTATGGGGTCGGCAACTGGCGGACGTGTTGCAGGCCTACCCGATCGAGTGCTCGGCCGCCGAACTGTTGGGCACGCTGCGGCGCCTGCAACCGCGCCTCTATTCGATTGCCTCCAGCGCCAAGGCCCACCCCGGTGAAGTGCACCTGACCGTCGCGGCCGTGCGCTATGGCAAACGCAAAGGCGTGTCTTCGACCTTTCTCGCCGACCGCGTCGGCGACGGTGAAGTGCCGGTGTTCGTACAGCCGTCCAAGCATTTCCGCGCGCCCAGCGACGGCGATGTGCCGATGATCATGATCGGCCCCGGCACCGGCGTGGCACCGTTTCGCGCGTTCCTGCAGGAGCGTCGTGCCCTCGGGCATCAAGGCCGCAACTGGTTGTTCTTCGGCGAGCAGCACGCCGCCAGCGACTTCTATTACCAGGACGAACTGCAAGGCCTGCAGCGCGACGGTCTGCTCACCCACCTGAGCCTGGCGTTTTCCCGCGACCAGGCGCAAAAGGTCTACGTGCAGGACCGCCTGCGCGAACAAGGCGCCGAGCTGTGGCGCTGGCTGCAGGACGGCGCCAGGGTGTACATCTGCGGCGACGCCCGCCAGATGGCCAAGGATGTCGATCAGGTACTGCGCCAGATCGCACAAACCCACGGCGGGCTGGACCCGGAGCGTGCCGTGGACTATTGGCGCCAGCTGAGCGAGCAGAAGCGTTACCTGCGTGATGTGTACTGATTGGATACAGAACAATCACCGATTGTATTGTGTACAAAAAACCCTAAAGATTTACCCAGACCACGCCGAAACAGCGGTGATAGCAAATCGCCTCGCTTCTTTCCGAACGCGAGTCGCTTTGGCCGCCCCTCCACGCTGATGGTCATCTTGATGAAAATAAAGAACAAGCTTGTACTGGCGTTTGTCTCGGTCGCATTTATCCCGGTCAGCCTGGTGGCGGTGATTTCGGTCATGAACACGCGCAGCCAGGCGGTGGAGCAATTCATCGACGGCAGCACTCGGGAGATTCGCCAGATCGACGGCAATATCCGCCAGTTCTTCGACGGCACTTTGCAGAACGTCGATCAGATGGCCACCGATTCTGTATACACCTCCGTCAGCACCCTGAAGAATTACCAACCCGCCGACGCGCCCGCTCAACCGATGCCCGCCGAAGCGCAAACGGTGATCGAGCGCTTCGCGCGCTACGGCGCGACCCACCCGGCGGCGGCGATCCTGTCTATCGGCCTGGAAGACGGCACCTACGTCAAATGGCCGGATGACCCTCAGTTGGCCAAATACGATCCGCGCGCACGCCCTTGGTACAAAGCGGCGATGGCCAGCCCCGGCAAAACCGTGCGCACACCGGCCTATTACTACGACAAAGACGACGTGGCCCTGGTGGGCACGGCGCGCGCCATGCTCGACGGTGCCGGCAAGCCCAAGGGTGTATTCGTGGTCAGTGTGTCGCTCAAAAACCTCACCGAACTGGTCAAGAGCATCAAGCTCGGTGACAGCGGCTATGTGATGCTGATCGAAGACGGCGTGGTGCTGGTCGACCCGCGCGACGCCGCCCACAGTTTCAAACCGCTCAAGGACCTGGGCACGGCTTACGCGCAACTGGCCCAGACGACTCAAGGGTCCACCGAGGTGGAGATCGAGGGCGTGCGCTACATGGCCAACGTGTGGACCTCCCCTGGTCTGGGCTGGCGCTATATCGGCCTGATCGAAAAAGCCGAAGTGATGGCCGAAGCCACCCGCATGACCTACCTCACCGCGATCATCGTCGGCGTGCTGGTGCTGATTTTCGGCCTGATCGCCGCGGCGTTTTCCAAAGTGATCGTCAAGCCGATCGGCCAGGTCAGCACGGGCCTGCAGTCGATCGCCGAGGGTGAAGGCGACCTGCGCCATGAGTTGCAGGTGCAGGGCAAGGACGAAACCGCCGAACTGGCAGGCTGGTTCAATAAGTTCCTCGCCGCCATTCGCCAGTTGATCCAGCACATCGGCGCGGCCTCGGCCAACCTGCATATCGCTTCGAAGGTCAACAGTGAGGTGGCCCACAACATGAATGAAGCCGCCGGGCGCCAGCGCGAAGCGGTGGAACTGGTGTCCACTGCATTCAATGAAATGGTGGCCACGGCCAACGAAGTCGCGCGTTCCTGCAGCGGCGCGGCCGAATCCGCCGAGAACGGCCACCGGCGCGTGGCCGAGGGTAAACAGCAGATCGAAGCGACCACCGACAACGTCAACCGCCTGGGCCGCCGCTTGAGCGAATCGTCCCAGGCCATGGTCGAGCTGGAGGCCGGCAGCCGCAGCATCAACCAGATCCTCGGCACCATCCGCGCGATTGCCGAACAAACCAACCTGCTGGCCCTCAACGCCGCCATCGAAGCCGCGCGCGCCGGCGACCAGGGCCGCGGCTTTGCCGTGGTGGCCGACGAAGTCCGCGCCCTGGCCAAGCGCACCTCCGACTCCACCGGCGAGATCGAGCACCTGCTCGGTACCCTGGAAACCAAGACCCAGGAAGTCACCCAGAAGATGGGCAGTTGCATGGACCTGTCGAAAGCCAGCGTGTCGTCCATCGAGAACGCGCGGGACAGCTTCGAAGGCATCCAGACCTCGGTCAACGAAATCCGCGACCAGAACCTGCAGATCTCCGCCGCCGCCGAAGAGCAGCACAGCGTGGCCGAAGAGATCAATCGGCATATCCAGCAGATCTACGACGAAGCGCGCCTGGTGGAAAGCCTGGCCAACTCGGCCCAGGACGACTCGGGTCGGCTGTCGAAGCTGTCGGATGAGTTGAATGGCTTGGTGGGGCGGTTTAAGTCCTGAGGAGGGTGTCGCGCTGGTGTGAAACCAACCACTCCAGAAACACCTGCAGCCGCGCGCAGAACTGATCGCTCGCGGCGCCAGGGTTGCGCGCTTCAAACAGAAAGAACGCTACCTGGGTGACCATCGCCGGTTGACTCTGGAGGAACATCGCCACATGTTCTTCCAGTGTTTGTGGCCATATCGTTGCCGCTTCCGGGCGCAATATCTGCGTCGCCCTGATCAGTTTGCGCGACGCTTCCCGCTGCAAGCGCAGCCGATCCGACTCGATAACCGTTTGCCCGATAGCGCAGATATAGGTGTTCAATACCGAATAGACGTCTCCATTTAACGCCAGCGCGATTTCACGGCATGGGCGAAACCGCTCGAAATGGACGGAGAGGTCATTGCCCCAAATACAACGACACTGATGCTTGAGCCAGAACCCCCAAAGGTTGCGGTTTTCAACCGCCATTACCTGCGCGCGCTCGCCGATATCGAAGTCGACTTTGGTGACGTGCGGGTGTCGCCGTTCAAGTTCACGGCGAACGCGTTCCAATTGCTCTGCTACCTGCGGGGTCTGCGGCTCGCGCAGCACCAGTGTAAGGTCCAGGTCGGAATGACCGGGGGTCGCGTCACCCCGTGCGACGCTGCCGTAAACATACAAGCCATCGAGCCCCAACGTTTGCTGCGACAGCAGTGAGCAGGCATCCGCCAACACCGACTCATACTCAGCCTGCACGGGCGCCTGCGCCACGGTGAGGATAAAACCCTCGGTGTCCAGGCCTTGTGACGCTGAAACGCTCACGGCCGATGCACTTCAATTACCAGCCCCTCAACCTCGCTCGGCACGCAGAAGTGCCGGGTGATCAGGTCGAACTCGGCGTCGGTGGCGGCAAAGTCGTGTTCGCCGCCGGCATTGCGTGCATGCAGGCGGGCGCGGCAGGTGGCGTCGTCCAGTTCCAGGTAGTGCAGGCAGTGCGGCACTTGGGCGCTGTGTGCCAGGCTCAGCAGCCATTCGCGATTGGCCAGGGTGTTGGCCGGAAAATCCAGCACCACATTGACGCCGGACTTGAGCAGGTCGATCACCAGCGGCCCCATCACGCCGCGCAGGCGTTGAGCACTGCGCAGGTAGTCGGCGATGGACAGCACCTCACCGGGGTACAGTTGCGCCAGCCAAGTGTCTTCGCTGAGCAGGACCGCGCGGTGTTCCGCCACCAGGCGCCTGGCCAGTGTGGATTTGCCGGCGGCGATCTTGCCGCACAACAGGTGCAGGGTGGGCATGCCGGGAAACTCCTTTTTGTTTAACTGGCCTGTGACTGCCAGTATTCGTAGAACGCTGACGATGCCACGTTCTTGTCCTTGGCTTCCAGCATGATGTCGAAGCGATCCAGAAACTGCAGGGCGTAGTCGTTGGTCCAGCGGTTCCACATCTGCTCGCTGTGGGCGTACAGCTCGCGCTTGGAGACCACCTGCAACAGCGCCGTCATTTCCAGCTTGTGTGCGGCGTCGAACCCCAGGTCCTGCAGGCGCTCCTGGGGCTGGGAGTAGTGCATGGTGGGGCGCACGCCGCGCCAGCTGTCGATCACACGGGCCACCCGAGGCGAGTCGGGGTCGATATAGGCTTCCTCGTGAATCCAGCAATGGTGGATATCGAGCACCACCGGTGCCAGGTCGGCGACTTGCAGGCAGTGGTCAAGGCCGTAGGTTTTTTCATCGTTCTCGAAGGTGATGCAATGGCGCGCCACCTCCGACAGTCGCGCCCACACCGCGCGGGTGCCTTCCACGCCAAGGCGGCCGGCGATATGCACGTTGCATTTGAGGTCCTGAAAGCGCCGGCCGTAGCCCATCATGCGGATCATGTCGGCGTGGTACTCAAATTCGGCCACGCTGTTTTCCACCACATTCGGGTTTTCCGAGCCAAGCACACAGTATTGGCCGGGATGAAACGACAGGCGAATGTCCGAGGCCCGCGCCAGCTCGCCGATGGCGGCGAAGCCCTCAATCAATTGCGCCTGGATAGCCGGGTCGCGGTAGACAGGCGCCACTTTGGGATGGCTGTAGAACGGTAACAGATCACTGCTCAGGCGCAGCATGCGCAAGGTCGGTGGCAGCGTGGCGACGTAACTTAGCAACTGCAATTGTGCTGCCAGGTTGTGGGTGACCACTTCGACCAATTTGTCACGGGCGACGCCGGGGTCGACGCTGTCCATCCAGCGCAATGTGGTGGTGCGCGGGTTGAACGGGCCTTCAATCAGTTTCAGCGCGCTGGTCGAGAGCACGCGGTCGGGGTGTTTGTACTGGCAGGCAAAGCCGATGCGAGGGTGGGTCATGGAAGGGCCTGGACTGAGTGAGGGCGAGATCATAAGGGCTTGGGCCGAGGAACACGCCACGCGGTTCATAATATTTCGACACGTATCCTCGGTATAACATCTATGAACTTTCCTACAAATGACACGCTCCTTTCCTATGCGAAGTCACTGCGTCCCTGAGCCCAGGGCGCTGCACGATAAGGAGCCGCTTCCCCCATGACTACCCTCCCCACCTACCCCGATATCCGGCCCGGTCCGCTGCACGCGACCCTGCTGGCCGGCAGCGTGCCGCTGTTTTTGGGCGCCCTGCTCAGTGATATCACCTACGCTCAGACCTTCCAGATTCAATGGGCCAACTTCGCGTCCTGGTTGATTGCCGGTGCACTGGTGTTCTGTGGCCTGGCCCTGGTGTTCGCGCTGGTCAACCTGCTGCGCGCCACCCACAAAGCCGGACGCCCTGTCGCCTATGTACTGCTGCTGTTGGCCACTTGGGTGCTGGGGTTGATCGATGCGTTCCAGCACGCCAAGGACGCCTACGCCATGATGCCCGCCGGCCTGGTGCTGTCGGCAATCGTAACCGTGCTGGCAATCCTCGCCACCTGGACCGGCCTGCGCACCGGAGGTGCCCGATGAAAACCTGCCATGCATTGACCGTGATAAGCACCGCCCTGCTGCTGAGTGCCTGTGGCGCTGAAGGCGACAAGACCCAGGCGCGCGGCCCCGATCCCAAATTGCCCGAACAACAAAGCAGCCTGCTGCCGAGCATGAAGATCGCCGAGCCAACGCCCTGGGGCGAGCAGAAACCCACCGTACCCGAGGGCTACAGCGTCACGGCGATTGCCACCGACCTGGCCATCCCACGCCAGACCCTGGTATTGCCCAACGGCGATATCCTTGTCGCCGAGGGCCGGGGCGGCAGCGCGGCCAAGCTCAAGCCCAAGGACGTGATCGCCAGCGTGATCAAGGCCCAGGGCAACACCCAGGTCAAGGGCGGCAACCGCCTCACCCTGCTGCGCGACGCCGACGGTGACGGTACCTACGAGCTCAAGACAGTGTTCGCCGATAACCTCAACGCGCCCTACGGCCTGGCCTTCGCCGAGGGCAAGCTGTACGTGGCCAACCAGGACGCGCTGGTGCGATTCGACTACACCGATGGCCAGACCAAGGCCAGCGGCGCGCCGGTCAAAGTCACCGACCTGCCGGCGCAGATCAACCACCACTGGACCAAATCCCTGGCCGTGAGCGCCGATGGTCGTCAGTTGTATGTGGGTATCGGTTCCAACAGCAACATCACCGAGCGCGGCATGGAAGTGGAAATCGACCGTGCCATGGTCTGGCAGATCGATGCCCAGACCGGCGCGCACAGGCCCTATGCAACCGGCCTGCGCAACCCGACTGCGCTGACGATCCAACCGGATTCCGGGCAATTGTGGACAGTGGTCAACGAGCGCGACGAACTCGGCCCCGACCTGGTACCGGATTACCTGAGCTCGGTGCGCGAGGGTGCATTCTACGGCTGGCCCTACAGCTACTGGGGCCAGAACGTCGATCCGCGCGTGCAACCGCAGAACCCGGCGAAAGTCGCGGCGGCGATCAAACCCGATTACAGCCTGGGTTCCCATGTGGCCGCCCTGGGCGTGGACTTTTCCCTCCCGGCGCTGGGCGAGCGCTTTGCCGACGGTGTGTTTGTCGGCGAGCACGGCAGTTGGAACCGCGATCAGCCGGTGGGCTACAAGGTGATTTTCGTGCCGTTCAAGGACGGTAAGCCGGCCGGTGAACCGCTGGACTTCGCTACCGGCTTTCGCGGCGAGGATGGCAAGACGCGTGGGCGTCCGGTGGGGGTGACGGTGGACCCGAAAGGCGCATTGATCATCGCCGACGACCTGGCCAACACCGTGTGGCGGGTAACGCGCAATCGTTGATCGCGCGCTGCCGGAGCGGTGTGCCCGCTCCGGCAGATTGATTTACAGGTCAGTGATTTCCTTGTGGCGTGGCACCAGGGTCTTCATCACGCTCCAGGCCACCAGATACGCCAGGGCACAGATCGCGAACATGATCATGTAGCCGGTGTGGATGTCATTGATGGACTTGTAGTAGTCAAATACCCAGCCGCCGATCTTGGTCATCACTACACCGCCCAGCCCGCCGGCCATGCCGCCAATGCCGACCACCGAGGCCACGGTTTTCTGCGGAAACATATCGGACACCGTGGTGAAGATGTTGCACGACCATGCCTGGTGCGCCGAAGCACCGACGCCGATCAACAATACCGGCACCCAGAAGCTGATGTAGCCCAACGGCTGCGCCAGCAGGACCACCAATGGGAACAGCGCAATCACCAGCATGGCTTTCATGCGGCCGTCGTAAGGGGCGTCGCCTCGGGCCATGAAGTAGCTGGGGAACCAGCCGCCGCCGATGCTGCCGACCATGGTCATGCTGTACAGCACGGCCAGGGGCATCACGATATCGGCGCCTTTCATGCCGTATTGCGCCGCCAGGTAGGTGGGCAACCAGAACAGGAAAAACCACCACACGCCGTCGGTCATGAACTTGCCGAACGCAAAGGCCCAGGTTTGGCGATAGGTGAGCAACTTGAACCACGAGACTTTTTTCGGCGTGGCGCCTGCAGGTGCCTGGGCGAACGGCTGAACGGTCTGGTCGCTGCGGATGTAAGCCAACTCCTCGGCCGACAGGCGTTTCTGCTCTTCAGGCTTCTGATACAGCCCGATCCATACCGCTACCCATACGAAACCGAGCATGCCGATCACGATGAAGGCGGCTTCCCAGCCCCACAGGCCGGCGATCAGCGGTACGCAGATCGGCGCCAGGATCGCACCGACGTTAGCACCGGAGTTGAAGATACCGGTGGCCAGCGAGCGTTCTTTTTTGGGGAAGTATTCAGCGGTAGCCTTGATCGCAATCGGGAAGTTACCCGCCTCACCAACCGCCAGCACCGCGCGGGACAGCATGAAGCCGGCAATCGACACCGGGATCACCGCCAGCCCGATGGCGCCACTGATGGCGGCGATGCCCTCGCCCATCGGCACGGAGAACGCATGCATCACCGCACCCGTGGACCAAATGGCGATGGCGATCACATAGGCCGCCTTGGTACCGATTTTGTCGACGAAGCGTCCGGCGAACAGCATGGAAATGGCATACACAAACTGGAACACGGCGGCGATGTTGGCGTAATCGGTGTTGCTCCAGCCGAATTGCGTCGACAACTGCGGCGCCAGCAGGCTGAGCACCTGGCGGTCGAGGTAGTTGACGGTCGTGGCGAAAAACAGCATCGCGCAGATGGTCCAACGATAGTTGCCGACGGCCTGGCCGACACGATGGGCTTTGATGGGCTCGCTTAGATTCATGGCATCACTTTTTATTTTTGTTAGATAGGACATACGCAACGTCATATGTCGTCGTACAACTGCGACTTTTATATCGGGCCGCGTGGACGCTGTCAATCCGGCATTACCGGTAAATTAGGCAGCCTCGTTCAAGCAAGGTCATATGATGACAAGGCGGGTAATCACCGTTTTATCAGCGGGAGAAACGCGGTGTGCTTTTGAGGGGCTGCTGCGCAACCCAGCGCGGGGCAAGCCCGCTCACCACAAAAAAACCGCTCACCACAGCGCTGTTGGTCAGCCCTCAGGCCGGTTCAGTCGCTGGGCGGCAAACCCGCAGCACCAGGCTCGGTGCCTGGCCGGGAACGTCGTCGAGCAGGCCGTGGCGCTGCATGCCGATCTTCTCCAGCACGCGGATCGACGCCGTGTGGTCCGGACGCACCAGCCCGAACACTTCGGGCAATTGGAGGGTTTCGAACGCCAGTGTCAGCGCGTCGCGGCCCAGTTCGGTGGCATAGCCCTGCCCCCAGGCCTGAACGGCAAAGCGATAACCAAGGTTGATACGCTGCTGGCCGAGGTAATTCATAGGCGCGATACCACCAAAGCCGATGATGTGGCATGGCGTGTCGCGATGGGCAATCGCCCACCAGCCGTAGCCGCCGCTGGCCCACTGCGCCATCCATCTGTCGAGCAGCCGTTGTGCATCCGCCCAATGCTGCATAGGCCCCGCCGGGTTGAACAGATTCGTCTGGGGGTCGCCGAAGATCGCGAACAATCGCTGCACATCATCGAGTTGTGGCGCACGGTAAACCAGGCGTGAGTGGCTGGACGGCATTCGCTGATTGCTCCTTAGGGGTTAAGGCCACTCACCCTATCCGCAAAAAAACGCAAATAGCGGTGAATTATTTCGCATGCACTTGTATCTGAAGTGACAGAGCGGTGCTATCGCAGTGATAGCACCTCCCCTGTTCTGTTTTAGAGTGGTCCGCATGAAATCACGTAAGAAAAGCGTCAATCCCATCGGATTGAATGACATCACCATTGTCGATGACACCAAGATGCGCAAGGCGATCACCGCTGCTGCACTGGGTAACGCCATGGAATGGTTCGACTTTGGCGTCTACGGGTTTGTCGCCTATGTGCTGGGCAAGGTGTTTTTCCCGGACGCTTCGCCCAGCGTGCAAATGATCGCCGCGCTGGCCACCTTCTCTGTACCGTTTTTGATTCGTCCGCTGGGTGGCCTGTTCTTCGGCGCCCTGGGCGACAAGTATGGGCGGCAGAAAGTCCTGGCGGCGACCATCGTGATCATGTCGCTGAGCACCTTCGCCATCGGCCTCATCCCCGGCTACGACAGCATCGGCATCTGGGCGCCGATCCTGTTGCTGCTGTGCAAGATGGCGCAAGGTTTCTCGGTGGGCGGCGAATACACCGGCGCATCGATCTTCGTCGCCGAATACGCGCCGGACCGTAAGCGCGGCTTCCTCGGCAGTTGGCTGGACTTCGGTTCCATCGCCGGCTTCGTGCTCGGCGCCGGTGTGGTGGTGCTGATCTCCAGCATCCTCGGCGAAGCCCAGTTCGAGTCCTGGGGCTGGCGCCTGCCGTTCTTCCTTGCCCTGCCTCTGGGCATGATTGGCCTGTATCTGCGCCACGCACTGGAAGAAACCCCGGCGTTCCAGCAGCACATGGACAGCCTCGAACAAGGCGACCGCGAAGGCCTGTCCCACGGCCCGAAAGTCTCGTTCAAGGAAGTCGCCACCAAACACTGGCGCAGCCTGCTCACGTGTATCGGCATCGTGGCCGCGACCAACGTGACGTACTACATGCTGCTCACGTACATGCCGAGCTATCTGTCCCACAATCTGCATTACAAAGAAAACAGCGGTGTGCTGATCATCATCGCGATCATGGTCGGCATGCTGTTCGTGCAACCGTTCATCGGATTTGTCAGTGACAAGATCGGCCGCAAACCCTTCATTATTGCCGGTAGTATCGGCCTGCTGTTGCTGGCGATCCCGGCCTTTATGCTGATCACCAGCGGCAAGATCGGTCTGATCTTCGCGGGGCTGTTGATCCTGGCCATCGTGCTGAACTTCTTTATCGGCGTCATGGCTTCCACGCTGCCGGCGATGTTCCCCACGCACCTGCGCTACAGCGCGCTGGCCAGCGCGTTCAACGTCTCGGTGCTGATCGCAGGCCTGACCCCGACCGCCGTCGCCTGGCTGGTGGAAACCACCAATGACCTGTACATGCCCGCCTACTACCTGATGGCGTTTGCGGTGGTCGGCCTGATCACCGGCCTGACGATGAAAGAAACCGCCAACCGCCCTCTGCGAGGTGCGGCTCCGGCTGCCTCGGACATGGAAGAAGCCAAGGAACTGCTGCAAGAACACCATGACAATATCGAGCAGAAGATCGAAGATATCGACGCCGAGATCGCCGAGCTTGAAGCCAAGCGTGAAAACCTGGTGCAACAGCATCCTCGCATCAACTAAGACCTGTCCGTGCGCGGTGGCCACCACCACCGCGCCTTTGGAGTGTTCAGCATGCTTTCCAGCGTCACCGCACCACTGTCATTGCTCAGCCCGGAAGAACGCGCCGCCATCGCCGAAATCGAAGCCACCACCAGCATCCTGCAACTCGTCACGCGTCTGACCGGCATGCGCTTTGCCGGCATCGCCAAATTCACCGACCTGGAATGGGTGGTGTGCTCGGTGCATGACCCTTTCGACATGGGCATCCATCCGGATGACGTGCTCGATCTGGAAACCACGCTGTGCAGTGAGTTCTGCATCAACCCGCAGACCCTGTTCATCCCCCAGGTCAGTCAGAACGGCCGCTTCGCCACGCGTCCGGTGGTCAAGCAGTACGCCATCGAGAGCTACGCCGGTGCTCCGATTTTCCTGCCCGACGGCCGTCTGTTCGGTGCGCTGTGCGCGCTGGACTCCAAGGCGATGCTGTTCGACGACCCCAACCTCGCCGAAACCCTGAGCCTGTTCGCGCGCCTGATCGGCTGCATCTTCTTCGCCAACCTCACTGCCCACGAGCGCTAGTGGATGCCTCGGCGCAGCCCGGCGATATCGCGCTTGGGCGGCAAGCCGAACAGTCGACTGTATTCGCGGCTGAATTGCGACGGGCTTTCATAGCCCACCCTGAAGGCCGCGCTGGAAACGTCGTGATGCTCGTTGAGCATCAACCGGCGTGCCTCGTTCAAGCGCAACCATTTCTGATACTGCAACGGGCTCATCGCCGTCAGCTGGCGAAAGTGATGGTGGAACGTGGCCGCACTCATCTGCACGCGCGCCGCCAGCTCATCCACACGCAGCGTCGCGTCGTAGTTGAGCTTTAACCAGTCGATGGCTTTGGCGATGCGATAGCCCTGCCCGTCCACGGCACAGATGCGTCGCAGGCGACCGGCCTGATCGCTCTGCAGGAGCCGATAATGGATCTCGCGCTGGATCAACGGCGCGAGCACCGGGATAGCGGCGGGTTCATCCAGCAACGCCACCAGACGCACGAACCCATCGAGCAGGCCGCCGGTGACGGTGCCGATACCTACGCCTGTCAATGCGGCCCGCTCACGGGTGGGCGGCGTCTCGCCCTGGGCGATCAACTCCGCAAGCATGCGCAGGTCGAGCTTGAAGGTCAGGCCCAGGCACGGCTGCTCGGCGCTGGCGCGCACCACCTCGGAATTGGCCGGAATATCCAGGGACGTCAGCAGGAAGCGCGCAGGGTCATAGCCGTAGCCATGGCCGCCGACCCACAACTGCTTTTCGCCCTGCGCCACCAGCACGATGCATGGCTCGACCATGCACACCACGGGAGGCTGCGGCCATTCACGTCGATAGAAACCCAGGCCTGGAATCGGCATCGGGCGGTCGCCGGGGCTTGGCACATGCCGGGCAATCGACTGGATCAGCGCGTCCAGGGGCGCTTGATGGAGGTTCATAAGGGGCTCTCTGCTGTGGTCAGTGCACTGTAGCGCGCCACCGCGATACTGTCCCGGTGGGCACGCATGACTCAGAGGATCAGGCAAGTAATCCAGGGTAACGCACTACAGATGCCCGGAGGTCTTGAGGACAATAGGCACACCCCTTTCCTCCAAGGATCATCCGATGAAACGCCTCTTGCTCGCTCTGGGTTTGCTGGTGACGTCTTTTTCTTCACTGGGAGCCGATATGTCCAACGGTGCCGACAACTTCTACACCAGCCCACAAGTGACCGTCGAAAAGGTCTCTTTCAATAACCAATACGGCCTGCGGGTGGCGGGCAATCTGTTCGTGCCCAAGCACCTCGCCCCCGGCACCCGAAGCGCCGCGCTGGTGGTCGGCCATCCCATGGGCGCGGTCAAAGAACAAAGCGCCAATCTCTACGCCACCAAAATGGCCGAACAGGGTTTTGTCACGCTGTCCCTGGACCTCTCGTTCTGGGGCGAAAGCGCCGGCCAGCCGCGCAATGCCGTGCTGCCTGACCTGTATGTCGAGGATTTTAGTGCCGCCGTGGATTTCCTGGGCACTCGGCCCATGGTCGACCGCGAACGCATCGGCGTGATCGGTATCTGCGGCAGCGGCAGCTTCGCGATTGCGGCGGCCAAGATCGACCCGCGTTTCAAAGCCATCGCCACGGTCAGCATGTACGACATGGGCGCGGCCAACCGCAACGGTCTCAAGCACGGCATGACCCTGGAGCAACGGCGCAAGGTCCTGCTGCAGGCGGCCAACCAGCGCTATGTGGAGTTCCAGGGTGGCGAGACCGCCTACACCGGCGGCACGCCGCTGACCCTGACCGGGGACGCCGTGGGTGACGAGTTCTACGACTTCTACCGCACCCCGCGTGGCCAGGTCACGCCCGACGGCGCCTCGGCCCAGACCACCACGCGGCCGACGTTGACCAGCAATGTGAAGTTCATGAACTTCTATCCGTTCAATGACATCGAGACGCTGTCCCCGCGCCCATTGCTGTTGATCGCAGGTGCCGACGCACACTCCCTGGAATTCAGCGAGGACGCCTACCAGCGCGCCGCCGAACCCAAGGAACTGCTGATTATCCCAGGGGCCGGCCATGTAGACCTTTACGACCGGGTCAACCTGATTCCCTTCGCCAAGCTCGGCGCCTTCTTCAAGCGCCAATTGCAATAACCGACGAGCGCGGTGGCCTGGATCACCGGGCTGCCGCCGTTTGCGCTCTACAGGATTCATGTTCATGAACGCTACCCCGCATTCCCCGCGTTGGGGCGCCGTATTCGCGATGGCGCTTGCCGCTTTCACTTTGGTCGCCTCGGAATTCATGCCGGTGAGCCTGCTCACGCCGCTGGCCACGGACCTGCATATCAGCCAGGGCCAGGCCGGCCAGGGCATATCGGTGTCCGGGCTGTTCGCCCTGCTCACCAGCCTGATGATCGCCGCGGTCGCCGCGCGGATGGACCGCAAGCGCCTGCTGCTGGGCTTGACCGCGCTGATGATCGTGTCCGGCACGGTAGTGGCGATGGCGCCCAGCTTTCAGGTGTTCATGCTTGGCCGCGCGCTGATCGGCGTGGCGATCGGTGGTTTCTGGTCGTTATCGGCGGCCACTGCCATGCGCCTGGTGCCCGAGGCCCAGGTGCCGCGTGCCTTGGCGCTGGTCAATGGTGGCAACGCCTTGGCGACAGTGATCGCGGCGCCGCTGGGCAGTTTTCTCGGCGGCATCATCGGTTGGCGCGGAGCGTTTTTCTGCGTGGTGCCGGTGGCGGTGCTGGCGTTGGTGTGGTTATGGGTGAGCCTGCCATCGATCACGTCACCGCGACGGGCCGGCACCGGCAACGTTTTTGCGTTGCTCAAGCGCACGCCGGTGGCCCTGGGCATGCTCGCCGTGAGCGCATTTTTCATGGGCCAGTTCATGTTGTTCACCTACCTGCGCCCGTTTCTGGAAGACGTGACCCACGTCAGCGTGACGCTGCTCTCGTTGATTCTGCTGGTGCTGGGCGTTGCAGGGCTGGCGGGCACGCTGCTGATCGAACGCTTTGTGCAACGCAACCTGTATCGCACCTTGACCTTGATTCCCCTGGCGATGGCCGTGATCGCCCTCGCCTTGGTGAGCTTTGGCGGTTCAGCCGTCATCACCACACTGTTGCTGGGGCTCTGGGGGCTGGTGGCCACCGCCGCGCCGGTGGGTTGGTGGACCTGGCTGGCCCGCACCCTGCCCGACGCCGCCGAAGCCGGCGGCGGCCTGATGGTGGCGATCATTCAATTGGCCATTGCGGCCGGGGCTATGCTGGGCGGCGCGGTGTTCGATCTGCTGGGCTATCAGGCTACGTTCGAACTGAGCGCGGCGGTCCTGTGCGTGGCGGCGATCCTGGCCTGGGCCACGGCCCGCGTCAGCCGGCGCGCCTGCGGCCATAACGCCGAAGGCAGTCTCGCCTGAGTTGCTAAATATTTCTGAGGGAGCGCCGATAAACTGTCATATCCATGACTTGCAGCGACGCCCTGCGGGAAATAATGCCAAATACTCTCGCTCCTATCGTCCGTACCCTCTCCACCCGCACCAGCCTTTCGCTGACCCGCACCTCACTGCTCAATTTCATGGCCTTGTTGGCGTGTGTGTTTATCGCAGCGGCTTATTCTCTGGTGTACATCGCGCACGACCTGGACCACACCGAGCAGGTCGAAAGCGCTTTTTATACGCGCAAAGCCATGCAGTCGCTGGAAAAATCCCTGCGCTTGACCGTCAAGGACTACGCGTTCTGGAGCGATGCCTACAAGCATCTGCACGTCACCGTCGACACGGAATGGGCCTACGTGCGTGAAAACGTCGGCCCGACGCTCTTCAAGGATTTCGGCTTCCAGGGGCTGTTTGTGGTCAACGAGGCCGACCAGACGGTCTACGCCGTGGTCGAGGGCGAAATGCAGAGCGTCGAACTCAGCCAATGGCTGGGGCAGCCCATCACCGGCATTCTTGAGCAGGCCCGCGCCGGTGCCGAGGACCAGGCTCCGGTCACGCGTTTTATCAACGTACGCGGCAGCCCCGCGCTGGTGGCCGCCGCAGCCATCACCCCAGGCACCGATCCCACGGTCACCGTCGATGGCCGGCTGCCCTCGGTGCTGGTGTTCGTCGACCTGCTCACCGCCGACAAGCTGGCGCTAATCGGCCGTGAATTCGGCGTGAACAATCTGCACATCGCCACGCCCGATGACATCGGCAATGTGCTGCTGGTGCCCCTGGGCGAAAACGGCGACGCCGGCAGCCTGCATTGGGACCCCGAACGTCCCGGCCTGCGCCTTATAGGCATTGGCCTGCCGCTGCTGAGCCTGGCCGCATTGCTGGTGTGCCTGATGGCCTGGGTGATTTCACGCCGGGCCACGGCGGACGCCCTGGCCCTGGATGCCAGCCATGCCTCGCTGCAGAACAGCCAGAACGCCTTGGCCACCAGCGAAGCGCGTTTTCGCGACGTGGTGGAGGCCAGCTCCGACTGGGTCTGGGAAATCGACGCACACTGGCGCTTCACTTACCTGTCGGAGCGTTTCCAGAGTGTCACCGGGCTGGACCGCCACGCCTGGATCGGCGCGGCCATGGTTGACCTGCTCGGCACCGAGGCAGGCCTGCTCTCGCAATGGCTGGGCGACCCCGAGCGCCGTCCGGACTTGAGCCTGCAATGTCGCTACGTAGATGCCCAGGGCCAGGAGCGCATGACCCGCCTGGCCGCGCGGGAAATGCCTTGTGGGGGGTTTCGTGGCACCGCGACGGACGTCACCGAAGAAGTCGAGGCACGCCGGCGTATCGAGTTCCTGTCCCAGCATGACGCGCTCACCGGGCTGGCCAACCGCACGCGCCTGCAGGCATTCCTCAATGGCAAGCTCAAGACCTTGCCATCTCCGGACCGTCCGCTGGTGATGCTCAGCCTGGACCTGGACCGCTTCAAACCGGTCAACGACCTGCTCGGTCACGCCGCCGGCGACCGGGTGCTCAACGAGGTCTCCGGGCGCCTGGCCGATTGTGTACGCCACGGCGACCTGGTGGCCAGGGTCGGCGGCGATGAGTTTGTGTTGATCCTCAGCGATGCCGGCACCCAGGACGAGGTCGAGAACCTGTGTCGACGCTTGATCGCCTCCATCGAGCAGGCCGTGCGGATCGACGAGCAGGAGGTGTTTATCAGCGCCAGCATCGGTATCGCCCTGGCGCCCAATGACGCCGGCAACGTAACCGAGCTGTTGCGCTATGCCGACATTGCGCTCTATGAAGCCAAGTCCGCGGGGCGTAATACCTGGCGTTTCTACTCCGGGGAAATGAACGCGCGGATCATCGAGCGGCGCCGCCTGGAAAGCGACCTGCGCTTCGCGATCAAGCACGCCGAACTGCGCCTGCACTTCCAGCCGCGTTACCGCATCACCGACGGGCAAATGGTCGGCGCCGAAGCACTGGTGCGTTGGCAACATCCGGTGCGTGGGCTGATCGCGCCGGACACATTTATTCCGATTGCCGAAGAGTCCGGGCTGATCCTGGCGCTGAGCGACTGGGTCCTGGAAACGGCCTGTGCTTATGCGGCGCGCTGGCCGGACCTGCTGTTTGTGTCGGTGAACCTGTCGCCCACCGAGTTCAAGCGCGGCAATCTGGTGGAGCGCGTGCAGCAGGCGTTGCAGGCCTCGGGCATTGATCCGGCGCGGGTCGAGCTGGAAATCACCGAAAGCGTGATGCTCGAAGACGCTCCCGGCGCGCTGGAAGTGATGCATGCCCTCAAGCAGCTTGGGGTGCGCATCGCCATGGACGATTTCGGCACCGGCTATTCATCGCTGAGCTACCTGCGCGCGTTTCCGTTCGACGGCCTGAAGATCGACCGCAGCTTTCTCAATCGCCTGGAAGAAAGCGAGGATGACAAGGCTATTATCCAGGCCATCGTCGGCCTGGGTCGCGCACTGTCGCTGACGGTAACCGCCGAAGGCATCGAGACCGCCGAACACTTGGCGATGCTCAAGTCGGTGGCCTGTGACGAGGGCCAGGGCTATTTCCTGAGCCGCCCGCTGGACATCACTGCGTTCCATGGGTTGCTGGGCTGACGCGACGGCTTAGGTAAAAAACTGACTCGGCGTTTTGCCGAACTGTTTCTTGAACATGCTGGTGAAGGCGCTGGGGCTGTCGTAGCCCAGCGTCAGCGCCACGTCGATGATTTTCTCGCCCAGCGCAATGCGCTCCAATGCCAGTAACAGGCGCGCCTGCTGGCGCCACTGCCCGAAGGTCATACCGGTGTCTTTGCGGAACAGACGCTGGATGGTTTTCTGGTCCAGCGCCAGCCGCGCGCTCCAGTGGGCGACGGTGGAGGCATCACCGGGATCGTGCTGCCAGGCCTCGCAGATCTGCCGGATACGCGGGTCGGCCGGCTGCGGCAGCGACAGTGGCAAGGCCGGTAACAACGCCAGCTCATCCAGGATCAAGTGCATGATGCGCGCGTCCCGCGAGTCTTCTGCGTACGGCGGCTTGAGGCTGACCGATGCCTTGATCAGCTCGCTCAGCAGCGGCGAAATGCTCACCGCCTTGGTCTCGCTCGGCAAATTCGGGAAACTTTCGGGACGCACGAACACGCTGCGCATTTTCAACGCGCCCACGCAGCGCAGGGAATGAACATGACCGCTGGGCATCCAGAAACCGCGATGGGGCGGCACGGTCCACTGGTTGTGCGCCGAATGCACCACCATCACACCCTCGGTGGCGTACAACAGTTGGTGCTTCTCGTGACTGTGGTCGGGGATCACCCAGTTTTCCGGGTAGTCGGTGGCCGAACTGATCACGGCCCAGTCGCCCTCGTCGATCTCGCGCAGGAATGTGTCCAGTGATTTGATCATTTCGCCCTTTTTGCAATGATTGCCGCCCCAATTACGCGAGACAGGCATTTGCGCCGAATCTAGCATAAACACCGCGTCCAGATAGAGAGCAGCGATTCATAGCATCGCTGCCCGTCTCCACACCGTTTGCTGCCTTGTATGGAATGCCTGCATGTCGACCCTGACCGCCTCACCTGTCGCCACCCCGAGCCCACCCCAAGCCAGTCCGCTGGTGCTGCGCGTCATCGGCGCCTGCGCCCTGGCGCACCTGATCAATGACCTGATCCAGGCGGTGCTGCCGTCGATCTATCCGATGCTCAAGGCCAACTATGGGTTGAGCTTTACCCAGGTGGGCATGATCACCCTCACCTTCCAGCTCACCGCTTCGCTGCTGCAGCCGTGGATCGGCTATCACACCGACCGTCATCCCAAACCGTGGCTGCTGCCGGCCGGCATGGTCTGTACGTTGGTCGGCATCCTGCTGCTGGCGTTTGTCGGCAGCTTCGCGGCGATCCTGCTCGCCGCCGGCCTGGTGGGCGTGGGCTCGTCGACCTTTCACCCGGAAACCTCGCGCGTCGCGCGCCTGGCCTCCGGCGGTCGCTACGGCCTGGCGCAATCGACCTTCCAGGTCGGCGGCAACACCGGCAGCGCATTCGGCCCGCTGCTGGCGGCGGCGATTATCATCCCCTACGGCCAGGACCATATCGCCTGGTTCGGCCTGTTTGCGGTGTTCGCCATCGGCGTGTTGTATGGCTTGAGCCGCTGGTATCGCAACCACCTCAACCTGTTCAAGCTAAAGCAGGGCGGCCAGGCCACCCACGGCCTGTCCAAGGGCCGCGTGACGTTTGCCCTGGTGGTGCTCGCGGTGCTGGTATTTTCCAAGTACTTCTACATGTCCAGCCTGACCAGCTACTTCACCTTCTACCTGATCGAAAAATTCCACCTGTCGGTGGCCAATTCCCAGCTGTACCTGTTCCTGTTCCTCGGTGCAGTGGCCGCGGGCACGTTCTTCGGCGGGCCGATCGGCGATCGCATCGGGCGCAAGAAAGTCATCTGGTTCTCGATCCTCGGCGCCGCGCCGTTCACCCTGGCGCTGCCCTATGTCGACCTGTTCTGGACCGCCGTGCTCAGCGTGGTGATCGGTTTTATCCTGGCCTCCGCGTTCTCGGCCATCGTGGTGTTCGCCCAGGAGCTGGTGCCGGGCAATGTCGGCATGATCGCCGGCATCTTCTTTGGCCTGATGTTCGGCTTCAGCGGGATCGGCGCAGCCTTGCTCGGCCTGCTGGCGGACAACCACGGCATCGAATATGTCTACAAGCTGTGTTCGTTCCTGCCGTTGGTGGGGATACTCACGGTGCTGCTGCCGTCGACTAAAGGGGTTTGACCGCCGGCCATCGGATGGCGGTATGCCATTACGGTTTATGTTCTGAAAAACCTGTGTGTGCGCTTACAATTCGCGTTTAAACGCACACCAGGCAGTTCTGCACGCTATGACGCTCGACCCACCCACGATCCTGGCCCTGACCGTCGCCCTGGCGGCCGCGGCTGCACTTTACCTGTTGATTGAATGGCGCAGTGTGCGCGAACCCTCCTTGCTCTGTTGGAGCGCCGGTTTCGCCACCATCACCGTCGGCTCGACCCTGGCGCTGCTGCGTATCAATGGCTACCTGGTGATCGGCATCTGGTTCGCCAACGGTTTGCTGGTGAGCGCACATTTTCTGTTTTTGCTCGGGGTGGCGCGGTTTACCCAAGTGCGTTTGTCAGCGCTTTGGGCACTGATGCTGCCGGTCTGGCTTGGCATGCTGATGCTGCCGGCCGACCTGCCGTGGTCAAAGGCGATGTTGGCGGTGCAGTCGCTGCTGGTGGCGTTGCCGACGTTGCGCGCCAGTTCTCTGCTGCGTCCCCATGGCAAATCCCTGAGCGTCGGCGCGGTGCAACTGCGCTATGTTTTATTGATTCATGGCGCTTTCTACGTGGCCAAGGCTGCGTCGGCGGTGGTTCCCGGCACCTTGATCGACCTCGCGGCGTTCAAGGGCGAAATCATCCAGGTGTCACTGGTGGAAGGCGCCATGGCGATCATGCTGATTGCGCTGTCGATGACCGGCTCGGAACGCTATCGCCGCGAACAGCACATCGCCCGCCTCGCCGCCCGCGACCCGCTCACCGCGCTCTACAACCGCCGCGCCCTGAACCTGCGCGCGCCACGCCTGCTGGCCCAGGCGTCGGCCGCACAACCGGGCGCACTGCTGCTGATCGACATCGATCACTTCAAAAGCGTCAACGACCTGCATGGTCACAGCGCCGGTGACCACCTGCTGATCGCATTGAGTGAAATGATCCGCAGCGTCACCCCCGACGGCGCCTTGGCCGCGCGCCTGGGCGGTGACGAATTCGCCATCCTGCTCAATGCCACCAGTGCGCAGGGGATCGTGGAACTGGGCAATCAACTACGCGGGCAATTCCAACAACTGGCCTGCCAACGCTTCACCACGCCGCAACCGGTGACACTGAGCATCGGCGCCCTGCTGTTCGACCAACCGCCGGCCAGCCTGGCGGCGTTGATCGAACAGGGGGATGCCACGTTGTATGAATCCAAGCGAGGTGGGCGTGACCGGATTCAGTTGGTGAGTGGGACGGGGGCTGGCGTTTGAGGCGCCGACTGTTGTGCTGAGCCGATTCGCTACCGCAAGCAGCATCTACCAGAGCGGAGCTATCTGCGCGCTGGCGGGGTAAAACCCTTCACCACGAGATACAACAACGGCCCCACCGATACGAACACCGCCGTCAGCAACCAGTACGGCAGCACCGACACCATCGGCCGCCCGCGCCGACGCGTATCGCGATACATCCACACGCAGGCCAGCACTGCCATCAAGTACAGGTCGATAACCACCTGCGCCGTGTCCGGGCGTGACAGCAGTTGCCGGCCAAAAGCCAATAGCGATTGCTCGGCAGTGAGCAGGGTCACAAGGGTATACAGGGAAAACCCCAGCAACGCGGCCAGGGCAATGAAAGGTCTGTGCATAGTCTGCTCCTTGATGTGATCGAGCATCACCCTAGTGATAAGGTGACGCTCCTCGCAATGACCAAGGAGGTCATGAATTGGCCATGGACACCCCTTCGACTGCCGGCGCACAACTGCGCCAATTGCGCCGCCGCGCCAAGCTGAGCCAGTTGGAACTGGCGCTGGTCACCGGTGTGTCCCAGCGCCATCTCAGTTGCGTCGAAACCGGCCGCGCGAGGGCCAGCCCCGGCACGCTGCATAACCTGCTCAGCGCGCTGGACGCACCGTTGGAGCAGTGCAACCGCGTGTTCCTGGCGGCCGGCTACGCGCCGCGCTATACCGCCACTGCGCTCGCCGCGCCCGGCATGGCGGCGGTTCGCGAAGCCGTCAGCCATGTGCTGCATGCCAACAACCCCGCGCCGGCGATCCTGCTGGGCAGTCATTGGGAGGTACTGGCCGCCAATGCCAGCACTGGGGTGTTGTTTGAACTGGTCGGGATCGCGCCCCAAGCCACTGACGGCCTGAACCTGATGGCCACGCTGCTACAGCCGGGCGGCCTGGGCGATCACTTGATCAATGCCGAAGAAATCCGCAGCGTGGCTTGGCAACGCGCCAGCCGCGAAGCGTTGGGTAACCCCGAGTTGGCCACGCTGTTGGCCGGCTTGCCGGCGCCGGACGTCACCGAATTGCCAGCGTCTATGCCGCCGCTGGTGCTGACGCGCGTCCGTTCGCGCCGGGGCGAGTTGAGCTTCCTATCGACCTTCACCACCTTCGGCATGCCCCAGGACATCACCCTCACCTCCTTGCGCATCGAACACCTGATCCCCGCCGATGCGCACACGTGGGAAGTAATGCGCGGTGCCTATGCGGACTATTGCGCGCTGGTTTTGTGAAATATCTGTCCGTAGACTGCCGCCATACCTCCCCTCTGAAGGCGGCGAAAAAACGTGATGCAAGTTACTGAAGTTTCCATTGCCCAGCTGCGCGCGGCGCTTGAATCCGGCCAGACCACTGCCGTTGAACTGGTCAAGGCCTACCTGGCGCGGATCGATGCCTATGACGGTCCGCAAACGGCCACCGCGCTGAACGCCGTGGTGGTGCGCAATCCCCAGGCGCTGGAAGAAGCGCGGGCGTCCGATGCGCGGCGAGCCAAGGGTGAGACCCTTGGGCCATTGGATGGCATTCCTTACACGGCCAAGGACAGTTACCTGGTCAAAGGCCTCACAGCGGCCTCCGGCAGCCCGGCGTTCGCCAAGCTGATGGCCTGTCGTGACGCGTTCACCATCGAACGCCTGCGCGCCGGTGGTGCGATCTGCCTGGGCAAGACCAATATGCCGCCGATGGCCAATGGCGGTATGCAGCGCGGCGTGTACGGCCGTGCCGAGAGCCCCTACAACGCCGATTACCTGACCGCGCCGTTCGCCTCCGGCTCGTCCAACGGTGCCGGTACCGCGACGGCGGCCAGTTTCGCCGCGTTCGGCCTGGCTGAAGAAACCTGGTCCAGCGGCCGTGGCCCGGCCTCCAACAACGGTCTATGTGCCTACACGCCGTCACGCGGGGTGATTTCGGTGCGCGGCAACTGGCCGTTGACCCCGACCATGGACGTGGTGGTGCCGTTTGCACGCACCATGGCCGACCTGCTGGAAGTGCTCGACGTGGTGGTCGCCGAAGACCCCGACACCCGTGGCGACCTGTGGCGCCTGCAACCCTGGGTGCCGATCCCCAGCGTTACCTCGGTGCGCCCTGCTTCCTATGCTGAACTGGCTGTCGACAGCACAACCCTGGCGGGTAAACGCTTCGGCGTGCCACGTATGTATATCAATGCCGACCCTGAGGCCGGCACCAGCGAAAAACCCGGTATCGGTGGCCCGACCGGGCAGAAGATCCACACCCGCGCGAGCGTGATTGACCTGTGGCAGGCCGCGCGCCAGGCGTTGGAAGCTGCCGGCGCGGAAGTGGTCGAGGTGGATTTCCCGCTGGTGTCCAACTGCGAAGGCGACCGCCCGGGCGCACCGACGGTGTTTACCCGTGGCCTGGTGTCCAAGCAGTTCCTGCACGATGAATTGTGGGAGCTTTCCGCATGGGCCTTCGACGATTTCCTGCGCGCCAATAACGACCCGGCCCTCAACCGCCTGGCGGACGTCGACGGCCCGCAGATTTTCCCCCACGACCCCGGCACCCTGCCCAACCGCGAAGACGACCTCGCGGCCGGCATGGACGAGTACGTGCGCATGGCCCAGCGCGGTATCACGCCGTGGAATGAAATCGCCAGCGTCCCCGACGGCCTTCGGGGCCTGGAACAGACCCGACGCATCGACCTGGAAGACTGGATGGACAGCCTCGGCCTCGACGCGGTGCTGTTCCCCACCGTGGCCGACGTTGGCCCGGCGGATGCGGATATCAACGAAGCCAGTGCCGACATCGCCTGGAGCAACGGCATCTGGGTGGCCAACGGCAACCTCGCCATCCGCCACCTGGGCGTGCCTACCGTCACCGTACCGATGGGCGTGATGGCGGATATCGGCATGCCGGTGGGGCTGACGTTTGCCGGTCGGGCATACGATGACTCGGCGTTGCTGCGCTACGCCTCGGCGTACGAAGCCACCGGCAGCAAACGCCTGATCCCACCGCGCACGCCGCCACTGAACGCACACTAACGTGTCCATCTGATTCTCGGCCAGGGGGAGGCAACGAGCATAGCGATGCGCCAGTTCGACAGGAAGCCGTACGTCCCCATGCACTGTATTAGGACGTCATACCAGTTAAATCGAACACGAAGCGCCTTATATTCAGGGATATTTCAAAATTTAATTTCCTTACCCTTTCAAAATATTGCATGGTTGTACGACGACATCGAATGTCGTCTCTCTCAACAACAATAAGGAACGCCCCATGCAGAATATGAAAGTGCTGATCGGTTTTCTGTGCCTGTTCAGCGGCTATGTCGCTGCCGCCCCCGCCGCCGATGACAAGGACGTCGCCCAAGCCGTCGACCACCTGACCCAAGCCATGCTGCACAAGGACATCAATCAGTTACAGGCCCTCACCGCCGAAAAGCTGACCTACGGCCACTCCAGCGGCAAGATTCAGAACAAGCAGGAATTCATCGCCGACATCGAGACCGGCCGCAGCGGCTTCAAGACTCTGGAAATGCAGAAGCAGACCATCACCTTGAGCGGCGATACCGCGCTGGTGCGCAATCACTTTCACGCCCAGGCGGTGAACAGCGGTGTCGAGGTGCCCACCGATATCGAGAACTTCCAGGTCTGGCAGAAACACAAAGGCCACTGGCTGCTGATCGGCCGTCAGGCCTTCAAGTTCTGATTCCCCGGTGAGCCGGCGCGGCTCACCACATCACGGCACTGCGCACCTTGAGCAATGCTTCGCGCAGTGCCGGCATGTCCACCGACCCCAGGGCCAGGCGCAGTGCATGCGGCACATGGGTCGAGACCGCGAACGGCTCGGCGGTGGACACCGACACGCCCTGGCGCTGCAGTTGCATCGCCACCTGATCGGCGCGGGCATCTTCGGCCAGGGGCAGCCATAAGAAATACGAAGAGGGATGAGCGGTGTAAGCCAGCCCCTTGAGCACCTGGGCCGCCAACGCCTGGCGCGCCCGCGCATCCTCGCGCTTTTGCGCTTCCAGCTGTGCCACGGTGCCGTCTTCGAGCCAACCCACGGCGATTGCGCTCATGACGCCGGGCACGTTCCAGGTGGTCGCCATGACGCTGCGCTCCAACGCCTTGACCCAGGCCGGTGGCGCGGCGACAAATCCTACCCGCAGGCCAGTGGCGACACTTTTGGATAACCCGCCGACATACACCGTGCGCTCCGGCGCCAGCCTGGCCACGGGTGGCGGCGCGTCCTCGGCGAGAAACGCGTAGGCCGCGTCCTCGATAATCATCAGATTGTGTTGTTGGGCGATGTGCACCAACCGCTCGCGCTGCGCCAGGTCCATTACCCAGCCAAGTGGATTATGCAACGTCGGCATGCTGTACACCGCGCGCACCGGACGGCGACGACACAACGCCTGCAGGGCGTCCAGGTCCGGGCCGTGGGCGTTGGCCGGCAGGGCCAGGATTTCCAGGTGCAGCGTGTCGGCCAGCACCTTGAACCCCGAGTAGGTCAGCGCATCGACAGCAATCACATCGCCGGGCTTGAGCAGCGCCATCATCGTCACCGCCAGGCCATGTTGCGCGCCGCTGACCACCAGCACCTGGTCGGCGGTTACGCATAATCCGCGGCTAAGCAAATGCCGAGCGACAGCGGCGCGCTCGTGCACGCGGCCGGCGTGCGGCTGGTAACGCAGCAATGCCTCCAGGTCGCCCGACAGCGCCAACTGACGCAAAGCCGTGCGCAGCAGGTCAGCCTGACCAGGCAACGACGGGTAGTTGAAATTCAGGTCGAGCAGCCCCGCCGCCACGTTCATCTGCCCGCTGCCCTGCCCCGGCGGCAAGGCGATTTCACGCACAAACGTACCGCGTCCGGTTTCGCCACTGACCAGGCCCATGACCTCCAGCTCGGTGTACACCCGGCTCGCGGTGGCCAGCGCAAGGCCATGTTCGGCGGCCAACTGACGGTGCGTGGGCAGCCGAGTACCGGGCGCCATCGCGCCTGAGCGAATTGCCTGGGCGAAGCGATCGACCAGCAGTTTGTAACGGGCTCGTGGCATGCAAGGTGTATCCATGACAATTTTTTGATTGTGCCAATGCTCGCTCCTAGGATGACGCCCACGCAACTTCTCTTTTTCAGGCAGACCTCATGGAACATACGCTCGACACCCCGGACACCCGCGCACAGGGCTGGATCAACGGTTTTATCGGCGTGGTGATTTTCAGCGGTTCACTGCCGGCCACGCGCCTGGCGGTAATGGAATTCGACCCGGTGTTCCTGACCGTGATCCGCGCCACCCTCGCCGCGCTGCTCGCGGTAGTGCTGCTGTGGGTGTTCAAGGAAAAACGCCCCACACGCCAACAGTGGCTGCCCCTGGTCATCGTTTCGCTGGGCGTGGTGATTGGTTTTCCCCTGCTGACTGCCCTGGCGCTGCAATACGTGACCTCAGCCCATTCCATTGTGTTTATCGGGCTGTTGCCGCTGGCCACGGCGGTGTTTGCGGTGTGGCGCGGTGGCGAGCGGCCGCGCCCGGTATTTTGGTTGTTCTCACTGTTGGGCAGCGCGCTGGTGGTGGGCTACGCCTTCGCGCAGGGCCTGACCGCCGCCCCGGCCGGTGACCTGCTGATGCTACTGGCGGTGCTGGTGTGCGGCCTGGGATACGCCGAGGGCGCCACGCTGTCGCGCAGCCTGGGCGGTTGGCAGGTGATCTGTTGGGCGCTGGTGGTGGCGCTGCCGGTAGTGGCGCCACTGAGCCTGCTGCTGGCGCCGTCGAGTGTCACCGCGATCAGCCTGCCGGCGTGGCTGAGCCTGGGCTACGTGGCGTTGTTCAGCATGTTGCTCGGCTTTGTATTCTGGTATCGCGGCCTCGCTCAGGGCGGTATCGCCGCGGTCGGCCAGTTGCAGTTACTGCAACCATTCTTCGGCCTGGCGCTGGCGGCTTGGCTGCTGCATGAACAGGTCAGCCCAGGCATGCTGTTGGTGACGCTGCTGGTGATCGCGTGCGTGGCGGGCGCCAGGCGTTTTGCGCGGTGATACACCGTCTCTGGGCGGCATCATTACCTCAGCGTTTTATTCCCATTCCTCGTTTGTCCTGCTAAACAGAGTTATCGCCACGGAATAAAAGGATGCGACATGCACGCCCCTTCACTGCAGGACACCACCGCGCCGGAAGGCGTCTGTTACGGCTGCGGCAGCAGCAATCCCCACGGCCTGCACATCAAGAGCCGCTGGGATGAAGACCGCGTCCATGTGATTGCCGAGCACCAGCCGGACGCCCGCTACTGCGGCTGGCCGGACTTGGTGTATGGCGGCCTGATCGCGATGCTGGTGGACTGCCACTCCAACTGGACCGCCATGGCTTATCACTACCAGGCCGAACAACGCGAACCCGGCAGCGAGCCGCGCATCGACTGCGTCACCGGCAACCTGGGCATCAAATTCATCAAGCCCACCCCCATGGGCGTACCGCTGACCTTACGCGCGCGGGTCGAGGGCGATGTCGGGCGCAAAACCCAGGTGATCTGCGAGGTGTACGCCGGCGGCGTACTCACGGCCATCGGCGATTCGGTATTTGTGCGTGTCGATACCGGCCAGTTGGCCGCCGCTGCCCACGGTCGCACCGACTGAATCCGGGTACCTTTCACTGCCACCGTTTAGCGAGGACTGCATCGATGGAACGCTTGAGCGCCAAAGACTTCGCCCCCGAACTGCTGGAACTCTATGACGGCTATGCCCATGGCACGATCAACCGTCGCGAGTTTCTCGACCGCGCCGCGCTGTTCACTTTCGGCGGGCTGACCGCGTCGGCGTTGCTGGCGGCGCTGAGCCCCGACTATGCCCTGGCCGAACAGGTGAAATTCACCGACCCTGCCATCGTCGCCGACTACATCACCTACCCCTCGCCTCAGGGCCACGGCACAGTACGCGGCTATCTGGTGCGCCCGACACATGCCAGCGGCAAGCTGCCGGCGGTGGTGGTGGTGCATGAAAATCGCGGTTTGAACCCCTATATCGAAGACGTCGCGCGGCGCCTGGCCAAGGCCGGATTCATCGCCCTGGCGCCGGACGGCCTGACCTCGGTCGGCGGTTACCCCGGCAATGATGAAAAAGGCAAGGCGCTGCAAGAGCAAGTCGACCCGACCAAACTGATGAACGATTTCTTCGCGGCCATCGAATGGCTGATGAAGCACGACAGCGGCAACGGTAAGGTCGGTATCACCGGTTTCTGTTATGGCGGCGGGGTAACCAATGCGGCCGCGGTGGCCTATCCCGAACTGGGCGCTGCTGTGTCGTTTTATGGGCGCCAACCGGACACGAAGGACGTTGCACGCATCAAGGCGCCGATCATGCTGCACTTCGGCGAGCTGGACACGCGCATCAACGAAGGCTGGCCGGCCTATGAACACGCGTTGAAGGCGGCCGGAACCCTCTATGAGGCGTATATCTACCAGGGCGCCAACCATGGCTTTCACAACGACTCGACACCGCGTTACGACGACGCGGCGGCGAACCTGGCGTGGGAGCGCACATTGGGGTGGTTTCGCAAATACCTGGCGTGAGAGCGACTGTGAGCGGGGTTGCCCGCCTGGAGCTGGAACATAAAACGCTTCTTGCAGTGAGCAGGCTTGCCCTGCTCATAACAGCAAGCTGAGGGTCAGTGTTCCAGGGCATATCGCCGGCAGTGGTTGAGGTAGCCTTGCTCATGGCTGCCTACCAGTTGCACCACGCTGGTCCATAACCACGACGGCGCGTCCAGTTGCCGGGTGCGGTTCTCCTGGAGGACCGCCATCCAGGCCTTGCGGGTGGCGCGGTCCATCTGTCGGGCGTGGGCGATACCGACCACGCGGGCCAGGTAACCGGCGGCGTGCATGGCGTCGGTTTCGCTCAGTTCGTCCAGTTCCAGCTTCATGTCCTGGGGCAGCAGTTCCCGGATAAAAAAACCATGGTCCAAAAAGCGCGTCGCCACCATGCGTTCGCCCAATCCCGGCGACAACTGACGCGCGCCCTCAACCACGCGGCGACCATTGTCTCGTGGCATCTTCGCCCGGGACGCACGGGGTGCCGCCGCGCCCACGGCTTCCTTGATATCGATCAGGCAGTACTCCTGATCATCTTTGTCACCCACACCGAGCAACACTGCATAACGCAGCAGCCCGAGGGAACTGCAGCCCTTGACCCAATACGCCGAGTCCAGCAACTCGACCTTGGCATCCTTGGGCCGCCCCTTGAGCGAGGTGACCAACTGCTGAATGTCATCCGAGGCGCAGACGTTTTCCAACGCACTTTTTTCCGCCCGCGACAGCGACCAGAAGTGTTTGCCCAGCGGGATCGTCGGCCGCACGCTCTCGATCCGTTCACGCGCCAAATGCTTCCAGGTACGCGCCACCGCGCTGCGCATGCCGGCCTTGACCTGGGAGGGGCGTGGCGGGGCTTCGTCCGGCTTGTCTTTGAAGGCTTGTTCGTAACCCTGCATCATTTCTTCGAGCATGCGTGCGGTGGTCACCCCTGGCAGGTCCGAGCCACGCGCGGCCGTGGCCAGGGACAGGGCCAGGCGCACCAGGTCATGGGCCGGGTTGCCGATCACCGTTTGGTCGAGGTCGCGGATATGCATGTCGATGCGGCCGTCGGTGTCCCCGGTCGGGCCCAGATTACCGGCGTGGCAGTCGCCACAGATCCAAATCGCCGGGCCATGGGGCAAGCGGCGTCCGGGCAGGCTGTGCAGCCACTCGTAGAATTGCACGGTGCTGCCCCGCACATAGGCGTGGGCCGAGCGCGCCATCTTCAGATTGCGCAGTTGAGTCAGGTGCGGCATGCGGGCGGAGGGGCGCGGAATTTTCATGAACAGCCTCAGGTCGGGGCCACAGTAGATCGCCGAGCCAGCGAGAATGTTTCATTTTGTTTCAAGAAGATGGCAGAAGGACAGCTTCGTCTTCACCGGCCTGGGTTTGCAGCCAGCCCTTGAACGCCAGCATCGCCGGTGTCTCGGCCCTGGACTGCAGGCGCGTCAACCAATAGCTGCCGGTGGTAATGCCCACGTCGAAAGGCTGGCGAATCAGATCGTTTTCCAATTGCCGCGCAAACATCACCGCCGGTGCCAACGCCACCCCGATCCCCTGCAACGCGGCATCCATCATCGCCAGCGAAGAGTCGAACACGATACTGCGTGGCACAAGGGTATCGGCGGGCAACCCAGCGGCGTGAAACCACAGGTTCCATTCATCGGCGCGGTAGGAGCGCAGCAGCGTGTGCTTCAACAGGTCGTGCGGCGCGTGCAGGTGCTCGGCGATCGCCGGGATGCACAGCACCGTCAGCGGCGCCGCCAGCACGTGGCAGGCATCGGTGCCATGCCAGGCACCGGCGCCGAAACGTACTGCGTAATCCAGGCCTTCGGCAGCCACATCGACACGGTTGTTGTGGGTGGACAGGCGCAGGTCGATCAGCGGGTAACGTGCCTGAAAGTCCGAAAGGCGCGGCAACAGCCAGCCCACCGCGAAGGTGCCCACCGCACCCACGGTCAGCACTTCGCGGTAATGCCCGCCTTCGAACTGCCCCAGGGTCTGGGCGATGCGGTCGAAGGATTCACGCAGCACCGGCAGCAGGGTTTCGCCTTCGCGGGTGAGCATGAGCCCGCGCGGCAGGCGCTTGAACAAAGTGACATTGAGTTGGGCTTCCAGGCTTTTTACCTGATGGCTGACCGCCGCCTGGGTAACGCACAGCTCGATGGCGGCGCGGGTGAAGCTCAGGTGGCGAGCCGAAACCTCGAAGGCGCGCAGGGCATTGAGGGGCAAATGGGAACGCAACATCAGCTAGCCCAAATTTTTCTAATGGCTGGGACGAGATATCATCGTTTGTCGAGTCAGTGAAATCCACCTAGATTTGCGGCGCCTGCGCAGGCCTTGATTGTCATCGCACCACTTATTAGGGAAGCCAACCACCATGCGTCACTCCGTACGATCACTCGCCCTCTCTAGCCTGCTGCTCAGCGCCGGTCACTGTCTGGCCGATTCGGACCTGCGCCCCGTGGTCAACGCCAGCGTCGAACCGCTGATGCAGCAGCAAGGCATCACCGGTCTTTCGGTGGCAGTGATCCACAAAGGCCAGGTGCAATACTTTAATTACGGCCTCGCTTCCAGAGACACGCGACAGCCCGTGACCGAAAACACGCTGTTTGAAGTGGGTTCGGTCAGTAAAACCTTCGCCGCCACGCTTGGCGGCTACGCCCAGGCTACCGGCAAACTTAAGCTCACGGACCCGGCCGCCCAGCACCTGCCGGCTCTCAAGGGCAGCGCTCTAGAACGTATCAGCCTGCTGCAATTGGCGACCTACACCGCGGGCGGCCTGCCGTTGCAGATTCCCCAGGCGGCCGACAATGCCGACAACATGCTCAGCTACTTCCAGCACTGGACACCCGCCTACGCCCCCGGCACGCAGCGGTTGTATTCCAACCCGAGCATCGGCCTGTTCGGCTATCTGGCCGCGCGAAGCCTGGGGCAGCCTTACCACGTCGCCATGGAGCAGACGCTGCTGCCCAAACTAGGCCTGAAAAACACCTACGTAAACGTGCCAGACGAGCAAAAACCTCGTTACGCCCAGGGCTATGACAAGCAGGACAAGCCCGTGCGCGTTTCCCCTGGCGCGCTGGACAGCGAAGCCTATGGCATCAAGACCACCGCCCGTGACCTGGCGCATTACGTCATCGCGAACATGCACCCGCAAACCCTGGAGCAACCGCTGCAACAAGCCATCGCCACCGCCCATAGCGGTTATTACCAAGTAGACGGCATGACCCAGGCTCTGGGCTGGGAGTACTACCCTTACCCCATCGCGCTGCAGGCCCTGATCGACGGCAACTCCACGCCGATGGCCATGCAACCCCACGCGGTCGGTTGGTTTGCCACGCCCCACGCGCAACCGGCCAATGCGCTGTACAACAAGACCGGTTCCACCGGCGGTTTTGGCGCGTACGTCGCGTATGTGCCAGCCCAGGACAAAGGCGTGGTGATCCTGGCGAACAGGAATTACCCGAACGCTGAGCGGGTAAAGGTGGCGCATGCGATCCTGAGCGCGCTGGCACCCTAACTGGCTCGGGCGCCACAGCCGTTATTCGGCGTACGCCCAGGTCATGCGAAACGACGCCCCGCCCCATTCCGAATCCTGCACTTCGACCTGCCCGCCATGCCACTGGGACACCCGTTGCACCAGGGCCAGGCCGAGGCCGAAGCCGCCGGTGCGACGGTCGCGACTGGCGTCCAGGCGCATGAACGGCTGGAAGATTTTCGCGCGGCCGTCCTCGGGCACGCCGGGGCCGTCGTCACATACACGCACTTCATAGCCGCTACCGAACGCGATCAGCGACACCTGTACCCGCCGCTCGGCGTAACGGATGGCGTTGCGCAACAGGTTGATCACAGCGCGAGCCATAAAGCGCGGCTCAATCTGGATAAAGTCCACCTCACACACCCGCAGCGATAACTGGACGCCGGCCGCTTCGGCCTCCAGCGCCACGCTGGCGATAACGCTGTCGAGCCAGCTGTGGGCTTCGATGCGCTCGCGGGTTACCTGCGTGGCGCCTCGCTCCAGGCTGGCGTAGGTGAGCAACTCCGAGACCATCTCTTCCAGCTCGCCCAGGTCGGCGTACATGTCGGCAATCAGCTCGCCGCGCTGGCGTGGGTCGGCCTGTTGCTTGAGCTGGTCGAGTTCGAACGACAGCCGCGCGATCGGCGTGCGCAGTTCATGGGATACCGCGTTGGTGAGTTCGCGCTGATTGGCGATCAGGCTTTCGATGCGCTCGGCCATCTGATTGAAGTGGCCGGCCAGCTCGCGCACGGTGGAACGTCGCGGCAGCAGGATACGTGAGCCGAGGTCGTTATCACCAAAGCGTTGGGCGGCCAGGCGGATGTGCTCCAGGTCGCGCCAATGCGGGCGCACCCAAAAATACAGGACAACGGCCAGGCACACGCCGAGAAACCCATAGGCCCACATATACAGCCATTTAGGCTCTTCCGGCAGCTTGATCTCCAGCAATTGCGGGCCACCGTCAATATCGGCGAGGAACTCCATAAAGTCGCCACGTACCACCAGCCGCCCCTCGGCCAGCAGCGCTTGCTCGCGAGCCGTCAGTGCCTGAGCATCCTTGAGCACCAGTTGCAGACGCAGCCCGTAATAAGGTTGCAGCTCAGCAAGCCGAGCCTGGCGCTGTGTAACGGGCAGCGGCCGCAATTGTTCCACCAGGCCGTAAGCCGGGCCACGCAGGGCCTCGCGGTTGTAGGTTTCGTTGGCCTCGGGCAGCAACTCGTCGAAGGTGTAGTTGACCAGCCAGATCGCGCCCGCCAGCCCCAACGCCAGGATCAGATACAGACGCAGGTAAAGTCGCAGCACCTAGACCTCCCACGCAAACGGATTGAACAGGTAGCCCTTGCCCCAGATGGTCTTGATGCAGACCGGTTCGCGAGGGTTGTCGTTGAGCTTGGCGCGCAGCTTGCTGATGTACACGTCGACGCTGCGGTTGAGCCCGTCGAAGGCGATACCGCGCATGCGGTTGAGAATGTCATCGCGCGACAGGATGCTGCCGGCGTTGCTGGCCAGCAGCCAGAGCAGTTCGAACTCCATGGTGGTCAGGTCGATGCGCTCGTCGCCCAGGCTGACCACCCGGCAACTGCGGTCGATGGCCAACCGGCCGAACGCCAGCGCGCCACGTACCGTGGGCTCGGGCGCCTGCCTGCGTTGCAGCGCACGCAGGCGCGCAAGCAGCACGGGTGGTTTGATCGGCTTGATCACGTAGTCGTCGGCGCCGGACTCCAGGCCCAGGATATGGTCCAGGTCGTCCTCCTTGGCGGTGAGGATCACAATCGGTGTGTCCGACACGCGACGGATTTCACGGCACACCTGCAGGCCGCTCTGGCCCGGCAGCATCAGGTCGAGCACCACCATCTTCGGGGTGAAATCCAAAAAGGCTTCCAGGGCCTCGTCGCCCCGGTGCACCACTCGCACGTCAAAGCCATGCTGCGACAAAAAATGTGCGATCAGCCCTGCCAGTCGTTCGTCGTCCTCGACCAGCAGAACCTTGCCCAGCCCCAGGTTTTCCATAGGTTCTCAGTGTGCAAACGGCGATTGATTGAAGAGCGGGCATTATAGATGGCAAGCTGCACCACTTGAGTGGTCGGCCAACTCCCGACAGGTCAAGCTTCATGTTTTTAAGAGTTTTTAACAAATAGCCCGCAGTTTTTAACGCCAACCCCAGGGAGCTGTATGCGTAAGGATTACCTGGCGTTCTTCATCTCACTGCTTGTGTCGCGGCTGGCGGACCAGATTCTGTTGTTTATCGTGCCCCTGATCGTGTTCCAGACCACCGGCAGCGTGGCCTGGGCGGGCCTGGCGTTTTTTTGCGAGTCGCTGCCGCGCTACCTGGCGTTCCCGGTGTGCGGGGCGTTGTGCGATAAGTTTTCACCGGTGCGCATCCTGCATATCAGCCAGGTCTACCGGGCACTGGTATGCGCAGTGACGGTAGCGTTGTATGGGCTGTTCGATGGCATTTATTGGCTGGTGATCCTGTCGGCACTGTGCGGGGTGCTGACGACCCTGGGCATCATGGCGCGGGAAGTGGTGATGCCCCATGGTTTCCCACAGTACAGCTACGCCAAGACCCTGTCCTATTCACAGATTGCCGATCAGAGCGGCCTGGTGCTCGGCCCGCTGCTGGCGGCGCTGCTGCTGCAAGTCTGGAGCTGGCCGTGGGTGGTGGCAGGCGTGGCCGGGCTGTTCGTGGTGGCCGATCTGGCCATGTTGATCTGGCAGCGCCACACCACAATCCACCTACCGAGCCATGCCCAGCACGGCGATATCTGGCTGCAGCCGCTGCGCATCGCCTTCGGCCACATAGGTCGACTGGCGGCACTCAAGCGCATCATCACCCTGGCGGTCGGCGTCAACCTGATCGTCGGCGTAACGCTGGCGACCTCGGCGGCCATGGTCACCGGCCAGTTCGGCGCCGGCAAGGACAGCTACGCCCTGCTCCAGGCTGCGGGGGCGCTGGTCACCATTGGGATTCTGTTCTATCTGGCTCACTCGGCATTGCCCATGAAGCTCATGGGCGGGCTGGGCTATTCAATGATTGCCGTGGGTGCGCTGATCACGGCGATCAGCCCGGATGTGTGGGCCTACACCCTGGGTTTCCTGCTGATCACAGGCTTTGACAAGATGTTCAATGTGTACCTGCGCAGTACCCGGCAGCGGGTGATTCCGGTGCAGGACTTCGGCAAGACCGTAGGCGTGATCACCCTGCTCAACAACCTCGCCCAACCCTTGGCGGGCTTGATGGTTGCGCTGCTGGCCGCGCCTGTCGGCACGCAAACGGTGATCCTGTTACTGACCGGGATCACCGCGCTGATCGGCGTCGCGGTAGCGTCAGGCTGGCACGCCACTGTGAAAGCGGAACTCGATGTCGGGTGACTCGATCAGTTCCTGCTCCGCCGCCCTTACCCGCTCGATCACCTGGGCAATGTCCCTGGCGTCGCCATACTGGTAGGCCAATTTCAAATAGCCCTGGAAATGCCGCGCTTCGCTTTTGAGCAGGCCAAAGTAGAACTTGCCGAGTTCTTCGTCCAAATGCGGCACCAGCGCTTCGAAACGCTCGCAACTGCGCGCCTCGATAAACGCGCCGACCACCAGAGTGTCCACCAGCTTGACCGGCTCATGACTGCGCACCACTTTGCGCAGTCCGGAGGCATAACGCCCGGCGTGCAGTTGGCGCAGTTCCACTTTGCGCTTTTTCATCAGGCGCATGACCTGCTCGTGATGCACGAGTTCTTCCCGGGCCAGGCGCGACATCATGTTGATCAGGTCGACATGGGCGTAGTACTTGGCCATGAGGCTAAGCGCGGTGCTGGCGGCCTTGAATTCACAGTTCTTGTGGTCGATCAACAGGGTGTCCTGATCGGCCAACGCGGCCTGGACCCAGGCGTCAGGGGTACGGCAACCGAGGAATTCGTGGATTTCGGGCAGGTTCATCGGGCTCACGGGCAAAGGATCACAAAAGGGGGGCGATTATACCGACCGCGCCGCAGACCACCAGCCACCGGGCTTGATGTGCATCAACATGACGTCCGGCGGGCAGCAACTATAGTTGTTCCACGCTCACCCTTTTGGAGATCCGATCATGCAAGCCATTCGCAGCATCCTGGTGGTCATCGAGCCCGCGCATTCGGAAGGCCTGGCCCTCAAGCGCGCCAAGCTGATCGCCGGGGTCACCGGCGCGCACTTGCATTTGCTGATCTGCGACAGGAAACACGAGCATTCGGCGCTGTTGAGCCTGCTCAAGGCCGGCTTGCAGGAAGACGGTTACAGCGTGACCACCGAGCAGGCGTGGAATGAAAGCCTGCATGACACAATTATCGACGTGCAGCAGGCCGAGGGCTGTGGGCTAGTGATCAAGCAGCACTTTCCCGACAGCCCGCTTAAAAAGGCGCTGCTGACGCCGGCGGACTGGAAACTGTTGCGCGTGTGCCCGACGCCGGTGCTGCTGGTGAAGACGTCCACGCCTTGGGCGGGCGGGGTGATTCTGGCGGCGATTGATGTGGGCAACAACGACGCAGAACACCGCGAGCTGCATCACGCGATCATCGACCATGGCTTCGGCATCGCCAGTCTGGCCAAGGCGCAGTTGCATGTGATCAGCGCCCATCCTTCGCCGATGCTGTCGGCGGCGGACCCGACGTTCCAGCTCAAGGAAACCATCGAGGCGCGTTATCGCGAGCAGTGCAAGGCGTTCCAGGCTAAATTCGATGTGGATGACGCACACCTGCACGTCGAAGAGGGCCCGGCGGACGTATTGATCCCCCATCTTGCCCACACACTGAAAGCGGCCGTGACCATCATCGGCACAGTGGGGCGCACCGGCATTTCCGGATCGCTGATCGGTAATACGGCGGAGGTGATACTGGACGCGGTGGACAGCGATGTACTGGTGCTCAAGCCGCAGACCTTGATGGATGACCTGGGGGCACTGGCGACCAAGGCCTGACGCCGACTCCCCCATACCACCGAGATCCAATGTGGGTGGGGGCAAGACCCTCCCCCATTTGGATGTGTGTTGTCAGTCAGCGAGTGCATCGTTCAAGAAGGCCGGGGCGATATAGCGCTGGTAATGGGCCTCGGAGAGGATAAAGAACTCACGGTCGATGGCATCGCGCAGTTCCGGCAAGGCCCACTCGCGAAACTCCGGCAACAGCACCATGCCGTACGCCTCCAGGTTATTGATCACCCGCGCCCCGCGAGCAATCAACTGGTACGCCCAACAGTACGCGGACTGGTGCGGCACAAAACGGATCTTGCGCTGCTCCAGTTGCCCGCGCAGTTTGCCAGGGTCGAACACTTCCAGCTTGCCGGCCATCACCTGCACCAACAAGTGCTCCAACCGCAGCCAGACCGCGCGTTTTTCTTCTTCGTTATAGCCGTTCCACTGGATCACTTCATGGTGGAAGCGCTTGCAGCCACGGCAAACGAGGTCGCCGTAAACGGTGGAGCACAGGCCTACGCAGGGGGTTTTGATGGTTTGGTTGGACATGGGCGGCGGCACGCAAATCAGTGAAACAGTGCGTCATGTTAGCCCTTTGTCTAAGGTTGATCACCCGGCAAACGTGACATGGCAACTTACCTTTAAATTTTTTTTGCCGTAGAATCATCCGGCCTTGTAAGGCGCCAATAATCCGCTGGAAGCTGTTTTCAAAGCGTCACGAGCACAGTCGTTCCTTCAGAACGGTGTTGGCGATGGTGAACGACCCGGTAGGTCGAGCATCAGCGCCAACCCTCATCAGCTCCGTTCTGCAGGCGTAAAACTTTGAAAGCAGCTTCTGTGAGAAATGCCGGCAGCGCTGGCTTTGCGGCCCAAAAAGCCCCCGAGCGCACGCGTGCCGATCATTTCTGGATGAGCGTCCCGTGGGACCACTGATGAGGGTAATAACTGTGCTTGAAGCCTACCGCATACATATCGAAGAGCGTGCAGCCCTGGGTATCGTTCCCCAGCCGCTTAATGCCGAACAAACCGCAGGCCTGGTCGAGCTGCTGAAAAATCCTCCGGCTGGCGAAGAAGAATTCCTCGTTGACCTGATCACCAACCGCATTCCACCAGGCGTTGACGAAGCTGCCTACGTCAAGGCCGGTTTCCTGTCCGCCCTGGCCAAGGGCGAAGCCACTTCCCCCCTGATCGACAAGAAACGCGCCGTTGAGCTGCTTGGCACCATGCAGGGCGGCTACAACATCGTGACCCTGGTCGAGCTGCTCGACGATGCCGAGCTGGCACCTGTTGCCGCCGCTCAACTCAAGCACACCCTGCTGATGTTCGATGCCTTCCACGACGTCGCTGAAAAAGCCAAGAACGGCAACCAACACGCTAAAGCCGTGCTGCAGTCCTGGGCCGATGGCGAGTGGTTCAAGAACCGTCCGACCCTGGCCGACAAGATCAGCCTGCGCGTGTTCAAGGTCACCGGCGAAACCAACACCGACGACCTGTCCCCTGCCCCGGACGCCTGGTCCCGCCCTGATATCCCGCTGCACGCCCTGGCCATGCTGAAAATGGCGCGCGAAGGCATCGTGCCGGACGAGCAAGGCAAGACCGGCCCGATGAAGCAGATCGAAGAGATGCGCGGCCAAGGCTTCCCGATCGCCTACGTCGGTGACGTGGTCGGTACCGGTTCGTCGCGTAAATCCGCCACCAACTCCGTACTGTGGTTCTTCGGCGACGACGTGCCTTACGTACCGAACAAGCGCGCCGGTGGTTTCTGCTTCGGCAGCAAGATCGCTCCGATCTTCTACAACACCATGGAAGATGCCGGCGCACTGCCAATCGAATTCGACGTCACCAACATGCACATGGGCGACGTGATCGACCTTTACCCGCATGCCGGCAAAGTCTGCAAACACGGCACCGACGAAGTCCTGACCACCTTCGAAATGAAGACCCCGGTGCTGTTGGACGAAGTCCGCGCCGGCGGCCGTATCCCGCTGATCATCGGCCGTGGCCTGACCGAAAAAGCGCGTGCCGAGCTGGGCCTGGGCCCGACCGATCTGTTCAAGCTGCCAGAAGCCCCGGTCGATACCGGCAAAGGCTTCACCCTGGCGCAGAAGATGGTCGGCAAGGCGTGCGGCCTGCCGGAAGGCAAAGGCGTGCGTCCAGGCACCTACTGCGAACCGAAGATGACCACCGTGGGTTCCCAGGACACCACCGGTCCGATGACCCGTGACGAACTCAAAGACCTGGCGTGCCTGGGCTTCTCGACCGACCTGGTGATGCAGTCCTTCTGCCACACCGCGGCCTATCCAAAGCCGATCGACGTGACCACCCACCACACCCTGCCTGACTTCATCATGACCCGTGGCGGCGTGTCGCTGCGTCCAGGCGACGGCATCATCCACAGCTGGCTGAACCGCATGCTGCTGCCGGACACCGTCGGCACCGGTGGCGACTCCCACACCCGTTTCCCGATGGGCATCTCGTTCCCAGCAGGTTCCGGTCTGGTCGCGTTCGCCGCCGCCACCGGCGTTATGCCGCTGGACATGCCGGAATCGATCCTGGTGCGCTTCAAAGGCAAAATGAAACCTGGCATCACCCTGCGTGACCTGGTTCATGCCATTCCTTACTACGCGATCCAGGCTGGCCTGTTGACCGTAGAGAAGAAAGGCAAGAAAAACGCCTTCTCCGGCCGCATCCTGGAAATCGAAGGCCTGAACGACCTGACCCTGGAGCAGGCGTTCGAGTTGTCCGACGCCTCGGCCGAACGTTCGGCTGCCGGTTGCACCATCAAGCTGTCCAAAGAGTCCATCACCGAGTACCTGAACTCCAACATCACCCTGCTGCGCTGGATGATCGGCGAAGGCTACGGCGATGCGCGCACTCTGGAACGTCGCGCCCAAGCGATGGAAGCCTGGGTCGCCAACCCGGAGCTGATGGAAGCCGATGCCGACGCCGAATACGCCGAAATCATCGAAATCGACCTGGCCGAGATCAACGAGCCGATCCTCTGCGCACCAAACGACCCGGACGACGCTCGTCTGCTGTCCAGCGTTGCCGGCGAGAAGATCGACGAAGTGTTCATCGGTTCGTGCATGACCAACATCGGTCACTTCCGCGCTGCCGGTAAGTTGCTGGAACAGGTCAAGGGTCAGCTGCCAACCCGTCTGTGGCTGTCGCCGCCGACCAAGATGGACGCTCACCAACTGACCGAAGAAGGCTACTACGGCATCTACGGCAAGGCTGGCGCACGCATGGAAATGCCGGGCTGCTCGCTGTGCATGGGTAACCAGGCACGGGTAGAACCGAACTCCACCGTGGTGTCGACGTCGACCCGTAACTTCCCGAACCGTCTGGGTGACGGCGCGAACGTCTATCTGGCTTCGGCTGAGCTGGCGGCAGTCGCTTCCACCCTGGGTCGCCTGCCGACCGTCGAGGAGTACATGGGTTACGCGGCCAAGCTGGACACCATGGCCAGCGATGTCTACCGCTACCTGAACTTCGACCAGATCGCCGAGTTCCGCAAGATCGCGGCCAGCGCCAACATCCCGGTGCTGCAAGCTTAACGGTGTGTTGATGTGAAAAACGCCGCGTATCGCAAGATACGCGGCGTTTTTTTATGTCTGGAACAAGCCATTACTCAAGGCAAAACAATGGTGGGAGAGGTCAAGCCCCTCCCACACCACTCAAGCCATCAGCGAATACACCAACGCCGTAATCGCCACCAAACCGACCGCCGTGACAAACACGTTGGACGCCTGCCCACGGTACTTGGCCATGGCCGGTACTTTGCGAATGGCGTACATCGGCATCAGGAACAGGATCGACGCAATCACCGGGCCGCCCAGCGTCTCGATCATGCCGAGGATGCTGGGATTGAGCGTGGCGACGATCCAGCACACCACCAGCATGAAGGCGGCGGTCATGCGGTCCAGGGTTTTGGCGGCCGGGCGGCGACCGGTTTTGAGCACCAGGCCCTTGAGGCCTTCGCTGGCACCGATGTAGTGGCCCAGAAACGACTTGGCAATCGCCACAAACGCGATCAACGGCGCAGCAAATGCGATGGTCGGGTTGTTGAAGTGGTTGGCCAGGTACGACAGGATCGACAGGTTCTGCGCCTTGGCTTCGGCCAACTGGGCCGGCGACAGGGTCAGCACGCAGCTGAACACAAAGAACAACACCATCGCCACCATCAACAGGTGCGCGCGGGACAGGATCTGCGAGCTGCGCTCATCGGCATGGGCGCCGTACTGGCGCTTCTGATCCACCGCAAACGCCGAGATGATCGGCGAATGGTTGAACGAGAACACCATCACCGGAATCGCCAGCCACAGCGTATTGAGCAACGCCGCCGGCGCCGGCACCTCGCGGGCGGTGCTGAGGATGCCACCGATCCAGTGCGGCACCAGGTACACCGCCAAAAACAGCAAGGCGACGATAAACGGATACACCATCAGGCTCATGGCCTTGACGATCACCTGCTCGCCGCAGCGCACCACGGCCAGCAGGCCCAGGATCAGCACGAACGACAGGATCGCCCGTGGCGGCGGCAGAATGTGCAACTGGTGTTCCATGAAGCTACTGACGGTGTTGGTCAGCGCCACGCTGTAGATCAGCAGGATCGGGAAAATCGCAAAGAAGTACAGCAGCGTGATCAGCGCCCCGGCCTTGATGCCGAAGTGCTCCTCTACCACGTCGGTAATGTCGGAGCCTTCACGACCGGACAGCACGAACCGCGTCAGGCCACGGTGGGCGAAGAACGTCATCGGGAATGCCAGCAGCGCCAGGATCACCAGGGGCCAGAAGCCGCCCAGCCCCGCGTTGATCGGCAAGAACAAAGTACCGGCGCCGATGGCGGTGCCGAACAGGCCGAGCATCCAGGTGGTGTCCTGGCGGCTCCAGCGCGTGAGGGTTGCAGGTGTCGTTGCATAGCGTTCATCGACGCTATTGGCCTGATCATTCATCCGGTCGGATCTCCGCATTTACACGGCCGGGACGAGTCAGAAAAACCTGACAGGCAGCGCCCCGACCATAGAAGGGCCCGGATTGTCCGGGATTCTCGTGAAGAAGCAAAGACTTAGCTGAGGAATGGTTGACCGGTGCAGGCGCTCACAGGGGCGAACGTGCCCGATCCTACGAGCAGTAAATTTTCCTTCCCGATAAAACGCTCTGTCTTACAAATCCCGCATACTGGTGCTCTCTAACCCCCAAGGAAGAGCCTTGCGATGACCACCACTGTCCTGGTCCTGGTTGAAACCATCAACGACTACCTGCCCATCATCGAGAGTAACGATTTTCATGTGATCCTGGCCCCGACGCCCGCCGAACGCGCCCACGCCATCAAGGCCCACGGCGGGCAGATCCAGGCCGTGCTGACCCGTGGTCCGCTGGGCTTGTACGCCGAGGAAATCGCCGCGCTGCCGCTGCTGGAGATCATCTGCGTGATCGGCGCCGGCTATGAACACGTCGACCTGCAGGCCGCCAGCAATCGCGGGATCGTGGTCACCAACGGCGCCGGCGTCAACGCGCCATCGGTGGCCGACCACGCCATGGCGTTGTTGCTGTCACTGGTACGGGGTATCCCGCAGAACGATGCGGCCGTGCGGCGCGGCGAGTGGCCCAAGGTGATGCGCCCGTCCCTGGGCGGCAAGCAGTTAGGTATTCTCGGGCTCGGCGCCGTCGGCCTGGAGATCGCCAAGCGCGCGGCCCTGGGCTTTGGCATGGAGATCAGTTACCACAATCGCCAACCACGGGATGACGTGGACTACACCTACTGCGCCACGGCCCTGGATCTGGCGCGCACCGCAGACTTCCTGATCCTGGCCACGCCGGGCGGCGACGGCACCCGGCACCTGATCGACCGACGTGTGCTGGACGCCCTCGGGCCCCATGGTTATCTGGTGAATATCGGACGCGGCAGCGTGGTGGTCACCGCCGACCTGATTGCCGCGCTGGAACAGCGCCGCATCGGTGGCGCAGCCCTGGATGTGTTCGACGACGAACCCAAGGTGCCCGACGCCCTCAAACGCCTGGGCAATACTGTGCTCACCTCCCATGTCGCCGGTCTGTCGCCCGAAGCCGCGCATGACACCGTGCAGCGCGTGGCCGACAACCTGGTGGAGTACTTCGCCGGGCGCCCGGTGCTCACCCCGGTCGCCCTGCCCCCGCCCGCAAAATGACCGATCAGGCACGTTGATCATCGTGCAACACGCTAACCTATTAAACCGCCCCGACCTTGTGGCTGGGCGGTGGCGCGCATTAGATTAGCCAATAGTCCGAGGCCTTTAGAATAAGCAGAAGGGATAAGCATGGCGCTGAACGACCAATCCACCCAGATTCGCCCCGGCGAAGAACTCGATGCCGGCCTGATCGATCCCTACCTCAAGGCCCATATCCCGGGGTTGAACGGCACGCCCACCATCAGCCAGTTCCCCGGTGGCGCCTCCAACCTGACTTACCTGCTGGAATACCCCGATCAGGAATTTGTGCTGCGCCGCCCGCCCTTTGGGCACAAAGCCAAGTCCGCCCACGACATGGGCCGTGAATTCCGCATTCTCAACCAGCTCAAAGACGGGTTCCCGTACTGCCCCAAAGCCTACGTGCATTGCACCGATGAGTCAGTGATCGGCGCCGAATTCTATGTGATGGAACGCGTCAACGGCATCATCCTGCGCTCCGACCTGCCCGCCGAGCTGGGCCTGGACGCCGCCAGGACCGAAGCACTGTGCAAAAGCTTTATCGACAAGTTCGTCGAACTGCATCAGGTGGACTACAGCGCTTGCGGCCTGGCCGACCTGGGCAAGCCCGAAGGCTACGTGGCGCGGCAGATTCGCGGCTGGGGCGAGCGCTACGAAAAAGCCCTGACCCCCGACGCGCCGAAGTGGGAGGCGGTACGCGCCTGGCTCAACGACAAGATGCCGGCCGATCACCCCACCTCCAGCATCGTGCATAATGACTACCGCTTCGACAACGTGATCCTCGACCCCCGTAACCCGATGCAGATCATCGGCGTGCTGGATTGGGAACTGACCACCCTGGGCGACCCACTGATGGACCTGGGCAACTCCCTCGCCTACTGGATCGAAGCCGCCGACCCTGCACCGGTGCAATTGATACGCCGCCAGCCGAGCAATGCGCCAGGTATGCTCACCCGCCGCGAGTTCGTCGACTACTACGCCGAGCGCTCGGGCATCCGGATCGACAACTTCGATTTCTACTACACCTACGGCCTGTTCCGCCTGGCCGGCATCGTGCAGCAGATCTACTACCGCTTCTTCCATGGCCAGACCCAGGACAAACGCTTTGCGCAGTTCATCCAGATGAACGCACTGCTCGAGCAAATGAGCCTGAATGTCATCGGCAAATCAGCCCTCTAAGGAACCCTCATGTCCAAGACCCACCTGTTCGACCTCGACGGCAAGATCGCGTTTGTCTCCGGCGCCAGCCGTGGCATCGGTGAGGCCATCGCCAAGTTGCTGGCTCAGCAAGGCGCCCACGTAATCGTCTCCAGCCGTAAGCTCGAAGGCTGTCAGCACGTAGCCGATGCGATCATCGCCGACGGCGGCAAGGCCACGGCGGTGGCTTGCCACATCGGTGAAATGGAGCAGATCAGCCACGTGTTCGCAGGCATTCGCGAGCAGTTCGGGCGCCTGGATATCCTGGTCAATAACGCCGCGACCAACCCGCAATTCTGCAACGTGCTGGACACCGACCTCGGCGCGTTCCAGAAAACCGTGGACGTGAATATCCGTGGCTACTTCTTCATGTCCGTGGAAGCCGGCAAGCTGATGCGCGAAAACGGCGGCGGCAGCATCATCAACGTGGCCTCGATCAACGGCATCTCGCCCGGCATATTCCAGGGCATTTACTCGGTGACCAAGGCCGCAGTCATCAACATGACCAAGGTGTTCGCCAAGGAATGCGCCGAATTCGGCATTCGCTGCAACGCGCTGCTGCCGGGCCTGACCGACACCAAGTTCGCCTCGGCACTGGTCAAGAACGACTCGATCCTGAAAATGGCCCTGGCACAGATCCCCCTCAAACGCGTGGCCGCCCCCAGCGAGATGGCCGGCGCGGTGCTGTTTCTGGCCAGCGATGCGTCGAGCTACACCACAGGTGTGTCGCTGAATGTGGACGGTGGTTTCCTGTCCTGAGTGCTGCCACAGCGCGACAGATCGATTTGCGGGTAACCTTGGCGCAGATCGATCTGTCTCAGGATGAAACATGGAACTGCACCTCGTCATCAACGGGCGTAAAGACCTGGCGGCCCAGCTTTATCAACAGTTGCGTGAAGCCATCTGCGCCGGGCGCCTGGCGGCGGGTGCGCAACTGCCACCCAGCCGCTTGCTGGCCAAGCAATTGGGCCTATCGCGCAAGACCGTGTCCGATGCCTACGCCACTTTGACCTATGAAGGCCTGCTGGTAGGCAGGATTGGCCGTGGGACCTTCGTCAACGCATGGGCGCCGCAGCCTGATCGCGTGCAGGCCGCCACCGACCTCGCGTGCGCCGCCAACCTGGCGAAGTGGCAAGCGCTGCCCTCCCCCATGCATCACCCCGCCGGCGACAAGCGCCTGCGCTATGAATTTATCGGCGGCGCCACCACCCGTCAGCAGTTCCCTCAGGATGAATGGCGCCGCTGCACCCAGCATGCCCTGCGGCGCATCGCCGAGCACAGCGGGTTCTACAGTCAACCCGAAGGGCTGCCGGAATTGCGCAGCGCCATCGCCGGGCATATCGCGTTTTCACGCGGGGTCAATTGCCGCGACAGCGACATCGTGGTCACCAACGGCGCGCAACAGGCGCTGGACCTGCTCGCCCGCGTGGTGCTGGAACCGGGCAGCGTCGTCGCGATGGAAGACCCCGGCTACAGCCCCGCGCGGCAGTTGTTCATGGCGATGGGGGCCAGCGTCGCCAGCGTTCCGGTGGACGACCAGGGCATTGAGGTGGACAAGATCCCCGACGGCACGCGGCTGATCTATGTCACGCCCTCGCATCAATTTCCCCTCGGCATGCCCATGAGCCCGGCGCGGCGCGAAGCCTTGCTGGCGCGGGCGTTCGAGCTGGGCGCGATCATCATTGAGGACGACTACGACAGCGAATTCCGCTACGAGGGCCGCCCTACCGATTCGCTGCAAAGCCTGGACGGCCGCGGGGTAGTGGCTTACGTGGGCACCTTCTCCAAGACCCTGCTGCCCGAATTACGCCTGGGCTATGTGGTACTGCCGCCGGCGATCCACGGCGCGGTGCTCAAGGCCAAGCAACTGACCGACCAGCACAGCTCAACGTTGCCGCAATGGGCGCTGGCCAAATTTATCAGCGACGGCTATCTGCTCAAACACATACGCCGCTGCCACGCGGTGTACGCCGCGCGCCGCGAACGCATCCTGCAGCGCCTGGCGGGCGATCTGTCGCCGTGGTTCGAAGCAATACCCACGGTGGCCGGTTTCCACCTGGCTGCCCTGTGCAAGGTGCCGGTGAACATTGCACGGCTGAGTGAGCTGGCGCGCCAGGTGGACGTCGGCTTGTACCCGCTGGAGGTGTTCTTTCATGACGCGCCGGTGCGTGGGGGCTTGATTGTCGGGTTCGGCGCCATTGAACTGCTCGATATCGACCCGGCCCTGGACAAGGTCCGCGATATTCTGCTGACGATGGATGTACCCATGCCTATCGGGGTTAAGCCTCCTCCCACAGTTTCAACCGCGCCGAGTCGGCAATTCAGGGGCGCTTGAACTGGCGCCGCAGCGCTTCAATCCGCGGGCGACATGCGCATCCTTCGAGATGATCATTGACCATCCCCATCGCCTGCATCAGCGCATACATCGTGGTCGGCCCCACGAACGTCCAGCCACGTTTCTTCAAAGCCTTGGATAAACGCACCGAAGCCGGCGATGTCGGGTTGCCGGTCCAGTAAGCCAGGTCCACCACGGCCGGGCGCTCTTCCGGGCCGGGCTCGAAGGCCCATAACCACTGCGCCAGCGAGCCGGTCTCCTCCACCAGCTCACGCGCGCGGCGTGCATTATTGATCGTGGAAACGATTTTGGCCCGATTACGCACGATGCCTGGGTCCTGCATCAGGCGCTGGATATCCGCCTCGCCATACTGCGCCACGCGGTGGAAATCAAAGCCGTCGAACGCCGCACGAAACTGCTCGCGCTTGCGCAGGATGGTGATCCACGCCAGCCCCGCCTGAAACCCTTCCAGGCAGATCTTCTCGTACAACTGGCGGTCATCGGCCACCGGCACGCCCCACTCATGGTCGTGGTAATGCAGGTATTCCGGCGCGGCACCGCGCCAGGCGCAGTGTCGGTGCCCATGCTTATCGGTGCTCAAACCTGGTGTGTCCATTCGCCCCCCTTCTGTGCCGAGCGCCGGATGATAAGCGAAAAATTTTGCACGCCGCCAACCGCTCAAGCATCGCCCTTACCGACCCACTGGTCAGACCGGGACCTGCCAACCGCCGAATTATTACTTGTGATTTCAAAAATACCTGGCCTAGACTGGCCCCGCACTGGACTTACCGGTATGACCACAACAATTAAGCCCTGGAACCACCAGGGCACCGAATAGAGATCCCTCCCATGCTCAGATGGTGCTCGCGTTCGATTTTCCTGCAAGTCGTGATCGGCCTGATGCTAGGCGTTGTTTGCGGCCTGGCCCTTCCCGAATTCTCTTCGCAACTCAAACCCCTGGGCGACGGCTTTATCAAGCTGATCAAAATGCTGATCGGCCTGATCGTATTCTGCGTGGTGGTCAGCGGCATTTCCGGTGCCGGCGACCTGAAAAAAGTCGGGCGCATCGGCCTCAAGTCGGTGATCTATTTCGAAGTGCTGACCACCATCGCCCTGGTGATCGGCCTGGTCATGGCCTTCAGTACCGGCATCGGCACCGGCGCCAACATCCACTTGGAACAGCTCTCCTCCGCCGGCCTTAATGAACTGGCCGACAAGGGCCAGCACATCCGCGGCACCAGCCAGTTCCTGATGGACCTGATCCCCAACTCGGTGATCGGCGCCTTTGCCGACAACAACGTGCTGCAAGTCCTGCTGTTCTCGGTGCTGTTCGGCAGTGCGTTGAACCTGGTGGGCGAAGCGGCGTCGGGTATCTCGCGACTGATCAACGAACTGAGCCATGTGATTTTCCGCATCATGGGCATGATCGTGCGCCTGGCGCCGATCGGCGTGTTCGGCGCGATCGCCTTCACCACCAGCACGTACGGCCTGGACTCCCTGCAGCATTTGGGCAGCCTGGTCGGCCTGTTTTACCTGACCTGCTTTGCCTTTGTGGGATTGGTCCTCGGCGTGGTGATGCGCCTGTCGGGCCTGCGCATGCTGCCGTTGCTCAAGTACCTGCGCGAAGAGTTGCTGATCGTGATGGGCACCGCATCGTCCGACGCCGTGCTGCCACAGATCATGCGCAAACTGGAACACCTGGGCATCGGCAGCTCCACCGTGGGCCTGGTGATTCCGACCGGGTACTCGTTCAACCTCGACGGGTTCTCGATCTACCTGACCCTGGCCATCGTATTTATCGCCAATGCCACCGGCACACCGCTGTCGATGACCGACCTGCTGACCATCCTGCTGGTGTCGCTGATCACCTCCAAGGGCGCCCACGGCATTCCCGGTTCCGCACTGGTGATTCTGGCGGCGACCCTCACGGCGATCCCGGCGATTCCGGTGGTAGGCCTGGTGCTGGTGCTGGCAGTGGACTGGTTCATGGGCATCGGCCGCGCGCTGACCAACCTGATTGGTAACTGCGTCGCCACTGTCGCCATTGCCCGTTGGGAAAAAGACATCGATATCCAACGCGCCAACAAGGTGTTGGACGGCCAGCAAGGGTATGCCTTCCAGGCCAAGAAACCGGTATTGCCGGCGCATCAGGAATTCTAACGCTGTCTCATGGGCAACGCTGGCTGATGTGGGAGGGCTTGCTCCCTCCCACCTGACTGTATTAGCAACATTAAGGAAGTATCGACGTGATCAGCAGCTCAACCGTCGTCAATTCAGTGGTAGAAAAACTCCGCGCCGCCCTGGCACGAGGCCAATGGCGCCGCGGCGAAATGCTCCCCGGCCAGCGCGAACTGGCCGAACAGATGGGCATCAGCCGCCCCAGCCTGCGTGAAGCTGTGATCGTGCTGGAAACCCTGGGCCTGGTGCGCTCCATGCCCGGCAAAGGCGTGGTCGTGCTGGAAACCAGCGTCAGCGAACCGCAGTCGAGCGATGCCGTAGCCGACGCCAGCCTCGAAGATATCCTGCAACTGCGCTACACCCTCGAACCCTTTATTGTCGGCCTGGTGGCCCAGTCCATCAGCAGCAAGGAAGTCGGCCAGTTGCGCCTGACCCTGATGGACATGCGCGAAGCCCTGGATGCCGGTGATGCTGAAGCCGGCATGAACGCCTACGTCGACTTCCACGAGGAGCTGTTCGCGCTGACGTCCAACCCGATCTTCCAGAACGTGGTGCAGCAGACCCGCAACGCCCTCAAGCAAAGCGCCCAGGTGTTGCGCAACTCGCCTGAACACCTGGCCGAACGCCTGCAGGAAAACGAGGCCGTGGTGCGCGCGATACGCAACAAGAACAGCGCCCTGGCCAGCGCCGAAATGCGCCGGCATATCCTGCAGGAAGGATTGCGCATGGGCATTGCACTGAACATTCCGGACGACCATCTCGGCAGCTGATTTTTTTGGAGACAGTCCATGACCGCTCACGCCCTGCAACGCGACCCGATCCAGCCAGCCCTGCGCCTGGTGGCCGGTAAAAAGCCATCGGTGGACGACATCTACCCGCAGTTGTTCGATGCCATCCTCGAACAACGCATCGCTCCTTCCAGCCGTTTTACCGAAGAAGGCCTGGGCGACACCTTTGGCGTGAGCCGCAGCGTGATTCGCCGGGTGCTGGCCAAGCTGTCCCATCAGCAAGTGATCATCCTGCGGCCCAACCAGCGCGCCCAGGTCGCCGCGCCGGACAGTCTGCAAACCCGACACATCCTCGAAGCCCGGCGCATAACCGAAATCACCGTGGTACAGCTGGCCTGCGCCCAGGCTACCCCGACACAGATCCGCCAACTGCGCGAGCTGATCGCCCGCGAGCGCGAGTGCATCGAACACGACCAGCGTGGACCGGCGATTCGGTTGTCCGGGGAGTTTCATCTGCAATTGGCGGCGATGGCAGGCAATGCGCCACTGGCGCAGTTCCTCAACAGCCTGGTGCCGTTGACGTCGCTGGTCATCGCCCAATATGAAGCGAAAGCCTGCACGTATTGCGCGTGGCAGGAGCATGTGGCGATTGTGGATGCGATTGAGCAGCGCGACTCAAACACTGCAGTGACCCTGATGACCCAACACCTGGATCACCTGGAAAGCAAATTACTGAAACACCACTGACCTTCAGATAAATGAAGATCCAAATGTAGGAGGAGGCCTGCCCCCATGGCAGTGTGTCAGTCAACCTAACCATGGCTGATACACCGCTATCGGGGGCAAGCCCCCTCCCACAGTTTTGTCCGCGCCAGGCTTGGTGCCAGGGTGCTTTCTATGCCTCTTGTCAGCCAAGACCGCACAAAAACCTGAAGCAAACTCAGATCCAAATGTGGGGGGGTTGCCCTCCCACAGTTCTGTCCGCGCCAGGCTTGGTGCCAGGTGCTTTCTATGCCTCTTGTCAGCCAAGACCGCACAAAAACCTGAAGCCAACTCAGATCCAAATGTGGGATGGGGCCCGCCCACAGTTCTATCCGCGCCAGGCTTGGTGCCAGGGTGCTTTCTATGCCTCTTACTAGCCAAGACCGCAAAAAACCTGAAGCCAACTCAGATCCAAATGTGGGAGGGGGCTTGCCCTCCCACAGTTATGTCCGCGCCAAGCTTGATGCCAGGGTGCTTTCTATGCCTCTTGCTAGCCAAGACCGCACAAAAACCTGAAGCCAACTCAGATCCGAAATGTGGGAGGGGGCTTGCCCCCGATGGCAGTGTGTCAGTCAACCTATCCATGACTGATACACCGCTGTCGGGAAAAAGCCCCCTCTCACTGGGTTTCACCGGAATATCAAGCCGGTTGCAGCACCGACTGACCGCTCAACGCCAGGTCCAGCAGTTCACGGTTGGCCACCGCGTACATAGCGTAGTCCGTGCCGACCGCGGCACGAATTTCCACCATCATTGCACGCCAGCGCTCGGCCATGTCCTTGTGCTGTTCAAGCCACAAGGCCACGCGGGCTTCCATGTCTTGCGGCGCGTCGGCCATCTGCAGAACAGAAATGGTGATCGCGCGCTGCTGAAAGTCCACATCGTCGCGGAACGCTTCGCGGGCCTGGGCCTGCCAGTTGTTGGCTACCGGCAGATCGCTGATCTGCTGCAGGTACCATGGCAGGTCCAGTGCGCTGCCGACGGCAAAGTAGGCCTTGGCCACTTCGGCGGCGTCATGCCCGGTTACGTCAGCGGCTTCGATGATCGGCAGCAAGGTGTACAGGTGCGTAGTGCCTGCAACCATGCGCGCCAGCAATTCCGGCACGCCGGCTTCGGTGTACGCCTGGTAGCGGGTCTGCCAGCCTTCGCGGGTCGGGCCTTCCAGCAGTTCGTCGAGCTTGAGGCCCAACGCGGCCAGGTGCGGACCGAAGTGGGCGGTGTCACGACCGGCATCCTGCTCGTTGCGGCGGCTGCGCAGGAACCAGCGCGTCGCGCGGCGCCCCAGGCGCATCAACTCGTCCATCAGCTCCAGCTGCACCTCGGCGGAAACCTGGTGATCCAGGGCCTCGATCTGGCGGAACCAGTGCGGGAGATGGAAGATGTCACGCACGATGACATACGCACCCGCCACGTTCGCCGGGCTCATGCCGGTCGACTCTTTGAGTCGCTGAACGAAGGTGATGCCCATATGGTTGACCAGATCGTTGGCGATCTGGGTGCTGACGATCTCACGCTTGAGGCGGTGACGACGCATGGCTTCGCCGAACTTGGCCACCAGGCTCGGCGGGAACGCGGTCTCCATGTCACGGGTGAGGTACTCGTCATCCGGTACCAGCGACTTGAGCAGCGCTTCCTTGAGGTCGATCTTGCTGTACGAGATCAGCACCGACAGCTCGGGCCGGGTCAGCCCCTTGCCATTGGCGGCGCGCTCGGCCAGTTGTTCCTCGGTCGGCAGGTACTCAATGGCGCGGTCCAGTTTGCCACGGCCTTCCAGGTCGCTCATCAGGCGCTTGTACTCGGCGGCACGCTCGTAGGCCTTGCGCGCGGCCAGGGACAGGGCCTGGGTCTGCTTATAGTTGTTGCCCAACACCAGGTTGCCGACTTCGTCGGTCATGCTCGCCAGCAACTGGTTGCGTTGCTTGTCGGTCATGTCACCGGCCTGCACCACTTCGTTGAGCAGGATCTTGATGTTCACTTCGTGGTCGGAGCAGTCCACGCCACCGGCGTTGTCGATGAAGTCGGTGTTGGAACCGCCGCCATTGAGGCCGAACTCCACGCGACCCAGCTGGGTCATGCCGAGGTTACCGCCCTCGCCTACTACCTTGCAGCGCAGCTCGTTGCCGTTCACGCGCAACGCGTCGTTGGCCTTGTCGCCCACATCGGCGTGGCTTTCGGTGCTGGCCTTGACGTAGGTGCCGATGCCGCCGTTCCACAACAGGTCCACCGGCGCCTTGAGCAAGGCGTTCAGCAGTTCGGTCGGGGTCAGCTTGTCGGCCTGGATGTCGAAGCGTTCTTTCATCTGCGGCGAGATGGCAATGCTCTTCGCGCTGCGCGAGAAGATACCGCCGCCTTCGGACATGATGCTGGTGTCGTAGTCGGTCCAGGCCGAACGCGGCAGCTCGAACATGCGCTTACGCTCGACAAAGCTGGTGGCCGGGTTCGGGTTCGGATCGATAAAGATATGCAGGTGGTTGAAGGCTGCGACCAGTTGCAGCTTGTCGGACATCAACAGGCCGTTACCGAACACGTCGCCGGCCATATCGCCGACGCCGACGACAGTGATGCTGTCTTCCTGCACGTTAATGCCGCGTTCACGGAAGTGACGCTGCACACCGACCCACGCGCCCTTGGCGGTGATGCCCATTTTCTTGTGGTCATAACCGGCCGAGCCACCGGAGGCGAACGCATCGCCCAGCCAGAAGCCGTAGTCGATGGCGATGCCGTTGGCGATATCGGAGAACGTCGCGGTGCCTTTGTCGGCTGCGACCACCAGGTACGGGTCATCGTCGTCATGACGCACGACGTTGGCTGGCGGCACCAGGGCGCCGTCTTTCAGGTTGTCGGTAATGTCCAACAGGCCGGAGATGAAGATGCGGTAGCAGGCGATGCCCTCGGCCGCGATCTCGTCACGGCTGCCGCCCAGTGGCAGGCGACGCGGCAGGAAGCCGCCCTTGGCACCCACCGGCACGATCACCGAGTTCTTCACCTGCTGGGCTTTTACCAGGCCCAGCACTTCGGTGCGGAAGTCTTCTTCACGATCGGACCAGCGCAGACCGCCGCGCGCAACGTTGCCGAAGCGCAGGTGCACGCCTTCGACCCGTGGCGAGTACACGAAGATCTCGAACTTCGGCACCGGCTTGGGCAGCTCGGGAATGGCGCGCGGGTCGAACTTGAAGCTGAAGTACGACTTGTTCTGGCCGTTGGCGTCGGTCTGGTAGAAGTTGGTGCGCAGGGTGGCCTTGATCAGGTCCAGGTAGCGACGCAGGATGCGGTCTTCGTTGAGCACCTGAACGTCGTCCAGGGCGCTGAGGATCGCTTGCTCCAGGCGCTGCTGCTTGTCTTCCAGGTCATCGGCGGTGAGCTTGCGCGCCAGGTAGAAGCGGGTCTTGAACAACCGGGTCAACTCGCGGGCGATGTCGGTGTGGTTGTTCAGGGTGCTGGCGATGTAACCCAGATCGAAGCCCAGGCGGATCTGCTTGAGGTAACGGGCGTAGGCACGCAGCAGCGCGACATCGCGCCATGGCAGGCCGGCGGTGAGCACCAGACGGTTGAACGCATCGTTCTCGGCATCGCCATGCACGATGTGCACGAACGCGTCCTGCAGCGTGTCGTTGAGCTGCTGGATATCCAGGTTCACGCCTTCGGCGGCGATGAACGCGAAGTCATGGATCCAGAACTCGCGGCCGTTGGCATGGCGCAGGCGGTACGGGAATTCACCCAGTACGCGCAGGCCGAGGTTCTCCAGGATCGGCAGCACGTCGGACAGCGCCAGCGGGGTATCCGCGTGGTAGAGCTTGCAATGCAGCTCGCGCTGGCCGGAGACCTGGCCCAATGGCTGATAGAAACTCATCACCAGCGGGTTGGCTTCGGTGAGGCTGAGCAGGTGCTGCATGTCGACCACGGCCGAATGCGCGGCGAAACGCTCACGGTAGCCGGCCGGGAAGCCTTTCGGGAAGTCCGCCAGCACGTTGGTGCCGTGGGCTTCGCCGAAGCTTTCCACGACCAGGCTGGCGTAGTCGTCCTGCCAACTGCGGCAGGCCTGGATCACTTCCTTTTCCAGTTGCAGCGGGTCGATGTCCAGGCGGTTCTTCGGGTCAACCCGCAGAATCAATTGCACACGCGCCAGCACGGACTCGGAGAAGAAGGTCCAGAACTCACAGTCGCTGGCCTTGAGACGATCCATCAACACTTGCTGGATCTTCTGGCGCACTTCGGTGGAGTAGATGTCGCGCGGCACGTAGGCCAGGCAGTAGCAGAAACGACCGTACGGGTCTTTGCGCAGGAACACGCGGATCTTGTTGCGTTCCTGGATCTGCACGATCGACATCACGGTGCTGAACAACTCGTCCACCGGGGTCTGGAACAGGTCATCACGGGGCAGGACTTCGACGACCTGCGCCAGTTCCTTGCCCAGGTGCGCCTTGGCCTGGAAGCCCGAGCGGCGCTCGATTTCCGCCACCTTGCGACGGATATAGGGAATCACGCGTACGCTTTCGCCGTACACCGACGAGGTGTACAGGCCCATGAAGCGGCATTCCTTGATGACCTTGCCGTCGGCGTCGATCTCGCGGATCGACACGTAGTCCGGGTAGGCCGGGCGATGCACGCGGCTTGGGTGCGCGGCCTTGGCGAAGGACAGCACAGTCGGCTCGCGCAGGTAGGACACGGCGTAGTCTTCGATGCGCAGGTCTTCGGCGGTGAGGCCGGCGCGCAGCAGCTTGGTCAGACCGAGGAACGAATTGGCGTCATATTCGATATGACCGCCGTCCGCCTCGTCACGTACCACGAATTCTTCATAGCCCAGGAAGGTGAAATGGTTGCCCACCAGCCATTCCAGGAAATTCTTGATCTCGGCTTTTTCTTCGCCGTCGATGCTGAACCGGCTGGCGTCGATACCGGCCAGCAGGTCCTGGACCTTGGCTTTCATCGGCTCGAAATCGGCCACGGCCACGCGCACTTCGCCCAGCACCTGCTCCAGCTCTTTGCTCAGCACGTTCAGTTCGGCGGCATTGGCACAGCGGTCGATCTCCAGGTACATCAGCGATTCCTGCCGGATGCTTTCGCCCTGGGTGCCTTTGGGCAGAATCTCCTGCAACTCGCCCTTGCTGCCGCGACGCACGCTGAGCACGGTGGTTTGCAGGGTGTGAATGCTGTAGCCACGACGGTTGAGCTCGGTGCGCACCGAGTCCACCAGGAATGGCAGGTCATGGTGCAGCACTTCGACCGCGGTGTGGGTCGACTGCCAGCCATGACGTTCGTAATCGGGGTTGTAGACCCGCACTTGCGGTTGGGTGTGATCAAAGCGCTCAAGCAGGCGCCAGGCAGACAGGGTGCAACCGGCCAGGTCGGAAAGGCGACGCTGGGTCAGTTCGTCCAGGGAAATAATGCCGAAGAATTGTTCAGCGAACAGCGCCACTTGTGGCAGTGCCTGTTCACTGATGTGCTGCGCCAGTGCCGCTTGCAGTTGGTGCTGGAAGTCGGCCTTGCTGGCTGCGGTGAAGAACGCCATCTGTGGTACTCCGCTTGGGCTTGTTATTGATGGAAGCGTCGCGTGTTATCCCCTTGGGGGGAGACCGTCGACTCTGTTCGCAGGTAACGAGTTAAGCACCATAAACGAATCAGGGTGACAGGTGGGTGAAGCTGGACAAGACAGTCAGGTCACATACAACTTCCATAAGATGCGCACCTTGCCGGGTGACGGTACGACGGGCAGGTCAGGCGCCTGGAACGTGCGCATCCGTTGCGCAGCTTAACGAGTGTAGGAGGACGGCTCTTGCAGCGCTGCGACATATTCGGTCATCGGTACGCAGGCGTGGGGTTGCGACGGGTGCAACCGTTGTCTCTCGCAAGCAAATCTTCGATTTCAAGCCTGCGAGCACCAAAAAATGACTGACATTGACGCCAAAGTCATGCTGCCGATGCGCCCAGGAAGCAGGACCGAAATTCGCCTACAGCCTGAACCTATAAACATCTTCAACCTATTGAACTCCAAGCTGAACCTTTATAAGCCATACGAAGCACGGAAATACTAAAAGAAAATAACTACGTTCCGCTAGGAACTTTCCTACAAGGCTGCCGGAAGCCAATTGCACAGCTGCGATTGAAAGAGGAAAACCGTGATGCTACTAATTTAAGCGCTTGCGAAATTTCTCGCGAGAGAAGTACCTACCAATAAAACACTTAGAATAAAAATATCGAGGTAATAAAAAATGGGCAAGAAACGCTCCGAAATTACAGTACCTACTTTCGCAGGGCTCACACAGGCCATGACTAGTTCAGATGGTTTCCTGGCGACCGAAATTAACTTCTTCGCCACCTTGACTGACTGACATTGCCTCATCATCACGGAAAACGCAAAAAATACCGAAAGGGGTTTCCCTTTCGGTACTAATACGAGGGAAATTCTATGTCAGAGCGAGAATTAACGACTCACACAGCTATCTCCAGAATCTATTCCATAATTCATTCACTGAATCTCACCGCAACGGTCAAATACGCAACAAAAAACAAACTTGTTGCAACAGCAGAGCTTTTCGATAAACAAGGAATCTTAGTAGAGTCCGGCGCTGGAAAAGGGTCCGAATCGCTTGTGGGTGCACTAGCCGAAAGCCTGGAGCATTTCGCCACATTCCACATCAATCAAAGCGAGGTCGCAACTCAGCCCGGCGATATGATCGCCAACCAAATCGGCGTTGAATGTGATGGTTTTTTAAGTAGCCTTGCAAATAATGAAAGCTCTATTGAATGCTATAAGCTTCAAAGCCTTGATAAACGGCATGACATATATGTACCTACTATTATTTTAAATCCGCAACCAACAAAAAATAACTTCACCACCACAAGCCAGACATCATGCTTTCTGCATCGATACTCCTCCAATTCCGGAACAGCGTTTGGATGCACCGAAGCTGAAGCTTTATTGCATGGAATACACGAAGTTATTGAAAGACATATTCTTTCTCAGCTGTTTATTGACATCTGCTCACTGGGCGAAAACAAAAATTTATATTCACCTTCAGCATCACTTCTTGAAACCGCGTTAAACTATGATGCATCCTCGATGATCTCAGCCAAAAAACTGAAAATCATTATTATAAAAGACGTATTCGATGTGTTTTTTGCCATCGCACTGCCCCATGCTGGACCCGGAGATATGCACCTTTCCCCCATTGGCTCGGGATGCTCACTGGACATAAAAATCGCCATACAACGCGCAGTATCGGAACAATTTCAAACTGAGGCTTTATACGGACTTGATGAAGAAGCAAACGACCTAAAAATCTTAAAGTTTTTAGCGAGCTCCAAAAAACTTACACCACTCATCGACTTTAACACCGTGAAAAACCTAAAGCTTCCGCTCATGGAGATGCCGAACGAGCGCAGGGCCTCGACGGTACAACAGCAAATTACAACCCTGAACCAGTCGCTTTCTCGCGCCGGAAGAAAAATATACTATAGAACCCTTGCGCGATTTGATGAGTGTGTAGTAACACAAGTATATATACCCGGACTGGAAAGGTTCAATTTGATCCGACAAGGATGCCTGGTAGCACCTCAGCAGATCCTGCTCGATCACAACGCAAAAGATCAAACCGTGGCGCCATCATGCTGAACCTTCTTTACAAAGCCTGCAGAGACCATAAAAGCCTACTGACCTTCACTCTGACGACAACTTTATTACTGAAAATACTGGTATTGGCGCCACCGTTGCTTTTCGGCGGAATAATTGATGCGCTCGGCACAAATCCCAAGGGTTATCAAATTTTACTTCCCAGTTTGATTGCAGCGTTCATTTTGGCAGGATGCGTACATGCGGCAATCAACCCAGCACAAAACCTGCTCTTATCAAAACTTGTTCAATCCATTATTAGGGACGCCTCCATTCATTGGGTTACACAACTAATACGAAAAGAATTTGATGCATTCAATACCTGGCGAATAGGACACTTCATCAAATCGGTAGAAAGAGGATTGACGGCACATGAAAAGTTACTGACATTCTTCATTACAACGGGACTCCCTATTTTATTGGAATTCATAGTAGTGGGCGGCGCGTTTCTTTACATGGGCGGCCTAACTATTTTCCTCGCACTAAATGGGTGCGCTCTTGTTTATGCGTTTGCCACCTACAAAATCATTCTCTGGCGAAGACTCCACCTCACTACTGTCAACGAACAGGAAGATGAATTAAGCGCAGTTTTATTCAACACCTTGAGTGCCGGAAAAACAATAAAACTGGAGGGTGCTGAAGAGTCCGCATCCCGCCCGTTGAATCTTGCTTTCAAACGCTATGCGGATGCCGCCATCACTGTGGCCAGTTCGAGTGGTTATTTGAGTGGGGCAAAGATCCTGTTCATCAGCTTTTCGACAGGAGCGCTGTTAGCCTGGGGAGTATTCAATCAGCTGTCTGCGACGCCAAGCATCAGTGTCGGACAATTGGTAGCCATTTTCTCGATCGCCAGCAGCTACTTACTCAACGTCACAAACCTGACAGAAGGTTATCGGGTGCTTGATCAATTCTTGGCTGACCAGCGCAGACTTGAGCATCTGTTGACGCTGCCTAACTTCGACGACGAAACCCGGCAAGCAGTACTCCCGAAATATTCAGAATCGACGTTGGCCCTTAAACCATGCTTTGTAACGGCGGATGGTTCGTCCCGAATAAACGTCAACACCACGCTGAGTTTTACCCAAGGTCAATCGGTAGCAATCACAGGCCCGAGTGGCGCCGGTAAATCAACGTTATTGGAAGCGCTCGCAGGGTTGAATCTTTCGCTGAGAGATAATCTGTACATCAATGGAGTGGCTGTATCCGACCTGAATGCAAAAGCTCATTTGGACTGCATCAGATATTGTCCTCAATCACCACAGTTTTTAGAGGGCGCTTTTGAGCACTCTGTTTTATTTGGGGTAGATAGATCCTCGGGCTTGGAACAAGCGATACGGCAATTGCAGGTTGAAGCGGTGGTCGACCATCGCAGCCTGGCCGAAAACGCGACTAATGTGTCAGGGGGTGAAGCCAAACGCCTGTCACTATTGCGACTGATCAATAAACCTGGTCATTTTAACTTGTTCGATGAACCCAGCGCTTCGATTGAGCAAACACTGGCAGTACCTGTGTGGGATCTGCTTTTCGAAACGTTCGGTAAGCTCGGCTTGATTTGTGTAACCCATGACTTGCGCCACCTGGAGCGCTTTGATCGCGTCATCATCATGCGAGAAGGAGCTATTGTGGATGACGGCCCGTGGCACGAGTTGCAGGTAAAACCAGCCATCAGGAAGCTGTTGGATAACATGCCCGCCCACGAGTAAGTCTCTGCACGAAACTCACTGCAATGGCACAATTGCCGGCGCCGTGCCTCCACCCAACAGGATTCCCCATGCTTCAGTTAAAAACCGACGCCCTCATGGCCACCCCATGCGACGAAGAAGAAGACAATATGGCGATGCTCTGCTGCCATGGCAAAAACGGCGAGATGTTCATGCTCAGCCGCTACCCGGACGAAGAGGAAGTCGAGCTGACCTGGGACTACGAGCCGTCGACCCTGGATGGGCTGAAGGTCACGCTGGGCGACACGACGTTGCGAATAGAACTGGCTGCCGGTGATGCTGATGCGCTGGGTGGCAAGGATCAACTGGAGATTACCCACGCCACGGCCGCATCCGACTTGGGCGAGGTGGAGGACACCTTGCAGAACATCCTCAAAGGCACGGGCACCTATACTCGGATTTAAAGGCGAGCCCCGCCCGCATTGCCGGTGTTCACAACAGAAAGCGCACCTTCGCACATAATTCCTACAAGTTTTGCCAAAAATAGCCGTTACGCCGTTAGTCGCCACGCCCCTCGATGCATTAAAGTAATGCCCCCAGCCCGCTGTTCGTTTCACAGCACGCGGGCTCTTCTTTCCAGGAACCGTCATCGATGGAACATCGTGAAGCGCTGCTTGCGCTGCGAACCTTTCTTTCTACGCAGATTCTCGGCCAGGAAAAGCTCATCGAGCGCCTGCTCATCGCCCTGCTCGCCGACGGCCATATGCTGGTCGAAGGCGCGCCGGGCCTGGCCAAGACCAAGGCCATCAAAGAGCTGGCCGAGGGCATCGAAGCGCAGTTCCATCGTATTCAGTTCACTCCCGACCTGCTGCCCGCCGACATCACCGGCACCGAGATCTATCGCCCGGAAACCGGCAGTTTCGTGTTCCAACAGGGGCCGATCTTCCACAATCTGGTGCTGGCGGACGAGATCAACCGCGCCCCCGCCAAGGTGCAATCGGCCCTGCTCGAAGCCATGGCCGAACGCCAGGTCAGCGTGGGGCGCAGCACCTACGACCTGTCGCCGTTGTTCCTGGTGATGGCCACGCAAAACCCCATCGAACAGGAAGGCACCTACCCGCTGCCCGAAGCCCAGCTCGACCGTTTCCTGATGCACGTCAAGATCGGTTTTCCCGATGCCACCGTGGAGCGGCGCATCCTGCAGCAGGCGCGCGGCGAAGCGCTCAACGGTGAAACCAAACCCGAGCGCCGCGTCAGCCAGCAGGCGATCTTCGCCGCTCGCAAGGAAATCCTCGGCCTGTATATGGCCGATGCGGTGGAGGAGTACCTGGTGCAACTGGTTATGGCCACGCGCACACCGGCCAAGTTCGACCCGGAAATGGCCGAATGGATCGCCTACGGCGCCAGCCCGCGCGGTTCCATCGCCCTGGACCGCTGCGCACGCGCCCACGCCTGGCTGGCCGGGCGCGACTTCGTAAGCCCGGAAGATATCCAGGCCGTACTGTTCGACGTGCTGCGCCACCGCATCATCCTGTCGTTCGAGGCCGAAGCCGCCGGGATCGACCAGGACCGCGTGGTGCAACGCATTCTCGACGTCGTTGCCGTCGCTTGAAGGCTATGAATGCCGGTGATGGAATCCGCGTCACGCTCAGCGAGCTGATTGAAATGCGCCACCGCGTGCGTGAAGTGCAGCTGTTTTCCACGCCGAGCCAGCGCAGCCCTTTGATCGGCCTGCACCATTCCAAGCTGCGCGGGCGCGGTGTGGACTTTGACCAGGTGCGCGTGTACCAGGCCGGCGATGACGTGCGCACCATTGACTGGCGCGTGACTGCGCGCACTCAGGAGCCGCACACCAAGCTGTTCCACGAAGAGCGCGAGCGCCCGATTTTCATCATGGTCGAGCAAAGCTGCCGGCTGTTTTTCGGCTCCGGCCAGATGTTCAAGTCAGTGCTCGCCGCCCAGGCCGCCAGCCTGATCGGTTGGGCGGCGCTGGGGCATAACGACCGGGTCGGTGGGCTGGTGTTCGGCGACAACGAGCATTACGAAATCAAGCCACGCCGCAGCAAGCAAAGCCTGCTGCAATTGCTCAACCGCCTGGTGCGGGTCAACCAGAGCCTGAATACCGAAACCCGCCCCGAAGCCGATGCCTTGGGCATGGCCCTGCGTCGTGGCCGCGAGGTCCTGCGCCCGGGCAGCCTGGTGATCGTGATCTGCGACGAACGCGCGTTGAGCGACGGCGCCGAGCAGCAATTGAGCCTGCTGTCGCGCCATTGCGACCTGTTGCTGCTGCCAGTCTGCGACCCGCTCGACCATGCCCTGCCCGCCGCCGGGCTGCTGCGCTTCGCCGAACGGGGTGCGCAACTGGAACTGGACACGCTCAATTACGATCTGCGCCAGGCCTACAAGGCTCAGGCCGAAGCCCGCATCGCCCGCTGGGAATTGCTCGCGCAGAAACTACGTGTCTTGCTGATGCCCTTGAGCACCCAGAGCGAAATGGTCGAGCAACTGCGCGAATACCTCAACCCGCAACGCCCGGTTAAAAAGCAATGAGCAGCCTCGATCAACTGCAACCGCTGATTGCCCCGCCGGCCATTGGTTTCTGGCCGCCCGCGCCAGGCTGGTGGCTGTTGCTGTTGCTGATACCGCTGCTGGGCTGGGGCCTGTGGTCGCTGCGCCGTTTTTTGCCGACCCGCCGCCCGGCGGTGCGCACCGAGCAACCGCTGGACCCGCTGCGCATCGCCGCCCTCGCCGAGCTTGCGCTGATGCCCAAGCCCTATGACGGCGCGCCCGCCGGCGCCTGGCTGCAGCAACTCAACGGCCTGCTCAAACGCCTGTGCCGCAACGACTACCCCTACAGCCAGAGCCATACCCTCAACGGCCGAAAATGGCTGGCATTCCTCGACAATCGCTGCCCCGCCGCGGGCCTGACGCGCTGGATGGTGCTGGTGGAAGGTGCGTACAAGCCCGAATGCAAACTCGACGACAAGGCCATCGCCGGCCTGACCCAGGCCGTCGACACCTGGATCCGCAAACATGTTTGAGTTCGCCTGGCCATGGGTCTTCCTCTTGCTGCCGCTGCCCTGGTTGATGCGGCTGATCCTGCCGGCGGCCGACAGCGGCGAACCGGCGCTGAAAGTCAGCTACCTCAGCGACCTCGAAGGCCTGGCACGCCGTCGCGCGCGCTCCAACCTGCCGGGCTGGCGCCAGCAAGCGCCGTTCGTGGTGCTGTGGCTGCTGTTGCTGACCGCCGCCGCGCGCCCCGAATGGCTCGGCGAACCCTTGCCGATCGCCGCCAGTGGCCGCGACCTGCTGGTGGCGGTGGACGTTTCCGGCTCCATGGACTTCCCCGATATGCACTGGCAGGACGAAGACATCAGCCGCCTGAACCTGGTCAAACACCTGCTCGGCGATTTTCTCGAAAGTCGCGAAGGCGACCGCGTGGGCTTGATCCTGTTCGGCAGCCAGGCCTACCTGCAGGCGCCCCTGACCTTTGACAGGCGGACCGTGCGCACCTGGCTGGACGAGGCGCGCATCGGCATCGCAGGCAAGAACACGGCCATCGGCGATGCCATCGGCCTGGCCTTGAAACGCCTGCGCCAACGCCCGGCCCAGAGCCGCGTACTGATCCTGGTCACCGACGGCGCCAACAATGCCGGGCAGATCGACCCGCTGACCGCCGCGCGCCTGGCCGCCGAAGAAGGCGTAAAGATCTACCCCATCGGCATTGGGGCCGACCCGGAGCAAAACGGCTCGCTGGGCATCCTCGGCGTCAACCCCAGCCTGGACCTTGACGAACCCTCGCTCAGGGCGATTGCCGAGGCCACGGGGGGCCAGTACTTTCGAGCCCGGGATGGCGCGCAGCTGCAAGCGATCAAGCAGACTCTGGACACCCTCGAACCGGTTGAGCAGCAACCCACCCAGGCCCGCCCGGCACACGCGCTGTACAGCGCGCCGCTGGCGCTGGCGTTGATCCTGAGCGTGTTGCTGGTGATCCAGGAACGTTGGCCGAACAACGCGCTGCAACGCGGCTTCGATAAATTGGCCAGCAAGGGTTTATTCCTGCCACCCAAGCCGCAGTGGCGCCAACGTCTCAAGCGCCTGCGTTTACGGGGGCGCCGATGATCGCTCTGTGGCCGCACTGGTTTCGCCCCTGGTGGCTGTTGCTGCTGCCATTGCTCGGCTGGTTGCTGTGGCAACTGTGGCACCGGCAAAAACGCGCCGGGCGCTGGCAGGTCATCCTGCCGCCGGCCTTCCATGCCGTGCTGCTCAGCGGCGGCAGCGGCCGCGAAAGCAAATCACCGTGGGTCGTGCTGGGTATTGCCTGGCTGCTGGCGGTACTGGCCTTGCTCGGTCCGAGCTGGCAACGCGTGGAACAGTCCAGCCAGAAACCTGCCGACCCGCTGGTGGTGCTGCTGGAGCTGACCCCGGAAATGCTCGCCACCGATGCCCCACCCAACCGCCTGGAGCAGGCGCGGCGCAAGCTGTATGACTTGCTGCGCGCCCGCAGCGATGCGCAGACCGCCATCGTGGTGTACGCCGGCAGCGCCCACACGCTCGTGCCCTTGTCGGACGACCTGGCCACCAGCGGCAACCTGCTGGAAGCCCTGCGTCCCTCGATCATGCCCGAGCCGGGGCACCGCGCCGACCTGGCCGTGGAAAAAGCCCTGGCCCTGCTGAACCAGGCCAGCCTGGGCCAGGGGCGTCTGTTGCTGATCGGCTCGTCGTTGTCCAAACAAGAGCGCCAAGGCATCCGGCTGTTGCTGCAGAGCGCCCAGGCGCCGAGCCTGTCGATCCTCGGCATCGGCAGCCGCGAGGGCACGCCCGTGGCCCAGGAGAGCGGTGAGTTCCTCAAGGACGAACAGGGCGCAATCCTGGTGCCGCGCCTGGACAGCCCGACCCTCAAAGCCTTCGCCAGCGAAATGGGCGGTCGTTATCGCGCTGCACGCCTGGATGACAAGGACCTGCGCCAGCTCGGCGTACTGGACGCCCCGCAAGCCATGCGCGACGACGGGCAACGCCTGCGCCTGGATACTTGGGCCGACCAGGGTTACTGGTTGCTGCTGCCGTTACTGATGCTCGCCGCCTGCGCCGGGCGCCGGGGGTGGCTGTTCTGCCTGCCTTTGTTGCTGCTGGGCGCGCCCCAGCCGAGCTACGCGTTCGAGCTGCAGGATTTGTGGCTGCGCCCCGACCAGCAAGGCCAGTACCTGCTGAAGAAAAAACGCCCCGCGCAAGCCGCCGAGCGTTTCGAAGACCGGCAATGGCAAGGCGTGGCGCTGTATGAGTCGGGCAACTACGCCGAAGCGGCCAAACGTTTTGCCGAAAGCAATGACGCGTTCGCCCACTACAACCGCGGCAACGCCCTGGCCAAGGCCGGCGAGCTGGAGGCGGCGGTGGATGCCTACGACCAAGCCCTCGAAGCCCAGCCCGACCTGCACCCGGCGCTGAAAAACAAAGCCCTGGTCGAAGCCTTGATACAGGAACAGGCCCAGGCGCAGGCCGAGCAAAAACCCGAGCAACCGGCAAAAAACCCGGATGACGAAACACCCCAACCCAGCCAGACTGCGCAACCGGGCGCCGATGGGCAGACCGCCACCGGCGGTGAAGAGTCCACCCAGGGCCAAGGCAAATCCGGCAGCACCGATACCCAGTCCGGCGTCAAACCCACGACTGGCAGCAACGAGGTGCCGGGCAGCGAGCTGGGCGACGAGCAAACCACCACGCCGCCGCTGCGCCGCTCCGACGCCAGCCTGAGCGAACAACGCCAGGCCCTGGAACAATGGCTGCGGCAGATTCCGGACAACCCCGGCGAACTGCTGCGGCGCAAATTCTGGTACGAACAGCAACAACATCAGGACAAGACTCGATGAGCCGCCCCACCCTACTGCTTCTGCTCGCGTTATCGACCAGCGCCGCCCAGGCGGCGAACCTGGTTGCCAGCGTCGACCGCAGCCGGCTGAACTCCGGTGAAACGGTGGAGCTGACAGTGGAGTCCAGCGATGCCACCCAGTTCGGTAAACCGGACCTGTCGCCGCTGGATGCGCAGTTTGAAGTCAGCGGCACGCGCCAGATCAACCAACTCACCACCCTGGGCGGCGACAACCACGCCACCACGCGCTGGATCATCACCTTGCTGCCCAAGGAAAACGGCACGGTGGTGATCCCGCCCCTGCAAGTGGGCGACCTTCAGACCCAGCCGATCAGCCTGCAGGTCATGGAAACCGCCAGCCAGAACACCAGCGCGGAACTGGCGCCGGTGTTCGTCGAAGCCAGCCTCGACCAGTCCAGCGTGTATGTCCAGGCCCAGGCGCTGTTGACCGTGCGCGTATACCACTCGGTGTCGCTGTATGACGACAGCAGCCTCACGCCGTTGCAGATCGCCGACGCGCGCGTCGAGCAACTGGGCGAATCGCGCACCTATGAAAAAGTCATCAACAGTATTCGCCATGGCGTGATCGAAACTCGCTACGCCCTCTACCCCCAGCACAGCGGCAGCCTGGAGGTGGGTGCGCAGACTTTCAGCGCCACCTTGGTGGAAGCGCGCCCGCCCCAGGACAATACGCTGCAGGGCACCAAGCCGGGCAAGCTGATCCATGTCAGCTCCGCACCCTTGCGGCTGACGGTCCGGCCCAAGCCGTCGCTCTACCCTGCCGATGCGCCCTGGCTACCGGCCCGCAGCCTCACCTTGAGCGAAAGCTGGAACCCCGAGCCTGCGCAGGTGCAAGTGGGTGACTCGCTGACCCGCAGCCTCACGGTCAAGGCCGAGGGTCTCTCCAGCGCACAACTGCCGGCCCTGCCCAGCACCGACATCGCCGGCCTGCGCCGCTACCCGGACCAACCGGTGCTGGCCAACCAGACCAGCGAGCGCGGCCTGGTCGGCAGCCGCGAAGACCGCGAGGCGCTGGTGCCCAACCGCGCCGGCGCGCTGGAGCTGCCGGCCGTCGACGTGGTGTGGTGGAACACCCACGAAGACCACCTGGAGCGCACCAGCCTGCCGGCGCGCACCCTGCAAGTGGCCAACAACCCCAGCCTGGTGGTGGACACCCCCGCCACGCCGACCATCATCACCGCCCCGGACGACAGCCGCCTGTGGCTGTGGCAACTGAGCACCTTGCTGCTGGCCTGCACCACCCTGCTGGGCTTCGGCCTGTGGTGGCGCGCGCGTCGGCAACCCGCCGTGCAGCGCGCGACGCAAACCGGCCCGAGCCCGCGCACCCTGCTCGACGACCTCAAGCGCGCCACTCAGGCCAACGACCCCCAGGCCACTCGCCAGGCCCTGGACGCCTGGGCGCGCCAGCAACCGGAAACCCTGGCGGACATGGCGGCGCGCTTCGTGCCGCTGTCGGACGCGCTGGATGGGTTGAACGGTGCGCTGTACAGCGAGAGCGGCCAGTACTGGCTGGGCGAAGACCTGTGGCGCGCGGTCAAAGCCATCCCCATGGCCGAGCGCGAACCGGACCCGGCCACGGACACCACCAGCTTGCCACCGCTGTATCCCAAATAAGCCCCTACATCCCTGACACACCACACATAAAAAGTCGGGAGGGGGCTTGCCCCCGATAGCCATGGGTATCTACACAACTTTCAGATCCTGACAAATCCCCCTGTGGCGAGCGGGCTCGTCCCGCGTTGGGCGGCGAAGCGGCCCCAAAAGCAGCCTCTACAGAGTGTCTGATACAGCGCATTCTTCTTTACTGGGGCTGCTGCGCAGCCCAACGCGGGACAAGCCCGCTCGCCACAACAGCCCTATCTGCCGGGCGTTCAGCGTTGAACCAAAGTTGTGTAGATACCTATGCCCCGATAGCGGTGGGTCAGTTGTAGATGAGCGGACTGACACGCCGCTATTGGGGGCAAGTCGAATCGTCGCACCGCCCCTCCCATCTTTAACCTGTGCTGCCTGATCGACATGCATTGTTAAAGGCCAGCAATCCATATCCCTTTAATTTGCAGGACGTTTCCTAGACAATCCCACGGCCTTGCGCCTGCTTGTTCCACTGGCTAGCCTTCGCTCCGTCGCTGCCTATCAGCGATCAGGGGTGAGATCCTGTGAACAGAAAGCCAAGCGCCACAACCGCGAGCAACATGCTCTATGGCGGCTGTGTGCGGGCAGACTTCGGTCTGACCGGGTGCTTCCTGACCGGTAATCTCACCCCGCACATAGCTGCCACCTTTCGCCGAGTGAGATCGGTAAAAGATTGGCTCCCACTTTTCAGGAGCTTCACTCATGAACAAAATCGTCCCCGACCCACCCCGTTTCACCCTCGACCGCGACATTCTCGACCGCGCCCTGCGTCATTACCTGCAACCCGACTCACCGCCATCCTTCACCGTGCACCACGACCTCAGCTTCGAAGACGCCCTCGCCCAGCTCTGCGACCTGCTGCGCTGCGCCGCCGCCACCGCATCCGACACCACCCAGGGCTTGAGCGGCGAGCAGCGCCATATGGCCGGCGCCACGCAGCACCTGATCGACATGGCCAGCACCCTGGCCGACCGCGCGCTGGAGTGCCTGCACGCTGGGTGATAGCGCAAATGGGCTGGTTCCCAGTAATGAGAGTCAGCCCACTCCCTCCCTGCCACCCGTCGTAACTGTGATTTCTGACAGTAGCCAGCCGCCCAGCCCCTGCCCTTACATACCTGAACGTTAAGACCGACCGGTGATGCGCTCAGGAGCAATGGCAAATCATGAACAAACTCACGTCCTATGCGCTGCTCGCGCTCTTGTTGTTGGTGTGCTCGCGCAGCTTTGCCGTCGAGGAGCTGTTTATCCTCGGCGATGCGGTGTCGGCCCAGGCCAGCGTCGCGCAACCGCGCAACGCTGCCTTGCAGGCACTGCTCAGCGACCCGACCACATCGCAGGTTAACCAGGTGACCCTGCACCCTCGGTTGCTGACGGCGGGCACCAGGAACCTCGCGCTGCCCCTGGAGGATGGCGTGGTTGTGGTCGCCGACAGGGTTGAATCGTACCGCCAGAAGCCGGGCATGCTGGTCTGGCATGCGCGCCTGCCGGACCAGCGCAGCCACGCCCGGCAGGCCTCTACCGCCCATAAAGAAGTGCCCGAAGATGGCCTTAATACCGTGACGCTGGCACGTCACGACGACAACATCACCGGTTCAATTCGCTATAAGGGCCAGCTCTACCTGCTGATGCCGATAGGCGATGGCAGACACGTGATCGTCAAGGTGGACGAAACCCGCTATCCGGGCGATGCCGAACGGCCCGCCGGGAGCACCGGCAAGCAGGGCGCCAAAACACGGGGTACCCGCCCCTCGAAAGAAGCTGCCAGCCCCCTGAGCACGGTGCGCGTGATGCTGGTATTCACCAACGGCGCCAGGATGGCATGGCCGGACATGGACGGGCTCGCAACGCTGATGTTCGCCGAGGCCAACCGTGGCATGACCCTAAGCGAAGTGCCGGTGTTTTTCCAGAATGCAGGGGTTTATCACCTCGACTACGACGATATTTCTGGCGCGGATGGCTATGACGCGATGTTGAAAAGTCTGCGGGACCCCACAGACGCCACCCTCGGCGCACCCGTGCATGCCTTGCGCGAACAGCAAAAAGCCGACCTGGTAGTGTTGGTTACCAACGCCAGGGGACTGTGCGGGTTGGCGTATGTGAACGCACCCAAAGCGTATGCATTCAGTGTTTTAAGCTGCCCGACCGGCAACTACGTCTTTGCCCACGAGATGGGCCACAACTTCGGGTTAAGTCATAACTCAGACGTGCCGGCAGGCGTCCATGGCGACGGCTTCGGCTACCGGCAAACCACCCAGCCGCCCTTCTGGCGCACGATCATGTCATACGAGTGCCTGTCGCCTGTTCAGTGCCCAAGGGTGAACTACTGGTCCAACCCCGATCACACCTACGACGGCTTGCCCATGGGCGTGGCAAAGATCAATAACAGCGCACGCGTCATCAACCTGCGACGGGACACGCTGGCAAACTTTTACCCGGCCTTTATTGGCGAGCCGCCTGCCGCCCAGCTGCGTGTGCCGCAGGAGGTCGATGCCAATCAAACCTTTCTGGTCAGCGTCATCGCCGCCGACTCACGTCGCAACCCGTTGCGCTACCACTGGACAGCCGCCGACTTCATCCCCAGCGAGGGCACGACGGCTTCGCTCACCCTCACAGCGCCGGACGTTGCGCAAGACACCCACTACCCCATTTCGGTGGATGTCTCAGGCACCTACGGCACCACACGCCTGAACGCGACGATCAAGGTCCGGCCCGCCCCACCACCGATCACCGCTACCCTGAAAATCCAGCCGACAGTCCCGTCCGGCGGTGAGTTACCGATCCGCGTCGATGCGCAGAGTCCCACCGGCCTGCCATTGAGCTATGCCTGGAGCCGAACCGCCGGCATGTACGAAGGCAGCATAGGGAATCGTCCCCAGGGCGTGTATACCGCGGCGGCGGTCATCAAAGACACCCCTACCACCATCAAGGTGGTGATCAAGGCCGGCCCCTATGAGTTGGAGCGCTCGGCCCCGGTAACGATTCTCGCCGCACCGACCACCCCACCGCCCATCGCGAAGATCAGCGGCGCACGCGAGGTATCGGTGAACATGGCCCTGTCCCTGTCCAGCGGTGATTCCAGCGGCGAACAATTGACCTACGCGTGGACAGCCACGGGTTTCACACCCGCCACATCGACGCAGGCTCATCCGATATTTCGGGCACCCGCCAGCCCGGGCAACCACATGATCACGCTGGTTGTTACCGATCGCCATGGGCGCAGCGCCGGCGCCATTCATGAAGTCTCCGTCACTGCGCAGTCATTGCCGACATGCAAGCCCTTGTGGCAGGCCACCCAGGAGTATGTGCTCAACGACGAAGTCTCTTATGACGGCTACGACTATAGGGGCCTGCACTGGTCGCAGGGCGCGCGCCCCGACCTGAACTGGGTGCCGGAAGGCTATTCCAAACCCTGGCGGCGCTTGACCACCTGTGTCGTCCGGTAAAGCCAACCAACACGGAGCGCGCACCTCGCTCCCTGTTCGGTTTGCGCGCAAGACGCCGCTCATCTAGGTAAACTCTGCATTTTTCACCGCCGTTCATGCCTGCGGCGGTCATTGACTAGAGTTTCTGGAGTCCGCCTTGCGTCTGTTCCACACCTCCGACTGGCACCTGGGCCAAAACCTCCACGGCCAGGACCGCGACTTCGAACACGCCTGTTTCCTTGAGTGGCTGCTGGGCCAACTCAAAGCCCATAGCCCGGAGGCGTTGCTGATCGCCGGCGATATCTTCGACACGGTCAACCCGCCGCTCAAGGCCCAGGAGCGGCTGTATGACTTCATCATCAGCGCCCATGAACAAAACCCCAACCTGACCATCGTGATGATCGCCGGCAACCACGACTCCGGCTCGCGCATCGAACTGCCCGCGCCGTTGATGCGGCGTTTGCACACCCATGCATTGGGCCGCGTGCTGTGGCTGGATGACGGGCAACTGGACGCCGAGCGCCTGCTGATCCCGCTGCCGAACGCCAAAGGCAAGATCGCCGCCTGGTGTCTGGCCTTGCCGTTTTTGCGCCCGGCGGAAGTCACCGGTGCGCACCTGGGCGACGACTATCTGCGCGGGATCGGCCAAGTGCATGAGTGGCTGATCGCGGCCGCCAACGCCAAGCGCAAAAAAGGCCAGGCGCTGATCGCCATCAGCCATGCGCACATGGCCGGCGGTTCGGTCTCGGAAGACTCCGAGCGCAGCCTGATCATCGGCAATGCCGAAGCGCTGCCCGCCAGCCTGTTCGATAACAGTGTCGGCTATGTTGCCCTCGGCCATTTGCACAAGCCGCAAAAGGTCAATGGCGAAGAGCGCATTCGCTACAGCGGCTCGCCGATTCCGTTGTCATTTTCGGAGATTGGCTATAAGCATCAGATACTCGACGTCACCTTCCAGGGCCAATGCCTGGTGAGTGTCGAACCGATCCTGGTTCCCCGTTCGGTCGACCTGCAACGCCTGGAGGCCGCGCCGTTGGCGGACATCCTCAAACAACTCGCCGACCTGCCCGACATCGACCTGCTCGCCGAAACCCAGCGCCACCCCTGGCTCGAAGTGCGCGTGCGCCTCGACGAGCCGCAACCGGACCTGCGCCAGCAAATCGAAAGCGCCCTGCAAGGCAAGGCCGTGCGTCTGGTGCGCATTGCTGCCGAGTACGCGGGCAAGCGCGGCGGCGACGACACCGACGATGAGCGCCTGATCGAACTCGACCAGCTCACGCCCCAGGAGCTGTTCAGCCGCGCCTGGCAGGACAGCTACGGCAGCGAAGTGGATGAACAGACTTTGCAGGACTTCGCCGTGCTGCTCCAGGAAGTGCAGCAGGAGGAGCAACCATGAAGATTCTCGCCATTCGCCTGAAAAACCTGGCCTCCCTGGCCGGCCCGTTCGAGATCGACTTTACCGCCGAGCCCCTGGCCAGTGCCGGGTTGTTCGCGATCACCGGCCCCACCGGCGCCGGCAAGAGCACCTTGCTCGATGCGCTGTGCCTGGCGCTGTTTGGTGCGGTGCCACGCCTGGGCGACACCGGCCAGGCGAAGATGCCGGATGCCGACAGTGATATTTCCATCGGTGACCCGCGCACCCTGATCCGCCGTGGCACCGGCGGCGGCTATGCCGAGGTGGACTTCGTCGGTGTCAGCGGCCGCCGCTATCGTGCGCGCTGGGAGGCCAACCGCGCCCGCGACAAGGCCAGCGGCAAGTTGCAGAACAGCCGTCAGAGCCTGATCGACCTGGACAGTGACCAACTGCTGGCCAGCCAGAAAACCGAATACAAAACCCAGTTGGAACTGGCCCTGGGGCTGAACTTCGAACAGTTCACCCGCGCCGTGCTGCTGGCGCAGAGTGAGTTCAGCGCGTTCCTCAAAGCCAATGACAACGAGCGCAGCGAACTGCTGGAAAAGCTCACCGACACCGCGTTGTACACCCAGCTCGGCCGTCGCGCGTTCGACAAAGCCAAGGAAGCCAGGGACGCGCACAAGCAGTTGCAGGACCAAGCGAGCGGCGTGGTCCCTTTGACTGGCGAAGCACGCGCTGAACTGGATCAACAGTTGGCCGAGGCGCAGCAGCAGCTCAAGACCCGGCAGGCCCAACTCAAGCAGTTGGAGTTGCAGTACACCTGGCTCAAGGAATTGCGCGAGTGGCAGGAACGCCAACTCAGCGCCACCGAACAACTGCAACGCGCCGAGGCCGAGTGGGCCGGTCAAAGCCAGCAACGCCAGGACCTGCTCCGCCTGGAGCAGTTGGCGCCGCAACGCCATCACTTCGCACGCCAGGCCGAACTGAGCGCACTGCTGACACCTTTGGCTGCGCAGATTCAGCAGCATATCCAACAGCAGAGCGAGCTGCAGACCCGCCAGGCGCAAGCTCAACACCAGCAGGCAGCCGCTCAAACGGCCTTGGCCGACGCCCTGAAGAACCAGAGCGACGCGGCCCCGCGGCTACGTCAGGCCTTCGAAGAACAAAGCACCCTCACCCACTTGACCCAAGACCTGGCCAAGCGCACCGAAGAGCACCTCCAGCAGCAAACCGCCTGCACCGAAGGCCAAGCCCTGCTCAACGGCTTACTGGACAAGCAGGCTCAAGTCGCCGAGCGCCTGCAAAGCCTGGGCGCCGAGCTGGAACGCAGTGCGGCCCTGGCACCCTTGAGTGAGGGTTGGACCTACCAGCGCGAGCGCCTGCAACAGCTGATGGTGATTGGTAACCGCCTGAAGAAGGGCCAGGACGAACTGCCGCAATTGGAGGAGCGCGCCACCCGCGCTGCCGAAACGTTCAGCGCACAACGCCAATCGCTGGACCTGCTGTATCAGGAAGCCGGCGCAGAACCCCATGCGGTGGCCGAACAGATTCAACTGCTCGCCAGCCTGTTGCAGGACAATCGCAAGCAACAGCGCGCCTTCGAAGACCTGACGCGCCTCTGGGACAGCCGGCAACAGCTGGACCTGCAAGCTGCCGCGCTGACACAGAAACTCGCCGATGCCCGACAACAGCGCGAGCGACTCAACCAGAGCGGCCTGCAAGCTAAAGCGGAACTGACGGTGGCCGAGCAGACATTGACGGTGACCAAGCACCTGCTCGAACGCCAACGCCTGGCGCGCAGTGCCAGCGTCGAAGAATTGCGCGAACAGTTACAGGACGACCAGCCCTGCCCGGTGTGCGGCAGCCATGAGCACCCGTATCACCAACCCGAAGCGCTGCTGCAAAGCCTTGGCCGCCATGACGAAACCGAAGAGGCCACCGCGCAGAAAGCCGTCGACACCCTCAAGGAAAAACTCACCGACCTGCGTGGCGAAGTCGGCGGGCTGATCGCGCAGCAAAAGGAATTTCTGCAACAGCAGGAACAGTTGGCCGCGCAACAACAGGCGCTGCAACCCAGCCTGGATGCACATCCGCTGGCCACTTCCCTGTTCAACCAGGACGCCGCCAACCGCAGCCCCTGGCTGGCTCAACAACTGGCCCAACTGACGCAAAACATCAGCCAGGACGAACAACGCCAGGCGGCCTTGCTCAACCTGCAACAAAACGCCGGGCGCTTGCAGCAACAATTGCAAGCGGCCCAGGACGCCAGCCAGCAAGCCCGCCAGTTGCTGGTGGATCAACAGCGCGAACTGTCCAGCGACCGCGAACGCCTCGACGAAGAACTCAGTGCCTTCGCCAATCTTCTGCCGGCCGAGACCCTGGAAGGCCTGCGCAAGGAACCTGCGGCAACCTTCATGCAGTTGGACCAGCAAGTCAGCCAACGCCTGGAACAGTTGGGCCATCAGCGCGATGAGCTGGCCGAGCAACAGGAACGCCAACAGGCCATCGAGAAACAACAGACCCACCAGCAGCATCGCCGGCAGCAACTTGAAGCACTGGCCCAGCAGGTCGGCGAACTGACCAGTCGACAGCACGCCGCCCAGGAAACACTCAGCCACCTGCTGGGCGAGCACGCCAGCGCCGAACAGTGGCAGCAACAACTGGACCAGGCCGTCGTACACGCACGCCAAGGCGAAACCGACGCCAACCAGCAACTGCAAGAGACGCGTGACGCGCTGGTGCAACTGGCCGCCGACCTCAAGGCCCGACAGGAACGCCAACAGGCACTGCTCGCGGAACAGCAAGCGCTCGACGCCCGTATCCACGAATGGCGCGCGCTGCACCCCGAACTCGATGACACTGGCCTGACGCGTCTGCTGGCCTTCGACGAGGCGCGCATCAACGCGCTGCGCCAGCAACTGCAGCACAGCGAGAAAGCCGTCGAACAAGCCAAGGTCCTGCTGCAAGAGCGCCAACAGCGCCTGGCGGAACACCAGGCCCTGCACAACGGCAACCTGGAAGCCGAACAGCTGGACAGCACCCTCGCCGCCCTCAACCAGCAATTGGCCGAGGGCGAGAAACAGGTGGCCGAACTGCGCGCGCGCCAGGCCGAGGACCAGCGTCGCCAGGACGCCAACAGCGCCCTGGCCCATGAGATCGCCACAGCCTATGACGAGTGGCAGCGCTGGGCACGCCTGAATGCACTGATCGGTTCGGCGACCGGCGATACATTCCGCAAGATCGCCCAGGCCTACAACCTCGACCTGCTGGTGCACCACGCCAATGTGCAACTGCGTCAACTGGTGCGCCGCTATCGCCTCAAGCGCGGCGGCAGCATGTTGGGCCTGTTGGTGATGGACACAGAAATGGGCGACGAACTGCGCTCGGTGCATTCGTTGTCCGGCGGGGAGACGTTCCTGGTGTCGCTGGCATTGGCCCTGGGGCTGGCGTCGATGGCGTCCAGTACGCTGAAGATCGAATCGCTGTTTATCGATGAAGGCTTCGGCAGCCTCGACCCCGAATCCCTGCAATTGGCGATGGATGCGTTGGATGGCTTGCAGGCCCAGGGCCGCAAAGTCGCCGTGATTTCCCACGTACAGGAAATGCACGAGCGCATCCCGGTACAGATCCAGGTCAAGCGCCAGGGCAACGGCCTGAGTACGTTGGAGGTCAAATGAGCCAAGCGCTGCTGTACTCGTTCCGCCGCTGCCCCTACGCCATGCGCGCGCGATTGGCACTGCGCTACAGCGGCGTGCCGGTACGCATCGTCGAGGTGAGCCTCAAGGCCAAGCCGGCCGAAATGCTGGCATTGTCGCCCAAAGGCACCGTGCCGGTGCTGAGCGTGGACGGCCAGGTGATTGATGAAAGCCTGGCGATCATGCAATGGGCCCTGGCCCGGCACGACCCCGAGGACTGGCGACTGGGCGGTGACCCGGCGGTGCTGGCGTTGATTGCCGAGAATGACGAGCGCTTCAAGTATCACTTGAATCGATACAAATACGCCGAACGCTACCCGGAGCAGCCCAAGGCGTTTTATCGGGCCGAGGGCGAGGTGTTCCTGCAAAAGCTGGAGGGATTGCTGGCGCAGCGAGATTATTTGCTGGCCGATCATCTGAGCCTTGTCGATGTGGCACTGGCGCCCTTTGTACGCCAGTTTGCCCACGTAGATCGGGAGTGGTTTGCAGGCACTGCGTATCACCGGCTACAGGACTGGCTGACACGCTTTGTGCAATCCCCGTTGTTCATGGCGGTGATGGCCAAGCCTTGAGCGCTTGGGTCCTGTGTCCAACAAGGCACAGATCGTTCCCACGCTCCCGCGTGGGAATGCAGCCCGTGACGCTCCGCGTCGCCTGTGCGCAGTAGCCTGAGCTTGCGGCGCTGGGCGGGACGCGGAGCGTCCCAGCAGGCGTTACCACGCAGAGCGTGGGAACGATCAAACACGGCACAGATCGTTCCCACGCTCCCGCGTGGGAATGCAGCCCGTGACGCTCCGCGTCGCCTGTGCGCGGTAGCCTGAGCTTGCGGCGCTGGGCGGGACGCGGAGCGTCCCAGGAGGCGTTACCACGCAGAGCGTGGGAACGATCAAACACGGCACAGATCGTTCCCACGCTCCCGCGTGGGAATGCAGCCCGTGACGCTCCGCGTCGCCTGTGCGCAGTAGCCTGAGCTTGCGGCGCTGGGCGGGACGCGGAGCGTCCCAGGAGGCGTTACCACGCAGAGTGAACTGACCCCCAAAGGTTGGACACAACCTTTGGGGGCGTCATGGGTAAGTACACAGAGCAAGCAAAACTCGCAGCCGTGCAGGACTATTGTTCCGGTAGCGCGGGTTTGAGGGAT
>NZ_JAAMRE010000070.1 GCF_013522705.1 Pseudomonas lurida
TATTGCTAGCCCTGACAAATTGAGCGGCGGGCGTGCCTGAATCGAAGATTGTCTTGCGGCTTGCATCTCGAAGCCGTACACCGAATGTGGACAGCGGTTGTGCTACGTACCCAGCAACGAACCACCGACCCACCGGTTTGATCGTATACATGTTGAAGATACGCACCCTAAACCCAATCCAATTGCCCGCAGAACCAAATATTTCAAGGTTACTCATCCCGATTATGCCGTTTGCACTATCGGGTCTAATGAAAACAAGGGGCTGCTCCTGGGTTGTGATGGGAGAAGGGAAGAACGTTGACGATGAGTTTCCATCGTCTTCGGTCCCCACATACCTCCCCTTGTACATAACAACAAGTCTCGAATATTCTGAATCAATTACTATTCGATTGTCGTCTCCTGCCTTAAACACAAGGCCATACGATTCCGCCATATCATTTAAACCTCACAACTGTCAGTCGCTGCCTCGTAATAGTAATGGCCGAGGTGTTGTATGGATCGCCTTTAATGGTTCTCCACACTCGCACCAACCCATTTAGGATCTCCGGCTCTACCTGCGCATCATATCGAGCATCGACCGCTTGTATTGGCGTCGGAAAAGCAGCGGCGTTTTGCGGTGTAATCCCCGGGATCGGTATATCTATAAACTTTGCCCCCCAGGTTTGAGGGGTGATTATTTCTGAGTAAACGACCCTCATCGTGAATGACGTTTCATCAAGTTCAACAAGGCCAGTAGCCCCCTTGATCCTCATTCCAAAAGTCATACTGAAGTCCTCCCGACCACCACCCGGTCGACTTCGTTCGCATCGAACACGGTCAACCCATCGTTGTTGAGCAGAGAAGAACCACCCGTGCCTGCGCTACGGAGGGTAAACGTGCCTGCCGGAATGTTGATTTCCAGCAGCGGTCGGCCTTTCGAATCCACCGCCGGCGAGCGAAGCACCATGCCCAGGATGATTTCCTGAATGATCGCCTTACTGATGATCGC
>NZ_JAAMRE010000071.1 GCF_013522705.1 Pseudomonas lurida
GTGATCGACCGGTTCTCATGATCCGTCCACACCACTGAGTCGCCGTCGACCACCAGCCGCTGCGCCAGCGAATGACTCCAGCCAACCCCCAACCCGACATCCACTTCCACCGCACTGGTGCGATACAACCGTGCCCACTCAAGCGGCAAAATCCCGTCCAACGTGCCATCGGTCAGGGTCAGCAGTTCCTCCCCGGTAACCATCGACACCGGGCAGCCGTTAGTAACGGTCTTATCCGAAGAAACCGCCGCATCCCCGTTCGGGTTTTTACCCGAAACAGGCATATCGTCCACGGGCTCCTGCCGCACCAACACCGTCCTCTGCGTCTTGTCGCGCGCCGCTATCACCGGGTTGGAAACCCATTGGTCCCCAACCTTCAGCGGCCCCACCGGTGGCGTGTTGATCGCTGTGGCCTGACTGCCGAGCAACACCGGCCTGGCCACCTCGGCGTGCTCCTCGACGCGCACCTTGCCAAACTGCTCGGCCAAATGTTCCAACCACTCGCGCGCGCGCCGCGATTTGATCCCGCCCAGCACCTGCGCGCCCAGGCGAACCACCACGCCCATACCCGCCGTGGTCCAGATCAGCAACAGGTTGATCAGCACCTCGCCGGTGATTTCACCGAGCAGCTCGTTCATATACGGCGGTGGCAGCAGGCGCATCCAACTGACCATCGCCGCCAGGTAAATGAACAACAACGGCTCATCGCTGAGCATCAGCAAGCCCGTCGCAATAGCGTCGGCACCGAGCGCCAGCAACTGGTCAAACTCGGCCTGGGACAGATACCGCAGCCATTGCTCGGCATGGGCCACCGGGTCCGACAGCCACTGGAACAGTTGCTTGAGGTTGTCCCACAGCGAGTACAGCGCTTCGCC
>NZ_JAAMRE010000072.1 GCF_013522705.1 Pseudomonas lurida
CCACCAACACCGGCTCCAGCAGCACGCTGAATGTGAACATTGTGGCGGTCGATGATCCGAGTGTTCTTAAGGCTGATACCGGCAGCGCGCAGGAAGATACGGTTGCCACCGGCAACGTGCTGACCAATGACGTCGACGTGGACAACGTGTTGACCGTGGCGAGCTTCAACGTCGGTGGCACCACCTACACCGCTGGCCAAACCGCCGTCATTACAGGCGTGGGTTCAATCACCATCGGTGCGAACGGCGCCTACACCTTCACGCCGGTTAAAGACTTCAACGGCGACGTCCCACAAATCGGCTACACCACCAACACCGGCTCCAGCAGCACGCTGAATGTGAACATTGTGGCGGTCGATGATCCGAGTGTTCTTAAGGCTGATACCGGCAGCGCGCAGGAAGATACGGTTGCCACCGGCAACGTGCTGACCAACGACAGCGACGTGGACAACGTGTTGACCGTGGCGAGCTTCAACGTCGGTGGCGCCACCTACACCGCCGGCCAAACCGCCGTTATTACAGGCGTGGGTTCGATCACCATCGGTGCGAACGGCGCCTACACCTTCACCCCGGTTAAAGACTTCAATGGTGGTGTACCGCAAATCGGCTACACCACCAACACAGGTTCCAGCAGCACGCTGAATGTGAACATCGTGGCGGTGGATGATCCGAGTGTTCTTAAGGCTGATACCGGCAGTGCGAAGGAAGATACGGTTGCCACCGGCAACGTGCTGACCAACGACAGCGACGTGGACAACGTGTTGACCGTGGCGAGCTTCAACGTCGGTGGCACCACCTACACCGCCGGCCAAACCGCCGTCATTACAGG
>NZ_JAAMRE010000073.1 GCF_013522705.1 Pseudomonas lurida
TGCTGGAGCCGGTGTTGGTGGTGTAGCCGATTTGCGGTACATCACCATTGAAGTCTTTAACCGGCGTGAAAGCGTAAGCGCCGTCGGTGCCGATGGTGATTGTGCCCACACCAGCAATAACAGCGGTTTGGCCTGCTTGATAGTTAGTGCCGTTGACGGTGAAGCTGGCGACGGTCAGCACGTTATCCACGTCGCTGTCGTTGGTTAGCACATTGCCGGTGGCGACGGTGTCTTCTTTCGCGCTGCCGGTGTCGGCTTGCAAAACGCTGGCGTCATCGACGGGGTCGATCTTCACGTCCAGGGTGCTGCTGGAGCCGGTGTTGGTGGTGTAGCCGATTTGTGGGACGTCGCCGTTGAAGTCTTTAACCGGCGTAAAGGCGTAAGCACCGTCAGTACCGATGGTGATCGAGCCCACACCAGCAATAACAGCGGTTTGGCCTGCTTGGTAGTTAGTGCCGTTGACGGTGAAGCTGGCAACGGTCAGGACGTTATCCACGTCGCTGTCGTTGGTCAGCACATTGCCAGTGGCAACGGTGTCTTCTTTCGCGCTGCCGGTGTCGGCCTGAAGGACGCTGGCGTCATCGACGGGGTCGATCTTCACGTCAAGGGTGCTGCTGGAGCCGGTGTTGGTGGTGTAGCCAACTTGCGGCACATCACCGTTGAAGTCTTTAACCGGCGTGAAGGCGTAAGCACCGTCGGTGCCGATGGTGATCGAGCCAACGCCCGCGATGACGGCGGTTTGACCGGCAACATAACTCGCGCCGTTGACGGTGAAGCTGGCAACGGTCAGGACATTGTCCACATCGCTGTC
>NZ_JAAMRE010000074.1 GCF_013522705.1 Pseudomonas lurida
CGCGGGCGGAGGCGCCTTCGAGTTCGGCGAGGCCTTCGGCGACGTCGAGTTTGTCCAGGGCGGCCTTGGCGCGCACGATGGCGGCGGAGTCACTGGCGGTGACGGCGCGGGCTTCGATGGCGGCGGCGGCGCCGGCACCGTCGAGGCGGTCCATGTTGGCTTCGGTGGCGTGGCCGGCGTTGGCGCCTTTGGTGGCTACTTCGCCTTCATCTTCTTTGTCGAATTCGTCCCAGCTCAGCATGACGTGTCGTCTCCTGCGTGAGGGCTCCAAGGTGCCCGTGTGAAACCGGATGGTTGGGTGTTCACACGGCTCTCGGGCCGCGGTGGATCTTAAGGAATCGTTTCTTGCAACAGCTCGCGCAGGCATTAAACGGAAATTGCGTAACGGGTGCTCTGCGTGAGGCTTGAGGGGCGGAGCAACAGGTGCAAGCTCCGGCGGTGGCCTCAGGTCTGGCTCTTCGTCCCTGTGTAAAGGGATATTGCAGGCCCGATTTACCCGCGCATTATAGGGAAAAATTCGGCTTTGTGTTGCGGCGGATGGTCTCGGATCAGAGACAAAAAGGCGGCTATTTGAGCCAGAGTGAGGGTTTGCGGGGGGTTGATGGGGTAGGAAATTTTTGACGGGCGGTGGGCTATTTATTGGGTTCTTCACGGAATCCCGGGAAACATAGAAACAAGAACGCCGATTTGATGGATGATGTTCGTGCGAGCAAACACATCTAAAAAACCGGCGTTCTTATGCGCGATATTAATACTTTCCTTCCTTTTT
>NZ_JAAMRE010000075.1 GCF_013522705.1 Pseudomonas lurida
CGGTCAACGTGGTGGAAGATGACGCCGGCTTGATCGACCCCTCGATTGATTACATCACTGTCGAGTTTCCAGAGTACACGCCCTACGACCGCAACTACTCCGTCACCCTGCGCATGGAAGCCATGCGTACCGGTGGCGGCGTGGAGTTCTATGAGCAAACCTTGCTGGCCGGTGCCCCACCGCCACCGACGCGCTTTCGGATTGTGCCGCGCAGTGAATTCCAGCGCTTTGTGGGGTTGGGCGATGTGAAGATTTTTTATCGCGTGGACGACGGCCTGGTCGGCGTGCTGGGCGGCAGCGGTGCGCTGACGGTCCGCGAGTCCGAGCACTTGATCGTGCACTTTGGCGAGCGGGTGGCCGAACTGCCAGCACCGCAGTTGGACCGCGTCGATGAGCACGGCAACCTTGATCCGGACGATGTGATTGGCCAGGCCATCGTGACGCTGCCCTATGTTCGCACCTCCCCGGGTGACACATTCATCTGGCGCTGGGTGGGCACGGGGGTTAACGGCAGTACCGGGGATAGCATCCTCCTCAATGGCAGCAGCGCGGGCCGGCCAGTGGTGTTTGGGGTCGACAAGATGTATGTCGACAACAACCGCAATGGCGAGATCCGTCTGAGCTACACCTTGATCCCGGCAAGTGGCGGGGCCCTGCGTTCTGAAACTCTCATCGTCAGCGTTGGCCAAGCCTTGGGCGATTTGCTGCGACCCGAAGTGCTTGAAGCCTCCCGCAACCCCGATCAACTGACGCCCGAAGC
>NZ_JAAMRE010000076.1 GCF_013522705.1 Pseudomonas lurida
CGGTCAACGTGGTGGAAGATGACGCCGGCTTGATCGACCCCTCGATTGATTACATCACTGTCGAGTTTCCAGAGTACACGCCCTACGACCGCAACTACTCCGTCACCCTGCGCATGGAAGCCATGCGCACCGGTGGTGGCGTGGAGTTCTATGAGCAAACCTTGCTGGCCGGTGCCCCACCGCCACCGACGCGCTTTCGGATTGTGCCGCGCAGTGAATTCTTGCGCTTTGTGGGGTTGGGCGATGTGAAGATTTTTTATCGCGTGGACGACGGCCTGGTCGGCGTGCTGGGCGGCAGCGGTGCGCTGACGGTCCGTGAGTCCGAGCACTTGATCGTGCACTTTGGCGAGCGGGTGGCCGAACTGCCGAAGCCGCAGTTGGACCGCGTCGATGAGCACGACAACCTTGATCCGGACGATGTGATTGGCCAGGCCATCGTGACGCTGCCCTATGTCCGCACCTCACCGGGTGACACATTCATCTGGCGCTGGGTGGGCACGGGGGTTAACGGCAGTACCGGGGATAGCATCCTCCTCAATGGCAGCAGCGCGGGCCGGCCAGTGGTGTTTGGGGTCGACAAGGTGTTTGTCGACAACAACCGCGATGGCGAGATCCGTCTGAGCTACACCTTGGTCCCGGCAAGTGGCGGGGCCCTGCGTTCTGAAACTCTCATCGTCAGCGTTGGCCAAGCCTTGGGCGATTTGCTGCGACCCGAAGTGCTTGAAGCCTCCCGCAACCCCGATCAACTGACGCCCGAAGC
>NZ_JAAMRE010000077.1 GCF_013522705.1 Pseudomonas lurida
GCTCACCACAGAGTTATTTCAACCTTTGAAACGTGTGTAGATATCTATGGCTATCGGGGCCAAATGCACCGAGTCGCCGGATGGCGCGGTGTTGCTGAGTTAGGTGTTTGGATGTAGCGAGTGGTGATCCCTCTCTGACCCAGAGGAATCTAACTGTGGGAGGGGGCTTGCCCCCGATGGCGGCCTGACAGCCGACCAGGATGTTGGGTCAGACCGAGTACATATCCGTTGCTGCGGTCATGGCGGCTATGGGTTCCGCCCTTACGGCGGGTCACTTTTGGAAGAGCGCCAAAAGTAACCAAAAACGCTTCGCCCCACCACTCGGCACCTCGCTCAGGCTCGGTGTGCCCGGAATCCGACATTGATTTGGGGGGCCGCCGCCACGCGCCATCCATGGCGCGGGGCGGCTAAACCGGCATCCCTGCCGGTTTACCCCCCAAATCAATGCCGAATTCCGGCCAGCGTGGTTAACGGGGCGCCTGAGGTCAAAAGCGAGAGCAAGAGCGGCTCGCTTCGCATCGTGGTTAGGGTTGGTGGCTGCATGTCTTCGGTGAAAACATAGCCTGAGAAAATGAGGTTCTTGTAGTGAACGGGCTTGCTGTGGTGAGC
>NZ_JAAMRE010000078.1 GCF_013522705.1 Pseudomonas lurida
GGTGTACCCGTAATCCGACATTGATTTGGAGGGCCGCCGCCACGCGCCATCCATGGCGCGGGGCGGCTAAACCGGCATCCCTGCCGGTTTACCCTCCAAATCAATGCCGAATTCCGGCCAGCGTGGTCAACGGGGCGCCTGAGATCAAAAGCAAAAGCGAGAGCAAGAGCGGCTCGCTTCGCATCGTGGTTAGGGTTGGTGGCTGCATATCTTCGGTGACATAGCCTGAGAAAATGAGGTTCTCGTGGTGAGCGGGCTTGCTGTGGTGAGCGGGCTGGCCCCGCGCTGGGCTGCGAAGCAGCCCCAAACCCAGGCACCTCGGTGTGTCAGCTAAACCCCATCGCCTGGAATGGGTCCGCTTCGCAGCCCAGCGCGGGGCCAGCCCGCTCACCACAGAGTTATTTCAGCCTTTGAAACGTGTGTAGAGATCTATGGCTACCGGAGCCAGATGCACCGAGTTGCCGGGCGGTGGCCCAGAGGATTTTAAATGTGGGAGGGGGCTTGCCCCCGATGGCGGCCTGACAGCCGACCAGAATGTTGGATTAAACCGAGTACATATCCGTTGCTGCGGTTACGGCGGCTATGGGTTCCGCC
>NZ_JAAMRE010000079.1 GCF_013522705.1 Pseudomonas lurida
CTGTTCTGCGCCGCCAACAAACTCAACTTATCCCCGCTATACAGATAAGCCTCATTCCCCGCGCTGATCCTGCTCGCCACGATCGTGGTGTCACGCCCGGCCTGGCTGACAAAATCCCCACCCGCCGTCAGTACGCTGGCCACTTGGGTGGTCTGCTCGTCTGCGGTCTTGATGCGTTTCTTGCCGTGCTTTTCCTTGCCATCGACGTTGTGCATGTCGCTGACGGAGGCGATGTTGAGGTCGCGGCCGGCGGCGATGGTGAGGTCTTTGCCGGCAGTGGCGGTGCTACCGATGATGTTGACGTCTTGCCCGGCTTGCATGTTGATGCTGCCGCCCGCCGTGACGCTGGCGGCGAGGTTTTTGACGTCGGTGGTGATGCTGGATTTCTCGCCGCCGTCGCGGATCTCGTGCTTGACGCGGGTGTCGCTGGCGGCGATGAGGTTGAGGTCGCGGCCTGCGGTGAGGTTGGCGTCATTGCCGGCAGTGAGGGCACCCCGGTTGGTGAGGTCGCGGCCAGCGTCCATGGCCAGGTTTTCGCGGGCGACGATGGTGCCGCCGCTGCCGTCGGTGAGGGTGCGCATGCCG
>NZ_JAAMRE010000007.1 GCF_013522705.1 Pseudomonas lurida
TGAGCTTTATCAACCAAAGGGTATGGCTGACCTGCAGCAGTCCGGGCGTGGACGACTTGAAGGTGCTTGACGGGTATGCGATCAACTCAGGGGAAGCGGCGGCGGGGCTGGTGAATAAGGATGTGGCCCGCGGTTGGTTATCGACCGTGCAGGACAATGGTTCGATTACGGTTAGTTGTGACGTGACGTTGGATGGCAGTACGGAAAGGGGAGGGCAGGTTTTTCCGTTGACGACTTATTCCGCAAAAAATTTGCCAACCGGAGAAAACTTTGACGAAGTGGCAGAAGTGACAGTTATTCGATATGGAGAATCTTTAGAGATAAAAGGCATGAAAATCAGCGTGATAGGTGGAGCAGCTGATGGCTTACTCGCGATCAGGGATACTGCGTTTTATACCCCGGGCAAAATTGAGAATAAAATTTTATCGAACTCAAACGCTCCTGTAGTTTACAAGCTTGAGTTTAAAGCATCTTATACAAGGGTGTCTTTTTGGTATGTAGCCGCCGACGAGTACAATTCTGCTACCAGCTATGATGAGCACGACCGCCCCCTAGAAACTAAATATATAGCTCCTCCGCGTAGTGTGCAGCAGGTCGTTTTTAGCCGCCCGGGCATACGAAGTATAGTAGTAGCAAATGCAAATAGGGATTCTTTTGAAATGGATACCTTTGAATTCGTGATTTAGTCACTCATTCAGATTAATGATCCACTGAATATTCAAGAACGATCTATTTAATTAACTTTGGGAGAGGGCTTGTTTTCGAGAGGGGCATGTCAATTAGCTTATTTTTAATTGCAAAATTAAAAATGAGTTGGTTGTCTCCCTGCAATCGAGGTCCTTCTCCCAGACTTCGAAAAAGCGGGACAGCTTTACTTAGTCCTAGAGTCGAAAAAAGCACTCGCCATCAGTCTGACGCAAACAGCACTGCGGGTGGTGATTTGCCCCGATAGCGGTGGATCAGTCTAGATGAGCTAACTGACACGCCACCATCGGGGGCAAGCTCCCTCCCACCTTTAACCTGTGCCGCCTGATCGACATGCATTGTTAAAGGCCAGCAATCCCTATCCCTTTAATTTGCAGGACGTTTCCTAGACAATCCCACGGCCTTGCGCCTACTTGTTCCACTGGCTAGCCTTCGCTCCGTCGCTGCCTATCAGCGATCGGGTGTGGAAACCTGGGAATTCAGTGGGCGCCAAGCGCCAGCTCCATCAGACAGTTGTCGGCATGACTTGGCCTTCAGACCGTTTTATGGCGGCTGTACGTGGGCAGGCTTCGGTCTGGCCGGGTCCTACTGTCCGGTTTTCCACCCTGCGTACAGCTGCCACCCTATTGTCGTGTGGAAACGACACCAGGCTGGCTCCTTTTTCAGTAGGAGCTTCACTTATGAACAAAATCGTCCCAGACCCACCCCGTTTCACCCTCGACCGCGACATTCTCGACCGCGCCCTGCGTCATTACCTGCAACCCGACTCACCGCCATCCTTCACCGTGCACCACGACCTCAGCTTCGAAGACGCCCTCGCCCAGCTCTGCGACCTGCTGCGCTGCGCCGCCGCCACCGCATCCGACACCACCCAGGGCTTGAGCGGCGAGCAGCGCCATATGGCCGGTGCCACGCAGCACTTGATCGACATGGCCAGCACCCTGGCCGACCGCGCGCTGGAGTGCCTGCACGCTGGGTGATAGCGCAAATGGGCTGGCTCCCAATAGCGGGTGTCAGCCCATTCACCCTGCGTCTGCGCGCCGCATAGCCAACACTTCCCACCTCCTACCAGCGGTCGGAACTGCGATTTCTAATAGTCAGTAGCTCCCCGCCAAGCTCCCCTCCCATTCGAACGCATTCCAATGCCGATCAGGGGCTGTAGTAGCCGACCGCAACCATGTAATGCCCGCTCTTGCGGATATACGCATGTTTGTTCTCGACCTTGTCGGTGATCGGGTTTTTCCAGCGGTATTTGTATTCGCCCTGGTCCTGCTCCGTCATCAGTTTGAGTATCGGCTCGCCCACCGGTTTGCCGTCGGGGTCCTTGATCTTGCTGAAGTCGGTGTTGATCAACCGCAGCGTGGTGCCATGGGCCACGTAGCGCTGGGTATTGAGGTCCACCACGAACACGTACAGGTCATCCTGCAGAAAGCCGCCCTGCAGTGAGTTGATCGCCTTGAGCGTACCGGCTTCGTCCTTGACCAACGCATTCACCGCTTTGTTGCGCAGCGCCCGGGCCTGTTCCGGGGTGGCCCGTGGCAGGTAGTAACCCACCGCCAGGATGCGCTCGCCCACGCGCTGGTAAAACACATGCTTGTGCTCGACCTTGCCGTCGTTCCAGTTCTGCCAGCGATAGTCGGCCTGCTGCATGCCCTGGCCCTCGGGCACCTTGAGCGCTTGCTCGAATGACTCGCGCAGGTCCGGCCCGAGCACCTCGGATACGTCGCGGCCGATCAACGCGGAGGAGGGGCCGCCACTGGCCAGCAAGACACCCTGGGTGTCGACCACGAACACATAGCGGTCATGGTCGACAAACTCCCCCTGGCGGCTGAAGGCGGCAAAGGCCTTGTCGCCATTGCTCTGGTAATAAACCAGGGCTTTTTCCAGCAGCGCCTTCGCGGCCTGGGCATCGTCATCCTGAGCGGTATCGGCATGCACCTGGCTGAATCCCAACAGCAGCAGCCAGGTCATTCTCAGCAGTCCCTTCATGAACCCATCCTCGTTCTTGTTGATGTGAGCACAGCGTAGACGCCTATGGCTCAGGGCGCCTCCAGCCATTGATTGACGATGCCGTCGTACACGCCGGTGGCCACGCTCAGGTGCAACCACTGGTCCACATAGCTTTTCCACGCCACGTCGTCCCGGGGCAGCAGAAAGGCTTTTTCGCTGTACTGCATTTGCTTGTCCGGGTTGACCGCGCACAGCCCCGGCTTGAGCTTTTGCTGGAAGCGCGCCTCGCTGGCATCGGTGATCATCACGTCGGCCTTGCCCGCCAGCAACTCGTCGAAAATCGTCACGTTGTCGTGCAGGCGAATCTGCGCTTTGCCCAAGTGCGTACGGGCGAACACTTCGTTGGTACCGCCTGCCGGTTCGATCACTCGTACCTGGGGCTGGTTGATCTGTTCGACGCTCTGGTAGCGCTGCACGTCGGCGCAGCGAACCAGCGGGATCTTGCCGTCGACACCAAGGGACTGACTGAAAAAGGCCTTTTTCTGACGCTCCAGCGACACCGAAATGCCCCCCACCGCGATATCGCAGCGCTGGGCCAGGAAGTCCGGCATCAGGGTTTTCCACGTGGTAGGCACCCATTGGATCCTGGCGTTGAGGCTTTTGGCCAGGGACTCGGCCATGGCAATGTCGATGCCTTCATAGCGGCCATCGGCGCGCAGCGAGGTGTAGGGCTTGTAGTCGCCGGTGGTGCACACGCTGAGGGTGCCACGCTGCAACACCTCATCGAGGCGCGACGCACCGGTGTCGGCCAGGGCCGACGTGGCCAGGCTCGCCAGTACACAGAGGGCTAAAGGAGCTTTCATGCGGTCGAGTCCTTGGGGTGAGGGCGGGTGGCCATTATTTCCAGCGCGGGGCAGGGTGGCAAGGCGTGACGATTGTTTAGCCGGGCTGCAACCACACTCCGTCAAGCGTGAATTTAACCGGCGGTCGCCGCGTGTGAGGCTGGCGCGCATCCCACCAGTGTGATTGCCCATGGCCGCTTCCCCCGACGCTCACCTCGCGACACTGCCGTCCGCGCTGGCGTTCTGGGCGCTGTTCCACTGCCGTCACGCGCGTCCGCCGGATACCGCTCTCCTACGTTGATTGACCCATTGGATGACGCACACCTGTGCGCATCTGCCCGGCGGCGCCCGCGCGCCTGCCTGACGTACCCGTATGAGAGCCCCCATGAGTATTTTTGCCAGCCTGCACGAAGCCCAGTCCTTTCTTGAACACAACCCGGACATTGAACTGTTCGAGCTGTTTATCCTCGACAACAACGGCGTGCCACGCGGCAAGCTGCTGCACCGCGATGAACTGCTGGCGGTGTACGCAAGCGGCCGCCCGCTGCCCAGCACCATTCTGGGCCTGACCATCAACGGCGATGACGTGGAAAATTCCGGCCTGGTCTGGGACGTGGGCGATATCGACTGCCGCGCCTACCCGATCAGCGGCAGCTTGCAACGCATGCCGTGGCGGTTGATCCCCACCGCGGCGGTGCAGGTGAGCATGCACCCCCGCGAAGGCCTGCCCGCCACCGTGGCGGACCCGCGCCAGCTGCTGGCCAAGGTGGTGGACGCGCTCAAGGCCGACGGCTATTACCCGGTGATGGCGGCCGAGCTGGAGTTCTACCTGCTTGACCAGACACCCGACAGCCACGGCCGCCCGCAACCGGCGCGCGACCAGGACGGCGGCCGTCCGCGCGCGACCCAAGTCTATGGCCTGCGCGAACTGGAGCAGATCGAACCGTTTCTGGCCGACCTTTACAGTGCCTGCAAGCTGCAAGGCATCCCGGCGCGTACGGCGATTTCCGAGTACGCCCCCGGCCAGGTCGAAATCACCCTGGAGCACCGCGCCGATGCTCTGCAGGCCATGGACGAAGCCGTGCGCTACAAGCGTCTGGTCAAGGGTGTGGCCCACAAACACGGGATGACCGCCTGTTTTATGGCCAAACCGTTCGACGACCTGGCGGGCACCGGCCTGCACATGCATGTCAGCCTGGCGGATGCCGACGGCCACAACCTGTTCGCCAGCGACGCAGCCGATGGCACGCCGCTGCTGCGTCATGCGGTGGGCGGCATGCTCAGTACTTTGCTCGACGCGTTGCTGCTGTTTTGCCCCAACGCCAACTCGTATCGGCGCTTCCAGGCCAACAGCTACGCACCGCTGGCCGCCACCTGGGGGGTCGACAACCGCACCGTCAGCCTGCGCGTGCCGGGCGGGCCGGCGCCTTCGCGGCATATCGAACACCGCATCTGCGGTGCCGACGCCAACCCCTACCTGGCTGCCGCGGCGATCCTGGCCGGCATCCATCGGGGCCTGCGCGAGCAGCGCGACCCCGGCGCTCCGGTGCAAGGCAACGGCTACGCTCAGGCCAAAGAGCTGCTGCCCACCGACTGGCTCACCACCCTGCGCGCGCTGGAAGGCTCCCAATGGGCGCGCGAAGCGTTCGGCGAAGAATTTCTCGGCGTGTACCTGGCGGTCAAACGCGCCGAATACCGCCAGTTCATGGGCGAAGTCGGGGAGCAGGATTGGCGTTGGTACCTGCATCAGGCATGACGGGATTAACGGTAGAAAGTCTTCGACCTTTTTTTCACGTGGCGGCCGTTAAGCTGCCAATCAAGGTCGTTCACTACCGTTTCGCCCAGATGAGCCCATAGATGTCGTCACAACCACCATCCTCCATCGAGATCGAATACGCCGAACGCTGTGGCCGTGAACACGCCAGCGTCTGCGGTGACACGCGCCCGCCAGGGCTGCGTCGGCGCCTGGTGGCGTGGCGCGATGCCTGGCTGGTGCGCCAGGCATTGAAAGTGGCCGGCGAGCCGGGGCTGATCCTCGACCTGGCCTGTGGCTCGGGGCGCTTCTGGCCGGTGCTGGCCGAGCACGTCAACCGCGTGATTCTGGCGTCGGACAACTCCCAGGCCATGCTCGACCATGCCCGCACCCATCACCCGGCATCCTTGCTCAAGCGGGTCAAGACGTTCCAGGGCTCGGCGTTTTCCATCGGCCTGTCGGAAAACGCGGTGGACTGCATCTTCTGTCTGGAATTGTTTCGTCATGTACCCGACAGTGAAGGACGCCTGGCGCTGCTGCGCGAGTTTCATCGGGTCAGTCGCGACACCGTGATTATCTCGGTCAACTCCCGCACCGCGGTTGAGGGCGAGTTTCGCCAGGCGGGTTTCAAGGTGCTGCACCATCAGGAATTCGTACCGGGCTCCGCGGTATGGCGTGTCTATGTTCTGCGTAAGAGATGATAACTCCCGCCTGTCGGACTATTCTTCAATGCCTGTCTGAGTTTTCATGATCGGCTGTGCACTGCGGATGCTCGCAAGGCTCTTTCGCGATATATACTGCGCGCCATTCTTCAAGGGAGAGCCGTGTGGCCATCGATATTCACTGGATCTGCGACAACGATAGCCTCGGCCAGCATTGCGCCGAATGGCAGCAGTTGCCATTCGTCGCCCTCGACACCGAATTCATGCGGGTCGACACCTTCTATCCCATTGCCGGGCTGATCCAGATCGGTGACGGCGTACGCGCTTACCTGATCGATCCCCTGACCATCGACAATTGGCAACCCCTGGCTGCTTTGCTGGAAAACCCGGCGGTGATCAAGGTGGTGCATGCCTGCAGCGAAGACCTCGAAGTGCTGCTGCGCCTGACCGGCAGCCTGCCGGTGCCACTGTTCGACACCCAACTGGCGGCTGCGTACCTGAACCTCGGCTTCTCCATGGGCTACTCGCGCCTGGTCCAGGCCGTACTGGACATCGAGTTGCCCAAGGGCGAAACCCGCTCGGACTGGTTGCAACGCCCGTTGTCCGAGACCCAGATCAGCTACGCCGCCGAAGACGCGGTGCACCTGGCCGAAGTCTACGAACGCCTGCGTCCACGCCTGTCGGACGACAAATTCGCGTGGGTGCTGGAGGATGGCGCCGAACTGGTGGCCAACCTGCGCCGCGAAGTCGACCCCTACGAGGTGTACCGCGACGCCAAGCTGGCGTGGAAACTGTCCCGCGCGCAGTTGGCCGTATTGCGTGAGCTGTGCGCCTGGCGCGAGCAGCAGGCCCGTGCCCGGGACCTGCCGCGCAACCGCATCATCCGCGAACATTCGCTCTGGCCCCTGGCCAAGTCCCAGCCGGATAACCTCGCCGCCCTGGGCAAGATCGAAGACATGCACCCGCGCACCGTGCGCCAGGACGGGCAGTTCCTGCTGGACCTGATCAAGCGTGCTGGCAGTGTGCCCGCGGACCAATGGCCGCCGGCCGTGGCCGAGCCCTTGCCGGTGGATGCCGCCGCGCTGATCAAACAGCTGCGCGCCCTCGGCCAGGCCGAAGCCGAACGCCTGGACATGGCGCCGGAACTGATGCTGCGCAAGAAAACCCTCGAAGCCCTGGTTAAAAGTGGCTACCCCGATGGACCTTACCAATTGCCAGACTCGCTGCGTGGCTGGCGCCGCGAGTTGATGGGCCAGGCGCTGCTCGACAGCCTGGCCACTGCCGGAGAACAGCCTTGAAACGTATTTGCTCCATCTACCGCAGCTTGAAAAAAGACGGCATGTACCTCTATGTGCTCAAGAGCGATGCCCTTGAGCGCGTGCCCGAGCCCTTGATGGTGGCGTTCGGCAAACCGCACCTGGCCTTCGACATGGTCCTGACACCAGAGCGTAAGTTGTCGCGCGAGGACATCGCCGTGGTCCTGGAAAACCTCGATAAACAGGGCTACCACCTGCAAATGCCGCCGGCCGAGGACGAGTACATCGAACACTTGCCCGAAGAGCTGCTGCGTCGCAATGACCCGATGTGATCGGTAGGTGCCCTGTCCGGGGCACATTCTCATTGAAATCGTTTGAGTTGGCGGTGGCCGTAAGGATACGGGCGGCCGTCTGCACTGTTTTTGAAAGGTTTGAACCATGCGTGTTCTGATTGCTGAACAGGATCACCCGCTGTATGCCCGACTGCTCAGCGAAGCAGCGCCGGAGCTGGAAGTGCTGACCAGCGGCGACTCCGCCGAGCTGTCGCGCCTGGCCGCCGACTGCCCGGTGTGGCTGGGCCAGCCGGACCTGCTGGCGACCCTGCTGCGCCAGGGCCACCACCCGCAATGGCTGCAGTCGACCTGGGCCGGCATCACGCCGCTGCTGGCCGACGGCTTGCCACGCGACTATCGCCTGACCCGTGCGGTGGGGATTTTCGGCCAGGTGATGGCCGAGTTTGTGCTGACCTATATGCTCGGCCATGAGCGCGAGGTGCTGGCGCGCCTGGTCAGCCAGGTCGAGCGCAAGTGGGACAACCGCATGGGCCAGAGCCTGGCCGGACGCAAGGTGTTGATCGTCGGCACGGGGGATATCGGCCGGAGCGTCGCCCGATTCCTCGTGCCGTTTGGCGTCAAGCTGTACGGCATCGCCAGCACTGCGCGTGAGCAGGAGCCCTTTATAGAAGTGGCCGGGCCGGACCAACTGGGCCGGTTGGTGGGGGAGGTGGATTATGTGATCAACCTGTTGCCCAACACACCCAACACCCATGACCTGTACGACGCGGCGCTGTTCAAGCAGTTCAAGCCCACCGGCCTGTTCATCAACGTCGGGCGTGGCGTGGCGGTGGTCGATGCGGATCTGGTCGAGGCGTTGAAAGAAGGGCACCTGGCCGGTGCGGTGATCGACGTGTGCCGCCAGGAACCGCTGCCGCAGCGCCATCCGTTCTGGACCGCCTGGGGGTTGTTGTTGACTGGGCACAGCTCTGCGCCGACGTCGCCGCCGATGATGGTGGAGTTGTTTCTGGACAACGTACGCGCATACAAGGCAAAGCAAGCCTTGCGCGGTGAAGTGGATTTCGAGCGCGGTTACTGACCGCCGCACCCGGCCATCGGACGCGTTTTGATCTACGTTCGGTCGTGTACACAAAACCTGACAGTCCGGTTGGAACCGCCCTGGCGGGCCTGCCACCCAGTGATCGCAAAGGCGCAAGGTTGCGTCTTTTAAAGGATATCCACTGGATTAAGGACAGGTACTGTCATGACTACACCCACACCGCCTGCTGTTTATGTGCGCCACAGGGAGTATTTGCACTCCGCTATCGCCTCCGCTGACGAACCGTCTGAAACGCTTGCCACCCCTGTGCCCCGACCTATTTCGGCATTCAAGAACGCCTTGGGCGACCACTGCGACCGGCGAACCCTGAGTCGGCGGCTCCAGACCGTCATTCAGCAACTCCCGGGCCAGCTCGTGCCCGATGACACGTTAACCCCTGCCAAAGCCAGAGAAAGGATGGAGACCGCGCTCGCCTCGCTCTTGAGCAGCACAACGATGTATGTGTGCGAGGACGCCTCCTATCAACCACCCCAGCCGCTGCCGCCCAACCGTCTGGTCAGTCTTGATGCGTACCTTCAAGGCTGTGCGCTGCAGGTGCCCAAAACCCTGGAAGCGCTGGTCGAGCTGAAAAATGCGCTGTCCGCGCAAGCTCAGGCCCATCCGCTGGGGAACCTCGGCGGTGCCCTGTCCTGGCCGCGAGCGATGCCCGGTGAAGACCAGAACACCCTCGTCCACCTGCTGCACAGCAATGAAACCGGCTTACAAAGTCTGCCTTTGCCTGAGGGCGGGAAGGGGGCCTTGGGCTATCTGCTCAGTGGCAGCTCGGTGGTTGAGGCCGACCTCAAACACCCGATGGTCGCGATGGAGAAGCTGCTCGCCTCCCCCAAGGCGCGGGCTTTGGAGCAAGCCCTGCGGGCGCGGCTGGGCGGTATGCCTGCCGTGGGCTGTAACAGCGATTATGTGATGACGGCGATCCAGTTGGGCCTTGATCCGGAGTCTTTGGCGGCCCCCGCTCGCAATCACGTTGCCGGTTTTGACTTGGCGAGCAGCCAGTATTGGGGGCAACCGGCCTCAACGGTGGTTGAGGCGCTAGGCAAACATTTGATCGAGCAAGGCCGTGTCAGCGCGACGACCGCCCATTTAGGAGCCTATCTGCTGCTGGCCAAGGCTGCTCCTCACTACCTGGTCAAAGACATTCCCCAAAGCGTGACCTACGGTAGCGTCCTGTGGGCACAATTGACGATGGCCGTGGCCAGGATCGAGGTGCAGACACCCGGACGCACCCTCGCCATGGGGTACGCCGAGATTCTGCTGGCTGCCGAACAGCTCGATAGCGATGAAACGGTCAGCCAGCCTATCGATTACCAGGCGCTGAGGGATTGGGGCATCGCCAGTGGCTTTCTCGTCGGCGCGGAACAAGTGCCTTCGGCCAGCGATATGGAGCGCGTGCGAACAGCGTATAACCATCACCTGAGTTCGCTCAAAGACGCCAGTACGTTGCTGCAAACTGACATTCCCAGTCGCAAGGCGATGGCACTTACCCAGCTCAAGGCCGCGTTTCCCGACCTGGACAGCCACCTCTTTGAGGTGCGCACGCTCCACAAAGCACGCTTGAAGGAAGGTCGGCCAGGCCTGTATCCCGGCGAGCGCTCAATGCTGGACGTCGTCATGGAAGGCGGCGCGCTGGGGCCTGAAGATCATTGGATAAGCACTGACAAACGGCTACCCGTCCAAAGGTTCTGCGCGCTTTACGAGAAGGGTGGATTGGGGGTTGCCGCGCCCTTCCAGGCTTCATATGACGAGGCCCTGAGCGCACTGGAGGACGGTCAGCAACGCCTGGTTCGGCACCTGATCTCCACGTTGCCTTTGGAGGACCGCAGGAACCTGGAAGAGGGCAAGCTGGAATTCTTCCATACCAACCAATACACAATTGCCGGTGATCTACTCACCCCTCCCGCCCTGCATGTCAGAGGCCACACATTGGAGGTGAAGACCACCACCCGAGATGGCCCAAACCTCTACACCATCGACACGCGCAGAGGTGTCATCGAAAAAGAGAACTTCCTGCTACGCCGACGTACCGAGCCGTATACCACCCGCAAAATGGAACAGCGCGAGGCCAATATCCTCTCGCGAACGGCAGTGTTTGACCCCTATGACGGTAAGCGCGCCGCGCATTATGCGCAGCAACCGCAGGGGACGGGGCAGCCTGATAGTTTTAATTCCCCTCGCAGCCAGTTGATCGCCGATGTTTTCGTCAAATCACTGGACCTGAACAACGCCGATCTACTGCAGGAGGCCAGAGGGGTCACTTCGTATGATCAAGACCGCAGCCGAAACCACGCGATTTCCGAGTTCTTTCTGAACCTCATCCCTTTACGCTCGGCCATCGTCAACTTTCAAAACGGCAGTGTCGGGCAGGGCCTCTTCGACTTGGGCATGGATGTGGTCGGCCTGGTCACCCTGGGTGCCGGCAAGGCTGCGCAAGCGGGCAAGGCATTGGGTAAAACTCTGTCAACGGCGAGCAGGCTGGCCAAGGCCGCGCGGTTCGTCGGCGCGACTGTGGTTGAGGCGTTCAACCCCTTGAGCGGTCTGGGCGATCTGGCATTGGTCGGTGGCCGCTTGGCGTTGAGAGGTGGTCGTACTGTGGTGAATCACCTCAAGGGTGCCACCGGTAGCTATGACCTGCTCAAAATTGCCAGCAAGCAATACGGTGACGTGGCAACGGGCAGCTTCAAAGTGGCTGGTGAACGTGTTGAAGGCGCAGCGACGCTGCACAATGGCAAATGGTATGCCCTGGACGCGCAGGCCATGCGGCCTTATGGCCGTCCGCTCGAAGATTTTGTACCGGCTGCCCGCGCAGTGGAGGGCAAGGTGACCCTGTTGCCGAAGGCGCCGGACGCTGAGCTGAGTAATGCGTTGTTTGGCTCATTCAACGTGCCCGAAGCGAAGATCGCCGGGTGTCCACGCAACAGCCAGGGGGTGTATGTCGCCGCCGATGGCCACGTATCGCATATTCGCCACACCGACAGCACGGGCCGGACAGCTGTTTACGAAGTCCGACAGGTCACGCGCACCGAGGATGGCAGGGTGCAGGCGCGGGTTTATCACAACAATCGACAAACGTCGTTGCTGGTTGAGCATGTCCAGGGTGATCAATGGCAGCGACTGGGAGCCCGTGGGGGGAGTCCGGCTTCAGTGAAAGCGGACCTGGGACGTGAGATTGGGCGAGGTACCGAAGGCGTCGTCTATGAGAGTCTCGATGGGCGTAGTGCCTATAAGGACATGGGGGCTACGAGCTCCGACGTTCTGCCCGACTACACGAGGCATGAAACCCGAGCGCTGAACCAATATTACGGAGAGGGTTTTGCCACGGCGATTCTTGAGGATGGCCGCTCATATATCAAAATGCCGAAACTGGACGGCGTCAGCATGGCGAAAATTGAAAAGCGCAGTTTGCCCCCAGAGGTTCGAACCTTACTTGAGGACGCATTGAACGGGATGGAAGCCAAGGGCGTTTATCACCAGGATCTGCAGTTGAAGAACCTTTTATATTCCTCCAGAGACAACAAAATCTATCCGGTTGATATTCAGTCGCTACCGCCTGAACTGATGGTGCCGGGCGAGGCGCTTTATGAGATGGAAATCGCGGCGTATACGCGCAGCAAGAACGATCTCAAGAGACGCTTGAGTGAGCTGCTTGCCTAGTCGACAGGGGCAGAAAAGCCCGTGCACTTGAATGCGCCGCACATTCAAACGTGTGCCTGCCGGGGAGGGGCAGCGCTGACAAAGTATCACCTGGCCCATCCCCGACACGCTTAGCCTTAATGGCTGAAATCGCCCTCCGATACCAACTCGCTCAACGGTTTGCGCGGGCTGGGCGCTTCACGGCCTTGCAAGTACTCCGGCAAGGTCGCCTTGTCCCCCAGCTTGCCGATCGCCACCGCCGCATGCAGGGCATAGCCTTCTGGGATCTTCAACTCGTTGCGGGTCAGTTCCTGATCGAAGCCGGCCATGCCGTGGGTGTGCCAGCCACTGAGGCTGGCTTGCAGCGCCAGGTGGCCCCAGGCCGATCCGGTGTCGAACGTATGCCACAGTGCCGGGGTTTCTTCGCTGGCGCCGGGGGCGACAAAGTCGGTTTTCGAGGCAATGATCACTAAGGCCGAGGCGTGCTGTGCCCAGCTGCGGTTGAATTCGTTGAGCAGGCCCAGGAAGCGTTCCCAGTCCGGTGTGTCGCGGCGAGCGTAGAGAAAACGCCAGGGTTGCGAGTTGTAGGCCGACGGCGCCCAGCGTGCGGCTTCGAAGAAACTCAGCAGGGTTTCCTTCGAGATGTTTTCGCCGGTGAACGCGCGCGGCGACCAGCGGTCGGTGAACTGGGGATGGATCGGGTAGTCGGCAACGCGGGTCATAGGTGGTTCCTGATCGTCAATTCGATGCTCAAAGCTACTGCGCGCCCGCTAGACTGACAAGTCTTGCAACACCGCCAGTCGTAAGCGCTTGGCCGCGGACGGCCATCGCACTAGACTGGCGGCCCTTTTACCGACCGATACCCACGTAGAGCCATGGCCGCCAAAGTCGAACCTTTCTGGATACGCAAGACCCTCGAACAGCTCGACCAGGAGGAATGGGAGTCGCTGTGCGACGGCTGTGGCTTGTGCTGCCTGCAAAAACTTGAAGACGAAGACGACAACAGCGTTTATTACACGCGCATCGCCTGCAAGTTGCTGGACCTGAAAACCTGCCAGTGCACCGACTACCCCAATCGACGCGCGTCGGTGCCGGACTGCATCCAGCTCACCCCGGGCCAGGCCGACCAATTCAAATGGCTGCCGCCCACCTGCGGTTATCGCCTGGTGAGCGAACGCAAGGATTTGCCGCTGTGGCACCACCTGGTGTGCGGCGACCGCGACGCCGTGCATCACGAACGTATTTCCCAGTCCGGACGCATGCTCAGCGAAGGCAGCGTGCCCGAAGACGACTGGGAGGATTACCTGATCTTCCGCGCTGGCTGAGAGGAATGTGTATGAAGGTTGCAGCCAAGCTGGCGGCGGGCCTGATGGTGCTGGCCATCAGCAGTGCGGCGTGGAGCGCCCGGAAAGTCGACCTGGATTACCACGTCAAACTGTTGCCCCAGACCGAACAGGCCGAAGTCCGCGTGAGCCTGTCCCAAGGTTCGGCGGTGCGTAGCCTGGATTTCGACCTGGGCCACGACGGCACCTACAGCGATTTCAAGGCCGACGGGCAATGGAAAGTCACGGGCCACCGCGGCCTGTGGCAACCGAGCGCCGACAAGGCCAGCCTGACCTACCGGGTCCGCCTCACCCAGGCGCGTAAACCCGGTGTGTATGAAGCGCGCGTGACCCCAGGTTGGGCGATGTTCCGTGGTGAGGACCTGGTGCCCACCGCGCGGCTCGACCAGCAGGATGGCGTCGAGCTGGTCTCGCGCCTGATGTTCGAGTTGCCGGCCGGCTGGAAGAGCATCGAAACCGCCTGGCCGCGCATCGGCAAACACAAGTTCCGTGTCGACAACGTTTCGCGCCTGTTTGACCGTCCCACCGGCTGGATGCTTGCCGGCAACCTCGGCAGTCGCCGCGTGCGCCTGGGTGAAACCGAAGTCACGGTGGCATCGCCCAAAGCGCAGGGCATGCGGCGCATGGATGTGCTGACGTTGCTGACTTTCGTCTGGCCCCAGGTCGAAGCCGCCTTCCCGCGCCATCCGGCCAAGCTGCTGGTGGTTGGAGCCAGCGACCCGATGCGCCGCGGCGCGTTTTCAGCGCGCGATTCGATCTTTCTCAACAGCCGTACGCCGCTGGTCAGTGAAAACGGCGGCAGCCCGTTGATCCGTGAGGTGGTACAGGCGATTGGCCGTTTCAATGACCATGACAGCAGTGACTGGATCAGCGAAGGGATGGGCGAGTTCTACGCCATCGAACTGTTGCGCCGTGCAGGCGGCGTGACCGATGAGCGGTATCAGGCGATACAGGCGCGGTTGGCCAGGGAAAGCAAGGATGTCACTAGCCTGCGCGGCGAACACGTCAGCGGCGCAACGGTGTCACGGGCAGTGCTGGTGCTGCAGGAACTGGATCGGGAGATCCGGGTGAAAACCCATAACAAGCGCTCCCTCGATGATCTCGCGCAGGCGGTGATGCGCGCCGACCGCATCACCACGGCGGAGTTTGTGCAGCTGGCTGAAAACATCATCGGCGAATCGTCGGTAGTCCTCGATTCCAAGCTTCTGCGCTGATCCTCAACCCTGTACAGATCCCTCTGCAGGAGGAGGCTCGCCACCTCCTGCATTCATTTGTAACTCCAGCAGCTCAGCTGTCGGGATCAGCCAGTGGTTTTAACCGCTTTTTCGGCGGCCACTTCCGCACGGGTCTTGAGATTCTTCAACTCTTCCCCGGCACGTTCGATCTTGGTGCGCACGCTGTTCATTTCACGGCGGCCCTGCTCGAGTTTGTCCTTGAGCGAGCTGTGCCCGGTAAAGCCACGGGCCAGCGCCACGCCGCCAATCGCCACCTGAATCAGACCAAAAATGCCACCACGGCGCAGGCCTTTGCCGACCATCATCACGCCGCCGGCCACCGAGCCGATGCGTTCCCAACCGTGCACATTCTGCGTCGGCTGAGTCTGGAACGGCGTGTGTTCGATGACGGGGCGCAAGGTTGTGCTGTCGCTCATGATCTCTCTCCAACAAGGGCAAGTGTCTGCAGATGACTGCCGGCAGGCGCCGGATGTTCCGAAAAAATCAGTACTTGGGGCCCGAACGGGTGTTGTTGCCCTTGGCCAACCGGTCGTAGAGCACCACGTTGACGGTGGCGGCAAGGTTCATGCAACCGGTGGTGGGGATGTACACCACGTCTTCGCACCAGTCGCGGATATCCTTATCCAGCGAGCCATCTTCCGGGCCGAAGATATACAGCGCACGGTCGGGGTGAGTGTACTCGGGCAGCGGGCGGGCGCCGTCCACCAGTTCCACGGCCACCGGGATGCAGCCCAGCGGCAGGATCTTTTTCAGGTCGTCGATGCCGATCAGCGGAATATCGTGATGGACCTTCTTGGTGTCGGTGATGAAATCCCGCGCGCGTTCGTAACGCACCCCGGTGTAAAACACCGACGCCACGCCATAGCAGCCGGCGGCACGCATCACCGAGCCGACGTTTTCGGGGGATTTTGGGTTATACAGACCGATGCAGCTGTAGCGTTTATTGCCCACGGGGAAGGGTGCCTTGAAGAAAAGCGGCGATTATACGGCCTGAAGGGGATATCGTGCTTGGGCCAGCGCTGTCGGGGGGCAAGCCCCAATGCCGGTCAGTTAAGAGACGGAACGGGCAACCAGTAACCTGTGGCGAGCGGGCTTGCCCCGCGTTGGGCTGCGAAGCAGCCCCAAAACATAGTCCCGGAACTGCCTGGCATACTGCGACGCTCCTATTGGGGCTGCTGCGCAGCCCAGCGCGGGGCAAGCCCGCTCACCACCGTTACAGTGTTCCTCCTTAACTGACTGGCATTTGGGCAAGCCCCCTCTCACCTGTCTATTGTGAGCCCCTTCATCTGTGGGAGGCAGGCGCAACGGACGACGACAATCTTCAGTCGTCTTTCTTCATCAACCCCGCCAATGCCGCGAACGGGTTGTGGGTGGCCTTGGCAATCGTCGGGCTGCTGGTGGAGCCTTCGCCGAAGTACTGCTGGTCGGTGTAGCGCGAGTGCTCGTTGTCATGGCAATACAGACACAGCAATTCCCAGTTGGAGCCGTCCTGGGGATTGTCATCATGATTGTGGTTGCGGTGGTGTACCGTCAGTTCACTCAGGCGCTTGCCGGAGAATTCGCGGGCGCAGCGGCCGCACACGTGCGGGTACATCTTCAGCGCTTTGTCGCGGTAGCCCATTTCGCGGTCGCGCTGGGCATCGGCGAGGATGCGGTCCAGCTTGGCGGTGTGGGAGGGCGGGTTGCTCGAGCTCATCATGGCTCCTGGCTATAAGGTGGGTCACGGACAGTGTTGATTCTAGCCGCTCGCGCCGCAAATGACCGCTAGGTTCGATTCACTTTATCGATAAGGAATGGGAAGTCATGCGTTGGCCATCATGGACTGTTGCACTGCTGCTGTGTGTGGTTGCCGCTCAAGCTCAGGCGTTGTCGGCGCCCAAGCCGGGGCAGGTGATCGAAGTGACCCTCGAACAGCTGCACCCGACCCAGGCGGTGGTGGGGTTCGATCAGATCCATTACAGCCTCGGACTGTTTGCCGCCAAGCCCGCCAAGGCCTTCGATGAATACTGCGAAACCAACGGCCAGGGCGAGGCCGCCAACGTGCCGAAAAACGCCGACCTGCGCCAGCCCGCCAGTTTCAGCTGCGCCAGCCCGGTAGGCACCCATGCGTCCGACATGAAAACCGTGGTGGTGGGCCTGGGCGGTCAGTTGTACCTGACCGATGGTCACCACAGCTTCACCACACTGTGGGAAACCCCAGGCGGCGGGCCTCGGTTGAAAATGTGGGTCAAGGTCACCGACGACTTCAGCGACAGCCCGAACCTGGCTGTTTTCTGGCAGCGCATGGAGGCTGCACGCAAGGTCTGGCTCAAGGATAACCAGGGCCAGCCCCTGCGGCCCGAGCAGTTGCCGGCCCACCTGGGCTTCAGATCCCTGCAGGACGACACCTTCCGCAGCCTGGTGTACTTCACTCGCAAGGCGGCCTACGGCAAACCGGACGAGGGTGAAGTGGCGCCGGAATTCCTGGAGTTCTACTGGGGCAACTGGCTGCGCACCCAAGTGGATTTGACGGCGTACAACCTGAACAAGAAGGGCGGCTATCGTGACGCGATTGAAGCGGTCGCCAAACGCATGGTCAGCCTGGCGCCGGGCGCGCAGATAGGCGACAGCGGTTTCACGGCCCGTCAACTGGGCGGCATGCCCCAGTTGGACCGCGATGAGCTGGAGAAAACCTTCGAGAAAAAAGTGCCGTACGTGATCGACTACCGCCACTCCCATCACCGATGTGGGAAGGGCGGTGTGACGATTCCACGTGCCCCCGATAGCCACGACACAGCGTGATTCAGCCCTTAAGCTTTTCCGCTATCCATATGGTGTGCCGGGTGCCCTTGTTGCCATGGGCGAACACCTGCACTTCCTCGGCCTTGAAGCCGGCCTTGCGCAGTTTGTCGCTGAACAGCTTATCCGCGCTGGCCGACCACACGGCCAGCACGCCCTTGGGGCGCAGGGCCTTGGCGCAGGCGGCCAGGCCACCGGCCGAATAAAGCCAACTATTGGCTTTTTGCGTGAGACCTTCGGGGCCGTTGTCGACGTCGAGCATGATCGCGTCAAAGCCCTGGGGCTCGGCCTGCAGCACCTTGGCCACGTCTTCCTGGCGGATCACCGTGCGCGGGTCCAGCAATGGCCGACCGGATTTTTCCCCCAGCGGCCCTCGGTTCCATTCCACGACGCCAGGCACCAACTCCGCCACCACCACTTCGGCGCTCTTGCCCAGGTGCTTGAGGGCCGAGGCCAGTGTGAAGCCCATGCCCAGGCCGCCGATCAAGACCCGCGAGCCCGGCCGGCCGGCGACTTTGCGGCAGGGAATTTCGGCCAGTGCGTCTTCGGAACCGTGCATGCGCGTATTCATCAACTGGCCACCGTCGCCGCCCTGGATCTTGATGACAAAATCCTCGCCATATTCGAACAGGCACAAAGCGCCGCCGTTGTCGGGGATCGGGGTGGTGTCCAGCAGAACGAAACGTTTCATGGAAATCTCATTGGGAAGGGCATTCTTGCGCGGTTGGGAGTAGCCTTAGGACATTCCGGTCAGGCCATGGAGCCATCGATGAAGTGCAGCATTCTAACGGTCATTGTGTTGAGCGCGCTCACATTGGGTGCGGCGCAGGCTCAGGAGTTGCAAACCGTACCGGTCGCCCCCGCGCCCACGCCTGGCGCACCGGGCACCCCAACGCCCACCCTCTACCCTCAGGTCACGCCGCCAGCGGTGCCGAAGACAAACGGCTCGCCGCCCCTGGCGCCCATTGTCTTGCCGACGCCGCCCAAGGATCAGCCGGTGCCCGGCCTGCAGCAGAACGACAGCAAGCCGAAGACACCCGGCGGCTAGAACTGCTGGGCCAGCAGTTGCCCGTCGGCCATGCGCAGGCGCTTGGACAAGGCAATCGCAATGGCGCGGATGATCTTGGCGGCCACCCGCGGCGCTTCGTTGAGCATTTTCTCCAGGGAGTCCTTGCCCAGGTTCAACAGCACGCAGTCGCTGGCGGCCATGCAACTGGCCGAGCGCCGCTCGCCGTCGAGCACCGCCATCTCGCCAAAGGTGCGGCCGCTGCGCAGGGTGGCGATGGTCACGGGTTGACCTTCGTGAGGTGTTTTCTGCACCGCCACCTGGCCGCTGTGGATGATGCACATGAAGGTGCCCGCATCGCCCTCGAGAAAAATCACTTCGCCCTGGGCAATGCTGCTGATGTTGAAGTAGCCGGCGGCGATATGAAAATCTTCCGGCAGCAGCGGATCGAATAATCCGCAGTCCATGAGCATGTCGCGGATTTCATTATTGAGTTGGGTAGGTGGTGGCATAGCTGCAATTTGGTCCATCAAACAGTGGCGGTCCTGTGTTCAGACCGAACCGCCGCACTAAGTTCCTAAATCAGCCCGAGCGCCTTGAATACAAATGCATATTCGAGCGCTACATCACGTAATCCCTGATAGCGGCCGCTCATCCCACCGTGGCCGGCGCCCAGTTCGGTCTTGAGCAGCAGCAGGTTATCGTCGGTCTTGGTGTCCCGCAGCTTGGCCACCCACTTGGCCGCTTCCCAGTACTGCACGCGGCTGTCGTTGTAGCCGGCGATCACCAGCAGGGCAGGGTAAGCCTGGGCCCGTACATTTTCGTACGGCGCGTAGGCCTTGATCCGTGCGTAGACCTCCGGATCTTCGGGGTTACCCCACTCGTCGTACTCAGTGACGGTCAGCGGCAGTTCCGGGTCGAGCATGGTGTTGAGCACATCCACGAACGGCACTTCGGCAATCGCCGCCTGGAACAGCTCGGGGCGCTGGTTGAGAACGGCGCCGATCAACAGGCCGCCGGCACTGCCGCCGCTGATGGCCAGTTGCTTGGAAGTGGTCAGGCCCTGGGCGATCAAGTGTTCGGCGCAGGCGATAAAGTCGCTGAAGGTGTTCTGCTTGTGCTCCTGCTTGCCGTTGCGATACCAGGCTTCGCCCAACTCGCCACCGCCGCGCACATGCGCAATCGCAAACGCAACGCCTCGGTCCAGCAGGCTCAGGCGCGCGTGGGAGAACCACGGGTCCAGGCTCGAACCGTAAGCGCCGTAGCCATACAGATACAACGGCGTCGGCTTGCCCAACTGATCGCGCCTGACCACCAGGCTGATCGGCACTTGAGTGCCATCGGCCGACGTGGCCCACAGGCGCTGGCTCACGTAGTCGTCGGCATTGAATACGCCAAGCACCGGAGTTTCCTTGAGCACCTGCTGCGCACCGCTGGCCAACTCCAGCTGGCGCACCTGGGCCGGACGGTTCAGCGCTTCATAGCGCAGGCGGATCCTGTCGCTGGGAAATTCCAGGCTGTTCTGTACGTAGAGACTGTAGGCGGCGTCGGGCAATTCGACGCGGTAGGCCGCCAGGTCCTGGGGATGCACTTCGATCACCGGCAAGCCGCCGATGCGCAGGCTCAGGGTCATGGCGCTGGCGTTCAGGCTCACGCCGTCGAGCATTACGTCGTCGCGGTGCGGGATCAGGTTGCGCCAGTGGGCTTCGGTGGGTACCTCGCCGGTATCGGCGGCGACGAACAACGCGTAGTTGATGCCATCGCGGTTGCTGCGGATAAACCAGGTCCACTCGCCATCGAGCTGGCCGTGGTCCACATCGTATTCGTGTTCCTCGACCCGTGGCGCCAGGCAGGTGAAGTCCAAGTGCGGCTGGTTGGCGTCCAGCGCCCAGATTTCGCTGGTGGTCTTGCTGCCCAGGGCCAGCAGCAGCTGGCGTTCGGAGCTTGAACGGTAGCAATGCAGGAAGAACCGTCCGTCAGGCTCGTGGAAGACTTCCTGCGCCGCCGTACCATCCAGCCGATAGCGATACAGTTTGTGCGGGCGATGGGTATCGTCCAGCTCGCCGAAGAACAGCGTCAGGCTGTCGTTGGCCCAGGTCATGCTGCCGTCGCAATTATCGAATACCAGTTCGCTGACCTTGTCGGTGGCCAATTCCTTCACGTACAGGGTGTAGATCTCGTCGCCACTGGTATCGAGGCTGTAGGCCAGGCGCTGATGGTCGGGGCTGATGCTGAACGCGCCGAGGGAGAAGAAGCCGCCGTTGGCCAGTTCGTTCGGGTCCAGCAACAATTCCTCGCTGCTTTCATCCACCTGGGTGCTGTCGTCGGCCGGGCGACGGCAGCGGTAGTGACGCGCATATTCGTCACCGGCGGTGGTGCGCGTGTAATACAGGTACGGGCCCCAGGGTGAGGGCAGTGACAGGTCGGTTTCGAGGATGCGCCCCTTGATCTCTTCGAACAGGCTTTCGCGCAGCGCGGCTTGGTCGGCGAGCTGGGCTTCCTGCCAGGCGTTTTCGGCCTTGAGATAATCGAGCACTTCGGCGCTGTCACGTTCTTGCAGCCAGGCGTACGGGTCCTGGCCGGGGGCCTTGCGGGCAATCGGGGCGGCAGTGATGTGGGTCGATGACGGCATGGATCACTCTCTGTCTGGCGGAAGGTGGCCGGCATTGCAGCCGCGACACGCAAAAGCCGTTATCATAGCCGCCTGTTTGCCTACCTTGCCATGGACACCATGACCGAGAACGACTATCTGACCGCTTGGGGCCTGTACGCCTTCGCCGCTTTGGGCTGCCTGTTGGTGTGGTGGCGCATGACGCGCTGGATCTGGCGCTGGCTGCGCGAGCCGCTGCAATTGCTGATGGCGGTGCTGCTGCTGAGCCCCACCATCGTTGACCCGGTCAAGACCCAGTTCGCGCCGGCCGTGGCCATCACCGCGCTGGACCTGGTGCTCAAGGTTGGCAATAACGCCTGGCGGGCCATTTCCGATTTGTTCATGTACACCATGATCGCATTCGGCGTGTACCTGGTCTTCGTGTTGATCCGCTGGCCCATCGAGCGCGCCGCCAAGGCACGCCGTGAACGCAAGGCCGCCACCGACGCCGCCCTGGCCGCCGAAGACCCGGAGGATGACGAACCCTTCCGGCGTCCGGCGCCCGTCAGCGGTATGCGGGTCGAACCGCGCCTTTAACGTTGTAAGCCCTGCAGCGAGAGCCCTGGCATGTGTGAATTATTGGGCATGAGTGCCAACGTCCCCACCGATATCGTGTTCAGCTTTACCGGGCTGATGCAGCGTGGCGGGCGCACCGGGCCCCACCGCGACGGTTGGGGCATCGCGTTCTACGAAGGCCGTGGCCTGCGCCTGTTCCAGGACCCGGCCGCGAGCAGCGAATCGGAAGTTGCGCTGCTGGTGCAGCGTTACCCCATCAAGAGCGAAGTGGTGATCGGTCATATCCGCCAGGCCAACGTGGGCAAGGTGAGCCTGGCCAATACCCACCCGTTCGTGCGCGAGCTGTGGGGGCGCAACTGGTGTTTTGCCCACAACGGCCAACTGGCGGACTTCGCCCCGCGCGCCACGTTCTATCGGCCGGTGGGCGATACCGACAGCGAAGCGGCGTTCTGCGATTTACTCAACCGCGTGCGCGAAGCCTTCCCAGAGCCGGTGGACCTGGAGCAGGTGCTGCCGGACCTGATCGCGGCCTGCACCGAATACCGCAGCAAAGGCGTCTTCAACTGCCTGCTCAGCGATGGCGACTGGCTGTTCTGCTATTGCTCGACCAAACTGGCCCAGATCACCCGACGTGCACCGTTCGGCCCGGCGCGCTTGAAAGATGTCGACGTGATCGTCGACTTTCAGGCCGAAACCACCCCCAACGACGTGGTCACGGTGATTGCCACCGAACCTCTGACCGACAACGAAAACTGGACCCGCTACGAACCGGGTCAATGGAGCCTGTGGCGGCGCGGTGAATGCGTCAGCCAGGGCATTACCGAGTAAGGACATCGACTATGTTGCTCAGCTATCTGCGGTTGGTGCTGTTTGCCATTGGCCTGTTGGTCGGTGTGCAGGTGCCGGGGTTTATCAGCGATTATGCCAAGCGCGTCGAGGCCCACCTGATCGAGGCCCAGACCAGCCTGCGCGGCTTCGAAACCACGGCGCAGCAGTTCTTCAAGGGAGATATGCACGCCCTGGTCGAGCATTACCGCGCCAGCGATGACCCGGTGTTTCAGAGCGATGCCAGCAGCCTGGGCGCCTTGCTTGATCGCCAGGTGGCGCTGGACAAGCAATTCCAGGCCATGCAGGGCCCGTGGTACATCCGCGCGCTGCAAGTGGCGGTGGCCGCCGATCCGGATATCCGCCTGGAAACCTGGAACGGCTACAGCTACCAGATCCTGCTGACTCCCGAAGCCATGGGCTGGGGCCTGGGCGGGGCGATGCTGTTGTCGTTCGGCCTGGAATGCCTGTACCGGTTGATCGACTGGATCGTGCTGGGCGGCAAGCGCCTGCGCCAAAGCCGGCCGATTGAGGAGCGGGACCTCAAGGGCCTTTAACGCCCAACTCGGTCAACTGTGGGAGGGGTGCCCCCTCCCACATTCCTATCCGGTTTATTCAGCTGCCAGCACCATCCGTTCTTCGCCGACTTCCTCGGCATACCGGGCCACCACCTTCTGGCACAACCCCACGATCTCCTCCACCAATTCCACCCCAACACGCCACGACACCACCACCTGCAGGTTCGGCAAACGTTGCTCCATGGGCAGCATCAACAGTTCGCCGCGCGCCAGTTCTTCGCTGACCAGCACCGGCGGCAGGGCGCCGATGCCGAAGCCGTCGCGCAGCAGGCGGGTGATCGCCGACACCGAGTTCACGCAGTTCATGCGCGGCGCGGCGACGCCGTTGGCCTGCATCAGGCGGATAACGTCCTGGTGCGGGTGGGAGTTTTTCGAATAGGTGATGATGCGCTCCTGGGCCAGGTCGGCGAGGGACGCATAGTCGCGGTTGTAGATCGATTGGCTGGCGACGATCCAGGCCATGGGGTGGCTGCCCAGCTCCAGGCTGCGCACAGTTTCCAGGCGCAGCAGGTCAGTTTGCAGAATCAGGTCGAGGAAGCCTTTTTGCAGCTGATCGCTGAGGTTCAGTGCGGTATCGGCGACCAATTCGATTTCCACCAGCGGGAAACGGTCCATCAATTCCGCCACCAGCGGGCTGAGCCAGGTGTGGATCACCGTGTCCATGGCGCCGATCCGAATCCGTCCGACCTTGCTGCTGGTGGTCTCCAGTGACTGCTTCAAACCTTGCAGGGTCACCATCATCTGTTCGGCGTAATCGAGCACCTTGACGCCTTCCGGGGTCAGGCTCACACCCCGCGAATCGCGCAGGAACAGCTTGACCCCCAGTTCGCTTTCCAGCACGGCGATGCGGCTGGAGATCGATGCCTGGGTGGTGAACAGTTTTTCGGCGGTCAGGCGAAAGCTCTTGAGCCTGGCGACCCAGACGAAGGTTTCGAGGAACTTCAAATTCATGGGATCAACTTTTTCTTATGCTTGGATCGGTTTTTATTAGTTGGACGCGGCACGGGGCCAGCGCCAAAAATCGGTTCGTTCCACGATAAGCGGCGTGGGGGTGCCAGGACAAGTTGCGTGTCCTGCGGTAAAAATCCCACACTACAAAATAACAAAGCCTACAGGAGCGACCACCGTGAGCCGCCTGCTACTGAACTGTGATATCGGCGAAAGCTTTGGCAACTGGACCATGGGTCTGGACGCCGAGGTCATGCCGTTCATCGATTGCGCCAACGTGGCCTGCGGCTTCCATGCCGGCGACCCGAGTATCATGCGCAAGACCGTCAGCCTGGCGCTCACGCATGGCGTGCGAATCGGTGCACATCCGGCTTATCAGGATCTGCAGGGGTTCGGTCGTCGTTCGATGGCTTACAGCCCTGAAGAAATCCAGGACCTGTTGCACTACCAGATCGGCGCCCTCGACGGCATCTGCCGGGCCCAGGGCGCGCGCGTCAGCTACGTCAAACCCCACGGCGCGCTGTACAACGACATGATGGCCAAGCCGGCGCAGATGCGCGCAGTCATGCAGGCCATCGCGGCCTACGACGCCGGCCTGCCGCTGATGTTGCTGGCCACTCGCGACAACAGCGCGGCCCAGGCGATGGGTGACGAATACGGCCTGACCCTGTGGTTCGAAGCGTTCGCCGACCGTGCCTACGACAGCCACGGCCACCTGGTCTCGCGCCAACTGCCGGGCGCGGTGCATCACGACGCCGACACCGTGCTCCAGCAAGCCCTGACCATCGCCCGCGGCGAGCCGCTGACCGCCAGCGACGGCAGCGCCCTGGTGTTGCAGGCCAATACGTTGTGCGTACACGGCGACAACGCCAGCTCCATCGCCGCGGTGCAACGCATTCGCCAAGCGTTGAAGTCAGCATGAAGCCATGTATTGAAGTGGTGGCCATCGATTGCCTGATGGTGCGTCTGTTCGAGGTCATCGCCGAAGCCAATATGCCGTGGATGCTCGCCGCTACCCAGCAATTGCGCGGCGCATTCGGCCCGGCCTTGGTGGACCTGGTGCCGTCCTATACAACGCTGATGGTGCATTACGACCTCACCGCGTTGAGCCCGGCCGAGGCGCGACAACGCATCGATCGAGCCCTCGCCGACCTGCAACCCCAGGCCCAGGGCAGCGGCCAGTGCCATGTCCTGCCGGTATGGTACGACCTGCGCGTCGGCCCCGAACTGGGCTTGCTCAGCCAGCGCAGCGGCTTGACGGTGGATGAGGTGATCCGCCGCCACAGCGCCCACGAATACCAGGTGTTCGCCCTTGGGTTTGCTCCCGGATTCGCCTTTATGGGGCTGGTAGATGAAGCCCTGGCCACCCCGCGCCTGAGCACCCCGCGCAAACGCGTGGCGGCCGGCAGCGTGGGCATCGCCGAGCGGCAGACGGCGGCCTACCCGGTGGTGTCGCCGGGTGGCTGGAACCTGATCGGCCGCACCCCGGCCAAACTCTTCGACCGCGAGCGCGACGGTTACAGCCTGATGCAGCCCGGCGATACGGTGCGTTTCCAGGCGGTGGATCACGCCGAATTCATCCGGTTGGGTGGCGATGACGCACCGCTGGAGGCGCATGCATGAGCCGTTTATTGATCGAGGCCAGCACGCCGCTGTGCCTGTTGCAGGACGCCGGGCGTTTTGGTGTGCGCCATCTGGGCGTAACCCAGGGCGGTGCGTTGGATTGGGTGTCGATGGCCTGGGCCAATTGGTTGCTGGGCAATGCGCTGAATGCGCCGGTGGTGGAAATCACCCTCGGCGGCTTTACCGTGAAGGCCGAGGACTATTGCCTGCTGGCGTTGGCCGGTGCCGACCTGGGGGCCTTTATCGACGAGCGCGCGATCAGCCCCGGGCGCAGTTTTGTCCTGCAGAAGGGCCAGCGTCTGCGCTTTACCCAGCCATTCAGCGGTGCGCGGGCGTACCTGGCGGCACCGGGCGGGTTTGATGCGCCGGCGGTGTTGGGCAGTTGCGCCACGGTGGTGCGTGAAGCGCTCGGTGGCGTGGAGGGAAGGGGTAAGGCGCTGGCCGAAGGCGGTCGGTTGGCCTATTCCGGTACGGGCGGTGCCCTGCAGGTGCTGAGTCAGCCCGCCTTGCCGACCGGCGGCTCGCTGGACGTGATTGTCGGCGCGCAGATCGGCCGGTTCAGCGGGCAGAGTCTGTTTGACGCGTTCAACACCGACTGGACGCTCGACAGCCGTGCCGACCGCATGGGCATGCGTCTGCTGGGCACGCCGTTGCAGTATCAGGGGCCGTCGTTGATCTCCGAAGGGATTCCCTTGGGGGCGATCCAGGTTCCGCCGGATGGACAGCCGATCGTGCTGCTCAATGATCGGCAGACCATTGGCGGTTACCCACGGCTGGGTGCGCTTACACCCTTGGCGTTGGCCAGGCTGGCGCAATGTCTACCGGGGGAGACCGTGCGATTGGCGCCGGTGGTGCAGGAAACGGCGCATCGGCAGCACATCGAGTATTTGCGCCGCTTCCAGACGGCGGGAAGGGCTTGCACCCGATAGCGGTGTATCAGTCCATCCGTCGGTGACTGCACCATCGGAATCGGGGGCAAGCCCCCTCCCACATTGGATGTCGGTGTACTTGTAGAGAGTATTTGCACCGCTTCCAATCTGTGGGACCGGGCATTATTTGGAGAGAAAGCGCATGCCTTCTTCCAGCCCGCGCAGTGTCAGGGGATACATCTGGTCCTCCACCAACTCCCGCACAATCCCGGTGGAGGCGGTGTACCCCCAAGTGTCCTTGGGATACGGGTTAATCCAGATCAGCTTCTTGTACTTGGCCATGAAGCGCTGCATCCACACATACCCCGGCTCTTCGTTCCAGTGTTCGACGCTGCCGCCGGCCTGGGTGATTTCATACGGCGCCATCGAGGCATCGCCGATAAAGATCACTTTGTAATCGGCACCGTACTTGTGCAGCAGGTCCTGGGTGGAGGTGCGTTCCGAGGTGCGGCGCTGGTTGTTTTTCCACACCGATTCGTACACGAAGTTATGGAAGTAGAAGTACTCCAGGTGCTTGAACTCGGTCTTGCACGCGGAGAACAGCTCTTCGCAGATCTTCACATGGGCATCCATCGAACCGCCGATATCGAACAGCAGCAGCAACTTGATGGTGTTGCGCCGTTCCGGGCGCATCTGGATATTCAGCAAGCCGGCATCGCGAGCGGTGTGGTCGATGGTGCCGTCGATGTCCAATTCTTCCGCCGCGCCCTGGCGCGCAAATTTGCGCAGGCGACGCAGGGCGATCTTGATATTGCGCGTGCCCAGTTCCACCTGGTCGTCGAGGTTCTTGTACTCGCGCTGGTCCCAGACTTTGACGGCCTTGCCCTGGCGCTTGCCGGCGTCGCCGACGCGGATGCCTTCGGGGTTGAAGCCGCCGGAACCGAACGGGCTGGTGCCGCCGGTGCCGATCCACTTGTTGCCGCCGGCGTGGCGTTCTTTCTGTTCTTCCAGGCGTTTCTTGAATTCCTCGATCAGTTTGTCCAGGCCGCCGAGGGACTGGATCTGCGCGCGTTCTTCGTCGCTGAGGGAACGCTCGAATTCCTTGCGCAGCCAGTCTTCGGGGATCAGCGCCTGCAAGTGATCGTCGAGCTTTTCCAAGCCGTTGAAATAGGCACCGAAGGCGCGGTCGAACTTGTCGAAATGCCGCTCGTCCTTCACCAGGATCGCCCGCGCCAAGTAATAAAACTCGTCCATGTCGGCGAAGGTCACGCGTTGTTTGAGCGCGTTGATCAGGTCGAGCAATTCGCGCACCGACACCGGCACCTTGGCTGCGCGCATTTCATTGAACAGGTTGAGCAACATCAGCGATTACCGCGACGGCTCATGAACGCCAGACGCTCCAGCAACTGCACGTCCTGCTCGTTCTTCACCAGGGCACCGGCCAATGGCGGGATGGCCTTGGTCGGATCGCGCTCGCGCAGCACCGCCTCGCCGATGTTGTCGGCCATCAGCAGCTTGAGCCAGTCCACCAGTTCGGATGTGGAGGGTTTTTTCTTCAGACCAGGGACTTTGCGCACGTCGAAAAACACGTCCAGCGCTTCGCTGACCAGGTCTTTCTTGATGTCGGGGTAGTGCACGTCGACGATTTTCTGCAGGGTGGTGCGATCGGGGAAGGCGATGTAATGGAAAAAGCAGCGGCGCAGGAAGGCGTCCGGCAGCTCTTTTTCATTGTTGGAGGTAATGATGATGATCGGGCGCTTTTTGGCCTTGATGGTCTCGTCGATTTCGTAGACGTAGAACTCCATCTTGTCGAGTTCCTGCAACAGGTCGTTGGGGAACTCGATGTCGGCCTTGTCGATTTCGTCGATCAGCAGAATCACGCGCTCCTCGGACTCGAACGCCTCCCAGAGCTTGCCTTTTTTCAGGTAGTTGCGCACGTCGTGCACCTTGTCCACGCCCAACTGCGAGTCGCGCAGGCGGCTCACCGCGTCGTACTCGTACAGACCTTGGTGGGCCTTGGTGGTGGACTTGATGTGCCAGGTAATCAGCCTGGCACCGAAGGACTCGGCCAGTTGTTCGGCGAGCATGGTCTTGCCGGTGCCGGGCTCGCCCTTGACCAGCAGCGGACGCTCCAGGGTAATGGCAGCGTTGACGGCCAGTTTCAGGTCATCGGTGGCAACGTAAGCCTGGGTGCCTTCGAACTTCATCGGTCATTCCTCGAATTCATCAATGCCCGGACTATACCGCGCGGCCCCGGCGACTGTGAACGCAGACGGGCTATTCAGTCTCTGAATGGCCGGTCACGCCGAGCGCTCAATCGGCACTGGGCTTGGGCTGTTCATAGCGGGCATTGAATGCCTGGATGAACCCGTTGCGCAAAATGGCAATCACCGCCGAAAACGCGCTGACATTTTGCTGGTGCACGCTGCCGCTCAACTCGACGCGGGTGGCGAACTGGTTTTTGCGCTGGTTCTTCAATACCGTTTCGCTGGCGCCCACCACGGCCTCCCAGATCGAACGGAAGATGTTTTTGTCTTTGTTTTCCACGTCCTGCTGCCAGTCGAACACTTCCACATCCCGCAGTAACGGCTTGATGTAGCCGGACAGCTGGCCTTTTTCGGCCTGGGCTTCAATGACCAGGTCGCCGGTGCCTGCCTTGAAATCGAACTTGCCATAGGCCGAGGCGAAATCGTTCATGCGCTTGAGCTGCAAGTCGCGGGCACGGAAGCGGAATTCGAAGTCTTCGAAATCGCTCAAGGGGTCGAAGGTGGCGTTGGCCTCCAGCGGGGCCTGGCCCAGCAGCAGTGCTTTACCTTCAAAGCGCGCATCGCGCCTGCCCTCGGTGTCGACCACGTTGGTCAGGTTGTAGAAGCTGGCGTTGACCCCGGTGGCATTGATGTTCACCGCCGGTTTGGAATTGAAGTTATGGAAGGCGATCTTGCCGTCTTCGATGCGCACTTCGTTGAGCGTGATCGGCAGCAACTTGCCCAGTTGCTCGCGCCAGTCGGTGCCTTTACCGGTCTGGGACGCCTGTTTGTTGGCGCCGCCGTCGACAAAGTTGATTTCCGGCCGCACGAAGTGGCCTTCGGCGACAACGGCATGGTCGTACCACAGCGAATGCCAGCTCACCGCGAACTCGATCAGCGGCGCCTTGACGAACGGCACCGGCACCTTGCCGTCCACCTTGACGATCTGCAGGCCGTTGATGCGGTACGCGCCGCGCCACAGGGCCAGGTCTACGTCGGCGATTTCGCCACGGTATTCGCCCATATTGGCGAGCTTGTCATTCAGGTAGTTGCGTACCAGGTAGGGCAGCGCGATGTTCAGGGCGATCAGCACCACCACCAGCCCGGCGATGGTCCATAGCGGCCAACTGTAGCGACGTTTCATGGGGCAGTTCTCCTTGCTCGTAAGCAGATGGACTCCCGCGCCGGCCTCAACGTTCCTCCGACTGGACGCCCCGGAAGACCAGGCATACCCTTGAAACCTTTCGCAACCGCCCAATAGGACCCGCCATGAGCCGCATTTTTGCAGATAACGCGCACTCCATCGGTAATACGCCCCTGGTTCAGATCAACCGCATCGCCCCGCGCGGCGTGACCATCCTGGCCAAGATCGAAGGGCGTAACCCCGGTTACTCAGTGAAGTGCCGCATCGGTGCAAACATGATCTGGGACGCCGAAAGCAGCGGCAAACTCAAGCCGGGCATGACCATCGTCGAACCCACCTCCGGCAACACCGGCATCGGCCTGGCGTTCGTCGCCGCGGCCCGTGGCTATAAATTGCTGCTGACCATGCCGGCGTCCATGAGCCTGGAACGGCGCAAGGTGCTCAAGGCCCTCGGCGCCGAGCTGGTACTGACCGAGCCGGCCAAAGGCATGAAAGGCGCTATCGAGAAAGCCGGCGAGATCGTCGCCAGCGACCCGGCCCAGTACTTTATGCCGGCCCAGTTCGAAAACCCGGCCAACCCGGCGATCCACGAAAAAACCACCGGCCCGGAAATCTGGAACGACACCGACGGCGCCGTGGATGTGCTGGTGGCGGGCGTGGGCACTGGTGGCACCATCACCGGGGTGTCGCGCTATATCAAAAATATCCAGGGCAAGCCGATTCTGTCGGTGGCCGTCGAGCCCATCGGTTCGCCGGTGATTACCCAGACCCTGGCCGGTCAGGAGGTCAAGCCCAGCCCACACAAGATCCAGGGGATCGGCGCCGGCTTTGTGCCGAAGAACCTCGACCTGTCGATGGTCGACCGCGTGGAACTGGTGAGCGACGAGGAATCCAAGGCCATGGCCCTGCGTTTGATGCAGGAGGAGGGGATCTTGTGCGGGATCTCCTGCGGTGCCGCGATGGCGGTGGCGGTGCGGCTGGCGCAGAAACCGGAGATGCAGGGCAAGACCATCGTGGTGGTGCTGCCGGACTCCGGCGAGCGCTACCTGTCGAGCATGTTATTCAGCGATCTGTTCACTGAGCAGGAAAACCAGGCTTGATGCAGGTCAGCTGGTCGGGGCGGGCCTTCTGCATAATGGCGCAACTGTTTATCATGGCCGGCTGCTACGTCTGGCATCCCGCCCAGGGGGTGCTGTCGGCCAGACGCTTATTTCCAGGAGTTGCCGCATGACCTTTTCTCTGACCGCCAAACTGTCGGTGCTGCTGTTGTTTATCGGCAGCACGCTGTACGTGCACCTGCGCGGCAAGGCCCGTTTGCCGATGTTGCGCCAGTTTGTCAACCATTCGGCGCTGTTCGCCCCGTATAACGCCCTGATGTACCTGTTTTCGGCGGTGCCGTCCAAGCCGTACCTGGACCGCAGCAAGTTCCCGGAACTGGATGTGCTCAAGGACAATTGGGAAGTGATCCGCGAAGAGGCCATGCACCTGTTCGACGAGGGTTACATCCGCGCCGCCGAAAAGAACAACGACGCCGGTTTCGGTTCGTTCTTCAAAAAGGGCTGGAAGCGTTTCTACCTCAAGTGGTACGACAAACCGCTGCCGTCGGCCGAGGCGCTGTGCCCGAAAACCGTGGCGTTGGTGAGCAGCATTCCCAACGTCAAGGGCGCGATGTTCGCGCTGTTGCCGGGCGGCAGCCACCTCAACCCGCACCGCGACCCGTTCGCCGGTTCCCTGCGCTATCACTTGGGCTTGTCCACGCCCAATTCCGACGACTGCCGCATCTTCGTCGACGGCCAGGTGTACGCCTGGCGCGACGGTGAAGACGTGATGTTCGACGAAACCTATGTGCATTGGGTCAAGAACGAGACCGAGCAGACCCGCGTGATCCTGTTCTGCGACATCGAGCGCCCGCTGAGCAACCGCCTCATGACCCGCGTCAACCGTTGGGTCAGTAAGCAGCTGGGCCGCGCCACCGCACCGCAGAACCTCGACGACGAGCGCGTGGGCGGGATTAACCAGGCGTATGCCTGGAGCAAGCGTTTCAGCGATAAGTTCAGTGGCGTGGTCAAACAGTGGAAGCGCAAGCATCCGAAGGCTTACCGCATTGCGCGACCGATACTGGCGGTGGTTGTGCTGGTGCTGCTGTGGAAGTGGCTGTTCGGCTGATCGAACAATCTGTGGGAGGGGGTGCCCCCTCCCACATTAGATCTCCTATGTTCTTAGGAGGCGATCAATTGGCGTAGCACGTAGTGCAGGATGCCGCCCGATTTGAAGTATTCCACTTCATTGAGCGTATCGATCCGGCACAGCACTTCGACCTTCTCCGTACTGCCATCCTCCCGAGTAATCACCAGCGTCAGGTTCATACGCGGCACGATCCCCACGTCGCTCAGCCCCAGGATATCGATCTTCTCCTTACCGGTGAGTTTGAGCGCCTTGCGGTTCTGGTCCAGCTTGAACTGCAACGGCAATACGCCCATGCCCACCAGGTTGGAACGGTGGATACGCTCGAAGCTCTCGGCAATCACCGCTTTGACGCCCAGCAGGTTGGTGCCCTTGGCCGCCCAGTCGCGGCTGGAGCCGGTGCCGTATTCCTGCCCGGCGATCACCACCAGCGGCGTGCCCGCAGCCTGGTATTTCATCGCGGCGTCATAGATCGCCATCTTCTCGCCAGTGGGGATATACAGCGTATTGCCACCTTCCTCGCCGCCGAGCATTTCATTGCGGATACGGATGTTGGCAAAGGTGCCGCGCATCATGACCTCATGGTTGCCCCGGCGTGAGCCGTAGGAGTTGAAGTCACGCGGTTCCACGCCCTGTTCGCGCAGGTAGCGGCCGGCGGGGCTGTCGATCTTGATATTACCGGCCGGGGAGATGTGGTCGGTGGTCACCGAATCGCCCAGCAGCGCAAGCACGTTGGCGCCCGTGATGTCTTTGATCACTGGCAACGGGCCGGCAATGTCATCGAAGAAGGGTGGGTGCTGGATGTAGGTCGAGTCCTTCTGCCACACGTAAGTCGCCGCCTGCGGCACTTCAATGGCCTGCCACTGTTCGTCGCCGGCAAACACCTCGGCGTATTCCTTGTGGAACATGCCCGTGTTGACCTGGGCCACGGCGTCGGCAATTTCCTGGCTGCTGGGCCAGATGTCCTTGAGGTAGACCGGGTTGCCCTGCTGGTCGTTACCCAACGGCTCGCTGCTGATATCGATGCGCACGGTGCCGGCCAGGGCGTAGGCCACCACCAGGGGCGGCGACGCCAGCCAGTTGGTTTTTACCAGGGGGTGCACGCGGCCTTCGAAGTTGCGGTTGCCCGACAACACCGACGCGACGGTGAGGTCGGCTTTCTGGATGGCTTTTTCGATCGGCTCGGGCAACGGCCCGGAGTTGCCGATGCAGGTGGTGCAGCCATACCCCACCAGGTCGAAGCCGAGCTTGTCCAGGTACTGGGTCAGGCCCGCGGCCTTGTAGTAGTCAGTGACCACTTTGGAGCCGGGCGCCAGGGAGCTTTTGACCCAGGGTTTGCGCGTCAGGCCTTTTTCCACGGCCTTTTTCGCGACGAGGCCGGCGGCCATCATCACGCTGGGGTTGGAGGTGTTGGTGCAGGAGGTGATCGCGGCGATCACCACGGCGCCGTTTTTCAGGCGATAGGTCTGACCTTCGAAGTCGTAATCGGCTTCTCCTACGAGATCGGCATTACCCACGGCGACACCGCCGCCGCCTTCGCTTTCCAGGCGGCCTTCTTCTTTATTGGTGGGCTTGAATTGCAGGTCGAGGAAGTCGCTGAACGCCTGCCCGACATTCGGCAGCGCCACCCGGTCCTGCGGGCGTTTCGGCCCGGCCAGGCTGGCCTCGACGCTGCCCATGTCGAGCGCCAGGCTGTCGGTGAACACCGGTTCCTGGCCAGCGTTGCGCCACAGCCCCTGGGCCTTGGTGTACGCCTCGACCAGTTTCACCGTTTCTGTCGGACGGCCGGAGAGGCGCAGGTAGTCCAGGGTCACTTCATCGACCGGGAAAAAGCCGCAAGTGGCGCCGTATTCCGGGGCCATGTTGGCGATGGTGGCACGGTCCGCCAGGGGCAGGTCAGCCAGGCCGTCGCCATAGAACTCGACGAATTTACCCACTACGCCTTTCTTGCGCAGCATCTGGGTCACCGTCAGCACCAGGTCGGTGGCGGTGATGCCTTCCTTGAGCTTGCCGGTGAGCTTGAAGCCGATCACTTCGGGAATCAGCATCGACACCGGCTGGCCGAGCATCGCCGCTTCCGCTTCGATACCGCCCACGCCCCAGCCGAGCACGCCCAGGCCGTTGATCATGGTGGTGTGGGAGTCGGTCCCCACCAGCGTGTCGGGGAAGGCATAGGTGCGGCCGTCTTCGTCCTTGGTCCACACCGTGCGGCCCAGGTATTCGAGGTTGACCTGATGACAGATACCGGTGCCCGGCGGCACCACGCTGAAATTGTCGAACGCGCTCTGGCCCCAGCGCAGGAAGGCGTAGCGTTCGCCGTTGCGCTGCATTTCGATGTCGACGTTCTGCTCGAAGGCATCGGCGTTGCCGAACTTGTCGACCATCACCGAGTGGTCGATCACCAAATCGACGGGGGACAGCGGGTTGATGCGCTGCGGGTCGCCGCCGGCCTTGGCCACGGCGGCGCGCATGGCGGCAAGGTCGACCACGGCGGGTACACCGGTAAAATCCTGCATCAGCACGCGGGCGGGGCGGTACTGGATCTCACGGTCGGACTGGCGCTCTTTGAGCCAGGCGGCGATGGCCTTGAGGTCGGCGCCGGTGACGGTCTTGTTGTCTTCCCAACGCAGCAGGTTTTCCAGCAGCACCTTGAGCGACATCGGCAGCTTGTCCAGGTCGCCCAGGCTCTTGGCGGCTTCGGGCAGGCTGAAGTAGTGATAGGTCTTGCTGTCTATTTCGAGGGTTTTAAGGGTTCTCAGGCTATCAAGCGATGACATGACACGACTCCTTATGGTCCGCACGGCCACGGACCTGACGGGACGAACAGAGCTATCACGTTAGCCCTGTTTTGATTAGCAGGCTAATAACTGGACTCTATGGTTAAGTCCAAGGTTCCGAACTCGGCTATCATGCGCGCGTTTTCATGACAGGCATTGCGATAGCGCAATGTCGGTCGAGTCACCAGGAGAGTTGATGAACACCCTTTTTATGCACTGCCGCCCAGGGTTTGAAGGCGAAGTCTGTTCCGAGATCGCCGAGCTTGCCGCGCGCCTGAACGTATCCGGCTACGCCAAGGCCAAGACCGGCAGCGCCTGCGCCGAATTCGTCTGCACCGAAGAAGACGGCGCCCAGCGCCTGATGCACGGCCAGCGTTTTGCCGAGCTGATCTTCCCGCGGCAATGGGCGCGTGGAGTGTTTATCGACTTGCCGGAAACCGACCGCATCAGCGTGATCCTTGCCCACCTGCGCGAATTCCCGGTGTGCGGCAGCCTGTGGCTGGAAATGGTCGACACCAATGACGGCAAAGAGCTGTCGAACTTCTGCAAGAAATTCGAAGTGCACCTGCGCAAAGCCCTGCTCAATGCCGGCCGGCTGGTGGATGACCCGAGCAAACCGCGCCTGCTGCTGACCTTCAAGAGCGGCCGCGAGGCATTTATGGGCCTGGCCGAATCGAACAATTCGGCGATGTGGCCGATGGGCATCCCGCGTTTGAAGTTCCCACGTGAAGCGCCGAGCCGCTCCACGCTCAAGCTGGAAGAGGCCTGGCACCACTTTATTCCTCGCGACCAATGGGACGAGCGCCTGCATGGCGACATGACCGGCGTCGACCTCGGTGCCGCGCCCGGTGGCTGGACCTGGCAATTGGTCAACCGTGGCATGCTGGTGACCGCCATCGACAACGGCCCGATGGCCGAGAGCCTGATGGACACCGGTCTGGTGCAGCACCTGATGGCCGACGGTTTCACTTTCGTGCCCAAGCAGCCGGTGGACTGGATGGTCTGCGACATCGTCGAGAAACCCGCGCGTAACGCGGCGCTGCTGGAGACCTGGATCGGCGAAGGGTATTGCCGCGAAGCGGTGGTCAACCTCAAGTTGCCGATGAAACAGCGCTATGCCGAGGTCAAGCGCCTGCTGGAGCGCATCGAGGAAGGCTTCAAGGCGCGTGGCATTCGTGTGGAAATCGGCTGCAAGCAGCTGTACCACGACCGTGAAGAAGTGACGTGCCACCTGCGTCGGTTGGAAAGCGTAAAGAAACCCAAGGCCCGCTGACTCACCGCTCAAAATGTGGCAGCGGGCTTGCCCGCGAAAGCGATATAACTGTCGAAATTTATGTTGAATGTGCCCGCGTCTTCGCGAGCAAGCCCGCTCCCATAAAAGATCGGGTTGGTTTTAGGAGTGAAATATGAGTCTTGAATTGCCCGTCGACGCCACCCTCGACGCCACCGGCCTCAACTGCCCGGAACCGGTGATGATGTTGCACCAGCACATCCGTGACCTGCCGGCAGGCGGCTTGCTCAAGGTGATCGCGACCGACCCGTCGACCCGCCGCGATATCCCCAAGTTCTGCGTGTTCCTGGACCACGAACTGGTGGAGCAGCAGGAGCAGGCCGGTACCTATCTGTACTGGATCCGCAAGAAAGCCGATTAGCCCCGTGCCTTGTCGGCCCGAATGCGCCGGCGTGCACTGCGCGCCAGGCGCACCAGCAGCATCCCCGCCGCACAGCTCAAGCCTACGATCAGCCCTTGCCACAAACCGCTCGGGCCGCTGGGTTCGCCGAGCCAATAGGTCAGCCCCAGGGCGTACCCCACCGGCAGCCCCACGCCCCAATAGGCAAATAGCGTCAGTACCATAGTCACCCGCGTGTCCTGGTAGCCGCGCAGCGCACCGGCGGCGGTGACCTGGATCGAGTCCGAGAACTGGAACAGCGCTGAGAATACGATCAGCGTGGACGCCAGGTGAATCACCACCGGGTCCGGGGTGTAGATATTTGCGATCTGTTCGCGCAACAGCAGCATCAGGCTGCAGGACAGGCAGGCGTACGCCAATGCCGTGCCCATGCCGACCCCGGCGGCGAAACGCGCTTCACGCGGCTCGCCACGTCCCAGGGCCTGGCCGACGCGCACGGTAACCGCCATGCTCAGGGAGTAGGGGATCATAAACACCAGGGAACTCACGTTCAGCGCGATCTGATGCCCCGACACCACGGTGGCGCCCAGGCTGCCGAGCAGCAGGGCGATTACCGCGAAGATGCTCGATTCGGCAAAGATCGCCACGCCGATCGGCAGGCCAATGCCCAGCACGCGCTTGATCACTGCCCACTGCGGCCAGTCGAAGCGTTTGAACAGTTCGCTGCTCTGGTAGGCGGCGCCCCAGCGCGTCCAACCGGCCAGGCCGAGCATCATCACCCACATCGCGATGGCCGTGGCCCAGCCGCAGCCCACGCCGCCCATGGCCGGCACGCCAAAATGACCGTAGATGAAGATGTAGTTCAGCGGAATATTCAGCCCCAGGCCGACCAGGCCCATGACCATGCTTGGCCGGGTGCGGCCCAGGCCGTCGCTGAAGCAGCGCAGCACGTAATACAGCGCCACCGCCGGCATGCCCGCCGCGATGCCATGCAGGTAGCCCATGGATGGCGCGATCAGGTCGGGTTCGACCTTCATCGCATGCAGGATCGGTTCGGCGCACAGCAGCAACAATGCGCCGATGGCCCCGACGACCACCGCCAACCACAATGACTGGCGTACCAACGGGCCGATCTCACTGAACCGGCCCGCTCCGTAACGCTGGGCGACCTTCGGCGTGGTGGCCAGCAGCGTGCCGGTCATCAGCAGGTACACCGGGATCCAGATCGAATTGCCCAGGCCCACCGCCGCCAGATCCTGCGGGCTGACGCGTCCGGCCATCACCGCGTCGACAAAGCTCATGGCGGTGGTCGCCAGTTGGCCGATCATGATCGGCAGCGCGAGCGTCAGCAGGTCGCGCACTTCCCGGCTGATGCGGGCGGGGCGGGTGAGGGGAGCGGTGGCAGTGTTCACGTACAGGTGTCCAGTCGAGAGGTGCGCAAGGACCGCGGATTCTACGCCTTGACGCAACGGTCAGGAAAAAACCTGTGTTAGGGATTTGTAAGCGATGCCCGCGATCCCTGTACACTGCCTGTCCGCCAAAGGAGCCCGCCATGCTGATTGTTGCCGACGAAAATATCCCCCTGCTCGACGCATTCTTCCAAGGGTTCGGCGAGATTCGCCGTGTGCCCGGCCGTTCCATCGACCGCGCGACCGTCGAGCAGGCCGATGTGCTGCTGGTACGCTCGGTGACCAACGTCAACCGCGCTTTGCTTCAAGGCACATCGGTGCGGTTTGTCGGCACCTGCACCATCGGCACCGACCATTTGGACCTGGATTACTTCAAGCAGGCCGGTATCCAGTGGGCCAGCGCCCCCGGCTGCAATGCCCGCGGCGTGGTGGACTATGTGCTGGGCAGCCTGCTGACCCTGGCCGAGATCGAAGGTGTGGACCTCACCCGGCGCACCTACGGTGTGGTCGGCGCCGGTGAAGTGGGCGGGCGCCTGGTTCAGGTGCTCAAGGGCCTGGGCTGGAATGTGCTGGTGTGCGATCCGCCGCGCCAGATCGCCGAGGACGGCGACTACGTCAGCCTGGCGCAGATCATCGAGCAGTGCGATGTGATCAGCCTGCACACGCCGCTGATCAAGTCCGGCAACGGCTCTACCTGGCACCTGTTCGACCGTCAGCGTCTCAACCAGCTCAGGCCCGGCGCCTGGCTGATCAACGCCAGCCGTGGCCCGGTGGTGGACAACGCCGCGCTGCGCGAGGTGCTGTTGGCGCGCGAAGACCTGCAAGCCGTGCTGGATGTGTGGGAAGGCGAGCCTGAAGTCGACGTGGCACTCGCCGACCTGTGCGTGCTGGCCACGCCGCATATCGCCGGTTACAGTCTGGACGGCAAACAGCGCGGCACGGCGCAGATCTATCAGGCGTTCTGTGCCCATCTGGGTCAGGCGCCGAGCATTCAGCTGAGCGATCTGCTGCCGCCTCCGTGGCTGGCCGAAGTGCACCTGAACCCAGCCACGGAACCGGCCTGGGCGTTGGCGACCTTATGTCGCAGCGTGTACGACCCGCGCCGTGACGACGCGGATTTTCGCCGTAGCCTGGTCGGCACGGTGCAGGAGCAGCGCCTGGCCTTTGACCGGCTGCGCAAACATTACCCGCAGCGTCGCGAGATCGAGGGGCTCAAGGTGCGGATCAACGGCGAGTCGGCAGAGCTGGCGCGCATTGTCAGTGCTCTGGGCGCCCAACAGCTGTAGGAACGCGGCGCATAAAAAACCCGGCCACCGGGGCCGGGTCTGAAAGAGCGTGGGCGTTTCAGCCTTGCTGGGCAGGCTTGACCAGTCGCTGTTCCAGCTCGCTGCAGGCGCGCTGGATCATTTCTTCGGTAATCTGCACTTCGTCACCCTTGGCGTCGATGTACGAGCAAGGCAACGCCTGTGGCTGGCGGATTACGTCAATCTTGGCATCGCTGCTGTGTTGCAAGGACATGGCCTGTCTCCTCATCAGGTTGTGTACCTACTTTAATTCCCCCGCGTGACCGAGCTATTACAACTCCTTACAAGATCACCGGTTCGAACAACCAGTCCACCAGAAACCGCCAAGGATTTCCAGCCGGGCGTTAGACCGATAGCATCTAGTGGCCAGTATCGGCGGGCATAATTAACCTGACTCATTGTTATTCGCCCAAGTTCCCCCCATGTGGGTGTGTACAGGTTCCTCATCGGTGACGCCCTCCATGCTCTCAGTCCGACAACGCCGCGCGATTCGCCTGGCCAGCCGCTTCATTGCGCCCTACCGCTGGCAGGCCTTCGGTGCCCTGGTGGCGCTGATCGTCACCGCCGGCATTACCCTGTCCATGGGGCAGGGTATCCGTCTCCTGGTGGACCAGGGTTTCATGACCCAGTCACCGCACCTGCTCAACCAGTCCATCGGCCTGTTTATGCTGTTGGTTGTGGGGCTGGCGGTCGGCACCTTCGCGCGGTTTTATCTGGTGTCGTGGATCGGCGAGCGAGTGGTGGCGGACATTCGCCGGCAGGTGTTTAACCATTTGATCTATCTGCACCCCGGTTTCTACGAGAACAACCGCAGCTCGGAAATCCAGTCGCGGCTGACCACGGACACCACCTTGTTGCAGTCAGTGATCGGCTCGTCGCTGTCGTTGTTTCTGCGCAACGCGTTGATGGTCATCGGCGGCATCGTGCTGTTGTTTGTCACCAACCCCAAACTCACCAGCATCGTGGTGGTGGCACTGCCGCTGGTGCTGGCGCCGATCCTGATCTTCGGTCGGCGTGTGCGCAGCCTGTCGCGCCAGAGCCAGGACCGCATCGCCGACGTGGGCAGCTATGTGGCTGAGACCCTCGGCCAGATCAAGACGGTTCAGGCCTACAACCACCAAGTACAGGATGAGCAGCGTTTTGCCGTCACCGTCGAACAGGCGTTCAACACCGCGCGCAAACGCATTGCCCAGCGTGCCTGGCTGATTACCCTGGTGATCATGCTGGTGCTCGGTGCCGTGGGCGTGATGCTGTGGGTCGGTGGCATGGACGTGATCAGCGGGCGCATCTCCGGCGGCGAACTGGCGGCATTCGTGTTCTACAGCCTGATCGTCGGCAGCGCCGTCGGCACCCTGAGTGAAGTGCTCGGCGAGCTGCAGCGCGCCGCCGGTGCGGCGGAACGCATCGGCGAGCTGTTGCAGTCGAACAACGAAATCCAGGCGCCCGCCACGGGCCTCGTAACGCTTCCAGAACGGGTCAGTGGCCGCATGGAGCTGCAGGATCTGCGTTTTGCCTACCCTTCGCGGCCGGACAGCTACGCCATCGATGGCCTGAACCTGACCATCAACCCCGGCGAAACCCTGGCGCTGGTAGGCCCCTCCGGTGCAGGTAAATCGACGCTCTTCGACCTGTTGCTGCGCTTCTACGACCCCCTGCAGGGCCGCATCCTGCTTGAAGGCCAACCGTTGACCAACCTCGACCCAACGGACCTGCGCCGCCACTTCGCCCTGGTATCCCAGAGCCCGGCGCTGTTTTTCGGCAGTGTCGAGGAGAACATCCGCTACGGTAACCCGGATGCCACCCGCGAGCAGGTCGAAGCCGCCGCTCGGATCGCCCACGCCCACGACTTCATCCTGCAAATGCCCGACGGCTACCAGACCCACCTCGGTGATGGCGGCCTGGGCCTCTCCGGCGGCCAGCGTCAACGCCTGGCCATCGCCCGCGCGCTGCTGGTGGACGCGCCGATCCTGCTGCTGGACGAAGCCACCAGCGCACTCGACGCCCAAAGCGAACACCTGATCCAGCAAGCGTTGCCGCAGTTGATGCAGGGCCGTACCACGCTGGTTATCGCGCATCGGTTGGCGACGGTGAAGAACGCTGATCGCATCGCCGTGATGGACCAGGGCAAGCTGGTGGCGGTGGGCACCCATCAGCAGTTGATTGCGAGCAATCCACTGTATGCGCGGTTGGCGGCGTTGCAGTTCAGTGATGGGAAAGAGTCGGCCAGTTAGGCGATTGTTGGCGGTGATCAGCTCCCTGCCACAGGCTGGGGAACGTGTGGAATCGACCCTCCATAAAAAATGCCCGCATTGTCCAATGCGGGCACTTATCTTGGTGCTTCAGCGGGCGACTGCTTCAGCGTTCACTGATCATCAAAATACCGCTCATGCCAATCCACCAACGGCTGCGGCGAGTTGAGCTTCTGCCCGTAGATCACCGAATAAGACAGCACGTTCTGCACGTATTGACGGGTTTCGTCAAACGGGATGCTCTCCACCCATACGTCGAAACTCAGGTGATCGGCCCCGCGCAGCCACTGGCGTACTCGGCCGGGGCCGGCGTTGTAGGCGGCGGAGGCGAGCACGCGGTTGCCATTGAACTGGCTGTGCACTTGGCTCAAGTAAGCGGCGCCCAGTTGGATGTTTTTATCCGGGTCCAGCACTTGGGCCGGTGAGGCCAGCGGGATGCTGAACTTACGCGCGGTGTCCTTGGCGGTGCCGGGCATCAGCTGCATCAGGCCGCTGGCGCCGACGCCGGAGCGGGCGTCGTCCATGAAGGCGCTTTCCTGGCGGGTAATGGCGAACACCCAGCTTGAATGCAGACCCCGTACCTTGGCCTCACGCACCAGGGTGTCGCGGTGAGCCATCGGGAAACGAATGTCCAGGTCGTCCCAGTACTGCGCCTGGCTGATGGTGCGGATGGCCGGGAAGTACCACTTCATGTCGTAGGCCAGCTTGGCCTGGGCGACCATTTCGTCGCGGTTGAAATGACGGCTGACGTGGTACCACTCGCGGCGACCGTCGACCACCTGGCCTCGCGCATAGAATTCCAGGGCGCGGCGTACGCCGGGGGTGTTGCGTACCTTGTTGACCAGCGCTTGGCTCATCAGCAGGGGCTTGTTTTTCAACTGGTAGGGGGCCTTGGAGCGATCGGCGGCAAGGAAGCCGTAGAAATCCCGTTCCTGAGCCAGATTTTTATACAGCACCAGCGCTTGCGGGTTTTTCGGCTCGGCCAGCTCCAGGCTGCGGGCCTGCCAGTAGCGCCAGCGGTTGCTGGTGGCCAGGTCCTGCGGGAGTTTGCGGGTCAGCTGGTAGGCATCTTCCCAGCGAGCCAGACGCAGCAGCAGGCGCAGGCGCCATTCGGAGACGGTGTTGTCGCGCAGCTCCGGGTCGTATTGGGTCATTACTTCAAGCGCGCGAGGGTCGAAGCGTTTGGCCAGGGTCAGCCCGATTTCGCGGGCGATCGCCACTTTTTCGTCACGTGAGAAGTGCATGCTGCTGGCATAGCCATCCAGCAGCGCCATGGCCTTGTCCGGGTCTTGACGGGCCAGGCGACGCAGGCCCAGGCCCACGGCGTCGGACATCGCCTCGGTGGCCGGCAGGAAGCGCGACGGGTCGCTGAGCATGTCCGGCTTTTGGGCCACGTCCACCATCAGACGCCCTTGGGCGCCGAGGGTCGGCAGGGTTTTCACCAGGCTGTTGGCCAGGGCGTAGTTGCGTGCTTCGGCGGCCAGCTTGGCGCGGTCCCAGATTTTCTGTTCGGTAAGTTGGCCGTCGGCGGCCCATTGACCAAAGGTGACATCGCAGGCGGCCGGCTGGGATTTGCCGGTCATCCACAGTTTTTCGGCGGTTTTGTAACCTTCCGCCTTCAAGTTGTGTGTGAGCTGGTACTGGCCGTGCAGGCAGTCCAGTTCAACGAAATTGAGTTTGGGGTCGTAATACTTTTCAAACGTCTGCCAGTCGCCCCGATCGGCCAGCCAGCGCAACCAGCGCAACTTCATCCAGTTGGCCTGGGGCAGGTCGCCGTTCTTGGCCAGGAACTGTTCGATTTCCTCGTTACTGGCGGTCTTCAGGCGTGCGGTCAGCTCGTCGTAGGCCAGATACGGCGTCAACGGGTAATCGGCCAGGGCCTGGCTGTATTGCATGTAGGGGCCGGTATCGCCTTTGGCCAGGGCGCGTTTGGCTTCATCGTAATATTGACGTTGGGTGGTGAGGTCCACGGCCTGGGCGGATTGAACGGCGGTGGCGGAAAGGAGCAGACAAGATAAAAAGTTGAAAAGGCGACTGCGCATGAGACGTCCGTGCAAAGAAATCACGACTAGCACCGGCACCGCCGACACTGATTGCCCCTAGCTTAGCCTTTTGCCAGCGGCCGGTGAAAGCTTTGCCGGGCGCTTCCTGCAAGTTCGCCGGAAATGTCCTACAGAACGTGTCGACAGCGAAAATGCCGGCCGCATCCCACCCTCAACTCAGGTAGAATGCGCGCCCAGTTTTTGGAGAAGCGTATGACCCTGCTCAAATTCAGCGATGTGTCCCTTGCTTTCGGCGCTATGCCGTTGTTGGACAAGGTGTCCTGGCAGATCGCCCGTGGTGAGCGGGTGTGCATCATCGGCCGCAACGGCACCGGCAAATCCAGCATGATGAAGCTGGTCAAGGGCGATCAGAAGCCCGATGACGGCTCCGTGTGGCGCGCGCCGGGCCTCAAGATCGGCGAATTGCCCCAGGAGCTGCCGGTGGCCGACGGACGGACTGTGTTCGACGTGGTTGCCGAAGGCCTGGACGGTGTCGGTGAGTTGCTTGCGCAATACCATCACCTGGCGCAGAACTGCGTCACCGAGGAAGACCTGGACAAGCTGATGCACGTCCAGCAGGACCTTGAAGCCCGTGACGGCTGGCGCCTGCAGCAGTTGGTGGACAGCACCTTGAGCCGCCTGCAACTGCCGGCCGACAAGACCCTCGCCGAATTGTCCGGCGGCTGGCGTCGCCGCGTGCTGCTGGCCCAGGCGCTGGTGTCCGAACCCGATCTGCTGCTGCTCGACGAACCGACCAACCACCTGGACATCGGCGCCATCGCCTGGCTGGAAGAAGCCCTCAAGGATTTCCAGGGTGCGGTGCTGTTCATCACCCACGACCGTTCCTTCCTGCAGAACCTGGCGACGCGCATCCTGGAACTGGATCGCGGCGGCCTGATCGATTGGAACGGCGACTACGCCAGCTTCCTGGTGCACAAGGAAGCCGCGCTGGCAGCTGAAGAAACTGCTAACGCGTTGTTCGACAAGAAGCTGGCCCAGGAAGAAGTCTGGATTCGCCAGGGCATCAAGGCGCGCCGCACCCGTAACGAAGGTCGCGTGCGTGCGCTCAAAGCCTTGCGCGTTGAGCGCAGCGAACGTCGCGAGCGCACCGGCAAGGCTAATATCCAGTTGGATACCGCCGACAAGTCGGGCAAGCAGGTGATGGTGCTGGAGAACGTCAGCTTCCATCACCCGGACGGCCCGTTCCTGATCAAAGACTTCTCCATGGTCCTGCAGCGCGGCGACCGTATTGGCCTGCTCGGCGCCAACGGTACCGGCAAGACCACCTTGCTCAAGCTGATGCTCAATGGTCTTAAACCGACCAGCGGCACGGTGGAAGAGGGCACGCGCATCGACGTGGCCTACTTCGACCAACTGCGCCATCAATTGGACCTGGAAAAAACCGTGATCGATAACGTGGCCGAAGGCCGTGACTTTATCGACATCGACGGTCAGAGCCGCCACGTGCTGAGCTACCTGGGCGACTTCCTGTTCAGCCCGCAGCGCGCACGTACCCCGGTAAAAGCGCTGTCCGGTGGTGAGCGTGCGCGTCTGCTGCTGGCCAAGCTGTTCAGCAAGCCGGCCAACCTGCTGGTGCTCGACGAACCGACCAACGACCTGGACGTGGAAACCCTTGAACTGCTGGAAGAGGTGCTGTTGACCTTCAACGGCACTGTGCTGATGGTCAGCCACGACCGGGCATTCCTCGACAACGTGGTGACCAGCACGCTGGTGTTCGAAGGCGAAGGTAAGGTGCGCGAGTACGTCGGGGGTTACCAGGACTGGCTGCGCCAGGGCGGCTCTGCGCGTCTGCTGGGCGTGACCGAAAGCAAATCCGGCAAGGCCGACCTGACCTCCGCTGTGGTGGCTCCGGTGGAAGCTGCTGCCCCGGTGCAGGAAGCCGCACCGGCCGTCAAGAAGAAACTCAGCTACAAGCTGCAGCGTGAGCTGGAAGCCTTGCCCGGTGATATCGATGCCAAGGAACAGCAGATCGCCGCGGTAGAAGCGCAAATGGCTGACGCGGGTTTTTATCTGCGCCCTGCGGCGGAAACCGCCAAGGTCATCGCTTCGCTGGAGACGTTGAATCAGGAGTTGGAGGCGTTGGTCGAGCGTTGGGCTGAATTGGATGCCTGATTGATCTACAGGCCATAAAAAGCCCGGTGTTCATCTGATGAGCACCGGGCTTTTTCATGTGAAATACGGTTTAAATGGGGGAGGGGGCACGTCGCACCGCCCCGCCCACATTTCGTCTTCAGCGTCCTTAAGTATTTTTAACCAGCTTCACCGCCAACACATCGCACGGCGCGCCGTGCAACACATCATTGGCAGTAGAGCCGAGCAGCAACGCCAGGCCGTGGCGGCCATGGCTGCCGACCACGATCAGGTCACAGCCGTGTTCCTTGGCCAGGTGGTGGATCTCCTGACGCGGTTGGCCGTAAGTGAGGTGGGAGTTTTCCTTGGTCACTTCGGGATATTTGACGATCAGGCGATCGAGACGCTCCTTGGCCTGGTCGAATTGTTGCTGCTGCAGTTGGGAAAGGTCCATGGGAACGTCGCCGCCGAAGGCCATGGCCATGGGTTCGACGATATGCACGAGGGACAGTTTGGCGCCGCTGGCGACTGCGAAAGCTCGTGCGCGCTTGATCACTGGATCGCACTCTTCGGTCAGATCTACAGCGACCAGAATATGTTCGTACGACATGAGGCGTTCCTCCAGGGGGACTGCAATAAATTAAGTATGGCTGGTTTCAAGCGGATGGGGTTGCGTCAGGTCAAATCCGCTCATCAGAAAAATCGGGAGTACAGATATGACGGTCTGGATAGTGGTGTCAATCCTTGTAGTGGTATTGAGCCCCCTGGCATGGCTGCGCCCGTCGCGTCATCAGAGTGGGCGCATGGCCCTGCGCATGGAGGCGCGTCGCATCGGTCTGGCCATGCAACTGGCACCTCAGGAGTGGCCGCACTGGCTCAAGCAGGAGCCGCCAAGCCCGTGCGCGCAATACTGCCGGCCGCGGCGTGGCGCGGCGCCGGCGATCTGGAGTTACTGGCAACTGGAGCCCGGGGTGTGGGTCAACCAATGGCGTGAACCGTGCGTGGATGAGAAGTTGTTGCCGCATTTTTCAACGTTGCCGGCCAATGTCTACAAAGTCCAAGCCGACAAGCAAATGATCGCCTTGTATTGGGGCGAGAAGGGCGACGCGAAGGTTTTGCAGGACATTGATGCGCTGCTTAAAGCGTTGGCCTGATGCCCATGTTGGCATTTTAAGCGGGGAGCTTACTGCGCGACCCTTCGCGCCCTTGCCGACTATTGATTTCGTGAATAATTGAATATTGACGAGGCGCAGGCCTAAGGTTGGGGTTCTGAAATGACTGGAAAGTCGCGTTTTTCCTAGCCTTTGGAGCGATTGACAATTGCCCGGAATTGGATGAAGGTGGCGTACCCAAATCAAACGGGCGTATGAATTGAGCGTTTGTCTGTCAGACCGCTCGTACAGAATCCCGACTATCGCATTGGCGGGTGTGCCTGGCGGATTGGCATGAGCATTGACCTCACCGTCAGTGTCCAACCAGAGGCCAGCGTCCGATGTGTACTGTTCAGCTTCCATATCGTGGAGATCAGTTGATGATTTACGAAGGTAAAGCCATCACGGTTAAGGCTCTTGAAAGTGGCATCGTCGAATTGAAATTCGACCTCAAGGGTGAGTCCGTCAACAAGTTCAACCGTCTAACCCTGAACGAACTGCGTCAGGCCGTAGACACCATCAAAGCAGATGCTTCGGTCAAGGGCGTGATCGTCTCCAGCGGCAAGGACGTGTTCATCGTCGGCGCTGACATCACCGAATTCGTCGACAACTTCAAGCTGCCCGATGCCGAGCTGGTGGCTGGCAACCTCGAAGCCAACAAGATTTTCAGCGATTTCGAAGACCTCAACGTCCCGACGGTTGCCGCGATCAATGGCATCGCCCTCGGTGGTGGCCTGGAGATGTGCCTGGCCGCTGACTTTCGTGTGATGTCGGCGACCGCAAAAATCGGCCTGCCGGAAGTGAAGCTGGGCATCTACCCAGGTTTCGGCGGCACCGTGCGCCTGCCGCGCCTGATCGGTGCGGACAATGCTATCGAGTGGATCGCCGCCGGCAAGGAAAACCGTGCCGAAGACGCACTGAAAGTCGGTGCCGTGGACGCTGTGGTTGCCCCGGACAAACTGGCCGAGGCCGCGCTGAACCTGATCAAAGGCGCCATCAGTGGCGAATTCGACTACAAGGCCAAGCGTCAGCCCAAGCTGGAAAAACTCAAGCTCAACGCCATCGAACAAATGATGTCGTTCGAAACCGCCAAAGGTTTCGTCGCTGGCCAGGCGGGCCCGAACTACCCGGCGCCGGTTGAAGCCATCAAGACCATCCAGAAAGCCGCGAACTTCGGTCGCGACAAAGCCCTGGAAGTGGAAGCGGCGGGCTTCGTCAAACTGGCGAAGACCTCGGCTGCCCAGAGCCTGATCGGCCTGTTCCTGAACGATCAGGAGCTGAAGAAAAAGGCCAAGGCCTACGACGAAATCGCCAGCGACGTGAAGCAGGCTGCCGTACTCGGCGCCGGTATCATGGGCGGCGGTATCGCCTATCAATCGGCGTCCAAAAGCACGCCGATCCTGATGAAAGACATCAACGAACACGGTATCGAGCAGGGCCTGGCGGAAGCCGCCAAACTGCTGGTGGGCCGTGTGGATAAAGGTCGTATGACCGCAGCGAAAATGGCTGAAGTGCTTAATGGCATTCGTCCTACGCTGTCCTACGGTGATTTCGGCCACGTCGACCTGGTGGTCGAGGCGGTCGTCGAAAACCCGAAAGTCAAACAGGCCGTATTGGCTGAAGTGGAAGCGCAGGTCAAGGAAAACACCATCCTGGCCTCCAACACCTCGACCATTTCCATCTCGCTGCTGGCCAAGGCCCTCAAGCGTCCGGAAAACTTCGTCGGCATGCACTTCTTCAACCCGGTGCACATGATGCCGCTGGTGGAAGTGATCCGTGGCGAGAAGTCCAGCGAGCACGCGGTGGCCACCACCGTTGCCTACGCCAAGAAAATGGGCAAGAACCCGATCGTGGTCAACGATTGCCCGGGCTTCCTGGTCAACCGCGTGCTGTTCCCCTACTTCGGCGGTTTCGCCAAGCTGGTCAGCGCCGGCGTGGACTTCGTGCGCATCGATAAAGTCATGGAAAAATTCGGCTGGCCCATGGGCCCGGCGTACCTGATGGACGTGGTTGGCATCGACACCGGCCACCACGGTCGCGACGTGATGGCCGAAGGCTTCCCGGACCGTATGAAAGATGACCGCCGCTCGGCTGTTGACGCGCTGTACGACGCCAAGCGCCTGGGCCAGAAGAACGGCAAGGGCTTCTACGCCTACGAGGCGGACAAGAAGGGCAAGCAGAAGAAAGTCGCCGACCCTTCGGTGCACGAAGTACTCGCCCCGATCGTCTACGAGCAGCGTGAAGTGTCCGACGAGGACATCATCAACTGGATGATGATCGCCCTGTGCCTGGAAACCGTGCGTTGCCTGGAAGATGGCATCGTCGAGACTGCCGCCGAAGCCGATATGGGCCTGGTGTACGGTATTGGTTTCCCTCCATTCCGTGGTGGTGCGCTGCGTTACATCGACTCGATCGGTGTGGCCGAGTTCGTTGCCCTGGCTGATCAATACGCTGAGCTGGGCCCGCTGTACCACCCGACCGCGAAGCTGCGTGAAATGGCCAAGAACGGCCAGAGCTTCTTCGGTTAAGCGCCCAGACGACTAGAGCGAGAATATTTATGAGCTTGAATCCAAGAGACGTCGTGATTGTCGACTTCGGTCGCACGCCGATGGGCCGCTCCAAGGGCGGCATGCACCGCAATACCCGCGCCGAAGACATGTCGGCGCACCTGATCAGCAAAGTGCTGGAACGTAACACCAAGGTCGACCCGAACGAAGTCGAGGATGTGATCTGGGGCTGCGTCAACCAGACCCTGGAGCAGGGCTGGAACATCGCGCGCATGGCGTCGCTGATGACTCAGATCCCCCACACTGCGGCCGGCCAGACCGTCAGCCGCCTGTGCGGCTCGTCGATGAGCGCGCTGCACACCGCCGCCCAGGCGATCATGACCGGTAACGGCGATGTATTCGTGGTCGGTGGCGTGGAGCACATGGGCCACGTCAGCATGATGCACGGCGTCGATCCGAACCCGCATATGTCGCTGTACGCGGCCAAAGCCTCGGGCATGATGGGCCTGACGGCGGAGATGCTCGGCAAAATGCACGGCATTACCCGTGAAGCCCAGGATGCCTTCGGCCTGCGTTCCCATCAACTCGCTCACAAGGCGACCGTGGAAGGCAAGTTCAAGGATGAAATCATCCCGATGAACGGCTACGACGAGAACGGTTTCCTGAAACTGTTCGACTACGACGAGACCATTCGTCCGGATACCACCCTGGAAAGCCTGGCGGCCCTCAAGCCTGCCTTTAATCCGAAGGGCGGTACCGTCACGGCGGGCACGTCGTCGCAAATCACCGATGGTGCCTCGTGCATGATCGTGATGTCGGCGCAGCGTGCCCAGGACCTCGGGATCCAACCGCTGGCGGTGATTCGTTCGATGGCGGTGGCGGGTGTGGACCCGGCGATCATGGGCTATGGTCCAGTACCGGCGACGCAGAAAGCCTTGAAGCGCGCGGGTCTTTCCATCAGCGATATCGACTTCTTCGAGCTCAACGAAGCATTCGCCGCACAGGCTCTGCCGGTGCTGAAAGATTTGAAAGTGCTCGACAAGATGAATGAGAAGGTTAACCTGCACGGCGGTGCGATTGCCCTGGGCCACCCATTCGGTTGCTCCGGTGCGCGAATCTCTGGCACGTTGCTCAATGTAATGAAGCAAAATGGCGGCAATCTCGGGGTAGCCACCATGTGCATTGGTCTTGGCCAAGGCATTTCCACCGTCTTCGAACGCGTCTAAGCGTTGGGTTGACGGAAGCCGGGGCCCAGTGCCCCGGTTTTTGTTTTTTGGAATTTTTAAATTTTTTTTATAAATTTTGTAAGGGGGCCAGAGCATGAAAGTCGAACCAGGGCTCTACCAGCATTATAAAGGTCCGCAGTACCGGGTTTTCAGCGTGGCGCGCCATTCCGAGACCGAAGAGCAAGTCGTGTTTTACCAAGCACTGTATGGCGATTACGGCTTTTGGGTGCGCCCCTTGAGCATGTTCCTGGAAAGCGTCGAGGTTGACGGCGAGCAGGTCCCACGCTTTGCTTTGGTCCAGGCCGAACCCAGTCTTTTTAAAGGGCAATAACCGTAGGCCGCGCAGAATGCTGCGCTTGACCTCACCCGGTTGCCACTATATATAGCGTTGCCGCGTCAGGCGCCAACTGCCTTTCACTTCTCGAATTCAGGAATTTTCCGATCCATGGGCAAATCGCTGGTCATTGTGGAATCCCCGGCTAAGGCCAAGACCATCAACAAGTACTTGGGCAACGAGTACGTGGTGAAGTCGAGTATCGGCCATATCCGAGACCTGCCCACCAGCGGTTCGGCTAGCGCCAGCAAGGAGCCTGCCGCCAAGCGCGGCAAGGCCGCCGCAGGCGAAGGTCCGGTACTCAGCCCCAAGGAGAAAGCGCGCAAGCAGCTGGTCTCGCGCATGGGCGTCGATCCGGATCATGGCTGGAAGGCCAAGTACGAAATCCTTCCGGGCAAGGAAAAGGTGATCGAAGAGCTGCGTCGGCTCGCCAAGGATGCTGACACCATCTATCTCGCGACGGACTTGGACCGCGAAGGGGAAGCCATTGCCTGGCACCTGCGGGAAGCCATCGGCGGTGACGACAGCCGCTACAAGCGCGTGGTGTTCAACGAGATCACCAAGAAAGCCATCCAGGAAGCTTTCTCCAAGCCCGGCGAGCTGGATATCGACCGCGTCAATGCCCAGCAGGCGCGGCGTTTCCTTGACCGCGTGGTGGGTTACATGGTTTCGCCGCTGCTGTGGGCCAAGATCGCCCGTGGCCTGTCCGCCGGCCGTGTGCAGTCTGTAGCCGTGAAACTGGTGGTGGAACGTGAGCGCGAGATCCGTGCATTCATCCCTGAAGAGTACTGGGAAGTCCACGCCGACCTGGGCACCGCCAAGGGCGCCAATGTGCGCTTCGAAGTGGCTCGTGAGAAAGGCGAAGCCTTCAAGCCGCTGAACGAAGCCCAGGCCATGGCCGCGCTGGAAAAGCTCAAGACATCCAGCTACAGCATCGTCAAGCGTGAAGACAAACCTACCAGCAGCAAGCCGTCGGCACCGTTCATCACCTCCACCCTGCAACAGGCCGCGAGCAACCGCCTGGGCTTCGGTGTGAAGAAAACCATGATGATGGCCCAGCGTCTGTACGAAGCCGGTTACATCACTTATATGCGTACCGACTCCACCAACCTGTCGCAGGATGCGGTGGCGATGGCGCGTACCTATATCGAAAGCGAGTTCGGCAAGAAGTACCTGCCGGAAAAGCCTAACGTCTATAGCAGCAAGGAAGGCGCCCAGGAGGCTCACGAAGCGATTCGTCCTTCCGACGCCAACACCGAGCCAAGCAAGCTCAGTGGCATGGAACGCGACGCTGAGCGCCTCTACGAGCTGATCTGGCGCCAGTTCCTGGCTTGCCAGATGCTGCCGGCGCAATACCTGTCCACCACCGTCAGCGTGGGCGCCGGGGATTTCGAGTTGCGCGCCAAGGGCCGTATCCTCAAGTTCGACGGTTACACCCGCGTGATGCCGCAGATCGCCAAGCCTGGCGACGACGATGTGCTGCCGGACATGGCCCAGGGCGACACGTTGAAGCTGATCAAGCTTGACCCGTCCCAGCACTTCACCAAGCCGCCGGCGCGTTATTCGGAAGCCAGCCTGGTCAAAGAGATGGAAAAACGCGGCATCGGTCGTCCGTCGACCTACGCGGCGATCATTTCCACCATCCAGGACCGTGGCTACGTGGCGCTGCATAACCGTCGTTTCTATTCGGAAAAGATGGGTGACATCGTTACCGAGCGTCTCTCCGAGAGCTTCTCCAACCTGATGGACTACGGCTTCACCGCCGGCATGGAAGAGAACCTGGACGATGTGGCGCAGGGCGAGCGCGACTGGAAAAACGTGCTGGACGAGTTCTACGGCGACTTCAAGAAGAAACTCGAAGTGGCCGAGAGCCCTGAAAACGGCATGCGTGCCAACCAGCCGGTGATGACGGACATTCCATGCCAGACATGCGGTCGTCCGATGCAGATTCGCACGGCGTCCACGGGTGTGTTCCTCGGCTGCTCGGGCTATAGCCTGCCGCCGAAAGAACGCTGCAAGGCCACGGTCAACCTGGTGCCGGGCGATGAAATCGCCGCCGACGACGAAGGTGAATCCGAATCGCTGGTCCTGCGCGGCAAGCATCGCTGCCCAATCTGCAGCACGGCGATGGATGCTTACCTGTTGGATGAGAAGCACAAGCTGCATATCTGCGGTAACAACCCGGATTGCAACGGCTACGAGATCGAAGAGGGCACTTACCGCATCAAGGGCTACGAAGGTCCGAGCCTGGAATGCGACAAGTGCGGCAGTGAGATGCAGCTCAAGACCGGCCGTTTCGGCAAGTTCTTCGGCTGTACCAACCCGACGTGCAAAAACACCCGCAAACTGCTGAAAAGCGGCGACGCGGCGCCGCCGAAGATGGACCCGGTGAAAATGCCGGAGCTCAAGTGCGAGAAGGTCAACGACACTTACATCCTGCGTGATGGTGCCTCGGGCTTGTTCCTGGCGGCCAGTCAGTTCCCGAAAAACCGCGAGACCCGCGCGCCGTTGGTGATGGAGATCGTGCCGCACAAGGACGAGATCGATCCGAAGTACCACTTCCTGTGTGAAGCACCGAAGAAGGACCCGGACGGTCGCCCAGCGGTGATTCGCTACAGCCGCAAGACCAAGGAGCAGTACGTGCAATCCGAAGTGGATGGCAAGCCGACCGGCTGGAAAGCCTTCTACGAAGGTGGCAAGTGGAAGGTCGAGGACAAGCGCCAGGGCGCTTGATCTTTCGCATGCACTGAAGATCCAGTGTGGGAGGGGCAAGCCCCTGCCACATTTGGATTTTTTTGGTTTCTGAAAGTAGAGTTCCGACCTGCACAAGCAGCGGTTATTGCACTTGCGGTCGATTCGGCTGATCCGTGACACTGTTCAGCCAGCATCACGCCTAATTCGTTGTGGAGATTGCCGTTATGGCCCACGAACTCTATACCCGTACCAATCAGAAAATTTACTTCGCGGGTTTGTCCCTGGAAGCCCTCGGTCGTGCCGAGGAAGGGAAGGAGATGAACGCCATCGCGCTGGTCCAGGCGGGGCGAGAAGCGGCGTTGTTCCACTTGTACGGCGCCTTGCTGGGGCTGTGCCATGAAATCGCCGGGTTCTACCGCTTACCCCAGGCGGGTTCGCCGCGTGCCGAAATGATCATGAACAGTGAAGTGCTGGCGTCCATGGCCATTCCCGAATTAGCCGAGCTGGTAGAAATGGCTCAGAGTCCCGACAGCTGGGTGGCGCGTTTGCTCAAGGCCCATGCTGATATGTTCCAGCCGCCCCGCGTCCCCCATGTACCTAAAGGCGACGTCACTCAACCGCTGATCGTAGCGGTCGCGCTGGAAGAGGAGGAGCCCAAGCCCCTGAGTCGGGAAGAGCTGGAAGGCTGGCGGCAAGCGCTGAAAAAGATGGCACTGCGCTTTCGTGAAGGGCTCAACGAGTGTTAATAGCGGCTTTTACTTAAAAAGCACCGTTTATCAAGCCGTAAAGAAACCTGTTCAGATCCGCAGCGAGGCCGGGCGGATGACTGATATAATCCCGGCCTTTCGTGGAGAACAGATTTTATGCCGACGTCCTTTCTGGAAATTGTTGAACTGCCTGACGGCCGAATCGAACTGCGCCGGGCTGAGGACGAGGGCTCTCTGGTTATTCTGGATTTTTCCGAGGACGCCAAGGTGTTTCTGCAAGGTCAGCATGTGGAAGTGGCAAAAGCCATGTTGAGCGTCGGTGTGCAGATGGCGGGGCGACTGGCCGAAGGCGAGCCGGAGAAAGAAGACGGACCGCGAGTACTTCACTGATTGTTCAAGCCGTATAGTGTTGTGGTGGGGTATTAAGCAGGCTCACCACTCACATCGTTTCACGCCTACCTTCACCCTCCACCACAACGAGCCTCCTCCTGAGGATGGCCCGCGTGGGGGAATCTTCATCCCAATCGAATATTCAGGCTCTGCGCATCGCCGACGCGCGCGGCGTTGACCAGTTGTTGCCTGGAGGCGGCACTCAATGGGTTTAGCCAGCTGACCACGGTGTGGCTGCGGCCCAGGCGCAATGCCTCGCACGTCAGCTGTTGAGCGCTTTGTGTGCCGCGCGGTTGCAGCAAAAGGATACGTTCGCGGTTGAGGCCGGCTTCCCGCAGCCAGGCCTGGGTAAGGCTGGCGGGCGGGGCGATCAGGGTCAGCCAGCGGGCGTCCTGCTCTTCGCTCAAGTTGCGCAGGATAGGCGCCAACAGGTTCAGGCAGCTCTCGGCAGCACCGCGCAACGACAGCTCACTGAACGCCTCGGGTTCGACGTTCCAGGGCGCCTCGACCGTTTCCTTGAGGATCGGCGCAAGGGGATGGGCCATGAAGGCCTCGAACAGCGACAGTTGGGTGTGTTGTGGGGTGTGTACGAGCTGCATGGTGCCTCCTCTAGCGGCGAATGACGCCGACGCTCAAGCCTTCGATCACCAGGTCCTGATCTTTCAGGTTCACTTCAATCGGGGCGAACTCAGGGTTCTCGGCCAGGAGCCAGACCTTGCTGCCTTCGCGCTTGAAGCGTTTGACGGTGACTTCATCGCCGATACGGGCCACGACGATCTGGCCATTGCGGGCCTCACGGGTGGTGTGCACGGCCAGTAGATCGCCGTCGAAGATGCCGACGTCCTTCATGCTCATGCCATGTACTCGCAACAAATAGTCGGCGCGAGGATGGAAGAAGGTCGGGTTGATATTGCAGGACTCTTCGACGTGTTGCTGCGCCAGGATCGGCGCACCGGCGGCGACGCGCCCGATGATCGGCAATGTCGACTCGTCGGCCTTGGCCTCGAAGCCTGGGATGCGAATGCCTCGCGAAGCACCTGGGGTCATCTCGATCGCGCCTTTGCGTGCGAGGGCCTTTAGGTGTTCTTCGGCGGCGTTGGGGGACTTGAACCCCAGTTCCAGCGCAATTTCCGCTCGCGTCGGCGGGTAGCCGTTGTCATCGAGGCAGCGCTTGATAAAAGCCAGAATCTCAGCTTGGCGTGGCGTCAGTTTTAGCATGTTGATCGCTCTGTCTTTTTATACAGTGACTGGGATTATATACAGTGAACTGCGCTTGGCAATCATCCTTTTTCAGCACTCCGCTGGACGGTCGTGATGCATCCTTCCTACAAGCGCTGGATAGCGCTACCTACAGACCCGTTCGGATGTGATTAAATGGCGCTTGGAGCGATGACTGCCCGGCCGGAAAACGGCCTGCCAGGCTTGACAAGACACAACCTGAAACGTATGTTTCAAACAAGTGTTTGTCAGGCGGAGTAGCCATGGCCCAGTCGGAAACCGTTGAACGCATTCTCGATGCCGCCGAGCAATTGTTCGCGGAAAAAGGATTTGCTGAAACTTCATTGCGGCTGATTACCAGCAAGGCCGGGGTCAACCTCGCGGCAGTGAATTACCATTTCGGCTCGAAAAAGGCCCTGATCCAGGCGGTGTTCTCGCGCTTCCTGGGGCCTTTCTGCGCCAGCCTCGACCGTGAGCTCGAGCGCCGCCAGGCCAAGGCCGATCACAAGCCTAGCCTGGAAGAACTGCTGGAAATTCTTGTCGAGCAAGCGCTCGTGGTGCAACCGCGCAGCGGCAATGACTTGTCGATCTTCATGCGCTTGCTCGGCCTGGCGTTCAGCCAGAGCCAGGGCCACCTGCGGCGGTACCTGGAAGATATGTACGGTAAGGTTTTTCGCCGCTATATGTTGCTGGTCAACGAAGCCGCGCCGCGTATTCCGCCGATCGAATTGTTCTGGCGCGTGCATTTCATGCTCGGGGCCGCGGCGTTCAGCATGTCCGGCATCAAGGCGTTGCGTGCAATTGCCGAGACTGATTTCGGCGTCAATACCTCCATCGAGCAAGTCATGCGCCTGATGGTGCCGTTCCTTGCCGCCGGCATGCGCGCTGAAACCGGCGTGACCGACCCGACCATGGCCGCCGCGCAACTGCGCCCACGCAGCAAAACCGTGCCCACCCCCGCCAAGGTTTGATCTCCCTGGGTGTGCGCGGCCACTGGCATCCGCTAAGCTAGCCGCCATGTTCATGTCTGCTGATTATTCGCAACCCGTTGTGCTCACCGCGTGCCTTGCACCGAGTGAGCGCAACGGGTTGTGTGCGTTATTTAAGGAAGGTTTATGACAGTTGCCCTGCAAGGTTCTTTGATGGTCGACGTGGCCGGTACTTGGCTCACGGCTGAGGATCGCCACCTGTTGCGCCAGCCGGAGGTGGGCGGCTTGATCATTTTTGCGCGCAATATCGAGCATCCACGCCAGGTCCGTGAGTTGAGCGCGGCCATTCGGGCGGTGCGCCCGGACCTGCTGCTGGCGGTCGACCAGGAAGGCGGGCGCGTGCAGCGCCTGCGCCAAGGCTTCGTGCGCCTGCCGGCCATGCGCGCGTTGGCGGACAACCCCAACGCCGAGTACCTGGCCGAGCAGTGCGGCTGGATCATGGCCACTGAAGTGCTGGCGGTGGGTCTCGACCTGAGCTTCGCCCCGGTACTGGACCTGGACTACCAGCGCAGCGCCGTGGTCGGCACCCGTTCCTTCGAGGGCAACCCCGAGCGCGCCGCCGTGCTCGCCGGTGCCTTTATCCGTGGCATGAACAGCGCCGGCATGGCCGCCACCGGTAAACACTTTCCCGGCCACGGCTGGGCTGAGGCGGATTCCCACGTCGCAATTCCCAATGACGAACGCAGCCTGGAGCAGATTCGCGCGAATGACCTGGTGCCTTTCGCACGCCTGAGCAAGCACTTGGCGGCAGTGATGCCGGCGCATGTTATCTACCCGCAGGTGGACGCCCAGCCCGCCGGTTTCTCACGCCGCTGGTTGCAGGACATCCTGCGCGGCGAGTTGCAGTTCGATGGGGTGATTTTCAGCGATGACCTGTCGATGGCCGGTGCCCATGTGGTCGGCGATGCGGCCAGCCGGATCGAGGCGGCATTGACCGCCGGTTGTGACATGGGGCTGGTGTGTAACGATCGTGCGGCGGCTGAGTTGGCGCTGAGTGCGGCGCAGCGGATGAAGGTCACGCCATCGGCCCGCATCGCGCGTATGCGTGGGCAGGCGATTGCTTCGACTGACTACAAACAGGATCCGCGCTGGCTCACCGCACTTGGCGCTTTGCGGGATGCACAGCTGATCTAGCGCTTTTCCTGCTTATTGGGCAACGGCGCAAACAACGCCTCGATATCCTCGTTGCCCAACTGCCAATCTCCCGTGGTCCGTCCATCCAGCACCCCCGCCGCCAGGTCGGATTTTTCCTTCTGCAGGTGCTGGATTTTCTCTTCCACGGTGCCGCGCGCGATCATTTTGTACACGAAGACCGGTTTTTCCTGGCCGATGCGATAAGCACGGTCGGTCGCCTGGTTTTCCGTGGCCGGGTTCCACCACGGGTCATAGTGAATCACGGTATCGGCCTCGGTCAGGTTCAGACCCACACCGCCGGCCTTCAGGCTGATCAGAAAAATCTGCAACTTGCCGCTCTGGAAATCCTTCACGGGTGTGCGCCGGTCGCGAGTCTGGCCCGTCAACAGCGCGTAAGCGACACCGCGTTTTTTCAGCTCCACTTCGATCAGGCTCAACATCGAGGTGAACTGGGAAAACAACAGGATCCGGCGGCCTTCCTCAAACAGTTCTTCGAGCATTTCCATCAGGCTGTCGAGCTTGCCCGAGCTGCTGCCACGAGTGGGCAGGGTCGCATCGTTGATCAGGCGCAGGTCACAGCACACCTGGCGTAGCTTCAACAGTGCTTCAAGGATGATGATCTGGCTGCGCGCCACGCCTTTGCGGGTGATTTCATCGCGGACTTTCTTATCCATGGCCAGGCGCATGGTTTCGTACACGTCGCGCTGGGCCTCGTTGAGGTCGACCCAGTGAATGATCTCGGTCTTGGGCGGCAGCTCAGTGGCCACCTGCTCCTTGGTGCGGCGCAGCAGGAAGGGTTTGATCCGACCGTTAAGGTGCTGCAGTCGTACCTCGCTGGCGCGTTTTTCGATGGGAACGCGGTAGTCGCGGTTGAAGCTTTTGACGTCGCCTAGCCAACCCGGCAGCAGAAAGTGGAACAGTGACCATAGTTCGCCCAGGTGGTTTTCCAGCGGTGTGCCGCTCAGGCACAGACGCTGCCGGGCATTCAGCTCCCGCGCGGCCTGGGCAGCCTTGCTGGAAGGGTTTTTGATGTACTGGGCTTCATCGAGGATCAGCACATGCAAGGGTAGGGCGGCCAGGTGCTCGATGTCCTTGGGCAGCAGCGCATAAGTGGTCAGCAGCAGATCGTAGTCCTGCAGGCTGGCGAAGTGTTTTTTACGCGTGGCGCCGTACAGCGCCAGCACCTTGAGTTGCGGGGTGAAGTGCGCCGCTTCGTCCAACCAGTTGGGGATCAGGCTGGTGGGCATGACCACCATGCACGGCCGGTCCAGGCGTCCGGCGGCCTTTTCACTGAGAATATGCGCCAGGGTCTGCAGGGTTTTACCCAGGCCCATGTCGTCCGCAAGAATGCCGCCCACCTCCAACTGGCGCAGCGACTGCATCCAGCTCAAACCTTCCAGCTGATAAGGCCTCAAGGTCGCGTTCAGGCCTTCGGGCGCCACACAGGTGAAGTCCTTGATATCCCGCAGGCGCTGGGCAAAGTTGCGAATCTTCTCGCCGCCTTCCCATTGCAAAGGCAGGTCTTCCAGCGGGTTGAGGCGAATCGCATCGGCCTTGGCCAGGCGCAGCGCGGTGGTGCCGGGCTCCTGCAGGTAAAACTCACCGAGGGTAGCCAGTACCGGTTTCAGGCGGCCGTAGGGCAGTGCCACTTGCAGCGGGCCATGCCCGCCATTGGGCAGGCCGGGGATATTCACCAGGACCAGCTCGTCATCACGGCGCCGAGCGATTTTCTCCGGGTTGAGGAGCTCGGTGTGGGAGCGCATCAGGTTCAGCAGGATCGGCAGCAGGCTCAGCCGCTCGCCATTGACGATAATCCCCAGCTCAAGGTCGAACCAATCCCGTTCGGGACCTTCATCGACGGTGGCGTACCAGTCGTCCACCGCGCTGAGGTCGAAACCGAAGTCGTCGTCGATCTGCAGTTCCCAGCCGTCGGCGCGCAGGGTCGGCGCGGCGTTGAGGGTGAAGTTCAGCCAGGCGCTGTCATTGACCATCTCGAACAGTTCGCCGGCGCTTTCCGGCAAGGCTTTGCTCTGGCGTGTGGCGATCTTGAAACCCAGCAGGCGCAGCTGTTCGCGGTAGGCCTGTTCCACCTCGGGGTGGCGCTTGATCCGCAGGCTCTGGGTGTCCTGGCGCACAATGATGTCGGCGTTTTTCTGTCCGCTGACATAGTTGCCCAGGTAGTTGAAGGATAACGCCGCGCGGTGCTGGATATAACGCTGCATCTTGCCGTTGCGCGGTTCGAACGCGCTGAACTCGGCGCTGGCCAGCCACAGGCGCGGCACCGGTTGGACGTCGTCCATCGGCACTTGCGGCAGTACGACGCGGTTATCCAGTACAGCCTGGAGTTTTTCCAGCAGTTCGGCGTCCTGGGCGGCGGCGGGGTAGGCCAGGGTTTCCTGTACCTTGAGCAGTACCGCCGCGATGTGTTTGCAGTTGCTGTGCACCGGGCAGGTGCAGCGGCTGTCCACCAAAAGCAGCGCGCCTTTGGCCGACTCGCGCAGCGAAATGGTCTGACGGTACACATTGCCGCCCGAGCCTTCGCAACTGGCAATAATGGTGCTGTCGCCGGCCTCGACGATACGTACGCGGTTTTCCAGCGCGTAACGCCGGCCACGCTCCAGGCTTTGCTCTTTAAAGCGATTGGCCCACGAAGGGGCCAGTGGTTTGGTAAGCGACGACGTCGGGGGCATGGCGCTGGATCAGTCCTGCAGCTCGGGCGGCGGCGCGCTGGGTGGTTTGGCGGTCAGTGAAGTGATCTTGATCAGCAGTGCCAGATGGCCGCCGTCAAGGTAGTTGAGCTGGTTGTTCTTGGTGCGCACGTCCTTCTGCGACAAGTGCTCGCTGGCGACGACGCTGCCGTTGCTGTCGAACTGGTTGATCCAGAAATCCGCATCGATATCGGTGAAGCGCCCCAGTTGCAGGTTCAGCACGCCCTGGATGGGGAATTGACCGAACTGCTCCTGGCCATCGGTGACGGCGATTTTTACCGGCTGTTCGCCGAGGTTCTGCTCCCAGGCCTTGTGCGCCAGCACGGTGAAGCTGTTATCGGCGTTCAGTTTGTCGACAATGTTGTTCAGGCGCGGCGGGCTCATGGTGTCAGTGCCCAAGCGCGAGGCGCCGGCATCCCAGTTTTCCGGCGCGGCGCGGCTGTTGATTACCGGCTCCGCATTCTGGCGCACCAGGATCATTTCTACCTGGTACGGGCTGTCGGCGAACGCCGCGGGCGCGAATACCACTAACAACAGGCTCAGAATGCGGAACAGGCGCATTGGGGCGTCCTTCAAACAGGTGTCGGAATGAGGCGCTCAAACAGCGCCTCCAGGGTATTGAAGCGTTCTTCGGCGCGTTCCATCGGCACCATGAACTTGAACAGCGTAGCCCCTTCGAATTTATAGCGGTTGGGCTGGCCCTGGATCAGCTTGATCAGCACCAGTGGGTCTACCGGCGTCTGCGCTTCGAACTCGATCCGCCCGCCCTGCGGCCCGGCGTCGACCTTCTTGATGCCCAGCTGCTCGGCCTGCAGTTTGAGCAGGGTCAGGCGCACCAGGTTCTTGGTCGGTTCCGGCAGCAGGCCGAAGCGGTCGATCATCTCCACTTGCAGGTCCTTGAGGCCCTCTTCGTCGGTGGCCGAGGCGATGCGCTTGTACAGGATCAACCGCGCGTGCACGTCCGGCAGGTAGTCTTCGGGAATCAACGCCGGCAAACGCAGGTTGATTTCCGGACCGCCGCCCAACGGCTGGTCAAGGTTCGGCTGCTCGCCCTTGCGGATGGCTTTCACCGCGCGCTCAAGCATTTCCATATACAACGTGAAGCCTACAGCCTGGATCTGCCCGCTCTGGCCGTCGCCCAGCAGTTCGCCGGCACCGCGGATTTCCAGGTCGTTGGTGGCCAGCACAAAGCCGGCGCCCAGGTCCTGGGTGTTGGCGATGGCTTCCAGGCGTTTTTCCGCGTCGCCGGTAATCTGCTGGCGCGGCGGCGTGAGCAGGTAGGCGTAAGCCTGGTGATGGCTGCGTCCGACCCGGCCGCGCAACTGATGCAGTTGCGCCAGGCCGAATTTGTCGGCGCGCTCGATGATGATGGTGTTGGCGCTCGGCACGTCGATGCCGGTCTCGATGATGGTCGAGGCGATCAGCACATTGAAGCGCTTGTGATAGAAGTCGCTCATCACCTGTTCGAGCTCGCGCTCGCGCATCTGCCCGTGGCCGATGGCGATCCGCGCCTCGGGCACCAGTTCGGCGAGATCGGCGGCGCATTTCTCGATGGTCTTGACGTCGTTGTGCAGGTAATACACCTGCCCGCCGCGCAGCAATTCCCGCAGCAGCGCTTCCTTGACCGTGCTTTTATTCTGTTCCATCACGAAAGTGCGCACCGACAGGCGCCGCGCCGGTGGGGTGGCGATGATGGACAGGTCGCGCATGCCCGACACCGCCATGTTCAACGTGCGCGGAATCGGCGTGGCAGTCAGGGTGAGGATGTCGACTTCGCTGCGCAAAGCCTTGAGTTGTTCCTTTTGCCGAACACCAAAGCGGTGTTCTTCGTCGATGATCACCAGCCCCAGGTTCTTGATCTTCACATCGTCCGACAGCAGCTTGTGGGTGCCGATCACGATATCGATCTTGCCTTCGGCCAGGTCGGCAACGGCCGCGTTCACTTCCTTGGCGGACTTGAAACGGCTCATCACTTCCACGGTCACCGGCCAATCGGCAAAGCGGTCGCGGAAACTGTTGTAGTGCTGCTGAGCGAGCAGGGTGGTGGGCACCAGGATTGCCACCTGTTTGCCGCCGTGCACTGCGATGAAGGCGGCGCGCATGGCCACTTCGGTTTTGCCGAAGCCGACGTCGCCGCAGACCAGGCGATCCATCGGTTTGGGCGCGAGCATATCGGCGCGCACCGCTTCGATGGTGGTTTGCTGGTCCGGGGTTTCTTCAAAGGCGAAACCGGCGCTGAAGGTCGCGTAGTCGGCCTTCGGATCGGCGAAGGCATAACCTTCACGCGCGGCGCGGCGGGCGTAGATGTCCAGCAGCTCGGCCGCGACATCGCGCACTTGTTCGGCGGCCTTGCGCTTGGCTTTCTGCCAGGTCTCGGAGCCCAACCGGTGCAACGGCGCCAAGGCGTCGTCGCTGCCGGTATAGCGCGCGATCAGGTGCAGGTTGGCCACCGGCACGTAAAGCTTGGCACCCTCGGCATATTCCATCGTGAGGAATTCGGCGGCCTGGTTGTCGATCTCCAGGGTCTGCAGGCCCAGATAACGGCCCACACCGTGGTCGATATGCACCACCGGCGCGCCTTCGCGCAGTTCGGTGAGGTTCTTGATCACCGCGTCATTGTTGGCGTCGGCGCGTTTTTCACGACGCCGACGCTGCATCACGCGCTGGCCGAACAGCGGGCTCTCGGCAATCAGTGCCAGGGCCGGGTCATTCAACAGCAGGCCTTCGTCGAGCGGTGCGATGGTGATCGCCAGGCGATCCTTGCCCGCGACAAAGTCCGGCCAACTGTCGACGGTTTTAGGTCGCAGTTTCAGGCGTTCGAGCAGCTCCAGCAGCACTTCGCGGCGCCCGGCGGATTCGGCGGTAAACAGCACGCGGCCCGGGAAGTCGCCAAGGAATGTGGACAGCGCTTCCAGCGGCTGAGTGGCCTTGGCCTGGATCGCGAGGTCGGGCAGTGCTTGCGCGGGGAAGCGTTCGCGACCGCCACCGGCGTCCACATCCTGCTGGCTGGCCACCACACGCGGCCAGTTTTTCAGGCGCGCGAAGCAGTCTTCCACCGGCAGGAATAATTCGGCGGGCGGCAATAAAGGACGCGAGGGATCGACGCGGCGCTCCTCATAACGGTTGCGCACGTCGTTCCAGAAGTTTTCCGCCGCCTGTTCGATGCCCGGCAGCGAGAACACTTGCGTGTCCTGGGGCAGGTAATCGAACAGGGTGGAGGTTTCGTCGAAAAACAGCGGCAGGTAGTACTCGATACCGGCGGGTGTAATCCCGCTGCTCAGGTCCTGGAAGATCGGGCAGCGGCGGAAGTCGACGTCGAAGCGCTCACGAAAACGCGCCTTGAAGCGGGTCACTGCGTCTTTTTGCAACGGGAATTCCCGCGCCGGCAGCAGCTTGATCGATTCGACCTTGTCGATGGAGCGCTGGTTTTCCGGGTCGAAGGTGCGCAGGGTTTCGATTTCGTCGTCGAACAGATCGATGCGATAAGGCAACTTGCTGCCCATCGGAAACAGGTCGATCAGCGCGCCGCGTACCGCGAACTCGCCGTGCTCGTACACCGTGTCCACACAGCGATAGCCGCTGGCTTCCAGGCGCGTGCGCATCTGCTCCACGTCAAGCTTCTGGCCCACATCCAGCACCAGGCTGCTGCCCAACAGGAACCTGGTCGGCGCCAGGCGGTGCAACGCCGTGGTGATCGGCACCACCAGCACGCCGTGGGCCAGTTCCGGCAGGCGGTACAGGCTGGCGATGCGTTGGGAGATGATGTCCTGGTGCGGCGAGAACAGATCGTAGGGCAGGGTTTCCCAGTCGGGAAAATGCAGCACCGGCAAATCGGGGGCGAAGAAGCTCAGCTCCTGCTCCAGCCGTTCGGCGCTTTGGCTGTCGGCGGTAAGCAGCAGGGTAAAGCGCTTGGCTGCGCTGGCAGCCTCGGCGATGGCCAGGCTCAGGGCGGCACCGGGCAGGTTGCCCCAGTGCTGTTTACCTGCCGCGGCAGGGAGTTGCGGTAGACGCAGAACGGGCACGGAAGGTTGAGCTCCAAGCGTTGCGACAAAGTCGGTAATTGTAACGGCCCCAGGTGCCGCCTGTCAGTTGCTGACTGTGCCTATTACGGTTTGTAGGAAATGTAGTGGCTAAGACAAACAATGCAGGGTTTTGACTCAATATGTAGTGCCGAAAAGCACGTATGTTTCGGAGGGTTACGGACAAGTCGGCGCAACCATCTCAATGGTGGCCTTCTGGAACCCGCGTGTTTCCTGGCCTGTAGCGTGGTGGTAGTTTTTTGCAAGGGCTTTTTGTTGGTGTCGGCGCATTGCTCAACGGGCAGTCGGGCGACATAATGTAGCCCCTTTTTTCAGCCCCTACATGTGGAAGGTTCCCGTGACTCAGAAGCCCGACCAGTGTCTTGGTGAATGGATCGACCGTGAAGCACTCGCAGAAGCGATGATCCCGCTCATCGGTCAGCTGTACCGCAATAACAATGTGGTCAGCTCGATCTATGGCCGCAGCCTGATCAACCAGTCAGTCATCGCGATTCTCAAGGCGCACCGCTTTGCTCGCCATCGCTCCGCCGACGACAGCGAACTCTCCGTCCACGAAACATTCCCCCTGCTCAAGGCCATGAGCGAGCTCAAGCTCGGCGCGGCATCGGTAGACCTGGGCAAACTGGCCTACAAATTCCGCAATGAAGCCAACGGCCGCAGCGCCGAGCAGTTCGTGCGTGAAGAAATGGCCGATGTGGTCGGCCAGCAGAGCGCCGCGGCCCGCAAGGGCACCGACGTGGTGCTGTACGGCTTTGGTCGTATCGGCCGCCTGCTGGCACGCATCCTGATCGAAAAAACCGGTGGCGGCGACGGCCTGCGCCTGCGTGCCATCGTCGTGCGCAAAGGCGCCGAGAATGACCTGACCAAGCGCGCCAGCCTGCTGCGTCGCGATTCGGTACATGGTTCGTTCAACGGCACCATCACCATCGACGAAGAAAACAACACCATCACGGCCAACGGTAACCTGATCCAGGTGATCTACGCCAAGAACCCGACCGAGGTGGACTACACCCAGTACGGCATCCAGGACGCCCTGCTGGTGGACAACACCGGCGTATGGCGTGATGCCGAGGGCCTGGGCCAGCACTTGCAGTGCCCGGGCATCGCCCGCGTTGTCCTGACCGCGCCTGGCAAGGGCAAGCTCAAGAACATCGTGCATGGCATCAACCACGCTGACATCACCGCTGACGACAAAATCGTGTCGGCCGCGTCCTGCACCACCAACGCCATCGTGCCGGTGCTCAAGGCCGTGAACGACAAGTTCGGCATCGTCAATGGCCACGTCGAAACCGTTCACTCGTACACCAACGACCAGAACCTGATCGACAACTTCCACAAAGGCGACCGCCGTGGCCGCAGCGCCGCGCTGAATATGGTGATCACCGAGACCGGTGCCGCCACTGCCGCTGCCAAAGCCCTGCCTGAATTGGCCGGCAAGCTGACCGGCAACGCGATCCGTGTTCCGACGCCTAACGTGTCGATGGCTATTCTCAACCTGAACCTTGAGAAAGCCGCTACCCGCGAAGAGATGAACGAGTACCTGCGCTACATGGCGCTGCACTCCGACCTGCACAAGCAGATCGACTTCGTCAATTCGCAGGAAGTGGTGTCCACCGACTTCGTCGGCTCGCGCCACGCCGGTGTGGTGGATGCGGAAGCGACCATTACCCAGGACAACCGCGTTGTGCTGTACGTGTGGTACGACAACGAGTTCGGCTACAGCTGCCAGGTGGTTCGCGTGATGGAAGACATGGCCGGGGTCAACCCGCCGGCGTTTCCGCGCTAAGCCTCTGCGCTGAATGAAAAAGCCCCGACTGGTTCGGGGCTTTTTTGTGGCTGGGATTTTGTGTTGTCTGGGATACCTCATCGGGGGCAAGCCCCCTCCCACGGTTTGATGTGGGAATAGATTCAAATATGGGAGGGGGCTTGCCCCCGAAGGCGATCGTTCATCCGCCGCATCACTTCAGCAACCGGCCGCGCAACTCATCCGACAACCCCCCAGGCGCGAGCCAGATGCCCAGGTAGGCCCGTGCCAGTTCGTCATCGCGACTGATGAACACCACTTGCCCATTGATCTCCAGCTTCAAACCGCGACCGGGATGAAAGTCCAGGGCATAACGGTCACCGCTGCGGATGTCGCGAAAGCTGGCGTGCAACTTATCCAGCTCAGGCTTTAATCGAGCATTGGTTTGTTGGCGTTCAAGAGTGGTCGTGGCGGCCTTGATCACGTCGTTGCGGTCGATGTCGCGAAAGTAATACAGCGTCAGGCGCAGTGCAGCCTGCTGGTCCCAGGCGTGCCTGGCGCTGAGCGCTGCCGGGGCATACAGCGCTGCGGCATACACGTCCGCCCACAGATAGGTGAGCACCGCCTGGTTTTTCAGGATCAGTTCCCCAGCCTGCGCCGGGAAGGCCGCTTGCTTGAGCCGCTGAGCATCACTGGCGTGCGCGGTGATCGACACCATCAGCATCAAACAAAAAAATAGTTGTCGCATAATGCTCATCCTGAAATCGACGCTGATTTGCGTCCTGTAGTATGGCAAGGTTGGCCTACGACGCGACCAAGGGTTAATGTGCGCGGCGTTGAGCCTTCTATAGACTGTGCCCCGGTTCACACACTTGAGCCAAATTGTCCTTCATGACCGCTGGCCGCGGCATGATTTAGCCCGGCGTCCAACCGTACGCCTGGCCTGTTCTGAGGAGTACGCATGGCTGTCTACAACTACGACGTGGTGGTACTGGGTTCCGGCCCGGCTGGAGAAGGTGCGGCGATGAACGCCGCGAAGGCAGGGCGCAAGGTGGCGATGGTCGATAGTCGTCGCCAGGTCGGCGGTAACTGCACCCACCTGGGTACCATCCCGTCCAAGGCCTTGCGTCACTCGGTGCGCCAGATCATGCAGTTCAACACCAACCCGATGTTCCGGGCCATTGGCGAGCCGCGCTGGTTTTCGTTCCCGGACGTGTTGAAAAGCGCCGAGAAAGTCATCTCCAAGCAAGTGGCGTCGCGCACCGGTTACTACGCACGCAACCGTGTCGACCTGTTCTTCGGCACCGGCAGCTTCGCCGACGAGCAAACCATCGAAGTGGTGTGTTCCAACGGCGTGGTCGAAAAACTGGTGGCCAAGCACATCATCATCGCCACCGGCTCGCGCCCGTATCGCCCGGCCGATATCGACTTCAACCACGCGCGTATCTACGACAGCGACACCATCCTGAGCCTGGGCCACACCCCGCGCAAACTGATCATCTACGGCGCCGGCGTGATCGGCTGTGAATACGCCTCGATTTTCAGCGGCCTGGGCGTACTGGTGGAGCTGGTGGACAACCGCGACCAGTTGCTGAGCTTTCTGGACTCGGAAATTTCCCAGGCGTTGAGTTACCACTTCAGCAACAACAACATCACCGTGCGCCACAACGAAGAGTACGAGCGCGTCGAAGGCCTGGACAACGGGGTGATCCTGCACCTCAAGTCCGGCAAGAAGATCAAGGCCGACGCCTTGCTGTGGTGCAACGGGCGTACCGGCAACACCGACAAGCTGGGCATGGAAAACATCGGGGTCAAGGTCAACAACCGTGGCCAGATCGAAGTGGACGAGAATTACCGCACCTGTGTGGCGAACGTCTATGGCGCCGGCGATGTGATCGGTTGGCCGAGCCTGGCCAGCGCCGCCCATGACCAGGGGCGTTCGGCCGCCGGCAGTATTGTCGACAACGGCAGCTGGCGGTATGTGAACGACGTGCCCACCGGTATTTACACGATTCCCGAGATCAGCTCGATCGGCAAGAACGAGCACGAACTGACCAAGGCCAAGGTGCCTTATGAAGTGGGCAAGGCGTTTTTCAAGAGCATGGCGCGTGCGCAGATCGCCGGTGAGCCGCAAGGCATGCTGAAGATTCTGTTTCACCGTGAAACCCTGGAAGTCCTCGGCGTGCATTGCTTCGGTTACCAGGCGTCGGAGATCGTGCACATCGGCCAGGCCATCATGAACCAGCCGGGCGAGCAAAATACCCTCAAGTATTTTGTAAACACCACGTTCAACTACCCGACCATGGCCGAAGCCTATCGGGTAGCCGCCTACGACGGCCTCAACCGGCTTTTTTGAGCGGCTCCGGCCGGTGGCCTGAGCCGGCCGGGGAGACCGATTTCAGCCATTCCCGAGGGTGGCAGTGGCCAAACCGGGAAAGTCTGTAATCAGGCTATCGACGCCGAAGTCGGCGAGCCTGCGCATCAGCGCGGGTTCGTTGACCGTCCACACGGACACGTGCAACCCCTGGCGCTGGGCTTTCTGCAAGCGTTCAGGGGTGCACAGCGTCCAATTCAATGCCAGGTACTCACAGCCGTAGTTCTGCGCGACTTTCAATGGGTCGAGCCAGGCGTATTCGGCCACCAGCCCGCGTGACAGGTCCGGCGTGAGCTCCACGGCGGCCTTGAGCACTTCCCGCGAGCTGGAGGTCACAGTGACCTTGTCCATCAGGCCAAAACGCACGGCCATTTCACGGATTGCCAATACGGTGGTCGCCGCGCGAGTGCGCGAGGCGCTTTTGACTTCCAGTTGCCAGTGATCGAAGTCGCACTGTTCGAACAACGCCTCCAGGCGTGGAATGGGGCAGGGCGTGAGCCAGCCGGGACCGCCCTTGCGCGCGTCCATTTTCACCAGGTCGGCTGCCGAATAGTCAACCACCTTGCCGCGACGGTCAGCCGTGCGTTTGAGGGTCGGGTCGTGGATAACCATCAGCTCGCCGTCCATGGACAGGTGCAAGTCCAGTTCGCAGCGGCGCACACCGTGCTTGAGGCATTGTTGAAAGCTGGTCAGGGTGTTTTCCGGTGCTTCGCCTTTGGCACCGCGGTGGCCGTAAATCAGGGTCACAGTTGCTCCTTTTCGCCGGATCGTCCGGCGGGGTGTATACGAATCAGGTGGCCTGGGCGTCGCTTTTTTCCCGCGCCAGGCGCCGTTCCTGGGCTTGCTTCTGCAGGATGTAGCGCGCCAGCAACTGGCGTTGGGCATCGGTCATGGATTCGAATTCCGTGCCCACATCGAAGCCCTCGCCCTTGGCGTCGCAATGGGTAACCTTGGCGCGCAGCAGCAGGCCCAGGGCCTGGGGCATCAGCACCAGCTTGACCGCCAGGTGCGCGCCGACAGGCAACGATGAGGGGTGCTGGAAGTCGATACCGCCTTCGGAGATGATCACCGGCTGCGGGGCGCCGACTTCGTCCAACAGGCCACGGGCCATGATTTGGCTGAGCAGATCCAGGCGTTTGTTCTGGACTTTGAGGAACGCCGCCAGGCTGCGATCTTTCTCGCTGATCTGGCGCAACAGGTGCTGGGCTTCGAATTCGCTCAGGTGCAATTCACTGAGCAGGTTGAACAGCGGTGAATCATCCAGCAATACTTCCTTGCTGGCTGCTTCAGGGGCAGACAGGCTTTTGATTTGAAGTGCGATCATGTCATCGATACGGTAGTATTCGCGGCGCTCTTCTTCATCTAATGTCGTCATGGCGAACCCCAGCTGGCGGTAATGGTCTGAGTGTAAAGCTGCTTACCAGACCCCGCCACCGGGACGTCTTCTTTTCCTCCGAACAAGCCCCGACATGTTCAGACCTCTCTTCGTATTTATCGGCACGCGTTATACCCGTGCAAAGCGCCGCAATCATTTTGTGTCGTTCATTTCCTTGACCTCGATGATCGGGCTCGCCTTGGGCGTGGTTGTGATGATCGTGGTGCTGTCGGTGATGAACGGCTTCGATCATGAGATGCGCACCCGCGTGCTGGGCATGGTGCCCCATGCGACCATCGAAGCCAGCGAGCCCATCGGCGACTGGCAGAGCCTGGCCGACAAGGTCAAGCAGAACCCCAAGGTGGTGGCCGTTGCGCCGTTCACTCAGATGCAGGGGTTGCTGACCAATGATGGCAAGGTGCAGAAAATCCTGCTCAACGCCATCGACCCGGCCCAGGAGCGCAAGGTCTCGATCATCGACCGGTTCATGCTGCAGGGCAGGCTTGACGACCTGGCGCCCGGCAGTTTTGGCATCGTCATCGGTGACAAGGCCGCAGCCAAGCTCGGCGTGGGCATCGGCGACAAGCTCACCTTCGTCGCCCCGGAAGTCACGGTCACCCCGGCCGGTATGTTCCCACGCATGAAGCGCTTTACCGTGGTCGGCACGTTCCACGTCGGCGCCGGTGAAATCGACGGCTACCTCGGCCTGACCAATCTCACCGACCTGGCCCGCCTGCATCGCTGGCAGCCGGATCAGGTGCAGGGCCTGCGCCTGAAATTCAGCGATCTGTTCGACGCGCCGCGCGGTGCCTGGGAAATCGCCCAGCACTTGGGTGAAACCGAGTATTACGCCCGCGACTGGACCCGCACCCACGGCAACCTGTACCAGGCCATCCGCATGGAAAAAGCCATGATCGGCCTGTTGCTGCTGCTGATCGTCGCCGTTGCAGCGTTCAACATCATTTCCACCCTGGTGATGGTGGTCAACGACAAGAAAGGCGATATCGCCATCCTGCGCACCCTGGGCGCCACGCCGGGGCAGATCATGGCGATCTTCATGGTGCAGGGCACCGTGATCGGCGTGGTCGGCACCTTGATCGGCACCGCCGTCGGCATCCTCGCCGCGCTCAACGTCAGCGCGGCCATCGCCGGCCTGGAAACCCTGATCGGTCACAAATTTCTCAACGCCGACGTGTATTTCATCGACTACTTACCGTCCCAGGTTCAGGCCCAGGATGTGTTGATGGTGGGCGGGGCGGCGTTGGTCCTGAGTTTCCTTGCCACCCTGTATCCAGCCTGGCGCGCGGCACGCACCCAGCCAGCACAGGCCTTACGTTATGAGTGAATCGGGCATGAGTGAAAAAGCAATTTTGAGCTGCCGTAACCTGGGCAAATCCTATGAGGAAGGCCCGGAATCCGTGGTGGTGCTCTCCAACCTGCAGCTTGAACTGCACCCGGGCGAGCGCGTGGCGATTGTCGGCAGTTCGGGTTCCGGTAAAAGTACGTTGCTCAACCTGTTGGGCGGCCTTGATACGCCGTCCCAGGGCAGTGTGTGGCTGGCCGGTGAAGAGCTGTCGGCTCTCGGTGAGAAGGCCCGTGGCCAGCTGCGCAATCGGTCGCTGGGTTTTGTCTACCAGTTTCACCACCTGTTGCCGGAATTCACCGCCCTGGAGAACGTGTGCATGCCGTTGCTGATCGGCAAGACCGCGATCCCCGAGGCCCGCCAACGCGCCACGGCGCTGCTGGAGCGTGTCGGCCTCGGTCACCGTCTGGAGCATAAACCGGCGGAGTTGTCCGGGGGCGAGCGCCAGCGCGTAGCGATTGCCCGCGCCCTGGTGAACAACCCCGGCCTGGTGATGCTCGATGAGCCCACCGGCAACCTCGACTCCCACACCGCCCAAGGCATCAAGGACTTGATGCTGGAGTTGAGCACCCAGATGCGCACCGCGTTCCTGGTGGTGACCCATGACATGAGCATGGCCCGGCAGATGGACCGCGTGCTGCATCTGCAGGAAGGTCATCTGGTCGCCATCTGACCCGTTTTCCAGCCCGGCGCCTGGCGTCGGGCTTTTTCATTTTTTCAGGCGGTGCACGCGAATGTTCAGACCGTTATCGATTTTCATCGGCACGCGCTATACCCGCGCCAAGCGCCGCAATCGCTTTGTGTCGTTCATCTCCATGACGTCCATGATCGGGCTCGCCCTGGGCGTGCTGGCGATGATCGTGGTGCTGTCGGTGATGAACGGCTTCCAGCGCGAAATGAGTTCGCGCATCCTCGGCATGGTGCCCCATGCGACCGTCGTCGGCGTAAAACCGATCGACGATTGGCAGCCGGTGGCGGCCGCTGCGATGAAGAACCCGCAGGTCACGGCTGCGGTGCCTTTCACGCAAATGGACGGCATGTTCTCCTACAAGGGCGCCATGCAGCCCATCGAGATCAGCGGCGTCGATCCGGCCCAGGAAGGCAAGGTGTCGATCGTGGCCCAGCATATCGTGCGCGGCAAACTGGAAGACCTGAGGCCCGGCGAGTTCGGCGTGGTGGTCGGTGAGATCACCGCGCGGCGTTTCCGCCTCAATGTGGGCGACAAGCTGACCCTGATCGTGCCGGAACTCAGCAGCGCGCCTGGCGGCATCACCCCGCGCATGCAGCGGTTGAATGTAGTGGGGATCTTCAAGGTCGGCGCCGAGCTGGATGGCTCCATGGCCCTGATCAACATGGCCGACGCCGCCGAGATTCAACATTGGCAGCCGAACCAGGTGCAGAGCGTACGCCTGGCGGTGAAAGACCTGTACGCCGCGCCCAAAGTGTCGGCGGACATTGCCGCCAGCCTGGGCGCGGGCTACAAGGCCGATGACTGGACCCACACTCAGGGCAGTCTGTTCAGCGCGATGAAAATGGAAAAGACCATGATCGGCCTATTGCTGCTGATGATTGTCGCCGTGGCCGCGTTCAATATCATCGCTACGTTGATCATGGTGGTGAACGACAAGGGCGCGGACATCGCGATTCTGCGCACCATCGGCGCCACGCCGCGCCAGATCATGGCGATCTTTATGGTGCAGGGCACGGTAATCGGGATCGTCGGCACCTTGATCGGCGGCGTGCTCGGCGTGATCGCGGCGTTGAACGTGAGTGAACTGGTGGGGTGGCTGGAGCGCGTGACCGGGCAGCATATCTTCAGTTCGGATGTGTACTTTGTCAGCAACTTGCCGTCCGAGCTGCAAGGCGGGGATGTGCTGTTGATCTGCTCGGCCGGCTTTGTACTGAGCTTTCTGGCGACCATTTACCCAGCGTACCGGGCGGCGAAGATCGAGCCGGCGCATGCGCTGAGATATTCGTAGTCATTGAGACCGCTATCGGGGGCAAGCCCCCTCCCACAGTTGATCGCGTTTATTCAGGAAGCATACGGTCGAATGTGGGAGGGGGCTTGCCCCCGATAGGGCCGGCCCATCTTGCATCAATTCACCCTGGGCAACTCAATCACAAACCTTGTCACTCCAGCCGCGGATTCACAAAAAATCCGCCCCCCATGGGCCCGCACGATCGACTGGGTAATCGCCAAGCCCAGTCCGGCATGCTCGCTGCTGCCTTCGCGTCGCGCCGGGTCTGCTCGGTAGAAACGGTCGAATAATTTCGATAACTGCTGCGCCGGGATGCCTTCGCCGGTGTTCTGCACCGCCATCGTCACTGCGCGCCCATCCTCGGCCAGCGTCACTCGCACTTCGCCGCCGGGCGGGGTAAAACGCAGCGCGTTATCCAGCAGATTCGACAACGCCCGGCGCAACATGCCGCGATCACCGCGTGTATCGGCCGTGCCCTCGCGAACCAGATGCACCGTCGCGTCTTCGGCCAGCAGGGCGAAGAACTCGAGCACGGCGTCGACTTCATCCGCCAGCGCCAGGGGCTCGCGCTTGGGCATCAGCAAGCCATGGTCGGCCTTGGCCAGGTACAACATGTCGTTGACCAGCTGCGCCATCCATTGCAGCTCTTCAAGGTTGCTGTGCAGCGCCTCGCGGTAATCCTCCAGCGGGCGCGGCTGGGTAAGGATGACCTGGGTGTGGGTCAGCAGGTTCGACAGCGGTGTGCGCAATTCGTGGGCGATATCGGCGGAGAACGCCGAGAGGCGCTGGAACGCGTCGTCCAGGCGGCCGAGCATGGCGTTGAAGGCCTGGGCCAGTTCCGCCAGTTCGGCCGGCATCTGTTGCTGGGGCAGGCGCTGGGTGAGGGAGTTGGCCGACACGCTGGCCGCGACTTCCCCCATGCGCCGCAGAGGCCGTAGACCGCTGCGCGCGGCCCAGGCGCCGAGCAGGGCGGTGGCCAGCGCCGACAGGCCGACGGTGAGCCAGATCAGGTGCTGCATGCGCTGCAGGAAATGCTGGTGATGGGTGATGTCGAGCACCAGGCTCAATTGCGGCGAATCGGGCTGCTCTGCAATTAACGGCGCGTTGTACACCCGGTAATCCGTACCGGCGTGTTGCAGGCTATGCAGCCCGGATGATTGCGGCAAACTAATACTCGTCGCGCTGTCGAACCAATCCTGCCCGGCAGCCGTGATGCGCAGGGCCAGATCGGGTTGGCGGCTGAGTTCGGCCTGCAGTTGGGGGGCGCGTTGAGCCAATGCCTGCTGGGTGTCGACGCCTTGCAGGGCGGCGCGCAGCGCAATCAGCTTGCTGTCGAGCAACTGCTGGTCAAGTTCAAGAAAGTGCGCCTCGCTGGCCTGATTGAACAGCACCCCGGCCAGCAGTGAAACCACCGCGGTGCAGGCGGCAAACAACAGCGCCAGGCGGCTGGCCAGGGACAGGCGACGGATCAATTGCACCGCTCCTCCAGCACATAGCCCATGCCGCGTACGGTGTGGATCAGTTTAGTGGGAAAGTGGTCATCGACTTTCAGGCGCAGGCGGCGGATCGCGACTTCGATGATGTTGGTGTCGCTGTCGAAGTTCATGTCCCACACCTGGGAGGCGATCAGCGACTTGGGCAGCACTTCGCCCTGGCGTCGCAGCAGCAGTTCGAGCAAAGAAAATTCCTTGGCGGTGAGGTCGATGCGTTGGCCGTCTCGCTCGACGCGGCGGCGGATCAGGTCCAGGCGCAGGTCGGCCAGTTGCAGCGCGGTGTCCTGCGGCAAACTGCTGCCACGTCGCAACAGGCTGCGCACGCGGGCCAGCAGTTCGGAAAAGGCGAACGGCTTGACCAGATAGTCGTCGGCACCCAGCTCCAGGCCATGCACGCGGTCTTCCACGGCGTCGCGCGCGGTGAGAAACAGCACCGGCACATCCAGACCGGCTGCACGCACCGCCTGCAGGATTTGCCAGCCGTCGCGGTCCGGCAGCATCACGTCGAGGATCAGCAAGTCGTAATCACCGGTCAATGCCAGGTGCTGCCCGGTGAGCCCATCGGCCACCCACTCGGTGATGAAACCTGCCTCTGCCAGGCCCTGGCGCAGGTATTGGCCAGTCTTGGGTTGGTCTTCGACGATCAGCAGTTTCATGGGCGGCTCTGGGTAACGGGTGACGGGGCTTTATACGCGGGTATCAGGCAAAGGGCGCAACCTGACAAAGTTGTAATCCAGCAGTCAGCTGGCTGGCAGCCGCTTCATCTTAGAGTGCCGCTCAAAGCAGTGACACATTTTTGGAGAAGAGCGATGACGTTACGTACACCCCTGTTGCTGGCGGGCTGCCTGTTAGCGTTGAGCGTCAATGCACTGGCCGAAGGGGCGCACACCTACGCCTTCGGACAGCCGGCACCGGCCGACAAGGCCACACGCACGGTGGAAATCACGTTGCAGGACATTGCCTTCTCGCCCACATCGCTGGACGTCAAAGCCGGTGAGACCGTGCGCTTCGTGTTGGTCAACAAAGGCCGGCTGCTGCACGAATTCAACCTGGGCGACGCGGCGATGCATGCACAGCACCAGCAGGAAATGTTGCAGATGCAGGCCAGCGGCATGCTTACCCCCACGGGAATGGGGGAAATGGACCACAGTGCCATGGGCCACGGTGAGGTCATGAAGCACGACGACCCGAACAGTGTGCTGGTGGCGCCGGGCAAGACCGCTGAACTGACGTGGACTTTCAAGCAGGCGACGGGGTTGGAGTTTGCCTGCAACCTGCCGGGCCATTACCAGGCGGGCATGGTGGGCAAGCTCAACGTCAGCCAGTAAGCGGCGGGTGCGCAAACGCGGGGCCAAAGGCTGTTAGACTGGCGCGGTTTATTCAGTCAGGTTTCCGCCATGCATCCCGCAGCCGAACATTCGCCGCTGGGCAAGTCCAGTGAATACATCTCTACCTACACCCCGTCGTTGCTGTTCCCGATTCCCCGTGCCGCCAAGTGGGCCGAGCTGGGATTGAGCGCCGAGACCCTGCCCTATAAGGGCGTGGATTTCTGGAACTGCTTCGAACTGTCGTGGCTGCTGCCGTCGGGCAAGCCGGTGGTGGCCATTGGTGAGTTCAGCATTGCGGCCGATTCGCCGAATATTATCGAATCCAAGTCCTTCAAGCTGTACCTCAACTCGCTGAACCAGACGGCGTTTGCCGATACGGCCAGCCTTGAAGCCACCCTGCGCACCGACCTCAGTTTTGCTGCCGGCAAGCCAGTGAGCGTGCGCATTCGTAGCCTGGCCGATATCGAAGCCGAAGGCGTGATGGCGTTGCCGGGCGTGTGCATTGACGACCTGGATATCAACGTCAGCAGTTACGAACACCCGCGCCCGGAACTGCTGCGTTGCGATGACTCGCGTGTGGTAGAGGAGAGCGTGCACAGCCACCTGCTCAAGTCCAACTGCCCGGTGACCAGCCAGCCGGACTGGGGCAGTGTGGTGGTGGAATATCGTGGTGCGGCGCTGGATCATGCCAGCCTGTTGGAATATATCGTCAGCTTTCGCCAGCACTCGGACTTCCATGAACAGTGCGTGGAGCGGATCTTCCTGGACCTGCAGCGCTTGCTCAAGCCCGAGAAGTTGACCGTGTACGCGCGGTATGTGCGCCGGGGTGGATTGGACATCAACCCCTACCGCAGTACCGAAAACACTCAGTTCCTGAACGTGCGGCTGGCGCGCCAGTAAGCCTTTACCCAACAATACTGTGGGAGCTGGCTCCCACATTTGGTTTGGTGTTCGGCTTGGGCTCGGGTTAGATGCCGATATTGCCCAGGGTAGTGACTATATTGCGAAACGCTCCAGCCAACCCGGGATGACTGGACTCAAACTCGATCGCCGCTTTGTTGAAATCGTCGGCAATGCTGGGTGACTGGGCACCCGGTTCCATTTGAAGTTGAAAATTCAAATCGGCAACCAGTTTTTCCAGGGCTTGGCGCTTTTCAACGGGCAAATCCGGATGCTCTTCCAGTTGTTTGCTCACAATATCGGCCTGCTGTTTTAACTTTTCGCGATCAGGCATGACGTTCTTTCCTTTTATCGATAGGCACTGGCATAGACCGCGGCACGCCGTGAAAGGTCTACGGGCTGACCTGTAGATTAATTCACTGCGGCCAACTGTGCATGATCTCGATCAGGGCTTCTCGCCCTTGAGCCGGCGCAGGCTGATGTCGGCCAGGCAAGTGCCGAGTTCGCCCAGGTGATCGATCACCGAGTGCACCCCCAGCCCGTACAGCGCCACTGTTGCCTTGGCGCGCTTGTGCTCGCGTTCCTTTTCGCTCAGCGCTTGCCAGGGTTCGGGCGCCAGGCCGCACAGCGAACCACAGGAGGCCAAACCGATGGTCCACAATCCGGCGTTGAGCCCGGATTGCAGGAGGCGCGGCTCGCCGCTGACCAACACGCAGCCTTCCAGACGCTCGATGTTCAACTCCATCAAGGCTTGCCAACAGGCGTGGGGCGCGGGCCAGCGGATCGGGGAGGGCGATATGGCCTTGACCCAACGCGGCAGCACGGCGGCCAGCGCAGTGGTCACGGTGGGTGGGAGTTCATCCAGCCAGGCGCAGGGCACGCCTTGTTCTTTGAGGTGGCGCAGGATGTTCAGGGCGCCTGGAGTGGCCTGAGAGTCGGGCGCCGAGGAATCGGTACGCGCCTGGGAACCAAAGTCCACCAGGCAACCACTCAGGCCGAACAGCACCGCAGTCAAGGTGGGGGCGGTGGCGATGGCGATCTCGGCGTGTGGCATGTCGACGTCCCTGAAATAGCTCCGACGCTATCGGCGCGGGATGACAAGGCGATGACAGCTGTATGCAATTGTAGGAATTTTGTGCATTTTCCGTATGTCGTTTCCTAGGAGCTGCCTAAAAGGACACTTCCGTCATATACTCACCGCCTTATTCAGGGCATAGCGCCCATGACAGACCATTCAAGGAGCAAAAGCTATGCGCTGGAGCCACTACTTCGCTCAGCTGTCGGTGTGTGCCACTGTGATGTTGGCGCCGTTCGCCGTACAGGCTGCAACCGAAGACGATCCATGGGAAAGCGTTAACCGTCCGATCTTCGCGTTCAACGACACCATTGATACCTACGCCCTCAAGCCTCTGGCCCAGGGTTATGAGTGGATCACCCCGCAATTTGTCGAAGACGGCATCCACAACTTCTTCCGCAACATCGGCGACGTCGGCAACCTGGCCAACAACGTGCTGCAGCTCAAGCCACACAACGCGGGTGTCGATACCGCGCGCCTGCTGGTCAACACCACGTTCGGCGTGCTGGGCTTCGTCGATGTCGGCACCAAAATGGGGCTGCAACGCAGTGATGAAGACTTCGGCCAGACCCTGGGCTACTGGGGCGTGGGCAGCGGTCCGTACGTGATGATCCCGCTGCTGGGCCCTAGCACGCTGCGGGATGCGCCTTCCAAGTACGTGGACAGTTACACCCAGCCGTACCGCTATATGAACGATATCGACTGGCGCAACAGCACGATGGGCCTCAACATCATCGACACCCGCGCCAGCCTGCTGGATAGCGAGAAGCTGATCACCGGCGACAAATACACCTTTATCCGCAATGCTTACCTGCAGAACCGTGAGTTCAAGGTCAAGGATGGCAAGGTCGTCGACGACTTTTAAGCCGTGATGTTTTGAAACGAAAAAGGCGATCCGTGCAGGTCGCCTTTTTTGTGCGCGTCTTTCAGCGCATTTTCAGGATCTTAAGGCCCAGCCGCTGAGTCTCGTGCTGCTCGCCGTCAGCTTTGATCCAAACCACCTCGGTCTCGGCTTCCAGGCCCTTGAGGGCCGCGTGCTCGGAATCAATGCGCACGCTCAGCAGGTCGCCCACGCTGAACTGGCGGGGTGCCTGCACTTGCATGCCGGAACTGGAAAGGTCCAGGCACACGCCTTCAATCTCCTGCCCAGCGTGGATCAGGGACACATTGGCATCCACCCGCATGCGGATGAAATCGCGTTTTTCGGCGTAATCGCGCTCGTGTTCGCTCACAGCATCCGTCCTTACTTTGTGTTGGGGTAGTGACCGTTCTTATAACTCCCGGTGATTTGCGGTGTAAAGACGCCCGGCGACCATCGGCATGAGCTTGAAACACCTGACGGATGGGAGTACCGTCTGCGCCTTAGAAGGGCACCTCTGCATTACAGTTGTGCGTGGGCAAAAAGCCCATGCTTTGTAGGACAGAGAGGCTAGAAAGCGAATCCAGTAGTATGAGCCCGGCCATTGCCGCGCCGCCTACGCCAACCTAATTCTGGCGCCGTTTGCCCACATGCAAAAAACCAGTGCCACGCTGCTGATAATCGATGACGACGAAGTAGTGCGCGCGAGTCTCGCGGCCTATTTGGAAGACAGTGGCTTCAGCGTCCTGCAGGCCGGCAACGGCCAACAGGGTCTCCAGGTGTTCGAGCGCGACCAGCCCGACCTCGTGATCTGCGACCTGCGCATGCCCCAGATGGGCGGCCTGGAGCTGATTCGCCAGGTCACTGAGCGTGCGCCGCAGATGCCGGTGATCGTTGTGTCCGGCGCCGGTGTGATGAACGACGCCGTCGAGGCGCTGCGCCTGGGCGCCGCCGATTATCTGATCAAGCCCCTGGAAGACCTGGCGGTGCTGGAGCACTCGGTGCGTCGTGCCCTGGATCGGGCACGCCTGCTGCTGGAAAACCAACGCTACCGTGAGAAACTCGAAGCCGCCAATCGCGAGCTCGAAGCCAGCCTGAACCTGCTGCAGGAAGACCAGAACGCCGGTCGCCAGGTGCAGATGAACATGCTGCCGGTGAGCCCCTGGACCATCGATGAGTTCCAGTTCGCGCACCAGATCATCCCGTCGTTGTACCTGTCGGGGGATTTTGTCGACTATTTCCGCGTTGATGAGCGGCGCGTTGCGTTTTATTTGGCCGACGTATCCGGCCACGGTGCGTCTTCGGCCTTTGTGACCGTGTTGTTGAAATTCATGACCACACGGCTGTTGTTCGAATCCAAGCGCAATGGCACCTTGCCGGAGTTTACCCCGTCGCAAGTGCTGGGCCACATCAACCGAGGCCTGATCAGTTGCAAACTGGGCAAGCACGTGACGATGGTCGGCGGCGTGATTGACGAAGAAACCGGTCTTTTGACCTACAGTATTGGCGGTCACCTGCCGATGCCTGTTTTATACACTCCTGACAGTGTGCGTTACCTGGAAGGCCGTGGCCTGCCCGTAGGCTTGTTTAATGAAGCGACCTACGAGGACCACATTCTGGAACTGCCGCCGACGTTCAGCCTGACGCTGATGTCCGATGGCATTCTGGACCTTCTTCCAGAACCTACACTCAAAGAGAAAGAAGCCGCCTTGCCCCAAAAGGTCAAGTCGGCGGGCGGCAGCCTGGATGGCTTGCGGCAGGTTTTTGGATTGGCCACGCTGGGGGAGATGCCGGATGATATCGCCCTACTGGTGTTGAGCAGGAATCTTTGATGAGTACCGGAAGAATCCAATTCGCCGAGCAAGACGGGACTTTTGTCCTGAAGTTTGTCGGTGAAGTGCGCCTGACCTTGTGTTCGGCGCTGGATGCGACGATTGAGCGCATCTTTACTGCGCTGAACTTCTCGGCGATCGTGATCGATCTGACCGAAACCCGCAGCATCGATAGCACCACGCTGGGCCTCTTGGCCAAGCTGTCCATTCTGTCTCGGCAGAAGGTTGGCCTGTTGCCGACCGTGGTCACTACCCACGACGACATCACCCGGCTCCTGCAGTCCATGGGCTTCGATCAGGTGTTCAATATCGTTGGTCGCCCGATTCCATGCCCGGAGTGCCTTACCGATTTGCCCTCCCAGGACCAGTCCGAGGAAGTCGTGCGGGTCAAGGTGCTGGAAGCGCACAAAATTCTGATGGGCCTCAACGAGTCCAACCGCGAAGCATTCCACGACCTGGTCAACGCCCTCGAGCGTCACTGAGCCTCTGCCTAACATTCGCCCCATTGTGGGAGGGGGCTTGCCCCCGATAACGCAGTGTCAGTCAATGTATCTTCCACTGTTGAAATGACATTGGCTTGAGACATCGACACAAAAAAGGGCGGTACCCTCACAGGTACCGCCCTTTTTGTCGCCTCCGCCGTTTACAGCTTAGCGGACAGCAGCGCCTCCAGCTTCTCCTGGTCCCGCGCAAACTGGCGAATACCCTCGGCCAGTTTCTCGGTTGCCATTGCATCCTCGTTGGACTCCCAACGGAACTGCGCTTCAGTCATGTGCACGCGCGCCTCGCCGGCATGCCCTGGCGACAACTTGCGCTCCAGCGTGCCCTCATCCGCCGCCAACTTCTCCAGCAGGTCCGGGCTGATGGTCAGGCGGTCGCAGCCGGCCAACTCTTCGATCTGGCTGAGGTTGCGGAAGCTCGCACCCATGACCACGGTTTTGTAACCGTTGGCCTTGTAGTAGTTGTAGATGCGCGTCACCGACTGCACGCCCGGATCATCGGCGCCGGTGTAATCGTTGCCATTGGCTTTCTTGTACCAGTCGTAGATGCGGCCCACGAACGGCGAGATCAGGAACACGCCTGCTTCGGCACACGCCACGGCCTGGGCAAAGGAGAACAGCAGCGTCAGGTTGGTCTGGATGCCTTCTTTTTCCAGCTTCTCCGCCGCGCGGATGCCTTCCCAGGTGGAGGCGATCTTGATCAGCACGCGGTCACGGCCGACGCCAGCTTTGTCGTACAGCTCGATCAGACGGTGCGCACGCTTGAGGATCGCGCCTTCGTCGAACGACAAGCGGGCATCCACTTCGGTGGAAATCCGGCCCGGTACCACTTTGAGAATTTCTTGACCGACCGCCACCGCAAAACGGTCGCTGGCCAGGCCCACGTCACCGTTGCAGTCCTTCACGCACTCATCCAACAGATTGGCATAGCCCGCAATCGAAGCGGCCTTGAGCAGCAGCGAAGGGTTGGTGGTAGCGTCTTGCGGCTTGAGCTTGGCGAGGGTGGAAAAGTCGCCGGTGTCGGCTACGACGGTGGTGAATTGCTTGAGTTGTTCCAGCTTGGAAGTCATGAGCGTGCTCTGTCCTATGGGTCTGTTGACATTACCCGAGCGCCGACAGGCGCTCAAGGGCGCAAATGCGTTCGATCGTTTGCGGGGGCAACAACCTGAAAACAGCCGTTTGAATCACCGGCTGTGGTGCTTAATAGGAGGGCAAAACTGACCGCAGGTTCAACCCAACTGGCATGTGGGCAACGCTCGCTCCGATAGCAGCAGCTCGATCGTCCCCACGCAGAGCATGGGAACAATCAGCGACCCTCCAGCAACTCCGCGGCCTGATCCAGCAATGCCAGCGGATCACTCACCTTATGAATATCCACCGACAACAACTGCCGAAACTTCCTCGCCCCCGGAAACCCCGTGCCCAAGCCCAGCACATGCCGCGTTATATGGTGCATCGCCCCACCCGTGGCCAAGTGCTCGGCAATATAAGGTCGCAACTGTGCCATCGCCTGCGCCCGACTGATCACCGGCGCTTCACTGCCAAATAGCTGCTGATCCACTTCCGCCAGCAGATAGGGGTTGTGATATGCCTCACGTCCGAGCATCACACCATCAAACGTCTGCAAATGCTCGTGGCACTGTTCCAACGTCTTGATCCCGCCATTGAGCACAATCTCCAGCTCAGGGAAATCCTGCTTCAACTGCGCCGCCACGTCATAGCGCAACGGCGGAATGTCGCGGTTCTCCTTAGGCGACAACCCCTCCAGAATCGCAATCCGCGCATGCACGGTAAAACTGGTGCAGCCGGCGTCCTTCACCGTGCCGACGAAATCACACAACTGGCCATAACTGTCCCGACCGTTGATCCCGATACGATGCTTCACCGTCACCGGAATCGACACCGCATCGCGCATCGCCTTCACGCAATCGGCCACCAGGGCGGGGTGTGCCATCAGGATCGCGCCGATCATATTGTTCTGCACACGGTCGCTGGGGCAGCCGACGTTCAGGTTCACTTCGTCGTAACCCGCGGCCTCGGCCATGCGCGCGCAGGCAGCCAGGTCAGCGGGGACGCTGCCGCCCAGCTGAAGCGCGAGCGGGTGCTCGGCTTCGTCGTGACGCAGGAAGCGCTCATGATCGCCGTGCAGAATAGCGCCGGTGGTGACCATCTCGGTGTAGAGCAGGGCGCGCTTGGAGAGCAGGCGCAGGAAGAACCGGCAGTGGCGGTCGGTCCAGTCCATCATCGGGGCCACGCTAAACCGGCGTGACGGCTCTGAGTGTGAAGGGCTAGCGTTTGCTGGGGATGCGGCTTTTTCGGAATTCATTAATACTGATCTTTTATACAGCGGTTTTTACCCTTTTTCCCTTGTTTTCTAAAGTCGGTTGCTACACTGTAGCGATCGAATTCGGCAATGTAGCAACTGGAAATGGGCACGATCACAGCACGTAAGCGCAAGGACAACTCGACAGCCTACACGGCGCAGATACGGATCAATCGGGATGGCAAGACAGTTTATCAGGAAAGCCAAACCTTCGACCGTAAGCAGGTCGCCCAGGCCTGGATCAAGCGACGGGAGACTGAGCTGGCCCAACCAGGTGCTATTGAGCGGGCGAATCGGAAGGGCGTGACGATCAAGAAGATGATCGAGCAGTACCTGGATGAGTACGAGAAGATCCGGCCATTGGGCAAGACCAAAAACGCTACTCTGAAGGCGATCAAGGAAACTTGGTTGGGAGATCTCGACGATTCAGAACTGACGAGCCAGAGGCTGGTCGAGTTCGCTCAATGGCGAATGAGCAAGGAGGGTGGCGACGTTCAGGCGCAGACGGTTGGTAACGATCTCTCGCACCTTGGCGCGGTGCTGTCCGTGGCGCGGCCAGCATGGGGTTATGAAGTGGATCCGCTGGCCATGCCTGACGCGCGTAGGGTGTTACGCAAGCTGGGCATGGTGAGCAAGAGCAAGGAGCGTAATCGCCGTCCGACACTGTTAGAGCTGGACAAACTCATGGCGCATTTTTTTGAGATGCAGGCGCGCCGTAAAGCTCAGATCGACATGCCGAAGATGATAGCTTTCGCGATCTTCTCGACACGCCGGCAAGAGGAGATCACCCGGATCTGCTGGAACGATCTCGACGAGTCTAGACAGGCGGTTCTAGTGCGGGATATGAAAAACCCCGGGCAGAAAATCGGCAATGACGTGTGGTGCCATTTGCCAGATGAGGCCTGGGCGATTCTGCAGTCCATGCCCAAGAAGGAAAAGGAGATCTTTCCCTACAATGCGAGGTCGGTCTCGGCGTCCTTTACGCGGGCCTGCCCGATGCTGGGGATTGAAGATCTGCATTTCCACGACCTACGCCATGAGGGGGTTAGTCGGTTATTTGAGATGGACTGGGATATTCCAAGGGTGTCGAGCGTTTCGGGTCACAGGGACTGGAATTCGCTTCGACGTTACACGCATCTCAGAGGCCGGGGTGACCGCTACGATAATTGGCGTTGGTTAAAATTGATTTTAGCGTCGTAGTTATTACATTCTTTGCTAGCAAATTTAAGTGGTTTTTGGCATTTTGACATCATGGTACGCGCCGGCTATAGCCAAAAAGTATATAAAAGGGAGTTTTAATGACTGCTCAGGTTAATGCTCATCCCGCGAAGCGATTTTTCGTAGAGATGTTGACGCGCGACATCGAGCTGAAGGATTCGATTCTCGACTTGCTTGATAATTGCGTCGATGGCGCTATGCGCGAGAAGCGTGCGGAGTTAGATCATCCGTTACCTTACAAAGGGTTTGAAGCGAGAATCACGTTTGACGAAAATCACTTCTCTATCTTCGATAACTGTGGAGGAATACCGCGTGAAGTGGCCTTGGAGCGTGCGTTTCGCTTAGGTCGCCCTGATCGTGATACCGATAAAGATGTACCGACCGTGGGTGTATATGGTATCGGGATGAAGCGGGCGATATTCAAGCTCGGTAAGCAATCAACAGTTGAGACAAATGCCAAGGATGCCGCTTATAAAGTTACTATTGATTCTGCATGGTTGGCTGATGACTTTAACTGGAATTTACCAATTGAAGAAGTTGCTCCAGGTGAATCTAAAGGAACAAAGATATCTGTTACAGAGTTGAATGATGGGATTCCACGGTTATTCTCAAACCAAACTGGTTTTGAGATGGATCTTAAAAAAGCTATATCTGCTTACTACGGCCATATCATAACCAAAGGTTTTAATGTTTACGTTAACGCTGAAAGAGTTTCACCGACCACGTCGAGTTTTATCTTGGGTGATAATGCTTTGGCGTCCGGTGCCGGTATCGCGCCTTATGTGTATCAGGGCGATTATCAAGGTGTCACTATTGAGTTGGCTGTTGGTTTCTATCGCGATCTTCCATCTGATGAAGAGGAAGAGGACTCGCTAGCTGGCAAACCGTCAACGGAGAAGGCTGGATGGACCATCATCTGTAACGATCGTGTCGTGCTGCACGCCGATAAAACGAGGGTTACAGGCTGGGGCGAGGCTGGTGTTCCCGCCTACCATACTCAGTTCGTGTCTATCGCTGGCGTGGTAAGCTTTAAATGTAATGACGCTTCGCTGCTTCCTGTGACTACTACCAAACGCGGCATAGATGGTAATTCGGATCTTTATCTCGCAGTTAAAGAATTTATGCGGGAAGGCGTAAAAATCTTTACTGATTATACCAATAAGTGGAAGCGTCCCTCAAAAGAGCGGGCGGATTTGAGTGTATCCGCCGTGACAACGACCCCTGCTGAAATCATGAAGCAAATACCTTCGGAGAGGTGGTCTTCGGATAGGAAGAGCATGATTAAGGGGCAAAAATTTAAGCCAGATTTGCCGATGCCTACCGTAGAAAAAGAATATCGGTTTTTAAGATTCTCCAAACCGTTGACTGACATCAGGACGTTGGGTGAGCATTTTTTTGGCGATGAAAATACATCTCCTGGAGAAATTGGTGCTAAATGCTTTGATGAAGTTCTGAAGAGGATTTGATCAATGAGTCAGGGAGGAAGTATTGCCTATCATCTTCGTCAAAATAAAGCTATTGAGCGAAACTTATTCGTTGATCTGTTAACTCGAGTTGGACGGTATGTAAATATTTCAAACTACAGTTATATCGGGTTCGGAGGTCCATTTTTAGAAGATTTCAAGCACCTGCATGCGGCTCTTAGAATATCAAAAATGATTTCGTTGGAGATGGATTCAAATGTTTTTAAACGGCAGGGATTTAATAAACCTTTATCATGTATATCCCTTCGCAATGAGTCAAGTGGTGAGTTTCTAAATAATTTTGAGTTTGATTCTGAGGCAGGAAACGTAGTTTGGTTTGATTATGCCACTTCGGATATCACAAGTCAGTTAACGGAAACTCAAAGACTTATCGAGAAATTAGGGCATGGGGATATTTTTAAGATTACGGTTAATGCAAGTCCTACTGCTTTGGGAGAGCCTAAAGACCGTTCTCAAATGCTCGAGTTTCGAGCAAATGTGTTAGCTGGTAGATTGTCTTCATATGGTCCTGCCGAAATTACTACTGATTCGGTCGCTACAAAAAATTATCCGAAGACGTTACTAGCAGCAATCATGTCCGCCGTAAGGCATGGCCTGGCTGGCGACCCAAGCATTGTTGTGCAGCCGCTTGCTGCTTTTGTTTATAGTGATGGGCAGCAGATGCTGACGGTCACTGGTATTCTTCTACATGAGGATGAATTGGAGAAGTTTTTAGAGCTGTCCAGATTGCCTTACTGGAGCTTTTTTAATCCTGAGTGTGTTGAGCCCACCGGTATTAGTGTGCCTATTTTATCTACTAAGGAAAGAGTGCATATCGAATCGCTCCTTCCGGAAGCAGGTGTAGAGGATATCCAAAGAGCTCTGGATTTCTACACTGCTTCAACTGAAAAAATTTCTCAGGAGGAGATGGGTAATTTTGTAAACTTTTATCGGATGTTTCCGTGGTATTCGCGCGTGGTCTTATAAGCAGTTATATACAGATTTTAGGATATACTCTCCAACTATGGGGCTCACGCTATTTCCTATTTGACGGAAGCTGTGCCACTTAGTTGGATGGAATTGGAACCAGTCAGGGAAACCCTGCAGTCTTGCTGCTTCACGCGGTGTAATCACTCGAGGAGATGTCATATGTATTGGCCTAACTGCCTGGAAGCTGCCTTTGTCACTACCGGTGCCGGCTCTCAGCGTTGGGCAATACCCGTTAGGGTCAAGCCTTTTGGCCTTGGAGATGGCATCAACCTCACCGGCTTTTAGTCGAGCGAAACGCTTAACGACCTCCGGGATGTGCCGTGTACCAAAACAGCCCGAGACAAGTTGTTTCTCAAACAGCAATTCAATAGCTTTGATTTCGCCGACACCCTCTGGAATATTTCCGTTTACAGAAGCGTGAAATACGTTGTCAGTCAGCAGCTTTGCCGTTCGCCAAGATTGTTCTTCTGCTTGCCAATCAGATCGAATCAGAGAGGGTAGTCCTCTTAATGCCATGTCTACATTAACAAGCTGGGTATCTACCCTCGGTAGAAACAAATCAGAGCTTAAATCGATTTTTAATTCATTAGCTCTAAAGCCAATGAAGAATATTCGCGTTCTAGTTGTAGGTGCGCCATATCTATCCGCTTTGACCTTAATTGGCTCAAGTAGTGTGTATTCTTTACGGACAAGGCTTAGCGCCTCTTCGACATGAGTTTTGTATTTTTCAGTTAGGATTCCAGGTACGTTTTCTGCAATAAAAAACTTTGGCTTTGTTTCCGTAATTAATCTGAAGAAATGATAGAAAAGTTGGTTACGGGGGTCCGCATCATCGCGCTTGCCCATAGTGCTGAAACCCTGGCACGGCGGCCCACCGATGAGCCCATCCAGCATTCCCAGCTGTAAGCCCGAGCGTTCTAATATTTCTTTTCCTGACATCGAACCAATGTCTGCTTGGATATGGTTGGCGTTGGGGAAGTTAATGCCATGTGTTTCAATTGCAAATTTGTCAATTTCGAAAGCGCCTGCAACGTGGAAACCTGCTCTGGAGGCTCCAAGGCTTAGGCCACCGACGCCAGAAAATAGATCGATGACTACAGGGTTATTCATGTGTGGTTCCAATTTTAGTTCTTGCATGTACTTTGTAGGCGTTTTCGACGATACGCCTAACGCTTAATGTTTTTTGACTTACGGTTCTAAGCTTGATTTTTTGACCGCGCATCTTAACACCATCGTTGAAAGCGCGCGGAGATTTCAAGGGTGTCATGAGGGTCTCCCCATCAGTCTGTTTTGTTCAGCGGTAGCCCTCTCGCGCTGACGATCAATGTATTCAGCGAGGTCTTTCAAATGGATCCCAAGCCCGGCTTTTTGGCTTTGCGCACCGAGACGAACCACTGGGATATCGATCTCACCTGTCAGTTGCTTGTGCTTAAATTTTTCAACCGTCAAATTCATATAGTCGGCACAGACTCGTGCAAGTGGAATCACCGCCTGACCGTCATATTGAGCCATGAGTAAAAATAGTGTGTTCATAACACCGCCCGGCTTACGTTGGTCGTTAAGTATGATCCAGCCTTTGATGGGTAGGCCCATTTATACCCCTTATCAGGCTGCGCGAGCGGGCGCTCCTGAGTGTTTAGCGTTGCATTAGCGAGCGCTGCCCCGCGCAGCTTTTCGTGGGGTATAAGTGCCTCGGCAGTGGCGCTGGGAGGAGCAATAATGCCTGCTGCTGCGCAGCAGAGACTATTTGTTTCTAGCGTGTCGACGCCACCTGCAGCGCGTAGCAAAGCGGGCAGGGCATTGGCGTTGTCCTGGCGGTTCTTCATGCCGCTTTCCTCCGGTGTTCGATAGCGAGTTGGTCCATCAGCCGCTGGTGGTAGGTGAGTCGGGCTTCTGCGGCAGGCCATGGGCGGATGATTTCAACCATGGGTTCGATGCCGACCAAGCAATCCCAGATAGCCGTATCGGTTGGCATGAGGTCGCGGCGCTCGGTCGCCAGCGCAATCAGGTCGGCACGGTGCACGCAAGCCGGGAGATCAAGGGCGAGGTCGAAGCGCTCACAAACGCGCATCCAGATCACGTCCTCGAAGCCCCGGTAGTCGGGCATCCACTGCTTGAGTGGGCGAGTGATGTCACCCAGGTATGCCTCGGTGGCGTCGTGAAGCAAGGCCGAGAGCTTGTGTTCTTCCGGCACCAGCTCGGCGACGATGCAGCTGTGTTGGGCCACGCTATAGAACTCGCGGGTGTGGCCGTTGAAGCGGCATAGGTGTGCGAGCGAGTGCGATATGTCCCGTGGGTCGATCATGTCTGCGTCTGGCTCGTACAGGTCAAAGCGCTTGCCGGTATGGGTGAGGATGCAGTTCATGCGGCCTCCTTCACGAGATCGGCCAGCAGCAAGGCGTTTTCGGTTGCTTTGTGCAATTGGCCCAACGCGTCATAACCGATCAACGCTTTCAGTTGCCGGTCGAGTTCCTTGCTGTAGCGGGTCAGCGCGCGGAGTTCCTTGGTGGCCTTGTCGTGCTGCTGTTGCAGTGTGCCGGCGGCTTGGGGCGTCAGGCGCAGCATGGGGATGGCTTGGCTCATGCGGCGTCCCCCTTCAGCTCGAAACGGTCCAACAGCGCGGCCATATTCAGTGCCTTGTCACATAGGGCAAGTGCCTGCACTGCTTGGCTTTCGGATCTGACAGCGCGGAAGGTGTCTGCGGCGAGCTTCAGCTTTTCGGCAATGGCCAAAAGGGTGTAACGGTCTTGCGGTTCCCGGCTCAATAGGAGTTCGGTGCGCATGCATTGATCTGACATCTCTTTGAGAGAGGCAGCGTATGCGGCTGAAGATTCGTCCCGTCCCGAGAAGTACCCATGGGAATAGCCTTCGTCGTAGCCATCATTTTTGCCGTCTGTGAGGCCGCCTCGATAGCCGACCCAATAGAGGATCCCGGCGGCGATTACGATGCTGATCAATGCGCAGATTTGAATTGCAGTCATGTGGTGTGCTCCTGGTGTTGTTGGCTGGTGGTGGCAGCCGTTGGGGATTACTAGCCTTGCTCGGCTGAGTCGGTTTCTGGTCGCGGCATATCTTCATCTGCCCTATAGGCGCGAATGTCGATTAGCGAGGCCACATGCTTGATGTGGGCGTACTTCGGTGCCTTGCGGCTGTTGACCAGTGTTGTCACGGGCAGTTGAATTCGGCCTGTGGTAATTGCGTCGGCAAAAGATCCTTCGTTGAGGTTCCGGAAGTACCGTTCGCGCAACTTTTCCACCGGGATCAGAACGTCACCAAAGGTCCGGTACAGAAGTTCGACTGTCACCGGATCGGGTGCGGGCAGCAGCCTTAGTGGCTGTTGTTCAGCGTGTGCAGTCATTGGGTTTCTTCCGTTGAGGATGATTCCAGGCATTCAGGCAGTGGCGTTTAGTCAGCTCCCGCAGATGCTCCGGCACTTCGAGGAGTGCGGCGTTGCGCTCCTCGCGTGTGCGCATGGCGACGATCTGGCGGGCGTAATCCCTAGGCCACGTCACGGTTATCAGCCGGGATGGCTGGTAGTTCGAGGCCGAGCTGTTCGGCCAGCCAGCGAATACCGGCTTGCCGAACCTTGGTCGACTGGCTGTACTGCATGCCCGCTTTCTCGTGGTACCAGTTGCTGTCTTTGATCCGCAGGTACTCCCGGTCACGCACGGGGAAAGCCGGCAGGTTGCGGTCGTTGAGCAAGCCCTTGTCACGCATGAGCGCGATAAGCTTGGGACGGGTCAGGCCGAAGTAATTGGCGGTTTTTTGGAGGTCACGTTCCATCACGGCCTCCTAAGCTGCATGCGCGGCAGGGGTCGCCACGGTAGCCAGGTGAGTGATGGATTCTGCCACCATGGAATAGATATCCACGTCACTTCCGCATACGGTGAAACACTTGGTGCGCGGCTTCTTCACGCCGATGCTCATGATTGTGGTGATTCCAGCGCGGGTCTTGTTACGGTGGATTGCCAAGTTGATCGGCAACTCAAAACCCATATCGAGACTGAGTGCGCCGCCGGTGCGGATCAGCTCGAATACCTGCTGCTTGTGTTCAGTCTGGAACAGGCCATAACGGCGATCAGCGTGCGGCGGAGACGAAGGATCGACGGAAGTGGTTGGCCCGTTGACGATCTCCTCAATGAAGTCAGCAAGCTTGAGGTGCATCTTCTTGCTGTTGGTCAAGGTCAGTGTGTGGCGTTCGCTGCCCAGCTCAACGGTGAAATGCGTATCTATTTTTCGGCGTTCGACCTGCAGTCGGAAGGCCATGACGTCGCGTTGCGTTTCGGCGCGCAGATGGTGGTTGAAGGTTTCGGTCAGACAGACCTGAGCCTTGAGCAGTGTCAGGGTGCGGTTGTCGAGTTTGTACTTCTTCATGCCGCGTGCCCTCCGCCATTTGGATCGAATGGCACAGTCGCGGAGCGCTGTTTCAGCTTGGGTTTGGAAGCGATGAAAGCGCAGCCGCAGTGTTGTGCCAAGCGGCGGATTTCGAAGATGCGGGAGGGGTTAGCAGCGGCCGGGTGGACGTGCAGGGTGGCAGTGGTGTGCATGGTTTTGCCTCGCTCTGTGGTGGAAGAGTGAGGCAAATATCAACTATTGGTTGATTTTGGTCAAGGGCTTCGGTTTTCGTTGAGGCAAAAACCTATCACCTGATACTGTGAGGGTAAATGGCAAAGTGCCATAGATCAGAGCTATTTAAAGGGATGGTTAAAAATGGACACAGGGCAATTTGTAGCAGATTTCATGGCGGCCAATTTAGAGCGCATCTACAAACTTGGAAAGTCCAGTTTCGGGAAAATCGATGAATCGCTAAAGTTAACGTTGAAAACTGCTTATGACGATTATCTTGAAAAAACAAGAAATAAGTACTCAAAATCTAAGTCATTTTTTATTAGAGATCAGCCTGTAGATCTTTATGAATACTATGTGCCTTCTGGAATTTCTTGCGGAGACTTTGTAATAAAAAGACCTGCATTTTATAGTTGTGTTAAGGCCTCGAAGAGAATTGTTATTGCAGGCACCGGCGGTACTGGTAAGTCTGTATTGATCAAGCATTTATTTCTAGATTGTGTAAGGGACAAAAGGTATGTCCCTGTGTTGATTGAACTGCGAGAATTAAACAGGATTCAGGTGAATCTGATTGATTATATTCACCAAACACTCACGACTTTTGGATTCAAGATGGATCAGGATTTCGTGACGCGCGCTATGGTAGCTGGCCATTTTTGTTTTTTCTTCGATGGCTATGATGAGCTGGATCACTCGTTGCGATTTGACGTAATGCGATGCATCAAAGAAATTTCAAATAAGTTTGGAAGTTGCCCTATATTTATTTCTTCAAGGCCCGATGATGTTTTCAACGGGATTGAGGACTTCTCAATTTTCAAAGTGATGCCATTAAATATCAAGTCGGCATCCGAACTTATTGAGAAGCTACCTTATGACGATGAAATAAAAGCAAAATTCTTGGTGGACCTAAATGATAAGATGTTTTATAGGCATGAATCATTTTTGTCGAATCCTCTACTTTTATCAATTATGTTGCTGACCTACGGTGTAAATGCGGAGATTCCATCTAAGCTAAGCGTTTTTTATAATCAAGCCTATGAAGCGTTGTTTCAACGACACGATGCTAACAAAGGGGGGTACCTAAGAACGAGAATGACAAAGCTGGACATTCAAGATTTCTCTAGAGTGTTTGCGCTCTTTTCATTGCTAACGTTTGATAAGCGCCTCTTCAAGATGTCACGCAATGATTGCTTGGAGTATATAGGTAAGTGTCGTGAACGCCTGCGCTCAGATTTTAAACCGGAAGAATATCTCAATGATCTCCTTAGTGCGGCTTGTTTGCTCATTGAAGATGGTATGGATGTATCGTTTTCACATCGATCGTTTCAAGAGTATTTTGTTGCTGTTTATATTTCCAATGCGACTCCAGTTATCCAGCAGAAGCTTATAGATAAGTATTGGCCGAACTCCGAATCAGATAGTGTCATGTTTTTGCTTCATGAGTTAAATCCGGAATTGGTGGAGCGCCTTTTGGTAGTACCACAACTAGAGATGCTTTTCAGAAGTCTCGGTGTTAAAGATAGGGTAGAGGATATTCATGTTCTTAGGTTTTTGAAGTTTGGCTACAGCGAATTTCGATTCGAAAGAAATAGTTTTGTTGCGTATGGTAGGGATGATGTAAGGTCTGAAAGTGGAAGGCATCCCTTCGAGATGGTCAGATTTGCTATGGATAATGTCTATAAATACAAGAATCGGGAGGAAGCGTACTATCGTAAAATTTCGGATCAGATAATTGAAAAATATATGGTGTCTTCGAAATTCTTGTTGGTTCCATTGTCAACGATGAAGTGTAGCGATGGACTGTTCAAAGATTTGTTGAAAGCTGATACTGTCTTTTCCCTCTCTTACTTGCAAAGTGCGCACGAGTTGTATTTGTCGCTTAAGGCGAAATTTGAAAATCAGTCAGATGATTTTGATTTGTTGCTGGGTGGTTTAGATTAAATTGGAGTGGGGTTATTCGGGGATGAATGACCCTACAACTTTTCCACAAATATGTGTTTCTTCTGTAATTTCAATAATTGGATATTGCGGATTTATAGGTCTTAAAAACTGCCGGCCAGCGTCCTCAACTAGAATTTTGAATGTCGCTTCATTAGTTCGAGGCACTCTAGCTATGACCCTGTCACCAGTTTTCGTTTCCGCCTCAGGATCTACAAAGATAATGCATCCTGTTGGGTAGCTGCGGCCTGGACCTGGATTAGTCATGGAGTCTCCAAGCACCTTTAGCGCGTACCCTTGATCACTAATTGGTACGGGGCAAGAGAGCCAAGAGTCTGCGTCGTAGGCTTCAAAGTTCGAGATTGCTTCACACCATGCGCCAGCCTGAACCCAGGAAATCAGCGGTACTTTGCCAAAGCGCTGACTAATAGCGCTAATATTGCTCCCTTCGTTAGCTTGGAGTTGGCGAACATTGCTCTCCCCAATCTGTTCTTTTGGAAGGACGCCATATTCTAACCATTCCCGCCGAACCTTTAGCCATGTGCAAAGCGCAGACATGCTATCTGCTTCTGCAAAAGCTTCGCCGTTTAACCATTTACTAATAGCTTGGGTGGTTTTCACAACCCCCAAGCTTTTCAAATGGCGGTGAATGTCCACGCCTCGTCCCCGGCTCCGTACGCCGGCGTCATCGAGGGCTTCGTGTAAGCGCTCGCTGAAAGCTGCGCGGAGAGTATTTTTATCAACCATGAGTTGAGAGTCGCACAGAGGTTGCGCAATAGTCAGTTGATATGTAGTATCAACCGAAAGTTGATAAGCTGAGGTTGTCATGTTGGATCCCGCAGATTTTCCAAACGCCATTACCTTTGCTTTTGAAGCCGTAGGCGGCATCGGGGCCGCCGCGAAGGTATGCAATCGAAGCTATCAGGCTCTATACAAATGGCGTCAATCTGCATGCCTGCCGCGAACGGATTACACCGGTGAAACCAAATATGCTGAACTTTTGGCTGCTGAAGCAGCGCGGAAGGGCAACGGCTTCCAAGCAGCTTGGCTGTTGAACGCATCGGCGCCCCAGAAAGCTGCAGCGTAGGTAGAAAAAGGGCGACCCAAAGGTCGCCCAGTTCCTCCCGGCACGCACCACCACAGCGCTGTCGGGTCGCGATAAAGATAGGCGGGCACACCACATGCAGCCACCTCTATTTATCGCGCTTTTCCAAGGCTCGGAAGCCTTGGTGTTGCTGCCTTTTCCACCACAGATTGGGCAGCTGTTGCGCCAGGGGTGAGCAACGGATTGTTCGCCTCGGCACGGTGCCGGTTTCGATCCCTAGATCTAGCCGGCGTTTGGGCCCTTTCAAGCCACGCGGCAAATGTAACACCACTGCATGTCGCGGGGCACTGGCAACTTAGTAGGATTAATGCCATGAGCCGAGTAGCTTTAAGCTGTGTTGATCGAGCGCAAAGGGAAGTACTGACGCTCGAATTAGCCCTGTATCACGCCGCACGGGACTATCCCGGCGGTGCCGCAGCAATCGCCGCCACCACCGGTCGAAATGCCACCACGTTGCAGCACAAGTTGTCTCCGACCCACCCCTCGCACACGGTCAATATCCAAGAATTTGGCGAGATCCTCGAACTGACCAAGGACCGTCGGATTCTCGACGCGGTGCACGGCCTTGTTGGCGACACGATCTGGCAGGAGCTGGCCGAGTCGTACACCAATGACATGCCCGAAACCCTTACCACCGGGATTGCGCAGTTCTTCCGGCAGGTAGCGGACCTGTCCGAAACTTGGGCCAAGCATATTGGCGACGGCAAAGTCGACGACGGTGAGTTGGCTGAGATACGCCAGTTGGTGTTTCGCGGCATCCAGGGTTTGTTGGGTATGTACAACCGCGCCCGCTACGTCAACCAGACTACTAGTGGGGTGGAACGTGGCTGATATTGCTGACTTTGCAAATGACCTGGTGCAGGAGCGACTCGATCAGGCTTTGGCTGCTCGCGCAGCCCAGCTTTCTGCCACGACCCTGCATTCGTTGATGTTCTGTGATGAATGCGATGAGCCAATCCCGGAAGCTCGTCGGTTGGCACAGCCCGGTTGCACTCACTGTGTTGAATGCCAATCCGCAGACGATCTGAGGGCTTCCCGTTATGCTCGATGAGGTAATTAATCAGTTCGCGGATTATGGCCTTGAGCCTGATCAGCCATTGGTTTTCGGCAAGCTCACTCGCTGCAAAACCACCCAGGACAAGGGCAAGGAGAAAAATGGCTGGTATGTTGTCCACGAACACCGCACCGAGAAGAACGAAACTCTGATATTCGGTAGTTTCGGTGACTGGCGATCTGGCGATACCCAAAAAATCAAAGTAAAGGCCGGACGCATGAGCCCGGAAGAGCGCGAGGTAATGCGTGCTCGACAGGAAGATGCAAAGCGCAAGGCTGCCGAAATCGCGGCCAACGCGTCCCGCCGAGCGGCCAATCGTGCATCGGCATTGTTCCAGCGAATGCCAGAAAAGGGTAAAAGCGCCTACCTGGATCGAAAGCAGATCGTAGGCTTTAAGGTTCGCTATGCGCCACGTACAGGCGCATTTTTAGTGCCCATGTGCAACGTGCGCGACCAGATCGTCGGCCTGCAGGTGATCTTCCCCGCGAAGCAAGAGGACACCGGGCGCGACAAAGCGTATTGGCCCTACGGCATGTCGAAGGAAGGCGCTTTCCACTTGATCGGCCCGCACCCTGAACCGGGTGAGCCGGTGCTGGTGTGTGAGGGTTATGCCACGGGTGCAAGCCTGCACATGGCGACTTCGCTCGCTGTCGCCGTCGCCTTCGACGCGGGCAACTTGCTTTCGGTCTCCAAGGCCATGCGCGAACGTTTCCCCGGTTGCCCGCTGATCATCTGTCGTGACGACGACTGGAAGACCAAGCGCCCCAACGGCGATGCCTGGAACCCTGGCGAAGAAAAGGCCAACAACGCCGCTCTGATTGTCGGTGGTCAGGTGGTTGCTCCGGTGTTCTCCGGTGAGCGCGAAACCAAGTGGACCGACTTCAACGACCTGCATATTGCAGAAGGCCTAGAGGCTGTCCGCCGTCAGGTGCTGGCGGTGGTCAGGCCTCCTGCAGCTGGTGGTTGGAAGGATCAATTGGCCCGAACCGAAAACGGATCTTTGATAGCGCACATGCAGAATGTCGAGCTGATTCTTGGCAACGATGAGCGTTGGGCGGGAGTGATCGGCTTCAGCGCGTTCAGCTCAAAAATCGTTAAGTTACGTGCTGCCCCATACGGTGGCGGTGTCGGCGACTGGGCAGATATCGACGACATGCTTGTAATGAAGTGGCTCGCACAACAGTACAACCTTCGGGTCAAGGCCAGCAGCGTGATCGAAGCGGTTAGTGTGGTTGCCCATGATCATGCCTTCCATCCTGTACGCAATTACCTCCATGGTCTGGAATGGGACCGTGTTCCACGGTTGGCTACGTGGTTGACTGACATCATGGGCGTTGAAGCAACTGACTACAGTTCGAAGGTTGGTAAGCGCTGGATGGTGTCAGCGGTCGGGCGTGTGATGCAACCAGGTTGTAAGGCTGACTCGGTGATGATCCTCGAAGGGGCACAGGGCGCTGGTAAATCAACAGCAATGTCTGTGCTTGGCGGTGCCTGGTTTATGGATACACCTTTCGCCCTGGGCGATAAGGACGGCTTCCAGGCGATCCGTGGTAAGTGGATCATTGAGTTGGGGGAGTTGGATAGTTTCAACAAAGCTGAGTCGACCAAGGCTAAGCAGTTCTTCTCTGCTTCGACTGACACCTATCGCGAGAGCTATGGCCGAAGAACGATGGACGTGCCACGCCAGTGTGTTTTTGTGGGTACGACGAACCAAGACGAATATCTCAAAGACGCCACGGGTAACCGGCGTTACTGGCCTGTCGCGTGTACCAAAGTCGATTTGGAACAGTTGCGCGAAGTCCGCGACCAGCTCTGGGCCGAAGCGATGTTCTGTTATCAGTCCGGTGACATTTGGTGGGTCAACCGGGATGAGGCTCCACTATTCGCCGAGGCGCAGGAGTCGCGCTTTGTCGTGGATGAGTGGGAAGGTCCGGTCGTCAAGTGGTTGGAAGAATCTCAGATCGGCGCAACAGCGAGCGGCGAGGATATTTTGGCTGGTGCGTTGAAGCTCGATTATGGCCACTGGGGCAAGCCTGAGCAGATGCGTGTCGGGGCGATCATGCATCGACTCGGATGGCGAAAGGTGCGACTGCCGCCGTTGCCCAAAAGTGGTATTCGGCCATATGCCTACAAGAAGCCAGATCATTGGGGCAATACATCAGCGCTGCAGGTTGATAGCGCACGGGATGAGGAGCCTTGCTTTGATTAAACGAATCGATGAAATGCTCAAGCTCTGGGCGCAGGATCTGCATTCGCCAGTGCCCGAAGGCTCTGGTGGGCCAAGTGGCGGCAACATGATTGCCATGCTGATGGAGTGCAAAGGGGAGTTGATACGCGGCACGCGTGGCAGTCGGGTACTGTTAGATGAATCGGCCGACATCGAGCTCATCGTCAACAAGCACTTGCCGCCGCAGCTGTCGGTCGTCGTGCGTGAACACTACTGCAACCACGAAAGCTTCCTGTCGCAGAAGTACACCCACTGTGGGTGTAGTCGCGATACCTACTATCAGCGCCTGCATGAAGCGCACCTGCACATTGCCGGCATGCTGATGGGGAAGGCTGCGTGACCTTTCGCACACTTGCGCCTACAACTGTCCTACTGTCCGGCCTTGCCCTACCTCAAGTTTGCAAGGTAGGACTGCTGGAGGCCGCGCATTCCGTGGCCTGTCCTACCTCCCTACCTAATATCGCACGACGCACACATGAGCGTAGCGCGTCGCATCACGCGCCGCTGGCGCGCATGCGTTTTTTAGTTTTCTCTCTTTACACGAGAAAAAGTTAAAAGAGGTAGGGCAGTAGGGCAAGGCCCCGAATTCAGCGGGCTCCAGCTGTCCTACCTCCCTTCTGAATAGTGGGGCAGGTAGGACAGCGCCGGAGGCGCTGGAAGCCGAAATAAAGATATTCACCGACATTGCCTAGGCGTAGACCAGACATTCACCGGGTGGCATTAAAACAGGGTTGCTGCCACCGGAATCCACCTGTAAAAAGTAGTCATCTTCGATAGGTGCGACCGCGAGCAGCGGGACACACCACCACACTAGACCCGGCCATTGCGCCGGGTTTTTGCGTTTATGGGGTAGGGCGATGACGAACGAGCAGCAAGCGCTTATTGATATGCCGATCTGGATGGTGATCGTGCTGTCCCTGGTCGGCGGCATATCCGGCGAAGCATGGCGGGCCGACAAAGCGGGGGTAAGTGGCTGGTCCTTGATTCGCCGCTTGCTCCTTCGATCCGGGGCCTGCGTGGTCTGCGGGCTTTCCACCATGATGTTGCTGCACGCTTCGGGCATGTCGGTCCTGGCGGCAGGGAGCATCGGATGCCTCACCGCGATGGCCGGCGCCGATGTTGCCATCGGGCTGTATGAACGCTGGGCAGCCAAGCGGTTGGGCGTGTGCGATGTGCCGCCCTCGGGCAGTGGTCAGGCATGATGCGCTGGAGGCCACGGAATACGTGGCCTGTAGTGGAGTGCGTCAAAATGGTGCGCCGAAAGTCGCCGGGGACCCTGACGGCATTCGAGGGACACGGGGCATGAAACCCGCGGGAAAGCGTTAGCGGCAGGGATGCCAGCTTACTGAAATTCAATCGATTGAAATTGAAAGGTTTCATTGAAAAGCTGTTGAAAAGGAGGGCTTATGACGGATTCACTGTTCCTGTCTAAAAGCGCTTTCGCGGTTCGCATCGGCAGGACGCCGAGCTACATCACCTGGCTGAAAGACAACAATCGCCTGGTGCTGTCGCCGGATGGCAAGAAGGTCGACGTGCTGGCAACAGAAGCGCTGATCCTCGAAACCGCCGACCCCAGCAAGGCCGCTGTCGCAGCTCGACACCAAAAAGACCGGCTCCAGCGTGACGTTTACAGCCAACTGTCCCCCGTGGTCGAGCCGACTAACACGGCTGCGCCGCCGCAGCCTGCTGGCGCGAAGAGCGGGCAACCCGACTTCCAGAAGGCCCGCGCACACCGCGAGTACTACCTGGCCCAGCTGGCCGAAGCCGAGTTTCACAAGGTGCAGGGCTCGCTGGTAGAGATGAAGGCGGTCACCACCGGGGCCTACAACGCCGGACGCATGCTGCGCGATCAGTTGCTCAGCATGCCCCCGCAACTGGCGCCTGAACTGGCGGCGATGTCCGACCCTTGGGAGATTGAGCAGCACCTGACCAAGGCGCTGCGGCTGTCCCTCGAAGAGGCCGAGCGCATGTCTTCGGCTGACCTTGAACGCGATCTAATCACTACGAGTTAACCCATGCAGACGGAAAAACCTGACGGCGCTGAGGTGTACCGTGAGGCGTATTTCCGTGGGCTGCGTCCAGACCCCAGCCTCTGGGTGGACGAGTGGGCCGACGAGTACATGCGCATCCCGCGTGATACAGGCGCCGCCGAGCCAGGGAAATATCGCACCGTGCGAACGCCCTACGCGCGCGAGCCAATGCGTTGCCTGTCACCGGCTCACCCGTGCAAGCGTGTGGTCACCATGGTTGCCTCGCAGCTGATGAAAACCCAAATCGCCTTGAACTGGATTGGCGCGTTGATCCACATGGTGCCGTCGAACATCCTCACGCTGCTGCCAAGCCTGGGTCTGGCAAAGCGGGTGTCTTCGCGTATCGGTAAGACCATCAAGGCCACCCCGGTGCTGCGCGAGCGTGTGGCGGCGAGCCGCTTGCGGGACTCGCGCAACACCATGGACACCAAGGAGTTCGAGGGCGGCTCGCTGTACGTCACCACCGCCGGCTCTGCGGCCAACTTGGCCGAGCTGTCGGCGCGTTACGTGTACGGCGATGAGATTGACCGCTGGGAAGTCGACGTAGGCGAAGAGGGCGACCCAATCGAACTGGCGGAAACGCGGGGCAGTACCTTCGGCCGCAATGCCAAGTTCTACTTCTCCAGTTCGCCGACTATCAAGGGCGCCTCGCGCATTGACGATCTGTTCGAGGGCAGCGACCAGCGTTACTACTACGTGCCGTGTCCGACCTGCGGGCACATGCAAACCCTAGAGTGGGAGCGGCTGCATTACTCCCAGGACTTCAGCGTTGTGCATTACGAGTGCGCCGGGCCTGACTGCGACGTGCTGATCGAGGAGCACCACAAGGGCGACATGCTTGCCCGTGGTGAGTGGCGCGCCCATGCCAAGGGCGATGGCGAGACGGTCGGCTTCCACCTCAACGCGCTGTACTCACCGTTGGGTTGGACGGGCTGGAAGTCGCTCGCGAAGCAATTCGAGAAGGCGAAAAAAGCCCAGGCCAAAGGCGACCTTGAGCCCATGCAGGTGTTCTACAACACCCGTCTGGCTAAGGTGTGGGACAGCGCGCAAGAGCAGACCAAGGCATCGGTGCTGATCGAGCGCGCACGGCGGGAAGGGTTCTCCCTCGGTGCGATGCCCGCCGCCGTGATGATGATTACGGGCGCTGTCGACGTGCAGGCTGATCGCCTGGAATTCATGGCAATGGGCTGGGGCGTCGGCATGGAGCGCTGGGTCATAGATCACCGTGTGATCGCGGGCGACCCCTCGGACGAACGCACCTGGGCTGTACTGGATGAACTACTGAAAGAGCGGTACCGGCATCCCTGTGGTGTTGGCCTGGGCATTCTCGCGGTTGCCGTCGACTCGGGTGGTCACCACACCGACGAGGTTTACCAGTTCTGCCGCGTGCGGCGCTGGCGCAACATCTTCGCCATCAAGGGCGCGAGCAAGCCCGGTAAGCCGGTGATCGCTCAGCGGCCGTCCATGGTGGATGTGACCTGGAAGGGCCAGACCGAACGCGGCGGTGCCGAGCTGTGGTTTGTCGGTACCGACACCGCAAAGGACTGGATCTACAACCGCTACCCGTTCGAGTCCGGCCCAGGTGCGCTGCACTTTGCCAACGACCTGCCGGACGAGTTCTTCGCCCAGTGCGTGGCCGAGCGCAAGGTCGCCAAGTACGTGCGGGGTCACAAGCGCATCGAGTGGATCAAGGGCAAGGCCGAGCGCAACGAAGCCCTCGACCTGATGGTGTATTGCCTGGCGATGGCGCATTACCTCGGCATCAACCGGTATCAGGAACACGACTGGGACCGGGTACGGAACTCGCTGGCCCAGGCCGGTTTGTTTGATGAAAAGGTGGTCGCCGCCGAACGTATCACGGTCGCCGAGCAGGCTCCCGCGAAACCGCAAGTGGCGCCGCAACCCGTTGCCCCGGTCGCCCAACCGCGACCCGCTGCACCCCCACAACGCCGCAGCTCCACCAGCGGTTACCTGAAGAGACGCTGATATGTCGTTTACTCCGAAGCACCTCGAAGCCATCGAGCGCGCCATTGCACGCGGTGAAAAGACCGTGCGCTACAGCGACCGCACGGTGGAATACCGTTCCATCGACGAACTGCTCAAGGCCCGCGACGAGATCCGCACGTCGTTGACCAACGCCGCCGGGCCGCGCTCACGCGTGGTTCGGCTCATGCATGGAGGCAAAGGACTCTAATGGCACGACACTATCCGACGCTGACCCGTAATGGATTCTTGCTGCCGTCGAACATCAAGGCCAGTTACGAAGGCGCGGGTGAGGGCCGACGCTCGGCCAGTTGGGAAGCCACCGACAACGGCATCAACAGCATCAACACCCCAGCCCTGCGTAACCTGCGGGCGCGTTCACGGGCGGCGGTGCGCAACGATCCGTACGCCTTCAATGTCATCGACAAGCGCGTCAGCAACCTGATCGGCACCGGCATCACCCCCAGGCCGACCACGGATGACGCGGAACTGCGCAAACTCCAGCAGCAATTGTGGGACGACTGGGTTGACGAAGCGGACGCCGATGAACTGACCGACTTCTACGGCATGCAGTCCCTGGTGGCGCGCACGGTTGAAACGGCCGGTGAGTGCTTTGTGCGGTTGCGGCCGCGCAGCCTCAGTGAGGGGTTGGCGGTGCCGCTACAACTGCAGGCGCTGGCCCCTGAGTTTGTCCCACATGACAAATTCGAGACAGCCAAAAACGGCAACGTCATCCGCGCCGGAATCGAGTTCAATCCGGCCGGCAAGCGTGTGGCGTACTGGATGTACTTGTCGCACCCACGCGATTCGTCGTCGTTAAACGTCGGTTACAACCAGCTGGTGCGTGTACCGGCGACACAGGTGCTGCACATCTTCGAACCGATGGAGCCTGGACAACTGCGCGGCGTGCCGCGTCTGGCGCCGGTACTGAAACGCCTGCGCAGCCTGGACAACTACGATGACGCGGTGTTGTTCCGCCAGGAGGTGGCGAACCTGTTTGCCGGCTTCATCAAGCGCCCTGCAGCTGAGGCCGGGCCGCAAGCGCGCAACCCGATGACAGGAGAACTGCTAGTCACCGACCGCGACGGCTTCACACCGATGGTGGCCCTGGAGCCCGGCACCATGCAGGAGCTGGCACCAGGTGAAGAGGTCGAGTTCTCCAAACCACCGGACGCCGGCAACAACTACCCCGACTTCATGCGGCAACAGCTGATGGCTGCGGCGGCGGGTTCGGGAACGCCTTACGAGATCCTTACCGGCGACATGCGCGAGGTCAACGATCGAGCGCTGCGGGTGGTGCTCAACGAGTTCCGGCGGCGCCTGGAGCAACTGCAATTCGGCGTGTACGTGCATCAGCTGTGTCGCCCGGTGCGAGCAGCATGGATGGACATGGCGGTGCTGTCCGGTGCCCTGGTGCTGGAGGACTACGCCCAACGGCGGCGCGAATACCTGCGCACACGCTGGGTGCCACAAGGCTGGGCCTACATTCAGCCGGTGCAGGACGTCCAGGCGCGGCGGATGGAAGTGCAGGCAGGCTTCGGTTCACGCAGCGAGATGTGTCTGCGCAACGGCTACGACGCGGAAACCATCGACGCGGAAAACGCGGCCGACCTCGCCAGGTCCACCGATCTGGGCCTCAACTACACCACGCTTGATGCCATCGAGCCGATTGATGACAAGGAACAACCATGAGTAAAAAAGCGATCCCGCGCATTTATGACAAGGCTGGCAAGCAGGTAAAAGTCGCGGATAAAAGTTGGTACACCTTCCAGGCCAGCGGCGAAGCCGAGCAACAGACCATTGAGGTCTTTGTATACGGCGAGATCGGCACTTGGGGTGTCAGCGCTAATCAGTTTGTTCAGGACCTGCGGGCTATGGATGACGGCGCTTCCCCGGTCGTTGTGGCGTTCAACAGCATCGGCGGCGACCTGTTCGACGGCCTGGCTATTCACAACGCACTGTCGCGCTTGGGCGAACGCTGTACCGGGCGCATTGATGCGCTGGCGGCCAGCGCGGCCAGTGTCGCCGTATGTGGCGCACACCGGGTGGTCATCGCGGCCAATGCCATGCTGATGATTCATAACCCTTACACCTTTACTGGCGGTGATGCCGAGGACTTCCGGCGTGTCGCCGACGTGCTGGACCAGACACTGGAAGCGATCATTGCGGCCTACAAGTCCAAAGCGCCTGACATCGACGAGGCAGAGCTGCGGCGCATGGTCAACGCCGAAACGTGGCTTACCGCCAACGAAGCAGTGGCCTGGGGCTTGGCCGATGTAGTGGGCGACGGGCTGAAAGTGAAAGCCTGCCTCGGGCAGGGCAGCGTGTTGCAGCGCTTCCAGAACGCCCCGGCTGAATTGCTGGCTCAGTTGGACGAAGAGCCGAATGTCGAGCCGACTGATCCCGTAAACCTTCCGGATCCAGCTCCCGTACTGGACGCGGCCGGATTGGCGTTGATGGTCACCAAGGGTTGTGCAGCGGCAGGCATCAGCAATTTGGTAGAGCCGTTGCTTGCCACCACCAAACTGGAAAGCGAAGCGGTAGTCACAGCGGCGCTGACCAGGGCAAAAGCGCTGCACGGTCTCTGTGTTGCGGCACGATTGCCAGAACTGACTGGCGAGTTCATCACTGCCGGCCTGGATGAGAGCGCTGTCAGGGCGCGCCTGTTCGACAAGCTGGTGAGCAGCGGCGGTGGCTTTGAAATCAACAACAGTCTGCCTCTGGACGACGATCCTGAATTCAAGGTCAAGGCAAAGCAGGTCGACACCCATGCAATCTGGTCCAGCCGTCAGGCGGTTCAGAACGGAACGAAAGGAGTAAGAGCATGAAAATTGAATCGATGCACGCGGGCGAGTTTCTGCTGTCCGAAGGCGCCGGAAACATTTCCCGCGAAGCGATCAACGTAGCGGCCGGCCCAGCTCTGGAACCGGGCCAGATCCTCGGCCTGGTCACTGCCACTGGTGAGTTCGCGCCGTATCACGCGACTGCCGAGGACGGCACTGAAAACGCCGTGGCGATCCTCTACGGGCCGCTGAGTGAATCCGACGTGGTGCGGCGCGGCCGCGCCATCGTGCGGCTGGCTGAGGTCAGCGAAGCGCATTTGACCGGCCTTGACCCTGCCGCCGAAAAAGCCCTGAACATCCAGCACGTGATCGTGCGCTAAGACGCTTATCCCATTTATCCATCCCGCCGAGTGCGGGATTTTTCGTTTCTGGAGTGTACCCCCATGGCCGATATCGCCATTTTTGAAGACGATGCGTTCAGCGTTTCCTCGTTGACTGCCGCAATCAATGAGCAGGAATACCTGCCGGGCCGCATCAGCAGCCTTGGCCTTTTCCGCGAAGAGGGCATCAGCACGCTGACCGTGCAGATCGAGAAAGACGGCGACACCCTGGCCCTGGTGCCATCGGGTGAACGTGGTACTTCTGGCTTGGTGGTCGGTGCGACTAAGCGTCAGTTGATCCCGTTCAACACCGTGCATCTGCCGGAGCGCTTCACCATCAAGGCCGATGAGATCCAAGGCATTCGAGCCTTCGGTACCCGCAGCGAACTGCAGGCCGTGCAGGATGTAGTCAACAAGCGCCTCGCAAAGGCCCGCAGACAGCTTGATGCCACCCACGAATTCCAGCGCATGGGCGCGTTGAACGGACAGGTGCTGGACGCCGATGGCAAGACAGTCCTGTTGGATATTTATAAATCCTTCGGCGTTAATCGCCAGAAGCTGCCGATGGGCTTGAACAGTCCAGATACCGAGCTGCGGGTCAAATGCGGCGAAGCGCTGGATATGCAGGAGGAAGCCCTCGGCAGCGTCACCAGTAGCGGCTCCCGCGCTTTGTGCGGTAAGAACTTCTGGAACAAGCTGATCGTCCACAACTCGGTCAAAGAGACTTACCTCAACACCATGCAGGCCGCGTCTCTACGTGGTGATGCCCGTGAAGCCTTTGAGTTCGGAGGGATCGTCTGGGAGCGTTATCGCGGCAAGGTTGCCGGCGTTGCGTTCGTCCACGACGACAAGGCACTTTTGGTCCCCGAGGGCGTCCCTGACCTGTACATCTCGTCCTTCGCACCGGCCGACTACATGGAAACTGTCAACACCCAGGGCATCCCGTACTACAGCAAGATCGAGCCGCTGCCTTTCAACAAGGGTGTCGCCGGGGAAGCCCAGTCCAACCCGCTGCACCTGTGCACGCGGCCTCGCGCGCAGATCCTGCTGGAGATGTGATCGTGGCCTTCCGCGATCTGATTGACGACATCGACGAAGTGGTCTTCGAAACACTGGGCGATAGCGCACGGATCGAGGGCCGGGGAGAGCCGGTGCTTGGTATGTTTGCCGCGCCCTGGTTGCAGCCGAAGCTCGGCAAGCTCAATACCGGCTTGCGTGAGCCTCGGTTTGAGATCCGCGTCAGTGATTCGGAAGGCTTGAAACGCGGGCTTCTGGTCAGCATCGACTTACCCGCTCTGGACGGCGGCGGCGATTACGACTTGCTGCAGCTGGAGCCGAGCGGCGACGGTCTGGTCGCCTTGATCCTGAGGTTGCGCCCATGAGCATCGGTAGCTACGTCAAACCCTCGGCCGGCGGCGGGATGATCTCTATCCAGTCGTCAGCCGCAGACCTGCAGGCTTTTCAGGACTTTGCCAAGTTGGTGCCCAAGGCAGCCGCTACGGCGCACCGACGCGCGATCAACAAGACGTTGGGCTGGTTGCGTACGCATATTGCCCGTGCAGTCAGCAGACAGGAGCGCATCGCTGTCGCGGCGGTGCGTCAACGGTTGCGCAGCTACCCGGTGTCCGGCGGGGCATCGAGCGGCAAGCTGTGGTTTGGTTTGAATGCCATCGAGTCCAGCCGGATCGGCCGGGCGCGGCAAACCGGCAGCGGTGTGTCGGTTGCGGGACGGCGTTACCAAGGTGCATTTCTCAAGAAGGTCTACGGCAACAAGCCAGACATTTGGATTCGCACTGCGAGCAAGCACTTCAATGCTGATGACTATCCAGACAGCACGGTGTCACCTGGTCGCGGTGCAAGTTCTGGATGGGTCGCGGAGCATGGCAATCGTTTCCCGTTAGCCAAAGCCAAGGTGTCTCTGGAACAGGCTCGTCCGCATTTTGAGAGCTGGGTACAAAAGGCGGATGAACGCTTGCTGGAGATCCTGAAGCAAGAGCTCAACTTCGAACTGCAGAAATACTTGAAGAGGATCGGGTGATGGCTGACGAATCTTTTAGCCTGGACCAGCTTTACCGGGCGGTCGAGCAGTACCTGGTGAGCCATCTGCCAGGGGTTCAGACGGTAAGTGCCTGGCCGGACATTCAGGATCGCATCGCTTTACCGGCGGTCTTTCTGGAGCTGGCCGAGATCGAGCCCGGTACCGATATCGGCACGGGTGAAACCACATTGGTTTGCAAGTTCGAGGCACGCATCGTCGTTGACCCGATCTGTCCTCTGCATCAGCAACAGGCGGTGCAGCTGGCTACCCAACTTGCGGTCCTACTCCGGGCTCAGACCTGGGGGCTGGCAGTCGAACCGGCAGAGTTCGTTCAGGCACTACAGGACTGGACCCAGCCAGTGTTGGACGGTTACACCGTTTGGCTGGTGGAATGGACGCAGCAGGTGTACCTCGACCCTGAAGAGTGGCCTTGGCCCGATCAGCCGCCCGGCATGCTGTTGTTTGGCTTCAACAACGACGTCAAAGAGGACTTTGTTCCAGCGGAGGACTTGTGAGCGGCTATGTTGCTGCCCAGCACGACCGCATGCTTGCGGGGGTGGTCAAGGATTGCTTTGTGGTGGCGGTCGATCTGGCTGCCTCCCCGCCTATGTGTCGGGTTTCGGACGGCGAATGGATCAGCGCCTGGGTGCGTTGGCACAGCATCGCCGCCGGCAAGGCCAGGCATTGGAGGGCTCCGTCTCTGGGCGAGCAGGGGACATTGGTCAGTGCCAGCGGTGACGTGTCACAGGGTACGTTCATTCCGGGCTTGTATGGCAACGCTGGACCTCCGCCGGATAACCGGGACCATGTGGAAGTATGGCGCTTTGATGATGGAGGATCGCTGATTTACGACTGGCAGGCCAAGAGCTACAGCATCACCCTTCCGAGCGGTACGGTTACCATCAAAGTCGCCAGTACAGAGGTGGTCGTGACGGACAGCGCCGTGAACGTGACCACCGGCAACATCAATCTGAAAGCAGCGGTGATGATCGATGGCGCGTTACACGTCACGAAAGGCATCACCAGTGCCGGTGCGATCATCGACGCCGGTGGCAACAGCAATCACCACACGCATTAATTCAATTCATTACAGCCCGCCCATCGCGGGTTTTTTTATGCCTGGAGAAGACATGGCCAAGTTAGAAAGCCCTGTGACCGAGGAGCCTGCAGTCGTTGTGCCAGTGCCAGATCGGCAACTGACCTTCGCCGATCAAGTATTCACGTCACGCACCCTTATCGTTCCCGGAACTGATCGCACATTGTTGGTCGAGAAAGGCGTTGTAAAGGTTCAGTCATCCGATGCCCAAGCCGTCAGCTTGCTGAAGGCCAACGCCGAGTTCCACTTGCTAAAGGAGTGATTTAGATGATCGGAATGGATCGCCACACCGGCCAACCCATTTCCGGCATCGCGCACTTGCGACAATCGGTTCCAGACATTTTGGGTACGCCGTTGGGGAGCCGGAGGCATCGGATGGATTACGGCAGCAAGCTCCGACGGTTTGTTGACTTGCCCGTTACTGATGGCTGGAAAAGCGCCGTACAGGCGGAAGTCGCCCGCGCACTGGGTCGCTGGGAGCCGCGTTTGAAACTGGATCAAGTGCGCGTCATTTCCGTTATCAGCGGGCAAATTAACCTGAAGATCGTCGGGCAGTACGTGGGCGACAGCGTCACGCTGGAGGTGGCCGTATGAGTATCGTGGATCTGTCGTCGTTACCGGCGCCGACCGTGTTAGAGCCGCTGGACTTCGAAGAGGTTTTTCAGGAGGGGCTGGGCGTCTTTCGCGGATACATGGGCGGCAACTGGACTGCTGCGCTGGAGAGCGATCCGGTGCTTAAGGTGCTTGAGGTCGGCGCTTACATCAAGGTCGGCAACCGCGCCCGAGTCAATGACGCCGGCAAAGCGGTATTGCTGGCGCACGCCATACGCGGTGACCTTGATCATTTGGGTGCCAACGTCAATCTGAAGCGCCTGGTCATTCAGGCCGAGGATCTTCTGGCCTTTCCGCCGGTACCAGAAGTCAAAGAAGACGACGATGCGTTCCGAGAGCGCATCCAGTTGGCCTATGAGGGGCTGACCACGGCCGGCCCGCGCAACAGCTATATCCTGCATGCGCGTAACGCTTCGGGACTGGTGGCGGATGCCACGGCCGAAAGCCCGGCGCCTTGTTATGTGACGGTAACGGTGCTTGGATTGGACGGGGAGGGGGAGGCTTCACCGGAGCTGCTCGCCACGGTGGCAACCGCGCTGAATGACGACGATGTGCGGCCGGTGGGGGATAGGGTGACGGTTCAGAGCGCCCAGGTGATCCGCTACCAAATCAAAGCGATCCTGCACATGACCAGCGCGGGGCCAGAAGCTGATGCCAGTTTAGCCGAGGCGAAAAGTCGATTGGCGGCGTGGATCAATCCCCGCAAACGGCTTGGCGTTGAAGTGGCACGTTCCGGTGTAGATGCTCAGTTACATGTTGCCGGCGTTTCTCGGGTTGAGCTGGTTGGCTGGCAGGACCTAGCCCCGACTAAGGCTCAGGCGGCGTTCTGTACCGGCTACACCGTGACGCTGGCGGGCTGATATGAAAAGCCTATTGCCGATCAACAGCACGCATCTGGAGCGCGCGATGGAGGCAACGTTTTTCGAGAAAACAATCGTCCCGTTGCGCGATCTCTACAACGCCGATACCTGCCCCGGTCACCTATTGCCTCACTTGGCGTGGGCGTGGTCTGTCGACCGCTGGGACTACCGATGGACCGAGGCGACCAAGCGCGCCGCTATCAAGGCTTCTTACTACATTCATGCCCACAAAGGCACCATCGGCGCGTTACGCCGCGTGGTCGAGCCGCTGGGCTATCTGATTGAGGTTATCGAATGGTTCAACATGAAGCCCGAAGGGGTCCCCGGCACCTTTGCATTAAAGGTCGGAGTGTTGGACACCGGGATCACCGAAGAAATGTATCAGGAGCTGGAACGGCTGATTGATGACGCCAAACCCGTCAGCCGGCGCTTAACCGGACTGGCCATCAGCCTCGAAACCACCGGCAGCATCAACATTTTCGCGAGCACCTACGACGGCGATGAAATCGACGTCTATCCGCCAGTCCCCCGCGACGTTGTCACCACGGGCGTCATAAGTGCCCCCGGACGGGAACACACAATCGACACCCTCGACATTTATCCACCGGCACCAGGGGTAATCAGCTTCACATGCCACATCGGCACCCCTTGCCGCGAACACTCTATTGACACTTTGGATATTTACCCATGATCGATCCCAACACTCAGTTTTTTGCGATCCTCACAGCTGTCGGTGAAGCCAAACAGGCCAATGCGGACGCGCTGGGCATCCCCTGGAAACTCACCGAGATGGGCGTGGGTGATGCAAACGGCACCGACCCAATCCCCGACCGAAACCAGAAAAAGCTGATCAACGAACGCCGCCGCCGGCCATTGAACAAGCTGTCGATCGACACGGCCAACGCCAACATCCTCATTGCCGAGCAGATAATCCCGGCTGACGAGGGCGGGTGGTGGATTCGGGAGATTGGACTGTATGACGGTGACGGCGACCTGGTCGCCGTGGCCAACTGCGCGCCCAGCTACAAGCCGCTGATGTCCCAGGGCTCTGGCCGGACGCAAGTGGTGCGTATGAACTTCATCGTTTCCAGCGCGGCCAACGTGGTGCTGATGATCGATCCGGCGGTAGTGCTCGCCACGCGCAAGTTCGTCACGGACTCGATCATTGATGCGATCAATCAGCAGGACGTGAAACAGTCCGTGCTGGTGGCCACCACCGCTCCTATCGTTCTGGCGGGAGCGCAGACCATCGACGGCGTCGCGGTGCCGGTGGGCTCGCGGGTGTTGGTGAAAGATCAGGCCCAGGGTAAAGACAACGGTTTGTACCTCACCACCGCTGACATCTGGACGCGCGCTACGGATGCCGATATCGGCAGCGAGGTGACGCCTGGTTTATTGGTTCATGTCGAACGTGGCGCTGTGAACGGCGACACCTGGTGGCACTTGACCACAGACGCGCCCATTACCCTGGGTACCACGCCCCTGATGTTTCAGTGGGCTGGTGGGCAATACGCGCCAACACCATCGCTGGACGACCGCTCGAAACGAGTCACAAACACTGAGGCTGTGCGCGCGCAGATTGAGAGTCCAAGCCAGGCATTCCCGGCCCATGTCTTCCGAAAAAATCGTTTGATAAACGGCAATTTCGATATTTGGCAGCGAGGCGTAACAGGTCAAGTTGGTAACCTGGCAGGCCCCCCTCAGGCGTTTTATGGACCGGATCGATGGATTGTCTACTTACCCGCAAACTCAACCGCAACATGGAGCCGAATTGCTTTTGAACCAGGCGCCGGATTCAACGAAGGGACGTATGCGTTAAGAGTTGCCCGTTCAGGCGCCAACGATGGCGTGAATATCAGCCAACGCATTGAGGGTGTGGAGGTGTTAGCGGGCAAGAGTGCAACGATTTCTTTTTATATGCGCTCATCCATCAGCCATAAGTGCGGGGTAATTTTACGCCAGTCATTTGGCCCAGGAGGTTCTGACGCAGGCGCGGGAGTTGGCGCGGAAATTACGGTAACCACCGAATTCAAAAGGTACGTCGTTACGCTGGATGTGCCGTCGATTAAGGGCAAAAATCGCGCTGTAACCGGCGACTATCTCGAACTGGTATTCGGCAGTCTGGGTAAAGGAAATTACACTCTGGACCTGGCCTCGGTGCAGATCGAGGGTGGAACGATCGCAACTGAAATGGAACTTCGTACCTTTGCGCAGGAGCTGGCGTTATGCCAACGCTATTACGAGAAAACCTTCTCTCACGAGGTCGCACCTTCGGATTCATCCGGCGGTAGCGGAGCCCTGATGAGCGTGGTGTACATGAACCAAACCGGTGCTGCCAGCCAGCCCGTGGTCATGTGGAGCTACAAGGTTGAAAAGCGAATGATACCCAGCGTACGTCTTTACAGCCCTAACGCATCAGGAAGACCTGGCCAGTTCCGATCCGGGAGCGATGACTTTTCGACCAGCAATGCGCGCTCGTCCATCGTCGGTACCCGTGGCGTCGCCATTGATAACGGCGACGTAGGTGTGCCTGCCCAGTCCTATTACATCCATGCAACAGCTGACGCCGAACTGTAGGAGCGAACATGAACTATCAACTCACCACAGACCCCGACACGGTTATTCAGCTCTCAGACGGCGCAACAGTTCCTCGAGGCCATCGCTTCTGGGATGACTATGAACAATGGTTGAAAGACGGCGGTAAGCCGAAACCCGCCTTCACGCTCGATCTGGCTGTATCGGAACGGGCCTGGCGCGACGCCGAAATTGAAAGCGTTAAATGGCTCAGGGAGCGACACCGTGACGAGGTTGATTCAGACCGAACTACCACCCTGACCGTGCAGCAATCTGGTGAGCTGCTTGATTACGTCCAGGCCCTGCGCGACTGGCCCCAATCAACCAAGTTTCCAGTTCAAAAATACCGACCCAAAAAACCTGGCTGGATCGCCGAACACACCCAATAACGCCCCGCACTGTCGGGGCGTTTTGTATTCCGTTGTACGCAACACATAAACCCTCCCGGCCTCGCTTTTGCGGGGCTTTTTCGTTTCTGGAGCATTTGCTTTATGAGTTTCTTCCACGGCGTTACTACGACTGACATCAAGACGGGCGCGCGCACCATATCCTTGCCGTCGTCTTCCATTATCGGACTTTGCGACACCTTCACCCCTGGCGCCCTTGGCGGTGGCACTGCCAAGGCCGGCGAGCTCAAATTGATCACCTCCGAGCGCGAGGCTATTGCTGCCTTCGGCGCTGACTCAGCGATCACCAAGGCCTGCAAGGCGATTTATACCAAGGCCAAGGCGGTGATTGTCGCCATTGGCGTACCGAAGCTGGAAGACGGGGCACTGCAGACCTCGGCGATCATTGGTGGCGTGCTCGCCTCTGGTCAGCGTACCGGCTTACAAGCCTTGCTCGATGGGAAAAGCTTGTACAACGCGCAGCCCCGTCTGTTGATTGCACCCGGCCACACCGCCACTCAGGCAGTCGCCACCGCGCTCGACAGCCTGGCGCAAAAACTGCGGGCAATCGGCATTCTCGATGGCCCTGGGACCACGGATGAGGCGGCGATGCTCTATGCCGACAACTTCGGAAGTCGCAACCTGTTCATGGTGGATCCGGGTGTTCAGTACTGGGACACCGAGCTCAGCAAGACGGTCGATGCGCCGGGCTCCGCCTGGGCAGCGGGCTTGTTCGCCTGGACCGATGCCGAATATGGCTTCTGGGCATCGCCGTCTAACAAGGAATTCACCGGTATCACTGGCACGACCAGGGCTGTCGAGTATCTGGACGGTGACGAGACGTGTCGGGCCAACCTGCTGAACAACGCCAATATCGCAACGATCATCCGCGACGACGGCTATCGCCTGTGGGGTAACCGCACACTGTCGAGCGACCCGAAATGGGCATTCGTCACGCGTGTTCGCACGCTGTTCATCCTCATGGATGCGGTGCAGGCCGGCCACAAGTGGGCCGTGGACCGCTCGATCACCAAGACCTACGTCAAGGACGTGACGGATGGACTGGACGCGTTCATGCGTGACCTGAAAGCCCAGGGCGCGATTATCAATTTTGAGGTGTACCCGGACACCGAGCTGAACACGGCCAGCCAGATCTCCCAGGGCAAAGTTTACTGGCGCATTCGCTTCACCGATGTGCCACCGGCAGAAAACCCGAATTTCCTTTTCGAAGTCACCGATCAGTGGATGACCGAAGTTCTTGAAGCAGCCTAAGGGGCCCAGTCAATGATTCCTCAAACCTTGTTTAACACGAACCTGTTTGTCGACGGTGTGAACTTCGCCGGCGACGTGCCGAGTCTGACCTTGCCCAAGTTGACGGTAAAGACCGACGAGTACCGCGCTGGCGGGATGGCCGGTGCCATCGAGATGGCCCAGGGCTTGGAAAAAATGGAAGCCTCCTTTGTCACTAAGGGTGTGCGTCGAGAGTCGTTGAAGTACTTCGGCCTGGCAGATGGCACGGCCTTCAACGCGACGTTCCGAGGGGCTTTCAGGGGGCAAAAAGGGGCAGTGACGGCTGTGGTCGCCACTCTGCGTGGGTTGCTTAAAGAGGTCGACCTCGGGGACTGGAAAGCTGGTGACCCGGCGGAGATCAAACATGCCGTGGCGCCTTCCTACTACAAGCTCGAAATTGACGGCCGGGTCATCTACGAGATCGACATGGTCGCCGGTGTTCAGGTAATCGACGGTAAAGATCAACTCGCTGATGTTCGCGCGGCACTCGGCCTCTAAGGGAGTAGATCCAAATGAATAAAGCAACTTTTAAAGAAGTGCCGGCCTGGCTGTCGCTGACTGCGCTCGCTGCCGTCGTGACGCTCACGCGGCCGAGCAGTGCCAACGGCGTACAGGTCGAGACCTTGACCTTGCGTGCCCCGATGGTTCGTGAAGTGCGAGCTGCCGACCGCGCTTCTAATGGCGACGATGAACAGCGCGAGTTGGTGTTGTTCGCGGGATTGGCAGAGGTAGGCGTTAAGGATCTTGAAGGCCTCAAGCTGGCGGACTATCGCCGTGTTCAAGCCGCTTACTCGCACCTGGTCCCCGAAACCGACTATTCGGATTCGATGCCGCCGTGGCTGTCGGTTAACACAGATCGGGCCTTGGTCACCCTTTCCTGTCCGAGCGTCATCAACGGGGTGTCGGTTGATACGTTGTCTCTGCGCTCCCCGACTGTTGGCGATGTGCGCACGGCTAATCGTGACGCGGGCGGAAATGACGAACAGCGAGAGCTGATTTTGTTTGCCGCGCTTGCCGGGGCGCCTGTTGCTGATCTGGAGGGCCTGATGTTGGTGGATTTTAACCGCCTGCAGGCCGGCTATTTTCGAATGGACCAAGACGACGGGGTTTAACCCTCACGTCATAAAAATGGCCGCGAAACGTCTTGCGGCGGAAACGGGATTTTCCGCTGCTGAGATTCTGTCGATGCCGTTTGCGGAAATGGTTTGGTGGCTCACGGATTGAGCCGCCTTCGATAAGGCTATGCAAAAGAGGGCCGTGACATGGCGAACAAGATCGCCCTCGGGCTGGTGATCGGCGGCGCCGTCAGTTCGACTGTCGGTGCTGCGTTTAAAGATGTAACGGGGCGCATCAAGCGTCTTGAGGCGGAAGGCAATAAAGCGCGTGTTCTGCAGCGCACTATCGGCGACACCATTCGATTGCGTGATGAATGGAAGAAAGCCCATGACAGTGGCTCCGAGGGAGCATCCAAGCTGCTGGGGCGATTGAACTCCAATCTCGACAGTTTGAAAAAGCAGGGCATCGAGGTCGGCCGGCTGGAAAAGGCCTATCGTTCGATGGGACAGACCGCCAACAAAGCTGAGCTTAAGGCCCGCGGACATCAGCAACTGGATGCTGGTAAGAACGGCATGAAAAGCACTGTCGGCGCCGCTGTCGTCGGTGTTGGCATGCTAGCTGTTCCGACCAAGGTCAGCGCGGATTTTGGGGCCATTGTTCGTGACATCGCGATCAAGGCCGGTATTGCCAACAAACCGCAAGAACAGGAGATGTCGCGCAAGATCATCGATACCTCGCGCGACACCGGCATGGCGCGCAACGACGTGGCCGACGTGGTCAACCAGTTGGTCGGCGCGGGTATGGATTTGAGCAAGGCCCTGGAGTACGCGCCGGTCGCGGCCAAGTTTGTCGTAGGTCAAGGCTCGAACGGTGTCGATACCGCGAAGATGATCAACGCCCTGGGGCAGAACGCCAAGATTACCGATCCAAAGCAGATGCAGCAGGCTCTGGAAGCTATTGCCTTCCAAGGGCAGGCGGGGAGCTTTGAAGCGGCAGACATGGCCAAATGGTTCCCCGAACTGTTGGCGAATATGGGCAGCCTCGGCATCACCGGCATGGATGCGGTGACGCAGCTGGGGGCCATGCTGCAAGTGCAGATGAAGTCTGCAGGCGGCGCCGATGAGGCGGCGAACAACCTCAAGAACTGGATGAGCAAAATCGGTTCCGGCGACACCGTCAAGGCGTATGCAAAGGCCGGTATCGACTACAAGGGGTCAATGCAGACCGGTTTGCAAAACGGGATGTCCACGCTTGAGACCAGCATGTCGTTGGCACAGAAGTACATCCAGGCCACTGATCCGAAGCGCGCGGCGGCAATGGCCGAGGCGACGGCGAAGATCAGCAAGGAATCGGACCCGGAGAAAGCCAAGGCCATGATGGCCTCGCTTGAAGAGTCACTGCGCACCGGTGACCTGTTCGCTGATATGCAGGTAAAGGCTGCACTTGCTGCCTATATGCAGAACAAGGCGCTGTACAGCCAGCTCAAAAACGATTCGCGTGAAGCAACGGGCATCCTCGACAAAAACCTCAGCGAGCGACGGGAGGCGTCGTCGCAGAAGTGGGCCGAAATGGCTCAGTCGATGGATGACGCAATGCGCAGCGTTGGTGACGCCCTGCGTCCGGTTACGGACACCGTGGCTGAAGCGCTGAGCAAAGTTACGAAGGGTATCACCTCGTTGTCTGACAGCGCGCCCGGCGTTGTCACTGGCATCACGGCGGTCGGTGGCGGGCTTATCGCGCTCAAGGGCCTGCTCAGCTCGTTCAAAATCGCTAAAGGTCTACTCAACGTCGCGCGTGGCTCGTTGGGTGGTAAGTCCGGCGAAGTGCAAAAAGTCTTTGTGACCAACTCCAAGGATGGCGCTGGCGGCGTTGGAAAGGGCGGCGATCCCAAAGGCAAGGCCGGCAAAGCCCTGTCGTTAGTTGAGACTGGTCTCAAGGCTGTAGCTGCACTCAAGGGTGAGTCAGCTGATGGTGATGGAAAGGAAGAGAAGAAGTCCGGCAAGTTAGACATTGTCTCGACTGGCCTTAAAGTGGTTTCGCTCGCAAAAGAAGCTGTATCTAGCGATGACGGCGCGACGGATGACAATACGGCGGCGAGTGGCGACGGCGTTCAAAAGGTTTTTGTCGTTAATTTGGGTGCAATGGGAGGGCCCGCTGGAACGAGAGGCGAAACCCGCCGGCGTGGTCGGGGTTCAAGACGTGGTTCTTCGCGTCGTCGGCCGGTGCCGCTTCGGGCGGGTAGCTCGCTACGTGCCCGTGTGCCGGTCCCGCGTCCGCCAGTTCCACGGCCTGCAGTCCCGGTCCCGCGTCCGGCTGTGCCACGGCCTGAAATACCGGCCCCGCGTTCGCCAATGCCACGGCCTGCACTGCCGGTCCCGAGTCCGTCGTTGCCAAGGCTGCCGGTGCCGGTCCCAAGCCCGCCTATTCCACCAGTTCCGGTTCCCAGCGGAGCGATGGCGAAACTGGGCGGGGTTGTGCAAGCGGTCGGTAAGATCGGTAAAGCCGCCAAGGCAATACCTGGCGGCTCGCTCATCGAGGCCGGCGCCATGGCCTTTGACACCTATGAGAATGCTAAGACCAAGGACGAAAAGGCCCAGGGTTATGGCGCTGCCGCCGGCAATCTCGCTGGCACCATGGCCGGTGCTGCTGCAGGGGCAGCTATTGGCTCGGTGGTGCCTATCATCGGCACCGCTATCGGTGGGCTGGTAGGCGCTTACTTAGGCAGCATGGGTGGTTCGGCGCTGGGCGGTGCTGCAGGTAAGTCGTGGTTCGGAGGGGAGGACGAAAAGCCTGCGCCGCCGGTTACGCCTTTGTTGATGGCGCCTCGACCGGGCCCAGCCATTCCAAGCTTGGCCGCCATGGGCAAGTCATTCAACCGGGCGGACGGTTCGGGTGCATTGCTGATGGCACCTGCACCGCAAGCGCCGGTTCTGGGTGATGTAGCGCGCTCTCTAGCCGTGTCAGCGCCGACCAAGCCAGCGGCTGTAGCGATCCAGCCCAAAGAGCCGGAAAAGCCTGTCCCGGCCAAAGTGGATCAGCAGTTTCAGTATTCACTGAATATGCCGGTTACGGTGCAAGGGGATGTGAAAGACCCGCAACGCTTGGCGCAAGACCTCATGCCGCACATGCGGTTAATGATGGCTGATGCGGCGAAGCAAAACGCCGCGAAGCTGTACGACGAACCGCACCTGTAAGGAGGGCTTATGGCTTATATGGAACAGATGCAGTCGGGCTTCAAGTACCTGGTTGAAGCCGGGGAGGCTGGTAGACGTAGTGCTGAGGGCATGCTTGGGCCCGTCAACGGTGCAATAAGGGAGATAACGGGTGCAGCGGCCGAGCTGGAAAATATCCCGTTCGTGGGGCCTGCTGTCGGTGCCAAGCTCCAGCGGGTGATGCGCGGCGTGGATGCGGCACAGGCCAAGGCCGGCCAGGTGCTCGCTGTGTACAGTCGTGCGACACGGGGCGCCGCCGAAGTGCAGGAGCGAATGGGGGCGCTGAAGGAGCAGGCGGGAAAAGCTGCGACGGCGATCAACAAGGTCGCCGGAAAGGTCAGTCCGTCATTGGCAAACATCGTGCCCACCAGCGCGTTTGCCGTAGATGCCACACCAGCGCCAGAAGCGGTGAAGCCATTCCCGCACTTGCTGATCATCCAGCCCAAGGATCCTAAGATTCAGCCGTACTACTTCAATTTGGATACAGCGGCCTTCGACGAATTGAGTCGTTCGACCGAATTCCGCTGGGCTTCACAGGAGAGACTATCGCGGCGCCCGGCGCAGCAGGCCGTGGGCATGGGCGATGAAAAGCTCACACTCAAAGGTACGATTTACCCAGGCTTCAAGGGGGGACTCAAGCAGCTTGACACATTGCGCACCATCGGCGCCCGGTTGCAGCCGCTGACCCTGACCACGGGCTATGGCGAGGTGATCGGCACCTGGTGCCTGAAGTCCATCAACGAAGAGCAGGGCTCGCTGCTGCACGGCGGTATTCCGCGTAAACAAGTATTCACTCTGGAGTTCACGCGCTATGGCGACGATATGCAGAACGTCTGACGGGGACATGCTCGATGTCATTTGCAATAACGTTTATGGGCACTTGAACGGCAGTGTCGAGGCCGTGCTGGATGCCAATCAGGGCCTGGCAGACGAGCCGCAGCCTTTCCGCGCTGGTGTGGTGATCGTGCTACCGGATCTGCCAGTCCCGACTGAGGAAGGGATTAGCTTGTGGGACTGACTCCGTGCGGCCCGTTGCGTTAACCGTAAGAAAACTCTGTATTCAGCCCGCCCTGTGCGGGTTTTTCTTTGGAATAAAACCATGACCCCCACTTTTCGTATCGTTGCCGACGGTGCCGATATTACATCCAAGATCAATGATCGCTTGTTGTTGCTTAGGACTTCTGACAAGCCGGGTATGGAGTCCGACGAGTTTGAATTGCGTATCGATGACCGTGACGGCCAGGTGCAGTTGCCCCGGCGCGGTAGCTCAATCGAGATTCACCTGGGCTATGCCGAAACGTCTTTGATGCGCCTGGGGCTTTACGCGGTCGACACGGTCGAAGTTTCCGGCCCTCCGGACACGATTGTGATCAAGGGTAAAGCCAGCGATATGCGCGGCAGTGGTAAGACTATCCGCAGCGGAAGCTGGGAGGATGCGCCGTTGTCGAAGATCGTGGCCGACATCGCGGCTCGAAACGGCTGGCAGGCCGGCTGTCCGGTGGCGACGAAGGTCGCTCGTGTGGATCAGCTCAACGAGTCCGACTTTAATTTCATCACGCGTCTGGCTAAGCAATACGACTGTACGGCCAAGGTCGCGGACGGCAAGTTGTTGGTGATGCCGCGTCAAGGTGGCCAGACCTCCACGGGTAAGGCGTTCGGCGCGATCACCCTGATGAGGAGCGATCTCAGTCGTTGGCAGTTTAGCCTCGGGGATCGCAACTCGCACAAGGCCGTGGCGACCAAGCATCAGAACAAAAAGGACGGCAAATTGGCGGTGGTCACCATCGACAACGACGACGCCCCTGAAGGCTTGCCGGCCGTTCATACCGACCGACATATCTACCCGAACAAGACTGCCGCAGAGGCGGCCGCCAAGGCCCGTTTGGCCGCGTTCAATCGCTCGACCGCTGACGTGCGTTTCGAGATGCCTGGCCGGACTGACATTTTTGCCGAGCGCCTGATCAACGCCCAGGGCTTCAAGGTCGGGCTGGATGGCGAATACCTGGCGGATTCGGTGGAACAGGTGTTTACCCAATCTGGCTGGTCGACCACGGTCGAGTGCAATGCCGGCAAGCAAGGCAAATCCAAGGGTAAGAAAAAGAAGGAAACGAAGCCGCTCAAAGTCGTGAGCGTCGAGAAGCTGTAATGCAATTCACCGCCGCTTGAGTGCGGTATTTTTTTGCCCGGAGTTTTTATGACCATTACTGAACAACAGCTACAACGCATCATGCCAAACGCCCGCCGCCAAGCGGGCGTTTTTGTATCTGCCCTGAACGCGGCAATGGCGCATCGGCAGATCAATACACCGAAACGCCAGGCTGCTTTCCTGGCGCAGCTTGGTCACGAGTCCGGTCAACTGCAGTACGTCCGCGAACTGGGCGGGGATCAATACCTGAGTAAATACGATACCGGCACTCTGGCTGCCAAGCTTGGTAATACCCCGGCTGCAGATGGTGATGGTCAGCAGTATCGCGGCCGAGGGTTGATCCAGGTCACCGGGCACGATAACTACCTGCGCTGCAGTCTGGCACTGTTCGGCGATGAGCGATTGTTGCGCACCCCCGAGCTGCTCGAGCAGCCGCAATGGGCGGCAGAGTCGGCGGCGTGGTTCTGGTCTGTAAACGGGCTTAATGCGCTCGCGGATCAGGACCAGTTCAACACCATCACTCGCCGGATCAACGGCGGCCTAAATGGCCTGGAGGATCGGCTGCAGTTGTGGGCCAGGGCGAGGGCGGTGTTATGCGTTTCTTCGATCTGATTCCCGCGCAGTTCCGCATCGCCGCTATCAGCTTGCTGTTAGTGGTGGTGGTCGCAGGATCTGCAGCATTGGCCTGGACTGCTCAGGACTGGCGTTATCGCAGCGTGCTGGAGCGGCAAGCCCGCCTGCAGGCGGACACCCTCAACGAAATATCCCAAGCGTCTGCTGCTCTGCAGCGTACCGAGCAGGACAAGCGCCGTGCCCTGGAGCTCCGCCTGCAGAACAAAGACGAAACCCACTACAAGGAATTGACCGATGAGCAAATCAAGCAGGCTCGTCTGCGTGATCGCCTGGCTACTGCTGATCTGCGGCTGTCAGTCGTACTCGCCGCCACCGAAACCACCGGCAGCTGTTCAGTGCCAGCCACCACCGCCACCGGCCGCGTGGTTCATGGCACCACAAGAGCCCAACTTGACCCAGCGCATGCTCAACGAATTATCGGAATCACCGATGCCGGCGACCGAGGATTGATCGCCCTGCGGGCCTGTCAGGCTTACGCAAAAGAAGTTTCTACACAGAAGTAAAAGGAGCGGCTGGGCAGGATGCGTCAACATCCAACCCGGCCACCTTCCCCGCAGATCATCCCTGCAAGTCCAGCCAAGGCTCCTGCTTCGTGCACAAAGCGGAGCGAGCCTAGCACTGTTTATCCATACAGCAAAGGTCTTGCTTTTTATGTCTACACCTATCATCCCTTGGATGGGCGGCAAACGCCGCCTCGCCGACCGCCTTATCCCGCTCTTCCCGCCACACGAATGCTACGTTGAAGTCTTTGCCGGCGGTGCCGCGCTCTACTTCATGAGGCCCCAGGCCGCGCCGGTTGAAGTCCTGAATGACATTAATGGCGACCTGGTGACGCTGTACCGTGTCGTGCAGAACCACCTTGAAGAGTTCGTGCGCCAATTCAAATGGGCGCTCAGTTCCCGCCAGGTGTTCGAGTGGCAGAAGATGACTAGGCCGGAAACGCTGACTGACATCCAGCGTGCCGCCCGGTTCTTTTACCTGCAGCATCATGCCTTTGCCGGCAAAGTGACTGGACAGACGTTTGGCACTGCAACGACCGGCCCGGCCATTAACCTGCTCCGGATCGAGGAAAATCTGTCTGCAGCGTGGCAGCGTTTATCCGGCACTTATGTTGAAAACCTGGGGTGGCTTGAATGTGCCGAGCGCTACGACCGTGCCCATACGTTCCACTACATGGATCCACCTTACTGGCAGACCGCCGGCTATGGTGTGGATTTTCCATTTGAGAATTACGAGCGCATGGCCGACTTTATGCGGCGTTGTAAAGGCAAGGTGATGGTCAGCATCAACGATCATCCTGATATCCGGCGAGTATTTGAGGGGTTTCACTTTGAGATGGTGGACATTCGATACACCACATCCAACCAACGGCAAGGAAACAGTGACGTTAGTGGTGAACTGGTGATCATGAACTGGGAGCCAGCCGCATTGGGAGGACTATTCTGAAAGCATCAAACATCCTTGCATGGCACTGGGAGCAGTAAGTCAGCCCCCTGGTTTTTCACACTCCCCACGGCTTTGCCAACTGCATACCACTCAAAGTCCTCCACAGGCTGGCAACATTCCTTTGCTATTTCCTCGGCGCGGGCTGGAGTAAGGTCGGGGTCGATCCATTCCCTAGCGTGCTCTGGCGTCAGCACCAAAGGCTTGCGGTCGTGTATGTCCACCATGCCCTGATCACTGGCGGCGGTGATGATCACGAATCCATCGCCGTCGTGTGGATCCAGGCCGGGATGAACTTGGGCAAGTGCACCCAAGAACATGGGTTTCTGACTCTTCAGGCGAATGAAGTAGGGCTGCTTTCTCTTCGGATCGTCAGGGTCTTTGACCCACTCATACCACCCTTCACTCGGCACCAGGGCTCGGCCATTCGGCCAAAGTTGCTTGAAGAATTTTCCCGTGGTGACCGTCTCTACGCGTGCGTTAATCGGGTCGGGGCGTTTGCCCTTGGCCCAGAACGGCGCCCATCCCCATTTGACTGCATCGATATGCAGCCCATCCTTTGCGGCGTGCAGCAACTGAACCCGTGTCGAGGGAGCGACGTTGTAGCGATCAATTGGCTGAGCGTCATAACCGCTGAATAGCTCTATTTGGGGGCTTAGTTCTTCAATGAAGATAGCCATCCCATCGTACTGCACAAATCGTCCGCACATACGCCTTCTCCGTCTGTCGAAATCCCCTACAGAAAAACTGTCCGCAAGCGTCCTACAAAGTTAACTGTACATTCGTACAGTATCTGTAAAAGGCCGCATCATGAGCTTCACCATTCTAGGTCCTATCGCTGAGGCAGGCGCGAAGCTGCCTATGTGTTCGTTCCAGGTTCCAGCTGGCTTCCCTTCGCCGGCAGCGGATCACATTGAGCAGCACATCTCATTGGATGAGGTACTGAATATCCGCGCACCGCATGTGTACCTGGTAGCCATCACCGGGGAAAGCATGCAAGGGATTGGTATCTTCGAAGGGGACCTCGCGGTGGTGGATCGTGCCATTGAGCCCGCTCACGGGCATGTCGTAGTGGCGCTGCTGAACAATGAGCCCATCTGCAAACGCCTATGCAAGCGCGGCCGGGAGGTGATCCTTCTATCAGAGAACCCCAAATACCCGGCGCGTTACGTGCTCGAAGGGGATGAGCTGTCAATCTGGGGTGTGATCACCAGCACAGTGCGCAGCCATGTCTAAGCCGCAACCGACCTTTGCGCTGGTCGACTGCAACAGCTTCTATGCCAGTTGCGAGCGGGTATTCCGACCAGACTTGGCGAAAGTGCCCATCGTGGTGCTGAGCAATAACGACGGCTGTGTCATCGCGCGCAGCTACGACGCGAAGCCGTTCATCAAGATGGGCGAGCCGTATTTTCAGATCAAGCACAAGCTCAAGCAACACGGCATTGTCCCGTTCTCCTCTAACTATGCGCTGTATGGCGACATGAGCGAGCGCGTCATGAGTCTGATTGAGGCGATGGTGCCGGCAGTTGAGGTGTATAGCATCGACGAGGCATTCGCCGATCTGACCGGTGTCGGTGATTTGGATGCCATAGGCCGGCAGATCCGCGCCCAGGTACTTCGCTGCACCGGCATACCTGTAGGTGTTGGTATCGCTCATACAAAGACCCTGGCGAAACTGGCAAACCACACCGCGAAGCGCCTACAAGCGCAGACCGGTGGTGTGGTCAATATCACCGATCCGGTTAAGCGGGACTGGGTGCTGCGTAATACGGACGTGGCGGAGGTGTGGGGCGTTGGCCGAAAGATGAAACTTCACCTCGATACGATGGGCATAAAGTCTGCCATGGACTTGGCTAAGGCGGACCCATGGACTCTCCGCGAGAAGTTCAGCGTTGTGATCGAGAAGACGGCCAGGGAGCTGGGCGGCACGTCTTGTCTAGAGTTAGATGAACCCGATCCGCCCAAGCAGGAAATCTGCTGCAGCCGGATGTTTGGCAAGCGCCTGACTGATCTACCACCGATTAAGGAAGCGTTGGCCACCTACATGATGCGTGCCTCAGAAAAACTGCGGGCCCAGGGATCGCTATGCAAGAAGGTGCGTGTATGCATCCGCACGGGCATGTTCAATCCAGAGGAGGCGAAGTATGCCAACGGAGTGGTGGTAGATATGCCATATCCCACCGATGACGTGCGACTGCTAACAAAGGCGGTTGTTGATGCGGTCGATCGCATTTACCAGCCAGGCTTCAAATACAGTAAGGCCGAAGTGATGCTGCTCAACCTGTGTCAGCCCGGCGAGTATACAGATGATCTTTTCGCTACTTCGCAGCCAGCCGAGTCCTCCCGAGTAATGAGCGTATTGGACAAGATCAATGATCGCTGGGGGAGGGGAACGCTGCGGTCAGCCAGTGTGCCCAGTAATCCAGATTGGGCCATGCGGCGTGAGATGATGAGCCCGAGCTATACGACTAAGCTTAAACACCTTTGGGTCGTTGCATGCAGATAGCCAAATACTAGGCCGGAACTACATTTTCGCCTATTATTATATAGGTCTTAATAGACAGTTTTGCGTCCAGTTTTGAATGAATAGTCCGGGCGATGAAGTTTCAGGATTTTTCTCGATGATTTCTAAGGTTGTTCATTATAGTCAAGGTGCTAGTTGATATGGCCTCTACGTCTAAACTTCCCCATGCCTGAACTAACTCGCCGTTAGTAGTGGGGTAGGATGTATAGACTTTTTCATTTGCGATATATACTGAGCAGTTGATATTTCCGAACGGTTTGATGTCTTGAATATATTTTTCTATGGCTTCGATCGCTGTTTTAAAGATGTATTCTCGACCCATGTTTCCAAGAGGCGCTGACGTTTTTCTTTGATTTCCTTGCCTTTCTATAAGTTCAAATGGCTCTAGATTATTAAAGTCTATGGATGTACCGGTATTAGGATTGCTAACCAATTCTTCAAGGGTTTCGATGTCCTTTAGAGCCGCGTCTAGCTTGCGTTGTATATCCACGCGTTCTTTTTCTTTCGTGTGTATTTGGTCCGCAAGTTGTACGTTGTTTGGTTCCAGTTGTGAAATTATAGTTTTTAGTGTTTTTATTTCTTCAAGATGTTTTTGAATTGCGACGTCTGCGGCCGCTTGCTGCCTTATAGCTATTGTCCTGAGCTCTCTACCTTCTTTTTGGGTTAAGGGAGTTTCGTCCTCTATGGCTTGTTTGATTTTTTTCAATTCTTTGTGGTGGGATCGGGAGATTTTATAAATCCATGCTGCAGGGTATGGGTAAATTAAAATCAGAGCAAGAGATGTGGCGAGAGGAAATAAAAAACCCATCGTTAGATAGTCATTTTTGTTCGCGAAAAGATTCATATTTATATATGTTATTTTTTCTGGACCGCTTAGGCTGGAGAAAACAATCAATAATACTTTGTAGTTTATTATGCACCAAGAAATTAGGAATGATCCAAGAAGAGGGCTTGTAGCACGCTCGTACAGTTGGGCTTTAATGGCGGTAGTAAGATCGTCTAACATTTCTGTGATAACTCAGTGTGTTAAAGTATTTTTCGAAATTGCTTTGAAAGTTACAAGGAGATTTCAAATAGTAAAGCATTGATGCAAGAGTGCCAGATGCTACTATTTTTTTAACTCGTCATAGCTGTTATGACTAAAAAATTAAGTTATGGCAAAATGATGTCGCTGTCAACTTGAGTTAACCTGGCTAATGTAATGGCGCAGGACCGCTAAACTACTGAGTCTGATATTGGTTTTGAGTGCACTGCTCAGGTCGCGGTGTGGGGCAGATTTGGGGCAAACCGTACGCCAATCTATGCCATTCAATGCCCATCGAGCATTTATACGACGTGCTGCGGACGTGGTTCAGCACCAGGAAACACGGGCTATCCCACAAAATCTCCCACATACCCCTACACAATCGGGGTGTGCTTTGTCAGAGTCGATTCGTTCGTAGCTTCGCCAGGCCCTGCTTGATGTGCCCAGCGTTTTCGCCGATCACGAATAGAGCACCACGTACGTTGTCACCGACCTCATCCAAGCCTTGCTTTTCGCTTTGAAGAGCCAACTCCATCAGAGCTGCTTCCAACGCGAGCTGATTCTCGTACATTCGTTCAAGCAAATCTGGGAGTGAGTATTCCCCTGCCATGTATGTCACCCCGCTTAAAAGGGCTAAGCATAGCAGTGGTCTAGTAAACTGTGCTTGCTTAGAATTTGCTACGAGAACGGCCGCTCAATGCTTCGAAAGCAGGGATAGTGGCGGTTTTCGGGAGCGCTACGTCCAATCCATCATGGGTGCGACGGAGAAGCGGCGGGAGAGGGGGGCGGCTTGTAGGGGCATTGGGGGTCTGAGTCAACGTGGCGGATGGGGCGCAGTTTATCAGGGATGGATGGTGGGTGTCGGAGAGGGTGTTCCGTGCTGTTCACCACTTATGGGATCAGATAGCCCCATTGGCACTGCCCACTCCCGAGTCCGTTTAACCTGTCCTTTACGGCCCATCGAAGGAAACTGGGCGAGTTTGTCGATGCTTTTGAAAACACAATCGGAGACGTCGCCGGCCGCCGTGGGATTTTCGAGGGCAATATCGCTAGCTTCGTCTTCAAGGTTCTTGAGTGCCTTTCAAGCCATTCAACCTGTGTTGTGGCTCCAACGCCTAGCGCTTTCGGAACTGCGTGATGCAGTACGCAGTCCTCACAACCTTTACGCTCACATTTCACTCACACAGCCTCAGATGCTTACAAGTGGATGACGCCGCAGGATCGGAGCGACAGACATCCACTACAGAATTGGGCCTCAGCGGGGTTAATCGCGGCGGCTCGCATCTGAAATTATGCACAAATGCATTTTTTTTGCCTTTCGACCTGTATGTACATACAGTTTGTGTGCGACATGATGAAGAGTGCACAAGACGGGGATTTTTGTTCTTTGAGTTCTCAAACAGAAAATTTGAGAGCCGAAGCCGTTCGTCAGATCGTAGTAAGGTGATGGGATAACTCGCCGTTCATTTTACTGAGATATGAGACTTTTGAACTGAATAGCGAAAAGGAAATTCACTATGGCTAATGACGATACGATTTATTTACCACCAATTGTAATCAACGATATTAATAAATATGAACCTCAGACATTCGGAGGAGGTGGTGGTGACAGTGATTTCTCACATAGTCACACCGGACAGCTCATTAACGCTGCAACGCGTACTTATGTGCTTAACACATATCCCCCTATGATTTCCAAGAATGTTAATGATCAGGAGGCGAGCTTTGCGACGAATCTACAATCTATGCCAGAAACTATTTCAAAAAGTATTGCTGCAATAGAACAAAATGAAGGTGGCCCGGCGAGCGAAGTCGATAAAATCGAACAGCATATTCGTTCGGTAGATACACTGATCGCTCAAAAAGCACAGGTTTCCGCTGCTCAAAAAGTGATTGCTGATAAGTACTACTACGGAGACTTCTTTCGTTTCCCGACTATGCAATTTATTAAAGATGCAATCAGCGGGAGCAAGACAAATTACCCTCCGGATAAGAACTATAAAGAATGGTACGCCTCACTTGAGGCTGCGTATGCTGCGAAATACAGCAACCGCGAGATCGATTATTTGAATGCCTTGAAGCAGAACCTTCAAGCGCAGGCTAATCAAGCACGCGCAGACGCCGAGGCAAAACGTATTGCCGATGAGGCGGCTGCAGCAGAGGCTGCAAGGGTAGCAGCTGAAGCGGCCGCAGCAGAGGCTGCTAGGGTAGCCGCTGAAGCCGCAGCACTTAAAGCTGCTCACACGTTCAGGCTGCCCGGAGCTGGCGCTACGCAACTGACTGCGGCAGCAGGCTCTATTGCCGTCACGGCAGGTTCAGGCATTACGTTGGAGGCGGCGATTAAAGCGGCTAAGGTAGCGCTGGGTACAGTTGTGAGTGCGGCAACGGCGGTCGGTATTGGAGCTTTGACGTATTCAGAGTCCCTTGGCAACGGGGAGCTGCCCGCGACAATGCTGGACCTGCCCGCTAAGGAACTGGCGCCTAGCCTGCCTGATAATCTTCTCGAGGTAGCGGCGGCTGGTGGGACGGTTGATGTGCCATATCGGCTTTATGGTGATCAATCGAAGTATTCCGTAGTCGCCACACAGGTTACTGGGGGACTAGCCCCCACTATTCCGGTAAGGGCATTGGTGCTTGATCCTGTGGCCAACGCCTATACGTTTACTACAACCGATACACCGCCGATCACTCTGGCATTCCCGATTGCATTACCAGGAAATAGCTCAACGGCAACTCCGGCACAGCCGGTGGAAACTCCGGTATACACCGGCATCACTCTGACTCCAATTGAGGTCAAAGCCGTGCCGTTTCCGATCGCCAGCCAATTGGGCATCCGAGACGCTATTTATGTTTACCCCGCAGATTCGGGGTTGCCGCCGATTTACGCGGTATTTAGTAGTCCGTACGAAGGCGCCACTACTAAAGGTATACACAGCGGGCGGGTGTACAATCCTGATAAAGCCGGAGGTCCAACACAAGATCTTGATTGGGCAACGGCAACGGTGACTCAGGAAGGTATTGATCTGGTTAAACTGCATACGTCACGATTCGTACCTTCTGATGCTAATAAGATCATGATTGATCGGCTAGAAAAGATCCTAAGTGGTCACATATCTATTACGGATGTTGATAAACGATTTTACACCCATGAAATGCGAGAGTTGGAACGTTACAGGGCGATCGGGGTCGCTGATGGAGTAGAAGGAAATGTTTGGAATAATGCCCATACTGCAACCTTGGAAGACTATAAACTGAGAGATGCTGACGATTTGTTCTATACGCCGGAAGCCATCGCTGCAGAAATTAAACAAGTATATGGAGAGTAAAATGAGTAACATTAATGATGTGGTGGTCGCTGAAGAGCCGAGGGATGTAGTTCTTTTTATTGTAAGAAACAAACCAATTTCGTATCCAATGCTAGACCGACTCTACAGCAGGAATGGGTGGGCGAATATTTCAAATAACCTAGAGCTTTTGAAGCTTATTGAAAATATGGAGCTCGAAGGGGTGGTTGAACATGTTGATGGAGGAATAAGGAAAGGTCCAAACTGGAATGCGCCGGCCTTCATGGTTGAAAATAAGTATACGTTGAGTGATATTTAGGTTTGCAAAAAACCCGGCTCAAGCTGGGTTTTTTATACTTGGACTTTAAAAGGTTATCCCTCTCCGTATTCTGGATGCTATTGATGTTTGTGCTGTTTGGTATACCCAAATGGGCCATGGGCATTAGACGTTATTTTCGTATTACAAGGATCTGAATGCCCTTTCGAGATGCGTCACGACGAACGTCTAGAACCTAATGAGACAAAACAGGACTGTCGGAGTGATGCAAACAGCGTGAGCCCGCCTCAATGGAATGCAAGCCAGCTCCATCGAATGCAAGTCTGCTTGCCTTTAATCTGAGCCGGGACATTTGACTGGTGCAGCTAATATGAGCCAGAAATTCTGCTGAACGCTAGCCCGCGTGTTTTCAAACGTGAGCCGCTACATTTAGGTTCACGCGTGCGCACTCTCATCCACATAGCGTCAGATATTGACGTTTGCAGGGGGTGTTGGAATTGGAGCGACATCAAAGAGCGTGTACGGGGACAGGCCTTTTAAGAAATATCCCACGCTTTTCTCGGCTTGCCCCTCAGACGCTCCCTAGCTAACCTCCCCCAGCCGCTGCCAATCCAGCGGTCGGATGTGGAAGTCCGTACCAAGCTAAGACGCAATCGTCACAAACACCTACCGGCGTTTTTTTACGCCTGTATCATGTGTTTCGGCGGCTGTGCGCGGGGCACTTCGGTGCACCGGGTCCTTAGCCCTGGTCTTCCACACCTGCGTACAGCTGCCACCTCTCATGTGGAAGTGAGACTGGTAGTTCCTGAATAGTTAAGGAGCTTCGCCATGTACAAAGTCACACCTAACCCGCCTCATGCATCAAGCGCTTCATCCCAAAACGCCAAGCTTCAAGCAGCGGCCCAGCGGGCCATTCATCACTACCTGCCGCCAGATGAAGACGCCTCGCCCCTCCACCAACCCAACACCAACCTCTTCACCGTTACCCCCAACATCGACACCGAAACCCTCCTGGCCAACGCCGCCGAAAACCTGGCGTCCGCCAGCCAAATGGCCGCAACTCTGGCCTTCGACCTCGAAGAACCCCACCGCGCCATCGTGTTGGGCATCCAGCAACTGATCGAGCTAAGCGCGCTTCTCGTCGACCGCGCTCAGGACCAGGTCGCACCTGCGCTCGGTACGCCAGTCGCCTGATCGACTGTCTGCCGCCTTGCGCCAAGGCGGCAACCTGAACCCATCCTGTCCCCCGTCAAAGTTTCATCATCGCCCGCGGCCGGGAGGTCTACGATCCCTCCAGCGAGGACCGCCGTGCCTCCCGCCCACAGGGAATCGAAAAATGACTTCAAACCTCTTCAAAGTTGCGTTGATCGCGGGTGCGTTGCTGCTAAGCGCGTGTTCATCCTCACCCACCGTCAACAGCGACCCATGCTTTTCAGGCGGATGCCAAGCCTTCGGCGACCACAGCCCGAGCAAAGCCGCCAGGATGAATTTTGGCGGCAGTGGGCTGGGTAGCAGTTATGGGGAGTATGGTTCGGGGTTGTTGCATGATGATTGATGGGGGGGTGGGTCAGTCAGTGGTGTGTTGACTGGCCCATCGCTATCGGGGGCAAGTCCCCTCCCTCAGTTTGATCTCCAGTGGAGCGGGTGGCGTCAGTGGCCGCCTGGCATGCGCCGGGCGATCAGGTAGATGCCCAGGCCGACCAGTGCGGTAGCGGCGCCGATGTAGCCGGTGCTGGTCCAGCCGTACCCGGCGCTAATTGCCATGCCGCCGAACCACGGCCCCAGCGCGTTCGCCAGGTTGAACGCGGCGTGGTTGGATGCCGCCGCCAGGCTTGGGGCTTCGTGGGCGATGTCCATCAGGCGGATCTGCAGCGGCGCGGCCATGGCGATCATGGTGCCGACCAGGCCGATGCCCAGCAGTACGCTCCACAGCGAGCTGGCGGCGAAGGTGAAGAAAATCAGTACGGCCATCGACCACACCATGATCCAGCCCACCGCGCGAAACTGCAGGCGGTCAAACAGCTTGCCGCCGGCAATATTCCCGATGATCCCGCCCACGCCGAATGCGGCCAGGCCGAAGGGGATCCACTGTGGCGACACTTTGGTCACTTCCAGCATGGTCGGCGCCAGGTAGCTGAACACGCAGAACATCCCGGCAAACCCGATCGCGCCGATAGCCAGAGCCATCCAAACCTGGGGTTTAGTGAAGGCGCGCAGTTCCTTGCGCGGGTCGCTGCGTTGTTCGTCGTGGCGGTGGGGTACGAATTGCCAGACCAGGGCAATGGTGCACAGGGCGATGGCGCTGACCAGTACGAACGCCGAGCGCCAGCCCAGGTGTTGGCCGAGGAAGGTGGCGATGGGGTTGCCCAGCAGCATGGCCAGCGTAAGGCCCAGCATCACCCGCGCCACGGCGCCGGCGCGTTTATCGCTTGGCACCATGCTGGAGGCCACCACGGCGGCGATGCCGAAGTAGGCGCCGTGGGGCAGGCCGCTGATAAAGCGAAAGGCCACCAGCGAGCCGAACGTCGGGGTAAAGGCGGTGGCCAGGTTGCCCAGGGCGTACAGTCCCATCAGCAGCAGCAACATGTGTTTGCGCAGCAGCTTGGCGCCAAGGATGGCCAGCAGCGGCGCGCCGACCATCACGCCCAACGCGTAGGCGCTGATGGCGTGGCCGACCTGGGGTTCGCTCAGGCCCAGGTTCTGGGCGATATCAGGCATCAGGCCCATGATGGCGAATTCGCCGGTGCCGATCGCGAAGGCGCCCACGGCCATGGCCGCTTCCATTTTGGCGGCGCTGCGCGCGGGCAGTACGTGCCCGGGTGTTGGGTGGATTGACATGGATCGCTCTTAGTAAAGGGGGTACGTGGAGGCGCCGCCGATGCTACGCAAGCAACGGCGAAGGTGTCTAGAACAGTCGTTTTGGTCAGAGTTCCATCACAGTGGCCAGCCTGTGACCCCACGTCGCGCCCGCCAGGCTTGACACTGAGGCCGATCAGGCGCGTGAAAACCCTCGTTTTGGAGCTGTCAATTGGCCAAACAGCGCATAAAGGCCTTTTGCCGTGATATTCTGCGCGCCGTCCTGGTCTGGCCTGCTCCCCAAACGTACACCTGTATACGTTGCGGTGGGCGGCTGTCGCCAGGCAGCTGAAGCCAATAATGATAAGAAGTCAGCGCAGAAGGGACATAACAGTGAGGTCGATCCATCGGCCTTGTGTGCCCACCCTGCGGCCCTGAAGTGACTGTGCACACCCCGCGGTGCGTTGCCTGGCGCAGCGTGATGGAGGGGTGCCCAGGCTTGGGAGCAGTGGGGCGGATGGCGTTTTATCATAGGTGCTACGGATGTTTAAGAAAGTAAACACTGCCCTGCTGGGGCTGGCGTTGTCGATGGGGATAACGACCGCGCAAGCGCAAGAGGCAAAGAAAGTCGATGTGCTGCTGATCGGCGGCGGCATCATGAGTGCGACCCTCGGCGTATGGCTCAACGAGCTGGAACCGGATTGGTCGATGGAAATGGTCGAGCGTCTCGACGGCGTCGCCGAAGAAAGCTCCAACGGCTGGAACAATGCCGGTACCGGTCACTCGGCCCTGGCTGAGCTGAACTACACCCCGGAAGACAAGAACGGTAACGTTGAAATCCCCAAAGCGGTCGAGATCAACGAAGCGTTCCAGATCTCCCGTCAGTTCTGGTCCTGGCAGGTCCAGCAGGGCGTGCTGAAGAACCCGCGTTCGTTCATCAACTCCACACCGCACATGAGCTTCGTGTGGGGCGATGACAACATCAAGTTCCTGAAAAAGCGCTACGAAGCCCTGCAGGCGAGCCCGCTGTTCGCCGGCATGCAGTACTCCGAAGACCCGGCGCAGATCGCCAAGTGGGTGCCGCTGATGATGGAAGGGCGTGACCCCAACCAGAAAATCGCGGCCACCTGGAGCCCGATCGGCACCGACGTGAACTTCGGCGAGATCACGCGCCAGTTCGTCGCGCACCTGCAAACCACACCGAAGTTCGACCTGAAACTGTCGAGCGAAGTGCAGGACATCACCAAGAACGACGACGGTTCGTGGCGCGTCAGCTACAAAAACCTGAAGGACGGCACCCAGACTGAAACCGACGCCAAGTTCGTGTTCATCGGCGCCGGTGGCGGTGCACTGCACCTGCTGCAAAAGTCGGGCATTCCTGAAGCCAAGGAATACGCAGGCTTCCCGGTGGGCGGCTCGTTCCTGGTGACGGATAACCCGACCATCGCCGAGCAGCACCTGGCCAAGGCCTACGGTAAGGCTTCGGTCGGCGCGCCGCCGATGTCGGTGCCGCACCTGGACACCCGCGTGCTCGATGGCAAGCGCGTGATCCTGTTTGGCCCATTCGCGACCTTCTCCACCAAGTTCCTCAAGGAAGGCTCGTACCTGGACCTGCTGACCAGCACCACCACCCACAACATCTGGCCCATGACCAAAGTCGGTATTCGTGAATACCCGCTGGTCGAGTACCTTGCTGGCCAACTGATGCTGTCGGATGACGACCGTTACAACGCCCTGAAAGAGTATTTCCCGAACGCCAAGAAAGAAGATTGGCGCCTGTGGCAGGCCGGTCAGCGCGTGCAGATCATCAAGCGTGACGAAGAGCAGGGCGGCGTCCTCAAACTCGGCACCGAAGTGGTCAGCTCCGCCGACAACACCATCGCCGGCCTGTTGGGTGCATCGCCGGGCGCGTCCACTGCGGCTCCGATCATGCTGACCGTGCTGCAGAAAGTCTTCAAGGACAAGGTCGCCACCCCGGCCTGGCAGGAAAAACTGCACCAGATCGTGCCGAGCTACGGCACCAAGCTGAATGACAGCCCGGAAGCGGTTGCCAAGGAATGGGCCTACACCGCCGGTATCCTGCAACTGACTCCACCGCCTGCGATTCCGCAACTGGCTGCACCCAAGGCTACCGAGGCTGCCAAGCCCGCGGCTGAGCCGAGCAAGCCGGCGTCTGACCTGGCGCTGTAAAAAGCGTTGCACAGCCAAAGCCCGCTGAATCGGTAACGGTCAGCGGGCTTTTTTGTGGGCATCTGTCAGAGGGTGAAGCCCTGCTTTAACTGCTCATGCAGATCGAGCGCCAAGTAGTTCGCGCTATCGGACAGCAAGTAGAGATGGTGGCGTGGCAGTTCGGGCAGTTGCACCCCTGGAATGTTTTTAGTCAGCCCGGCGGTGATGCGACTTTCTTCGATCATGCCCACGGCCAGGCCACAGCTGATGGCCGCCTCCACTGCCGTGGAGCTCGCGCTTTCCAGTAGCACCCGGTAGTAGGTTCCGTTGTCCTTGAGCACCCGCATGGCGGAGGCGCGGTAGGGGCAACCGTTCAATTGCACGGCGATCGGCAGCGGCGCCTGTTCGGGTGTCTTGAAATTTTCGGACGCTGCCCACACCGGCTGTATCGACCCTAACAATTCCCCTTGTTCCAGCGGCTGGGCGCTGACAATCAACGCCAGATCGATCTGTTCACGGCTGAACATGGTGAACAATTCGCCACTGGAGCGGGCTTCCACTTCCAGTTCGAGCAGCGGGTTATCGGCGATCAGTCGAGGCAGGAAGTCGCGCATAAAGGCGGGCGCGTAAGAGTCCGGCAAACCCAGGCGAATCTTCCCTTGCATGCGCTGCGGAGTCAGCGAGGCCAGCAGTCGGTCATGGCTCTTGAGGAAGTCAGTGGTTTCGCTGAGCAGCTTCTTGCCATACATCGTCAGCTCCACGCCTTGGTTGCTGCGAATGAACAAGCGCTGGCCGATCAACGCTTCGAGCTTCTGGACCTGCGTGGTGACCGTCGAGGCGCTGCGGTGCACATGCTGGGCGGCCTCATTGAAGCGTCGGAAACGCGCCACCGCATGAAAAGTGCGCAGCAGGTCGACATTCAGTTGTTTACTCATGATTCTTCTTTTAAGGATCAGTTGTGCAGATTATTCAAATATACAAAATCATGCTCGCTCCCTAGGCTTTGGGTCAAGCAGGTACGCCGGTCGTGCCTGAGAACAATAAGAAAGGGAGCGCTTATGGATATCAATGAGCTGGTGGTGTCGTCGTTGAAGAACAACCACGGCTTCGAAAGCCCGATATGGACGGTTGAAAATGCCGCTAAATACGCGGCCACAGGCGCTGATTTATCGGAATGGGACCGGTTGGTCAGCGAAGAAATCCTGCACCTGATGACCTCGCTGAATCAGGAGGGCGTCGACCGCGTGGATCTGTGCGCCGCACCCTGTGGCCAGGGCGCATTGGGTCAACTGTTGCGCGCGGTGGCGGATGATCTTGTGGAGCTGGTCGGTCAAGACCGCTTGCACTATGTGGAGTTGGGCCCTGAGCCGATCAAAACCTGCGCGCTGATGCGACACCTGCTGGAGAACGGCGCTGAGCCCTTGCATTACACCGCCGTTGATATCAACCAGGCATCACACGGGGTCATGCGCCGATCGGTCGAGCCATTGCTCGCAGCGCCGCAAGGGTTTCGCTACTTGTCGACGGATTTTCGCTCCCTGTACAGGCGCCACATCGACTGCGGGCAGGATGTGACGCTGATCACCATGCTGGGGTTTCAGGAAGGTAATGAACTGCCCGACACCATCGGACAGATCCTACGGCGTATTGGTGGCGCGCGAACCTACGTGCTTTCGGAGATGCAACTGTCCACTGCCCAGGGGGACGAACACATCCAGCGCTTTTACCGGCACGACTGTATGTATCGATTCTCCGACCTGATCGGCATCAAGCTCGGCTTCCAGAAAACCGGCGAGCACGAAGTGGTTGTTTCAGAAATCGAGCACGGGGTGGATCGCTATCGCGTTGCCGCCACCTTGTTGCCCGTCAGCAAAGGTTCGGCACAGGGCTACCTGTTGACCAATGTCTGTTTGAAGTACACCCGCGAACAATTTACCCGCGTACGCCAAGAATACGGCGGTTGCCGCGTCATCGGCGAGTACTGCAGCGGTGACGGCAGCGTGCTGTTTCAGCTGTCGGAATATTGCGCGGATCACGCGGCCGTCAATTGAGTGAGGCAATCACCATGAAAAGACAAAGTGAGCTACCGGTATTCGCCCAAGGCTTCGCGCGCGTCAGATCAGCCTTGCAGGCGTCATTGGCCCCCACATCCCGTTGTAAACATCCGGGCGCATTGCTTGATACGTTGCAACCTTGGCGCGACAGTTATTTGCGAACGGATGGGCCCAGTCTCATCGGGAGCCGCACCCTTGCGGACTTGGGTTATGTGGACTCGCCCTTGGCGGTTTCCACGCCTCAACAGTTGACGGCCTTGGCCCAGGTATCCGGGCTGTTCAGCGAGCAGGGCATCCTCCAACTGCGACGTGCCTGTTATCAGTTGGAGGCGGGTTCCAGCACCAGTGCCTGGATCATTTCGAACCGCACCCGCGGCGTCACCGAGTCGTCCACACTGATACGCCAGATGATGAACAGTCGGGCCTTTTTGCTGGCGGTATCGCGCATTGCCGGGGTTCCGTTGGTGCCCCATCCCTTTGCGCGGGCGCGTTCCCAGGTCAATTATTTCTATCCGCCTCAGGCACACCACGACAAGGCGCAGATCGGCATGTGGCACACCGACGGCACCAGTTTCGTGCTGAATATTCTGCTGTCTGAGGCCGATGAATATGACGGTGGAGAGTTCGTTTACTTCGACGGTAGCGCTGAGCAGTTTGACGTCGAGGAACTGGATCAGCGGGTGCGCAGTTGCTCGGTCAAATCCAGCGGCGACGCGGTGTATATCTACGGCAGCCGTGTGTTCCATGGGGTGCGTCCGCTTACGCGCGGTCGTCGTATGTCGTTGGTGCTGTCGTTTCATTGCCCTTATAGCCAGGAGGATGTGAACAAGTTCTGGCACCTGGCTTCGGACGACGGGGTCTTGAGGACGATCCGGCCGTGGTTCCGTTTACAACACGACCTGGTGCGGCCGGCCCACGAGCAGTACCAGCGGCTGGGCATCGAGCCGATTACCTTCGCCGATCTCGATCCGTTGAGCGTGGCGCCGTGAGCGCGCCCCGCATGGGTTGTGTGAAGCTGGAACTCCTGCAGGCGGTGTTTGTCCTGTCCTGGAGTTCCGGCTTTATCGGCGCCAAGTTAGGCGCACAGACTGCCGGTGCCTTCAACCTGCTGTTCTGGCGATTTCTGTTGGTCTCGCTGTGCCTGGGCGTGTTTTTGAATGTGCGGTTGCTCAAGGTTTCCTGGGCGCAGATACGCCATCACGCGGTAATCGGGTTTCTCTCGCAATTCCTCTACTTGAGTTGCGTTTACGTGGCGATCCAGAACGGGTTGCCGCCGGGGATCGCGGCCATTATCGCGGCCTTGCAGCCGTTGATGACGGCGGCGCTGTCAACGGGGAACGCTGGGGAGCGCAGTGGTGGATGGCAGTGGCTGGGGTTGCTGATCGGGTTTGTCGGCGTGTCGATCGTCATCTCGGGGCAATACGGCAGCAGCGGGCAAAGTGTCGGCCTGGTCATGTATCTGTTGCCGCTGGTGTCGGCGTTGGGGCTGACCCTGGCAACCCTGTATGAGCGCCGTTCGGCGCAACAACACAGCACGGGCCTGGTCTTGCCGCTGTTTATCCAATCGCTATTGACGCTGATCGGGTTTACCGCTGCGGTGTTGTATACCGACACCCTGAGCATTCCCCATGAGCCTGAGGTACTGATCTCGATTGTCTGGCTGACGGTGTTCTCGACCTTCATTGCCTACTTGAGTCTTTGGATGCTGCTGCGGTTCATGACCGCGACCCATGTGGCAGTGCTGGTTTACCTGGAGCCGCCAGTGACCTTGGTGTGGGCGGCGTTGATGTTTGGCGATGCGATTCTCGCCTCCACCTATGCCGGCATTGCGGTGGTTGTCGCCGGTCTGATTCTGGTTCGACTCAAGCGACCGACCGTCGCCTGCACATCGTGATGCCCTCAGCTTCAGCAAGCTGACAGATACCGCCTGTTACAAATTGTCCATGGCCACGCAGGAGCATGGTTGCGGCAACGGGGGGATTTTTGACAGCGGCAGGTGTTGGGCGCTAACGCCCGAGGGGTTTGTATGTTGCTACGTTATGCGGCATTGGCGGCGGTGGTCGTGGCTGCGTCCGGGTGTGTGCAAGAGCGTGTGGTGCATGAGCGCCGACCTGTGCAACGGGAATATGTCGAGGTGGTGGCGCCGCAGCCGCCGCCGGTGCAAGTGGTCGAAGTCGAACCGCCGGCACGTTATGGCTATATCTGGTCTCGCGGTTATTGGCGTTGGGAGGGCGGTCGCTACGTGGCGGTCCATGGCCACTGGGAGCCAGTGCGCGAAGGCTATCGCTATGTGCATCCGCATTGGGTGCAGCGCAGTGATGGCTTTCACTGGCAGATTGGTGGCTGGGTGCGTTGAGCCCGGCTCAGCCCAGGCGCTTCATGCCGGCTGCCTTGGCGGCATCAGCGTCAAAGGTCGCAGTGTATTCACAGCCGGCTCCATGGGCGCACCGCTCAATCAGGCAGTCGGCGAAATCGGCCTTGCCGGCGCTGAACTTGCGTAGCGCCTGCCAGATGACTTCGGCATGTTCCAGGGTCAACTCGCGGGTGCGCAGCAGGGTTTCCAGCACGCTGACCACGTCACGCTTGGCGCAGGCGTAGCAGCTCTGCAGGACCCACACCAGTTCCACTACCGACACCAGGCTGACAAACCCTGGAGACACCGTAGTGAGGGATTCGATCAATTCGGATGCCTGGGCGGATTGAACCGGGTCGTCCTGGGTGATGTAGCGCACCAGGACGTTGGTATCCAACCCGATCATCGAGCGCTCGCTCCCTGCGCGGCAATGGCCTGGTTCATCTCGTCGAGCGAGACCGCGTTGGCTGGCGTCGGGATCAACCCCTTGAGGTCGCGGACGCTCTTGCTTGACGCAACAATGGAAAACCTGCCGTCTTCCATTTCGACGAATTCCACGCGGTCGCCGGTTTCCAGGCCTAGGGCGGTGCGGACCTGCACGGGGATGGTGATTTGTCCTTTAGAGGTGAGGGTGGCGGTGGCCATAGCAAATATCTCCATCGGGGTGTTCCTTACCCTAAGGTAAGGAACGATGGAGGACAAGGTCCGTTGGTCCATAGGTCGTTCTGCTCATGTAAAAGTGGGTAAGTAAAAAACCTAGCCCGAACTTCTATTTCTCGCACACCTGGCCTGGCGCCAAAGCAATACAAACTATGAACCCATGCCGGCTGCCTACCGCACCACGCGGTAGCACGGCACATACGCCGCGCCGCCCGGCAATTTCATGCGGTGCTGCGCGACGAACGCCTTCAACAGTTCATCCAGCGGTTTCATGATCGCTGGATCGCCATGGATCTCATATGGGCCATTTTCTTCGATCAGGCGGATGCCCTTGTCCTTCACGTTACCCGCCACGATCCCCGAGAACGCCCGGCGCAGGTTGGCCGCCAGTTCGTGGGGCGGCAGGGTGTGGCTCAGTTGCAGGCTGGCCATGTTCTCGTGCGTCGGATCGAACGGGCGCTGGAAGCCTTCGTCGATCTTGAGCAACCAGTTGAAGTGGAAGGCGTCGTTGCGCTCGCGGCGGAACTGCTTCACCGCCTTGAGGCCGGCGGTCATCTGGCGGGCCACTTCGGCCGGGTCGTCGATGATGATCTGATAATGCGCCTGCGCCGCTTCGCCCAAAGTGGCGCCGACAAAGGCGTGCAGTTGCTGCAGGTACGGTGCGGCCTGCTGCGGTCCGGTGAGGATCACCGGGAACGGCACGTCGCGGTTATCCGGGTGCATCAGGATGCCCAGCAGGTACAGGAACTCTTCGGCCGTGCCGGCGCCGCCGGGGAAGATGATGATGCCGTGGCCCACGCGCACAAAGGCTTCCAGGCGTTTTTCGATGTCTGGCAGGATCACCAGCTCGTTGACAATCGGGTTCGGCGCTTCGGCGGCGATGATGCCCGGCTCGGTCAGGCCCAGGTAGCGCCCGCCGGTGATACGTTGCTTGGCGTGGGAAATGGTCGCGCCTTTCATCGGACCTTTCATCACCCCCGGGCCGCAGCCGGTGCATACATCCAGACTGCGCAGGCCCAGTTCATGCCCGACTTTCTTGGTGTATTTGTATTCTTCGGTATTGATCGAGTGTCCGCCCCAGCACACCACGATCTTCGGTTCCACACCAGGGCGCAGCGTGCGCGCGTTGCGCAGCAGGTGGAACACGTAGTCGGTGATGCCCTGGGAGTTGCTCAGGTCGATGCGCTGGCTGTCCAGCTCGTTCTCGGTGTAGACGATGTCGCGCAGGGCGCTGAACAGCATTTCGCGGGTGCTGGCGATCATCTCGCCATCGACGAAGGCGTCGGCCGGCGCGTTGAGCAATTCCAGGCGCACACCGCGGTCCTGTTGGTGGATGCGCACTTCAAAGTCTTTGTAGGCGTCGAGGATGGTCTTGGCGTTGTCGATGTGCGCTCCGGTGTTGAGGATCGCCAGGGCGCATTGGCGGAACAGGGTATAGATGCTGCCGGTGCCGGCTTCGCTCAGTTGCTGCACTTCGCGTTGGGAGAGGGTTTCGAGGCTGCCCTTGGGGCTGACGGAGGCGTTGATGACTTGACGTTGGGGCATTCTGATTCCTTGAAAGCACAGCCACCGCAGCCGCTGAGGCGCGATGGCTTGGGAAAGGTGGGCGCCGATGAGGGGCGCACGAGACGGTTTTTTAACTCAGGCACACGGCCCAGCGCAAACACCGCTCAACACCATCATGCCGCAGAACTCACTCGATCAGCTTCCAGTTTTTGTAGAAAACCCGACGCAGGGTAAAGACCAGCGCGGCAAACCCGGCGATCACGGCATTGAGCACCGATGGCACTGGGGTCGGCCGCACGATATCGATGAACAGGCAGTAGCGCTTGGCATCGTTCTTATTGAAAGACGCGTGCATCAGCGTGTCATCGAAGATAAACAACGGGTCGTCATGCCAGTAGTGTTTGTGCTCGCCCACCTGGATATACACGCCGTCGTGATGGGGCGCCGGCGCCATGTTGTAAAGCACGCGGAACATCATGCGCAGTGGGCCGAAGTGAAAGGACGTGGAGCGGTTTTCGTTGAACACCGACACCCCGATGGTTTTTACGAACGGCAGTTTTTTGCGCAGGGCCGGGATGTCCAGGTGGGTCTCGATCGGCCGCCCGTACCATTGGAAAAACAACATGCCTCGCTTTTTTTCGGCCATGCGTTCGTCGAGGTAACCGATGATTTCGTCCTTGTGGGCCATGGCCTCATCAATGACCCGTTGCAGCTCTTCACGCCAGGCGGGTGGCAGGTCACGCATCGTATAGATGTGGCGATTGCGCGAGCTCAGCAGGTCGAACAGGGTATTGAACGGCGCCAACAGCCAGGTGTTGCGGCCGCTGCCGATAAAGTACTTTTTGATGGTGGACGCATCGTACAGGCCGTTGCGCAAAAAATCGTAAAGGCCGCACAGCAGCACCAGGCACAGAAACACCAGCGTGGTCTCGGGGAATACATCGATAAACAGCAGGCCCGCGAGCACCCAGGCCAGCGAGATGGCTTTTTTACGCACAGCAGGCTTGTTCATGAACTCAGCTCCACAAGGACGCCATTCGACAGGTCCGGACCGGTGGCTGCGAGTGGTGGGTTTGAAACATGTTGAAACAACTACGTCATAATAAGGCGTTTGACCCCGTGTCGGCAGTTTAAATAGTGCGAAAAAGTGTGCAGGCCACTCACAGTTTTTAACGGTTGCCGGGGTGTGTGCACCGAATTTTGTAAACGCGAGATTTACGACTATCGTGACGCTTCGGTTTTTCGGACGTCATAGACCGGTACGATTGAAGCTGAATGGCCACCACTGGCCCTCGGCACCTTGGAAGAGGCAGAAACTTTATGATCATCAAACCGCGGGTTCGTGGCTTTATCTGTGTGACCGCTCACCCTGTTGGCTGTGAAGCGAACGTCAAGGAACAGATCGATTACGTGACCCAGCATGGCGCCATCGAAGGCGGCCCGAAGAAGGTGCTGGTACTCGGCGCTTCCACCGGTTACGGCCTGGCCGCGCGCATCAGCGCTGCGTTTGGCTGCGGCGCCGACACCCTGGGCGTGTTTTTTGAGAAAGAAGGCGAAGAAGGCAAGCTGAGTTCCGCCGGCTGGTACAACAGCGCTGCGTTCGAGAAGTTTGCGGTCGAAAAAGGCTTGTATGCCAAGAGCATCAACGGCGACGCGTTCTCCGACGAGATCAAGCGCCTGACCATCGAAACCATCAAAAAAGACCTGGGCAAGATCGACCTGGTGGTCTACAGCCTGGCCGCGCCACGCCGTACCGACCCCAAGACCGGTGAGGTCTACAACTCCACGCTCAAGCCGATCGGCAAGGCCGTGACCCTGCGCGGTATCAACACCGACAAAGGGGTTGTGGTCGACACCACCTTAGAGCCGGCGACCCAAGAAGAAATCGCCGGCACCGTGAAAGTCATGGGTGGCGAAGACTGGCAACTGTGGATCGACGCGCTGCGTGACGCCGACGTACTGGCCGAAGGCGCCAAGACCACCGCCTTTACCTACCTTGGCGAAAAGCTGACCCAGGACATCTACTGGAACGGCTCGATCGGTGAAGCCAAGAAAGACCTGGACAAGAAAGTCCTGACCCTGCGCGACAACCTCGCCGCACTGAAGGGCGACGCCCGTGTGTCGGTGCTCAAGGCCGTGGTCACCCAGGCCAGCTCGGCGATCCCGATCATGCCGCTGTACCTGTCGCTGCTGTTCAAAGTGATGAAAGAGCAGGGCACTCACGAAGGGTGCATCGAGCAGGTCTACGGTTTGTTCAAGGACAGCCTGTACGGCAAAGAGCCGAAGCTCGACACCGACGGCCGCCTGCGCGCCGACCTGGCCGAGCTGGAGCCGAAGGTTCAGGACGCCGTGGCGGCCCTGTGGAACCAGGTCACCGACGAGAACGTCAACGAGATCAGCGATTTTGCCGGTTACAAAGCGGAATTCCTGCGCTTGTTCGGCTTTGAAGTCGATGGCGTGGATTACGAGGCTGACGTAAATCCGACGGTGAAGATCAACGGTCTGATCCAAGCATAAAGCGCGGTTAAAAATGTAGGAGGGGCTTGCCCCCGATGGCGTCGCGTCAGACCGCTCAGCTGTAGCTGAGCTATCGCCGTCGGGGGCAAGTCCCTCACACTTTGATTTGCGTGCGTTTCAGAGGTTTCTTGCGCTTCAGCGCGCCTTTCCCTCTCTTCAAATCTGCCAGACTCCTCCCGCTATCAAGCCAAGCCAACGGAGGATCTGATGACGATTCGTGCAGTAGTTTTTGATTTCGGCGGTGTTCTCTTCGGTTGGAGCCCGCATCACCTCTACCCCAAACTGATTGCCGACGATCAAGAACGGCAGTGATTCCTGGATAACATCTGCACCCAGGCCTGGAATACCGAACAAGATGCGGGGCGGCCGCTGGCCGAAGCCACGCAAATCCTGATCGATCAACACCCCCACCCTAGAGACTTGATCACGGCCTATTACGAGATGACGTGGCCGACAAAGCCGATGCCGCCAGCGCTCTGGGTTGGCAGGGCATTCATCATGTATCGGCCGAGCAGACATCGGCACGATTGCGTGAATTGGGCGTGAGCTTCTAGCGCGCCCATTTCTCCATCACAAAATCGACAAACGCTCGCAACTTGGGCAGGCGATAACGATCCTGGCCGTACAGCACATGCATGGGTCGGCTGGGCAATTGATAGTCGGTCAGCAACGCCACAAGTTTGCCGCTGTGCAGATCGGGCTGGACCAGCGCATCGGGCAGCATCACGATGCCCATGCCTTGCACCGCCGCTTGGCGCAGGGCTTGTGAGCTATTGATGGTCAACGATCCCGACACCGGGATTTCCACTTCGCCGTCCGCTCCCGTCATACGCCAGAGCTTGTCGGCGTTGCGCCAGTCGTCGGTGGACGGATAAGCGAAGGCCAGGCAGTCGTGTTGTTGCAGGTCTTCGGGCCTGGTCGGCGTGCCGCGTCGCGCCAGGTAGCTCGGCGAAGCGCAGAGGGTGATGGTGTAGTCCTGCATGGGCCGGGCGATCAGGCTCGACGGTTCCAACTCGCCCAAGCGGATCGCCACGTCGAAGCCACTGTCGACCAGGTCCATGCGCTGGTTGCTGAGCACCACATAGAGCTTGATCTGCGGATAACGTTGGGAGAATTCGCTCAACGCCGGCGCCAGGCGCTCGGTGCCGAAGGCGGGTGGGGCGGTGATGCGCAAGGTGCCTCTAGGCACGTCACTGTGGGCTTGTTCGGCCAGTTGTTCGGAGTCCGCCACTAGCCCCAACACCTCCAGACAGCGTTGGTAATACTGGCCGCCGAACTCCGTGAGACTCTGCTTGCGCGTGGTGCGCTTGAGCAGACTGACTCCCAGGCGCTGTTCCAGGGCGCGCAGGTGGTTACCGACCATCGTGGTCGACAGGCCGCAGGCGTGGGCCGCCGCCGTCATGCTGCCGGTCTCCACCACTTTTACGTACACCGACATTGCCTGGAACAGATCCATTATCAAGCCCTGGTTTAAAGTCATTGCAGAAATGTGCAGTTTATCCAGCTCAGGTGGCTAACGATACTGAGACCATCAACCTGATGACTTGGAGCCCGCACCATGACCGCCGCCTGCCTGATGACCACCTACCAACCCTTGGCCCTGAGCTTCGCCCGTGGCCTGGGCACGCGTCTGTGGGACCAGCAGGGTCGCGAGTACCTCGATGCGGTGGCGGGTGTGGCGGTGACCAATGTCGGGCATTCCCACCCGCGCCTGGTGGCGGCCATCAGCGAGCAGGCCGGTCTGTTGCTGCACACCTCCAACCTCTACAGCATTGACTGGCAACAACGTCTGGCCCGGCGCCTGGCGCAGCTGTCCGGCCTGGATTGCGGATTTTTCAACAACTCCGGCGCCGAGGCCAACGAAACCGCCCTCAAGCTGGCGCGCTTGCATGGCTGGAAAAAGGGCATCGAAGAACCGTTGATTGTGGTGATGGAGAACGCCTTTCACGGGCGCACCCTGGGCACCATGGCGGCCAGCGACGGACCGTCGGTGCGCCTCGGATTTCAGCGCTTACCGGGGAATTTTCTCAAGGTCCGGTTCGGTGACCTGGCCGCCATCGAAGCGATCACCCGCACCCATGGCGCGCAGATTGCGGCCGTGTTGCTGGAGCCGATCCAGGGTGAAAGTGGCGTATTGCCGGCGCCGCCCGGCTATCTGCGTGGCTTGCGCGATCACTGCACAGCCCACGGCTGGCTGATGATGCTCGATGAAATCCAGACCGGCATCGGTCGCACCGGTGCGTGGTTCGCGTTCCAGCATGAAGGCATCGTGCCGGACGTCATGACCCTGGCCAAAGGCCTCGGCAACGGCGTGCCGATCGGCGCCTGTCTGGCACGGGCCGGTGTGGCGCGCCTGTTCACGCCGGGCAGTCATGGCAGCACGTTTGGTGGCAACCCGCTGGCTTGCCGGGTTGGCTGCACGGTGCTGGACATCATCGAAGAGCAGGGCTTGCTGCACAACGCCGCGCAACAGGGCGAACGCTTGCTGGCGCGGCTGCGCGTGGAACTGGCGGAACACCCCCAGGTGCTGGCGATTCGCGGGCAGGGCTTGATGATCGGCATCGAACTGGTCAGCCCGTATCGCGACCTGGCCCAGCGCGCCGCCCAGGAGCATGCGCTGCTGATCAATGTGACGCGCGGCAAAATCATCCGCCTGCTGCCGCCGCTGACCCTGGACGGCAAGGAAGTCGAGATGATCGTGCGGGCCATCAGCCGCTTATTGGATCAGGGCCATTGAGCCATTCTTGGTTGAGGGTTTCGGTGTCGCCCAGGTATTCGAGTAACCACGCCATGGCCGGGGACAGCTTGTTCTGCGCCCAGGCCACGCAGGACGGGCTGGCGGGGAAGGGGCGGGTCAGGTGCAGCGCCACCAGCTCGCCGCGTTCGATCCAGGGCGCTACCTTATGTGCCGGCGCCATGCCGACGCACAACCCGTCGCGCAGGCAATCGATGGCTGACGCCCAGTTAGGCACCACCAGGCGCCGTTGGTTGTCCAGGGTCCAGGTGTCGCGCTTAGGCAGGTTACGCGAGGTGTCGGTCATGCACAGCGAGGCGAAGGGGCGCAATTGGTCGTCGCTGAGCAGGCCTTCAACGCTCGCCAGCGGATGCCGCGCGCTGACCACGCACAGCCAGTTCAACAACCCCATATCGCGAAAGGTAAAGTGGCTGGCCACCGGCACCGCGCTGGTGGCGCCGATCACAATGTCGGTGCGCTCGTCGGCCAGGGCATCCCACACACCGTTGTACACCTCGTACTCCAGCAGTAATTCCACCTCGGGGAACCGTCGATAGAAATCCAGCACCAATTGCCGGCAGCGCTGGGGTTTGACGATGGAGTCCACCGCCACCTTCAACTGGCCGCTCCAGCCATTGGCCACTTGCTGGCACAAGCGTCGCGTGCCGAGCATTTTCTTCATCACGCCCCGGGCTTCGTCGATAAACAGGCGGCCGGCGGGGGTCAGTTCCACGTCACGGTGACGCCGCACGAACAGCGGCACCGCCAACCATTCTTCCAGCTGACGCACCGTATAGCTGATGGCCGACGGCACACGGTGCAATTCCTGTGCGGCGGCGCTGAAGCTGCCGTGGCGCGCCACGGCGTCTACCACATCCAGGGAATATTCGGACCACATGATCGGTGCCTTCAAAATTATTGATAGCTCAGGCCAATTATTATCGCTTCACATGAAAACTGTCAGCTTCATAATGGGCGCCAGTCAGCAAATAGTTTGATGGCAAGGTCAAAAAGGCTTCAATGAAAAATTCGTTTGGTTTTACCTGGTATCTGGCGGGCCTGAGCATGCTCGGTTATCTCGCCATGGATATGTACTTGCCGGCGTTCGGCGCCATGGGCGAACACTTGCAGATCAGCGCGGGCGCGGTCGGCGCCAGCTTGAGCGTCTTCCTCGCCGGGTTTGCGCTGGGGCAGTTGGTGTGGGGGCCGTTGTCCGACCGCCTGGGGCGCAAGCCGATTCTGCTAGCGGGCCTGAGCCTGTTTGTGCTGGGCTGCGCCGGCATGTTTTGGGTCGACAGTGCTGCGCAACTGTTGGCGCTGCGCTTTATCCAGGCGATCGGCGTGTGTTCCGCCGCCGTGAGCTGGCAGGCGCTCGTGATTGATCGCTACCCGGCCGACAAGGCCCATCGCGTGTTCGCCAGCATCATGCCGTTGATGTCGCTGTCGCCGGCCCTGGCGCCACTGTTGGGCGCGCTGGTGTTGAATCACGTAGGCTGGCAGGCGATCTTCGGCGTGTTGCTGGCTGTGTCGCTGGCGCTGCTGTTACCCACCTTATTCCTGCGCAGTGCGCCGAAACGACTGACACAGGCACCGGCGCGCCTGGGGTATGGGCAGTTGCTCAAGTCGCGGGTATTCAGCGGCAACGTAATGATTTTTGCCGCGTGCTCGGCCAGTTTTTTTGCCTGGCTTACAGCGTCCCCGTTCATTCTCGGCGGTATGGGTTACAGCCCCAATGATATTGGCTTGAGCTATGTGGTGCCGACCCTGGCATTCCTGATAGGTGGTTACAGTTGCCGCAGCGCCTTGCAGCATCTGCAGGGTAAAACCTTGCTGCCGTGGCTGCTGCTTGCCTACTGCGTGAGCATGGGGGCGCTGTACCTGGTCGCCACGTTGACCGTGCCGACGCTCACTACCCTGTTGATTCCGTTCTGCCTGATGGCGCTGTGCAACGGTGCCAGTTACCCCATCGTGGTGGCGAACGCGCTGATGCCCTTCGCGGAAAATTCCGGCAAGGCTGCGGCGCTGCAAAACACCCTGCAGTTGGGGTTGTGTTTTGTGAGCAGCCTGCTGGTGTCATCGATGCTCGAACATCCGCTAATGATCACCGTGATCGTGATGCTGGCAACCGCGCCGCTGGCAGTGTTGGGATATTGGCTGGCCCGGCCGAAGACCAATCGTGCCGAGCTGATGACAGAGCTGAACTGAAAGAACACCTGCGTAGCGGCTGCCCCAAAGTCTGCAAACTGTTTAAGCCTGGCACACCGCAGTGTCTGGAGACAGGGCCGCTTCGCGCCCCAGCGCGGGGCAAGCCCGCTCACCACAACTGCGGGGGTGCTGCTTCCCTGTGGTAAGCAGGCTTGTCCTGCGCTGGGCTGCGCAGCGGCCCTAATGGCTGCGAATGCGGTGTGTCCGACTCACAGCAGCACCCGTGATTAAAAGGTGATTTCCATATTCACGGTCGGCGTGGAGGTGCGGCTGCCGCGGCCGCCGTCGACGCCGAATTTGTTATGCCAGTACTCGTAACCCACGCCCAGGTACAGGTTCGGTTTGACGCTCTTGCCCGGTCGCACGGCCACCATCAACGCGGTGCGCATCAGCGCTTCGGCAGCGGTGTCGCGGCCGTGGTAGTCCTCGCCTTTAGCCCCGACGTAATTGATGAACCCTTGGAATTTCGCCCCGTGGTTGGCGATCTCGAACGGGCGCATCCACGTCAGGTTAAGCATGTAGGTGTCGTCGAAGGTGTGGTCGGATTCCTGGGCGCCGGGAATGCCAGTGTGGTTGCGCTCCTTGTAATACAGCAGGCTCAGGTCCAACACGCCGACAGTATTGAGTTTCACGGTCGGGCCGAGCACCAGCGCGCGTTTCTTCGCGGAGGCGAAGTTGTTATTTCGGTTGGCGTCGAAGCCCAGGGTCAAGGCGTAATCCTTGACCGCACCCGTCCCCGGCGGCCTGTCGAATACCCGCGAGGCATACAGCTGGTGCCGGTACACCGCGTACACCTCGCTGCCCCCGTGATCAGTGCCCTTGCGCGGGTCGCGGCTGTCGGACAGGAACACATCCAGGTTGAGAAAATTGCTGCCGTATCGGTAGCCACTGGCGTGGGTGAAGCTGTAGATGCGCTTGCTGAATTCATCGGGGTTGTTCGGGTTGGTGAACTGCTGGCCGTAGCGAAACCCTACGCTGTTGTTCATCCATTCCACCGCGACAGCCTCCCCGCCGCCCAGCAGAGTGAGTGCGACGGTAGCGCCCTGTAGTGCCTTTTTCATTGTTTTAGTGTCCTTGGCGTTGCGGCTCATCACGGCCGAATGGTTTTTGTAACGCCGGCGGAGGGTATCTTGTCTGGTTGATTGTATACAACTCTATGGACATCCAGTCCAAATATTGCATACAGTGGCCGCACAACAAAAACAGAGAACCCCTCACCATGACTACCCCGAAGGCGTCACCGCAACGGCCGGAAGATGAGAATCTTGGCGTCGCGGCCAACATGGCTTACGGCCTGCAGCATGTGCTCACCATGTACGGCGGCATCGTTGCCGTACCGTTGATCGTCGGCCAGGCGGCCGGGTTATCGCCGGCGGATATCGGCCTGTTGATCGCCGCGTCGCTGTTTGCGGGCGGCCTGGCGACCTTGTTGCAAACCCTCGGCCTGCCGTTTTTCGGCTGCCAGCTGCCGTTGGTGCAGGGCGTGTCGTTTGCCGGTGTGGCCACCATGGTGGCGATTGTCGGCAGCGACGGTGCCGGTGGTTTACCGGCGATTCTCGGAGCGGTAATGGCCGCGTCATTGATCGGCCTGTTGATCACCCCGGTGTTTTCGCGGATCACCAAGTTCTTCCCGCCGCTGGTCACCGGTATCGTCATCACCACTATCGGCCTGACCCTGATGCCCGTCGCGGCGCGCTGGGCCATGGGCGGCAACAGCCGCGCTGCGGATTTCGGCAGCATGCCCAATATCGGGTTGGCGGCGTTGACGCTGGTGCTGGTGCTGCTGCTGAGCAAAATCGGCAGCGCGACCATTTCGCGCCTATCGATCCTGCTGGCGATGGTGATCGGCACGCTGATCGCGGTGCTGCTGGGCATGGCCGACTTCTCCAGCGTGACCCAAGGGCCAATGTTCGGCTTCCCCACGCCGTTTCATTTCGGCATGCCAACCTTTCACATCGCTGCGATTATTTCGATGTGTATCGTAGTGATGGTGACCTTGGTGGAAACCTCGGCGGATATCCTCGCCGTGGGTGAAATCATCGACACCAAGGTGGACTCCAAGCGCCTGGGCAACGGCCTGCGCGCCGATATGCTGTCGAGCATGTTCGCGCCGATCTTTGGTTCGTTCACCCAGAGTGCCTTCGCCCAGAACGTCGGCCTGGTGGCGGTCACCGGGGTGAAAAGCCGCTTTGTGGTGGCCACCGGCGGGCTGTTCCTGGTCATTCTCGGCTTGCTGCCGTTCATGGGCCGGGTGATTGCCGCAGTGCCCACGTCGGTGCTGGGCGGCGCCGGGATCGTACTGTTCGGCACGGTGGCGGCCAGTGGAATTCGCACCTTGTCCAAGGTGGATTACCGCAACAATATGAACCTGATCATCGTCGCCACCTCCATCGGTTTCGGCATGATCCCCATCGCCGCGCCAAGCTTCTATGACCACTTCCCCAGCTGGTTCGCGACCATTTTCCATTCGGGGATCAGTTCGTCGGCGATCATGGCGATTCTGCTGAACCTGGCGTTCAACCATTTCACCGCGGGCAACTCGGACCAGCAGTCGGTGTTCGTCGCGGGGACCGAACGCAGCCTGTGCTTCCAAGATGTGGCGGCGCTGCGTGATGGGGATTACTTCAGGGGCGGCAAGTTGTTCGATGCCGAGGGCAAAGAGATCCCGGTGACGGCCGAGCCGGCACGGCAGGCATCAAAGCCTGAGACCTCCGAGGTCTGAAGGAGTGGGAGGGCGCGTGCTTCCTCCCACACTGAACTCAACCGGCCTTGAGTGCCGCGCGCGGCACCGCGCACGCCTCATCCAAAAACTTCACCACGGTCCCCATGCACGCCTGGCGTTCTTCCACATGGGGCATGTGGCTGGAGTCCTCAAACAGCGCCCAGCGCACATCGGCGATCTCATCCAGGAACGGCTTGACCACCAGCGGCGTGGCCTCGTCGTGGCGGCCGGAGATCACCAGGGTCGGCACGTTGATCTTCGACAGACGGCCAATCGATTTCCAATCCTTCAGGCTGCCGATCACGTGGAACTCGGTAGGCCCGCTCATGGCGTGATACACCGTCGGGTCTGAATCGACCTGAGCAAAGGTGCGCGCGACCTCTTCCGGCCACGGGTTGACCCGGCACACGTGGTGGTCATAGAAAATCCGCGAAGTGGCGAGGTATTCCGGGTCCTGGTAGGTACCGGCGGCTTCGTGCTTGAGCAGGGTTTCATGCACGCCTTCGGGCAACAGCTTGCGCAAGCGATTGGCTTCGCTGACCCAGGTGCGCATGCAGGTCGGCGAGTTGGCCGGGATAAACGCCCGCAGGCCCTTGGGCTGGCGGATCGCGTGTTCGCTGCCGAGCATGCCACCCCAGGATTGGCCGAGGATCGCGTAGTTATCGCTGATCTGCAGGTGGTCCAGCAGGTTGTCCAGCTCGGCGAGGAACAGTTCGACGGTCCAGAAGGACGGGTCTTTGTCGGGCAAGTGGGTGGAACGGCCGTTGCCCAATTGATCGTAATGGATTACGGCATGGCCGCTGGCCGCGACGTCCTTGAAGGCGTCGACATAATCATGGGTGCAGCCGGGGCCACCGTGGATAATCACCAGCGGGGTGCGGCCGCTGTTCAGGTCGCCGGTGACGCGGTACCAGGTCTGATAGGCGCCGAACGCCGCATACCCTTCGCGGATTTTTTCGATGAATTCCATTTCGTACCCTGCTCTTGAAAAAAGGATCAGGGTCACGATAAGCCGCCGGGAAAATTTAGGTAACTAGCAAAACAGCTAGGTTTTACTGGTGGATCAGTCTTCCAGCAGGCGGTAATGGGTAGCGCGCACCACCGCCTGCACGCGGTTTTTGGCCCCCAGTTTGTGCATCGCCGAGGCCAGGTGCAGGGTCACCACAGCCAGTGAACGGCTCAACTGGGTGGCGATTTCAGCCGCAGTCAGCCCTTCGGCGGCCCATTTGAGGCACTCGCGTTCGCGTTTGGTCAGGCGGATATGCGGGTAGCTGCGCAGCTCTTTGCCGAACAACGGATAGGCCGCTTCCTGCAACGCGTGGGTGATCAGGCTGAAATCCGCCAGCGCGTGGTGTGCGTCCCGCAGCACGCTGCGGCTCTTGCCGGTGCGCAGGCCGGTCAACGAGGCGAAGCCGCCCCGTGGCAGGTGGATCGGCACGCTGACGCCGCAGGTGAGCTGCTGGTCGTGAAGGTAGGAGGAGACCGGTGCGTGGCACGGATCGATGACTTTTTTCAGCGGGGTATCGACCTTGACGTCGTAGGACCATACGAACGGTGACACCGTGGCCAGCGCAAGATGCTGCACCGGGTCGATCTGGTAGAACCCTTCGCTGCACCATAAGGCGTGCCAGTCCGATGGGGTGTTGCGCAGTTCGAGCACCGACGGGGTGATCAGGGCGCCATTGGGGTCCATCGGCACCGGGGTGTAGTCGTACACCAGCGCGTCGAAGCCCAATTGCCGGGCGAGGACGAAAGTGTTGTCCATCTGTTCTTCCAGGCTCCTGCCCGGCATCAGACGGTCGTTGAAGGCAGTAAGCTTGGCCAGCATCCGTTCTGCTCCCGATTTCATTTGAATCTCGACTTGCGGCAAGTAGAATGCCACGCCCCGGCGAAGGACTGCCAGGCCAAACCTATAAGAAATACTAGGTTATGGACGCGCGGCATCCTCGGTAGTGTTGGCCTGATAAACGGCCGCTGCCCGCCAGGCCGATACAACACAAGGAATGTATGCATGTGGCGTGAAATTGCCCCCGACCAGCGGTACAACGTGCAAGTCGACGGCCACACACTCGTGGTCTACAGCTTTGGCCAAGGCGATGATGTGCTTCTATGCCTCAACGGTGGCCCTGGCCTGCCGTGTGACTATTTGCGCGACGCCCATGGCTGGCTCAAGGAGCATAACCTGCGAGTGGTCGCATTCGACCAGCTCGGCACGGGGGCATCAGCCAGACCGACCGATGTTTCCCTGTGGGAAATCGGCCGTTATGTCGAAGAAGTCGAAACCGTGCGCCAAGCCCTGGGCCTGGGCCGTGTGCACCTGCTAGGGCATTCCTGGGGCGGGTGGCTGGGCATCGAGTACGCCATTCATTATCCCGACGCGCTCAAAAGCCTGATCCTGGCAAACACCGTCGGCGATATTCCGCACCTTTCCCAGGAACTGGAGCGCCTGCGTGGCGCGCTGGGCAGCGAAACCGTGGCCATGATGCAACGCCACGAAGCCATGGGCACCCTCGACCACCCGCAGTACCAGGCCGCGATCACCTTGCTCAATTATCGCCACGTGTGCCGCCTGGACGAATGGCCCGAGCCGGTCAAGCGTTCCCTTGGCGACTGGAACATGGGCCCTTACGAAACCATGCAGGGTCCCAATGAGTTTCTCTACGTCGGCAACCTCAAGGATTGGAACCGTATCGCCGAGATGGCCGACTTCAAGATGCCGATGCTGATTACCACCGGCCAGCACGATGAACTGACGCCGGCGTGCGCCATGCGCATGAAAATGGCTGCCCGGCACGCCGAATTGCATGTGTTTCCCAACAGCAGCCATATGCCGTTCTATGAAGAACCCCTGGCGTATTTTCCGGTGCTGCTGGACTTTCTCGCTCGCCACCGAGGCTGACGCATGAACCTGGCGCGTTACCGTTTCGTCCTGTTCCGACCGTTGCAACTGCTGCCGGTACTGTTCGGCATCAGTGTGATTACGTTCGTGCTGGTGCGATCGATCCCCGGCGACCCGGCGCGGGCGCTGCTGGGATCGCGCAGTACGCCCGATGCATTGTTGAAAATCCGCGCCCAATACGGTCTCGACCAGCCGCTGTGGCTGCAGTACTTCTACTTCCTGAAAAACCTGCTCAAGGGCGACCTGGGTCAATCGCTGTTGTACAAGGTCGATGCACTGAAGCTGATCGTCACCCGTATCGAGCCGACCCTGATGTTGGTGCTCGGCAGCGTGTTGCTGGCGCTGCTGATCGCGCTGCCCCTGGCCACACTGGCCGCGCGCCACAAAGGCGGCTGGGCGGATAACCTGGTCCGCGTCTTCACCACCGTCGGCCTGGGCATGCCGGCGTTCTGGCTGGGTTTGATGCTGATCCTGCTGCTCAGTGTGCAATGGGGCCTGTTCCCGGTGTCCGGGTATGGCCGCACCTGGCTGGACAAGGCGCACCACATGGTGCTGCCGTGCCTGACCATCGCCCTGGCGCTGTCGGCGGTACTGGTACGTAACCTGCGCGCGAGCATGCTGATGGAACTGCAGGCCGATCACGTCACCGCCGCCCGTGCGCGCGGGCTGTCGGAAGCCGAGGTGTTTCGCCGGCACGTATTGCCCAACTCCCTGGTCCCGGCGGTCAACCTGCTGGCGGTGAATATCGGCTGGTTGATCAGCGGCACGGTGGTCATCGAAAGCCTGTTTGCTATCCCCGGCATTGGTCAGTTGCTGGTGCGCGGCATCTTTACCCGCGACTACATGGTGGTGCAGGGCGTGGCGATGGTGTTGGCGTGCGCCACGGTGCTGGTCAACTTCATCGCCGATGTGGTGACGGTGGCGCTCGACCCGCGGGTGAAGATGCAATGAGTACTCGACCCTTGGTTGCGCCCTGGCGCCTGCGCCTGCGACTCGGTTTACGCAACGGCCGGGTCACGGCGGCGTGGGGGCTGCTGATCCTGCTGGCGTGGCTCGGCCTGGCCTTGTTCGCGCCGTGGATCGCGCCGTATGACCCGATTGCGCAGAACACCGACCTGAGCCTGCTGGCCCCCAGCCTTGCCCATCCATTCGGCACGGATAACTACGGCCGAGACATCCTTTCGAGGGTGATCTGGGGGGCGCGCATCGACCTGCAACTGGCGGTGGTCGGGGTAATCTTTCCGTTTATCATCGGCACGTTTATCGGCGCGGTCTCAGGCTATATCGGCGGGCGTTTCGACAGCGTGTGCATGCGCGTGATCGACGTAATCCTGGCGTTCCCGTTTCTGGTGCTGATGCTGGCGATCATGGCCATCCTCGGCCCAGGCTTGAAGAGTTTCTATATCGCCATGGCGCTGGTGGGCTGGGTGTCGTATGCGCGGCTGATCCGCTCGCAGATCCTGGTGCTCAAGGAAAGCGACTTCGCCCTGGCTGCCAAGAGCCTGGGCTTCGGCCACGGGCGCATCCTGTTTCGACACCTGCTGCCCAATGCAATGTTCGGCTCGATTGTGTTTTCCATGTCCGATGCGGTGTTGGTGCTGCTCAATGGCGCGGCCGTGAGCTACCTGGGCCTGGGCGTGCAACCGCCGACTGCCGAGTGGGGCACCATGGTCGCCGAGGGCCAGGCGTTTATCACCACGGCCTGGTGGATCTGCACCTTTCCCGGCCTGGCCATCGTCACGCTGGCTATGGGCTTCAGCCTGCTGGCCGATGGCGTGGCGCAAGTACTGGGAGACCGCACATGAGCCTGTTGCAAGTGCGCGACCTGAGCGTGATCGCCCACAATGCCGGGCGTGACGTGACCCTGGTGGACCGTGTGTCGTTCGACCTGGCCGAAGGCGAGATCCTCGGCCTGGTGGGCGAAAGCGGCTCGGGCAAGACCATGGCCTGCCGTGGCCTGATTCGCCTGCTGCCATCGCCCAACCTGCGTGTGCAGGGTGGCGCGGTGCGCCTGGCCGGCCAGGACCTGCTCAGCCTCGACGCCGCCGGCATGCGTGCGGTGCGTGGCGGGCAACTGGGGATGATTTTCCAGAACCCCAGCAGCCATCTGGACCCCTTGATGCGCATCGGCGAGCAGATCGCCGAGGGCATTCGCCTGCATCAAGGCGTATCGAAAAAGGATGCGCGTCTGCAGGCCGTCGAGGTGCTGCGCCAGGTCGGCATTCCCGACCCTCAAGCGCGCGCCGACAACTATCCCCACGAGTTTTCCGGCGGCATGCGCCAGCGCGCGATGATCGCCGTGGCGCTGGGCTGCAACCCCAAGGTACTGATCGCCGACGAGCCGACCACCGCCCTGGACGTGACCGTGCAGGCACAAATCCTGCGCCTGCTGCTTGACCTGCGCGACCAGCGCGGCCTGTCGATCATCATGATCACTCACGACCTTGGCGTGGTGGCGCAGACCTGCGATTCCATCGCGGTGATGTATGCCGGGCGTCTGTGCGAGCATGCGAGCAAGCACGAGGTGCTGGCGCATCCGCAGCATCCGTACACCGCCGGCCTGATCGACTGCCAGCCGGCCCACAGCAGCGGCCACGCCTTGCTGCGCACCATCCCCGGCCAGCCGCCATTGCTTGATGCATTACCCGCCGGCTGCCGCTTCAACCCGCGTTGCCCGCAGGTTGGCGCGTTGTGCACCGAGCGCCTGCCTGAAGGCGCGCGGGTGGCTTGTCACTATCCGTTGGGAGTGCGCCCATGAGCCTGTTGCAGATCAAGGACCTGGAGGTACGTTTTGCCGCGTCCGGCAGTGGCTTGTTCGGCCTGAACAAACAGTGGGTGAGGGCGGTGAACGGTGTATCGCTGAACCTCGCAGCAGGCCAAACCCTTGGGTTGGTGGGCGAGTCCGGCAGCGGCAAAAGCACCCTCGGGCGGGCGATTCTGCATCTGAACCCGATCAGTGCCGGGCAGGTGCTGTTCGATGGCGTCGACATGGCCCAAGGCAGCGCCATCGACATCGCGCGCCTGCGCCATGAAACGGCAATGATTTTTCAGGACCCGTACGCCGCGTTGAATCCGCGCCATACCATCGGCGAAACCATCGCCGAAGTCTTGCGCGTGCAGCGCAAAGTCGGCTCGGACCACATTCCCGCCCGGGTCAACGAACTGCTCGATCTGGTGGGCCTGCGCCCTGAGCTGGCCACGCGCAAACCCAGTGCCCTCAGTGGTGGCCAGTGCCAGCGCGTTGGCATTGCCCGGGCCCTGGCGGTAGAGCCGCGCCTGATCGTCGCCGATGAATGCGTGGCGGCGCTGGATGTATCAATTCAGGGCCAGATCATCAATCTGCTGCTGGAACTGCAACAGCGTATGAACCTGGCGATCCTGTTTATCGCCCATGACCTGGCCATCGTGCGGCGCCTGTGCGACCGCGTGGCGGTGATGTACCTGGGCAAGATCGTCGAGGAAGGCCCGGTGGAAGCGGTGTTCACGTCGCCGCGCCATCCGTACACGGCAGCCTTGATCGAGGCGATCCCGCAGATCGACCCGCAGCGGCCATTGCCGGCCGAACCCCTGCCGGGCGAGCCGCCAAGCCCGCTGAATTTACCGACCGGCTGTGCCTTCCACCCGCGTTGCCGGCATGCGCGGGCAATGTGTTCCGTAGCGTTGCCGCCTACCCACCACCTGCACGAGCACCGGTACAGTTGCGTGCTTGAAACGCCTTTGCTTTAACCCTCTGCCATTCATGAACAAGGAGTTATGACATGCAATCCCGCCACTTGAAGTTACTCGCCGCCGCCACGCTGACCGCCTGGTCGCTGACCGCCGGTTTCGCCCAGGCCGCCGGTGTACTCACCATCGGTTGCCGTGAAGACAGCACCACGTTCGACCCGATCAAAAGCGCGCAGAACCGCGATACCTGGGTGTTTGCCAACGTCTACGACACCCTGGTGCGCGTAGACAACCTGGGCACCAAGATGGAACCGGGCCTGGCTGAAAGCTGGGAGATATCCAAGGACGGCCTGACCTATACCTTCAAGCTGCGTGACGCGAAATTCTCCGATGGCTCGCCGATCACCGCCGCCGACGCCGCTTTCAGCCTGTTGCGCATCCGCGACAACAAGGCTTCGCTGTGGGCTGACCCGTTCAGCCTGATCAACACGGCCACGGCCGCCGACCCGAAAACCCTGGTGGTCACGCTCAAGACCCCGGCGGTGGCCTTCCTCTCCCAACTTGCTTCGCCGACGGTGTCGATCCTGTCCGAAAAAGCCATGACCTCCATGGGCGAAGACGCCTACTCGGAAAACCCGGTGACGTCCGGTGCGTTTACGGTAGAAGAGTGGCGCAAGGGCGATCGGGTGATCCTCAAGAAGAACCCGAACTTCTGGCAGGCTCAAAAGGTAAGCCTGGACGGTGTGGAGTGGGTCTCGGTGACCGATGACAACACCCGTATGCGCATGGTGCAGAACGACGAACTCGATACCGCGATCTTCGTGCCGTTTTCTCGAGTTGAAGAGTTGAAGAAAGACAAAAACGTGGTGGTCCACGCCGACCCGTCCACCCGTGAAGATCACTTGTTGATCAACCATGCCCACGGCCTGTTGGCCAAACCCGAAGTGCGCCAGGCGCTGGACATGGCCATCGATAAGCAATCGCTGGTCAAAACCGTCACGTACGGCCAGGGCACCGTGGCTTATTCCTACATCCCGAAAGGCTCGCTGTACCACTACCCCAATAACCTGCAGCGCCCCTATGACCCCACCGCCGCCAAGAAGCTGCTGGAACAGGCCAGCGCCAAGGACTTGAAACTCAACTATGTGGTCAATGCCGGCAACGAAGCCGATGAGCAGATCGCGGTGATTATCAAGGACCAGTTGGCCAAGGTCGGCGTGACCGCCAACCTGCAGAAGGTCGACCCGACCCAGAGCTGGCAGATGCTGGTGGACGGTGAGTACGACATTTCGGTGATGTACTGGACCAACGACATCCTCGACCCGGACCAGAAGACCACCTTCGTGCTGGGCCACGACACCAACCAGAACTATATGACCCGCTACAAGAACGACAAGGTCAAGGACCTGGTCGCCGCAGCCCGCATCGAAGCCGACCCGGCCAAGCGCGAGCAGATGTATGTGGAACTGCAGAAACTGGCCAAGCAGGATGTGAACTGGATCGACCTGTACTACAGCCCTTACATCAATATCTCACGCAAGAATGTGAGCAACTTCCTGCAAAACCCGCTGGGCCGTTTCACCCTGGAAGAAGTCGTGAAAAACTAAGCATTCGGCAACCGCGCAATACAAGTGTGGGAGGGGGCTTGCCCCTCCCACATTTTGTTCCAGTTGTGTCAGTTGTTACTGGGCATCGAATGCCTGCCCATTCACGCCGGCACTGTCCGGCCCCATCAAGTACAGGTACACCGGCATGATCTCTTCCGGTGCCGGCCTTTCCATCGGGTTTTCCCCTGGATAGGCCTGGGCACGCATGCTGGTGCGGGTGCCGCCTGGGTTGACGCTGTTGGCGCGTACCGCCGCCACATCCTCCAGTTCGTCGGCCAGGGTCTGCATCAGGCCTTCAGTGGCAAACTTGGACACGCCATACGCGCCCCAGTACGCGCGGCCTTTGCGCCCGACGCTGCTGGAGGTGAACACCACTGACGCATCCTGGGACAGTTTGAGCAATGGCAGCAAGGTGCTGGTCAGCATAAACATCGCATTGACGTTCACATGCATCACACGCATGAAGTTCTCGCCGGACAACTGCTCGATCGGCGTGCGGGGGCCGATGATCGAGGCGTTGTGCAGCAGGCCGTCGAGGTGGCCGAACTCTTTCTCGATCATCGCCGCCAACTCATCGTATTGATGGGGCAGGGCGGTTTCCAGGTTGAACGGGATCACCACCGGTTGCGGGTGGCCGGCGGCTTCGATTTCGTCATACACCTGGGCCAGGTTGGCTTCGGTCTTGCCCAGCAACAGTACGGTGGCGCCGTGGGCGGCATAGGTTTTCGCCGCTGCCGCGCCAATCCCGCGACCGGCGCCGGTCACCAGGATGACCCGGCCTTTGAGCAGTTCTGGACGTGCGGAGTAATCAAACATAAATAGCCTCGACAGAATTCAACATGTTTCAGCACAAAACTTGAGACCGGTGGAGATACCCTGTGGGAGGGGGAGCTTCATAGGTCAGCTGGATCGATGAGCCATCAGCAACTGCATAGCGCGTTATCCAGCACCTTGCGCAGTTCCAGCGGGTGATCCACCACCACATCCGCACCCCAATGATGTGGGTTGTCGTCCGGGTGGATATAGCCATAGGTGACCGCCGCCGTGCGCGTGCCGGCGTCGCGGCCGGATTCGATATCGCGCAGGTCGTCGCCCACGAACAGCACGCTGGCAGGGTCGAGGTCGAGCATCTTGCACGCCAGGATCAGCGGCTCCGGGTCCGGTTTGCTGTTCTTTACATGGTCCGGGCAGATCAGCAGCGCAGAACGCTCGGCCAGGCCCAGTTGCTGCATGATCGGCTCGGCAAAGCGCACCGGCTTGTTGGTGACCACGCCCCAGATCAGGTTGGCCTTCTCGATGTCCGCCAGCAGCTCGCTCATACCGTCGAACAGCTTGCTATGGACCGCGCAGCCCTTGAGGTAGCGCTCAAGGAATTCCTGGCGCAGCTCCTCGAAACCCGGCGACTCCGGGTCCATCGAGAACGTCACCGCGACCATCGCCCGCGCACCGCCGGAGATTTCGTCGCGAATGTGCTGGTCGTTGATCGGCGCCAGGCCCCGATCGGCGCGCATGGCCTGGCAGATGGCGATAAAGTCCGGCGCCGTGTCCAGCAGGGTGCCGTCCATATCGAAGAGAACCGCTCGCAGCTTCACAGGCTTACTCCTCGCGCAGGGTCTGGATCATGTAATTGACGTCGACGTCGTTGGCCAGCTTGTAGTGCTTGGTCAGCGGGTTGTAGGTCAGGCCGATGATGTCCTTGACGGTCAGCCCGGCCTGGCGGCTCCAGGCCCCCAGCTCGGAAGGGCGGATGAATTTCTTGAAGTCGTGGGTGCCGCGCGGCAACAGCTTCATGATGTACTCGGCGCCGATGATCGCGAACAGGTACGCCTTGGGGTTGCGGTTGATGGTGGAGAAAAACACTTGGCCGCCCGGCTTGACCATACGGAAGCACGCGCGGATCACCGAGGACGGGTCCGGCACGTGTTCGAGCATTTCCAGGCACGTGACCACGTCGAATTGCCCGGGCATTTCCTCGGCCAGGGCTTCGGCGGTGATCTGGCGGTATTCAACGCTCACGCCGGACTCCAACTGGTGCAGCTGGGCCACGGCCAGTGGCGCTTCGCCCATGTCGATTCCCATCACCGTGGCGCCGCGCTGGGCCATGGCTTCGCTGAGGATGCCGCCGCCGCAGCCGACGTCCAGCACCTTCTTGCCGGCCAGATTGACGCGTTCGTCAATCCAGTTGACTCGCAGCGGGTTGATGTCGTGCAGCGGTTTGAACTCGCTTTCGCGGTCCCACCAGCGGTGAGCCAGGGCTTCGAATTTGGCGATTTCGGCGTGATCGACGTTGCTCATGGTGCATCCTCTGAATCTGATAAATCGGTTGGCCGGTGCTGAACGCGCGGGTTCAACACCGTCGTTATTCGTGCTGCCCGCTGATGCGCCGGCCCCAGGCGATGGCCGTGGCGGTCAACTGTTGCTCATCCATGCGGGTCAATTGCCGGTCGTCGAGCAACTGCTTGCCGGCGACCCAAAGGTGTTTCACGCTGTCACGTCCGGTGGCATATATAAGCTGTGAGACCGGATCGTAGATCGGTTGTTGCGCCAGCCCCGACAGATCGAAGGCGACGATGTCCGCCGCCTTGCCCACTTCCAGCGAGCCGATCTCATTTTCCAGGCCCATGGCGCGCGCACCATTGAGCGTAGCCATGCGCAGCGCGCGATGCGCATCCAGAGCGGTGGCCGAACCGGCGACGGCCTTGGCCAGCATCGCAGCGGTGCGGGTTTCGCCGAGCAAGTCCAAGTCGTTGTTGCTGGCGGCGCCGTCGGTGCCCAGGGCCACATTAACGCCAGCCTGCCACAGACGTTCCACCGGGCAGAAGCCACTGGCCAGTTTCAGGTTCGACTCGGGGCAATGAATCACGCTGGTATTGCTTTCTACCAGCAAAACCAGGTCGTCCTCGCTGATTTGGGTCATGTGAACGGCCTGGAAGCGCGGCCCCAGCAGCCCCAGGCGACCCAGGCGCGCCAACGGTCGCTCGCCGGTCTTTTCGACGGCTTGCTGCACCTCGAAGGCGGTTTCGTGGACATGCATATGGATGGCGGCGTCGAGTTCTTCGGCGATGACCCGGATTTTCTCCAGGTTGGCGTCGCAGACGGTGTAGGGCGCATGGGGGCCGAAGGTGATCTTGATGCGCGGGTGGTGCTTGAGGTCGCCGAACAGCTCGATGCCCTGGCGGATCGCTTCATCGGCGCTGCCGGCGCCGGGGATCGGAAAGTCGAGGATCGGAATCGCGATCTGTGCGCGCATGCCGCTGTTGTGCACGCAGTCGCTGGCGACCTTGGGGTAGAAGTACATGTCGGAGAAACAGCTGATGCCGCCTTTGAGCTGTTCGGCGATCGCCAGGTCGGTGCCGTCGCGTACGAAGGCCTCGTCGACCCACTTGGCCTCGGCGGGCCAGATGTGTTTTTCCAGCCAGGTCATCAGCGGCAGGTCGTCGGCCAGGCCGCGAAACAGGCTCATCGCCGCGTGCCCGTGGGCATTGATCAAGCCGGGGCTGAGCAGCATGCCCGGCAGCTCGCGCACCTCGGTGGCCTGCAGCTTCAGTGCCGCCGCCCGCGGGCCGATAAAGGCAATGCGCCCGTCGCGAATCCCCAGGCCATGTTCCTTGAGTACCACGCCGGCCGGCTCCACAGGCACCAGCCAGGTCGGCAGCAGCAAGATGTCGAGCGGGGCGGCAGTGGCGGTCATCGCGGGCTTCTTCCTGGACAGCTATAAAAGAAGCGCGAAGTATACCCGAGCGTCCTGGCTGGCGGATCGCTATAATCGGCGGCTTTTGTTCATGAGTGCGGAGTAAGGGATGCGCGATCGACTGTTGGCAGCGGAGAAAGTGAAGGCCATCGATTGGCGCGACGGCACGCTGCACCTGCTCGACCAACGTGCCTTGCCGTCCCGGGAGAGTTGGATAGCCTGCGCCACGGTGGATGAAGTGGCGCAGGCCATTCGCGCGATGGTCGTGCGTGGCGCGGCAGCCATCGGTATCAGCGCCGCCTATGGCCTGGTGCTCGCCGCTCGGGCACGCATCGCCGAGGGCGGTGACTGGCAGGCCGGTTGGGAAGAAGACTACGCACTGCTCGCCGATACCCGTCCAACCGCGTCGAACCTGTTCTGGGCCCTCAAGTGCATGCGCGAGCGCCTCGACCGTCTCAAGCCGCACGCCGATCCGCTGGTTGCGCTGGAAGCCGAGGCCGTCGCGATTCACGAGAGTGACCGCGAGGCCAACCTCACCATGGCGCAATTGGGCGTCGAACTGATCCGCAGGCACCAGGGCAATGCCCAGGCCATTCTGACCCACGGCAACGCGGGCGCGCTGGCTACCGGCGGGGTCGGCACGGCGTTGGGAGTGATCCGCGGTGCCTTCCTGGAAGGCATGGTCGAGCAGGTTTATGTCAATGAAACGCGCCCGTGGCTGCAAGGCTCGCGCCTGAGCGCCTGGGAGTTGGCCGGCGAAGGCATCCCGGTACTGGTGAATGCCGACTCGGCCGGCGCGCATATCCTCAAGACCAAAGGGGTGACCTGGGTGATCGTGGGTGCCGACTGCATCGCCGCCAACGGTGATGTGATCGGCAAGATCGGCACCTATCAACTGGCGGTCTGCGCCATGCACCACGGCGTGCGTTTTATGGTGGTGGCGCCGAGTTCAACCCTGGACCTGATGATGGCTACCGGCGATGACGTTGCGCTGGAACAGCGCGATGCTGGCGAGTTGCTGGAGGTGGTGGGGCAGCGCCTGGACGTAGGGGCCTACAACCCGGTGTTCGACGTGACCCCTGCCGACCTGATCGATGTGATCGTGACCGAAAAAGGCATCGTCGAGCGGCCGGACACCGCGAAATTGGCCAAGTTGATGTGCCGTAAGCGGCTGCACTGAAGTTTGTGTGGGGGCTGAAATGGTCATCGGGGGCAAGCCCCCTCTCACACTTGAAGTGTGAACACCGTCAAATGTGGGAGGGGGCTTGCCCCCGATTGGCCCTGAAAGTCAATAAAACCCTCGGATCCGCCCTCGAAAAACACCACCACCCCACCTCTGAGCCCCTCTCGTCGCCCTCAAGCCTGTCATCCGTCAACTTACTATGCTCCATGCCCATCAAGGGGATAGGTGCGTGGCGGCGATTGTGATAACATCCGGCGGTTTCCAAGGCCACCCCGAGGGGTGTCCTATAACGTGCAGATCCGTGTCATAACTCGTTGATTTGTCGTAAGTCGTTGCCAGGCACTCTGCCGGCAGCGGCGAGCTTCGTTCGTCCCGAATGGATGTGACGAAGTTTCACCCGAAAAAGGAATCAGGCTTCTCATGGGCGAACTGGCCAAAGAAATCCTCCCGGTCAATATCGAAGACGAGCTGAAACAGTCCTACCTCGACTACGCGATGAGCGTGATTGTCGGTCGAGCACTGCCTGATGCGCGCGATGGCTTGAAGCCCGTGCACCGGCGTGTGCTGTTCGCGATGAGCGAGCTGGGTAACGACTGGAACAAGCCGTACAAGAAATCTGCCCGTGTTGTCGGTGACGTGATCGGTAAGTATCACCCTCACGGCGACACTGCGGTGTACGACACCATCGTACGTATGGCCCAGCCGTTTTCCCTGCGCTACCTGCTGGTAGACGGCCAGGGCAACTTCGGTTCGGTCGACGGCGACAACGCCGCGGCCATGCGATACACCGAAGTGCGCATGACCAAGCTGGCGCACGAGCTGCTGGCCGACCTGCATAAAGAAACCGTGGACTGGGTGCCGAACTACGACGGCACCGAAATGATCCCGGCCGTCATGCCTACCAAGATCCCCAACCTGCTGGTCAACGGTTCCAGCGGTATCGCCGTGGGCATGGCCACCAACATCCCGCCGCACAACCTCGGTGAAGTCATCGACGGTTGCCTGGCCCTCATCGACAACCCTGAGCTGACCGTCGATGAGCTGATGCAATACATCCCCGGCCCGGACTTCCCGACCGCCGCGATCATCAACGGCCGCGCCGGTATCATCGAAGCCTACCGCACCGGTCGCGGGCGCATTTACATGCGCGCCCGCTCGATCATCGAAGACATCGACAAGGTCGGTGGCCGCCAGCAGATCGTCATTACCGAACTCCCATACCAGTTGAACAAGGCGCGCCTGATCGAGAAGATCGCCGAGCTGGTCAAGGAGAAGAAGCTCGAAGGCATCACCGAGCTGCGCGACGAGTCCGACAAGGACGGTATGCGCGTCGTGATCGAGCTGCGTCGCGGCGAAGTGCCGGAGGTGATCCTCAACAACCTCTACGCCCAGACCCAGCTGCAAAGCGTGTTTGGTATCAACGTGGTGGCCCTGATCGACGGTCGCCCGCGCATCCTGAACCTCAAGGATCTGCTGGAAGCCTTCGTGCGTCACCGTCGCGAAGTGGTCACCCGCCGTACCGTGTTCGAACTGCGCAAGGCCCGCGAGCGCGGCCACATCCTGGAAGGCCAGGCGGTTGCGCTGTCGAACATCGACCCGGTGATCGCCCTGATCAAAGCCTCGCCAACCCCGTCGGAAGCCAAGGAAGCGCTGATCAGCACGCCCTGGGAATCCAGCGCGGTTGTCGCGATGGTTGAACGTGCCGGTGCCGATTCCTGCCGTCCTGAGACCCTGGACCCGCAATACGGTCTGCGCGAAGGCAAGTACTTCCTCTCGCCGGAACAGGCCCAGGCGATCCTGGAGCTGCGTCTGCATCGCCTCACCGGTCTGGAGCACGAGAAGCTGCTGGCCGAGTACCAGGAAATCCTCAACCAGATCGGCGAGTTGATCCGCATCCTCAGCAGCGCCGTGCGCCTGATGGAAGTGATCCGCGAAGAACTGGAAGTGATCCGCGCCGAATACGGCGACGTGCGCCGCACCGAGATCCTCGATGCGCGCCTCGACCTGACCCTGGGTGACATGATCCCGGAAGAAGAGCGCGTGGTGACCATCTCCCACGGCGGTTATGCCAAGACCCAACCGTTGGCGGCCTACCAGGCCCAGCGTCGTGGCGGTAAAGGTAAATCGGCTACCGGCGTGAAGGACGAGGACTACATCGCTCACCTGTTGGTCGCCAACAGCCACACCACGCTGCTGCTGTTCTCCAGCAAGGGCAAGGTGTACTGGCTCAAGACCTACGAGATCCCGGAGGCCTCCCGTGCCGCCCGTGGTCGCCCATTGGTCAACCTGCTGCCGCTGGACAGTGATGAGTACATCACCACCATGCTGCCGGTCGAGGAATACACCGAAGGTCACTTCATCTTCATGGCCACCGCCAAGGGCACTGTGAAGAAGACCCCGCTGGAATCCTTCAGCCGTCAGCGCAGCGTGGGCCTGATCGCCCTGGAGCTGGACGAAGGCGACGTGCTGATCTCGGCCGCCATCACCGATGGCGAACGTGAAGTCATGCTGTTCTCCGACGGCGGCAAGGTCACTCGCTTCAAGGAATCCGACGTTCGCGCCATGGGCCGTACCGCTCGCGGTGTGCGCGGCATGCGTCTGCCGGAAGGGCAGAAGCTGATTTCGATGCTGATCCCGGAAGAAGGCAGCCAGATCCTCACCGCTTCCGAGCGTGGTTATGGCAAGCGCACCGCCATCAGCGAGTTCCCGGAGTACAAGCGTGGCGGCCAGGGCGTGATCGCCATGGTCAGCAACGATCGCAACGGCCGTCTGGTCGGCGCGGTGCAGGTGCTCGACGGCGAGGAAATCATGCTGATTTCCGACCAGGGCACCCTGGTCCGTACCCGCGTGGCCGAAGTGTCGAGCCTGGGCCGTAATACCCAGGGCGTTACCTTGATCAAGCTGGCCAAGGACGAAAAACTGGTGGGCCTGGAACGCGTCCAGGAACCATCGGAAGTCGAAGGCGAAGAGCTGGAAGGTGAGGAGTTCGAAGGCGAGGTGATCGCAACGGGCGATGACACCGTCGACGAGCCAACCCTCGACGCTGCCGCAGACGAAGAAGAACCGCAGGAATAAGCGGACACACAGGGGGCGGATGAAGATTCGCCCCCTTGTTGTTTGTCCCTTATGAAATAACACGTCCTTTGGCTGGACGCGGTCAATGTGGGAGCTGGCTCGCCTGCGATGGTGGCGCCGCGGTATCACTGCGCTACCGAGGTGCCCTTATCGCAGGCAAGCCAGCTCCCACAAGGGTTCGCTCCGGAGAAAGGTTGTTACCGAACATGATTGCAGCCCCACCAGATCAGAGTGAGATTGGATGTGAGCAAGAGAGCCTATAACTTCTGTGCCGGTCCCGCGGCGCTTCCTGAAGCAGTCCTGCAGCGCGCGCAGGGTGAACTCCTCGACTGGCATGGAAAAGGCCTCTCCGTGATGGAAATGAGCCATCGCAGCGATGAGTTCGTGTCCATCGCCACCAAGGCCGAGCAGGATCTGCGCGACTTGCTCGACATTCCATCCAACTACAAAGTGCTGTTCCTGCAAGGCGGTGCCAGCCAGCAATTCGCCCAGATCCCGCTGAACCTGCTGCCGGAAGACGGCACTGCGGACTATATCGACACCGGCATCTGGGGGCAGAAAGCGATTGAGGAGGCCTCGCGCTACGGCCACGTCAATGTGGCGGGCACCGCCAAGCCTTACGATTATTTCGCCATTCCCGGACAGAACGAGTGGAAGCTGTCGAAAGACGCGGCGTACGTGCACTACGTCGCGAACGAAACCATCGGCGGCCTTGAATTCGACTGGGTACCGCAAGTGGGTGACGTTCCGCTGGTGTGCGACATGTCCTCGGACATTCTCTCGCGTCCCATCGACGTGTCGCGCTACGGCATGATCTACGCCGGGGCCCAGAAGAACATCGGCCCGAGCGGCATTCTGGTCAACATTATCCGCGAAGACCTGCTGGGCCGCGCCCGGTCGGTCTGCCCGACCATGCTCAACTACAAGGTCGCGGCCGATAACGGCTCGATGTACAACACCCCGCCGGCCTTCGCCTGGTACCTCTCCGGCCTGGTGTTCGAGTGGCTCAAGGAGCAGGGCGGCGTGGCGGCCATGGGCAAGCTTAATGAAGTGAAGAAGCGCACCCTGTACGACTTCATCGACGCCAGCGGCCTCTACAGCAATCCGATCAACAAAACCGATCGCTCGTGGATGAACGTGCCATTCCGCCTGGCCGACGATCGCCTGGACAAGCCGTTCCTGGCCGGCGCGGACGAGCGCGGTCTGCTCAACCTCAAGGGTCACCGTTCGGTGGGCGGCATGCGCGCCTCCATCTACAACGCTGTCGACATCAACGCGATCAACGCGCTGGTGGCCTACATGGCAGAGTTCGAAAAGGAACACGGCTAATGTCTGAACAAGAACTCAAGGCCCTGCGCGTGCGCATTGACAGCCTGGATGAGAAAGTCCTGGAGCTGATCAGTGAGCGCGCGCGGTGCGCCCAGGAAGTGGCGCGGGTGAAGATGGCGTCCCTGGCGGAAGGCGAAGTGCCGGTTTTCTACCGGCCGGAGCGCGAAGCCCAGGTGCTCAAGCGTGTGATGGAGCGCAACAAAGGGCCGCTGGGTAACGAAGAGATGGCGCGGTTGTTCCGTGAAATCATGTCGTCGTGCCTGGCCCTGGAGCAGCCGCTGAAAGTGGCCTACCTCGGTCCCGAGGGCACCTTCACCCAGGCGGCGGCCATGAAGCACTTCGGCCACGCAGTGATCAGCAAGCCAATGGCGGCGATCGACGAAGTGTTCCGAGAAGTGGCGGCCGGTGCGGTGAATTTCGGCGTGGTGCCGGTGGAAAATTCCACCGAAGGCGCGGTCAACCACACGCTGGACAGCTTCCTCGAGCACGACATGGTGATCTGCGGCGAAGTCGAGCTGCGTATCCACCATCACCTGCTGGTGGGCGAGAACACCAAGACCGACAGCATCAGCCGCATCTATTCCCACGCCCAGTCCCTGGCTCAGTGCCGCAAGTGGCTGGACGCCCACTACCCGAATGTCGAGCGGGTGGCGGTGTCCAGCAACGCCGAGGCGGCCAAGCGGGTCAAGGGCGAGTGGAACTCGGCGGCGATCGCCGGTGACATGGCGGCGGGCCTGTATGGCCTGACGCGCCTGGCCGAAAAAATCGAGGACCGCCCGGACAACTCCACGCGCTTTTTGATGATCGGTAACCAGGAAGTGCCGCCGACCGGCGACGACAAGACCTCGATCATCGTTTCCATGAGCAACAAGCCTGGCGCGCTGCATGAGCTGCTGGTGCCGTTCCATGACAATGGGATCGACCTGACGCGTATCGAGACTCGACCTTCACGCAGCGGTAAATGGACCTACGTGTTCTTTATCGATTTCGTCGGCCATCACCGCGACCCGCTGGTCAAGGGCGTGCTCGAGAAAATCAGTCAGGAAGCCGTGGCACTCAAGGTGCTGGGCTCTTACCCGAAAGCGGTTTTGTGAGGCGTTAACATGAGTGGCAACTTCCTCGCCCTGGCGCAGCCGGGCGTGCAACAACTGTCGCCTTACGTTCCGGGCAAGCCGGTGGACGAGCTGGCGCGTGAGTTGAATCTGGACCCGGCGAGCATCGTCAAGCTGGCCAGTAACGAGAACCCCCTGGGCCCGAGCCCGAAGGTACTGGCGGCGATTCGTGAAGAACTGGCCGAGCTGACCCGCTATCCGGATGGCAACGGCTTCGCGCTCAAGTCCCTGTTGGCGGAACAATGCCGGGTGGAGCTGAACCAGGTGACCCTGGGCAACGGCTCCAATGACATTCTGGAGTTGGTCGGCCGCGCTTACCTGGCGCCCGGCTTGAACGCAGTGTTCAGCGAGCATGCATTTGCGGTCTATCCGATCGTGACCCAGGCTGTCGGCGCCGAGGCGCGGGTGATTGCGGCCAAGGAGTGGGGGCATGACCTGCCGGCCATGCTGGCGGCTATCGATGCGCAGACCCGCGTGGTCTTCATCGCGAATCCAAACAACCCGACCGGCACCTGGTTCGGTGCCGAGGCCTTGAATGACTTCCTGCAGGACGTGCCCGAGCATGTGCTGGTGGTGCTGGACGAGGCCTACATCGAGTACGCCGAAGGCAGCGACCTGCCGGATGGCCTGGATTTCCTCGCCGCGTATCCGAACCTTTTGGTGTCGCGTACGTTTTCCAAGGCCTATGGCCTGGCGTCGCTGCGGGTGGGCTATGGCTTGTCGAGCGCGGTGGTCGCCGATGTGCTTAACCGGGTGCGTCAACCGTTCAACGTCAACAGCCTGGCCCTGGCCGCGGCCTGTGCGGCGGTCAAGGATGTCGACTACCTGGAGGAAAGCCGTCGCCTCAACGAGCGTGGTATGCAGCAGTTGCAGGACGGCTTCCGTGAGTTGGGCCTGGGTTGGATCCCGTCCAAGGGTAATTTCATTTGCGTCGACCTCGGCCAGGTAGCCGCGCCGGTATTCCAGGGGTTGCTGCGCGAAGGCGTGATCGTGCGCCCGGTGGCCAATTACGGCATGCCGAACCACCTGCGAGTCACCATCGGTCTGCCGGCTGAAAACAGCCGCTTCCTGGAGGCGCTGGCCAAGGTTCTGGCTCGTGGTTGATGTCACTGCATTGCAACCTGTTGTGCCTATGATCGGTCGCCTGGTGGTGGTCGGCCTGGGGTTGATCGGTGGTTCATTCGCCAGGGGCCTGCGTGAAAGCGGGCTATGCGGCGAGGTGGTAGGCGTCGATCTGGACCCGCAATCGCGCCAGTTGGCGGTTGAGCTGGGCGTAGTAGATCGCTGCGAAGCCGACCTGGCGCTGGCGTGCCAGGGGGCCGATGTGATTCAGTTGGCCGTACCGATCCTGGCCATGGAGAAGTTACTCGCGGTGCTTGCGCGGATGGACCTTGGGCAAGCGATTCTTACCGATGTCGGCAGTGCCAAGGGCAACGTGGTGCGCGCGGCGCAACTGGCCTTTGGCGGCATGCCGGCGCGCTTCGTGCCTGGGCATCCGATTGCCGGCTCCGAGCAGAGCGGGGTCGAGGCGTCGAATGCGCAGTTGTTCCGCCGCCACAAAGTCATCCTCACGCCGCTTGAGCAAACCGATCCGGCGGCTCTGGCAGTGGTGGATCGTTTGTGGCGCGAGCTGGGGGCGGATGTCGAGCATATGCAGGTCGAACGCCACGACGAAGTGCTGGCGGCGACCAGTCATCTGCCGCACCTGCTCGCGTTTGGTCTGGTGGATTCGCTGGCCAAGCGCAACGAGAACCTTGAGATTTTTCGTTATGCCGCCGGTGGTTTCCGCGATTTCACGCGCATTGCCGGCAGCGACCCGGTGATGTGGCACGACATCTTCCTGGCTAATCGCGAGGCGGTGTTGCGCACGCTAGACACCTTCCGCAGCGACCTCGACGCCTTACGCGACGCGGTGGATGCCGGGGACGGCCATCAATTATTGGGGGTGTTCACTCGTGCGCGGGTGGCGCGTGAACATTTCAGCAAGATCCTGGCTCGCCGGGCCTATATGGAAACCGCTGTGGACGCCCAAGCGCTGACGTTTCTCGCCAACCCGGGTGGCCGCTTGAACGGTCGCATCCGGGTGCCGGGCGACAAGTCGATCTCCCATCGGTCGATCATGCTAGGCTCGTTGGCTGAGGGCGTAACCGAGATCGAAGGTTTCCTGGAGGGCGAAGATGCCCTGGCGACCTTGCAGGCGTTTCGCGACATGGGGGTGGTGATCGAGGGGCCGCACCATGGTCGCGTGACCATCCATGGTGTGGGCCTGCATGGCTTGAAGCCTGCACCCGGGCCGATTTATCTGGGTAACTCCGGTACGTCCATGCGGCTGCTCTGTGGGTTGCTGGCCGCGCAACGCTTCGACAGCGTGTTGACCGGCGATGCGTCGCTGTCCAAGCGCCCGATGAACCGCGTGGCCGAGCCGCTGCGGGCGATGGGCGCGCTGATCGAGACCGGCCCGCAAGGTCGCCCACCGTTGACCATCCGTGGCGGCCAGCCATTGAAGGGCTTGACCTACACGCTGCCGATGGCCAGTGCCCAGGTTAAATCCAGCCTGCTGCTGGCCGGCCTGTATGCCGACGGCAGGACTGCGGTGACTGAGCCCGCGCCGACCCGCGATCATACCGAACGCATGCTGCGTGGTTTTGGTTATCCGGTGACGGTGGAGGGCGCGACGGCGTCGGTCGAGTCCGGCCATGCGTTGGCGGCGACCTCGATTGAAGTGCCGGGGGATATCTCCTCGGCGGCGTTCTTTCTGGTGGCTGCTTCGATTGCCGAGGGTTCGGAGTTGGTGCTGGAGCACGTTGGTATCAATCCGACGCGGACTGGGGTGATCGATATCCTGCGGTTGATGGGCGCGGATATCCGCGTGGAAAACCTGCGCGAAGTGGGCGCGGAGCCGGTTGCCGATCTGCGGGTACGCGCTGCGGCGTTGAAAGGTATCGAGATTCCCGAGGCTTTGGTGCCGTTGGCGATCGATGAGTTTCCGGTGTTATTTATCGCAGCTGCGTGTGCTGCGGGGCGCACTGTGTTGCGCGGTGCCCAGGAGCTGCGTGTGAAGGAGTCCGATCGCATCCAGGTCATGGCCGACGGTCTGGCGGCGCTGGGTGTGAAGTGTGAAGCCACCCCGGATGGGCTTATCATTGACGGTGGCCCGATGGCCGGTGGTGAGGTTCATGCCCATGGCGACCACCGCATCGCGATGGCCTTCAGTGTGGCTGCTCTAAGGGCGGCGGCGCCGATTCGTATCCATTACTGCGCCAATGTTGCTACGTCTTTTCCGAATTTTCTTACACTGTGTGCCCAAGTCGGCATCCGTGTTGCCCAAGAGGCTCAATTGTGAATATCAAAGCACCGGTGATAACCATCGACGGGCCAAGCGGTTCGGGTAAAGGCACGATCGCCGGCATCCTGGCCAAGCGCCTCGGCTGGGGCCTGCTGGATTCCGGCGCGCTGTATCGTCTGCTGGCATTTGCTGCGCGCAATCATGGCGTCGATTTGACCAACGAGGAATCCCTGAAACTGCTGGCGGCGCACCTTGATGTGCAGTTCGTCGGGGCGACGGAAGGCCATCCCCAGCGCATCATCCTCGAAGGCGATGATGTGACGGACGACCTGCGTAACGAACAGGTAGGCTCCTTGGCCTCCCAGGTTGCCGCGCTGCCGGCGGTGCGTGACGCGTTGCTGCAGCGTCAGCGGGCTTTCCAGGAAGCGCCGGGGCTGGTGGCCGACGGCCGCGACATGGGCACCGTGGTGTTTCCCGACGCGCCGCTGAAGATTTTCCTGACGGCCAGCGCCGAGGAACGGGCGCGCCGCCGCTACTTGCAGTTGAAGGGCAAAGTCGATGGTGTTAGTCTGTCGAGTCTGCTAGATGAGATCCGTGCACGCGATGAGCGTGATACCCAGCGCGCAGTAGCCCCGCTCAAACCGGCGGCTGATGCCATCCAGCTGGATTCCACGGAGTTGTCCATCGATCAGGTGCTGGAACGCATCATGAGCGAGATCGCCATTCGCGACATCGCCGGGTGACCAAGAAGGCTGCAGGGGACCAGTCATAGTCCTGTGGTGCTTCTTTTAATTGAAACTGACCCACACCGTCTGGGGTGTGGAGATGGGCGTATTCTTCGCCCTTATCAACAGGAATTAAAATGAGCGAAAGCTTTGCGGAACTCTTTGAAGAAAGCCTAAAAACCCTGAACCTTCAGGCAGGCTCCATCATCACCGGTGTTATCGTTGATATCGATTACCAAGCTCGCTGGGTAACCGTTCACGCTGGTCTGAAGTCTGAAGCTCTGATCCCGCTGGAACAGTTCTACAACGATGCTGGTGATCTGACAATCAATGTCGGTGACGAAGTTCACGTTGCTCTGGACTCGGTTGAAGACGGTTTCGGTGAAACCAAGCTGTCCCGTGAAAAAGCCAAGCGCGCTGAATGCTGGATTGTTCTCGAAGCAGCCTTCGCAGCTGAAGAAGTGGTCAAGGGCGTTATCAACGGTAAGGTTAAAGGCGGCTTCACTGTCGACGTTAACGGCATCCGTGCGTTCCTGCCAGGTTCTTTGGTCGACGTTCGTCCAGTGCGTGACACCACGCACCTGGAAGGCAAAGAACTCGAATTCAAGGTCATCAAGCTCGACCAGAAGCGCAACAACGTTGTCGTTTCCCGTCGCAGCGTCCTGGAAGCAGAGAACTCCGCCGAGCGTGAAGCTCTGCTGGAATCCCTGCAGGAAGGCCAACAAGTCAAAGGTATCGTCAAAAACCTCACCGATTACGGCGCATTCGTCGATCTGGGTGGCGTCGATGGCCTGCTGCACATTACCGACATGGCTTGGAAGCGTATCAAGCATCCTTCCGAAATCGTCAACGTTGGCGACGAGATCGATGTAAAGGTTCTGAAGTACGATCGTGAGCGCAACCGCGTTTCCCTGGGCTTGAAGCAGCTGGGCGAAGATCCATGGGTTGCTATCAAAGCACGTTACCCAGAAGGCACTCGCGTGACCGCGCGTGTTACCAACCTGACCGACTACGGCTGCTTCGCTGAGCTGGAAGAAGGCGTGGAAGGCCTGGTACACGTTTCCGAAATGGACTGGACCAACAAGAACATCCACCCTTCGAAAGTCGTACAAGTCGGCGACGAAGTGGAAGTTATGGTTCTGGACATCGACGAAGAGCGTCGTCGTATCTCCCTGGGCATCAAGCAGTGCAAATCTAACCCATGGGAAGATTTCTCCGGCCAGTTCAACAAGGGCGATAAAATCTCCGGCACCATCAAGTCGATCACCGATTTCGGTATCTTCATTGGTCTGGACGGCGGCATCGACGGCCTGGTTCACCTGTCCGACATCTCCTGGAACGAAGTGGGCGAAGAAGCTGTTCGTCGTTTCAAGAAGGGCGACGAGCTGGACACCGTTATCCTGTCGGTTGACCCAGAGCGCGAGCGCATCTCCCTGGGTATCAAGCAACTGGAAAGCGATCCGTTCTCCGAGTACGTTCAAGAGAACGATAAAGGCGCAATCGTTAAGGGCACTGTGAAAGAAGTTGACGCTAAAGGCGCCATCATCACTCTGGCCGACGATATCGAAGCGACTCTGAAAGCCTCCGAAATCAGCCGTGACCGCGTTGAAGATGCGCGCAACGTACTGAAAGAAGGCCAGGAAGTAGAAGCCAAGATCATCAGCGTTGACCGTAAGAGCCGCGTAATCCAACTCTCCATCAAGTCGAAAGACGAAGTTGAAGAGAAAGAAGCTATCCAGAGCCTGAAAGAAGCTCCGGCAGCTGCAACTGGCGAGACCACCATGGCCTCCCTGCTGCGCGAAGCAATGGCTAAGCAGAACTAAGTTCTGTAAAAGCTGTAGGAAAAGGGCGACTTCGGTCGCCCTTTTTTGTGCCTGAAATTTGTTGAATCAACAACTTAGAACCAACGCGTTCAGCTCAGTGTCGGAAGTGACTATAGTCTTCAGAAAGACTTCACCAACGCTGTTGTTTCAATAAGGATTCGGATGAACAGGCTTATCGTAGTGCTCGCCCTGGTAATGCTGGCAGGGTGCGCAAGCACCAGTGCAAAAACTTATGTGAAGCGCGGCGTCAGCGGTGTAGAGATCGACTGCTCGGGCTTAGGCAACAAGTGGGAGAAGTGCGAGAAGCGCGCTGCACGCGAGTGCAAGATGCAGGGCTACAAGGTCATCACGCGCTCCAGCGACGCCACGGATGAAGAGGGCGACTACTTGTTCGGATGGAACCCGGCAGGAGCCGTCACACGCAAGATGCTCGTAATCTGCAAATAGCCTGAGGAGCTTTGTTCGTCAGTGTTTATTCAGTCGTATATTAGTTTATGCACGGGCTGTTCAAATTCATCAAGTCATGCTAAAACCTTTGAAGCGCTTTTCCTAGCTGCTTGAAAAAGAAGGGAAAAATATGACGAAGTCGGAGTTGATCGAACGAATTGTCACCCATCAAGGGCTGCTCTCATCCAAGGATGTGGAGCTGGCTATCAAGACCATGCTTGAGCAAATGTCCCAATGCCTTGCCACCGGAGATCGCATCGAAATTCGCGGCTTCGGCAGTTTCTCCCTGCACTACCGCGCACCACGCGTAGGCCGCAACCCAAAGACCGGCCAATCCGTCAGCCTCGACGGAAAGTTCGTTCCCCACTTCAAGCCGGGCAAGGAATTGCGCGACCGGGTGAACGAAGAAGAGGAAGAGGGCGTCTGAGTGTTTTTGGGGTAGGAGAAGGTTATGCGTGGGGTTAGGCGCGTTGCACTGGTGGTTGCGGTGTTGCTTGTAGCTTTTGTAGTTTTGGCCTTCGTGCTTGAAAACCAACAGAGTGTATCGCTGTCGTTACTGGGCCAGACGAGCGGGCAGTTTCCCGTATCAGTATTCATCGTGCTGGCGCTGATCGTCGGCATGCTGATAGGGCCGCTGTTGGGCATGATAATGCGTAGTCGGCGACGTAAGCCGATTCAGAGCGCTCAATCCTAGCTGGCGCGGTCAGCGCCGCTGGAAGCGAATAGAAACGCTCTTACCGTCTGTCGGATTTTTTTCATCTGTTCATTCTTGAATTTCAGACAGCATGAAGATGATGTCTCCCCTCTACGCCGGTTTTCTCGCCATATCATTGAGCGCCGCCGTTTCATCTTTATTACGCTAACGTCGCACGTGTCTCGTAAGGGTTGTCCCTAGGCGCATAGGAAGCGCCTTACAGATATGTCAAGCCTTGTAATATGTTAGCGAGATGGCAAAATGAAATCTGTTCTCGATAACGGGCATTTTGTGCGCTCAAAATTTGGCAGAGACGCTGGGTTTTGGCGGTCATCTAATTAGAGTAAAAAACACAATTTTGTCTGCATAACGAGCCCGCAGTTTCTCTTTGAAGGCAGGTTTTTGTTGTGACTAGCAGTTTTCGCGTCCCCTCGGCTCACTTGTCTGATGAAGTCGATCTATTTGCACTGGTACGCTTCATATGGCAAAAAAAGACCACAATTTTTATTGCCGTTGCAAGTGCCGGTCTACTCTCGGCAAGTTATGCATTTTTCTCAAAGCCCGAATATCGTGTGAATAGCGTGCTGCGTCCGGCGGCTATCAATGAATTAGATGCGCTTAATCGTTCAAATATCTATCAGCTTTCTCCTGAAAATGCACTGATTAAGGTTGGAGCTGCCCTAGAATCTTATGAAACACGTTTGGCTTTTTTTCGGGCTAACCAAAATCTATTTGAGCCTTTTGTTCAGCCCGGGCGTACGCTTGAGCAAAGCTTTGAAGAGTTCAATAGGGATTCCATCAGAATTCAGGGGCCAGATATAAAAAAAGGAAATACGCTTAACTCATATTTAAATATAGAGTTAACTTATCCTAAATATGTTGATGGCGTAACTATACTTAATACCCTGGTAGATTACGCTATCAATATAGAGCGTCGGCAGATTGCAGCTGATCTTGAAGTGATAGTTAATAATCGGTTGAATGAATTAAAAGGCAGATATGAAGTTGCTCGCTCAAATTATGAGATGGAAAAAGAAATTCGGATTGCTAAGCTAGCTGAAGCTGATCAGCTGAGGCGCGGACAGCTACAAGATGAGTTAAATGCCCGGCGCAATCAATTGAAAATTCTAAGAACGAATCGTTTGAGTCAACTCAATGAGGCAATAAGCATAGCGAGAACGTTGGGTATACGTAAACCGAGTACGCCATCTTCTTTCTCTGAAAGCGGCAATGCTGCTTACAATGTGATGCATACAGAAGTAAATAGTCAGCAGCTTCCTTTGTACTTCATGGGGACAGAGGCATTGGAAGCTGAGCGCTTTGTTATGAAACAGCGGAAATCAGATGATTTCACTGAAGGGCGTTTGGCTGAAATAGCCAAAGAGCTGAAGCTGCTTGAGACTAACCGTGAAGTGGATATTCTCAATGATCGAAAAAATGAAGAATTGTTCCTCAGCGGTGTAGAGCCATTACGTGCCGAAATGGCGAGGCTGAATGGCTTAGGTAAAGATATGACGTCACTTAAACTGGTTGTAATTGATCAGCAGGCTTCCGAACCGCGATCGCCTATTAAACCCCGGAAAATATTGATTATCGTGCTTGGGTTGACTGTCGGTTTGATACTGGGTTTGTTGCTGACTGGATGCCAGTATTTTGTGCGGCAGCGCGCTATTCTCACCTCTAAAGACCAGATTTGCTATTCCGGAGATCACGGAGACAGCGTGCGAAAAATTTGAGGTTTCGGTCTGCGCAGATAGAGTAGGGTAGCGTTCAACCTGGATGGCCGAGGCCCCTATGCGTTCTAGAGCCAGGACTTCGAATCACTAAGGCTCGTCACGAGTGTAGACCTTGGCGGCCAGCAATCCTGGCAATCGCCCGGCTGTAAGCGTTTCGTCGTGTGACAAAAAAGTTACCTGGTGAGCTGCTGAATTGAAAGGTGGTAGCAAAAGGCCTTGTTTTGGCATATTTCGCGCGTCGGTGCGGTTTTTAATGGACTGACTGCAGGCATGTTATTATTCTGCAAATGTGCTTCTCACTCATGGACGGTGCGAAACTGGGAGGGGGGAAGCATAGGTACTAAGTGTAGTATTTATTTTTTGGATTTTGGCCGTGAATGGCGGCTTCATTTTTGGTTAGGAATATAGGATGAGCGATAAACCTGTTTATGTAACCCAGCCATTTTTGCCGCCTCTTGCGGAATTTATGCCTTATTTGGAGCAAATTTGGCAGAATAAAATACTCACCAATGGTGGTGCGATGCATCAGCAGCTTGAGCGCGCGTTGTGTGAGTATTTGAATGTTGAGCACATCGCGTTATTCAATAATGGCACCATTGCATTGCTCACGGCCTTGCAATCGCTGCGGATAGGTGGGGAGGTCATCACGACTCCATACTCTTTCGTCGCAACAGCGCATTCTTTATTGTGGAACGGTATAAAGCCAGTATTTGTAGATATTGATCCGGACACCTTGAATATTGACCCTCAAAAAATCGAAGCAGCGATAACACCTCAGACTACAGCCATTATGCCAGTCCATTGTTACGGAAATCCGTGTGATGTCCAGGCAATACAAAAAATTGCAGATAACTATAATATTAAAGTTATCTACGATGCTGCGCATGCTTTCGGTGTCACGGATGCAGGCGGAAGCGTACTGCGCCATGGCGACCTAAGCGTATTGAGTTTTCATGCAACTAAAGTTTTTAACACGTTTGAAGGTGGAGCGATTATTTGTCCTGATGCAAAAACTAAACAGCGTATTGATCATCTGAAAAATTTTGGTTTTGTAGATGAGGTTACAGTAGTGGCGCCAGGTATAAATGGCAAGATGAGCGAGATTAATGCTGCTTTTGGACTTCTACAGTTAAAATATATTGATTCTATCTTCGCCGGGCGGCGTAAAGTAGACGAAAAATATCGTGAAAGGCTAAGTAAAATTAGTGGAATTACGGTTGTGGGTCATAGTAATCAGAAAGTTGCAAATTACTCTTATTTTCCTATTTTGATAGACGATAAATTCCCATTAAGCCGAGATGCTCTTTATGAAATGCTAAAAAATAACGGTATTTATGCTCGCCGTTACTTTTTTCCGCTTATTAGTGAGTTTCCTATGTATCGAGGTATGCAATCTTCACGCGCGGATAATCTTCCGGTTGCTAACAGAGTTTCGCTGAAAGTCCTCTGCTTGCCAATATTTCCAGATATGAGTGAAGATGATCAAGAGAAAGTTATATCTTTGATTGAAAATAGTTGCAGTTAATTTTCAAATAAAAATAACGAAATTTTCCAGTGCTTAGTTATGTCAGGGAATAATAGAATTGAGTTTGAAAGGGAACATAATTTCAGGTTACGTAAGTCAAATATACGTGGCCTTGATAGGTGTTTTAATACTGCCATTATACATACGGTATATGGGGGCAGAGGCCTATGGATTGATAGGTTTCTTCACAATGCTTCAAGCTTGGTTCAGTCTATTGGACATGGGGTTGACCCCAACGATAGGCCGTGAAACAGCGCGTTATAGGGCGGGCGCTTCCGGCGGTGTAGAGTTTCGCAGATTGTTTCGGGTGCTTAGTTGTATTTTTTACGGCTTGGCTTTCATCGGTGGCGGGGTACTTTTTTTCCTCTCTGAAAAAATAAGTGCCAGTTGGTTGAAACCAGTAGCTTTGAGTGCAAATGACATTCAAACAGCGCTTCAGATTATGGCTATTACAATCGCACTTCGCTGGATTGGTGGACTGTATCGCGGCGTGGTATCCGGTTCAGAGCAGATAATATGGTTGAGTGCTTTTAACGTAATCATTGCAACACTACGTTTCGTCGTCGTATTACCTGTTATGTTGTTATATGGCGCGACACCCTTTGTTTTCTTTTGGTTTCAATTATTAGTATCGGTCATAGAAGTGGTTGGTCTTTTCTATAAAAGCCGTTTACTACTTCCAATATTGGGAGCTGAGCGAATAGGTTGGTCTATAGAGCCGATCAAGCCAGTCTTAAAATTTTCTCTTTCTATCGCTTTTACATCTGCGGTTTGGATACTGGTAACCCAGTCGGATAAGTTAATTTTATCTAACGTGCTAGCGTTGTCCGAATATGGGCACTTTACTCTAGCGGTGCTAATGGCTAGCGGTATTATGGTCATCAGTGGACCTATCAGTTTGGCGATCATGCCAAGAATGGCGAAATTACATATGGAGAATATGAGGTCGGATCTGATTAAGGTTTATCGTGATGCCACGCAGATAGTCAGTGTCATCTCAGGTGCAGCAGCGATCACAATGTTCTTCTGTTCTGAGACGGTGGTATACCTATGGACGGGAGATGCAAAACTTGCACAGGAAGTTTCTCCAATACTTTCATTGTACAGCCTAGGTAACGGGATTCTTTCAATTGGTGCTTTTCCTTACTATCTCCAGTATGCAAAGGGTAATTTAAAATATCACCTGTTCGGCAATTTAGGACTGCTTTTATTTTTGATTCCGCTGATAATCTTGGCGGCAAGAGAATATGGCGCCATAGGTGCAGGTATTGTCTGGGTGGCGATGAACGCCATTTATCTATTTGTATGGGTTGCTTATGTTCACTATAAACTTGAGCCAGGCATTCATCTGAAGTGGATTATGAGAGACGTTCTCACCATTATTTTTCCCGCAATATTAATCGGTGCCTTATTCGAATACGTCATGCTAAAGGTTTTCCACTACAATGGTAATAGCTTTGTCTATTTAACCTTTTTCGGGTTGGTCGTATTAGCAACTGCAATATTAGGATCCTCCTATAGCAGATCTATATTTTCCAGTAAGGTCCTAGCTAGAGGATGAAAATGTTATGAATGAAATTAAAGTAACTAGTTATAAGGTTTCGGTATGCGTAGTTTCCTATAATCAGGAAAAATATATAGGGGCGTGCTTGCAGAGTATCGTGGATCAAGTATGTGATTTTGATTTTGAAATAATTGTAGGAGATGACGCGTCTACGGATGACACAAAAAAAATAATTTCAGAATTTGCGGAAAACTATCCAAATCTAATTTTACCTGTTTATCATGAGAAAAACGTTGGTTTTACAAGTAACTATACATCTGTTCATGCTCGTGCGCGCGGTCAATATGTAGCCCACATCGATGGGGATGATCTAATGTGCGCGGGGAAGTTGCAAAGGCAGGCAGACTATCTCGATCAGAACGAAGGATGCAACTTGGTCTGGCACCAAGCTAAATTTTTTAACTCAGTAGGCGCCACTTATGTACGGCCTGCCGTGGGGTCGCCCATTATTGAACGTAAGTTATTTGTTCGCGACTTATTATTGTACGGTTCGGTAGCCGTCCACAGCTCCACAATGTACCGCGTTGAAAGATATTTTTGGGACGATACATGCACAATCGATGCATTTGATTGGTATGTTTCAGTACGTCTTTTAGGTGGGGGTTATGCTTACGTTCTCGAAGATGTACTAGGAATGTACCGCTTACATTCGGCAGGATTATCCAGCGGTGGCAAGCCAACCGACCAAATGAGGAGGTTTGTAAGCAATAGCCAGCTTGATTTCTTAGACAGGTATCCCGAGTTTAGGAAGGAAATTGCTGCTCGTGCACTGATGACCTTGATATTGGATGCACTGCACTTAAGAAGTAGCACGAAATATGCTTTGAAAGTGTTGATAAAGGCAAAGGCGATTCCACGTGTAGCTGATTTAGTTGAGCTTTATAGGTTTTACAAGATCAGTCGCCGTTCTAATATATAATGAAAATTTAAGACGTGTTTTAATTCTCCATAATTTTTTGTTGTTCTAGCGAAAATGAATAGTTTAACAGATAGGCGGCTAACGTAATGAGAAACAGGGAAATGTCGTTACCTACCTCTATGCTGGTATTATTGCTGGTGCTCGGATTTCCCCGCGTATATGGGACAGAATTGCCTATGGCGATTTTATTGATACCATTTTTTCTGCTCGGTTTTTTCAGAATGATGTTCATTAAAGGCTCGCTGATGCTAGTTTTTTTTGGATTATTCACGGTCTGGTTATTGGGTGGCATATTTGCCTGTTGGTATGGTAGTGGCACATTGCAAGACCTTTTTTTTCATTTTGTATTGTCTAGTAAAATTATTTTAAACTTCTTTTTTGGATATGTCGTTTATAGAGTGTTGAAAGATAAGCCTCAAGCTTTACTTATATGGTTGCTTTTCCAACTTTTTGTAATCGTGATGTCGGTCTTGAATGCATCGGTCTATGCCTTCTTGTTAGGATTTATATCCCCGAGGTCAGCAGAAGTTTTCCAGTATGTATATGGCCTACGTGCGCTTGGCTTTGGTCTCTTTCATGTTGACGGCGCGCTGATGTTAATCGTGGCGGCTTTTTATTATATTTTGATATCTGGTTCGAGTGTTCTTAAGAACATCTTCCTGATATTTATGCTCCCAATTTCGATGGCTATGGCGAGAAGTGCAATAGTAGCGTACGTTATTTTTGGTGTTATTCGTCGGGGCATTAGTTTTAAGATGATTTTGCTTGTTTCATTTTTTCTTATGCTGACCATTGGCCTCTTTGTAACGTCAGGTCCATTTTATGAGGCTACGGAGCTTTTTCGAAATTATCTAGATGACGGGCAGCTATCGAGTCATAGTGTTGCAGGGATGGCTGATATGTATATTTTTCCGAGCTCGATTGACGTATATCTGTTTGGTGCAGGTAAATATTTTTCGGGAAGTGCAGATGCGCTGGAGTTTTATATGGGTACGGATATTGGCTATCTGCGAATACTCTATTTCTCTGGTTTGGGTTCGCTGCTAATTTTTATATTACTGAATTCGCACTGTCTAATAAGCTTGTTATTTGACAGCTATTTTCCTGGCAGAATAGACATTAGGTTGTTTGCGCTTTCGCTTATCGCACTTTTTCTAATTATCACATCGAAGGGTTTGCAAGTGATGCCGTTATTCTCGATTGTGTTATATCTTCATGCTGCTGATTTGAAAAGCGCCTATAGGAACAAAATCTTTCGTAGCAAAAAGCTCGTAGAAATAGCGGAAGAATGAGCTAGGTCGTGGACGTTCAGTAATTGGAGGTTGCTTTGTGAAGGTATTAATATTTGGCGCGAGTGGGTTTGTCGGCGCTAGGCTGTTGGCTTCGTTGGTCCTCGCAGGTCACGATGTTCGTATTCTCAGTAGAAGATCTAATTACGACTCGCATGATTCTATTGAATATATATGTGGCGATTTGGTCTCTGGAGACTTGGATTTTGATAGGCTAGTCCAAGGTTGCGATGTTATTTACAACTGTGCAGGTGAGATTCGTAATGAGTCAGCTATGCACGATCTGCACGTTGGTGCTATGCAAAAGATTCTCGCATCAATCAGCCGGCAAAAGCGCGAACCTACTAAGAAAATTCATTTGGTTCAGTTGAGTAGCGTAGGAGCCTATGGTTCTGCACGCGGAAGCAGGGTTGTGGATGAGTCGACACCTTCAAATCCAAAGGGGCCTTATGAAAACACGAAAACTGAAGCTGATGAATTGATCATTAAATCGGCGGCTACAGGAAGTTTTACTTTTAGTATAATCCGGCCCTCTAACATCTTTGCAGCCGATATGCCTAATTCATCATTGCGCCAGTTAGCGAGTTTGATCAAACGTGGCTTGTTTTTTTTCGTTGGTGCACGAGGCGCAATTTCTACGTATGTGCATGTTGACGATGTGGTAGATGTGTTGATTAAAGCGGGTATTGACGAGCGTGCAAAAAACAACATCTACAATGTTTCTAACGATTGTCCATTGGAAGCGTTGATCAATGGTCTAGCTGATGCTATGGGCGTGCCCTATCCAAAATATCGGTTTCCGGAGTTTCTAGTAAGGATGGGGGCCTATTTTACTCGCTTCATCATGTCAGCTCCGGTCACTCAGGAACGAATTGATTCGCTCGTGAGTCAAACAACTTATAGTACGGAAAAACTTAAGACAGAGTTAGGTTTCGTACCTAAGCGTTCGGTGCCTGTACACATTGGTGAGGTGGTTTCCAAATAATATCAGTTTCTCGGCTTAAAGGGAGTTTGTATCCCAAGCGAAATTGCATTGCTACGTCAGGGGAGAGGATAAGTGACCGTTAAAAGTCTTAAAATAGCTAGAGTCGCAACAGTGCCGATTTTTGTCGTTGCTCATTTGAGAAAGCAACTTCAGTATTTAACGGAAGCTGGTGCTGATGTCCATGTTATCACCAGTGATGGGGAGCACTCCAATGAAGTACGCGATATTAAAGATATAACCTTTAGTATTGTTAATATCCCCAGAAAAATTGATTTAATTAATGATTTTATCGGTTTAATTGCGTTGTTTTTAATTTTTCGACGGAAAAAATTTGACATTATCCACTCTACGACACCCAAAGCAGGCCTGCTGTGTGCTCTTGCCGGAAAGCTGGCAGGTAACAAGGTAAGGTTGCACACGTTCACCGGTCAACCTTGGGCAACGATGAATGGTTTTAAAAGTCTATTACTTAAAAATTGCGATAAGCTGATCGGGTTTTTGAATACTAAGTGCTACGCAGACAGCAATAGTCAGATGGAATTCCTAATTGCCAATGGTATTGTATCAAAAAGGAAAATATCAGTATTAGGTGAAGGCTCAGTTGCGGGAATAGATTTAAAGCGTTTTCGACGAGATCGATATAGTGACGAAGAGATTTCCGAATTTAAGTCCTCTATCGGTCTACCCCTTGGATCTAAAGTCATACTCTTCGTTGGTAGAATAACTGCCGATAAAGGTATTAAGGAGTTAGTCGGCGCTTTCAATACTCTATGCGCGACCAACGCGGACACGTATCTCGTTTTGGTCGGGCCTCTTGAAGAAGATGGGCGGTTGGCACTGTCTGCGATTAACCCGCTAACATCTCAAAGGGTTAAGTTTTTAGGTTTTTCAAATGAGCCGGAAAAGTACATGCGGATGGCTGATATTCTGTGTTTGCCCAGCTATCGGGAAGGGTTTGGCACCGTAGTCATCGAAGCTGCTGCAATGGGCACGCCTACAGTCGGTACATCGATATACGGTCTAACCGATGCAGTTGTACACGAAAAATCTGGTCTGCTCGTTCCCGTGCGTGATGAAGAGGCCCTCGCGAGCGCACTATCGCTTTTGCTTGACGACGATGCGCTTCGGCTCAAAATGGCCACTTACGCACAAAACCGTGCCGAAGAGAAATTCGATACGGCGGTAGTTTCCAAGTGCTTGGTCGATGAGTACGAGGCGCTCAGCCGTAAATGATAAATCATCGTTTTACAGGTTTTATGATGAAAAGAGTTATTGATATAGTCGTTGCTTTTCTCATGCTGTTGATCTTGTCTCCGGCACTAATCCTAGTCGCAGTACTTGTCAAGAAAAAGCTTGGCAGTCCGGTGCTTTTTAACCAGACGCGGACAGGTATCAATGGCACCAGTTTCGAAATATTCAAGTTCCGTACAATGCTGGATGCCAATGGTGATGATGGCTTGCCATTGCCTGACGCTCAACGAATGACTAAATTCGGCTCTTTCTTAAGGGCCAGTAGTCTAGATGAACTACCTGGATTATGGAACGTACTGAGGGGCGATATGAGTTTGGTGGGGCCTCGACCTCTGTTGCCAGAATATTTACCTCTCTACAGTCCTGAGGAAAATCGTCGGCATGAGGTGCGTCCAGGGGTAACTGGCTGGGCGCAAGTTAACGGTCGCAACTCGTTGAGTTGGCAGGAGAAATTTAAGTTGGATGTATGGTATGTGGAAAACAGATCGCTTTGGTTGGATATAAAGATTCTGTTCTTAACGATAAAAAAAGTAATTGCACGTGAAGGTATCGGGGCCGAAGGCGAAGTAACGATGTCTAAATTTACAGGAAAAAACTGATGAAGAAGCTTGCGATCCTTGGGGCTGGCGGCCATGGCAAGGTTGTTGCTGATGCCGCTGAGTGTTGCGGATGGGCTCATGTCAGCTTTTTCGAGGATTCTTGGCCGGACCGTTCGCAGAATGCCGGTTGGGAGATCTGCGGCACGACTTCTGATTTGTTAAAGCGGCTCGATGAGTTTCAGGGGGTCATCGTTGCGATCGGCCATAACCAGGCAAGGGGCGAAAAGTTGAGCTTGCTTGAGTCTGCGGGGGCGGAAATTGTCAGTATCGTCCATCCGAGTGCGACGGTGAGCAGGTACGCCGAAATTGGCAGGGGATCAGTTGTGTTTGCTGGTGCTTGTGTCAACGCATGTGCAATTATTGGAACCGGTGCGATTATCAATACAGGGTCCAGTGTTGACCATGACTGCGTATTGGGCACTAATGTGCACATATGTCCTGGCGCCAGGCTGGCCGGGAACGTAACCGTAGGGGACTACTCCTGGGTGGGCATAGGCTCTTGCGTAAAACAAATGGTCTGTATTGGTATGCGGGTGACTGTGGGCGCTGGGTCGGCGGTCGTTAAAGATATTTACGATGACCTTGTGGTCGTAGGCGTCCCAGCCCGCCCTGTGAAGAGTTCTTGAGGCGTCCGGTTTACGGATTTTTTATTTTTTGAATAGACGGATTTGTCAGTGCTAAATACTCCATTTTCTGTTTGGCCTTCATTCTCTGAGGAGGAGGCTGACGCGGTAAAAGATGTAATTTTGTCCAACAGGGTCAATTATTGGACGGGGCAGGAGTGTCGCGAGCTAGAAAAGGAGTTTGCCGTTTGGGCAGGAACCCAATACGCAATTGCACTGACCAACGGCACTGTAGCGCTTGATCTGGCGCTTAAAGCATTAGGTGTCGGTCCAGGACATGAAGTCGTAGTTACTCCACGCACGTTTCTTGCCTCGGTGTCGAGTATCGTAAATTCAGGAGCTAAACCTGTTTTTGCCGAGGTGGATGCGGATACTCAAAATATTACTGCAGAAACGATCCGTGCGGTTCTTACGCCCAAAACAAAAGCGATTATATGTGTGCACCTCGCCGGCTGGCCGTGTGATATGGACCCAATTATGGAGCTGGCTGAGCAATATAACCTGAAGGTGGTCGAAGATTGTGCTCAGGCGCATGGTGCCCGTTACAAAGGTCGCGCTGTTGGTTCTATAGGACATGTGGGGGCTTGGTCGTTTTGCCAGGATAAAATTATGACCACTGGTGGTGAGGGCGGTATGGTTACCACCAATGATCGTTACTTGTGGTCAACTATGTGGTCTTTTAAAGATCATGGCAAAAGCTGGGAGGCCGTATACGAACGGCCACACTCTCCTGGTTTTAACTGGCTGCATGAGAGTTTTGGTACGAATTGGAGAATGCTTGAAGTCCAAGCGGTACTAGGCCGAATCCAACTGCGAAAAATGCCTGAGTGGCACGCCGCTCGCCTTTCTAATGCCATACAGATTTGGGAGCGGGCTTCCAAATTGGATGGATTGAGGGTCCCAGCGATTCCGTCGGATATCGAACATGCGGCTTATAAGTGCTACATCTTTGTACGATCTGAGAAGCTAGCTGCGGGCTGGAACCGAGATCGTATTATTCAGGAGATTATTTCGCGCGGAGTTCCTTGTTATTCTGGCTCTTGCTCAGAGGTATACCTTGAGAAAGCGTTTGACAATACGGGCTGGCGTCCAGTAGAGCGCCTGTGCGTTGCTCAGAAACTGGGAGAGACCAGTTTGATGTTTTTGGTCCATCCTACGCTTACCGATGACGAGATAAATAAAACATGTAATGTATTGGAAGACGTACTAATGCTCGCTACCGAATCCAATTAGTGCATATTATTTTTGCTCTTGTATAATTTTTGCATAACATAGCAGCATGTAGTCTTAAATTTTTATAATTTAAGTTTAGCAGCGGTGTAGATTTGGGTCCGGAGGGTTTTAGCGTGGGGATGGAAGAGATTCGTATTTTTCTACAAGGACTACCTCGTAGAAAAAAACGATTGATTCAAGTAATAACTGATGTGATTCTAGTGTGGTTTGCACTATGGCTAGCATTTTTGGTGCGGCTGGGTATTGATGAAATGGTCAATCCAGTAACTGCCCATTTCTGGCTTTTTCTTAGCGCGCCAATTATAGCAATTCCCTTATTTGTTCGTTTCGGTATGTACCGTGCGGTCATGCGTTATTTTGGTAATGATGCCCTTATCGCTATAATTAAAGCGGTTAGTCTGTCTTCGTTAATTTTGGGTGTAGTAGTTTATTGGTATAGCAATCACCAGAATGTAGTGCCACGCTCAATAATTTTTAATTATTGGTGGCTCAGTCTGATAATGATTGGCGGCTTGCGCTTGGCCATGCGTCAGTACTTTTTGGGCGATTGGTTTGCTGCAGCCCAGCATATGCCTTTTACTAACCGAGACGATGGCCTGCCGAAAGTAGCAATTTACGGTGCTGGCGCTGCTGGTAATCAGCTAGTCGCAGCGTTAAGAATGGGACGATTAATGCGTCCTGTCGCCTTCATTGATGATGACATCAGTATCACTGATCGTGTTATAGCTGGGCTGCAGGTATACAAACCTAAGCACATACAGAAGATGATTGATATCACTGGCGCTCAGGAAATACTGTTGGCCATCCCCTCTTCAAATCGTGGTCGTCGACGTGAAATACTTGGGTATCTCGAAGGTTTCCCTCTACATGTCAGAAGTGTCCCAGGTTTCATGGATCTTGCAAGCGGCCGAGTAAAAGTAGATGACATCCAAGAAGTAGATATTGCCGACCTTCTTGGTCGTGACTCCGTGCCAGCCCAAGGTGACCTGCTGGAGCATTGCATTAAAGAACGGAGCGTTTTAGTCACTGGAGCCGGTGGTTCGATTGGCTCGGAATTGTGCAGGCAGATATTACTGTTGCGTCCAACGGCGCTTTTGTTGTTTGAACATAGTGAATATAATCTATATAGCATACTGTCGGAGCTTGAACAACAAATAGCCAGGGAGTCGTTATCAGTAAAGCTACTTCCAATACTGGGTTCTGTGCGCGATCAATCAAAATTGCTCGATGTCATGAAAACCTGGAAGGTTAATACTGTGTATCATGCCGCTGCATACAAGCATGTTCCTATGGTAGAACATAATATTGCGGAGGGTGTGTTAAATAACGTTGTCGGCACCCTTAACACTGCGCAAGCTGCTTTGCAAGCAGGCGTTGATAATTTTGTTCTTATTTCTACTGACAAAGCTGTACGACCAACCAATATTATGGGAAGTACGAAACGTCTCTCGGAGTTAACACTACAAGCATTAAGTCGTGAAGTGGCTCCCGTACTTTTTAGAAGTCATTCAAATGCCTCTGAGATTAATAAAACGCGCTTCACGATGGTTCGTTTTGGAAATGTTCTGGGATCCTCGGGTTCCGTGATTCCACTCTTTCATAAGCAGATAAAATCTGGCGGTCCGCTTACTGTTACACATCCAAAGATTACTCGTTACTTCATGACAATTCCCGAAGCCGCACAATTGGTGATACAGGCAGGGTCTATGGGTATGGGGGGCGACGTATTTGTTCTGGATATGGGGGAACCTGTAAAGATTGTCGAGTTAGCAGAAAAAATGATTCATTTGTCTGGCTTGAGTGTTCGTTCGGATAAAAATCCTCACGGTGATATTGCGATCGAATTTACCGGCCTCCGTCCCGGCGAGAAACTCTACGAAGAGCTACTTATCGGTGATAATGTGGTGCCCACAAGACACCCAATGATAATGAGCGCGAATGAAGACTACATTCCATGGGAAATACTCAAAGGAAAGCTGACTGAGTTGCTCTCTGCAGTTGATCATGACGACTACACCCGGGTCCGCCAGCTCCTTCGTGACACCGTTAGTGGTTACACTCCCGATGGCGAAATCGTTGACTGGATATACCAGCAACGTCGCCTAGAACCGTAGTTAACACTCTGTAACTCATGCATTTTTGACTAGTCCGAAATATCGCCTAAATTTGAAAAGCAGCTTTGGAAAAGCTGCTTTTCTCTTAACGATTTTATGGAGCGTCATCAATGCAAAACACTTATGTTTCCTCTCTTGTTTTCGCTTTTCTTGCTTCCCTTTCCATCGCCACCAATGCGGCACCCTCCATCAAACCCGAGGCCCCGGCTTCTATCACCGCACAGATGGCCGAGGTTGAGCAATCCGCCAAGGTAAACCTCAACGCCGCTGATGCCGAAACTCTGCGTCGCGATTTGTTCGGCATTGGTGCCGCGAAAGCCAAGGCTATCATTGCCTACCGCGAGAGCAATGGTCCGTTCACAGCGGTGGACGAATTGCTGGAGGTGAAGGGTATCGGCAAGGCGTTGCTGGAAAAAAATCGCGATCGGTTGTCGATTAATTAATGCCCCCCGCAGGCCGGTCACCGACCGGCCTTTCTTATCACACGTATCGTTGGCATGAAAATTGGTTACCTCTATATAAAAGATTGTTCAACAATCAAGAGGTACTCATGCCAGCAACTCTGTCTCTAGCCGACCAAATCGGTCTGGAACTACGTGCCGATATCATTGGTGGCCGACTCTTGCCGGGTATGGCCTTGGTCGAGGCCGAGCTAGTCAAGTCCTACAATGCTTCTCGCAACACAATTCGCGAAGCCTTGCATCGCTTGGGTCAGGAAGGCTTGACCCGCTACGTGCGCAACAAAGGCGTAATGGTCCGGCGACTCGAGCGTGACGAGGTTCGGGATTTATTTGTCGTGCGCCGTACGCTCGAATTGCAGGCCATTGCCCAAAGTGCTGCGCTTACCCACGAGCAATCCGAACGCATGCAAGACGTTATAGACGCCACCACCCTGGCCCACGAGCGCGAAGATTGGCGATCAGTGGCCACCCATAGCCTATTGTTCCACCAACAAATTGTCGCTCTGCTGCAAAGCCCATTATTCAATGAGTTTTTCGCCCAGATAATCGCTCAATTGCGCCTGGTGTTTTGCGCCGCGCCCGACGAACAGGGCTTCCAGGCGCCTTGGCTGGAACGGGACCGTGAGATTTACAGGTTACTAACCAATAACGACAAGCCAGCCGCCAGCGAGGCGATGAGCCTCTACCTGGACGATTCCGAACACCTTTCCCTCGCTCTCTTTGATCACCTTTGATGGAGGATTGCCCCATGTACAAAGACTATCCCGCCGCGTACCAGGTCAGCAAAGGTTCGGCGTTGCAGGTGGATACGGCGTTCTATGAGCGCATTCGTGATCAAAAGACCCGGCGCACGTTGATCGAACAGTTCGAGGTGCCGATCCGCACGGGCAGGGCGTGGAAGGTGCCGGCCGGGCATGTGTTTCGTGTGACCACGCCGGTGGGCCCGCAGGTCGGCGACTTCAATGTATGGAACGCCAACGATCCACGCGAGCGTTTATGGGCAGCGCGTACGCGTCAGTTGCAGGGAGCCCATGTCAGCACTCACGACCGTTTATGGTCGAACCTGCCCTTTCTAAGGCCCTTGGTCACCATCACCGACGACAGCCTGGCCAACTACGGTATCGACGAGCACGGCGGCCGCCTGCACGATCTGCTCGGTACGCGCTGCGACCCCTATGTGAACCGCATGCTCACCGGCGAAGACTTCCACCACCACTGCCACTCGAATCTGACCCGCGCGGTTTTACCCCACGGCCTGACGGAGTTCGACGTGCACGATGTGCTGAATATTTTCCAATGCACGGGCCTCAATCATGACGACATGTACTTCATGAAAGCCTGTCCGGCGCAGAAGGGCGATTATCTGGAGTTCTTTGCCGAAATCGATCTGCTGTGTGCGCTGTCGACCTGTCCGGGTGGGGATTTGTCGCTGCCGATGTGGGGGCCGGATGCGCAGGACCCGCTGGCGGTGTGTCGGCCGTTGGGGGTTGAGGTTTACAAGCTGGAGGACGAGTTGCTGAGTGGCTGGAGCCAGCCGGAACGTGCTGCCTATAAGGGACAGCACGGTTTGCAGATCGCCAGGGCGGCTTGGGAATAACCCAAGGTTCAGCGATCCTGCGCATCCTTGGCATCCGCCTGCGCATTTCGCTCGGCCACGCGCTTGCGTTGTTCGTCGGTCAGTTCAACCTTGTTGGCGCTGTCGCGCAGCATCATCAGGCCACCGACGATCGACCCGATTGCCACCACTAAAATCAACCATGCATACCACGGCATAACGCTCTCCTTGAGGCAGATTGCCGTGGGAGAGTTTTCCCACGGGAATAACTGCTTTGAGTTACAGGCTTTCTGAGTAGTTCAGTGTAGGCCTGTTCCGCCTCAGAAACCTTAAAGCCCTGTCAGCATCGCATCCGCTGGCGCATCGGCGCGGTCCTGGGCGGTCAGTTGGAAGTAGATGAAGCCGGCGAGCATAAAGCCCAGGAAGATCAGCCCGATCAAGGCATTGAACCAGGCCATTGCCACCAGGCACACCACCGCCAGTACCAGCGCAATGCCCGGCACGATGGGATAACCGGGTGCGCGGAACGTGCGCTCCAGCAGCGGTTCGGTCTTACGCAGTTTGAACAGGCTGAGCATGCTCATGATGTACATCACGATGGCGCCGAATACGGCCATGGTGATCATTGCCGCGGTCAGGGTCATGCCGCCCAGGTTGATCAGGCCGTCGCTGTAGATGGCGGCGATACCGACCACGCCGCCGGCAATGATGGCGCGGTGCGGTGTCTGAAAGCGCGACAACTTGGCGAGGAAAGGTGGCAGGTAACCGGCGCGTGCCAGGGCGAAGAACTGGCGCGAGTAGCCCAGGATGATGCCGTGGAAACTCGCCACAAGACCGAACAGGCCGATCCACACCAGCATGTGCAACCAGCCGGAGCTGTCGCCCACGACGGTTTTCATGGCTTGTGGCAATGGGTCGTTGATGTTCGACAGGGCGCGCCAGTCGCCCACGCCGCCGGCGAAGAACATCACGCCCATGGCCAGGATCACCAGGGTCAGGATGCCGCTGATGTAGGCTTTTGGAATGGTGCGCTTGGGATCTTTCGCTTCCTCGGCGGCCATGGCCGCGCCTTCGATGGCAAGGAAGAACCAGATGGCGAAGGGGATTGCCGCGAACATGCCGGCAATCGCCGGGGCGCCAAAGGTGTCGGAGCCGGCCCAGCCGTTGAGGGCAAAGTTACTGAAGCTGAACGCCGGCGCGACCACGCCCATGAACACCAGCAGTTCGGCGACGGCGAGTACGCACACCACCAACTCGAAGGTGGCGGCGAGTTTCACGCCGAGGATGTTCAGACCCATGAAGACGATGTAGGCGCCGACGGCTGCGTGTTTCGGGTCCAGGGCCGGGAACTGCACGTTCAGGTAGGCGCCGATGGCCAGGGCGATGGCGGGTGGCGCGAAGACGAATTCGATCAAGGTGGCCAACCCGGCGATCAGGCCGCCTTTCTCACCGAAGGCTCGACGGCTGTAGGCAAACGGCCCGCCGGCATGGGGAATCGCGGTGGTCAGCTCGGTGAAGCTGAAGATGAAGCAGGTGTACATCGCGGCCACCATCAATGAGGTCACCAGGAACCCCAGGGTTCCGGCTACACCCCAGCCGTAGCTCCAGCCGAAGTACTCCCCGGAGATCACCAGCCCGACGGCGATGCCCCAGAGATGCAAGGTGCCCAAGGTGGGTTTGAGTTGTGTGTTCATCGTGTGGCGCTCCTTGAACGGGTTGGAATGGTTCAAGGTGTTGCAGCGGCCATGCCATGCTGCGCAACCGTGTCGTAAAGCGGCGCAACTGTCGTGTGGGGGATGGTTTGGCGTTTGAAGTTTTGTGGTGTTGCACCAGTCAGGTGCGGCGGTGGCCGGGCCGGCGCTATCGGGGGCAAGCCCCCTCCCACAGGTTGACCTAGGATGTACCCGGGCAAATGTGGGAGGGGGCTTGAACCCCGATAGCGTCCACCCCAGCACCAGCACCCGCATAAACCCACTCTTTACGCCGTCTTTACGCCCCGCCCACGCCCTCGCTCTCGTTCCTTTACACCATTCCTGCCGACAATTGCCCCACACGCGGCACTCGCCGCTAAACGGAGAGACTTCCATGAGCGTTCTGGACGGGGTGTCACTGCTATTGGCCGTGGCGCTGTTCATTTATCTGCTGGTTGCGCTGTTACGCGCGGATCGGAACTAGGAGCAGGCTATGCACAGTTATGACTATTGGCTGATCATCGCCTTCTTCGCCGTGGTGCTGGTGCCGGCGCCGTTTCTGGGGCGGTTCTACTACAAGGTAATGGAAGGCCAGCGCACCTGGCTGAGCCCCGTGCTGGGGCCTGTCGAAAAAGCCTGTTATCGCCTGTCGGGCGTGGACGCGCAGCAGGAGCAAAGCTGGCAGAAATACATGCTGGCCCTGCTGGCGTTCAACCTTGCGGGTTTTTTGCTGTTGTTCGCGATCCTGTTGTTCCAAGGTGCTCTCCCACTGAATCCGCAGAATTTGCCGGGCCAGGAATGGACGCTGGCGTTCAATACGGCGGTCAGTTTCATGACCAATACCAACTGGCAGTCCTACAGCGGTGAGGCGTCCCTGAGCTACCTCAGTCAGATGGCCGGCTTGACCGTGCAGAACTTCGTCAGCGCAGCCACCGGCCTTGCCGTGCTGGTCGCGCTTTGCCGTGGGATCGGCCGCAAATCCGCGCGCACCCTGGGTAACTTCTGGGTCGATATGACTCGCGCCACCCTGTATGGCCTGTTGCCGCTGTGCCTGGTGCTGGCGCTGTTCCTGGTGTGGCAGGGCGTACCGCAGACCTTCGCCCATTACGTTAATGCCGTAACGATGCAGGGCGTGGATCAAGTGATCCCCCTGGGCCCGGCGGCCAGCCAGATTGCCATCAAGCAACTGGGCACCAACGGCGGTGGTTTCTTCGGCGTCAACTCGGCCCATCCGTTTGAAGACCCGACTGCCTGGGCCAACCTGTTCGAAGTGGCGTCGATCATCCTGATTCCGGTGGCGTTGGTATTCACTTTTGGTCACTACGTCAAAGACCTGCGTCAGAGCCGCGCGATCCTCGGCTGCATGCTGGCGCTGTTCCTGATCGGTGGCGCGACCTCGCTGTGGTCCGAGTACCAGCCCAACCCGACCCTGAACAACCCGGCGGTGGAGCAAACCGCACCGCTGGAAGGCAAGGAAGCGCGCTTCGGCACCACCGGCACCGTGCTTTGGTCGGTGACCACCACCGCCGCGTCCAACGGCTCGGTCAACGGCATGCAGGACAGCCTCAGCCCCCTCAGCGGCATGGTGGCGCTGGTCAATATGATGGTCGGCGAGGTGATCTTCGGCGGCGTCGGTGCCGGCATGTACGGCATGTTGCTCAACGTGTTGATTGCGGTGTTCCTCGCCGGCCTGATGATCGGCCGCACCCCGGAATACCTGGGCAAAAAACTGCAGGCCAAAGAAGTACAACTGCTGGTGGTGACCTTGCTGGTGATGCCGGTGGGCGTGCTGGTACTGGGTGCCATCGCCGCCAGCCTGCCGGGCCCGGCCTCCGCCATCAGCAACCCCGGACCCCACGGCTTCAGCCAGTTGCTCTATGCCTACACCTCCGCCAGCGCCAACAACGGTTCGGCATTCGGCGGCCTGAGTGCCAACACGCCGTTCCACAACCTGATGCTGGGCCTGGGCATGTTGATCGGCCGCTTCGGTTACATCCTCCCGGTACTGGCCCTGGCCGGCAGCCTGGCGATGAAGAAGAGCGCACCGATTGGCCAGAACAGCTTCCCGACCCACGGCCCGCTGTTTGTGACCCTGTTGACCGTGACCATTCTGCTGGTGGGCGGCCTGACTTTCCTGCCGACACTGGCGTTAGGGCCTATTGCTGAACACTTGAGCATGGGCTTCTAGAAAAGGGATATGAAAATGAATATGCCTGTAAAAAATGCCGCCCCGGTCAAACCCCAGGAGCCGGCCAAGACCGCCATCTCCGCGCTGTGGCGCCCGGCACTGGTGCAGTCCTTCGTCAAGCTGGATCCGCGTCAACTGCAACGCTCGCCGGTCATGCTGGTGGTGGAACTCACGGCGATCCTCACCACGGTACTGTGCTTCGTGCCGGACACGGCGGTGCCCACGTTCGTCGCCGTGCAAATCGCCGTGTGGCTATGGTTCACCGTGCTGTTCGCCAACTTCGCCGAAGCCTTGGCCGAAGGGCGTGGCAAGGCCCGCGCCGACAGCCTCAAGGCCGGCAGTGAAGGGCTCAGCGCGCGGCGCAAGGAAGCCGATGGCAGCTTCAAGGTCGTGCCGGCCACCAGCTTGCGTAAAGGCGATGTGGTGCGCGTTGCCGCCGGGGAGATGATCCCCGGTGACGGTGAGGTTATCGAAGGCATCGCGGCGGTCAATGAGGCGGCGATCACCGGCGAATCCGCGCCGGTAATCCGTGAGTCCGGCGGCGACCGTTCGGCTGTGACCGGCAACACGCGGCTGGTTTCCGACTGGCTGCTGGTGCGGATCACCGCCAACCCCGGCGAGTCCACACTGGACCGCATGATCGCGCTGGTGGAAGGCGCCAAACGCCAGAAAACTCCCAACGAAGTCGCGCTGGACATTCTGCTGATCGGCCTGACCCTGATCTTCCTGCTGGTGGTGGTGACGCTGCAGCCGTTCGCCCACTTCGCCAATGGCAGCTTGCCTCTGGTGTTCCTGGTCGCACTGCTGGTGACGCTGATTCCTACGACCATTGGCGGTTTGTTGTCGGCCATCGGCATCGCCGGCATGGACCGTCTGGTGCGTCTGAACGTGATCGCCAAGTCCGGCCGCGCCGTGGAAGCGGCGGGGGACGTGCATGTGCTGCTGCTGGACAAGACCGGCACCATCACGTTCGGTAACCGTCGTTGCGCGGCAGTGCTGGCGGCGCCTGGCATAAGCGGCCGCGAGCTGGCCGAGGGCGCGCTGCTGGCGTCCCTGGCGGATGACACCGCGGAAGGCAAATCCATCGTCGAATACCTGCGCGCCCTGCACCCACAGGCTGAACCGACCCCGGATGAACTGACCGGCGTGCCGTTCAGCGCCGAAACCCGCTTGTCCGGTGTCGACTACCAAGGCCGCGTGTTCCGCAAAGGCGCGGTGGATTCGCTGCTGGCGTTTATCGGCCTGCAACGCGGCGACCTGCAACCGGCCATGTCGCGGGAGATCGACAAGATCGCCCAGAGCGGCGGCACGCCTTTGCTGGTGTGTGCCGATGGCAAATTGCTCGGCGCGATTCACCTCAAGGACGTGGTCAAACCGGGTATCCGTGAACGTTTCGCCGAGCTGCGCAAGCTGGGGATTCGCACCGTGATGGTCACCGGCGACAACCCGCTGACCGCCGCCGCGATTGCCGCCGAAGCCGGCGTGGATGACGTCCTCGCCGAAGCCACTCCGGAGAAAAAACTCGCGCGCATTCGCCATGAGCAGAATGACGGTCGCCTGGTTGCGATGTGCGGCGACGGCGCCAACGACGCCCCGGCGCTGGCTCAGGCGGATGTCGGCATGGCCATGAACGACGGCACCCAGGCCGCCCGCGAGGCCGCCAACATGGTCGACCTCGACAGCGACCCCACCAAGTTGCTGGACGTGGTGCAGATCGGCAAAGAACTGCTGGTGACCCGCGGCGCGCTGACCACGTTTTCCATCGCCAACGACGTGGCCAAATATTTTGCGATCCTGCCGGCGTTGTTTGCCTCGATCTACCCGCAACTGGGCGTGCTCAACGTGATGCACCTGCAGAGCCCGCAGAGCGCGATCCTCTCGGCGATTGTGTTCAATGCGCTGATTATCGTGGTGCTGATCCCGCTGGCACTGCGCGGTGTACGGGTGCAGGCGGCGAGTGCGGCGGCCTTGCTGCGCCGCAATCTGTTGATCTACGGGCTGGGCGGGATTCTGGTGCCGTTCGTGGGCATCAAGGCCATCGACATGCTGCTGACCGCCTTGCACCTGGTGTAACTCCAAGCCTGTTTGCGTGGTGAGGGCGCTTGCTCGGGCAGCGGCCCCGGCTCTCTCACCACCGGGTTTCTCAACTGATTGAGGATATGAACATGACCCCTATCATTCGCCCAGCCATCAGCCTGTTGGTTCTGATGACTCTGATCACCGGCATCGCTTACCCGTTGGTGGTCACCGGCGTGGCCCAGCTGGCATTCCCCGACCAGGCCAACGGCAGCCTGGTGCGCGACGCCAGCGGCAAAGTGCGCGGTTCCAGCCTGATCGCCCAGGAATTTACCGGTGACAGCTGGTTCCACCCGCGTCCGTCCGCCGGCGCTTTTGCCACGGTGTCGAGCAGCGCCAGCAACCTCGGGCCGAGCAACCCGGCGTTGGCTGCGCGCGTCTTCGACGATGCCACTAAACAGTTGGTGCCCAGCCAGGGGCCGGTGCCATTGGCCTCGCTGACGACCTCTGGCAGCGGACTTGATCCACACTTGCCACCGCAGGCGATTACCTATCAACTGGCGCGCGTGGCGGCGGCGCGGAACGTGCCCGTGGCCACGTTGCAGCGGTTGCTGGATGAACACATCGAAAGCCCGCTGGTGGGCCCGCCGGTGGTGAATGTGTTGGCATTGAACATGGCCCTGGAAAAATTGTAAGCAGTGAAACCGCCTTCGCGGGCAAGCCCGCTTCCACAGGAGTATGCATTCCAAATGTGGGAGCGGGCTTGCCCGTGAAGGCGGCCTGAAGCGCAACCAATAAATACCGTAAGGAACCAACGAGCATGAGCGACTCCGGCCGCGCCGACGCCCTGTTAGCCGATCTGCCCCGGGACGGCCGTGGCCGGCTCAAAGTCTTTCTTGGGGCCGCGCCGGGTGTGGGCAAGACCTACGCAATGCTCCAGGCCGCCCATACCCAGCTGCGCCAGGGTGTGAAATTGATCGCCGGTGTGGTCGAAACCCACGGCCGCGCCGAAACCGAAGCCTTGCTCGGTGGCCTGCCGCAGCAACCCTTGGTGCGCCGCGAGTACCGTGGTGTGACACTTGAAGAAATGGACCTCGACGGCCTGCTCGCGGCCAGGCCCAAGCTGGTGCTGGTGGACGAGCTGGCCCACAGCAACGCCCCCGGCAGCCGCCATGAAAAACGCTGGCAGGACATCCAGGAACTGCTGGCCGCCGGTATCGACGTGTTCACCACGGTTAACGTCCAGCACCTGGAAAGCCTCAACGACCAGGTGCGCGGCATCACCGGCGTGCAGGTGCGTGAAACCCTGCCGGACTGGGTGTTGCAGGAGGCCGACGAACTGCTGCTGATCGACCTGCCATCCCGCGAACTGCTCGAGCGCCTGCGCGACGGCAAGGTCTACGTGCCGGAGCAGGCGCGCGCGGCCATCGATGCGTTCTTCACCCAGACCAATCTGATGGCGCTGCGCGAGTTGGCGATGCAGACCGCCGCGGCCCACGTCGACGACGACCTGGCCCAGGGCTACCGCCAACTCGGCCAGGCCGCGCCAGCGGTGCGCGGGCGTTTGCTGGTGGGCGTGGATGGCGATGCCCAGGCCGAACGCCTGGTGCGCCACGCCAGCCGCGTGGCGCAGCGTCGGCATCTGCCGTGGAGCCTGGTGCACATCGACAACGGTCGCGCACGGGACGAACAATCGCGCCTGCGCCTGCAAAACGCCCAGCAATTGGCCGAGCGGCTGGGCGGGGAGGTGGTGCTGTTGCGCGCCGGCGAGGTGGCCAAGACCTTGATCCAGCACGCCGCCGAGCGTCGCGCCAGCCTGCTGCTGGTGGGGCAGTCGCGCAAGCGTTGGCATCGCCAGGTGTTCGGGGGCGGCCTGGCCGCACGGCTGCTGCGCAATGCCCGGGGCCTGGAAATCAACGTGCTCGACAGCGACGATACCCCGGCTGCGCCGCGTCTACCGGAAGTGCGCGGCCTGGTGTGGTTCGATTACGCCCTGGCGGTGGTCGCCACCCTGGTGGCCGCTGGCGTGGCGTGGGCGGTGTCCAGTGTGTTGCCGCTGCCGAATATTTCGCTGGTGTTCCTCGCGGCGGTGTTGCTGGTGGCGGTACGCAGCAGCCTGGGACCGTCCCTGGTGTGCGCGGCGTTGTCGTTCCTGACCTATGACTTTCTGTTTATTCCGCCGAACTTCTCATTTGCCATCCAGCGTGAAGAAGACGTGCTGACCCTGTTGTTCTTCCTGCTCATGGCGGCGCTCACCGGCAACCTCGCCGCGCGCCAGCGCCGGCAACTGCAAGCCTTGCGCGATACCCAGGAAGAGACCAGCGAACTGCTCGACCTGTCACGCAAACTCACCGCCGCCACCGACCGCCAGGCGGTAATCAGCGCGGCCGCGCATCACTTGGAGGGCTGGAGCGATCTGGACTTGTGCCTGGTCAATCGCGACGGTCAGGGCGGCTGGACGGTGGAGAACGGCGGCCCGCTGACGTTCACCGAAGCTGAACGCGCCGCCGCCGACTGGGCCTGGCAACACGACCAGCCGGCGGGCATGGGCACCGGCACCTTGCCGTTCGGGCGTTGGTGGTGGTGGCCGCTGTCGGGGGAGGAGGGGCCGCTGGGTTTGCTGGGCGTCAGCGCTAAACCCGGCCTTGAGTTGAGCGGCCAACGCCGTCGCCTGCTCACGGCCTTGAGTCAACCCCTGGCCCAGGCGTTGGCCCGCGCCCAATTGGCGCAGGAGCTGGAGTCCGCACGACTGCACGGGGAAACCGAACAACTGCGCAGCGCCTTGCTCGCCTCGGTGTCCCACGATTTGCGCACGCCGTTGACGTCCATGCGCGGCAGCATCGACAGCCTGTTGGCGCTGGGCGAGGCCATCCCTCTGGAAGATCGTCGCGAACTGCTTGAGGGCACCCGCGATGAGGCCGAGCGCCTCGACCGCTATATCCAGAACCTGCTGGATATGACGCGCCTGGGCCACGGCGCGCTCAAGCTGGCGCGTGATTGGGTGTCGCCGGGCGATATCGTCGGCAGCGCCCTGGGCCGTCTGCGCGCGGTGCTGGCGCCGTTGCAGGTGAGCACCGATGTGCCGCCGGAGTTGCCGCTGCTGTATGTGCACGCGGCGTTGATCGAACAGGCGCTGGTCAATGTGCTGGAAAACGCTGCGCGCTTTTCACCGCCCCACGGGCGCCTGCAATTGAAGGCCGGGGTCTTGGACAACCAGCTGTTTTTCGCCGTGGCTGACGAAGGGCCGGGGATTCCCGAGGAGGAGCGCACGAAGATTTTCGATATGTTCTACACCGCTGCGCGCGGTGATCGCGGCGGGCAGGGCACTGGCCTGGGCCTGGCGATCTGCCAGGGGATGGTTGGCGCGCACGGTGGGCATATTCGCGTTGGCGACGGCATCGACGGGCGCGGCACCTGCATCAGTCTGTACCTGCCGCTGCCCACCCAGCCTGGCCTGGAGCGTGAGCCGTGAGCTACCCTGTTTTCTCCCCGGATTTTGATGGAACACCATGAGCCAGACCGCGACGATTTTGGTCATTGATGACGAACCGCAGATCCGCAAGTTCCTGCGCATCAGCCTGGCCTCCCAGGGCTACAAAGTGATCGAGGCCGGTACCGGCAACGAAGGCCTGGCCCAGGCGGCGCTGAGCAAGCCGGACTTGCTGGTGCTGGATCTGGGGCTGCCGGATATGGATGGTCAGCAAGTGCTGCGCGAATTCCGTGAATGGTCGACGGTGCCGGTGCTGGTGCTGTCGGTACGCGCCAGCGAAGGGCAGAAGGTCGAAGCCCTCGACGGCGGCGCCAATGACTATGTGACCAAGCCCTTTGGCATCCAGGAATTTCTCGCGCGGATACGTGCACTGTTGCGCCAGGCCCCGGCGGGTGAGGCGCAGGAAGCCGCGTTGTGCTTCGGCCCGTTGACCGTCGATCTGGCCTATCGCCGCGTGCTGCTGGACGGCGCCGAAGTGGCGCTGACCCGCAAGGAATACGCGGTGCTGGCGCAACTGGCGCGCCACCCCGGTCGGGTGATTACCCAGCAACAACTGCTCAAGGACATCTGGGGCCCGACCCATACCGAAGACAGCCACTACCTGCGCATCGTGGTGGGCCATCTGCGCCAGAAATTGGCGGATGACCCGACGCAGCCGAGGTTTATTGTGACCGAGGCCGGGGTGGGGTATCGGTTGCTGGGGGCGTAAATACGTTTCCGGCGTTTGAGTAGAGGGTATGCCCCAAATCCAGGCGCCTTGGTTTGTCGGGTAAACCACATTGTCTGGTGTGGGGCCGCTTCGCAGCCCAGCGCAGGGCAAGCCTGCTCACCACAACAAGCCTGCTCACCACAACAAGCGTGCTCACCAGGACAAGCCTGACTCCGGCGCCTTCAAGGCTGTTCACTCTCATACCGCTCCAGCGTATCGCTGGCAATCTCCCGCCCAAGGGCGATCAACTCCGGTGCCTTGTAGAACTCAAAAAAACGGCACACCCGCTTGGGCACGTTGATCAGCACATCCGGCGGATAGCCGGCGATCTTGTACTGGGCCAGCGACGTTTGCATCACCTCGAAGCTCTGGTTGATCAGGTCCAGCAGCGACGCCGGGCCGACATTATCGATGATGAAAGATCCGGTCGCCGACTTCGGCGCACCGGGTTTTTCCGGCGCGGCGGCCGGTTGCTGCGATTCGGGTTCGGCCGACTCCAGCCACGGATTGATATCCGCTGCCTGGGCCTGCAGCGCTTCCTGTTCAAGCTTCATTAACTGCTCGGCCTGTTTGCGGCGAAAGGGCAAGTGCGAGCCCAGTGACTTGGCCAGGCTGTTGAAACGACTCTTGAACGCCGGCGGGCGAGGAATGACCGGCAGCTGATAGTGCTTCTGGTTGGTCGCGTTGAGGTTGACGGCGATGATCAAGTCGCAGTGGCTCGAGACGACGGGTACGATCGGTAACGGGTTGAGCAGGCCACCGTCCACCAGCATGCGGTTGCCTTGCATCACCGGTGTGAACAGGCTGGGAATCGCCGCCGAGGCGCGCATGGCCTGATGCAGGCAACCTTCCTGGAACCAGATTTCCTGCTGGTTGGTGAGATCGGTGGCGACGGCGGTGTAGGGGATGCGCAGCTCTTCGATATTCAGTTCGCCGACGATCTTGCGAATCTGTCCGAAGACCTTCTCGCCGCGGATCGCCCCCAGGCGAAAACTCACATCCACCAGGCGCAGCACATCCAGGTAATCCAGGCTTTCGATCCAGCGGCGATATTCGTCCAGCTTGCCGGCGGCGTAGATGCCACCCACCACGGCCCCCATGGAACATCCGGCGATACACGCGATGTCATAGCCGCGCCGCTCGATCTCCTCGATGACGCCGATATGGGCGTAGCCACGGGCCCCGCCGGAGCCCAGCACCAGGGCAACACGTTTCTTCATGGTCCATGTCCTTTCCAACGCAGACGCCCACAATGCACCTATTGAGGGGGCCGCTTCAATGCTCGGCGCCGACCTGCACAATTTTTCCAGAATAGTCACGCCGCTCGGGTATGCTCTGGCAATCGGCGGGCGTGATTTCCCCTTGGTGGACAAGGCACTTTTCCCCGTGGGCAACGTCTACTCCCTACGACTGTTTCTTCCTTTTGAGGTGTCATCAATGAAAGCCTGGATGTGTGTACCTGTGATCGTGCTGGCCCTGGCCGGTTGTGCCGGGAAAACCGCCTACCGCGACAGCTGCGGGTCGCAATTGGATGCCGCCTGGAAAGAACTGGACCTGGCCAAGGCCGAAGGCTTCGCCGGCACCGTGAGCTATTCCAAAGCCTTGTCGCTGTTGACCGGCGCGAAAACCCAGCAGCAATTCGAAGCGTTTGAAGGTTGTGCCAATAAGGCCGAAAAAGCGCGTTTCTATATTCGTGAATCACGCGCCGGCCGTTGATCCGCACCGCGCATCTTGAGCCGTCAGGAAACATACCTTTTCAGGGGAGTCAGTGATGTCAGCGTTGGTTGATCAGTTAGTCGCTCAGGTCATTGGCCTGGAAGTAGGGTTACTGAGCTGCCAGGCTCGGCTCGCTGCCGTCACCGACGATGAGGCCCTGCATGACCTGCGCACTACCGTGCGCCGGCTGCGCAGCCTGCTGCGCCCGTTGCGCGGTTTACCCGGCGTGGAGCAGTTGGAGGACGCAGCGCGGGCGGTCGGCCAATTGACCACGCCGTTGCGTGATCAAGAAGTGCTCGCCACTTATTTGCATCAGCATGGTCATCACGAGGCGGCGGATCGACGCCTGCGGCCGCAGCCCGATGCCTATCGTCACGTGGCTCAATCACCTGAGCTTGCGCAGTTGTTACAGATACTGGACGCTTTTCCGCGCTTTATACGAGCGTCCGAACACCAAAAGCTGCTCAAGGGTTTGCGTGCGCGTATCGAAAAGCGCTTGGCCAAGCAATGGCATAAGCTCGGCGCAGCGCTCAAAGAGCCTGGCCACGATCGGCATCGCCTGCGCTTGTTGATCAAACGCGTGCGCTACGCCGCCGAGGCGTACCCGCAGTTGGACAAGCTCCCCGCCAATGCCGTCCCGCGTCTCAAGAAAGCCCAGGCTGTGCTTGGCGACTGGCATGATTGCTTGCAGTGGTTGGCCCAGGCCGACCATCAGGCAGACCTGCAGCCCTGCGTAGCGGTGTGGCAGCGCACCCTGGACAAAGCCGAGGGCCAGTCGGATCGCGTGTTGGACACGCTCAGCGCGCGTTGCTTTTGACCGGTCCGGTTTTTGGCCGGAATAGGCGCTGTACCGCGTAGGCAGGATCGTTAAGATCTGCCTTCTGTCTCTCGCTTTGAGGTCACCATGCACTTCAGTAATTTGCTCGACGCTGCCCGTCATCACCCTCTGGACGTGACGATTCCCGCCGACTGGGGCCAAGGCCGAGCGACTTTCGGCGGCCTGGTAGCCGCTTTGCAATACGAAGCCCTGCGCGCCCAAGTTCCTACCGATAGGCCCTTGCGCTCATTGGCGGTGACGTTTGTTGGCCCGGTGGCGCCTGAGGTCGCCGCCAGTTATCAAGTCGAAGTACTGCGTGAAGGCAAGGCCGTCAGCCAGTTGCTGGGGCGCGTGGTGCAGAACGGTGAAGTGGCCACGCTGGTGCAAGCCAGTTTCGGCGGCGCTCGCGAGTCGGAAATCGACGTAGCCAGCGAGCCACCGCCGACGTTCAAACACTGGGACGATTGCCGGGAGTTGCCCTACATCAAAGGCGTGACCCCTGAATTCATGCGCCACCTGGCGATGCGCTGGAGCGTTGGCGGCCTGCCGTTTACCGGCAACAAATCCCGCGAGATGGGCGGATGGGTCCGACTGCGCGGCGATGTGAAAGAGGAGCCGCTGACCGAAGCGCATATCCTGGCATTGGTCGACGCCTGGCCCCCGGCGTTGCTACCGCACCTCAAGAAGCCGGCGCCCGGCAGCACCCTGACCTGGACCATTGAGCTCATCCAGCCGCTGGCGAAGCTCACGACCCTTGATTGGTGCCAGTACTACGTCAAGATCGAACACGCCCGCGACGGCTACGGCCATGCCGCTGCCGCACTGTGGGGCCCGACCGGCGAACTGATCGCCATCAGCCGCCAGACCGTGGCGGTGTTCGCCTGATCCTCAATGCCGCTGGCGCTGCCGCCAGGCACGCCACCAGCCGCCGCTTACCACAAAGCGCGGAAAGGTCACGAACTGCTCGACCACCAACCGTTGCACCGCATCTTTGCGATCACTGAACGGCTCACTGGCCTGAGCTTCCAGGCTATGCCCATGACGCTGCAACGCCAACCCCGCCAGGATACCGACCACTCCTACGGCAAAACTGGCCACGCTCAGGCTGAACACCCCGGATACGATCAACAGAAACCCGATGATAAACAGCGGCACTGCGATCAGATGCAGCGCCAGATTGGTCGGGTGCTGATGGTTCTGCGGGTAGTGGCGCCATTGCCAGGCGGGGAGATTAGGATGACGTTTGCCCATGGTGATGAATCCTCTGTCCGTTGAAACAACTTGAATAGAGTTTAGGCGGGGTAGGGCGGGGCGGCGAATTGGGGTTGGCT
>NZ_JAAMRE010000080.1 GCF_013522705.1 Pseudomonas lurida
GGTTCGAATCTTGCGTGCTTGCCGGGACGCGGAGCGTCCGGGGAGGCATTCCCACGCAGAGCGTGGGAACGAGGTTCACTGGGTTCTGAGCGTCGATCGTTCCCACGCTCCGCGTGGGAATGCAGCCGTGACGCTCCGCGTCACAAGATGCACGAGGTTCGAATCTTGCGTGCTTGGCGGGACGCGGAGCGTCCGGGGAGGCATTCCCACGCAGAGCGTGGGAACGAGGTTCACTGGGTTCTGAGCGTCGATCGTTCCCACGCTCCGCGTGGGAATGCAGCCCTTGACGCTCCGCGTCACAAGATGCACAAGGTTCAAATCTTGCGTGCTTGGCGGGACGCGGAGCGTCCATGGAGGCATTCCCACGCAGAGCGTGGGAACGAGGTTCACTGGGTTCTGAGCGTCGATCGTTCCCGCGCTCCGCGTGGGAATGCAGCCCGTGACGCTCTGCGTCACAAGATGCACAAGGTTCGAATCTTGCGTGCTTGCCGGGACGCGGAGCGTCCGGGGAGGCATTCCCACGCAGAGCGTGGGAACGAGGTTCACTGGG
>NZ_JAAMRE010000081.1 GCF_013522705.1 Pseudomonas lurida
GACAAACATGTCACCAGATCGACAGTTAGAAAACTTCGTGCCAACACCAATTACAACGGCATTGCCGTTAGCAACTGTTACCGTTCCTTCTGCGAACCAAGATGGCATGGCCTTCCCCAAAATTTTTTAGTGAATATTAAACATTGCGCCTGATGCTACTGAGAAATACGCCCAACCATCACAGTTATGCCTGTGACAATCGCATTCTGTACCGCGATCATTCCCAGAGTTAGTATTTTGCTTGGATAGTTCCACATAGCTGCGATCTGGCGATTCGCCACTCCCGAGGCAATGGTCACCGCCTGCATGCATAAGTTATTTATGAGCATGTATTCGTCTTCATTAAGGTTAAACTGCGAATTGAAGTACGTTATTGGTACACCCTGCCCGGTAGTGCCGCTCCCGGCATAGGTCCAGTTATTGCTAGCCCTGACAAATTGAGCGGCGGGCGTGCCTGAATCGAAGATTGTCTTGCGGCTTGCATCTCGAAGCCGTACACCGAATGTGGACAGCGGTTGTGCTACGTACCCAGCAACGAACCACCG
>NZ_JAAMRE010000082.1 GCF_013522705.1 Pseudomonas lurida
GACAAACATGTCACCAGATCGACAGTTAGAAAACTTCGTGCCAACACCAATTACAACGGCATTGCCGTTAGCAACTGTTACCGTTCCTTCTGCGAACCAAGATGGCATGGCCTTCCCCAAAATTTTTAGTGAATATTAAACATTGCGCCTGATGCTACTGAGAAATACGCCCGACCATCACAGTTATGCCTGTGACAATCGCATTCTGTACCGCGATCATTCCCAGAGTTAGTATTTTGCTTGGATAGTTCCACATAGCTGCGATCTGGCGATTCGCCACCCCCGAGGCAATGGTCACCGCCTGCATGCATAAGTTATTTATGAGCATGTATTCGTCTTCATTAAGGTTAAACTGCGAATTGAAGTACGTTATTGGTACACCCTGCCCGGTAGTACCGCTCCCGGCATAGGTCCAGGTATTGCTAGCCCTGACAAATTGAGCGGCGGGCGTGCCTGAATCGAAGATTGTCTTGCGGCTTGCATCTCGAAGCCGTACACCGAATGTGGACAGCGGTTGTGCTACGTACCCAGCAACGAACCACCG
>NZ_JAAMRE010000083.1 GCF_013522705.1 Pseudomonas lurida
GATGGAATCTCGTGGTACATGTTGAAGATCTCGCCTTCATCCATGGCCAACGATTCGATGCAGTACTGGTAGGCGTGGGTGTGGATCGCTTCTTCGAAGGCCTGGCGCAGGATGTACTGGCGGCACTCCGGGTTGGTGATCAGGCGGTAGACGGCCAGCACCAGGTTGTTGGCGACCAACGAATCCGCAGTAGAGAAGAAGCCCAGGTTGCGCATGACGATGCGGCGTTCGTCGTCGGTGAGGCCTTCGGGGTTTTTCCACAGGGCGATGTCGGCGGTCATGTTGACCTCTTGCGGCATCCAGTGATTGGCGCAGCCGTCGAGGTACTTTTGCCAGGCCCAGTCGTACTTGAAGGGCACGAGTTGGTTGAGGTCGGCGCGGCAGTTGATCATGCGCTTTTCGTCGACGGCGACGCGGGCGGAGGCGCCTTCGAGTTCGGCGAGGCCTTCGGCGACGTCGAGTTTGTCCAGGGCGGCCTTGGCGCGCACGATGGCGGCGGAGTCACTGGCGGTGACGGCGCGGGCTTCGATGGCGGCGGC
>NZ_JAAMRE010000084.1 GCF_013522705.1 Pseudomonas lurida
AGGAAGATACGGTTGCCACCGGCAACGTGCTGACCAACGACAGCGACGTGGACAACGTGTTGACCGTGGCGAGCTTCAACGTCGGTGGCACCACCTACACCGCCGGCCAAACCGCCGTCATTACAGGTGTTGGCTCGATCACCATCGGTGCCAACGGTGCGTACACCTTCACCCCGGTTAAAGACTTCAACGGCGACGTGCCGCAAATCGGCTACACCACCAACACAGGTTCCAGCAGCACGCTGAATGTGAACATCGTGGCGGTCGATGATCCGAGTGTCCTCAAGGCTGACACCGGCAGCGCGCAGGAAGACACCGTTGCCACTGGCAACGTGCTGACCAATGACAGCGACGTCGATAATGTCCTGACCGTTGCCTCCTTCAATGTGGGTGGAACCACTTACACCGCCGGCCAAACCGCCGTCATTACAGGCGTTGGTTCGATCACCATCGGTGCCAACGGTGCGTATACCTTCACCCCGGTTAAAGACTTCAACGGCGACGTCCCACAGATCGGCTACA
>NZ_JAAMRE010000085.1 GCF_013522705.1 Pseudomonas lurida
CTGCGCAGCCCAGCGCGGGGCAAGCCCGCTCACCACAAAAGGACTGCTCACTAAAAAGGCCTGTTCAACACAAGAAACCGCTCACCACAGAGAGTGGTCGCACCGCGCTTCCCTGTGGTGAGCAAGCCTGCTTGCGCAGGGCTGCGCAGCGGCCCCAAAACCAGGCGGTGGGGTTTACCTGAAAGTACGCGGTGGATGGGAGGGGGCCGCTGCGCAGCCCAGCGCGGGGCAAGCCCGCTCACTACAAAAGGACTGCTCACTAAAAAGGCCCGTTCATCACAAGAAACCGCTCACCACAGAGAGTGGTCGCACCGCGCTTCCCTGTGGTGAGCAAGCTTGCTTGCGCGGGGCTGCGCAGCGGCCCCAAAACCAGGCGCTGGGGTTTACCTGAAAGTACGCGGTGGATGGGAGGGGGCCGCTGCGCAGCCCAGCGCGGGGCAAGCCCGCTCACCACAAAAGGACTGCTCACTAAAAAGGCCTGTTCAACACAAGAAAC
>NZ_JAAMRE010000086.1 GCF_013522705.1 Pseudomonas lurida
CACAGCTGCCATCGGCTGGTGTGGAATGAACGCGGTCAGCTCATTGAGGAGCAACTGCCCAATGGCGGGATCAAGCGCTATCGCTATGACGACCTGGGCCGCGAGGTGGCGCGCGAGGATGAGTTCGGCGCGCTGACCCAGTATCAGTGGGACAGCGTGGGTCGATTGGTTCGCGTGGTGCTGCCCGGTGGGGCGTGTCGGGAATACAGCTACAACCCCTACGGAAAAATCACCGCCGAACGCGACGAACTCGGCCACGTCACCCGCTACGACTACGCCGACGGCCTGCACCTGATCAGCCGCCGCCTCAACGCCGATGGCACTCAGGTCAACTACCGCTACGACAACGTGCGGTTGTTGCTGACCGAAATCGAAAACGAAGTCGGCGAAACCTACCAACTCGACTACCACCCCAACGGCCTGATCCGGCAGGAAACCGGCTTCGACGGCCAACGCACCGCGTACACCTACGACCTCAACGGCC
>NZ_JAAMRE010000087.1 GCF_013522705.1 Pseudomonas lurida
GCTTGGGACGCTCCGCGTCCCGCCAAGCGCCGCAGGTTTTGGCTATTGCGCACAGGTGACGCGGAGCGTCACGGGCTGCATTCCCACGCGAGCGTGGGAACGATCTTGATGCCTGGTTGAATGGCGCGCGCTGATCGTCCCCACGCTCTGCGTGGGAATGCCGCCTGGGACGCTCCGCGTCCCCCCAGGCGCCGCAGGTTTTGGCCACTGTGCACGGGTGACGCGGAGCGTCACGGCTGCATTCCCACGCGGGAGCGTGGGAACGATCTTGATGCCTGGTTGAATGGCGCGCGCTGATCGTCCCCACGCTCTGCGTGGGAATGCCGCTTGGGACGCTCCGCGTCCCGCCAAGCGCCGCAGGTTTTGGCTATTGCGCACAGGTGACGCGGAGCGTCACGGGCTGCAT
>NZ_JAAMRE010000088.1 GCF_013522705.1 Pseudomonas lurida
ACGCCTTCACCCCGGTTAAAGATTTCAATGGTGATGTGCCGCAAATCGGCTACACCACCAACACTGGCTCCAGCAGCACTCTCGACGTGAAGATCGACCCGGTCGACGACGCCAGCGTCTTGCAGGCCGACACCGGCAGCGCGACGGAGGATACCGTTGCCACTGGCAATGTGCTGACCAACGACAGCGATGTGGACAACGTCCTGACCGTTGCCAGCTTCAATGTGGGTGGAACCACTTACGCCGCTGGCCAGACGGCCATCATTGCAGGCGTGGGTTCGATCACCATCGGTACCGACGGCGCTTACGCCTTCACCCCGGTTAAAGATTTCAATGGTGATGTGCCGCAAATCGGCTACACCACCAACACTGGCTCCAGCAGCACTCTCGACGTGA
>NZ_JAAMRE010000089.1 GCF_013522705.1 Pseudomonas lurida
CCCCGATAGCGGTGGATCGCTCGTCTGATAAATGACTGTCACACCGTCATCGGGGGCAAGCCCCCTCCCACATTGGGATTGCATTTCAAGTCAGTGTTCTGTGCCGGTGGCGCTTTTTCGAACACCACTTCAGGCCCGGCGACAAACTCCCGGAACGGCTCGAAATCCTGGAGCGCCGCGCGATCCACTGTGGGAGGGGGCTTGCCCCCGATAGCGGTGGATCGCTCGTCTGATAAACGACTGTCACACCGTCATCGGGGGCAAGCCCCCTCCCACATTGGGATTGCATTTCAAGTCAGT
>NZ_JAAMRE010000008.1 GCF_013522705.1 Pseudomonas lurida
ATCAGCGAATTCCATCAGGGACAGAGGCACCGCCTCACTTAAAGTCCGGATGTATGGCTGCAACCTTATCCCGTCTGTGTTTTCACGAATTGAGTGCTTGGCATACTGGGGGCGTCCATGTATGAGCAGACGTGATGTGGTGAGCAGGCTTGCCCTGCGCCGGGCTGCGAAGCAGCCCCTTTCCAGGCGATGTGGTCTTGTCTGGCACACCGTGGTGTCTTGGTTTGGGGCTGCTTCGCAGCCCAGCGCGGGGCAAGCCCGCTCACCACAACAAGCCTGCTCACCACAAGGTTGTGGGTCAGCCTGTGAGGTTTATATAGATGCCGCCGGCCATCCGGGGGCAAGCCCCCTCCCACATTGGAATGGGGTTGGAGCGGGGATCAGTGCTCGATCACTTCGCCGCGCATGGGCGCCAGGCGGGCGAGCAGGCGGTTTTGTGTGGGCACTGAGATCCCTTCGCTGTCCATCGCTTTGATCAGATCCTCCACCAATGCGTTGAAGTCACTGCGGCTGACGTTCTGGCCTTTGTGGCTCTCGGCCATGCTGTCGCCGGTGTAGGTGCATGGGCCACCGGCTTCGACGCAGAACTGTTCGATCAGTTTGTTGCGCAGGCGCTGGATGTCGATACGCCGGAAGCGCTCGACGATGCGGTCGTCGCGGGCGATGTTGAGCAGCATGCCTTCGACGATGCGAGTGATGCCGGGCATGGCGCCGAGGTCTCGGTAGAGGCTGTCGTCCTTGGGCGGTTGCTGGGCGCAGGCGCTGAGCAGCGCCAGCAGCAGCACGGGTAATACACGCATCAGAAACTCCCCTGGACGGACAGATAGGTGCCGTTCTGGTTATCCAACGTGGCGATCTCGCCAAGGCGGGCATAGGCCAGGACAAACGACACCTGCTTGCTGGGGAAGTAAGCCAGAAACACATCCGCCCAGTCGCTTTCACCGGCGAACGACAGGTTGTCGGGTTTCTCGCGGTACTCCACGCCCAATGCCCAGCGTGGGTTGAACAACAGCGCCACCGAGCCCTCCTTGAGCAGGCTGCGACGGTCGCGGCGGTCGCCACCGAAGCCGAGCAGGCCGGTTTCATTGGCGCGGCTGTAGCGCAGGCCGCCGTTGACCAGCACGTTGTAGCCAAAGGCTGCGCCCATGAACAGACGGCTGGCGGCCAGGTAGCCTTCCACGTCGCTGTCACGCTTGGCGCCGACCAGGCGCGGAATATCGAACGTGTTCTGATGCTTGTATTGGAGGCCTAGCGAAACCTGGGGCAAGCGGTCGTAGATCACATCGCCGAACAGCCGCACTTTTATCCCCAGCACATCCTGACCGAGGTGGTCGTCGGGCAGGTTCAGCTTATGCACCAAGGTGCCCAGGTCAAAACGTTGCCGAGCGAAGGAGACTTCCACGCGGTTGTCGTAGGCCAGCGCCAACCCGGCGACATCGAGCCGATAATCCGGCAGATTGACCGTGGTGGCGAACGCCGTCGCGCCCCATTCGTGCTGTTCGCCATAACCGCTGAGCACCGCCCACGGTGTGATGCCGCCGCCCGCAGCGCCTTCCAGGCTGCTGGCGCCGCCGGTGGCGATCAGGCGACCGTTATCGGCCAGGGCGGCGGGCACGTTCAGGGCGGCCACGCAGCCGATCAAAAGAGAAAGACGCACGTCATGCCCCTCAATGTACCCGCGAAGTTTGCGCACTGAGAGGCAAGGCCACCCAGGCTTCGAAAGCGTCGGCGCTCAAGGGCCGACTGATCAGGTAGCCCTGCGCCGTATCGCACTGCCAGCGCTCCAGCAGGCGCAGGCTGTGGGCGTATTCGACGCCTTCGGCGACCACCTTGAGGCCCAGGTTGTGGCTCATCTCGATGGTCGAGCGCACGATCACCGCGTCTTCACTGGTTTCATCCAGGTTGCGCACGAACGACTGGTCGATCTTCAATTCCTGCACCGGCAGGCGCTTGAGGTGGGCCAGTGACGAATAGCCGGTGCCAAAGTCATCCACCGACAGGCTGATGCCACAATCACGCAGCAGGTGCAGCACCTTCAGGGCCTTTTCCGGCTCGCGCATCACCGCACTCTCGGTGATTTCGAACACCAGTTGTTCGGCCGGCAGGCCATAGCGCCGCAGCAGCGTCGAGACGCGGTGGGCCAGCTCATCGCCGAGCAAGTCCTCGGCCGAGATGTTCAGCGACAGTTGCAGGTACAAGCCGCGTCGGTTCCATTCGCACAACTGGCGGATACCCTCCTCGATAACCCACTGGGTCAGCAACTGAACGCTGCCCGAGCGCTCGGCCAAGGGAATGAATTCCGCCGGCGAGACCATACCGAACTGCGGATGCTGCCAGCGCAACAGGGCTTCGGCCTGGCGCACGTGGCCCTGGCGAATATCCAGTTTGGGCTGGTAATGCAGCAGCAGTTGCCCCTGGCCGGGCGCATGGCGCAGGTCGCGGATCAGGGTGATCTGGCGACGATGGGCGAGGTCGCGCCCCGGTTCGTACACCTGCAGGCGACCGGGCATCTGCGCGGCATCCTTCATGGCGATCGCCGCGCGCTCAAGCAGGCTGTGGGCGGTGTCGCCATCGGCCGGATACGCCGCAATGCCCAGGCGGCAGTCGAGTGCCAGGTCGTGGTCGCCGATACGTTGCGGACGCAACAGCAGTTGCTGGAGCTTGTCGGCCAGGCCTACCGCTTCGTCGCGGCCCGCGCCATCGAGCAGCAGTAAAAACTCGTCGGCCATCAGGTGCGCCAGCGTATCGCGCGGACGCAACGCGGCCTGCAGGCGCCGGCTGACGTTGAGCAGCAGCGCGTCGACGGCCTCCGGCCCGGCGGTTTCGCTGGCGGCGCGCAGGTTGTCGATGCCCAGGCAAATCAACGCCATTGGCCGCTGCATGGCAATCGCACTGCCCAGGCGCTCCACGGCCAGCGCGCGGTTGGGCAACCCGGTGAGCCGGTCATGCAGCGCATTGTGGGCCAGTTGCCGCTCGCGCTCGGCGATGCCGCTTTGCATCGCATTGAGCGCCAGGGCCAGGCGACCCAGTTCATCGCTGCGGGTCAGGGTCACCGGGGTCTGGTAGTTGCCCTGCCCGATGCGCTCGGCCGCCTGGGCCAGTGTCTGCACCGGCCGCGATACACCACGCGCCAGCAGCAAGGCGCCGATCAACGACGCCGCCAGCGCGACCAGGGCGATGGCGAGGATCTTTTCATCCAGCGGCACAAAGGCTTGCATCGCCGAATCCAGTGGGCTTTGCAGCAACGCCAGCACCTGACTGTCGGCATTGGTGGCCAATACCAGCGATTGGCTGAGAAAACGGTGTTCGAGGTGCTCGGTGGTGGACACACCCTCATGCCTGGATGGCCCGAGCATCAGGCTGACGATACTGTCGCGCAGTACCTGGGGTTGGGTGCTGACCAGCGTTCCCGGCTGCTGGCGGTCGATGGCCAGGAACGACACCTCCAGGTTGCTCAACGAGCGCAATTCATCGGCGAATGCCGTGTCCATGCTGAAGCCCATCACCACCCGTGCGATCGGCAACGGCGCCAGCACCGGCGCTTCCACCAGCAGGTGCGGGGTGCCCTGCAATGGCACGATCAACAGCGCGGCCTGGCGCTGGCGGCGCATTTCGCGCAACGCCTGGTCATAGCGAAAACTGGAACCCTCGGCGACTTCGTCGACGGTGCTGGCCAGGACTGTGCCGTCCATGCCCAGCAGGATCATGTCGCTGGCATTGATGCGTTTGCCGTGGTTGAGCAGCACCGAGCGCATCGTCGCCGAATCGCCACTGGCCACGGCATCGCGAAAGCCAAAGTCGGCGGCCAGCAATTGCACACCGTCGGCCAGGCGCCGGCCGCGTACATCCAGCAAACGCTCGAACACCCGCGTCCCCACCTCCAACTGTGCCGATGCCTGGCCCTGGACAGCCTGGCGGGTGGCGACCTTGACGCTGAAATACAACGCACCGATCACCACCAGCAGCAGCAGGATCAGGACCGTGGCGACCCGCGCCTGGTAACTACTGCGCAGTTTCACGGGCAGCTCGATTGAAAGCGTCGCCGAAGGCCGTCGGGGCCGGGGGCAGGTCCGCCGACGCGGGCTCAAGTGTGAGCAGCACACGGTGGCTCAGGCCTGCGGCGGGAATATGCAGGGTGCCACCGTCCATCGGCTGCAGATCGGCCAGTTGCGGGTGCCACACCGTGGCGCGGTAATCGCCTGGAGTCAGTTGCTCCAGGCGCACGCGGCCCTGGGCATCACTGACGCCGAAGTGCGGATCGTCGGTCACGTAGATGTAGCCGAGCATCCAGTCATGGATATTGCAGCCCAGCACTACCACACCCGGCTTGTCGAACAGCAGCGGCGCCGTCGGCGTGCCTTCGTACAGGCGCAGCTCGAAGCGCTTGGCGGTCGAAAAGGAATACACCTGGTGGCGAATATTGTCGCTGTTGGGGAACCGCACCTGCGTGCCGGTATGCACCGCCAGCACATGCGGCGCGAAGCGCTGGCCGCGTTGGTCCATCTCGGCGCTGGATACGACGGCCGCCGCGCCGGCCGGGCCTTGCAGCGTCACCACCGCGTCGGCGACCGGGCGCCCGTCGGCCTGCTGCATCAGCACTTCAAGGGTCGCTGCCGAAGCAGGACCGGCCGCCGCCAGCAACAGTATTAGGTGGGATAACAGGTGAATACATCGGGCCATGGGAGATCCGGTAGAAAACGGCCAGCCTTGGCGAAAAAGAACGATCACAGCCATGATGCCGCAATCAAGGCAAAATGCCACCATCGAACCACGGGAGACGCCAAACCGTTGGTCGGTAAAAAACGCTGCAATCGGTCAGGCTCCATCACTGTTATCGACCCTCTGCGAAAAAGCTGAAGCCGGTCAAGGCGATTGCTAGACCGCCGTGCGTTCGCGCCGCATCCACATTTCAAAGGCCATCGCGTTGAGTGGCCGGCTGATCAGGTAACCCTGGGCGGTATCGCAGTTCCATTGCTTGAGCAGCCTCAGGCTGGGTTCGAACTCCACGCCTTCGGCGACCACCTTGAGTCCCAGGCTATGGCTCATCTCGATGGTCGAGCGCACGATCACCCCATCGCCGCCATCGCTGTCGAGGTTGCGCACGAACGACTGGTCGATCTTCAACTCCTGCACCGGCAGGCGCTGCAACTGGGCCAGAGAAGAATAGCCGGTGCCGAAATCATCCACCGACAGGCTGATGCCGCAGCCACGCAATTGCTCGAGTACGCTCAGGGCCTGCCGCGGGTCGTGCATGATCGCGCTCTCGGTGATTTCGAACAGCATCTGGCGGGCCTCCACATCATGCTGCGCGAGCAACGTGGTCACACGGATCGCCAGGTCGTCGTCGGCCAGGTCGTCCACCGAGATGTTCACCGACAGTTGAATCAGCAGGCCTCGCCGCGCCCAGTCGGCGATCTGGCGGATGGCTTCCTCGATCACCCACAAGGTGAGGCTGGACATACTGCCGGTACGCTCGGCCAGGGGGATGAACTCGGCGGGCGAGACCAACCCCAGCCTGGGATGCTGCCAACGCAGCAGCGCTTCGGCCTGGCGGACCTGGCCATGCTTGAGGTCGAGCTTGGGCTGGTAGCACAGGTGCAGCGCGCCTTCGGCGGCGGCGCGGCGCAAGTCGCGGATCAGGGTGATCTGGCGTTGGTGGGCCAGGTCGCGGTCCTGCTGATAGATCTGCAGATGGCCCGGCAGGGTCGCCGCGTCGTGACGGGCGATGGCGGCGCGGCTGATCAGCTCTTCCACCTGCTGACCATCGGTGGGGTACGCCGCGATGCCGATGCTCACTTGATGGCGCAGTTCGTCGCGGCCGATGCGCTGGGGTTCGGTGAGCAGCGCATAGAGACGGTCGGCGCGGGCCACGGCACGGCTGACCTGGGTATTTTCCAGCAACAGTAGAAATTCGCTGCCGGACACACGTGCCGCCGTGTCGCTGGCCAACAGGCTCATGGACAGGCAGCGGCTGGCTTCGCGCAACATCTCTTCGACGCCCTGGGGGCCGAAGCCTTCGTTGATTGCGCGGTAGTTTTCGATGCCCAGGTACAGCAGCACCACCGGCCGCCGCGCACTGATCGCACTGCCCAGGCGTTCCATGGCCAGGGCGCGATTGGGCAGGCCGGTGAGGGGGTCGTGCAGGGCGTTATGGGCCAGTTGCCGTTCACGCATGGCAATCGCGCTTTGCATGGCGTTGAACGCCCGCGCCAGCAGGCCGAACTCATCGTGGCCCCGCACCCGCACCGGCGTGCGGTAGTCACCGGCACCGATCCGCCCGGCAGCTTCCACCAGGGCAGTGAGCGGCCGCGACACGCGCCGCGCCAGGAACAATGCGCCGGCCAGTGACACCACCAGCACCGCCAGGGCAATCCCGAGGAATTGCCGATCCAGCGGCGCGAAGGCTTCCACGGCATGGTCCAGCGGGCTTTGCAGGAGCACCCGCACGTCATCGCCCTCGCCCGTGTTGCCCAGCGACCGCACCTGGCTGAGCACACGCTCGCCGTAGAAGCGATGGATATGCGCCTCGGTGTCCGGGTTAGCGCCACGCAACAGGTTGAGCACTGCGGCCTGATAGGCGTCGGGCTGGGTGCTGAACAATTGACCGGCCTCCCCGTCCCGCACGCTGAGGAACGACACCTCCAGGTTGCTCATGGAGCACAGCTCATTGGCGAACAACGTGTCCATGGGAACGCCCATGACCACACGAGCGATGGGCACGTCGTCGACCACCTCGTCCTGCACCAGCAGGTAGGGGCGCCGATCCATGGTCACAATCAATATTTGCAGGCCGCTGCGCCGTGCGCGACGCAGTGCGTCGGCATAGGGGAAGGCCTGGCCGCGGGTGAACCCAGGCAAGGTGCTGACCCTTACCGTGCCGTCCAGGCCCAGCACCAGCACTTCGCTGGAACGAATGCCGCTGCCGTGGCGCTGCAGCGCCGCCAGGATCGACGCGCTGTCGCCGTCGGCCACTGCACGGACGAAGGGGCCATCGGCGGTGAGCCAGTCAAGGTCGTATTGCAGGCGCCGGCCTCGCAGATCCAGCAGGCGTTCGAACACCTGGCTGCCGGTTTTCAGTTGGGCTCGCGCCTGGTTTTCCACGGCGCGAGTAGTGGCGGCCTGGACCGCCAAGTAGGTAGCCACGACCACCACCAGCAGCAGCAACGCCCACACGCCGGCGATGCGGGTCTGGAACGTATGGCGCCACGTCATCGGCGTGCCCTCTGGCAACGTTCGTATGTATGTGCCACTGCGTCCCTGTGTCATGTGCATTCCCTGCGACAGCTGACCTGGCGTCAAAAAATACCCGTCCCATTCGGGTATTCGTGTTGAGCAGATTAGCTCGCGGCAGGCGCTTGTCCACCCAATAAAACCGGGGGCCTGAGCGTCAGCTTATTGGCGACAGAGGGTTGGCTTTGCGCGTCAGGCCGGCCCTCGCGCGCGCATGAAATCCCCCCAGCGGCGCACCAGGTAATTGTGCTCGTCCATTACCGAGTTCCACACCGCGATATGGCCCATGCGCTGTTCGTAGGAACCGCCGTCGCGCACCTCGCCCCGGTCGATCAGCGGCAGGCCGTCGCTGCCCGGCAGTTCTTCGCGTGCGGGTTTGCCGGCGTACCAGTAATCCCACTCGGCGGCGCTCAGGTGGTCGCGACTACGGGCCGGGTTGCCGATGTAATAGCCCTGGCGCGCCATCACCGCACCGGGCCAGCCCGACAGCCACCAGTTGAGGTAGGCATAGGCGGCGTCCAGCACCGGACCCTGGGCATGGCGTGACAGCGACAAGCCACCGAACCAGGCGCGATAACCTTCACGCGGCACCGCCAGGCGGTATTTAACGCCGGCACGATGCAGGCGCATCAGGGTCGGCGACCACAGGCTCTGGATATCAATGTTCGGGCTGAGCATCAGTTGCGCGGCTTCTTTGTCGTCCGACCAGAACGCTGCGAAGTGCCCTTCCTTCTGCTTGCGCACCAGGATATCGGCGAGCACGTCGATGTCTTCGATGCTCATATTGCCTATGTCCTTGAAGCTGGCGAGCCCGGCGCCCTGCACCGCCAACGCGGCATCCAGCGCGCCGATGGCGGCGTCGCTTTGCAGCGCGGTACGCGCGCGCCATGCCGGGTCCAGCAGCCAGCCCCAGCTTTCATTGCCGTGGCAAAAGCCGTCGGGCAGACGCTCCGGGCGGTAGGCAAAACTGTCGGCATTGTGGGTCAGGGGCAGCATGCTGATGCGTTCGGTCACGGTGCTGCCGAGGCTGCCGTCGTGCTGCACGAACAGGCGCTCGCTGGGCACGCTGCCGCTGCCCAGGCGGTCACCGGGGCTGAGGCGCCCGCGCTTGGGCAGGTCGTTGATCTCGTGCCACAGCGCGATGCGTCGCGTGTCGATGGGCTGGATCGCCCGCGCCGGCCAGACGAAATCGACGTTATGGAACCATTGGTCATAAAGGTCGTAGCTGTCGGGTTGCATCACCGCAATGCGCTGTGCCTGCTCGACATCGTGCACCTGGTAGACCAGGCGGATGCCAAGTTCCTGCTCGGCCCGCACGCGCAAGGTTTCGAGCAAGGTCACGGAGGTGCCGAGGACGCGCAGCGTAATCATCGGGCGAACCGCCGCGAAAACACCTCGAACGATCGGCGTAACCGCGCGGCATCCAGGCCGCGCAGGATAAATACCAAGCGTGATTGGCGGTCGCTGCCCGGCCATGCAGGCAAGTGCACCGGCGCATGCAGGCAATGCTGCACGCCATGAATGACGATGGGGGCGGTACTGGCGTTCACGTTGAGCAGTCCTTTGACCCGGAGGATTCGGTCGCCGTGGCATCTTAGCAGCATCGACAACCACACCCCGAAGCCCACCCAGTCCAGCGGCTGTTCGAAGGTCAGGCAGCACACCTGCGCGGCGCCGTGGGTCGCGGTGGTGGATCGGTGCAATTGCCAGCGCTGCACCTCCAGCGCGGGCTCGGCGCTGCGCACACCTTCGCCCAGCAGCAATTGGTCGCCGCTGAGGATGGCGTGGGTATCGAGGATCGGTGTACCGGCGTTCAGCGCCCGCAAATGCGCGCGCAACCACGTGCAGTCGCCGGCCAGGTCGGTCTTGCTCAGCAGCAGGCGGTCGGCCGCCGCCACCTGAGCCAGCCACTCAGGGTGCAGGCGCTCCTGCAGGGCGGCGTGGCTGGCGTCCACTAACGTGATGACCAGGCCTATATGGAAACGCCCGCGCAGTTGCGCGTCATTGTTCAGTGTGGCCAGGATCGGCGCCGGGTCGGCCAGGCCGGTGGTTTCCAGGATCACGCGCTTGAACGCCGGGATCTCACCGCGCTCGCGGCGCTGCAACAGGGCCAGCAGCGCGTCTTTCAACTCGCCGCGAATCGAACAGCAGATACAGCCGCCGGGCAGCAGCACGGTGTCCGGCGCGACCTCTTCGACCAACAGATGGTCAATGCCCACATCGCCGAATTCGTTGATCAACAACGCCGTTTCGCCCAGGCTTTCACCTTGCAACAGGCGCGTGAGCAAGGTGGTCTTGCCGCTGCCGAGGAAGCCGGTGATGACATTCAAGGCAATGCTCATGAGGTTGACTCCAAGTGATCCAACAGCCTTGGGTCGAGCGGGTCCAACGGGCGGCCGAGCATGCTTTCGGCCGCCTGCCAGAGCTGATCCAGGCCGCTGGCCAGGGCCTGTTTGCCGGTCGCGCCCATCAGCAAATAGGAGGCGCCCTGGAAGTCTTCGACCTTGAGGCGGAACACTGCGAGCACCTGGTTGATCGCGGCGATGCGGCGCAGGCGCTCACGGCGCCTGGGCACGGCATCGCCCAAGGGGTCGCTCCAATGCAGGTCTTCGCCGAGCAGTCCGCAGAGTCCGCACATGGCTATACCCCGCTCATGGCATGACATCGCCGGCATTCGGGCCCAGCGTCTGGCCGACGAACAGATTGCCGCCCGGCTCGCTGGCCAGCAGCACGGCGGTGGGTGCCACTTCATCGGCCAGGCCGAAGCGGCCAAGCGGTAACTCGGCAGCCTTGGCGCGTTTCCAGGCCGCGCTGATCCCGCCTACCAACGGCGTTTCGATCGGGCCGGGGGCGATGGCGTTGACCAGCACGTTGTCCTTGGCGACTTCCAGAGCCAGGGATTTGGTAAAGCCAATCACCCCGGCCTTGGCGGCGGCGTAGTGGCTCAGCTCGGCGCCGCCCTTGATGCCCAATTGCGAGGCCACGTTGATAATCCGCCCCCAGCGCTGCGCCAGCATGTGCGGCAAGGCGCGCTGACTGGCGACGAATACGCTGGTGAGGTCGACGCGCAGCATGTCGTTCCACCTTTCGATGGACAGATCGACGCAACGCGCCTGGGTCAGCATGCCGGCGTTGTTGACCAGAATATCGATGCCGCCGAAGTGCTCGACACACCGGTCGACCCCGGCCTGAGCGCCTTCGACCGTACCGACATCGGCCACGCACTCGACCACCTCGGCCCCCAGGTTGCGGCAGGTGATGGCGGTTTCGGCGAGGCTGGCGGCATTGCGGTCGGCCAACAACAGGCGCGCACCTTCAACCGCATAAGCGCGGGCGATGGCGGCACCAATGCCGCTGCCGGCACCGGTGATCACAGTGCGACGATCAGTGAGTTGAGGCATATCGATTCTCCAGAAACAAACACAATTCCAATGTGAGAGGGGTCTGCCCCCCGATTGCAGCGGTTCAGCCAGGACAGCTGTGTCTGGCACACCCCCATCGGGGGCAAGCCCCCTCCCACAGTTGAAGCCAGTACATCCGCCGGGCCAGTGTCCTTCCAATGTGAGAGGGAGCTTGCCCCCTCCCACCGTTAAAGCGAGTACATCCGTCGTCCAGCGGCATTCCAATGTGGGAGGGGGCTTGCCCCCGATTGCGGCGGTTCAGCCAGGGCAGCTGTGCCTGACCCACCACCATCGGGGGCTTGCCCCCCTCGCACACATCAGTCAGGCCAGCGTACGGTCAGGCCACCGTCGATGACGATGCTCTGGCCGGTCAGGTAGCTGGACGCATCACTGGTCAAGAACTGCACCAGCGACGCCACTTCATCGGCGCGCCCTACCCGGCCCAGCGGAATAGCGCGGGCGGCTTTGGCCAGGCCTTCAGGGCCGAGGGAGTTTTTTGCGTCCAGGGACTGCGGCGTCTCGATCAGCCCCGGGATCACTGCGTTGCACCGAATGCCCAGTGGCGCCAGTTCCACCGCCAGGGAGCGGCACAACCCCGGCACACCAGCCTTGGCGGCGGCGTAGTGACTGTGGTCCTGCCAGCCGTACACGCCGCCGGCAATCGACGAGATTGCCACCAAGGCGCCGCCCTCGCGCATATGCCGGCTGGCGGCGCGGAACGTGCGCATGACGCCGGTCAGGTCGACATTGAGCATCTCGTCCCACAGCGCATCGGTCATCTCCAGCAACGGTGCGCGACGCAGCAGGCCGGCGTTGGCCACCGCATAGTCGAGCCGACCGAAATGCTGCATGGCCTGTGCGGCCAAGGCGTCCACCGAGGCGGTGTCGCCCACGTCCAGCAGCAGCATCAGGCACACGCCGCCGGCCTGTTGCACCAGGCTCACGGTGGTGTGCGGGTCATGGGGATCGGCCGGGAAATACCCGCCCACCACCGTCACGCCGCTGCGCGCATAGGCCACGGCGAGGGCTTGGCCGATGCCGCTGGCGGCACCGGTGATCAAGGCAACTTTACGATTCATCTCACACTCCTTACTGCACGGTTTCCGGGCGGACATGGCGCGCGGCGAACATCAGCGCACCGGACAGGAAGCACGGCACCGCGCCGAACCACAACGCGGCGGTCTGCCAGTCGCTGCCGGCGGACAACACCTGGGTGGCACCAAACCCTGCCACCACCGCACCGATAGGCCCCATGGCATGGATGATCGCGCCGCCGGTGGCGCGGATGCTGGTGGGGAAGCTTTCGCTGATAAAGAACAGCGCCGCCGAGTACGGCCCGATCAGGAAGAACAGGCCCAGGCTATACAAACCGACCACCATGGCCATGTTGCTGGGGCCGAACAGCATGCCGGCGAACGACAGGCCGCCAAGCATCCAGCCCAGGCCGATCACATTGCGGCGGCCGATCTTGTCGCCCATCCAGCCATGGCTGAGGTAGCCGCAGTAACCCACCAGGTTCGACAGCACCAGGATGATCAGCGAGTTCTCGAACGAGATGTGGTGCACGCTGACGATCACCGACGTGCCCAGCACACTGAACACCTGGATCGCCGCCCAGTTGAGCAACAGCGCGGCGCCGATCACCAGGGTGGCGCGGCGTGCCGGACCACGGAACGCGGCTTTGAGCCCGGCCTTGCTGTGTTCGTCGTAGTCCACGCCATAGGTCGCGGCGACGTTCTGCGCTTCGTTCACCGCGCCGCTTTTACGCAGCTCGCTGATGCGCTGATGGATCTGGAACTGCGGGCTCTCCTTGAGCTTGCGCGCCATGATTGCGATGACGATGGCCGGGATCGCCGCGAAGATAAAGCAGCCCTGCCAGCCGATGATCGGCAGCAACAACGCGGTCAACCCCGCCGCAATCAACGCCCCTACCGGCCAGCCGCCCTGCACCAGGCTGTAGATGAAGCCGCGACGTTTGGTCAGTCGCGGGTCTTGCGAGGCGCCGTACAGTTCGGTCAGGTAGGTGGCGTTGACGGTTTCTTCGGCATAGCCCAGACCGCCCAGGGAACGGATCAGAATCAGCGGCGACTTGCCCCATGCCCCGCCGATCGCGGTCAGCGCTGAACACAGCGCCGACCCGGCCACGGTGAAAATAATCCCTTTGCGTCGCCCCAACTTGTCGACGATGGGGCCGATGGCCAGGGCGACCACGGCGGTGCCCACCGCCACCCAGGTCGCGATCTCGGCTTGCTCCACTTCGCCCCAGCCGAAATGCCGGCCGATCTCCGGCAGCAAGGTGCCGAACAGGATGAAGTCATACACCGCAAACACCCAGGCGAAAAACGCGATCCAGGTGGCGAAGCGCACTTCCTGGGACGACAGTTGCCGGGGCTTCCAACCGGTCAGGTCAAGCTTGTTGTAGATGGACATGGGTGGCGCCTCAAGGGATGGGGTCAGGTACGCGGTTGACGACGGATAAAGTCGTCGGCGATTTCATCGAACGTGACAAAACGCACCCCGGCATGGCCCTGGATGTGCTCGATCAGGCGCTCGAGCATCAGCAGCACTTGCGGGCGGCCGGATACGTCGGGGTGGATGGTCATGGTGAACACCGCGTGTTCGTGTTCGCGGTAGACCCAGTCGAACTGGTCGCGCCACATTTCTTCGAGGTGACGCGGGTTGACGAAGCCGTGGCTGTTGGGGGCTTTCTTGATGAACATCATCGGCGGCAGGTCATCCAGGTACCAGTTGGCCGGGATCTCCACCAGGTCGGTTTCTTCGCCGCGCACCAGGGGTTTCATCCAGGTGTCGGGGTGCTGGCTGTAGTCGATCTTGGTCCAGCTGTCGCCCTTGCGCACGTAGTAGGGGTGGAAGTCGTTGTGCATCAGGCTGTGGTCGTACTTGATGCCTTTTTTCAGCAGCAGCTCGTTGGTGACCTTGCTGAATTCCCACCACGGCGCAACGTAGCCGGTGGGGCGTTTGCCGGTGACCTGGGTGATCAGCTCGATGGATTTATCCAGCACGATTTCTTCCTGCTCGGCGGTCATCGCAATCGGATTTTCGTGGCTGTAGCCATGCACACCGATTTCGTGGCCGGCGTCGGCCACCGCCTTCATCTGCTCGGGGAAGGTTTCCATCGAGTGGCCGGGAATAAACCAGGTGGTGCGCAGGCCGTAGCGCTCGAACAACTTGAGCAGGCGCGGCGCGCCGACTTCGCCGGCGAACAGGCCGCGGGAGATGTCGTCCGGCGAGTCTTCGCCGCCGTAGGAACCGAGCCAGCCGGCGACGGCGTCAACGTCGACGCCAAATGCACAGAGGATGTCTTTAGCCATGGTGTGTCTCCTTAAACGTTAAGTACGGATTCGACGGACAACGCGGCGCGCAGCAGGCGCGCGTCCTCCCCCGTCGGGGCGCTGAGCAGCATCCCGGTGGGCAGGCCCAGGGCGTCGCGGCCGCTGGGCAGGGTCACGCCGGGCATGTCCAGCAGGCTGCCGGGCATGGTCAGGCGCAGGGTGGCGAGGTTGGTGGTGGCGAAAAGTTGATCGTCGGCTTCCAGTGGGGCCAGGGGCGGGGCGACGTGGGCGACGGTGGGTGTGATCAGGATCGCGCCGTCGAGGTCGTCGACCACGTGTTGTTGCAGGCGTTGGCGCGCTTCGATCAGGCCGATCAACTGGCTGGCCGGCAGGCCGCGCGCGGTTTCAAGGCGGCGCCGCACGCGTGGATCAAGTTGCGCGGCGTTGCAGCTGTCGAGCAGGGCCTCGTGCAGGGCGAAGGCTTCGAAGGCACCGAGCCAGCCTTGTTGCTGGATCAGTTCCAGCGTGGCCTTGAAAGCGGGGCTTTCCCGATTTTCGATCAAGGCACCGGCGGCCTTCAGTTGCTCCACGGCGCGCAGCAGGTTATTGCCCACGGCCGGCTCAACGTTGCTCAGCACACTGTGCTCCAGCACAAACCGCTGCCCCTTGAGGCTGCGCGGCATGTGGCGTTGAGCTCGGCCGTGGAGCAGATCGTCCAGGGTCAGTGCATCGCGCACGCTGCGCGTCAACGGGCCAAGGCTGTCGAGGGAACGGGCCAGAGGGAAGACGCCGTCGCGGCTGTAGCGCCGGCTGCTGCTGCGATACCCCACCAGGCCGTTGAGCGCCGAGGGGATGCGGATCGACCCGGCGGTGTCGGTGCCCATGGCGATCGGCACGATACCGGCGGCGACGGCCACCGCCGAACCGGACGACGAGCCGCCGGGAATCCGCGGCTGATCGCTGCCATAGGGGTTGTGCGGCGTACCGTAATGCGGGTTGAGGCCCAGACCGGAATAGGCCAGTTCACTGAGGTTGGTTTTGCCGACGCTGACCATCCCGGCGCGGCACAACAGGCCGACAATGGGCGCATCGAGCACGGCGGCGGGCGCATTACGACGGTAGGCGGTGCCGGCGGTGGTGACGCTGCCGGCGACGTCGAACAAGTCTTTCCACACCAGGGGCACACCATCGAACCCGCTCAGTGGCTGACCGGCACGCCAGCGGGCGGCGGCGGCCTCGGCTTCACGGCGGGCGCGCTCGGCGGTGAGGCTGATAAACACGCTGCTCGACCGTTGGGCCTGGTCGAGCGCATGTTCAAGCGCTTGCACCGGATCGCTGCGACCGCTGGCGAAATCCTCGGCCATTGACGTGGCATCTGGCATCATCACACCCCACTCTAAAACGTACATATTAATAAAATGTACATTTTACAAAGGCAGTATCCGTGCCAGCCTGTGTTCGTGGGTTGACGATTAATCCGTGGCTGTCGCCAAGAATCGCGGGATAGAGGCTTTTCCAACGTTGGAAAAATCTGACGGGTAAAGGAAATCTCCGCCAGGCCCAAATAATGTATGTTTTATTAATAAATACATTTTGGTGCAGAAAAGTAACAACGCCTCGGCCAAGGCCCCAAAAAAGTGCCTCCGGCGTGGCGCAGAGTGACAGGCGCTTCTATGAGAGAATCCCCGGCCATCGTCCTACATGCCTTTGAGAAATCGATGAAAGCAGCATCCTCCTCGGCCTCCCGTTACGCGATGATTCACCAGGTGTTGCGTGACGCGATTGTCAGCGGCACCGCGCGGCACGGGCTGGTATTGCTGGAAGCGCCCCTGGCCGAACTGTTCGGCACCAGTCGCGTGCCGGTGCGCAAGGCGTTGGATCTGCTGCATGACGAAGGCCTGATCTGCCGCTTCAACGGCCGTGGTTATCTGATCAACCCCGAAGGCCTGGCGATGGAGCCGCTGCGCCTGCCCTTGAGCCATGCGCACCTGGGCCTCAATGGCGAGGCCGAACTGATGGACACTCGGCCGCTGGGCGAGCGCATCGTCGAGGAGATCGGCGCGGCGCTGTCCACCTGTATCGCCTTCGGCCATTACCGCCTGGATGAGCAAGCTGCCGCCGACCATTACGGGGTAAGCCGCGCGGTGGTGCGTGAGGCGCTGATGCGCCTGCGCGACCGCGGCCTGGTGGAAAAGGAGCCCTATTCCCAATGGCTGGCGGGGCCTCTGACCGCGCGGGAAGTCACCGAAGATTACGAATTGCGCGCCTGCCTGGAACCCGAAGCCTTGCGCCAGAGTGCACCGAACCTCGACCGCGACATGCTGGAAGCCATGCTGCAGCGCGTACTGGATGCCCAGGCCAGCCCCCAGTGCAGCCTGGAAGCCATCGAGCAGATCGAAGAGGACTTGCACCAGCGCTGCCTGGCCGGCCTGCAAAACCGCAAGATTGCCGCGTTGATTCGCCAGGGCCAGAGCCCGATGATCATCAGCCGGATCTTTTACCGATTGCTGGGGATCGGCGCCGACCCGGCGATGCTCGCCGAACATCGCTTGATTTTGGAGCTGCTGCTGCATGGCGCATTCGATGCGGCGGCGTTGAACCTGCGCGAGCACTTGCAACGGGCCCGGCAGCGGATGCTGCAGCGCTTGAAAGTGCTATCGGTGCTGCCGGAACAGCCACTCCCCGCCTACCTTCATAAAATCAGCTGACCCAATGTGGGAGCAGCCCCCTCCCCCATGAGCGGGTCGCCGCAGTAATTTCATGCAATATGTTGCTATCTCACCCCCACCATTGAAACCACCGCTACCTCGCCCCATCTAAGCACCATACTTCCTGATGCAGGTGCCCCATGAGCGACCAGCAAGAATTTCCCGATTACGACCTTAACGACTACGCCGATCCCGAAAACGCTGAAACCCCCTCGACCAATACCGGCCTGGCCCTGCCCGGTCAGAACCTGCCGGACAAGGTCTATATCATCCCGATCCACAATCGGCCGTTTTTCCCCGCGCAAGTGTTGCCGGTGATCGTCAATGAAGAGCCCTGGGCCGAAACCCTGGAACTGGTGAGCAAGTCCGAGCATCACTCCCTGGCCCTGTTTTTCATGGACACGCCGCCGGAAGACCCGCGCCACTTCGACACTTCCAGCCTGCCTTTGTATGGCACCCTGGTGAAGGTGCACCACGCCAGCCGCGAAAACGGCAAGCTGCAATTCGTCGCCCAGGGCCTGACCCGCGTGAGGATTCGCACCTGGCTCAAGCACCACCGCCCGCCGTATCTGGTGGAAGTCGAATACCCGCACCAGCCGTCCGAGCCGACCGACGAGGTCAAGGCTTACGGCATGGCGCTGATCAACGCCATCAAGGAACTGCTGCCCCTCAACCCGCTGTACAGCGAAGAGTTGAAGAATTACCTCAACCGCTTCAGCCCCAACGACCCGTCGCCGCTGACCGACTTTGCCGCCGCCCTCACCTCCGCCACCGGCAACGAGCTGCAGGAAGTGCTGGACTGCGTGCCCATGCTCAAGCGCATGGAGAAAGTACTGCCGATGCTGCGCAAGGAAGTCGAAGTCGCGCGCCTGCAAAAAGAGCTGTCCGCGGAGGTGAACCGCAAGATCGGCGAGCACCAGCGCGAGTTCTTCCTCAAGGAACAGCTCAAAGTCATCCAGCAGGAGCTGGGCTTGACCAAGGACGACCGCAGCGCGGACGTCGAGCAGTTCGAGCAGCGCCTGGAAGGCAAAGTGTTGCCGGCCCAGGCGAAAAAACGCATCGACGAAGAACTGAACAAACTGTCGATCCTGGAAACCGGCTCGCCGGAATACGCGGTCACGCGCAACTACCTGGATTGGGCCACCTCGGTGCCATGGGGCGTGTACGGCAAGGACAAGCTCGACCTCAAGCACGCCCGCAAGGTGCTGGATAAACACCACGCGGGCCTCGACGACATCAAGAGCCGCATCCTCGAATTCCTTGCCGTGGGCGCCTACAAAGGCGAAGTCGCCGGTTCCATCGTGCTGCTGGTGGGTCCGCCGGGCGTGGGTAAGACGAGCGTGGGCAAATCCATCGCCGAATCCCTGGGCCGGCCGTTCTACCGTTTCAGTGTCGGTGGCATGCGCGACGAGGCCGAGATCAAGGGCCATCGCCGCACCTACATCGGCGCCCTGCCGGGCAAACTGGTGCAGGCGTTGAAAGATGTGGAAGTGATGAACCCGGTGATCATGCTCGACGAGATCGACAAGATGGGCCAGAGCTTCCAGGGCGACCCGGCGTCGGCGCTGCTGGAAACCCTGGACCCGGAGCAGAACGTCGAATTCCTCGACCACTACCTGGACCTGCGCCTGGATCTGTCCAAGGTGCTGTTCGTGTGCACCGCCAACACCCTGGATTCCATCCCCGGCCCATTGCTCGACCGTATGGAAGTGATTCGCCTGTCGGGCTATATCACCGAAGAAAAAGTCGCCATCGCCAAGCGCCACCTGTGGCCCAAGCAACTGGAAAAAGCCGGTGTGGCGAAGAACAGCCTGACCATCAGCGACGGGGCACTGCGCGCGCTGATCGACGGTTACGCCCGTGAAGCCGGGGTGCGCCAGCTGGAGAAGCAGCTGGGTAAACTGGTGCGCAAGGCCGTGGTCAAGTTGCTGGATGCGCCGGACACGGTGATCAAGATCGGCAACAAGGATCTGGAAAGCTCCCTGGGCATGCCGGTGTTTCGCAACGAACAAGTACTGTCCGGCACCGGGGTCATCACCGGCCTGGCGTGGACCAGCATGGGCGGCGCGACCTTGCCGATCGAAGCGACGCGCATCCACACCCTCAACCGTGGCTTCAAGCTCACGGGCCAGTTGGGTGAAGTGATGAAGGAGTCCGCCGAAATTGCCTACAGCTACATCAGTTCGAATCTGAAATCGTTCGGCGGCGATCCGAAATTCTTTGACGAAGCCTTCGTGCACCTGCACGTACCGGAAGGCGCCACACCGAAGGACGGCCCGAGCGCCGGCGTGACCATGGCCAGCGCGCTGTTGTCGCTGGCACGCAACCAACCGCCGAAAAAAGGCGTGGCCATGACCGGCGAGCTGACGCTGACCGGGCATGTGCTGCCGATTGGCGGCGTGCGCGAAAAAGTCATCGCGGCGCGGCGTCAGAAGATCCATGAACTGATCCTGCCGGAACCGAACCGTGGCAGCTTTGAAGAATTGCCGGAGTACCTGAAGGAAGGCATGACGGTGCATTTCGCCAAGCGCTTTGCGGATGTGGCGAAGGTGCTGTTCTGATAGACCGTTAGCGCTTGCACTGGCCTCATCGGGGGCAAGCCCCCTCCCACACTTGAATGGGTTCACAACTCAACCTGTGGGAGGGGGCTTGCCCCCGATGGCGTAAGTGGCCGCAACCTGTATCCAGCGTGTAACACCCGGTCTTATCTTCGGTTATGCTCGGTCTTCGTCGCCAAACATCGGAGCCCTCATGACCGCTGCCCGCCTGCTTCTCCCCTTGAGCCTTGCCCTGCTGACCGCGTGTGCCAGCGCGCCGAAGCAAAACGTCAGCGTGGACAATCAGAGCGCCTGCCCGCTTCAGCTGAAAAGCGGACAAAACCTGATCCTCACCCTGCCCAGCAACCCCACCACCGGTTATCGCTGGGCCATCCAGGATTCAGCCGGCGGGGTGTTGCGCGCACTGAGTCCCGAGGTCTATAGCAGCAGCGAATCCGGGGTGATCGGCGGGGGCGGCCAATCGACGTGGCGCTTCCAGGCCTTCGCACCGGGCCAGGGCCGTTTGCGCCTGACTTCCCAGCAACCCTGGGAGCCCGAAGCCGAGCCCGTCGAGAGCTTCGACTGCGCCATTACGGTCAACTGACATGCCTTGGCTGATTCTCGCGCTGATGGGCGCCGGCACCTTTATCTACGGCCTGACCACTCACGCCACACTGTTGTGTCTGCTGGTCAAGCCGTTGCCGGTGCTGGCGCTGTTGGGCTGGCTGCATGATGCGCCACCCACCGACTATCGACGCTGGATCAGCCTGGGACTGATTTTTTCGCTGCTGGGCGATGTACTGCTGGCCTGGCCGGGAGACCTGTTTATCTTTGGCCTGGGCGCGTTTTTGCTGGCGCATCTGGCGTACCTCAAGGCTTATTTCAGCGATTGCCGGCGTCTGGCGCTGCTGCCGTTGATCCTCGCGCTGGGCGTGGGCGCCGTGTTGCTGAGCATCCTGATTGGCCACGGCCTGGGCGACCTGCTGGTGCCGGTGGTGGTCTACGCCCTGGTGATCAGCGCCATGCTCTGGCGCGCGCTGGCCCGCTTGGGCAGCGATGTGCCCAAGCGTTCGGCGCTGCTCGCCGCGGCGGGGGCGACATCCTTTGTGTTTTCCGACACGCTGATCGGCATCAATCGTTTCGTGGTGGCGTTTGAGGCAGCTCCCTATTTGTTGATTGCAACCTATTGGCTGGGCCAGTGGGGCATCACGGCCTCGGCTTTCCATCAGACAACCCGCGCATCCGCTGACCAACTTGGCTAAAATGCCGGCCTTTCCCCCATCGTCGCCGGAACAACCGTGAGCCAAGAACCCGATCGCCTATTCGCCCAGCCCCTTCCCCAGGTGCCGGACTTCGCCTTTAACGAGGACGTGGTGCGGGTGTTCCCCGACATGATCAAGCGTTCGGTGCCCGGTTACCCGACCATCGTCGAAAACCTCGGCGTGCTGGCCGCGCAGTTCGCCCAGCCCCACAGTGTGCTCTACGACCTCGGTTCGTCCCTTGGCGCAGTGACCCAGGCGTTGCGGCGCCATGTACGCACCGAGGGTTGCACGGTGATCGCGGTGGATAACTCGGCGGCAATGGTCGAGCGCTGCCGCCAGTACCTCAATGGCCAGGACTCGATGTTTCAGGAGTTGCTGCCGGTGGAGGTGGTCGAGGGCGATATTCTCGCGCTGCAATTCCAGCCGGCCTCGGTGGTGGCGCTGAACTTCACCTTGCAGTTCATCGCGCCCGAGGAGCGCCTGGCATTGCTCGGGCGTATCCGTCAGGCGCTGCTGCCCGGCGGGGCGCTGATCCTCTCGGAAAAACTGCGCTTCAATGACCTTGAAGAACACGCGCTGCTCACCGACCTGCACGTCGCGTTCAAACGCGCCAACGGCTACAGCGAACTGGAAATTGCCCAGAAGCGCAGCGCCATCGAAAACGTCATGAAACCCGACAGCCTCGAAGAACACCGCGAACGCCTGTTGGCGGCCGGATTCTCGAAAGTGGTGCCGTGGTTCCAGTGTCTTAACTTTGCCTCGTTGATTGCCTTGCCATGATTGATTTGTCCCCCCTCGCCCGCCATCTGGTCGGCACTCCCCTGGCCGTCTGGGCTCAGGGCCTGCAGGCGCAGCTCGACAGCAAGATGGAGAAGGGGCATGGCGACCTTGCGCGCTGGCAAAGTGCGTTGGATGCGCTGCCAGAGCTCCAGCCCAGCCAAGTCGACTTGCTCAATGGCCTGACCCTGGACGCCGATTGCGACGACGCCACCCGCGCACAGATGCACACCGCGCTGATGGGCCTGAGCCCGTGGCGCAAAGGCCCGTTCCATTTGTTCGGCGTGCATGTGGACACCGAATGGCGCTCGGACTGGAAGTGGTCGCGCGTTGCTCCGCACCTGGACCTCAAGGGCAAACGCATCCTCGATGTCGGTTGCGGCAACGGTTACTACATGTGGCGCATGCTCGGTGCCGGCGCCGACAGCGTGATCGGCGTGGACCCCAACTGGCTGTTCTTCTGTCAGTTCCAGGCTGTGCAGCGCTATCTGTCCGAGCCCAGGGCCTGGCACCTGCCGTTCCCCTTCGAAGACCTGCCGGCGAACCTGGAAGGCTTCGACACGGTGTTTTCCATGGGCGTGTTCTACCACCGTCGCTCACCCATCGAGCATTTGCTGGCGCTGAAGGACACCCTGGTCAAGGGCGGCGAGCTGGTGCTCGAAACATTGGTGGTGGAAGGCGATCAGCAACAGGTGCTGGTGCCGGAAGACCGTTATGCGCAGATGCGTAACGTGTGGTTCCTGCCGTCGGTACCGGCATTGATGCTTTGGCTGCGGCGTGCCGGGTTCAGTGATGTGCGGTGTGTGGATGTGAGTGTGACCACGGTGCAGGAACAGCGTGGGACGGAATGGATGAAGTATCAATCCCTCAGCGATTTCCTCGATCCGGATGATCACAGCAAGACGATTGAAGGGCTGCCGGCGCCTATGCGGGCCGTCATCATCGCCAAAAAGTAAGCCCCCGTCCCGCTGGAAAAATGAAGCTCAAAATATGGGTGGAGGCTTGCCCCCGATTTCAGAGTGTCGGTCAGCATAGCCTTAGCTGACCCGCCGTCATCGGGGGCAAGCCCCCTCCCACATTTGATCTGCTGTGTTCTTTAGAGGGCGGGTTTGGCCCGGCGGGCTTTGAAGAATTCGCTCAGCACCGTGCCGCACTCCTCGGCCAGCACACCGCCTTCAAACAACACCCGATGATTCAAAAAACCCTGGGTGAAAAACTGCCCCTGGCTTTGCACAATCCCGGCCTTGGGCTCCAACGCGCCATACACCACCCGCGCGATGCGTGAATGCACGATCAGCCCGGCGCACATGCTGCACGGTTCCAGGGTCACGTACAGCGTACTGCCCGGCAGGCGGTAGTTGCTGACAGCTTGCGCGGCGGCGCGGATGGCGACCATCTCGGCATGCGCGCTGGGGTCGTGGGTGCTGATGGGGCAGTTGAAACCACGCCCGATGATTTCGCCGTCCTGCACCAGCACCGCGCCGACCGGCACTTCACCCAGCGCCGCGCCTTGGGCGGCGAGGGCCAGGGCTTGGCGCATGAAGTCCTGGTCACGGCTGCGGTCGATGATTGCGATGGGGCGAAACTGGCGCATCACGCCACCTCGATGGCGGCCATCAGGCCGGTTTCCATATGGTCGATCACGTGGCAGTGGAACATCCACACCCCTGGGTTATCCGCCACCAGCGCTACGCGGGCGCGTTCGTTTTTGCCCAGCAGGTAGGTGTCGGTGAAGTACGGGATCACCTTGTGGCGGTTCGAGGCGATCACCTTGAAGCTCATGCCGTGCAGGTGGATGGGGTGCTGGTACTGGGTCATGTTCTTCAATTCGAAAATGTAGCTCTTGCCCTTTTCCAGCCTGGCGATCGGGCGGTCGGCGCAGGTCTTGTCGGTGATGTCCCAGGCCTGCCCGTTGATCTGCCACAGGCTCGGCGGCTTGCCGTTGTCGACATTGACCGAGACCGAACCGACCCACTCGAAATTGAAGTTGAGCTTTTCGGCATTGGCCAGGTCCGGCTCGCTGATCGGGTTGGCGGGCAACGCCGCGGGCCACTCGGCGGGCGCGTCGGAGCCAGGCACCGAACGAAAGGTGCCCAGGCGCACCGGGCCGTTGCGGATCGACAGTTCTTCACCCGCCGGCGGCGCCTTGATTGCCAGGCAGATGCGCATGCCCGGGCCCAACCAGTATTCCTTGCCCAGCGGGCGCGGTTCGACGGGATTGCCGTCCAGCGCGTAGATCCGTGCTTCGACGTCGGGAATATTGATGCGATAGGTCAGGGTGTTATCGAGGTTGAGCAGGCGCACGCGGGTAATCTGCCCGGCCGGCAGATCGATCACCGCCTGGGACACGCCATTGATCGTCGACAAGCGCCCGGCCGTACCGCCACGCGCGGCCTCACGGGGAATGCTGAAAGCGACAAAGGCGCCCTCGTCATCCACGTGCCAGCTTTTCAGGCTCAGGGTGCGTTCGTGCTTGAAACCGGTGGGTTCGCGCTCTTCGATGATCAACGGCCCGACCAGGCCCCGGCCAAGTTCTTCGCTGCTGTTGACGTGGGGGTGGTACCAGTAGCTGCCAGCGTCGGGCACGCGGAATATGTAGTCGAAATATTCGCCGGGCAGCACTGGCAACTGCGAGACGTAGGGTACCCCGTCCATTTCCAGCGGCAGGCGGATACCGTGCCAGTGGATGGTGGTGGCGACCGGCAGATGGTTGATAAAGCGCACCCGCAACCACTCACCCTGGCGCACACGCAACTCGGTGCCCGGCGCCGATGGGCCGAACGCCCAGGCTTGAGTCTTGTGTCCCGGCACCAGCTCAACATCCAACGGTGCCGCGATCAGTTCGTAATCGTGCCCCGCTTCGGCCTCGGCGACTTTCCCCAGCCAGTAGCGGTAGGCCCCACCGGCACCGACGCCCACTACGGCCAGGCCTGCCAGGCCACCCAGGATTTGTCGACGGGAAAAGGATCGGGACACAACAACCTCACGTATCGGCCGCAGGCATGTGGCCTGCAAAGGGCAGATACGATACACCTGCGCGGGCTAAACAGTAAGGGTTCTCATGTGGGAGGTGACGCCCTCCCACATTGCAGCTTGGCTGTTTTTAGTGCTTGGCGGCGGCCAGGATCAGGGCCTTCATTTCGGCAACCGCGCCTTTGAAGCCGACGAACAGCGCGTGGGCCACCAGGGCATGGCCGATGTTCAGTTCGTTGATGCCCTTGATCGCGGCGACGGCCTCGACGTTGTGGTAGTGCAAGCCGTGACCGGCATTGACGATCAAGCCTTCATTGAGACCGCAGTTCACGCCTTCGATAATGCGTTGCAGCTCGTCTGCGACCTCTGTCGGCGTGGTGGCATCGGCGTAGCGGCCAGTATGCAGTTCGATGGCGGGCGCGCCGACGCGGCGCGAGGCCTCGATCTGGCGCGGGTCGGCGTCGATAAACAACGACACTTCGCTGCCGATCTTCGACAAACGCTGCACCGCCGCCTTGATCCGCGCTTCCTGGCCCGCCACATCCAGGCCGCCCTCGGTGGTCAGTTCCTGGCGGGTTTCCGGCACCAGGCAGATATGCGCCGGACGAATGCGCTCGGCGAACGCCATCATTTCTTCGGTAACGCCCATCTCGAAATTCATACGGGTTTGCAGCACATCCTTAAGCAGCAGCACATCGCGCTCCTGAATGTGGCGGCGGTCTTCGCGCAGGTGCACGGTGATGCCGTCGGCGCCCGCTTCTTCGGCGTCCAGCGCGGCCTTGACCGGATCCGGGTAGCGCGTGCCCCGGGCCTGGCGCAGGGTAGCGACGTGGTCGATGTTGACGCCAAGAAGAATGCGATTGCTGGTGGTCACGGAAGCGCTCCTGAAAAGGGGAAAGAAACGCTGCACAGCATACACGGGGATGTCAGGGCTTTCGAAACAACTCGCGACTGACCAGCGGTCGCCCGCCCAGGTGCACGGCCAGGGCCTGGCGCATCAGGCGCTTGGCGGCGGACAAGGCGCCGGGCGCGGTCCAGTCGGCTTCGCTCATGGCCAGCAGCTCGGTGCCCTGAAATAGACCGGGTTGCAGCAAGTAGACACGCTCCAGCCCCGCGTCCACTTGCAGGCGATACATGCCATCGGCGGCGATGGGGTCGCCGTGCAGGTCGTTGTGCAGTTCGAAGCCGTAGCCCAGGTCGTCGAGCAGGCGCCATTCGAAGGCGCGCAGCAGCGGCTCCAACGCGCGTCCTTCGGCCAGGGCCAGCAAGGTGGCGGCGTAGTGATCGAAGACCGCCGGGTGCGGGTCTTCGGCGGGCAGCAGGCGAATCAGCAGCTCATTGAGGTAGAGACCACTGAACAAGGCATCGCCATTGAGCCAGGCCGATGTGCCGACACTTTCCAGGCGGCCGACGTTCTTCAGCTCGCCCTTGCCGCGAAACTCCACGTCCAACGCCACAAAGGGCCGCGCCAATGTCCCGGCCTTGCCCCGCGCGCTACGCAACACCGCGCGCAGGCGGCCTTGGGGCGTGAGAAAATCCACCAGCGCGCTGGTCTCGCGGTAGGCACGGCTGTGCAGGACGTAGGCGAGTTGGCTGGGGGGTTGGGATTGGGACATGGGTTCTCTATCGTGAAAACAACACAAACCTAATGTGGAAGGGGCTTGCCCCCGATGGCGGTGGCTCAGTCACGTATTTATTAACTGATCCACCGCTATCGGAGGCAAGCCCCCTCCCACATTTTTGGCCCTGCGGCGTCCTTACAGGTCGCCGTAGCCAAGGGAACGCAACGCGCGCTCGTCATCGGACCAGCCGCCTTTCACCTTCACCCACAGGTTGAGCATGATTTTGGAGTCGAACAGCAATTCCATGTCCTTGCGCGCTTCGGTGCCGATGCGCTTGATGCGCTCACCCTTGTCGCCAATGATGATCTTCTTCTGGCCATCGCGCTCCACGAGGATCAGCGCATGGATATGCAGGGTCTTGCCCTGCTGTTTGAATTCTTCAATTTCGACGGTGATCTGGTAAGGCAGCTCGGCGCCCATCTGGCGCATGATTTTCTCACGCACCAGTTCGGCGGCGAGGAAACGGCTGCTGCGGTCGGTGATCTGGTCTTCCGGGAAGAAGTGCTCGTTCTCCGGCAGGTGCTCGGCGATCACGCGCTCCAGGGCATCGAGGTTGTGGCCGTGCTGGGCGGAGATCGGGATGATCTGCGCGTTCGGCAGTTGTTCCTGCAGCCAGCTCAGGTGCGGCATCAGCTCGGCTTTGTCTTCGATGCGGTCGGTCTTGTTCAGCGCGACGATCAACGGGCCGGTGACGTATTGCACACGCTCCAGAACCATTTGGTCTTCGTCGGTCCACTTGGTGCGGTCGACCACGAAGATCACCACGTCGACGTCTTTCAACGCCGCCGAAGCGGTTTTGTTCATATAGCGGTTGAGGGCTTTCTCGCCACCTTTATGCATGCCCGGCGTGTCGACGTAGACCGCTTGCACGTTGCCTTCGGTCTTGATGCCCAGCATGTTGTGGCGGGTGGTCTGTGGCTTGCGCGAGGTGATCGCGAGTTTCTGCCCGAGGATGTGGTTGAGCAGCGTGGACTTGCCCACGTTGGGGCGGCCGACGATGGCAACATAGCCACAGCGTGTTGCGGTTGAATCAGTCATGGCCATTCTCCACGCCCAGGGCAATCAGTGCTGCGGCGGCCGCTACCTGTTCGGCAATACGACGGCTCACACCCTGACCTCGGCTTTTTTCGTTCAATAAGGTGATTTCACATTCCACGAAGAACACGCGGCAATGGGGCTCGCCCTGGATATCCACCACTTCGTAGCGTGGCAGTTCGCACCCGCGCGATTGCAGGAATTCCTGCAGACGGGTCTTGGGGTCTTTGTTGGTGTCGACCAGGGTAAGGCTTTCGATTTCCGACGTCAGCCACGCGGTAACCCGCTCCTTGGCCGCTTCCATGCCTGCATCCAGGTAGATCGCACCGATCAGCGCCTCGAGGGCATCGGCCAGGATCGATTCACGACGAAACCCGCCGCTTTTCAATTCGCCGGAACCCAGGCGCAGATATTCGCCCAAGCCAAAGCCACGAGCCAGTACGGCCAGGGTCTCGCCTTTCACCAGGCGTGCGCGCAAACGCGACAGCTGGCCTTCACGGGCTTGAGGGAAACGCTCAAACAGCGCTTCACCGGCAACGAAATTGAGAATGGCATCACCGAGGAATTCCAGGCGCTCGTTATTGCGCCCGGCGAAACTGCGGTGTGTGAGGGCAAGGACCATCAGTTCCTGGTCCTTGAAGGTGTAACCGAGCTGGCGCTCGAGACGACTGAGAGAAACGGTCACGGTTTATCCATATTGAGTTGGTGGCACCGGCGGCCATCGACGATTGACGCAGTGTTCAAATTCAAATCCTGGTGGGTGCTGCCTGAGGCCGGAATTGTCCACGCCCCAGAAAAGCATTCGGCGCTGTGTTCACAGCGCCGTCTGTATTACTTGATCAACCCGACCCGCGAGAAATTCGGCAGGTGGCTGAGCTTGGGTTCCGGCCAGCTCATCCAGACGGCGAAAGCCTTGCCGACGATATTCTCGTCGGGGACCATGCCCTGGAGCTCCTTGGGAATCGTTGCATCATCCCAGTAGCGGCTGTCATTGGAGTTGTCGCGGTTATCGCCCATCATGAAGTAATGGCCGGCCGGTACTTTCCACTGACCTCCCTGCATGGTGCGGCTCATGGCCTTGTGCACCAAGTGCTCGGAGTCTGCGCCCAGTTGTTCCTTGTACACGGCGACATCACCCAGTTGCGGGTCGTACGTGGTGCCGATCATCTGATCGGTGATCAATTGATCGTTCACGTACAGATGCTTGTCGTGCGTATAGCGAACGGTATCGCCGGGCAAGCCGATCACGCGCTTGATGTAGTTGACGCTAGGGTCCGCGGGGTAGCGGAACACCATCACATCGCCGCGTTGCGGGTCGCCGACTTCAATGACTTTCTTGTCGATCACCGGCAGGCGAATCCCGTAGGAAAACTTGTTCACCAGAATGAAGTCGCCCACGTCCAGGGTAGGTTTCATGGACCCCGAAGGGATCTGAAACGGCTCCACCAGGAACGAACGCAGCACCAGCACGATGAACAAAACCGGGAAGAACGACTTGCCGTATTCAACCAGCAGGGGCTCTTTGTTCAGCTTCTCGATCACCACGCCATCGGGCTGGCTGACGCTGCCCTGATAGGACGCGATAGCCGCCCGACGACGCGGGGCGAAGAACACCAGATCGAGCAACGCCAGGAGGCCGCACACGGCAACGGCGATGACCAGCAACAGCGGGAAATTTAGCGACATAGGACCTAACTATCCAACCTGAGCACCGCAAGGAAGGCTTCTTGTGGAACTTCCACGTTGCCCACTTGCTTCATGCGTTTTTTACCGGCCTTTTGCTTCTCAAGCAGCTTGCGCTTACGGCTTACGTCACCGCCGTAGCATTTGGCCAGTACGTTCTTTCTGAGTGCCTTGACGGAAGTTCGCGCGATGATCTGCCCGCCGATGGCGGCCTGGATCGCAACGTCGAACATCTGGCGCGGAATCAGTTCTTTCATTTTCTCGGTCAACTGGCGACCTTTGTAGTGCGCGTTGTCCTTGTGCACGATCAGTGCCAGGGCATCAACCTTATCGCCGTTGATCAACACATCCAGTTTCACCAGATTAGCCGATTGGTAACGGTCGAAATGGTAATCCAGCGAAGCATAGCCGCGACTGGTGGACTTGAGACGGTCGAAGAAGTCCAAGACCACTTCGTTCATCGGCATGTCGTAGGTCACTTGGACCTGGGTACCGAGGAACAGCATATCGCGCTGCACGCCGCGCTTTTCGATACACAGGGTAATGACGTTGCCCAAGTGTTCCTGCGGAACCAGGATATTGGCCCGCACGATAGGCTCGCGCATGTCTTCGATCGCCGACAGATCCGGAAGCTTGGAGGGGTTGTCGACGTAAATCGTTTCACCGGTTTTGAGCAACAGCTCGAAAATAACGGTGGGAGCGGTGGTGATCAGGTCCAGGTCGTATTCGCGCTCGAGGCGCTCCTGGATGATTTCCATGTGCAGCATGCCCAGGAACCCGCAGCGGAAGCCGAAGCCCAGGGCGTCGGAGCTTTCCGGGGTGTACTGCAACGACGAGTCGTTGAGGGTCAGCTTTTGCAGGGCTTCGCGGAAATCTTCGAAATCGTCGGAGCTGACCGGAAACAGGCCTGCATATACCTGCGGCTGAATGCGCTTGAAGCCCGGCAGCACGTCGACGTCCGGCGTGGAGCTGAGCGTCAGGGTGTCACCCACCGGCGCGCCGTGGATGTCCTTGATGCCAGCGATGATGAAGCCTACTTCACCGGCTTTCAGATCAACGGTCGCGGTGTGCTTGGGGTTGAACACCCCGACGCTGTCCACCAGGTGGATCTTGCCGGTGGACTTGACCAGAATCTTGTCGCCCTTCCTCACGCGGCCATGGCGCACGCGCACCAGGGAGACAACGCCCAGGTAGTTGTCGAACCAGGAGTCGATGATCAACGCTTGCAGCGGATCTTCGATATTGCCGGTGGGGGCCGGAATGGTGTGGACCAGGCGCTCGAGCACTTCGTCGACGCCCAGGCCGGTCTTGGCGCTGCAGGTGACGGCGTCGGTGGCGTCAATGCCGATGATCTTCTCGATCTCTTCCTTGACGCGCTCGGGCTCGGCCTGCGGCAGGTCGATCTTGTTCAGCACGGGCATGACTTCCAGGCCCTGCTCGATCGCGGTGTAGCAGTTGGCAACCGACTGTGCTTCAACGCCCTGGCCGGCGTCGACCACCAGCAGGGCACCTTCACAGGCCGCCAGGGACCGGCTGACTTCGTAGGTGAAGTCAACGTGGCCCGGGGTATCAATGAAGTTCAGCTGGTAGGTGATGCCGTCTTTGGCCTTGTAGTACAGCGTGACGCTGTGGGCCTTGATGGTGATCCCGCGCTCGCGTTCGAGGTCCATGGAGTCCAGGACCTGGGCTTCCATTTCACGCTCGGCAAGGCCGCCGCACATCTGGATGAATCGATCGGCCAGCGTCGACTTGCCATGGTCAATGTGGGCGATGATGGAGAAATTGCGGATATGACTCAAATCACTCACGGATCAACACTCAAAAAGGCTGCAGGCAGATTGCCCGCTGAAAAATAGCCGGGAATTGTACCTGATGGTCAGGCCAGGCGTCATCTTTGCTGACCAGAACAAAAATGCCCCGATCTTCCAACCGGGGCATTTTTTGTTCATAAGCGCGCTATCAACCGGCTCGACGCAGCAGCCAGAACCCGGCCAGGGCGCAGATGGCGGTGGGCACCAGCACTGCGAACAGTGGCGAGAAGCCAAACACCAGGCTCGAGGGACCGAGCAGGTCCTGGGCAATCCGGAAGGTAAAGCCCACCAGCACGCCGGTGAACACCCGCTGGCCAAGGGTCACGGAACGCAGCGGCCCGAAGATGAACGAGATCGCCATCAGCACCAGCGCGGCGGTCACCACCGGCTGCAATACCTTGACCCAGAAAGCCAGCCAGTAACGACCGTTATTCAGGCCCTGATCCTTGAGATAGTGGATATAGCTCCACAAACCGGAGATCGGCAGGCTTTCCGGGTTCATCACCACCGTATTGAGCAGTTCCGGCTTGAGGGCGATGTCCCAGGCCTCGGTCGGCACGTTGATCACTTCGGTGCTGGCCTTGGTGCCTTGGCCGGCGTTGCGGAAATAAGTGGTGGTGACATCGCTCAGTTGCCATTTTTCCGCGTCGTACTGCGCACGTTTGGCGAAACTGGACGACAACATGTGGCGTTCTTTGTCGAAGGTATAGCGCGTCACACCGATCAACAGGCCGCCAGGTTGCACGGCGTTGATGTGGATGAATTCTTCACCCTGACGATGCCACAGGCCGTGCTTGGCGCTTTGCGCGTCGCCCGAACCCTGGGCCAGGGCGCGGTTGGCCTGGGCCGTGGACTCGGCTGGCGGCGCCACGTATTCACCGATCAGCACGCTGCACAGCATCAACAGCAGCATGGGTTTCATCACCGCCCACACGATACGACCGATGGACACACCGGCGGCACGCATGATGGTCAGTTCGCTGTTGCTGGCCAGGCTGCCGAGGCCGATCAGGCAACCGATCAGCGCGGCCATCGGCATCATGTCGTACAGGCGACGCGGCGCGGTGAGCGCTACGTAGCTGAGCACGTCGGTGACCGTATAGGTATCGCTGACGTTACCCACTTCATCGATGAAGGCAAACAACGAGGCCAGGCCCAGGATGATGCCCAGTACCGCCAGGATGGCGATGAGCACACTGCTACCGATGTAGCGATCAAGCTTAGCCACGGGCCAACTCCTTCTGGCCACGACGGCTCTTCATCTTCAAACGAACAGGTTCCCAATAAAGCAGCCCCAGGCCGATCACCAGGAAGATTGCGTGCACCCCCCACAGGCCTAAGACCGGCGAAAGCTTGCCTTTCTCCAGGGAACCACGAGCGGAAATCAGCAGGGTGAGGTAAGCCATATACAGCAGAATTGCCGGCAACAGCTTGAGGAATCGGCCCTGGCGTGGGTTGACGCGCGACAGCGGCACGGCCATCAAGGTCACGATAAACACCAGCAGCGGCAGGGAAAGACGCCATTGCAGCTCGGCGATGGAGCGCAGCTCCGGGTTGCCGAACAGCTGCGCCGTAGGAATTGCGTCGCGGTCGGTGACTTCGTTGCTGACGTCCGGACGAGCCAGCATCACACCGTACGTGTCGTACTTGATCGCGCGGTAATCGGCCTGGCCCGGGCTGCCGTCATAGCGGTAGCCGTTTTCCAGGATCAGATAGCGGCTGCCGTCGGGACGCACTTCCTGGCGACCCGAGTCGGCCACCAGCACGGAAATGCCACGGTCCTTCTTATCCTGGCCCAGGCGTTTTTCGGAGATGAATACCCCACCCAGGTTGGCGCGGTCTTCGGTCATGGTTTCGGTGTAGGTCACCCGAGTGCCATCGCTGAGCGCCTGGAAACGGCCCGGCTCAAGGGTGTCGAACTCGGTCATGGCATCCTGTTTGTTCAGCACCAGCTGGAACTGCATGGCGCCCTGGGGGGCCAGGCTCAGGCTCAGCCAGGCTACGATCAGAGCAATGCCGGCTGCCGGGATCATGGTCATGGCCAGCAGGCGCTGCTGGCTCATGCCGGTGGCCGAGAGCACGGTCATTTCGCTTTCGAGGTAGAGGCGACCGTACGCGAGCAGGATCCCGAGGAACAGGCCCAGCGGCAGGATCAGTTGCAGGAACCCCGGCAGGCGAAAGCCCATGATCAGGAACAGTGAACCTGGGTCCAGGGCGCCGGAAGCCGCCTGGGCGAGGTATTTGACGAAACGACCACTCATGATGATGACCAGCAGCACCGCACTCACGGCACTCAGGGTCAACAGGACTTCGCGGGACAGATAACGGAAGACGATCAAACCAGACACTCCAGGGTTGTCAGGCTAAGGCGGCCAAACAAGCAAGCATACCGAGTCAGCCCCCTTTACGAGGGGCCGGCTAAAAAGATGGCGCATTATCCTGTGATTGACCGCGCCTGTCACTGCGCAACCTCACGTGCATGCACAAAGGCTGCGCCAAGGGTTGTCAGGCTCCGCCGGCGAGGTTCAAACTGCGGCCTTTGTCGCTGGCGGTTTACACGACTGCCAAGCTTTAAAGCCTGGGTACAGACGCCAGGCTCACAGACCTTTATAAGGGACCCGAACATGGAATTGGTTGTAAAAAGCGTTAGCCCCGAAACGTTGAAGACCGCCACCCTCGTGGTCGCCATCGGCGAAGACCGCAAGCTCGGTGTCGCCGCCAAGCAACTGGATGAGCTCAGCGGCGGCGCGATCAGCGCGGTGCTCAAGCGCGGTGACCTGGCCGGCAAAGTGGGCCAGAGCCTGCTGCTGCAAAGCCTGCCCAACCTCAAGGCCGACCGCGTGTTGCTGGTGGGCGTGGGCAAGGACGCCGAACTGGGCGACCGCCCGTTCCGCAAGATCATCAGCGGTGTGCTCGGCACCCTCAAGGGCCTGGGCGGCGCCGATGCGACGCTGGCACTGGATGAAATCGTGGTCAAAGGCCGCGACAGCTACGGCAAGACCCGCCTGCTGGCCGAAACCCTGGTGGACGGCGGCTACGTATTCGACCAGTTCAAGAGCCAGAAAGCCGAACCCCGTGCCCTGAAGAAAATCACCCTGCTGACCATCAAGGCCGCCCAGGCTGAAGTGACCCGCGCCGTGACCCATGCACAGGCCATCGCCAACGGTATGTCGTTCACCCGCGACCTGGGCAACCTGCCGCCGAACATCTGCCACCCGACGTTCCTGGGCGAGCAGGCCAAGGCGCTGGGCAAGGAATTCAAGGGTCTCAAGGTTGAAGTGCTGGACGAGAAGAAGATCAAGGACCTGGGCATGGGCTCGTTCTATGCCGTGGGCCAGGGCAGCGACCAGCCGCCACGCCTGATCGTGATGCAATACAACGGCGCCAAGAAATCCGAGAAGCCATACGCCCTGGTAGGTAAAGGCATCACGTTCGACACCGGCGGTATCAGCCTCAAGCCTGGCGCCGGCATGGATGAGATGAAGTACGACATGGGCGGCGCCGCCAGCGTGTTCGGCACCCTGCGCGCCGTACTGGAGCTCAAGCTGCCGATCAACCTGGTGTGCATCCTGGCGTGTGCCGAGAACATGCCGAGCGGCGGTGCTTCGCGACCAGGCGATATCGTGACCACCATGAGCGGCCAGACCGTGGAAATCCTCAACACCGACGCCGAAGGCCGCCTGGTGCTGTGCGATGCCCTGACCTACGCCGAGCGTTTCAAGCCGCAGGCCGTGATCGACATCGCCACCCTGACCGGTGCCTGCGTGGTCGCTTTGGGCGCTCACACCTCCGGCCTGTTGGGTAATAACGACGAACTGATCGAGCAACTGCTCAGCGCCGGCAAGGCCGCCGACGACCGCGCCTGGCAACTGCCGCTGTTCGATGAATACCAGGAACAGCTGGACAGCCCGTTCGCCGACATCGCCAACATCGGTGGGCCGAAGGCCGGCACCATCACCGCAGCGTGCTTCCTGTCGCGCTTTGCCAAAAACTTCAACTGGGCTCACCTGGATATCGCCGGTACCGCCTGGACCAGCGGCGGCAAAGACAAGGGCGCCACCGGCCGTCCAGTGCCGTTGCTGACTCAGTACCTGCTCGATCGCGCCAAAGCTTAACCAACGCCCCCTCCCCCCTTTGCCTCTATAAAAGGGGGGCGGGCCGTTGCAGGAACCCACATGCCCCAAGTCGACTTCTACATATTGCCCAGCGCCGATCCCTCCGCGCGCCTGGACTTTGCCTGCAAACTCACGGAAAAAGCCTGGCGCATGGGCCATCGCATCTACCTGCATTGCAGCGATGACGCCCAACGCGAGGAACTCGATGCCCGCCTGTGGCGCTTCAAAGGTGAGAGCTTCGTGCCCCACGGCCCTGCGGAAGCCGAACCCGAAGGCCGGGTGGTGCTGGGGCGGGGCGATAACTGCGGCGACCACCAGGACCTGCTGGTCAATCTGGACTTGAAAGTCCCGTCCTTTGCCGGAACATTCGCCCGCGTCGCGGAGGTGGTGGTGGAAGATCCGGCTATTCGTCAGGCTGCGCGGGAGAGTTTCCGTTTCTACCGCGAACAGGGCTATCCTTTGCAAGATCACCGGTTACAACGACTTTGAGCACACGATGGACACTTCCAACCCGTTAAAAAAAGATGACCACCTGCTGGACGACCTGGAGTCGATCCGTCAGTTGCTGGGTGATGAGGGTTTGCAACCGCCACTGCTGACCGAAGCGGTCAACGGTGAGGTACAGATCCCGCTGTTGTTCGACATGGTCGGCGGCAAGCCGGTTGCGCCGCAGCCGAGTGTCGAAGCCCCGGCCGTCGTGGAAGCCGCGCCTGCCGAAAAGGCACCCGACGCCTTGCTGCTGCACCTGGACAACGAACTGCGCGCCGCCGCACAACTGATCATGCAAGACGTGATCGACGACTTTGCCCCGCATATCGAAACCGAGATCAAACGCCGGATGGATGCGCGGATGGAGCGGCTGATCGCCGCTGCTACAAACAACTAGCCACAAGCCGCAAGTTAAAGCACTGCACGCCACTTGCAGCTTGTGGCTTATAGCTTGCAACTGCTTCACACCGCTATACTTGCCGGCTTTCCTGAATAAATGCCAACTAGGGTCCCGCCGCGCATGGATAAGACCTACCAGCCCCACGCAATTGAAACTTCCTGGTACCAGACCTGGGAGTCCGAGAACTATTTCGCCCCACAAGGTGCGGGCGAGTCCTACACCATCATGATTCCGCCACCGAACGTCACTGGCAGCCTGCACATGGGCCATGGCTTCAACAATGCGATCATGGATGCACTGATCCGTTTCCGCCGCATGCAGGGCCGTAACACCCTGTGGCAACCGGGCACCGACCACGCCGGTATCGCCACGCAGATGCTGGTGGAGCGTCAACTCGAAGCCACTGGCCAGAACCGCCATGACCTGGGCCGCGAGAAATTCCTGGAAAAGATCTGGGAATGGAAGGATCAGTCCGGCGGCAATATCAGCCGTCAGATCCGTCGCCTGGGTTCGTCCGTCGATTGGAGCCGCGAGCGCTTCACCATGGACGACGGCCTGTCCGAGGCCGTAAAAGAAGCCTTTGTGCGCCTGCACGAAGACGGCCTGATCTACCGCGGCAAGCGCCTGGTCAACTGGGACACCAAACTGCACACGGCGATTTCCGATCTCGAAGTGGAAAACCACGACGAGAAAGGCTTCCTGTGGAACCTCAAGTACCCGCTGGCAGACGGCGCCAGAACCGCCGAAGGCAATGACTACCTGATCGTGGCCACCACCCGTCCGGAAACCATGCTCGGCGACGCCGCCGTCGCGGTTAACCCGAACGACGCGCGCTACCAGGCGCTGATCGGCAAGTTCGTCGAGCTGCCATTGGTCGGCCGCCGCATCCCGATCATCGCGGACGACTACTGCGACCCTGAATTCGGCACCGGCTGCGTGAAAATCACCCCGGCCCACGACTTCAACGACTATGAAGTCGGCAAGCGCCACAACCTGCCGCTGCTGAACATCTTCGACAAGAACGCCACTGTGTTGCCGGCCTGCCAGGTCTTCAACCTGGACGGCAGCCTCAACGACAGTGTCGACGGCAAGATCCCGGCTGAATTTGCCGGTCTCGACCGCTTCGAAGCACGCAAGCAGATCGTTGCCGCCTTCGACGCCGCCGGCCTGCTGGTCAGCGTTGACGACCATGGCCTTAAGGTGCCGAAAGGCGACCGTTCCGGCACCGTGATCGAGCCGTGGCTGACCGACCAGTGGTACGTCTCCACCAAGCCGCTGGCCGAGCCTGCGATTGCTGCCGTGGAAGATGGCCGCATCCAGTTCGTGCCTAAACAGTACGAGAACATGTATTTCTCGTGGATGCGCGACATCCAGGATTGGTGCATCAGCCGTCAGCTGTGGTGGGGCCACCGTATTCCGGCCTGGTACGACGAGTCGGGCAAGGTCTACGTAGGCCGCGACGAAGCCGAAGTGCGCGCCAAGCACAACCTCGGTGCCGACGTTGCGCTGCAACAGGACAACGACGTACTGGACACCTGGTTCAGCTCGGGCCTGTGGACCTTCTCCACCCTGGGCTGGCCGCAGCAGACCGAATTCCTGAAGAAGTTCCACTCCACCGACGTGCTGGTCACCGGCTTCGACATCATTTTCTTCTGGGTTGCCCGGATGATCATGCTGACCATGCACCTGGTGAAGAACGAGGACGGCACCCCGCAGGTACCGTTCAAGACCGTGTACGTGCACGGCCTGGTCCGCGACGGCCAGGGCCAGAAGATGTCCAAGTCCAAGGGCAACGTGCTGGACCCGCTGGACATCATCGACGGCATCGACCTGGAGACCCTGGTTCAGAAACGCACCTCGGGCCTGATGCAGCCGAAACTGGCGAAGAAGATCGAGAAACAGACCCGCGACGAATTCGCCGACGGCATCGCCAGCTACGGCACCGATGCCCTGCGCTTCACGTTCTGCTCGCTGGCGTCTACCGGCCGCGACATCAAGTTCGACATGGGCCGCGTCGAAGGCTATCGCAACTTCTGCAACAAGATCTGGAACGCCGCACGCTACGTGCTGGACAAGGGCGAAGACTGCGGCCAGAACGGCGAAGCCTACGAGCTGAGCCTGGCCGACCGCTGGATCATCTCGCAGTTGCAGCGCACCGAAGCCGAAGTGACTCGCCAGCTCGATCAGTTCCGTTTCGACCTGGCGGCCCAGGCGTTGTACGAGTTCATCTGGAACCAGTATTGCGACTGGTACCTGGAACTGTCCAAGCCGGTGCTGTGGGACGAAAACGCGCCGGTGGAACGCCAGCGCGGCACCCGCCGTACCCTGGTGCGCGTGCTGGAAGTGGCGCTGCGCCTGGCCCATCCGTTCATGCCGTTCATCACCGAAGAAATCTGGCAGCGCCTGGCGCCGCTGGCCGGTATCGAAGGCAAGACCATCATGCTGCAACCTTGGCCGGTGGCCAATGAAGCCCGCATCGACGAGGCGGCCGAGAGCGATATCGAATGGCTCAAGACCCTCATGCTCGGCACGCGCAACATCCGCGCCGAGATGAACATAGGTCCAGGCAAGCCACTGGCCGTGTTCGTCAAGAACGCCAGCGCTGAGGACCAGCGTCGCCTCAGTGAGAACGATGCGCTGCTCAAGAAGCTGGCCAAGCTGGAGTCGATCACCGTATTGGCTGCCGATGCCGAAGCACCGCTGTCCGCCACCGCACTGGTCGGCGACATGGAAGTGCTGGTGCCGATGGCCGGGTTGATCGACAAGGGCGCGGAACTGGCCCGTCTCGACAAGGAAATCGCGCGCCTGCAAGGCGAAGTGCAGCGGGTGGGCGGCAAACTGTCCAACGCGGCGTTCGTCGACAAAGCGCCGGCCGAGGTGATCGAGAAAGAACGCGCCAAGCTGGCTGAAGCTGAACAGGCTTTGGGCAAACTGGCCGAGCAGCATGCGCGGATTTCCAGCCTCTAAGGCTTGATTCGCGTGAAGAAAGAGACCTTCGGGTCTCTTTTTTTGCCGGCATTTTCCCAAGCCCTTGCCTGCAACACCGCCATAGGGGCAAGCCCTCTCCCACATTTGCCCGAGTTGAGCTCAGGATGTGTGACAATGGCCGCCACATTGAGCCAAACCCAGAATCAACATGACCGCCCCCAGCACACCGAAACCTCCGCGCAAGAAGCCTAAATCCGCCGCCGCAGCCAAGCCGGTGGTGCCGCGCAAAGAGGCAACCCTGCACCCGCGCAACCGCCACACGGGCCGTTACGACTTCCCGGCCCTGATCAAGACCACGCCGGAACTGGCGCAATTCGTGATCATCAACCCCTACGGCAAAGAGAGCATCGACTTTGCCAGCCCGGATGCGGTGCGGGTGTTCAATCGCGCGTTGCTCAAGGCGTTCTATGGTGTCCAGCACTGGGACATTCCCGCCGATTACCTCTGCCCGCCGGTGCCGGGGCGTGCCGATTATGTGCACTTCCTCGCCGACCTGCTGGCCAGCGTCAACGACGGCAAGATCCCGCGCGGCTCGATCGTCAAGGTGCTGGACATCGGCATGGGCGCCAACTGCGTCTACCCGCTGATTGGCTACATGGAGTACCGCTGGAACTTCCTCGGTTCGGAGGTCGACCCTATCGCCGTGGCGGCGGCCAAGGCCATCGTGCAGTCCAACGACCTGAGCAAGGTGATCCAATTGCGCCAGCAGACCAACCCCAAGCAGATCCTGCTGGGCCTGCTCGAACCGGGCGAACGCTTTGACCTGACCATGTGCAACCCACCGTTCCACGCGTCCATGGAAGAAGCCACCAAGGGCAGCGAGCGTAAGTGGCGCGCCCTGGGCAAGGCCGACCCCAAGCGTAAGTTGCCGGTATTGAACTTCGGTGGCCAGTCGGCCGAGCTGTGGTGCGAAGGCGGCGAAGCGCGGTTCGTAACGCAGCTGATCGCCGAAAGCGCGCATTTTGCTCACAAGGTGTTGTGGTTCAGCACCCTGGTGTCGAAAGCGTCGAACCTGCCAGCCATCGAAACCGCACTGAAAAAGGCCGGGGTGCTGGAAAGCCAAGTGGTGGAAATGTCCCAGGGGCAGAAGCAGAGCCGCTTCGTGGCCTGGACCTTCCAGACCAAGAACGAGCAGCAGATCTGGCGCCAGCGCTGGGTGCGCTAGCGCCCGAATCGCAGGCAACAAAAAACCGTGCCCGGATCGCTCCGAAGCACGGTTTTTTTTGCTGCGTCTTACTTGTTAACAGCGTCGGTCAGGCCTTTGGCCACAACCAGCTTGATAACTTTCTTGGCAGCGATTTCGATGGCAGCGCCAGTCGAAGGGTTACGGCCAGTACGGGCAGGACGCTCGGTCACTTTCAGTTTGCCAACGCCTGGCAGAGTGATTTCGCCGCCGTTTTCCAGCTGATCGGCAACAACCTGGCTCAGTTGGTCCAGCAGAGCGCGCACGGTGGTTTTCGGTGCGTCTACTGCTTCAGCCAGATCAGCGATCAGTTGGTCTTTAGTAATAGCCATTGTGGTGTTCCTTCCCTATCAAATTCATATGGATTGCAGAGTGCAGTGTCAGCCGTCGAGCCCGACCGTCTAGGCCTGGCACCCCTGGCTATAACCGCGGAGATCGGGGTTATAGATGCTTGAAACGGGGATTGGTTCGACCTGACAAATGCTGAATGCACGCTTATCGCCGAGACTTGGCGTAAGACGGGGCAAAACTAGCACAGAGACGGGGAAATATCCGCTTCTACCTACCCATTTGGTCAGCTTTATCGCTCTAAACCGTGAAAAAAACGCATATGCCCCGTCGGACGGCATGCAAAAACCCCTTCCGGGCGCGTCTTGACCAATGGGTGCGGTACACTGGGCAACTTTTCGGGGAGGCCGACCGCTCCCCTTCAACCAGCCGAGAAGCCTATGCCGATCCGTCATTGCATCGTCCACCTGATCGACAAAAAACCCGACGGCACACCTGCGGTTCTCCATGCCCGCGACTCCGAGCTTGCCGAGTCCGCCGCCATCGAGAACATGCTCGCCGACCTCAACGAGAGCTATAACGCCAAACAAGGCAAGGCCTGGGGTTTCTTCCATGCCGAGTCCGGCGCGCACCCGTTCAGCGGCTGGTTGAAAGAGTATTTCGACGGCGGCCAGGATTTCACCGCGTTCAGCCGCACCGCGGTCGAGCACCTGCAAAAGCTGATGGAAGAGTCCAACCTTTCCACCGGCGGCCATGTGCTGTTTGCCCACTACCAGCAAGGCATGACCGACTACCTGGCCATCGCCCTGCTGCACCACAGCGAAGGCGTGGCGGTGACCGACGAGCTGGACGTGACGCCCTCGCGTCACCTGGACCTGGGCCAACTGCACCTGGCGGCGCGTATCAACGTCTCCGAGTGGCAGAACAACAAACAGTCCAAGCAGTACATTTCGTTTATCAAAGGCAAGAACGGCAAGAAGGTCTCGGAGTACTTCCGCGACTTTATCGGTTGCCAGGAAGGCGTCGACGGCCCAGGCGAAACCCGCACCCTGCTCAAGGCCTTCAGCGACTTCGTCGAAAGCGAAGACCTGCCGGACGAATCCGCCCGCGAGAAAACCAAGACCCTGGTGGATTACGCCAGCAGCCAGGCCAAGCTCGGCGAGCCCATGGGCCTGGAAGAATTGTCCGGGCTGATCGATGAGGACCGGCCCAAGGCGTTCTACGACCATATCCGCAACAAGGACTACGGCCTGTCGCCGGAAATCCCCGCCGATAAGCGCACCCTCAACCAGTTCCGCCGCTTCACCGGGCGCGCCGAGGGCCTGTCGATCAGCTTTGAAGCGCACCTGCTGGGCGACAAGATCGAGTACGACGAGGCCGCCGGCACCTTGATCATCAAGGGCTTGCCGACCCAACTGACCGACCAGCTCAAGCGCCGCAACTGATGCTTGGCGGGGTTTTCAAGAAAGTCCTGCTGGTGTTGCTGGTGGTGGTGGTCATTCAGAACTGGGGCAAGATCGAGCGGGTGTTCAACCCATCCCAGGCGGTGTCCGAGCAGGTACGCGCCCAGGCGCGCGTGGTGCTCTACACCACCGAGTGGTGTGGCTACTGCAAGCAGATCCGCCGCTTCCTGGACCAGAAAGGCATTCCCTACCAGCAATTCGATATCGAAAAAGACGCTCAGGCGCGCAAGGCGTACGAGGCGCTGGGCGGTGGCGGGATTCCGTTTGTGGACGTCAATGGCACGCTGATTCGAGACTACCAGCCTGAACAGATCATGGCGGCGCTGAAATAGTCAGCGCACCACGATCACCCGGTCCAATAAGCTGTGCTGTTCGAAGCCCAGCACCGCCTGCAGCGCATTCAGCACTGCTTGCGGGTCCTTGCTCGGGAAACTGCCGCTGACGCGCTTGGCGCCCATCTCCTTATTAAGCAACAGGATGCGGCCCGGGTAATAACGTCCAAGATCCTCGACCACATCGGCCAACGCAGCCTTGTAGTAATTGAGCCAACCGTCGCGCCAGGCCAGGCGCGATTCGCTGTCGACCGCTTGCAAGGGTTCGGCGATGCCATCGGCATAAGCTACCTGCTGGCCGGCGATCAGCACCTGCTGCTGGCCGTTTTTAGAGGGTGTGACCCCGACACGCCCGGTCAACACCGTCACCTGCGCGCCCGCCGGTTGCAGGCGCACTTCGAATTGCGTCCCCAGCACACGCGCTTCACCACTGCCGGCCTCCACCACAAATGGCTCACCGGTGTGGGCCACGCTGAAAAAGCCGGCGCCGCGACGCAACTGGATATGCCGCTCGCCGTGGCTGTAATCCACCGCGATGGCACTGTCGGCATCCAGGGTCACTTGAGTGTTATCCGCCAGGGTCACGGTCTTCACCTCCCCCGGCGCGCTCACATAATCGGCACCGAAGTCATCGATCCAGCGTGACGGCTGCCACCCGGCGCCCATCGAAATCATCAGCAGCAGGCACGCGGCCATGGCCAGTGCGCCGGACCAACGCAGCGCCCGCGAGCGCTTCGCGCGGTTCATGGCGTCGAGGTAGCCCTGCAGCGCCTGGGCATCTTCATGCACGAGCTGGCGCGCGGGCACTTCGCTCAACTCCCACAGCACCTGAGCCTGGGCGTAGGCTTCGACGTGGGCCGGGTCGGCGCGCAACCAGCGGCTGAACGTGGCCTGATCGCCACTGCTGGGCTGGTCGTGCAGCAGACTCAGCCAGGCCAGGGCGGCTTTTTCCTGCTCGGGCGTGGGGGTGAGGTTCACAGTGCTTTCCCTGGCGTGCGTGGGGTCGATGGCTCGCGAAGGCTGGCCTTGCAGGCTTCGAGGGCACGCATCATATGTTTTTCCACAGCGCTTTGGGACAGGCCCATGGCCTTGGCGATGTCGGCGTATTTACGCCCATGGATGCGGTTGAGCAGGAATATGTGCCGGGTGCGCTCCGGCAGGCTGCGCAGGGCGGCTTCGACATGCCGCAGATCATTGCCTGCCTCCAACGCGGCCTGGGGTTCGCAGCCATGATTGTCGCGCTGCTCCGGCAACCAGCCTTCGTTGCTGCGCACCCGCGCGCCTTCGCTGCGCAGGTAGTCGATGGCGATATTACCTGCGCAACGCAACAGGTAGGTGCTGAGCTCTTCGACCTGCACCAGGGGCCGGCGCCAGAAGCGCAGGAACAAATCCTGCACCAGGTCGGCCGCCGTGGCGCGGCAGCCGACGCGGCGATTCACCAGAGCTTCCATCTGCGCACGCTGGGACAGGAACACCTGCAGAAAATGCGCGCGCCCACCCGGCGTGTCGGGCTGGGGCGAGTCCTGGGAATCGGGTGGGTTGCCGATCATGATGCAAACACACTCAGAGGATGGCGAAGGCCGCAACGGGACTGGCCAGCAGGCCGGCGCCCGCCAGAATCAAGGCCAGCCTTGGCCGATACGGCAACAACAGCACCAATAGCAAAGCGCTGAGCATTAACACCGCGCACCACTCCACCAGGCCCTGGGCCCAACCGGACAGCCAGACCGCCGGCCCTATGGCCAGCGTCAGCAACAGCCCGCCCGCCACACGCAAGCCCAGGCGCCGAGCCGGCGACGGTTTGCTGCGCAGCAGTTCGCCATGATGACGGTCGGTGGCCAGGCACAATGCGGTGAAACCCGCGTAGCACATCAACATCGCGATCAGCATTCAGTGGGCCTCACGTTTGAGGGTCAACGGGCGTGCGCGCTCAGCCTTGGGCGCTGGCACGCCGCGACGCTGCATCTTGCGGGCTGCCCAGGCGAAAAATACACCGCAGGCCAGGCAGGTCAGGTCGAAACCGGCCATAGCCCAGTCGCCGCTGGCCAGTGCCACGCCCAGGTGATGGGACGTGGTCAACGCATTGATCACCGGGATCGCCATAAACAGCAGCGCGGCGACGCTCAGTTGCTCGACCCACCCCCGGCGGCCACGGCGCACACTCGCGTGCAGCAGGCTCAAGCCCCAGGCAATGAAGAAGGTCTGAACTTCCCAGCCGGAACGTTCGGCGAAGCTCACCGGCAGCAGACGATTGGCCCAGAAGAATGCGGCGATGGCGATCAGCAGGCCGGACATGCTGGCGATGTTCAACACCTCCACCAGACGCAATTCAAACGGCATTACGTGGGCTTTGGCATGCTTGAGTTGACGCTTGCCTAGCCAGATCACCAGCCCGGTGCCGATCATCGCCGTGCCCGCCAGGCCGCAGATAAAGTACAGCCATCGCAGCACCGGCCCGGCGAAACGGCCCATGTGCAGGCCATAGAAACTGCCGCCGACCACCGCCGGCAACGACGGCTCGCCGCTGACCCGCAGCAGCTCGCCGGTGGTGCCGCTGAACGACACGGTGCTGCCAAAGTCGTGCACCACGCTGTCGGAACCGGCGCGGAACACATTGACCGACGCATTTACGTCGCTGGGGTTAATTACCGCCACCCGCTCAACATGGCCACCCGCCCATTGCGCCCGCGCCTGTTGGTACATCGATGCCAGCGGCAGCAAGCGACCGGGCTGGCCGAGCGCGGGAGCATTATCGGTGGCCGGGAATACGTCGCTGAAAAACGCCTGGGTGTCATTGCCATAGGCGGCCAGAATCGGCGCCGGCATCACCATGCTCATGAAAATCACCAGGCTGCTGTAGGTAATCATCAGGTGGAACGGCAGCACCAGCACTCCCACGGCATTGTGTCCATCGAGCCAGGAACGCTGGCCTTTGCGCGGGCGGAAGGTGAAGAAGTCCTTGAAGATTTTCTTGTGGGTGATGATGCCGGTGATCAACGCGACGAACATCACCATCGCGGCCAGGGTGGAGAGCCAACGCCCCCACGGATAGGGCATTTGCAACTGGAAGTGGAAGCGATAGAAGAACTCGCCGCCCATGCTTTCGCGCGCCTGCACGGCAAGGCCGCTGACCGGGTCGAGGGTTTTGCGCATGAAATTGCCGCGCTGGCCGGGGTCGACCTTGTCCTGCCACATCACCGACAGGCCGGGCTCGCGGGCGTCCGGCAGGTTGATAAACCAGCGTGCGGCGGTCGGGGCGTTTGCCTGCAGGTACTGCTGCGCCACAGTCAGGCTGCGCACGTCATCGACCGGGTGGGTCTGTACTTCGGGCTGCATCCAGTGGCTGATTTCTTCCTTGAAATAGGCCAGGGTGCCCGTCAGGAAAATCGCGAACAGCAGCCAGCCGAAGATCAATCCGGCCCAGGTGTGCAACCAGGCCATCGCCTGGCGAAAGCCCTCTCTCATGTGCGCGTCATCCAAAAACCAACGCCCGCCAGGGTCGCAAACAGGGCACTGGGCAGCATCACGCCAAGCCATGCACGCGCGGCGCTGCGGCAGGCGAAGCACCAGAGCACCGCCAGCAGATAGAACACAAACGAGCTCATCATCCCGGTGATCACCGCGTCGGCACGCGCGGTGGGCAACCACAGTGCCAGGCAGATACTGGCCAGGGAGGCCATAAGGTAACCGCCAATCACCGCCGCCAACACGCGCGAGGTGACAGCAAAGCGGTAAGCCAGGGGCAATGAGGTTTTGCTTTTCATGGGGAACGGCGCCAGGTTCGTCAGCGCGCAATATTAATGATAAATATTCTCATAAGCAAAACAGAACGGATGAATCGCCGAGCCGTGCCGATTGCCGAACCTCGTTGCCCGCCCTACAATGCGAACAATTCTTGTTCTCTAACGCCTGCCGATGCCTGCGGAGTGTTCGCGTTGTCGCCGTCCAACACCGTCGAAGTTTTGTACAACGACCATCATCACTGGCTCACGGGCTGGTTGCGACGCAAGCTCGGCTGCCCGGAAAGTGCCGCCGACCTGGCGCAGGACACCTTTATCCGCGTGCTCACCGCCCGCGAAACGCCCACACTGATCGAACCGCGCGCCTTCCTTACCACCGTCGCCAAGCGCGTGCTGTACAACTTCTATCGCCGCCAGGATCTGGAGCGCGCCTACCTCGACGCCCTCGCGCAGATGCCCGAGCAATTAGCACCCTCGGAAGAGGAACGCGCGATCATCCTGCAAACCCTGATGGAGCTGGATCAACTGCTCGACGGCCTGCCCGTCCAGGTTAAACGCGCCTTTCTGCTGGCCCAGCTCGACGGCCTCACTTACGCGCAGATCGGTGCCGAACTGGGCATCTCCATCGCCACCGTCAAACGCCACCTGCATAAAGCGGCACTGCGCTGCTACTTCGCCCTATGAATATTTCCAGCCATGTCGCCGACCAAGCCGTGCATTGGCTGCTGGAAATGCAGCAAGGCACGCTCACCCCACGTCAACAGGCGGCCTGGCAGCAGTGGTTGAACGCCCACAGCGAACACCAGCGCGCGTGGGAGCATATCCAACGCGTCAATCAGCGCCTGCGCGGCATGCCCTCGCCCCTCGCCCATGCAACGCTTACTGCTCCTACCAGCAGTCGGCGTCAGGCGCTGAAGCTGTTGTTGCTCCTGGGTGCCGGCTCGGCCGCGGCCTGGGGCCTGCGCCGGCAGCACATCCTGCCGCCGCTGACTGCCGATTACCGCAGCCCCGTCGGCCAGCGCCGCCAGGTGCAGTTGGCGGACGGCAGCCAGCTGCAGCTCAACACCGGCAGCGCGGTGGATGTGCATTTCGATGGTGAACAACGCCTGGTGCGCCTGCTCGAAGGCGAGATCCTGCTCAGCGCCAACGCCGGCAGTTCCGCGCTGCAGGTACTGACCGGCCAGGGCCTGCTCAGCAGCCAGGCCGCGCGCGTCAATGTGCGTCAGTTCAACGACCACACTCAGGTGGCCGTGCTCAAAGGCCGCGTCGAGGTGATGCCCAACACCTACAGCGGCCTGCCGCTGGTGGTCGAAGCCGCGCGCCAGGTCAATTTCACCCGTAAGGGCTGGGATACCCCGCGCGCCACCGACGCCAACAGCGGCGCCTGGGCCGAAGGCATGCTGATGGCTGCGCATATGCGTCTGGAGGACTTCCTCGGCGAACTGGGCCGCTATCGCCGAGGCCAGCTCAACTGCGATCCGCAGGTAGCCAATCTGCTGATTTCCGGCAGCTACCCGCTGGATGACAGCGAACGCATTCTCGACCTGCTGGAAATCAGCCTGCCGGTGAAAGTCCGCCGCTTCACCCGCTACTGGGTCACGGTGCAGGCCCGCGCATAAATTATTTTTCAACACCGTGAGCCGTTTTCCGTACCTCGCGTGACAGAGAAGGAAAGCCCCCTTGATCCTTCCTTCTCAGGACCGCCCTTCATGCCCCAGCAACCGACCCTTCTTGCCCGCACCCTGCGCCAACTGCTGCTCGGCGCCAGCCTCAGCCTGACGGTGCTGCCGTCGGTCATGGCGGCCCAGACCCAGCCTTATCACATTGCCCCCGCCTCCCTTGAAGCAGCGTTGAATCAGTTTGGCCGCGAAGCCGGTGTGTTGATTTCGTTCGGCTCCGAGGTAACCGCCGGCCTGCAGAGTCGCGGCCTGTCCGGCAACTACAGCGCCGCCGACGGCCTGCAAACGTTGTTGGAAGGCACCGGCCTGCAAGCACGCGCCGAAGGCGCCAACGCCTACAGCGTGCAACCGGCCAGCGCGCCCGCGACCATTGAGCTTGGCACCTCCAGCGTGGTCGGCGACTGGCTCGGCGATGCGGCGCAGACCCATGTGTTCGAACACCCCGGCGCCCGTGACGTAATCCGCCGCGAAGACTTCGAACGCCAGGGCGCCACCCAGGCCCGCGACGTACTCAACCGCATCCCCGGCGTCAACGCGCCGGACAACAACGGCACCGGCAGCCACGACATGGCGCTCAACTTCGGCATCCGTGGCCTCAACCCGCGCCTGGCTTCGCGCTCCACCGTGCTGATGGACGGCATTCCGGTGCCGTTCGCGCCGTATGGCCAGCCGCAGCTGTCCTTCGCGCCGATCAGCATGGGCAACATGGACGCGGTGGACGTAGTACGCGGTGGCGGTGCCGTACGCTACGGTCCGCAGAACGTCGGCGGCGTGGTCAACTTCGTGACCCGTGCGATTCCGGATGCGCCCACCGTCAAAGGCGGCCTGCAGACTGAAACCAGCCCATCCTCCAGCCACGATGGCTTCAAGACCACCGGCAACCTGCTGGCCGGCGGCACTGCCGACAATGGCCTGGGTGGCGCGCTGCTGTACTCCGGCACCCGTGGCGGCGATTGGCGCGAACACAGCGACACACGCATCGACGACCTGATTCTCAAGGGCAAGTACCAGCTCGACGACGCCAACAGCTTCAACGCCATGGCGCAGTATTACGAAGGCCAGGCCGATATGCCGGGCGGCTTGAACGTCGCGGATTACAAGGCCGACCCGTATCAGTCCACCCGCCCCTACGACAAATTCTGGGGCCGCCGCACGATGTTCAACGTCGGCTACCGCTACGAGCAGGACCGTCGCGAGTTCACCGTCAACAGCTTCTTCACCAAGACCCTGCGCAGCGGCTACCTGGACCAGGGCTCGTTCCTGTCGTTGTCGCCGCGCGAATACTGGGTACGCGGTCTGGAAACCCGCTTCGCCCAGGGCTTCGACCTCGGCCCGACCAACCATGAAGTCGGCGTCGGCTACCGCTACATCAACGAAGCCGGCCACGAACTGCGCTACCGCACGCCGATCAACGCCAATAACCAGCAGATCCCGAGCACCGATAGCCGCAATGACCGTGACACCCGGGGCGGCACCGAAGCCAATGCGTTTTTCATCGATGACCGGATTGATATCGGCAAATGGACCTTAACCCCAGGCATCCGCTACGAGATGATCGAGTCCCAGCAGACCAACAACCTCAGCAACGTCAAGTACAAGGGGGATTACAACACCGCGCTGCCGGCGCTCAATGTTCTGTATCACGTGACCGACGACTGGAACCTCTACGCCAACACCGAAGGCTCGTTCGGCAGCGTGCAGTACAGCCAGATGCCCAACCGCGTGACCAGCGGCGAAGTCAAACCGGAAAAAGCCCGCACCTGGGAACTGGGCACCCGTTATGACGACGGTACCCTGCGCGCGGAAATCGGCGCGTTCCTGATCAACTTCGACAACCAGTACGAAAGCAACCAGACCAACGACTCGGTGATCGCCCGAGGCGAAACCCGGCACCAGGGCATCGAGACCAGCGTCAACTACGCGCTGGACGGTTTGAACCCGGCGCTGGCCGGCTTCGATGTCTATGCGTCCTACGCCTACGTCGACGCCACCATTCGCGAAGACGGCCCGAACAAAGGCAACCGCGTGCCCTTTTCCTCCAAGCACAAAGGCACGCTGGGCGTGGGTTACACCGAAGGTCGCTGGAAACTCAACCTGGACAGCAGCTACCAGAGCAGCCAGTTTGCCGACAATGCCAACACCCGCGCCGAATCCGCCGACGGCGCCAACGGACGCATCCCCGGCTACATGCTGTTCAGCAGTCGTGCGGCGTACGACTTCGGCCCGCAGCTGTCGGACCTGAACGTGGCCGTCGGGGTGAAAAATATCTTCAACAAGCAGTACTTCACCCGTTCGTTCGATGACAACAACAAGGGCAAATACGTCGGCGAACCGCGCACGGTGTATGTGCAGACGTCCATCGCGTTCTGATCAACTGCCCGCCAGGCACGACGGCGTGCCGGCCACCAGCGCATCGATGGCACAGCGCGTCTTGGCCGGCATGTGCGTGGCCGTCGGCCAGATCACATGGATCGGCGCAGGCTGCTCACGGCAATCCGGCAGCACCGCCTCCAATTGCCCACGCAGCACGTAATGCGCAATCAGCCAACTCGGCAACCAGGCCAGGCCGACACCTGCAATCGCGGCATCGGCCACGGCCTGGAGGTCGTCCATGATCAACGGCGAGGCGATACCGGCACGCTGCGAGGGTTGGCTGCGGTACGCAATGCCACGGTGCTCGGCGAGGTCTTCGACCCGCAGGATCGGCCCCAGGCGTTTGAGGTAAGCCGGGGACGCGGCCAGCCCCACCACCTGTTCGCCCAGGCGCCTGGCGCTGAGTCGATCGGTGTCGGGCAGCGCACCGATGCGTACGGCAATATCGAACCCTTCCTGCGCCAGGTCCGTCAGTCGATCGGCGAAGCAAATCTCCACCTCCAGCCCCGGATAACGGTCCATCAAGCCCCACAGCGCCGGCGCAGCATAGTGATGACCGAACGCCAACGGTACGCTCGCCCGCAGGCGCCCGCGCGGTTGCTGCCGACCGCTGTGCAGCACCGATTCGGCGGCCTCCAGTTCGGCTTGCGCGCGCAGACAATGCTCGTAGTACGCCTGGCCATCCTCAGTCAGACGCTGGCGACGGGTGGAGCGCTGCAACAGACAGGTGCCAAGCCGCGCCTCCAGCCGTGCCAGGCCCTTGCCGACGGCGGACCGGGTGAGGTTCAGGCGTTCGGCGGCCTCGGTCAGGTTGCCGCTTTCCACGATCTGCAAAAACAATTCAACGCCATCGAAACGGGGGGTGACCATAATGTGATTGTCGCCTTGAATTCCCTAACTGACGGAAAACTTATCACGGATAAAGAATTAAATTCCCCTGAAAATGGCTAATCCATCCGTTTACAGGAGAATCCCATGCCCGCCGCCGCTACCTTGACCGCCAGCCCCGAGCGCGCTCCCCGACAGGCCGTCGCCCTCACCGCGGTGTGCCTGGTGGCGCTGATGTTCGGCCTGGAAATCTCCAGCGTGCCCGTGCTTCTGCCCACACTTGAACATGCACTCGGCACGGGTTTCCAAGACGCCCAATGGATCATGAATGCCTACACCCTGGCCTGCACCAGTGTGCTGATGGCGGCGGGCACCCTGGCTGATCGCTTTGGCCGCCGGCGCGTGCTGGTGCTGTGCCTGTGGGTATTCGGGCTGGCCTCGCTGGCCTGCGGGCTGGCCGACAGTGCCGCCACGCTGATCGCGGCGCGCTTCGTCCAGGGCATCGGCGCCGGCGCAATGATGATCTGTCAATTCGCGATTCTCTCGCACCTGTTCCGCGAACCGGCGGCGCGGGCACGGGCGTTCGCCATCTGGGGCGTGATCGCCGGTATCGGCCTGGGCTTCGGGCCGATGGTCGGCGCGCTGATCCTCGCGGTCGCGGATTGGCGTTGGGTGTTCCTGGTGCATGTGCCGCTGACGCTGTTCACCCTGGTACTGCTGCGCGTCAGCGTGCAGGAATCCCGCGATCCGGCCGCCCATCGCCTGGATATCGGCGGCATGCTGACCCTGACGTTGGCGGTGTTTGCCCTGGTGTATTTCATCACCCAGGGCAGCGAAAACGGTTTCGCTACGCCGATGATGCTGGGCTGGGCAGGCGTGTCGGTGCTCGCCTTGCTGTTGTTTGTGCTGATCGAACGGCGCAGTGCGCACCCGATGTTCGATTTTTCGGTATTCCGCATCCGCCGCTTCAACGGCGCGTTGATGGGGTCGATCGGCATGAACGTCAGTTTCTGGCCGTTCATGATCTACCTGCCGCTGTATTTCCAGTCCGGCCTGGGCTACGACACCTTGACCACCGGCCTGGCCCTGCTTGCCTACACCCTGCCGACCTTACTGGTGCCGCCCTTGGCCGAGAGGCTGGCATTGCGCCATGGCGCCGAGCGCATCATTCCATTGGGCCTGGGTTTGATGGGGGCGGGTTTTCTGGCGATGGCGGCCGTCAACCGAGTCGAGCACGCTGCTGTCGGGTGGGTGCTGGCCAGCTGTGTGATCGCCGGGGTGGGCCTGGCGCTGATCAACTCGCCGACCACCAATACCACCACCGGTTCGGTGTCGGCTGATCGCGCGGGAATGGCCTCGGGCATCGATCTGAGCGCGCGCCTGATTACGTTGGCGCTCGCCATTGCGCTGATGGGCCTGGTGGTGTTGTTCGGCATTGGTCATTACCTGGCCGGCGTATTACCCACCCGTTCGGCGCAGGAATGGCGGGCCATCAGCCAGCACCTGGCGTCGGGCAAGCTTACCGCGGTGGGGCTGAGCTCGGCGGATGCGCAGGCGGCGCTGCGCCACGGAGCAGGCTGGGCGATGGTATTTGCCGGGCTGGGCGCGGCTGGACTTGGGCTATTGAGCAGGTATTTTTTCCGACGAACCCAGTAACGAAAAACGGGCCTGCATGTGCAGGCCCGTTTCCAGAGGGGATGACAGAACGGTCAGTGATCAGCCGTTGAAAACGGCGCGTTCTTTTTCCAGGAACTCCTGTTCAAGCTCATCTTCGTTGACTTTGGTGGTCGGCTGGCCTTTGCCGGCAGCGCGGGGCTTGCCTTGCAATTTGCCGAAGAGGTGTTCCAGCGCGTGGTCCAGCTTGGTCGCCGCACCGTCGATGGCCTGTTCCAGGGTATCGGCCTTGTGCAGGACCGACAGCGGTTGATGGCGTTTCGGCCGCGCTTCGAGGCGGCAACTCAGATCATGGGGGCCAGGCTTGTCGCCGTTCTCATCCCGCAGGTAGACCTCGACACGGGTCAGGTCTTCTTCATAACGTTCGAGCGTGCTCTCAATGGTAGTACGTACCCACTCCTCCAGTCGGATGCTGCTTTCAATATGGTTATCGCTATTGACTTGGATTTGCATAGTTCTTCCCTTATTTCAGCTAGCTCGCGAGAGGTCACAAACTGCAACACCGTTGTGGTGAAACCATGACCTCTTGATTACACAATTGAGCACCTGCGGAAACAATTCAACCCCTTTGCAAAGATAAATCCTACATTACAAATTAACCCTGACGACGAGCAAAAACGCTGTTAGGGTGGGGAGTTAGTTACATCTTCTTACGTCCTCTCGATCGTCATAATTGCCCCTCTCCCAACGGGTGCACACTGCGAAAAACCGCCGCTTCCTCCACCAGCCAGTCATGCACCGCACGCACGCCTGGGTGGTTCAACGCGCCTGGGGCATACAGCAATACGTAGCGTTTGTGGTTCGGCACGGCAAGGCCGAACGGTACGATCAAGGTGCCGCGCTCCAGCTCATCATTGAGCAGGGTACGTCGCGCAATGGCCACGCCCATGCCGGCGATGGCCGCCTCGATGGTCAGATGGTTACGGTTGAAGGTGTGGCCGCGTCGCACGTCGGCGTCGTGATAGCCGATGGCATTCAAGTAGAACTCCCACTCGGCGTACTCATAACTTCCACGCCAGGCGGTGATGTCGTGCAACAGAGGGAAATGCGCCAGGTCGGCGGGGCCGTGCAGCGGTGGCCGTCCGCGCAGCAGGCTCGGCGCGCACACAGGGAAGATCTGTTCGTCGAGCAAGGCTGTGGATAAAAGTCCAGGGTAGCTGCCGTCGTTGAGGTCGATGGCCAGGTCGAAGTCGCCTTCGTGCAGGGCGACGCTGCTATCTTCGGCGACCAAGCGCAGTTGGATATCCGGAAAGCGTTGCTGCAGACGCGGCAAGCGCGGGGTCAACCACTTGCCGAGAAACGACGGGATCGATCGCAGCCGCAAGGTGCCGCTGATCATGCCCGCGTCCAGCCGCTGCAACTCGGCGTCAATGCTGCCGTAGGCCTCCCCTACCGTCGCCGCTAATCGCTGCCCTTCGGCACTGAGTTCCACACCTCGGGCGCGCCGATGGAACAGGCGAAAGCCTAGGCGCTCCTCCAATTGACGAATCTGCTGACTCACCGCCCCCGGCGTGATGTGCAGTTCTTCGGCGCAGCGGGTGAACGACAAATGCCGCGCCGCACAGGAGAAAACATGCAGCCAGACGTAAGTCTGACCATGGAGTGGCCGAGCCATATGGTTTAGTCCTGCTAAAGAGTGTCTTAGGAGAATTCGTTGGTCAGTGGTGTTACAGGCGCTCAGTATCGCGCCAATTGCGCTCGTCCTACAAAAAATGGCAGCGATTCCTACTCCATTGCTTGTAAGGCTTTAGCATGGCTATCAGTGTTTTCGATCTATTCAAAATCGGCATCGGCCCGTCCAGCTCCCACACCGTCGGGCCCATGCGCGCGGCGGCGACCTTTGCCCAGGCGCTCACCGAGCAACAATTGCTCAGCCAAACGCGCCGGGTCGAAGTACGCCTGTACGGCTCGCTGTCCGCCACCGGCGTCGGCCACGCCACTGACCGCGCCTGCGTGATGGGGTTGATGGGCGAGTGGCCCGATCAGGTCGACCCTACCTCGATCAATCCGCGTATTCAGCAACTGCGCGACAGTAGCCGCTTACTGCTGGCAGGCACCGAGGACATTGCCTTCAACTGGCACACCGACCTGCTGCTGCTCGAAGAGAGCCTGCCCTACCACCCCAACGCCATGTCCCTGCACGCCTATGGCGACCATGGTCTGTTGTGTGAAGAAACGTATTACTCGGTGGGCGGAGGTTTCATCATCGAGGCTGCCGAGGCGGCGTCGGGCATCGCGCCGGTCAGCGATGTGGCATTGCCTTATGACTTTTCCAGCGCCGCCGAACTACTGGCCCTGTGCAAACAGCACGGCCTGCGGGTGTCGGAGCTGATGATGGCCAACGAACGGGCGTGGCGCAGTGACGAAGAGATCCACAGCGGCTTGCTGCATATCTGGTCCGTGATGCGCGAGTGCGTGGAACAAGGCCTGCGCGATGAAGGCATCCTGCCTGGCGGCCTCGACGTTCCGCGCCGCGCAGCGAAATTGCACCGTAGTCTGTTGGAAATCGGCAAACCAAATGTGATCACGTCCACCTTGTCGGCAATGGAATGGGTCAACCTGTTCGCCCTGGCCGTTAACGAAGAAAACGCCGCCGGGGGGCGTATGGTGACCGCGCCGACCAATGGCGCGGCCGGGATCATCCCGGCGGTGCTGCATTACTACATGAAGTTCAACGCCGACGCGTCCGACGATGACGTAGTCAATTTCTTCCTGGCGGCGGCGGCCGTCGGCATTTTGTGCAAGAAAAACGCCTCCATCTCCGGCGCCGAGGTCGGTTGCCAGGGCGAGGTCGGCTCAGCCTGCGCCATGGCCGCCGCCGGTCTGGCGGACATCCTCGGCGCCACACCCGAGCAATTGGAAAACGCCGCCGAAATCGGCCTGGAACATAACCTGGGCCTGACCTGCGACCCCGTCGGCGGCCTGGTGCAAGTGCCATGCATCGAGCGCAACGCCATCGCCGCGGTCAAGGCGATCAATGCCACTCAAATGGCCTTGCGCGGCGACGGCAAACACTTCATTTCCCTCGACCGGGTGATCCGCACCATGCGCGACACCGGCGCCGACATGCATGACAAATACAAAGAGACCTCACGGGGCGGCCTGGCGGTGAGCTGGGTGGAGTGCTGATTGCGCTGTGTGGGATCGTTTTGCTGACAGTGCCCTGAAATAGATCACGGGCCAGAAACAATTGTGGAAAGGGGCTTGCCCCCGTTATCGGCGTGTCAGCCAATAAATACTCAGCTGAAAGAGCGTTATCGGGGGCAAGCCCCTCCCACTTCAGGACGGTCGTTATACGGCACGGCCCTTGCTGTACAGCTCACGAGGCAAACGGAATTTGTGCCCCTCAGCGACGAAGTGGCCGGTGGTCAGGCGATGCGAACTAATCCTGACACCGGTCGTCAATGACTGCATGTTCTTATCAGGCGGTAACGCACCATGGACAATCCTTTTCAGATCATCACCGATACCTTCAGCCCAAAGTACCGCGTCAACTTGAGCATCCAACGGCTCGACGGCAGCATCATGCTCACCCTCTCGGATGAGACGGGCGTGGTGGCCAAGCGCATGATCAGCGCCGAGCAACGCAACGACCCCGAACGGCTCAAACGCCTGGTGCAGAGCATCCAGTTCGGAATCGCCATCGAGCAGGGCCACAGCGCCATGGAAATCCTGGCGGTGATGACCGACGGCGACAGCCACAAACTGATGCAGCCACCGCCGGCCCGCGACCTCCCGCTCAGCGTCGGGCTCTAGAGCTCGCCCTTCTCGGTCTCCAGGCTCGCCTCGCCCTTGCGGCGCGGGCCTTCGACCTTCACCGAGGGGAACGCCGACGACGCATAGCGCACCACCAGAATCGCGAACGCCAACAGCAGAATCCCGCCGCACAGGTAAATGATGCCCAGATCCGGCGGATTGTGGTGGGACACGTTCGAGATCAAAAGACGCGTGAGCGCGGTGATCGCCACATAGATCAGGAAGCGCACGGGCATGTGGTTGGTCTTGAAGTAAATCCCGACCATCGCGCCCAATTCCAGATAGATGAACAACAGCAGGATGTCATCGATCTTGATATGCCCGTTTTCCAGCATACCCAGAAACTCCATCACCGCTGCCCAGGCGGTTACCGCACCAATGGCGAACAGCGCCAGATAGTGAAACGACTCGACAAACAGATTACCCAGCGACTCCGCCAGGCCATGGACCTGGTGGCGCAGCTTTTCGGCCCAGTTGATTTTCACGATGATGCTTCCTTAGGTCGACTCGACCGGATAATGCGGGTTGGACGTGACGGTTGTTCTGCATGCAGAAAAAAGGCCAGAGGCGGGTATAAGATGATGGCGGGGTGACATGAGACACGTGGGAGGATGAGCAGAGTGGATACTTTGCCCATCCGAGAAGCGGATTTTTCAAGGATATCGCTGGCGGTCGTGTAAAACCGAGATGACCCGAATGTTGTCTGTCACTTTATAAACGACCAGATAATTCGGGTGTACCACCATCTCTCGCGTACCGATGACACGCCCAGGGCGGTAAAGATGGGGCCTACGAGAAAGAGCCAGCACGGAGGCTTCTATTGCTTGGTTTACCTCAAGCGCAGCAACTGGACTGCAGTCGCTGATGTAATCAGTAATTTGCCGGAGTTGCACCCGCGCTGCGGGAGCCCACTCAGCATCGCCTTACTTGCGTTTGGATTCGATGAAGAAGGAGTCTAGTCGCTGGAGTTTTACTGTCGTGCTCCGAGCGATGAAGTGAGCAACAGGAAAACTCGAAGCCATTTCTTGACCGCTCCCATAAACGCAGGAACGGTCAGAGGGCTTGGCATCAAACTGGTGCGACTTTCTCTAGCGCTTGGTCGACTAACAGACCGCCAATCTCAACCAATTGGTGAATGGCCAATACCAGACTTCGCTGCGGACCTTCAAGGTCGAATGCCAGCATATTAGCCATTTCACGGGCGCTGTTCAGGGTTTCGCTGGCGTTAGCCAGTAAGGTTTCTGTGTCAGCTTCAGGCGTAACGCTAAATAGCGTCGAATCGGTGGGCGAGGGGTTGGGAGTGATTTTTTTCATAGATTAGTTCCTTAGTTAAGAAACCATCACCGCCTGCCGCCAAGCAGGTTGGGTGACGGATTGCACAAGGTTGGCGGACCGGCAAGGAACAACCCGGCACCCCGAAGGGTCCATGCGCAACCCGCCATGACACAAGAATGCAAATGCAAAAAACGCCTGCAATCTTATAGGGGGGTTGTTGCGTTTCCTTGTTGGGCCGCCAAGCCCGCTAGCTGCATTTGCAGCGCCCGGTGAAAGTAAGCCACCGGACAAATCCAGCGCAACCCCGGCAAGTTGTCAGAAATTTCCGGTGTAGCAAACCCCCGTTTCCCAACTACATTAAAAAACTGCTACCCAAACCCCACGGTTTGGCTTACTCTTTTAGCTGTATATAAATACAGTAGTCGCAAAAGACAACTATCGTGAAGGCATGTGAGGTGGGGAATGGCCGTCGAAGTGGTATACCGCAGCAGCCGAGATCTGGAGCGTTTGTTCATGGATAAAGCCGAAGCTGACCGTCATGACAAAATGCTTGAACTCGCTGAGTTGCTGGCAGAAGTGTTGCAAAAAGCCGTGCCGTCTCTGAGCGAGCAGCAGGTGGAGGAAGCCGGGATCTACATGGCGAAGAATCGCGATGTATTTGCCAAGGCCTTCAAGAGCCAGCCGGACGCGCTGTCCGAGTTGCTGAACGCGCCGGCGGAATAAAGCCCGAATTGAACAGGCCCTGAATCGTTGATTCAGGGCCTTTTTAATAAGCGGTCATGGGTAGAGCAGACGCTCGGCCAGTTCATCGGCCACCCGCGCGGGTGAGCGTTTTTCGGCTTGGGCGTGGGCGTAGATTTCGGTCAGGCGTGTGGCAATGTTCGACAGGTGTGCCGTGATGGTGGGTAGCTCGGCGCCGCTGTGCTTGAGCGCGACGTAGATCAGGCCGCCGGAATTGATCACATAGTCGGGCGCGTAAAGAATGCCGCGCCCCTCCAACTGATCGGCCACTTGCAGATTGGTCAGTTGCGCGCTGGCGGAACCGGCCACGGCGGCGCAGCGCAGTTGGGCAACGCTCTGGCGATTGAACACGGCCCCCAGGCCACAGGGCGCCAGGATGTCGCAGGGCGTACTGAGCAACGCGTCGTTGGCAATGGGGTGCGCGCCGAATTGTTCCATGGCCAGTTGCACCTTGCCGTGATCGATGTCGCTCACCAGCAACTCGGCGCCGGCCGCGTGCAGTTGTTCGGCGAGGGCATAGCCGACGTTGCCCAGGCCCTGGATCGCCACGCGCAGGCTTTCGAGGTTATCGCTGCCCAGGCGCGCCATGGCCGTGGCGCGGATGCCGGTAAACACGCCCATGGCGGCGTGGGGCGCAGGGTCGCCGGCGGCGCTGGTGCTGGTGACGAAGCGGGTCTGTTGAGCGATGCAATCCATGTCGGCCACCGAGGTGCCGCTGTCGATGGCGGTGATATAGCGACCGTCGAGTTGTTCCACGCAGCGCCCGAACGCTTCGAACAGCGCCGCACGGTTTTCCACATGAGCGGGCCGCAGGATCACTGCCGTGCCACCACCCACCGGCAGGCCGGCCAGTGCTGCCTTGTAGCTCATGCCCTGGGCCAGGCGCGCGGCATCGGCCACGGCACTTTCGTCGTCGGGGTAGGCAAGGTAACGACAGCCGCCCAGGGCAGGCCCCAGGCGGCTGTTGTGAATGGCTATGACCGCCTTCAAGCCTGTCACCGGGTCGATGCTCAGGTGCAGCGATTCAAGGCGGGTGCTGTGCATGAGAGCAAACATGGTCGAGCTCCCGAATCACTTCTTGTGTCGCCAAGTATAGGCTCGCGGTAGAAAACTGCCGAAGCGCGCGGGAATAAGTCGTCCGATTTTGTAGGTTCTGCGACATAAGCCCGCAGGATCTTTCTTAAGTTACTGGACGAAAATTCCCAGCAAGGCTAAAACGGGGCATCCGCCGGAGAACGAAATGAAGCCCCGCCAAGCCTTTTTCGCCTGTCTGGAACGCTCGCCCCCTGCACTGTTCGAGGCCGCGCTATGGATTGCCGCTGAACATGACGCAACCGTGCAACCGTTACAGATTCTGCAGGAACTGGGGTTGCTGCAGCAGCAAGTGAGCGCAGGCATGCCCGTGCTGCCGGCGGATGAGCTGGGCCAACCGCTGCTGCGGCGCATGAACGACCTGGGGTTTGCCCAGGATGACCTCACCCCCCTGCGCCCCGCGGCCGCACTGTTGGATAAAGTCCTGCTGCGCAAACGCGGGCAGCCTCTGGCCGTAGGCTTGATCGCCATGGAGCTGGCGCGTCGCCTGCATCTTCCCTTGGTCGGCGTGAACTTCCCTGGGCACTTCCTGCTGCGGGTGCCCGGCGCCGACCACCTGCTGGACCCTTGCGGCGGTCGACGCCTGTACCCCAACGACTGTCGCGAACTGCTGCAACGCCAATATGGTCCCCATCTCAAACTGCAGGCCCACCACCTGCTCACCGCAGAGCCACGGTTGATCCTGCAACGCTTGTCGCGCAACCTGCGCCAGTTGCACCTGGCCAATGACGATCCGCTGGCCGCGCTGATCGACGCCGAGCGCGTGCTGGAACTGGGCAACGCCAGCGCTGCGGACTACCTGGCGCGGGCCAGCCTGTATCAACGCCTGGACTGCCCCAACGCCGAGCGCTTCGACCTGGAACATGCGCTGCTGCTCAGTGAAGACCCGATCCAACGCCTGCGCCTGACCGAGCGGTTGGGGCATTTGCCGCCCAACACGGTGGTGCATTGACGGACGCTTTGGCTCTGGTTAAGACGCCAGTTTTGCGTGGTGAGCGCGCCCGTCAGTGATTGACCGGCGTCTTGAGAATATCGCCATGCAACGGGTTCCTCGGCGTCCCGGCAGCCGGCGAGCGCACCTGGATAATCAATAACGCTGCCATCACCGCTGGAATCGCGCAGAAGAAGAAAATCTGCTGCACGGGCATGTGCAGCGCGAGCAACAGACTCCCCAATAATGGCCCAAGGATCGAACCGAAGCGCCCCACCCCCAGCGCCCAGCCCGTGCCGGTGGCGCGCACATGGGCCGGGTAGAAGTTGCTGGCGAAGGCATTGAGGGTCAGTTGCCCGCCGATGATGCAGAAGCCGGCGGCAAACACGCATGCGACCAGGTAACGCGGATTGTCGTGGTTCAGGCCCAACAGTACGGTGCACAGCGCCGCAGCCAGCAGCACGCCACAAAGCAGGCGCACTTTGTTCTTAAGGCGGTCGGCAAACCAGGCCATGCCGATCGCACCGATGGTGCCGGCAAACAGGAACATCGACGTCACCAGGTTGGCTTGCTTAAGCGCCAGGCCACTTTCCAGCAGCAGCGACGGCAGCCAGCTGATCATGAAATACAGCAGGATCAGGCTGACAAAAAAGGTCGCCCAGATCAGCAAGGTCGGCCGCGCGTAACCGTGCCGAAACAACTCCACCACCGTCAGTTGACTGCCGCGTGTTTGCGGGTCGTCAGCCGCACCTGCCAGCGGCGGTTGCCAGTCGGGCAACAGGCGTGCCGTAACCCGTTGCAAACGCCGATAGGGCGGCGCATCCCGCAGCAGACGCGGGAGGGATTCGGGCAGCAGCCAAACGAGGAATGGAAACAGCAGCAGCGGCGTGACGCCTCCGGCCAGGAACACCGCTTCCCAGCCGTAGTGCTCGATAAACCCCGCGGCCACGAACCCGCCCGCCGCGCCGCCGAACGAAAAGCCGCAAGCGGCCAAGGTCACCATCAAGGTGCGCAGGCGCGGCGGTGAATAGTCTGACATCAACGCCATGGCACTGGGCATCGCGCCGCCCATGCCGATCCCGCAAATGAACCGCGCGGCCATCAGCGTGGTCAGCGAGTCGGCGAACACCATCAACACCGTGAGGCTGGCGTAGATCAGCACGCAGGCCAGCAGAACCCGCCGTACACCGAAGCGATCCGCCAGCGGCGTTACCAACAGTGAACCGAGGGTCAGCCCCAGCAGGTTGGCACTGAACACCGGGCCGAACGCGGGCTTTTCCAGCCCCCAGTCCGCGGCCAGCGCCGGCACCACGTAGCCCAGCACCTGGGCATCGTAGCCGTCGGTCACCAGCAGTAACGCCAGCAACAGGAGGATCAGCCACTGGTAGCGCGACACCGGACGGGCGTCGAGTGCCGCGCGAAAGCTGGCAATCTGAGAGTGCATCGCAAGGTACCTGTTTATTTTTATGGGTGTCACACAACGGATTTACGAAGCGTCAGGGGTATCCGGTTGGTTGGCGGGATGGGCCTGGATAAACGCCGGATGCTCCTTCGCCAACGCCGCAACCCTGCCGATACGCGGATAATCGGCCAGCGACACCTTGAACCGCTCGGCCGCGTACAACTGCGGGATCAGAAACACATCGGCCATGCCCGGCTGCTCACCAAAACAGAACCCTTCAGCACCGATCAACTGCTCCACCGCGCCCAGCCCCTGGCTGATCCAGTGCTCGATCCACGTCAGTACCTGCCCTTCGTCATGCCCCCTTTGACGCAGGAGGTTCTGGGTACTGGAGTTGTGCAGCGGGTGGATATCACAGCCGATGATCGACGCCACGGCGCGCTCCTGGGCACGGGTCGCCAGGTCTTTGCTCAGCAGCGGCACGTGTGGATAACGTTCCTCGAGGTATTCGATGATCGCCGGCGACTGGATCAACAGATCGCCGTCGTCAGTGCGCAGGGCCGGCACGCGACCCTGTGGGTTAATCGCCAGGTACTCCGGCTGACGGTTGGCGCCCCCTGCCGGCACCAGCAGGTTGACCGGCACCGCTGTGAACGCCAGGCCTTTGAGGGCCAGGGCGATACGCACCCGGTACGACGAAGTGGAGCGGTAGTACGTATAGAGTTCCATCCCCTGCCCCCTCAGCGCGCCGCAACCACGGTGCCACGGCATTCGCCGAAACCGATGGAGGCGTAGCCATCTCGCGTGCAGCGCGCGCGCAGGATGATTTCATCGCCATCCTCCAGGAATTTACGCACTTCGCCGGACGCCAATTCGATCACTTTCTTACCGCCTTCGGTGATCTCCAGCAGGCTGCCGAGCTGGCCGGCTTCGGGCCCGGACAAGGTGCCGGAACCGAACAGATCGCCGGGCTGCAGCTGGCAACCGTTGACGCTGTGGTGGGCCACCAACTGCGCGACGGTCCAGTACATATGCAGGCTGTTGCTCAGGGCCAGGCGATGGGCCGGCAGGTTTTGCTCGCGCATGGCGGCTGTGCTGAGCAGCACTTCCAGTTCGATATCCAGAGCACCGCCGGCCTGGTCGCGTTGATCCAGCAAGTACGGCAGCGGTTGCGGATCGCCTGCGGGACGTGGCGGTTGAGCCTTGCGGAACGGCGCCAGCGCTTCGGCCGTGACCACCCACGGCGAGACGGTGGTGATAAAACTTTTCGACAGGAACGGCCCCAGCGGCTGGTATTCCCACGCCTGGATATCCCGCGCCGACCAGTCGTTGAGCAAACAGAAACCGGCGATATGCTCGGCCGCGTCACCGATGGCGATCGCTTCGCCCATGGTGTTGCCCTGGCCGATCCAGATGCCCAGTTCCAACTCGTAGTCCAACCGCGCACAGGGGCCAAAGGTGGGCTCGGTCTGGCCGGCAGGCAGGGTCTGGCCTTTGGGGCGACGCACCTCGACGCCCGAGGGGCGAACGGTGGAGGCGCGACCGTGATAGCCGATCGGTACGTACTTGTAATTGGGCAGCAACGGGTTGTCGGGACGGAACAGTTTGCCGACGTTCTGCGCGTGCTCGATGCCAACGTAGAAGTCGGTGTAGTCACCGATTTTCGCCGGCAAGTGCAGCTGGCAATCAGCAGCGCGGTGCAGCACCTGCGCCTCACGGGCTTGCAGTGGGCTGCCCTCGGCCAGCAGTTCCAGCAGGCGCTCGCGCAATGCTACGCGGGGACCACGCCCCAGGGCGAACAACCCGTTCAACTGGCCGCCGGCAGTCGCTTGCACCGCACGGCGGGCCTCGCCGTCGAACGCGTCCAATGCCGCGTGCAGATCGAGGATGCAATCCCCAATCGCCACGCCGCTGCGCGGGGCCGCGTCGTTGAGGCTGAAGATGCCCAGCGGCAGGTTCTGCAGCGGGAAGTCCGCGTGACCGTTGGCGGACGCTACCCAACTGCGGGCAAGGGTGGGCTGAGTCATGGGTTATCTCCGATTCGGGTTGAAGGTGACGGGCAGCGAGGCCCAGCACGCGTCGTAGGCAGGTTGCAGTTGCGGGCAGTCCAGGGCGAACCGGGTGGGACGCAGCACTTGGCTGGTCTCGAACATGAAGGCCATGGTGTTATCGATCTTGTGCGGCGCCAGTTCCACGTTGATGGCCTTGGTGCAGGTCTCGCCATCCGGGCCGTGGGCGCTCATGCAGCTGTGCAATGACGCACCGCCGGGCAGAAAGCCCTCGGCCTTGGCGTCGTAGGCGCCCTGGATCAAGCCCATGTATTCGTTCATCAGGTTGCGATGAAACCACGGCGGACGGAAGGTGTTCTCGGCCACCATCCAGCGCGGCGGGAAGATCACGAAGTCGAGGTTGGCCAGGCCGTGCACGCTGGTGGGCGAGGTCAACACGGTGAAGATCGACGGGTCCGGGTGATCGAAACTGACGGTGCCGATGGTGTTGAAGCGGCGCAGGTCGTATTTGTAGGGCACGTTGTTGCCGTGCCAGGCCACCACGTTCAGCGGTGAATGATCGAGTTCGCAGGCCCACAGTTCGCCGAGGAACTTCTGCACCAGGGTGGTCGGTTGCCGCAGGTCTTCGTAATGGGCGACGGGGCTGAGGAAGTCCCGCGGGTTGGCCAGGCCGTTGCTGCCGATGGGCCCCAGGTCCGGCAGGCGCAGCGGCGCGCCGTGGTTTTCGGCGATATAGCCGCGCGCCTGGGCATCCAGCAGTTCGACCCGGAATTTAAGGCCGCGCGGCAGCACGACGATTTCCAGCGGCTCGACCTCAAGCACGCCCAGTTCAGTGACGAGGCGCAGGCGGCCGTGCTCGGGGACGATCAACCATTCGCCGTCGGCGTTGAAGAACACCCGCTCCATGGAGCGGTTGGCGCGGTAGTGATGAATGCTGATGCCTGAAGGTTTTTCCGACGCCGAGTTGGCGACCATGGCGACGAGCCCGTCGATAAAATCGGTCGGCTCGCTGGGCATATCCAGCGGGTTCCAGCGCAGCCGATTGGGTGTCACCGCGCCCAGCGGACCGCCGGCCAACTGCCGCTCCAGTTTGGCGAACGCCGGGTGATTGGCCGACGGCTGGATGCGGTACAACCAGGTTCGCCGGGCTTCGCTGCGGGCCATGGTGAACGCGGTGCCGGAGAACAGCTCGGTGTACAGGCCGTAGGGTGCTTTTTGCGGGGAGTTCTGGCCGACCGGCAAGGCGCCGGGCAGGGCTTCGCTGGCAAATTCATTGCCGAAGCCCGACAGGTATTCGAGGGTCATGGATCGTCCTCTGTGCGGAAGTTGTTTTTATCGTAATCCAGTTACGCATAACGTAATTTGATCGCTATCGAGCGTCAAGCTATAAAGACGCCCATTCATCTTTCGGAACCCCGCCTCTCCATGGAAAAGCCCCGCGACACCGGTAAACAGAAAGTCCGCTCGGCCGAAGTGGGCACCGATATTCTCAAGGCCCTGGCTGAGCTGTCGCCGGCCACTTCGCTGTCGCGCCTGGCCGAACATGTGCAGATGCCGGCGAGCAAGGTGCATCGCTACCTGCAAGCGTTGATCGCCTCGGGGTTCGCCGAACAAAACACCGCCACCAACCATTACGGCCTGGGCCGCGAAGCCTTGCGCGTGGGGCTGGCCGCACTGGGCAGCATGGACGTACTGAAAGTCGGTGCCCTGCCCCTGGCGGAACTGCGCGACCAACTGAATGAAACCTGCTTTCTGGCGGTATGGGGCAACCAGGGCGCGACCGTGGTGCAGATCGAGCCGGCGGTGCGCGCGGTGACGGTGGTGACGCAACTGGGCTCGGTGCTGCCGCTGCTCAGTTCATCCACCGGCCTGGTGTTCAGCGCGTTTCTGCCCTCGCGGGAAACCGTGGAGCTGCGCCAGCAGGAGATTGAGGCAGGCATCGCCCACGCCCTGGCGGACGACCAGGCCTACGCCATCACGTGCCAACAGATCCGCCAGCGTGGCCTGCATTTTGTGCATGGCTTGCTGATGCCGGGGGTGGACGCTTTGTCGGCGCCGGTGTTCAACGCCGTCGGCCAGGTGGCGGCGGTAATGACCGTGGTCGGCCCCACCTCGCTGTTCCACGCCGACGAAGACGGCCCGGCGGCCCGGCAATTGCTGGCGGCGACCCGGGCGGTGAGCTGGCGCATGGGCTATCAGCCCTGATTCAGTCCTGCCACTGAGCCAGGGCCCGGGCCACGCGGTTCTCCACGGCGCGCACCGGCGCGGCGTCGCTGAGGTAGTTGTTGCTGACCATCGAAAACACCAGGCGCCGGCCGTTGGCGTCGGTGATATAGCCACTTAACGACGACACACCGGCCATGGAACCGGTCTTGGCATGCAGGTTGTTCTGCGCCGCCGTCCCGCGCAGGCGATAGCGCAGGCTGCCACCGACCATGCGGTCCGGGTCGCCGGCAATCGGCAGGGCGGTGTACCAGGCGTCGAACCAGGGTTGCCGGGCGCTGGCCAGCAGCAGGTCGGTGAAGGTCTGAGATGACACCAGATTGCGCCGCGACAGGCCCGAACCGTCCACCTGGCTAAGGGCGGACGGGTCCAGGCCCTGACGTGTCATAAAGCCCGCCACCGCCGCCACGCCCGCCGCCGCAGTGCCGGCATCCGCGGTCTTGCGGCCCATGGCCTTGAGCAGGGCTTCGGACATGTTGTTGTTCGAGAGTTTAAGCAACGGCGTGATCAAGTCCTGCAACGGCGCCGACTGATGTTCGGCCAGCGTCGTCGCCGTCGCGGGCGTAGCGCCACCGATCACGCGCCGGCCCTGCACCTTGATGCCCTGCTGAGCCAGCGCCTGTTCAAACAGGTTCGCCACCAACTGGGTCGGTTCCCACACACTCACCCATTGCCGGCTCTGCTTGCCGGGCGCCAGCGCACCGCGAAGTTGCAGCAGGTTGGTGCCGTGCTGACGGGTGATGCCGTAATCGTTGCCGGGGCCGCTGACGGCGCGATTGCTCAGTTGCACGTAATCGGTGGCCGGGCTCACGGAGACGTTCACCGGCTGGCCGACTGCCACAGGTGCCTTGGCCGTGACGATCAGAGTGCCCGCATCGAAATCCGAGTCGGGCGACACTGTCAGCGCGGAAATCTGCGCGCCGTAGTAAGTGCTTTCGTCATCCTGGGCCCAGTCGACGCCCAGGCGCTCGGCGTCGAACCAGGTATCGTCGAACACCAGATCGCCCTGCACCTCGCGCACGCCCTGACTGGCCAGTTGCGCCGCGAGTGCCTGGTAATCGGCGAACTGCACGGTGGGGTCGCCCAGGCCGCGCAGATACATATTGCCCGCCAGCCGCTCGCCCTGGCGGCCGCCCGTGCTCAGCACCTGCGTGGAAAACCGGTAGTGCGGCCCCAGTACATCCATCGCCGCCGCCGTGGTCAGCAACTTGAGGTTGGAGGCCGGCACCAGACGCGTGCGCGCGTTGTGCTGGTAGAGGGTGGTGCCGCTGCGGGCGTCGCGCACCATCAACGAGACCGTTGCGCCGTTGAAGGCCGGATCGGCCAGCAGGTGGTCGAGGATGGCCGGGGTGGAGGTTGGCGAGACACTCGCACAACCGCCTATGAAAACGCTCAGGCACAGCAGGGGTAGCCATCGTCCAACATGCATCAGTGTGAAATTCCGCAAAATCTTCAGTGGCGGCAACGCTAACAGCTCCGCATGCCGGTGGCGAGCGGGCCTACCACCAGCCTTAGAACTCCAGTGTGCTGGACACCGACACCTGCCGCGCATCGCCCATGGACACGAAGAACCGGCTGGCCGCCGAGGTGTAGTACGTGCGGTCGAACAGGTTTTTCACGTTGAGCTGGAATTTGACCTTCTGCCCGTCGAGTTTCGTGTCGTAGGTGGCAAAGGCATCGGCCACGGTGTAGCCCGGCAAGGTGAAGTCATTGGCGGCATCGCCCGCGCGCTCGCCCACGTAGCGCGCACCCGCGCCCATGCGCAGTCGATCGCCGCCGAACAGGCTGCCAAAATCATAGGCCAGCGCCAGCGAGCCGGTGTGTTTGGCGACGTTCTGCAGGCGGTTGCCTTCCAGGGTCGGGTCGTTGTCCTTGATGTCTTCGGCGTCGGTGTAGGCGTAGCTGCCGATCACGCTCCATTGGTCGCTCAACTGGCCGGTGGCGTCCAGTTCAAGGCCACGGGAACGCACCTGGCCGGCGATGCTGTAGATCGTGTTCGCGCCGGAACCCACCGAGACCAGCACATTGCGCTTGTCGATGGTGAACAACGCCGCGCTGGCGGTGATGCGCCCGGGAATGTCGAGCTTGGCTCCCAGCTCCCAGGACTTGGCCTGCTCAGGCGTCAGATCGCCGGTCAAGGTGCTGCCATCGGCCAGGGCGGCGATGGTGGAGTTGGGTTTGAACGACTCGGTGTAACTGCCATAGAACGACAATTCATCGGTATAGCGGTACACCAGCCCGGCACGCGGCACCCAGGCCTGGCCCTTGCCGTCGGTATTGGCTTTGAACGGCACGCCCTTGCCGGCGTACTGGTCATACATCTGGTAGCGCGCGCCGGCTACGAAAATCCACTGGTCGGTCAGGTGAATCGCATCCTGGAAAAACAGCGAATCGCTGCGCAGCAGGTCGGTCTGGGCACTGTCGGCGGCACTGACGCTGGTGCCTGCCACTTCGTTGCCGTACACCGGATTGTTGTAGTTGAACGGGCCGCGCGAGGCCTGGCGAATCAGGTCGGCGCGGTAGATCTTGCGGTATTCGTCATCCAGGCCGAACACCAAGTCATGTTGCATGCCCATTACGTTGACCTTGCCTTCCAGGCTGGCAGTGCTGAAACGGTCGGTGGTGAGTGCGCCCTGGGTGCCGTCCATTCTGCGCGTCAGGGTGCCATTGGCGTTCACGGCACTGACGCGTACCTGGCTGGCGTCGTAGGTTTCGCGGTTCCAGCTGTAGCCGAAGTGGGCTTTCCAGTCGTCGTTCAGATCGTGGTCGGCTTCGAAGCGGTACAGGTCGGAGCGGCCTTCCATGTTGTTGAACGGCTCATCCAGGCGGCGGGTCGCCGGGATATCCAACGGATGGTTGGTCTTGGGATCGATGGCCGTGCCCCGGTCGAACGGCGAGAGAAATTCACGGTGCTCATAAGCGAACAGCAGTTGAGTGGAGTCGCCGTACCAGGCCAGGGACGGCGCCACCAGCGATTCGCGATGGGTGCCGAAGTTGCGCCAGTAGTCTTCGTCTTCATGGTCGACAATCAGCCGATACGCCAGGCCCGAATCCCCCAGGGGCCCGGTGGTGTCGAGGTTGCCGCCACTGCCGTTCTTGCCGTCGCCGAAGGTGGAGCCGCGCACCGTCAGCGCGGTGAACGGCGTCAATTCCGGCTTTTTGCTCACGATATTCACCACGCCGCCCGGATCCTGGATGCCGTACAGCAGCGACGACGGGCCTTTAAGTACTTCAACCCGCTCGGCCGTGGCGTTCAGCGCACGGCCCTGCACCACCGGCATGCCGTCGCGCATGATCGAACCGTTACGGTTGTCGCCGAAGCCGCGCAGCATCACCGCGTCCTGGGTGCTGGCCAGGGTGTTGGCCTGGGTGATGCCGCTGACATTGGCCAGGGCGTCGTCCAGGTTGCGCGGGGTCTGGTCACGCAGCACCTGGGCCGGCACCACGTTGACGGTTTGCGGGGTTTCCAGCAGCAGGCCGTGGGAACGCATCACCGAGCTGGTGGGTGGCGGCTGGTAGCTGCTGCTGTCTTCGACCTGGCCGATGCCGCTGATGGTGGTGGCGCCCAGGTTGAGCGCGCCGTCGGTGGGCACCGGTTCGAGGGCCAGAGTGCGGGCGTCGATCTGGCGGAAGGTCATGCCGGTGTTGCTCAACAGCCGTTGCAGGGCCTGGGTCGCGCTCATCTGCCCGCGCACCGCCGGCGCACTGAGCCCGTAGGGCGCTTCATCGGTGTAGATCACGCTGATCCCGGTGACCCGGCTGAAATCGCTGAGGGCCTGGGGCAGCGGTTTGGCCGCCAGAGCAAAGTTAAAGGCCGTGCTTTGCTGCTCCTGCGCCCGCGCCACGCTCAACGGCAGCAAGGCCACGCCTGACACCGCCAGTACCGAAGCCCCCAGCCACTGTTTTACCCAACCGCCCGCCATCGACTTCATGCTGTGAGAACCCGTGTAGAAAACGCTGTTAATGCGAATTGATCGCAGTTTCAAGCACTACACGGATGGGCCGGCGGTTTACCTCATCGGTTCTGGATAAATAATTTCAGTCAGTGCGCCTGGATACGGAAACCAAAGCGTGGGAAATGCACATGCACGGTGCCGGCGCGCTCGTCGGTGCGGCGCAGGATCAGCTCCTCGCGCCCGGCGAACAACAGCTCGCCGGCCACCGGGTCGACGCCGTAGTCAGTGGCGCTGATGCTCACCGCCTGGCCGGCGTGAAAGCCGTTCAGGTCCTCAAACGCCTCGTCCGGCAGCGGTGCCGGTGCAGCGTTGCGCGCAATCTCCAAGGCCTGGTCGGCGGTCATCTGGCTGGGCGTGCCGTGGCCGAACCCGAGCACACGCCCCAGCCACGCGCACACCGCCGGGTAGGCATCCACCAGCGGCGCCGTCACCGGCGTGGCCTTTAAAAACCACAGCGCATGAGCCAGGGCGAAATCGGCAATCGACGGTTGGCCAAATAGAAAGTCCCCCGCCTCGCGCTGCAACTGCTGCTCCAGGCGCGTCATGATCGCCGGCCATTGATGCTTGGCCACCTCGGCACTGAGCTTGCTCGCCGAACCGCCGCTGAACAGCGCGGCGCGGTCGGCCATAAAAGCTTTGATCGCTTCCGGCGGCAACTTGCCAAAGCGCACCGCCACCGATTCCGGCTGGAACACCAGGCTCACGGCGTGGGCAAAGACCACGCTGTCGGCCCAGGTGGCGAAGGTCTGGGTGATCATTTCCTGGCCGAGAGGGAACAGCGCCGGCGCGGACTTTTCCTGCTCCAGGCGCCGGGCGATCAACGCGGTGTCGCAATAGATATCGGCGCCGATCTGCAGCACCGGGGTCTTGCGGTAGCCGCCGGTGAGCGCGGTGAGGTCCGGCTTGGGCATCACCGGCGAAATCAGTACGGACTGCCAGGACAGCCCCTTGAAGCCCAGCAACAACCGGGCTTTTTCCGCAAAGGGGGACGTGGGGTAGTGATGAAGAATGAGCTCAGACATGCCGCGGTCCATTTAACCAGTTGAACCGCCAGCTTAGCGCGCAATGTGCAGCGATGCCGTGATGAGCATTCATCAGTCAGATCAATGAACCACTCGCCGCCAGGCATTCCTTGGCGCTCTTCTTCAGTCGCTTGATCAAGCGCTCCTGGCGCAGCGCTTCGCCCTTGCTCGCACACTGCTCGGTGTACACCAGCGCCACGGCCGGGCTGGACAGGAAAAACCGCGCGCCCTTGCCGCTCTGGTGCATCGCGAAGCGGCGCTGCGGGTCATTGCTGATGCCGCAATACAGCGCGCCATTGGCGGCGCGCACCAGGTAGACGAACCAGGGTTTGGTTTGAACGGGATCAGTCACGGGCAGCGTCAATCAACCGGGGAAGCGCCAAGCTTATCAACGACCGGCCTGGAATGCCTTCAAGCCTTTGCGCGCCTGGGCGCGCACGGCGTTCTTGACCAGCGGCGTCCAGCCCAGCAACAAGCCCTTGGTACCCAACGCCTGGCGCGACCAGCGCCACAGGTCGAAGCTGTCGTGGTGCGCGCAGATCCTGCCGTCGCGAAACACGAACCGCGCCTGGATATCGTTGACCACTGTGTTGCCGGTGGCGCTGAACAGATACGTCGCGACCCAATGCGCGCTACCGCGGGCGACGTCGCTGCGCACGCTGTCGAACGTCAACGAGAAATCCTGGGCGCGCGAAGTGAGCATGCGCCACATGTCGCCGGCGTCACGCCCGCGCAGTTCGCCGAAAACCGGGTCGCTGAAGACCACGTCGTCGGTGTAACAGGCGCTCATGGCGTCGGCGTCCAGGCGCTGGAACGCGCGGTAGAACTCAGTGATCAGGGCGTTATGGGCGTCACTCATGGGCAGGCTTCCGTTGGCGGCGAAAAAGATAGCCGCACGATAAGCCGCCTGCGCCGCCAAGGCTACTGGCATTCACCCGCCCGATAGCGTGTCTTACGGCACCATGCCGCAACTGCGGGCATAAGCGAACAGGTCCACGTCCGTGGAAATGCACAACCGGTTCATGGCCGTGCACTTCTGCTTGCTGATGGTGGACACACTGCGGTTGACCCGCGCCGCGATCTGGCTGACGGTCATGCCGCTGGCCAGCATGCGCACCACTTCGCGCTCCTTGCCGGACAGCTGTGGTTGCTGTGATTGGTCGCCCGGCCCCGCCTCCACCAGTTGGTTGCGCAAACACTCACTGACAAAGGTCTGGCCGGCCCCCACCGCCCTGATCGCCAGCGGCAGCTCCTTGGCCGAGGCACTTTTGGCGACAATGGCCTGGGCGCCATGGGCAAACGAAGCGCGCAGGGTGGCGACATTGGCGAACATGGTCACCAGAATCACCGGCAACGTCGGGTACTGGCGGTGCAGCAGGCCAAGCAGGCCGTAGCCATCGGCCTGCTGGTCGCCCGGCATGGCGAAATCGGTAACAAGCATATCGCAAGGCATGGTGCTTAACAGTTTGAGCAATTCATCGGGGCCATTGGCCTCACCCACCACTTCGCACCTGCCTGCCGCCTCGATCACCACCCGCTGTCCGATGCGAACAATGGGGTGATCGTCAGCAATAATTACTCGAAGCATAAGTACCCACGGATGATGGCGACCTGAATCCGCGCAAAATAACCCTGCGGGCGATCCTCAACAACCGGCAACTTCGAGTCTGTCCAAGCATCGCCCAATGTTTGGTAGCTCATAACATTTAACCTACAAAACACCAGGAAAGCTCTTACATACTCGAAACACATTAAAGTCATTCAAATCATCACAACACACTCAAGTAAGTGAGATACGCCGTTAAATCCCGCATAAAAACATCCAAATGTACGCAACTGAGCAACATCCCTTGGGTGCGTATCTCGTGGATCAGCGCGATTCCCCTGGCCTCCAGTTCAGTCCCGCCAAGAAAAGCCAGGCTGCCCACCAGGCGATGCAGGCACTGCTCGGTCAGCGCGGCATCCAGGATCATTCGGGCATGCGCCAGGGCCGAGCTGTCCGCACGCGCTTCAACGAGCAGGCCGGCGAGCATCTGGTCGACCACCTGCCCGCTGCCGAACATCTGGATCAGATCGGCGCGGGTCGGCCATGTCGACGCCCGGGTTGCCGGCGCGCCGGGTCGCTGCACATGAATCGGACCAGGCAGCCAGCGCGACAGCAACTCGTGCAACTGGGCGAGGGTCAGTGGCTTGAGCAGCCAGGCGTCCATGCCGGCGTCGCGGCACCGTTGCGGATCGTCGTGCAACAGGTTGCCGGTCAAGGCGATGATCGGGACTCGCCCATGCCCCAAGGCCTGCTCATGTCGGCGAATGGCGCGGGCCATGGCGTAGCCGTCCATCACCGGCATCTGGCAATCACTGATCACCAGGTCGAAGCGCTTGCGCGCAACGGCAACCAAGGCGCTGCGCCCATCCGCGACCAATGTGTGGGTAAGCCCGAGCTTGTGTAGAAACCAGCCCATCATGGCTCTGTAGGTTGAATGGTCCTCTGCCACCAGCACGCGCAAGTGCCGCCAATGCGCAGGTGGGGAAGCAAGGCGTTGCAGTTCCCGCGAAGCGACATCGCTCGAAAGCACGCTCGCATACCTCATGGTTGCTTTCGTTTTTCCAGTGCCCTGTGGATCGGGACGAACGATTGTGATCCCGCGGGCACTGACGCGACAGTCAAAGAGGCGCACTGTGCAGCGGTTACATGACACATACATGACCATCGTCGCCTGAACAGAAATAGCCTCGATCAACCGCAGCCGACATACGAAAACTACGAAAAGGCAGTTTTTCCTACACGTGCGATTACTTCTTCTGACACTGATTCGGCTGTAACGTCACCTCCAATTCTTTGTCGTAAAAGTTGTATATCCCCGACCACCCTGCACCGCTAAATTCCGCACCACCCCGTTAGAGGGTGACGATCCGCCACTTCGACAGGCGGTTATAAAACCAGACCGGACACACCGCCCGACAGTGCCAGCACTTGATGCTGAGTCATCGGCGCGTGTGCGCCTGTCAGCCACACACCGGAACAGCATCGACATGAACAAGCATTTGGTTGCGCTCGGCAGCGCGCTACTCTTCACCGCCTCCCTGCCAGTGCTGGCGGCAAGCACCACGGAGCTGACCGTCACCGGGGTGATCACGCCCAGCGCCTGCACGCCGACGCTCCCAGGCGCGGTCGACTACGGAAAAATCTCCGTGCAGGACCTCCAGGCGGACCGCTATACCAATCTTGAGCGGCGCACCCTTCAACTGAGCGTGAACTGCGACGCCGCCACGCTGTTCGCGATCAGCCCTATCGACAATCGTGCAGGCTCAGCAATCCACGGTTCTGCGTTTGGCCTGGGCCTGATTAACGAGAACCAAAAGCTGGGCCGTTATCACTTGACCTTCGGCAATCCCGCCGCGGACACCCCTTCCACGCTGCTGACCAGAGACGAGGTGAACAACCGCTGGTACCGCCTCTTTGACGATGATGCCGTCAGGCCAAACGATCTGGTCGCGCTGGGCAGCCTGACCGACAGCGGCTGGATACCCCACCCTTTGCAGAACGCAACGATGGACATCACCCTTCACACCGCCATCGCGGCAACCAACACCTTGACACTGACCAGTGAAGTCGCGCTGGACGGTTCCGCGACTATGGAAGTGAAGTACCTGTAGCGCCGAGCTCCGCCCCAAGATGACACCTGACAAAGGGCTATTTGCACATGCACACTTTTGCCTCCCGCCTCATATTTACGTTGCTGTTGGCCCCGCCTGCATTCGCGGCCAGTTCCATGGACCTGGCCGTACGGGGCTCTATCACCCCCAACGCCTGCGAACCGCTGATCGGCGGTGAAGGTACGATCGACTACGGAAAAATGTCGTTCGCCACCCTCAACCCCGACCACCACACCGCGTTGCCTGCGCAAACGATGCCAATCAGCGTGCGGTGCGAAGGCCCGACGTTCTTCACCCTCACCACCATCGACAATCGTGCCGGCACCTCCGCCAATCACGAGCATTGGCACGGGCTTGGCCTCACGCCTGATGGAGAAAAAATCGGAGGCGCCGCGTTTCATCTTCATAACGCCGTGGCCGACGGTGCGCCGGCCCACCTGATCGTTTCCTGGGATGGCGGCATGAGCTGGGCGCCGGACAACGTCCTCAGTAGCGCCACCCTGACGGCGATTTCAGCCAGCAACACAGACCTTGTGCCCGCTGCCGTCAAGGATTTGGATGCCGACATCGGGGTGCTTACCCACCTCGTCCCTACCGATCGCATAACGCTGACCGATGAAGTCCCGCTCGACGGTTACGCCACCGTGCAATTGAGCTACCTCTAAGCGCCACCCAAGATAGAAGTGAAAGGAACTCAGCCCCATGAAAAAGCCCCTCATCGCCCTTGCCACCAGCTTGCTGATCAGCAGTCCCGCAGCCTTCGCCGCCTCAACCGTGGACCTTACGGTCAGAGGCTTGATCATTCCGAGCGCCTGTACCCCGAGCCTGTCGAGCAACGGGGTGATCGACCACGGCAAGATCTCCGCCAAGGACCTGAACACCGATAATCCGACCCACATCGGCACGCACAACCTCACCCTCGCGGTGTCCTGCGATGCAGCCATTCCTTTTGCATTGCATTCGATCGACAACCGGGCCGGCTCATCGATCATGTCTTCCGACTATGGGCTGGGCCTGATCAACGGCGACCAAAAGCTCGGCTGGTTCTCGCTGACGCTGAGCAATCCGGTCGCCGACGGTACAGCGGTACAACCCATTGCGTCGTTCAACGGCCAGGATAATTGGTACAGCGAAAGAGTCTGGAATGCCGGCCTGTACATGTCGGTTGCCAGCATGGATGACCCCACTCAACCGGTGCCGGTCCAGGAACTGGTGGCGCAACTGCAGGTGCAAACTATCATCGCCCGCACCGACGGGCTGGACCTGAGCAACGAGGTGACCCTCGATGGCTCCGCCACCCTTGAAGTGAAGTATCTGTAACGCCGTGGACGTACATGCCTTGCAGCCACTGACGGGCAGGACGTTTTCCCGTATCGGCCATACTCACCTCTGCCAGCGGCCCAACCGATGAACACGCTTTTTCGTATCCTGACGGTGCCGCTGGTGCTGGCGATGGCCACCACGACCCTCGCCGCTTCATCGGTAGACCTCACAGTGACCGGCCGATTGACGCCAGACGCCTGTCAAGTGGAACTGTCCGAGGAGGGCAGCGTCGATCACGGGAAAATCCCGGCCCACACGCTTAACGCCAATGAGTTCACCGTGCTGCCCAGCCGTTGGCTGGCGTTGAGCGTGCACTGCAGCCGACCGATGCTGTTTGCGCTGGTGGGTGTCGACAACCGCGCAGAGTCCTCGCTGGCGCCCGACTATTTCTATGGCCTGGGAAGAAATATTCATGCCCCCGCAGAATTGCTGGGCTCCGTGGCGTTGTCCTACCGCAACCCGGTGGGTGATGCACAACCCTTGCAAGTACTGGCCTCAAGCGACAGCGGTGAAACCTGGACACAGGAATCCAATGCCTACCCACGTACCTACATGGGTTTCGCCTTGCCAGGGGACCGTCAACCCGATTTCTTCAGCCAGTTGGCTACCCAGTTGCGGATCGACACGTCGATCAACCTGTCCCGGTACCTGAGCCTGGATCAGGAGATACCGCTTGACGGTTCCATCGTGCTGGATCTGCGCTATCTCTAACCCCCATGTTGCCCCAATGGAAACCTGCGTCATGACGACAACCTTGTTGAAAATCGCGGCACTGGCCTTGCTGATCAGTACACAGGCACTGGCCGACGGTATGGTCCCGGAGACATCCGTAGTGATCGTTAATGAAGCGGATGGGGAGGCCGCCGTTTCGGTCACCAACACCGACAGCCAACTGGCACTGCTGCACGTCACCCTGGAAGATATTCCCGAGGACACCGAGCCGTTGCTGGTGCTGACCCCGCCGCTGTCGCGGGTGGAAGCCTCTGCATCGCAGTTGGTGCGCTTCATTCTGCAAAACCGGCAACCGTTGCAGACCCAACGTCTGAAAAGGGTGATTTTCGAAGGCATGCCGCAAGGCCGCCCCGCCACCGAAGCCGGCCATGCGCGAGTCGGGGTGACGGTACGGCAAAACCTGCCCGTCATCATTCACCCCAAGGGGCTTGCTCCCAATCGCACTCCGTGGACCGGGCTGACCTGGTCGCTCAAAGGAGGCTCCTTGCAGGTGCGCAATGACACCCCGTACGTGGTGCGACTGGCTCAGGAGCTGCGCCTGCTGCCCGGCGATGGCAAGGCCATGTTGCCACGCACCTATGTGCTGCCGGGGGAAACCCTTAGTGTGCCGGCAACAGGGGGCGCGGCCAGCAAGGTACGCCTGCAGCCGGCGACGGTGTATGGCTTTGCCGTTTCCGCCTACGAAGCGCCTATCACCTTCTGAAAAAACCAGGCGCCACCGCGCCTGCACAACGAAGTGACGGCTCAAGGACCGTCACCGGGACACCCAGGTATCCCTTACTCGAGTGCATTTCGTGAAAACAGTATTGAGTTACCGTGACGGCGAAGCCGTGCCCAATGCGCCCACCCGACTGACCTTAGCGGCGACGCTGTTGGCGTGCGCCTTGTGGCCCGCCAGGGTGTGGGCCGATGAACGCCCTGAGTTCGATGCCAAGACCTTGCTCCAGCGCGGCATTGACCCGCAACTGGCCAGCCTGCTGTTGGACTCACCGCGTTTCGCCGCCGGCCGCCACGCCGTTACCCTGCACGTCAATGGCCAGCGCCGTGGCCGAGTGGAAGTCAGTTTCGACCAACAGGGCACCCTGTGTTTTGACCACGCGTTGCTGGAGGCCGCCAACCTGGTGAACCCAGGCGACGGCGAGCGCTGTAACGACTTTCTCGCCCGGTACCCGCAAAGCCTGGTGGAGCCGGACCCGGCCACGCTCACGGTTTCGCTGGTGGTGCCGACCGAGGCTCTGCGTCCGCTGCGGCAGGACGTCTCCGGGTATCAAACCGGTGGCTTCGCGGGTTTGCTCAATTACGATCTCACCGGTTTTTACAATCGTCTGGGCGATGATGCCAGCCGCTTCGGCTCGGCCAATACCGAGGTGGGCTTCAATGCCGGTGACTGGATCGTGCGCAGCCGCCAGGTGAAAACCTGGCAGGACGGGCTAACGCGCAGCACCCACCTGGAGGCCTATGCCCAACGCACCTTCGCCAGCCATCAGGCGGTGGTGCAGGCCGGGCAGATCAACCTTTACAACCCGGTACTGGCGGGTGCGCAGATCACCGGGGTACAGGTGCTCACGGAGCAGGCGCTTCAGGAGCAGGGCCAGGGCGCGACCATCAACGGCATCGCCGACAGTCCGGCGCAGGTCGAGGTTCGCCAGAACGGCGCATTGATTCATTCCACGGTAGTCCCCGCCGGGCCGTTTTCGCTGACCGACGTGCGACGCTTGAACACGCGCTCGGACGTCGAAGTCACGGTCAAGGAAAGCAGCGGCGGCGAGCGGCGTTTTACCGTGCCGGCGGCCATGCTCGGCCTCGGTCTGCCCGCCCCCGGCTATTCGGTGGCGGCCGGACGCGTGCGCACTATCGGGGATGCCCGAAGTGACAACCCGTGGGTTGTCAGTGCTGGCTGGACGGGCGCCGTGCACCCGCAATTGACCCTCGGCAGCGGCGTGCTCACGACCAGCGACTACAGTGCCGTCGGACTGAGCCTGGGCTGGCTGCCGTGGCTGGACGGCCAGATCCAGCTCTCCAGCCAGGTCGCCGACGCCCGCGACGGGAACAGCGCACGCGGCGTGCAAACCGACCTCGCCTGGTCGCAGCGGCTCAATGAACAATGGTCGTTCAGCGCCGCCAACTCCTGGCGTACGGCCGGCTATCGCGAGCTGGAAGAAACCACATACGGGGCTGAAACCAGTCAACAACGGCGCTCGCGCTATCGCGATCAACAAAGCCTTACCTTGGGCTGGGCCCATGCGTGGCTGGGGGCTTTCAGTGTCGGCGCTTCGCGTTCCAGCAGCTTTGATGGCAACAGCAGCAGCCGGGGGCTGGCATCGTGGGGCACCAGCGTCGGCGGGGTATCGCTGTCGGCCAGTGCCGAGTGGCAGATGGGTGGGCGCCAGCAGCAGGACAACGCGGTCTACCTGAACGTCAGCGTACCGCTAGGCGCAAGCCGCCGGGTTCGCGGCTGGGTGCGCAACTCAGACGGCGAACAGCGCACAGGGTTGGGCCTGAACGAACAGGTCAACGATCAATTTGGCTATCGGCTCAGCGCCGAGCACGACACCCGTGACCAGCAGGTGGAAACCACACTGGGCGTCTCAGCCCTGCCGCGCTACAGCCAACTGGACTTCAGCTACAGCCGCTCTGACGCCGAGCGATCGAGCTACCAGGGCGGCGCGCGCGGCGGCGCAGTGCTGCATGGCGGCGGGGTCACGTTGTCGCCGTATCCAGTGCGCGACACCTTCGCCGTGGTCTCGGTGGGCGACATGAGCGGCATCAAGCTCAACACCCCCAGCGGCCCGGTCTGGACCGACTGGCAAGGCCAGGCGGTGGTGCCCCAGGTCAGCGCTTACGGCCGCAGCCCGGTCGAAGTCCACACCCGCTCGCTGCCGCGTAATGCCGATATCAATAACGGCCTGGCGATGATCTCCGCCGGACGCGGCGCCGTGGACCGGGTTGAATTTGGGGTGTCGCTGACCCGCCGGGTACTGCTGACCGTCAGTGACGATCGGGGCGCCCCGCTGCCGCGAGGCGCCACCGTCAGCACGGCCACCGGCGAGTTCGTCACGCTGGTCCAGGACGCCAGCCAGGTATTCCTGCCCAACGTACTGGATCAAACCACGCTGTGGGTCACCACCAGCGCCAACAAGCGCTGCGAATTACGCTTCAACCTGCCGGAAAAAGGTGATCCATCGGTGTATTTCGAAACCGCATCCGCGCGCTGCCACACGCCTTGAGGAAAACCGACATGCCGCTTGAAAACCGCTTGCGACACCTGAGCGCCTGGTTGCTGATCGGTGCCTTGGGCACCGCCCAGGCCCAGGACGACTGCCAACTGACCATCAGCGAACCGTTACTGGACTTCGGCCTGATGAACCGCACGGCGCAAAAAGATAGTGCACCCCAGCGGTGGCTTGGCGAACGCCGGTTGAGCGTGCACTTCAATTGCCCGCAACCGACCGATATGAGCCTGTTCTATCGCGCGCTGGCGGCAGGCTCGCAACGCCTGCGATTTACCGAACATGGCAGTTATGAAATACAGGCTGGGGATGGCGTGCTGGATGGCCAGGCCGTCGAGTTGGGATTGCTGCCCGCCAACGGTCAACCCCCCGTGCTCAATGGCGCAGTATTGAACTGGCGGGCTGACCACGGCATCGCTCCGGTACAAAACGGCTCGGTATTAACGGGCAGACGCTTTTCACTGCAGTTGACTGTCGGCGCCTGGGCCGATGTCGGCGCCACCCATGTTCGAGACGCCACCACTTGGGAGGCCTATGGGACATTTCACAATGGCCGCAGCGGCTACTCCCAGGAACTCACATTGCGTGCCCACTTCACCCCCGTCGCCTGCCGTCCGCTGCTGTCCAACGATGGCTTGGTGGATTACGGCACCTTGCTGGTCAAGGATCTGAACGCGACCAGCGAAACGCCACTGCCTACTCGCACCTTGCAGCTGTCCATCAGCTGTGACGCGCCGGCACGTTTCGCCCTGCGTATGCACGACAACCGCCAGGGCTCCGCCACCGGTGGCACCGACGAGACCGCCTACGGCCTGGACCTGGATAACAGCCAGAACAAGATCGGCCGTTTTTACCTGACTATCGATCCGGCGGAATTCACCGCCGACGCGTTCGCCAGGCTCTATCGCACCGACTCCACCAGCGGTGGCGCGGCCTGGAGCAGTTCCAGTTCACGACAAATCCCCATGGCCGCCAACAGCATCATGGGTTTTACCGACAGCACCGGGAGCACACTCGGCCCGGTGGCGATCCAGAATCTGTCCGGCACCATTCGCATCAAGACCTATCTTGCGCCGACCCAATCCCTGGACCTGCGCAACGTGGTGTACATCAACGGCTCCGGCACCCTCGAAATCATCTACCTGTAATCCCCTGGAGTGCACATTATGAAGATGCGTCGCATCGCAGTTTCCTTCCTGCTGCTGACCAGCGCCCAGTACAGTCTGGCCGCGTCCACGGTGGACCTTAGCGTCAATGGTGCGATAACGCCCACCGCATGCACACCCCGGCTTTCAAGCGCAGGCGTGATCGACTACGGCAGGATTTCCCAGCAGGATTTGAATATCGACAGGGGCACGCGCCTGGCGGCCAGGCATCTGCAAGTCAGCTTGTATTGTAACGGCGCGAGCCGCTTCGCCCTGCGCATGCGTGACAACCGTGACGGCACGGCCATGGTCAACAGTGAGATTTACTACGGGTTGGGGCTCGACAACAGCGGCAATCGCATTGGCCTGTATTCCATGACATTCGATCCGCGCCAAAGCCTGGTCGACAGTGCAACGCAGGTCTACGGCACCGAATCCACCACCGGCGGCGTGGCGTGGCGTACCGCCAACTTGAATCCCATCGATATCGGGGCCAACAGCTATCTGGGGTTCACCGACATCGAAGGCAGCACCAGCGGGCCATCGGCAATTCAGGAGCTGATCAGCACGGTCAAGGTCGACGCCGTGATCAATGCCAGACAGAACCTGGACCTGAGCCAGGACGTGCGACTCGACGGCTCGGCAACCCTGGAGGTGGTGTACCTCTAGCGCGCTTCGGTGCTCACTTGCACATAGCGGGCACGGCCGGCGCCCAGCCCGGCGATCGTCGCCCCCAGGCCAAGCACGGCGAAGATCCAGCCCACGGCCGTCCAGCCGCCGGTCCAGTCGTGCACCAGGCCGACCGCCAATGGGCCGAGGGACGCCAGGGTGTAGCCGATGCCCTGGGCCATGCCTGACAGGTTCGCCGCCACATGGGCGTCGCGCGAACGCAGCACGATCAGGGTCAGCGCCAGACTGAAGGTGCCGCCCTGCCCCAGGCCCAGCAGGATCGCCCAGCCCCATAGCCCGTCGAGCGGCGCATACAGGCAACCGAACAGGCCGCCCAGGGTCAGCAGCATCACCACCACAATGGCCAGGCGCTGGTCCTTGCCACGCGTGGCCAGCCACGGCGCGGCCAGGGAGCTGGCCAGTTGCACGAGCACCGAGCCGGACAGCACCAACCCCGCCTCGGTCGCGCTGAGGCCACGGCCAATCAGGATCGACGGCAACCAGCCGAACACGATATAGGCCAGCGACGATTGCAGGCCCATGTAGAGGGTGACTTGCCAGGCCAACGGGTCCGCCAGCAGCCCCCGCACCCGATAAGCGGCCTGATGAGCACCGTGTTTCTGGCCGGTCTGAGGCAGCCAGAACAGCGCCGCCACCACGGCCGGTACCATCCAGAAGCCCAGGCCGATGCTCCAACGGTCGCCAAAGTAATGACTCAACGGCACCGTGGCACCCGCCGCCAGCGCCGCGCCCAGGCACAGCGCCATGGTGTAGACGCCGGTCATGGCGCCGGCCTGCCTGGCAAAGTCGCGCTTAACGATCCCCGGCAGCAGCACGCCGATGATGCCGATACTCGCCCCGGCGATCAGGCTCCCGATAAACAGCCCGGTTTCACCGAACGAGCTGCGCAGAACGATCCCCGTCGCGAGCATCAACAGAATCCCCAGCACCACCCGCTCGGCACCGAAACGCCGCGCCAGGATCGGCGCCAATGGCGCAAACAGGCCCAGGCACAGCACCGGCAAGGTCGTCAGCAGACCGGCCTTGGCCGCCGACAACCCCAGGCTGGCGGACACGTCGCTGAGCAACGGTGCCATGCTCGACAAGGCCGGGCGCAGGTTCAGCGCCACCAGGATCAGCCCCAGCAGTAGCAGCCACGGGCGCTGGACCACGGGGTGACTGTGCTGTACCTGGTCGTCATCGGCCTCGGCGTCGATCAACAGTTCTTCGAGTTCGTTTGTGCGTCGGGTTTCAAGGTTCATTGATCAACTGCCGGCAGAGGGATTGGGCGCGTTCCGGGTCCTGGTGTTCCACGGCGTCGAGCAGGGCGGTGTGCAGATCGAATACCGCCTGACGACGCGGTGAGGTGTTCAAGGTCTGGCGCAACTGGGCGGCGACGACGCTGGAAAAGTAGTGGTACAGCTCGCTCAACGCAGGGTTGTGGGCGGCGTCCACGAGGCGTTTATGGAACACCAGGTCGGCGCTGATGTAGGCCTCCAAGTCACCCTGGTACAGCTCGCCGCTGGCCTTGAGCGCCGCACGCACCTGTTCGAGGTCCTGCTCGGTACGGCGCAGCGCCGCCAGGCCGATGGCTTCCACTTCCAGAATCCGCCGCGTTTCCTGCGCCTGCTCCAACGTGCAATGGGACAGCGCGCGCATCGTGCCCAGCGGGTCGGTCATTGAACGCAGGTAACTGCCGTCACCCTGGCGGACCTCGATCAACCCCGAAAACGCCAGAACGCGCATGGCCTCGCGCACGGTATTGCGGCTGATGCCGAGTTCAGCGCATAGCTCGGGTTCGGTGGGCAGGCGTTCGCCGATGGCCCATTTGCCTTCGCTGATGCGCCAGCGCAATTGCTCAAGGGCCTGGTCCACCAGGGAGCGTTTGATCAACGGGGCGATGTCTGTCATGGGATGCGTAATTTCGTCCAATCATAGGATGAATTTTCCCACAGCCTATTCAGAGTTGCCTACAAACGCAACGCACTAGGGTTCTTACGCAGGAAAAGGAGCAGTATTTTCGATTGGTAAAATTACCCTTAGAGGGTAATTATTAGGCTCAGGTGTCTTATGGAAAAGTACACACCTCATTACGATTTGGCGGTGATAAAGGCGGATGTCAGGCGACTTGGGGAAAAGGCATTTACCTCAACGGCGAAGATCACGGGGAGGAAACTCGGCTTTGAGATCCATGAAATGCAAGAGGTCGTTTTTCAATTGCAAACCAGGATGTTGTACAAATCGATGACTACCTATGCAGACCATAAGGTCTGGCAGGACGTGTACCACATCAGTTCACACGGCATGGAGATTTACATAAAGGTCACTTACGGCTCAGGTGGTAACCCACCGGTAATCTCCTTCAAGGAGTGCAGCTCATGAAAACTCAACAGTGCTTTATATGCGGTACGCCCGAAGGCATGACTCGGTTCGAGGGCCGTAGCGAGACCATTAGCGTCAAAGGGATGGAGCGTCGTGTCGATGACCTTTCTGGCTGGGAATGCCATGCCTGCGGCGACGGCATGTATGATCCGGACAGTGCGGAGCGTCACGCAAAAGCTGGTGATGAACTCGTCCAGGCTGCGCGGACAATGATCGGTAACGAGATGAAACGTATCCGTCGCAAGCTGCACCTTACCCAAAAAGAAACCGTGCAGCTGTTATCCGGAGGCGGTCACAACGCTTTTTCACGGTATGAGCGCGGTGAGCTTCTGCCACCGAAGCCACTGGTTCTGTTGATGCGATTACTCGACCGTTACCCTCATTTGCTCGCCGACGCCAAGGTATTGGCCGAAGGCGCTGACCTGCGGGGCTTCACTCATACCGTGAACACAGGGCAGAAGGCACTGAAGGCCTGCTGAACAGAAACAATAAACCCGGCCAGGCCGGGTTTATTGTTTCAAGCATCGATCAATGCAGAATCTGGCTCAAGAACAGCTTGGTCCGATCATTCTGCGGGTTGTCGAAGAAGTCATTCGGCGCCGCTTGCTCAACGATCTCGCCCTTGTCCATGAAGATCACGCGGTTGGCCACGGTGCGGGCGAAGCCCATCTCGTGGGTCACGCACAACATGGTCATGCCGTCTTCGGCCAGGCCGATCATGGTGTCCAGCACCTCTTTCACCATTTCCGGGTCGAGTGCCGAAGTCGGCTCATCGAACAGCATGATTTTCGGCTTCATGCACAAGGCACGGGCAATCGCCACACGCTGTTGCTGGCCGCCGGACAACTGCCCCGGAAACTTGTGGGCCTGCTCCGGGATGCGCACGCGCTCCAGGTAGTGCATGGCAATTTCTTCGGCCTTGCGCTTGGGCATCTTGCGCACCCACATCGGCGCCAGCGTGCAGTTCTGCAGGATGGTCAGGTGCGGGAACAGGTTGAAGTGCTGGAACACCATGCCGACTTCACGGCGGATCGCTTCGATCTGCTTGAGGTCGTTGGTCAGCTCAACGCCATCGACCACGATGCGGCCCTGCTGATGCTCTTCCAAGCGGTTGAGGCAGCGGATGGTGGTGGACTTGCCCGAACCCGACGGGCCGCACAGCACGATACGCTCGCCCTGCTTGACGTTCAGGTTGATGTCTTTCAACACGTGGAACTGGCCGTACCACTTGTTGACGCCCTGCATCTGGATAATGCCTTCAGGGCCCACAGGCTGTTTGATTGCTTCGCTCATCAAAAGAACTCCTAACGCTTGTGGCCTGTGTCGAGCTTGCGTTCCAGATGCATGGAATAGCGCGACATACCAAAACAGAAAATCCAGAACACCAGGGCGGCGAACACGTAGCCTTCGGTGGCCATGCCCAGCCATTTGGGGTCGGCGGCGGCTTGCTTGACGCTGTTGAGCAGGTCGAACAGGCCGATGATGATCACCAGGCTGGTGTCCTTGAACAGCGCGATGAAGGTGTTGACGATCCCTGGGATCACCAGCTTCAGCGCTTGCGGCAGGATCACCAGGCCCATGCTGCGCCAGTAACCCAGGCCCATCGCCGCGGCAGCTTCGTACTGCCCTTTAGGGATGGCCTGCAAGCCGCCGCGCACCACTTCGGCGACGTAGGCCGACTGGAACAGGATCACACCGATCAGCGCCCGCAGCAGCTTGTCAAAGTTCATGCCTTCGGGCAGGAACAACGGCAGCATTACCGAGGACATAAACAGTACGGTGATCAGCGGCACGCCGCGCCAGAACTCGATGAACGTCACGCAGACCACACGAATCGCCGGCATGTTGGAACGTCGCCCCAAGGCCAACACGATGCCCAGCGGCAGGGCGCCGGCGATACCGACGGTGGCGATCACCAGGGTCAACATCAGGCCGCCCCATTGGCTGGTGGCCACGGTGGCCAGGCCAAACACACCGCCATGCAGCAGGAAGAAGGCGATGATCGGGTACAGCACCAGGAAGCTCAGCCCGTAGATCGCCTTGCGCGGGAAGCGCGAGATGAACAACGGTGCCACGCCGACGATGGCCAGCCACACGGTCAGGTCCACGCGCCAGCGCAGGTCGCCGGGGTAGTAGCCGTACATGAACTGCCCGAAGCGCTGTTGGATGAACACCCAGCAGGCGCCCTCCTTGGTGCAGTCGGCGCGGGTAGTGCCGACCCAGTTGGCATCCAGGATGGCCCAATGCAGGATCGGCGGCACCACCAGGTACACCAGGTAGATCGACAGCAAGGTCAGCAGGGTGTTGAGCCAACTGGAAAACAGGTTGGCGCGCATCCATGCCATCGGCCCGAAGACTTTGCTCGGCGGCGGCATATCAGGTTTGAAAGTATGCGAACTCATGTGCGTTTCCTCACCGCTCGATCAGCGCAATGCGCTTGTTGTACCAGTTCATCAGCAGAGAAATGCTGATGCTGATCGCCAGGTACACGCTCATGGTGATGGCAATGACTTCGATCGCCTGGCCGGTCTGGTTAAGCACCGTGCCGGCGAACAGCGAAACCATTTCCGGGTAACCGATACCGGCGGCCAACGACGAGTTCTTCGCCAGGTTGAGGTATTGGCTGGTCAGCGGCGGAATAATCACCCGCAGCGCCTGCGGGATGATGACCTTGCGCAGCGTGGGACCGTTGCGCAGGCCCAGGGAGCGAGCGGCTTCGGTCTGGCCGTGGCTGACGGACTTGATGCCCGAGCGCACGATCTCGGCGATAAACGCCGCCGTGTACACCGTCAACGCCAGGGTCAATGCCAGCAGTTCGGGGATCAATACCCAGCCGCCGACGAAGTTGAAGCCCTGCAGCTTGGGCATTTCCCAATGCAGCGGTGCGCCGAAGATCAACGCGCACAGCGCCGGGATCAGCACGAACAGCGCCAGGCCCGCCCAGAATTTATGGAACGGAACGCCCGTGGCTTCAAATCGCTTGTTGGCCCAGCGCGCCATCAGCACGATTGCCACGATGGCCAGCACCATGCTCGCCACGAACGGCCAGAAACCATCAGCGGCGAGCGCTGCCGGCATATTCAGACCACGGCTGCTGACAAAGAAGGTGTCGCCGAAATTATGGCTGTTACGCGGCCCTGGCATGGTCAGGAACACCGCGAAGTACCAGAACAGGATCTGCAACAGCGGCGGAATGTTGCGGAAGATTTCCACGTACACCGTCGCCAGCTTGTTGATCATCCAGTTCGACGACAAGCGTGCCACGCCGACGATAAAGCCGAGCAGGGTCGCCAGGATCACGCCGATGAACGTCACCAGCAAGGTGTTGAGCAAGCCGATCACAAACACCCGGGCATAGCTGTCCGATTCGGTGTAGTCGATCAAATGCTGCGCGATGCCGAAGCCGGCACTGCGTTCAAGAAAGTCGAAACCCGAGGTGATGCCCCGGTGCTGAAGGTTAGTCTGGGTATTGTTGAAGAGGTACCAGCCCAGCGAGACCACCGCCACAATCGTGATGATCTGGAAGAGCCACGCACGCACTTTGGGGTCGCTGAAGCTGAGCTTCTGCTTGGGTGCGCCGATTTGATTTTGCATGAAGTGCCCCGGAAAGAATGGAACAGAACATCACCCGGCGGTTGGCCCACCGGGTGACAGAACCATCAGCGATCAGCGCACAGGCGGTGCGTATTGAATGCCGCCGTTGTTCCACAGTGCGTTCAGGCCACGGTCGATTTCCAGCGGGGTGCTCTTGCCCAGGTTGCGCTCGAACACTTCACCGTAGTTACCCACTTGCTTGACGATTTGTACGACCCAGTCCTTCTTCACTCTCAGGTCTTTGCCGTATTCGCCGTCCGCGCCGAGCAGGCGGGCCACGTCCGGGTTCTTGGTGGACTTGGCTTCAGCTTCGACGTTTTTCGAGGTGATACCGGCTTCTTCAGCGTTGAGCATGGCGTAGCCTACCCAGCGCACGATAGCCAGCCACTCGTCGTCACCGTTACGTACGACCGGGCCCAGGGGTTCCTTGGAAATGGTTTCCGGCAGAACCACGTAGTCTTTCGGCGCGGCCAGCTTGCTGCGCTGGGCGAACAGTTGGGACTTGTCGGAGGTCAGCACGTCGCAACGACCGGATTCCAGCGACTTGGCGCTTTCGTCGGAGGTGTCGAAGGTGATCGGGGTGTATTTCAGACCGTTGCCACGGAAGTAGTCGGAAACGTTCAGTTCGGTGGTGGTACCGGCCTGGATGCAGATGGTTGCACCGTCCAGTTCCTTGGCGCTTTTTACGCCCAGCTTGTTGTTAACCAGAAAGCCGATGCCGTCGTAGTAGGTAATGAAACCTGGAAATTTCAGGCCCATGCCGGCGTCGCGGGAGCTGGTCATGGTGGTGTTACGGGACAGAATGTCGACTTCGCCCGATTGCAGCGCGGTGAAACGCTCCTTGGCATTCAACTGGCTGAATTTGACCTTGGTCGCGTCGCCGAATACGGCAGCCGCCACTGCGCGGCACACGTCAGCGTCGATCCCCAGGATCTTGCCGCTGGCATCCGGTACCGAGAAGCCCGGCAAGCCGTCACTCACGCCACATTGCACAAAGCCTTTCTTCTGCACGGCGTCCAGGGTAGCGCCGGCTTGGGCGAAACCGCTGACACCCAGTACAGCGGCCGCGCAAACGATGGCCAGGGTGGATTTCAATACCTTCATTCAAACCTCCAGTTGCTCTTGTTGTGTCGGAGCTCGAACCCCACCGCACCCTTTTGAGGCGACCTTGACCCGTGTTGGCTTTTTTTGGGGTCAAACAGTAAGAGGCTGTCGCTGTAAGTCCAGTTGCTATCCCGAAAGCGGCAGTCACTGATAGTGTTACCGTCACGGAAGAGACCTGACATCGACATGTGCATAGCAAGCGCCGTACCAGAGTGAGGACGGAGTTGCTTCAACCTATGGTCAAGCACTAAAGAGTCAAACTTGCGACATTTTCGTAACAGATAAACCTACTACGCACCGTTGCGACGCACCCTATCGGAGCGCACGCACATTTTTGGAGCAGACATGACCGAACCCTTGATTCTTGAGCCCGCCAAGGCAGCTGACGCCTGCGTAATCTGGTTGCATGGCCTGGGGGCCGATCGATATGACTTCTTGCCTGTAGCCGAACTCCTACAGAAAAATCTAACGTCGACCCGTTTCGTTTTACCCCAGGCCCCAACCCGCCCGGTGACGATCAATGGCGGCTATGAGATGCCCAGCTGGTACGACATAAAGGCCATGAGCCCGGCCAGGTCGATCAGCCTGGAAGAGCTGGAAAGCTCGGCAAAAACCGTTATGGATTTGATCGAAGCGCAAAAAAGAACCGGGATAGACGCTTCGCGGATTTTCCTCGCGGGGTTTTCCCAGGGTGGCGCCGTGGTCTATCACACGGCTTTCCTTAAATGGCAGGGGCCCCTGGGTGGCGTGATTGCCCTCTCCACTTACGCGCCGACTTTCGATGACGCACTAGAGCTGTCGGCCAGCCAGCAGCGCATTCCCACTCTGTGCCTGCACGGCCAGCACGACAACGTGGTGCAAAACGTCATGGGCCGCACAGCAATGGAGTACTTGAAGCACCATGGTGTCACCGTGACATGGCGGGAATACCCAATGGGCCACGAAGTGTTACCCCAGGAGATCAGCGAGATTGGCACGTGGCTGAGCGAACGCCTGCGCTGAAAGCCTGGCGTTATGTAGCCGTATGACAGACGCACTACGCCGCGCCCGTTTCTTGCATTACACTGGCCGGCGTATATTCCTTAACCAATTAATGAGATCACCGTGCTCGAAGCACTCAAGAAGATGTTCGGCAAAAGCGAGGCTGAGCCGCTCGCGCCTGTTCCCAGCGCCCCTGTCCCGACACACGGCAGCCGCAGTGACGGTCAACAGCCCGGCCGGACCGCACCTGCCGTCCAGCCCGATAAGCCGACGGTGATGGCGCCCCAACAGGCAACGCCTGCTCAAGCCGCCCCAGCCCCTCAGCCCAAGGCCCCACGGCGTGAACGCGCGCCCAAACCGCCGGTCATCCCGTGGAAACTCGAAGACTTCGTCGTCGAACCTCAGGAAGGCAAGACCCGCTTCCATGATTTCAAGCTGGCCCCGGAACTGATGCATGCCATCCAGGACCTGGGTTTCCCGTACTGCACACCGATCCAGGCACAGGTGCTGGGCTTTACCCTGGCCGGCAAAGACGCCATCGGCCGCGCCCAGACCGGCACGGGCAAGACCGCTGCGTTCCTGATCTCGATCATCACTCAGTTACTGCAAACGCCGCCGCCCAAAGAGCGCTACATGGGTGAACCGCGCGCGCTGATCATCGCGCCTACCCGTGAACTGGTGGTGCAGATTGCCAAGGACGCCGCCGACCTGACCAAGTACACCGGCCTCAACGTCATGACATTCGTCGGCGGCATGGACTTCGACAAGCAGCTCAAGCACCTCGAAGCGCGCCACTGCGACATTCTGGTGGCCACCCCGGGCCGCCTGCTGGACTTCAACCAGCGCGGCGACGTGCACCTGGACATGGTCGAAGTGATGGTGCTGGACGAAGCCGACCGCATGCTCGACATGGGCTTTATCCCGCAGGTGCGCCAGATCATTCGCCAGACCCCGCCAAAGGCCGAGCGCCAGACCCTGCTGTTCTCCGCGACTTTCACCGAAGACGTGATGAACCTCGCCAAGCAGTGGACCACCGACCCATCGATCGTCGAGATCGAAGCCGAGAACGTGGCCAGCGAAAATGTCGAGCAGCATATCTACGCCGTGGCCGGCGCCGACAAATACAAACTGCTCTATAACCTGGTCAATGACAACGGTTGGGAGCGGGTGATGGTGTTCGCCAACCGCAAGGATGAAGTGCGCCGCATCGAAGAACGCCTGGTGCGCGATGGCGTCAACGCTGCGCAACTGTCCGGTGATGTGCCGCAGCACAAGCGCATCAAGACCCTGGAAGGTTTCCGCGAAGGCAAGATTCGCGTATTGGTGGCCACCGATGTGGCCGGCCGTGGAATTCACATCGACGGCATCAGCCACGTGATCAACTTCACCCTGCCGGAAGTGCCTGACGACTATGTGCACCGGATTGGCCGTACCGGCCGCGCGGGCGCGGCGGGTGTGTCGATCAGTTTTGCCGGTGAGGATGACTCCTACCAGTTGCCGTCGATCGAGGCGCTGCTGGGCCGCAAGATCAGCTGCGAGACACCGCCGACGCATCTATTGCGAGCCGTGGAACGCAAACGCCCCTGAGCTGAATGCGATAAGCTGATTTTGAGATAGGTCTTCGGCTGGCTACTTCCAGCGATCCGCCGCGGCGTGGTCGCTGTCCCGCCCTTCCACCCAGCGCGCACCTTCCGGTGTGTTTTCTTTCTTCCAGAATGGCGCGCGGGTCTTCAGGTAGTCCATCACAAATGCACAGGCGTCGAACGCGGCCTGGCGATGGGCGCTCGCCGCCGCAACAAACACGATCGGCTCGCCCGGTTCCAGGGCGCCTACGCGGTGCAGCACCTGCAGCTTGAGCAACGGCCAGCGCTGCTCGGCTTCCACGGCGATCCTGGCCAGGGCTTTTTCGGTCATGCCCGGATAGTGTTCCAGGAACATGCCGGACACATCGCGGCCATCGTTGAAATCGCGTACATAGCCTACAAAGCTCACCACCGCCCCCACGCCAACATTCGCGGCATGCATGGCGTTGACTTCCGCGCCGGGGTCAAAGGCCTCGGCCTGCACACGAATGGTCATGCTCAGCCTCCAGTCACGGGCGGGAAAAATGCCACTTCGTCGCCGGCCTGCACCGGCTCATCGAGGTCACACAACTCCTCGTTGCGCGCACACATCAGGCTCGTCTCGTTAAGTACGGCAAACTCCGGATCACAGGCCAACGCCAGGCGCACGGCGTCGACAGTGGCGAACTCACCTTCCATCTCCAGCGAATCGAAGCCTACCGCTTCGGCGTATCGCGCAAAAAACAATACGTTGATGCTCATGCCTGGTCCGCCTTGAAATGCCCGCTCTTGCCGCCGAGTTTTTCCAGCAGACGAATGTTTTCGATGGTCATGCCGCGATCCACCGCCTTGCACATGTCGTAGATCGTCAAGGCCGCGACGCTGGCGGCGGTCAACGCTTCCATCTCCACGCCCGTCTGGCCGGAGAGTTTGCAGCGCGCCACGATATGCACCGCATTCTCGCCTTCGGCACTGAGCTCGACCCTGACGCCGGTCAGCATCAGAGGATGGCAAAGGGGGATCAGATCACTGGTCTTTTTCGCGGCCTGGATCCCGGCGATGCGCGCCACCGCGAACACGTCGCCCTTGGGATGAGCGCCGTCGACGATCATTTTCAGGGTTTCGGGCAGCATGCGCACACGCGCTTCGGCCACGGCCTCACGGAACGTCACGGATTTATCGGTGACGTCGACCATATGGGCGCGACCTTGGGAATCGAGATGAGTCAGCACAGCGATACTCCTGATCGGGAGCGCCGATTGTAAACCCGCCGGTCAACATCGCGCACGCCTGATTCCGCTGCGCGGCCAAGTAGCAGCCAATGGCCGATCAGCGTGACGAATACGGCTCATCAGAACAAAGAATTGGCGCCGTCAAACCGATCACCGTAAAACTTTAAAAAAACGGAAAGCAAACTCCATGACCTTACTGATGTTTGTCCTGCTCAGTTTATTCGCCGGTTTCGCAGTGCCCTTGCAAGCAGGGACTAACGCCAAACTGGGCAATCTCCTGGGCCACCCTTTGTGGGCAACCGCCGTTTCCTTATTGGTCAGCCTGGTCGTGCTCATCGTTGTCATCATTGTTGTAAAAGCCCCCCGCCCAAACTTATCGACGGTACAAGAAGGTCCATGGTGGATTTGGATGGGCGGTGTCGCGGGTGTGTTTTACATCACCGTTGCTTTATTGATGGCACCGCGGCTCGGCGCACTAAATTTCATCATGGCGGTGTTGGTCGGCCAACTTATCGTTTCAATTGCGATTGACTACTTTGGCCTGATCGGATTTCCAAAGCAGTCTATTAATATCAATAAATTGGTCGGCGTGATTGTCGTCATAGGAGGTTTTCTTATTACAACGCGCACATGAAAATGAAAGACGGGTCACCGAAACAGAAGACTTCTTCATGTTCCCGAGTCAGGGATTGACGACAGCTATTATTTTTAAAAAGGTGAGGCAATGACTAAGCAATCTGCAACCGCTACATATGACGCTATTGGCGAACGCTTCGAGGCTTTCACGGATACGGCCTCCCAGCGTTCAGTAGAAACCGCGACGTTTTTCCATATGGTCGGCGATGTCAAAGGCAAGTCAGTACTAGACTTGGCCTGTGGCTTCGGTTTCTTTGGCCGCGAGTTATATCGCCAGGGTGCGAGTAAAGTGGTTGGGGTGGATATTTCCGCCTCGATGATAGACCTGGCTCGCAAGGAATCGGCGCGTAACCAGGAAGCGATCGAGTACCACGTCAGCGATATCTGTGATTTGGGCATACTCGGCAAATTCGATCTGATTACCGCAGCATGGTTATTCAACTATGCCGACTCGCCGGCAAAGCTGGACAAGATGTTCCAAGTGGCCGCCAACAACCTCGCCCCCGGCGGCCGCGTCGTGGCCTACACCGTGGAGCCGACGTTCCAACTGCAACGCGGCAACTTCACCAAGTACGGCGTACATGTGCTGACCGAGGAAGCCCACGAGGGCGGCTTTCGTCACCACGCTGAATTCGTCACCCAGCCACCCAGCGCCTTTACCTTTCATCGCTGGAGCCGTGAGCGTTATGAGCTGGCAATCATGAAGGCCGGTTTCCCGCGCCTGCAATGGCAAAAACCCATCATCTCTGATGCCGAACGGGCCAAGCATCCTGAGGGCTACTGGGATGACTTCGAGCGCAACTGCCTGCAGACCGGACTGATCTGCACCCTATGAAAGCCGGGCGCGCCGCATCTGGATGCGCGTGCCTTTTCCTTATCGCAGCAGGAAACCAGCGTTATGACTTCCAAGGGTTTCAACCATTGGCCGGTGTTCGACGGCCCCCTGACCCCCGAGATGACCGACCGATTTTTGATGGGCCTGCCTGAACACTTCCAGGGCGCGCTTAACCTGAAGCTACCCCTGACCGCCTGGCGCCAGCTCGCGGAAGAGTCCATCGAACAGTTGGCTGACCGCGTGGAAAACCCGGTCTCGCCACTCGCCTGGCGCTATGCCGCCGCCCAACTGCTGGCCCTGACCGTGGACCCGCGGCTCGACGTGCTCAATCCGGCAATGATCCACATCAGTGGCGGCCAGGTGGAAATCGGCTTGGCCGAGACGGCGGTGGATCAGGTCATGCACGACCTGCAGGGCCTTGGCCTGGATCGCGACTGGATCGCCAAGGAAGTACCGCGCCACCCGGTGTACCTGCAACCCTACGCAATTGGCAAATACCCGGTCACCAACCTCGAATACCGCGCCTTTCTCGAAGCCTCAGGCCAGGCGCGGATTCCCGAAAGCTGGGCGTTCGGCCAATACCCCAACGAACGCGCCAACCACCCGGTGTACGGCATCACCGCTGAAGACGCCGATGCCTACGCCGCCTGGCTCAGCGCGGCGAGTGGCCAGGCCTACCGGCTGCCCACCGAAGCCGAATGGGAATACGCCGCGGCCGGCCCGGAAAACCTCGAATACCCCTGGGGCCCGACTTTTCTGCCGCAGCACGCCAACACCGCTGAAATGGGCCTGTTCGACACCACGCCGGTCGGCCTGTTGATTGATGGCGCATCGCCCTTTGGCTGCCTGGACATGGCCGGCAATGTCGAAGAATACGTGATCGATGACTATGCCCCCTACCCCGGTGGCACGGCCATCACCGACGATCTGGTCAATGTGGTGGGCACTCATCGCATAGCCCGCGGCGGCAGTTTCACGCGCTTCCGCGACCTGACACGCAACTGCCGGCGCCACGGCAAATATCCGCGACAGATTTATGTAATGGGTTTTCGCCTCGCCAAAACCCTGTAGCCCCTCCTTGTCTTAAAACGAAAGAATTCAGAACAAAAACGCGTTAATCATTCAGCATGGAAGGAACCGCCATGAACCGCCTAAGCGTACGCAGTCACGTAGATATCCCCTTGGATGACACTTCGAATCCGGGGACTTTTTATACTTTCAGCGGACTCGAAACCGACCACGAACATATTGTCATCAAACTGGGACCGGCCAATCCAGTCAGTCCATTAGTCCGGATTCATTCCGAATGCCTGACGGGTGATGTTTTCAGTTCACAACGCTGTGATTGTGGTCCGCAATTAAATGAGTCCATCGAGCGTATGCGGGAAGTCGGTGGTTATTTGATTTACCTGCGCCAAGAAGGTCGGGGAATCGGACTATATGCGAAGTTGGATGCTTATCGCCTGCAAGATTCCGGCATGGATACGTTCGAGGCAAACGCCCATCTTAACTTCCCCGAAGATGGACGCGACTTCTCCATGGCCGCGGGCATGTTGAAAGCATTGAATATCAAACACTGCCAATTGATCACCAACAACCCGGATAAAGTCCAGGCCTTGGTGGATAACGGTATCGTGGTCGATAACGTTATTCCTACCGGTGTATTCGTGACGCGCCACAACACCCATTACCTGCAAGCAAAAGTCGATAAGAAAAATCACGTCATCAAACTGGTGAAATAACTCGCTCGCGCGGCTGAATCATTCAGGTCGCCCGCAATAAGCCAACCTCAACATTAAGGATAATGACGCATGAGACATTTTGGCCCTATCAGCGGTATTGCAACGTTCAACGACACCTATGTCGCCACCGCCGGGTATGACAACCAAGTCATTCTCTGGGACGCGCGCACCAAGACGCCGATCCAGCGCGTACTCCACGATCACCTGGCCAACCAATGCGCGTTCAACGCCAGCGGCACTCTGCTGGTCAGTGCCAGCAGCGACTACACCGCTCGGGTCTGGGACATCCCTTCGTTGCGCCTGAAAAGCGTGCTCGTTGGCCACGATGACGACATAGAAATGGCCGCCTTCTCGCCAGACGGCCAGACCATCGCCACCTGCTCGCGCGACCACACCATCCGCCTGTTCGACCTCAGCGGGCAAACCCGGAAAATCCTGACCGGCCATGAGGCCGATGTAATCTCGGTGTGCTGGGCCGCCGACGGCCAGACCCTGGTGTCGAGCAGCGATGATGGTTCGATCCGCCGCTGGGATGCCGCCACCGGCGAGCAACTGGACATTATCGACCTCGGCGGCGTCGAGACCGACACCGTGGCCTTGTCCCGCGAAGGCATCATATTTGCCGGCGACGACGAGGGCAAAATTTCGGTGATCAGCAGCAGCGGTACCTACCTGCAACCGGCCCACGCCGCCGGGATCAAGCGCATTGTGTGGAACGACGCGCAACGTATGCTGGTCAGCTTGAGCTATGACCGTTGCGTGATGCTGTGGAAGCTGACCGCCGCCAATCAACTTGAGAAAACCGCACAGACCTCACTGCCAAGCATCATCTGGCCACGTAGCTGCGCATTGCTCGGCGACCAGCGCATCGCCTTCGTAACCTTTGGCTCCACCTACGCCACTTGGGATTTCACTACTCAGCAATGGGACATCGGCGGCATCGAGCCGGCCATCAGCCTGAACGCGGTGACGGTGGTCGGCGACGACATTTACAGCATCGGCGACGCCGGCATCCTGCAGATCAATGGCCAGCCCAGCACCATGGCCGGCAGCCTGTGCAACTTCCTGCTGCCATTCGGCGCCAGCGTGCTGACGGGCGGACAGATGGGCACGGTGTTCGACGCCAAGACCGGGGACGTGGTCTACCAGCACCGCTCGCCGCTCAACTGCGGCACCACCTTTGAAAAGGACGGCGAGCTGCATGCCGCGATCGGTACCTACACCGGCGAAGCCTTGATCTTCAAGCTGGCGGATCAACAGCCGCAATTTCTGCGCGAAGTGCGCATGCACGAAAACGCGATCAAGGGCATCGCGGCGGATGAGCAGTATCTGTTCAGCGTGTGCGCGACGGCGGCGGCGGCGTTTTTCCGGATTGCCGACTTCGAACTGGAGACCTATCTCGACAAAGCCCACGACCGCATCTCCAACGGTTGCACGCAGATCCAGGGCGGCTTCGCCAGCATCGGCCGCGACCTCAAGCTGCGCCTGTGGCAGGCCGGTAACAGCGAAGTCTACGACACCCCGCATAGTCACTCGATCAAGTGCATCGCCATCTCCAAGGACCGCAAGATGATCGCTACCGGCAGCTACGGCGGCACCGTGGCCGTGTTCGACCTGGCCAGGCGCAGTTGGGCAAAGGTGGAGAAGATCACCGCCAGCGGTATCTCCTGCCTGACCCATGACGCCGAGGGCAGCGGCTTCCTGGCCAGCGCCTACGATGGCCGCATCTATCCGATCGCCGTCCAGGCCTCGGCACGGCATTCACGCCAATGACCCACTTCAGCGAAATCGACTTTCAACATATGCACCATGCATTGTCGTTGGCCGAGCGCGGCATTCACTCCACCTGGCCCAATCCTCGGGTCGGGTGTGTCATCGCCCACGGTACGCATATCGTGGGTGAAGGCTGGCATCGGCGTGCGGGTGGTCCGCACGCCGAGGTGTTTGCCCTGCGCCAGGCCGGCGCCCTGGCCAAGGGTGGCACCGCTTATGTGACGCTCGAACCGTGCAGCCATGTCGGCCGCACGGGCGCCTGTCACCAGGCGCTGATCGAGGCCGGCGTGGCCTGCGTGATCGTGGCCCATGAAGACCCGTTCAAGCAGGTCGACGGTCGCGGCATCGCCGAACTGCGCGCGGCCGGGATCGAGGTCAAGGTCGGCTTGCTCAACGTCGCGGCGCGGGAACTCAACCGGGGATTTTTATCCACGGTCAAGCGCCAGCGCCCCTGGGTGCAACTGAAGATGGGCATGAGTCTGGACGGCCGCACCGCGCTCAACAACGGCAGCTCGCAGTGGATCACCAGCGCCCGGGCGCGCGCCGACGTGCAGTATTGGCGAGCGCGTAGTGCAGCGATTCTGACCGGCAGCGGCACCGTACTGGCGGACAACCCCTCGCTCACCGTGCGTGAAATGGCGTCCGCCGAGGCTATCGCGCCATTGCGGGTCATCCTCGACAGCCAGGCACGCGTGCCGCAGACCGCACGCGTGTTCGACGACCAGGCGCCGAGCCTGCATGTGATGCACGAACGCCATGTGCCGCAAGGGGCGAACGGCGAACGGCTGCTCGGCCTGCCGGGCAGTCAGCAGGGCCTGGATCTGCACGCCCTGATGACTCACCTGAGCCAGCGGGGCCTGCATGACGTCATGGTTGAAGCCGGTCCGACGCTGGCCGGCAACTTGCTGCGCGCGGGCCTCGTCGATGAGTTGCTGCTATATGTGGCACCGCGGCTGCTGGGCGACCTGGCACGTCCGCTGGTGCATCTGCCGGAGCTGGAACACCTGACGCATTCGCTGGACTTCACCCTGTACGACGTTACTCAATTGGGGCAGGACCTGCGCCTGCGCCTGCGCCCCGATCAGTCGACCGGCATGGTATGAGCCACCACTTGCTTGACCTGGTCGCGCAACCACGCATGTGCCGGATCGTCACAGAAACGCTGGTGCCAGATTTGCACAAAGGGAAAGCGCGGAATGCTGAACGGTGGCGGCAATCGCACCAGATCCGGGTTAAGCAAGGTGTCTTCCAGGGTGCGCGTCGCCACGGTGAGGATCAGGTCCGTGTTGTGCAGCAGGCTCGGCGCGGTGCGCCAGTGCGGCACGCTGACGGCGATACGACGGCGCAAGCCTTCGGCGCGCAGCAAGCTGTCCACTTCGCCATTCGTGCCGCCGTCCATGGACACCTGGATATGCGGGCGCTCCAGGTAGCTCTCAAGATCCAGCACGCCTTTCTTGGGCAAGGTCCGCCGGTCAAGCAGGCAGGAAAAGCTTTCCTCGAACAACACTTCCATCGACACATCGGGCGTCAGGCTGGGGAATACCCCCAAGGCCAAGTCGATCTTGCCCTGTGCCACTTGCTCGAACATCCCATGCCGGCTGCCCTGAGTCACTACCAGGGTAGTATTCGGCGCCTCGTGACGCAGTCGCACCAGCAACTTTGGCAAGATAATCGCCGCGCCGTAATCCGACATCGCCAACTGGAAGGTGCGCTGGGAGCTGGCCGCGTCGAAGTCGATGGACTTGCCGAACAAGGTTTCGATCTGGCTGAGAATCTCCCGCAGCGGCCCCTGGAGGTTTTGCGCCAAGGCGCTGAGCATCACCTCGTTGCCGTCGCGGATCAGGATCGGATCGTCCAGCAGCGCCCGCAGCTTACTCAGGGAATGACTGATGGCCGGCTGGCTCAAATGCAGACGCGCCCCTGTGCGGGTGACGTGTTTTTCGGTCAGCAGTGCGTCGAGCACCACTAACAGATTCAAATCGATATTGCGCAGTAAGACCGTGATCATGCGGTGAATTCCATTTCAGGGAGCAACCCTTCAACAAGGAGCAAACCATGCCTCAAATCAAACGAATTATTGAGACCGCGCTGTATGTGGATGACCTCGAGCGCGCCAAAGCATTTTACAGCCAGCACCTGCAACTGGAGGCGATGGTCGAGAGCAGCGTGCTCGTCGCGTTCAACGTCGGTCAGCAGAATACTCTCTTGTTGTTCAAACGGGGCGCCTCCCTGCACACCAAATACTTGAGCGGCGGCGAGATCCCGCCCCATGACGCCAACGGGCGTATCCACATCTGTTTCGCCATCGACGCCGAAGACCTGCCAACCTGGGAACAGCGTCTGGACGCGGCCAATATCGCTATCGAAGGGCGTACGCACTGGCCCAAGGGTGGGTCGAGTGTGTACTTTCGCGACCCGGATGCGAATCTCGTCGAACTGTTGACACCGGGCTGCTGGCCCATCTATTGATGACTCTTCAAGGAATGAAGCTTATGCCTTACGTCAGCACACCGGGACGTGCCGTTTCCCGAACCACCGTAACGTTGCTGATCGCCGTGCTCCTGCTGCTCGCCGTGGCCTGGGGCCTGTGGCGCTGGAGCCATCCGGCCGTTGCCGCCTATGCCCCGGCGCCGATAAAAGTTGCGATTGAGCCGGTCAGCGGTGCGCCGTTCTCCCGCTACCTGGAGGCAATTGGCGAGCTGGAAGCGGTGCAACAGGTGAGCGTGCCCGCCGAGGTCGGCGGGCGCGTCGTGCAGTTGCCGGTGGAATCCGGTCAGCGCGTCGAGCGCGACCAGGTATTGGTCAAGCTCAACGATGCGCCACAGCGCGGCAGCCTGATGCGCCTGCAAAGCGAGCTGGAAAACGCCAAGGTCAAGTTGGAACGCTCGCGCAGCCTGGTCAAGGTCAACGCCATTTCCCACGAAGCCTATGACAATGCCCAGACCGAGTACACCACCGCTCAAGGGGCCCTGCAGGAACTCAAGGCGCAGATCGACCAGTTGACCATTCGCGCGCCGTTCGCTGGCACACTGGGAATTCGCAAGGTGCACCTGGGGCAGTACGTCAACCCAGGCGACAGTCTGATCAACCTGGTCGGCGACCAGGGTTTGTACGTCAATTTCAGCGTACCGGAACAAGCTTTGGCGCAACTCAAAGTCGGTAACAGCCTGAACGTGCAACTTGATGCCCTGCCGGGGCAGCGCTACACCGCGCGCATCAGCAGCATCGACCCGTTCCTCGATCGCTCGCGCACCCTGAGTGTCCAGGCCCTGCTGCAAGCGCCGACACACGGCGCCTTGCCGCGCATGTTCGCCAAAGTGCGCCTGCCCCTGCCGCCGTCGAGCACTACGCTGACCGTGCCGGAAACGGCGATCACCTATAACGCCTACGGCGAAGATGTATTTGTGGTGCAGCCCGCGCCAGACGCCGACACCCCGCCGACTGTACGCCGGGTGCTGGTCAAGACCGGCGAACGCCGCGATGGCCGGGTGGTGATCGACTCAGGTTTGAATCCGGGTGAACAGGTGGTCATTTCCGGGCAGATCAAGCTCAGTGACGGCGCTGCCATCGAGCCCATGGAACGCACCGTATTGAACGATGCGAACGTGCCCGCGCGATTGAGCATGACCGGAGACCAGCCGTGAAATTCACCGACCTCTTCGTGCGCCGCCCGGTGCTGGCCCTGGTGGTCAGCCTGCTGATCGTGCTGACCGGCCTCAAGGCTTACCTCGATCTGCCCGTGCGCCAGTACCCGCTGCTGGAAAGCTCGGTGATCAGCGTCACCACTGACTATCCCGGCGCTCCCGCCGAACTGATGCAGGGCTTCGTGACCCAGCCGATCAACCAGTCGCTGGCCTCGGTGGAAGGCGTGGACTACGTCAGCTCGTCCTCAGTGCAGGGCCGCAGCCAGATCACCTTGCGCATGGCGCTCAACCAGGATTCGGCCAAGGCCCTGAGCGATGTGATCGCCAAGGTCAACCAGGTCAAATATCGCCTGCCGGAACAGGCTTACGACCCGGTGATCGAACGCTCCGCCGGCGATGCAACGGCGGTGGCCTATGTGGGTTTTTCCAGTGACTCGCTGTCTGCTTCGGCCCTGAGCGACTACCTCAGCCGCGTGGTGCAGCCGCTGTTTTCCACCATCGAGGGCGTAGCCAAGGTCGAGACTTTCGGTGGCCAGCGCCTGGCCATGCGCCTGTGGCTCGACCCTCAACGCATGGCCGGCCACGGCATCAGTGCCGCCCAGGTCGAACAGGCGATCCGTGCCAACAACTTCCAGGCCGCGCCGGGCCAGATCAAGGGTCAATACGTGGTCTCCTCGATCCAGGTCAATACCGACTTGAGCAGCCTGGATGAGTTTCGCGACATGGTCCTCAGCAACAACGGTGATCGCCTGCTGCGCCTGCGCGATATCGCCACGGTGGAACTTGGTTCGGCCGTCTATGAAACCAGCGCCTTGATGGATGCCAAGCCGGCGGTGCACCTGGGCCTGTACGCGACGCCCACGGGCAACCCGCTGCTGATCGTCGCCGATATAAAGCGCCTGCTGCCGGCCATCGAGAAAACCCTGCCGCCGGGGGTCAACGTGGCCTTGGCGTTCGAGACCGCACACTTTATCGAGGCATCGATCATCGAAGTGATCGAAACCCTGATCGAAGCGATCCTGATCGTGGTGGTAATCATCTACCTGTGCCTGGGCTCGGTGCGCAGCGTGATCATCCCCATTGTCAGCATACCGCTGTCGATGCTCGGCGCCCTGGGCCTGATGGCACTGTTCGGCTTCAGCATCAACCTGCTGACGCTGCTGGCCATGGTACTGGCCATCGGCCTGGTGGTGGATGATGCCATCGTGGTGATGGAAAACATTCACCGTCACCTCAAGGAAGGCCGCACGGCGTTGCAAGCCGCGCTGTTCGGCGCGCGGGAAATCGCCTCGCCGGTAATCGCCATGACCATCACCCTGGCCGCTGTCTATATGCCCATCGGCCTGATGAACGGCCTGACCGGCGCGCTGTTCAAGGAGTTCGCCCTGACCCTGGCCGGCGCGGTACTGGTCTCCGGGATCATCGCCCTGACCCTTACTCCAGTGATGTGCGCCAAGCTGCTGCCCAGCCACGAACATGAAGGGCGCATGAGCCGCCTGGCCGAACGCTTCTTCCACCGCCTGGCACGCCTGTATCAACGCGCGCTGCTCAGCTCGCTGCGCCAGCGTGGGCTGATCCTGCTGCTGGGCGCACTGGTGCTGATCAGCTTGCCCTGGCTGTACGGGCAGGCCAGCAAGGAACTGGCGCCGAATGAGGATCAGGGCAACCTGCTGCTGGCAATCAAGTCACCGCAACACGCCAACCTGGATTACGTGGAGCGCTACGCCTATCAGTTGAGCGAGATCCTCGGCCAGCTGCCGGAGGCCGTCAGTACGTGGATCATCAATGGCAACGACGGGGTGGCGGCCAGCTTTGCCGGGGTCAACTTCAGCGAGTGGTCGCAGCGCCAACGCAGCGCCGCGAGCATCCAGGCCCAATTGCAACAAAGCGTGGACGCGGTGGAGGGCAATTCGATTTTCGTGTTCCAGCTGCCGCCACTGCCCGCCTCGACCGGGGGCTTGCCGGTGCAGATGGTCATCCGCAGCACCGAGGACTACCGCTCGCTGTACCAGGCCATGGAAGAGCTGAAAACCCAGGCACGGGCCAGCGGACTGTTTGCGGTAGTCGACAGCGACCTGGCGTTCAACAACCCGGTGACCCAGGTGCGCATCGACCGCAGCAAGGCCAACAGCCTGGGAATTCGCATGCAGGACATCGGCAGTACCCTGGCGGTGTTGATCGGCGAAAACTACACCAACCGTTTCGCCCTGCAAGGCCGGTCCTATGATGTGATTCCCCAGAGCGAGCCGTCGCAACGCCTTACGCCCCAGGACCTGAATGCCTTCTACCTGGATACCGACGCAGGCCAGCAGGTGCCGCTGTCGACCGTGGTCAGCCTGCATGGCGTGATTGAGCCGAACAAGCTCAAGCAGTTCAACCAGCAGAACAGCGCGACCTTTCAGGGCATTCCAGCGCCGGGGGTCAGCCTGGGCCAGGCGGTGGCGTTCCTGCAGAAGTACAGCCAACAGCTGCCCGCCAGCTTCAGCCATGACTGGCAGGCCGATTCCCGACAGTTCATCCACGAAGGCAATGCGTTGATGTTGACGTTCCTGTTTGCGCTGATCGTGATCTACATGGTGCTGGCCGCGCAGTATGAAAGCCTGACCGACCCGTTGATCATCCTGATCACGGTACCTCTGTCGATCTGCGGCGCATTGATCCCGCTGGCCCTGGGCTTGGCCACGATCAATATCTACACGCAGATCGGCCTGGTGACGCTGATCGGGCTGATCAGCAAACACGGGATCCTGATGGTCGAGTTCGCCAACGAATTGCAGGTGCTGTACCGCTGCACCCCGGCGCAGGCGATCATCCGCGCGGCGCGGATTCGCCTGCGGCCGATCCTGATGACCACGGCGGCGATGGTGGTCGGCCTGGTACCGATGCTGTTCGCGTCCGGGGCCGGCGCCAGCAGTCGCTTTGGCCTGGGCCTGGTGATTGTGATCGGGATGCTGGTGGGCACGTTGTTCACGCTGTTCGTGCTGCCGTCGGTGTACACGCTGTTGTCGCGTGCGCATAAGCCGGCGATCGATTGGGCACTGGTCGAAAAAACCGCCTGATAAAAACGGGCGCCCCAAGGGACGCCCGTTCCAGTCAGTGCATCGTTTAGAGATGGGATTCGGCGTATTCGGCAAGAATCGAGCGAGGCACCCCTTGCAGCGCAATATGCACGCCGTTCGGGAAGTCTTTGAAGCGTTCCGTCAGGTAGGTCAACCCCGAGCTGGTCGCGGACAGATAAGGGGTGTCGATCTGTGCCAGGTTGCCCAGGCACACCACTTTGGAACCGGCGCCGGCACGGGTGATGATGGTTTTCATCTGGTGCGGCGTAAGGTTCTGGCATTCGTCGATCAAAATCAGGCTCTGCTGGAAGCTGCGACCTCGGATGTAGTTGAGGGATTTGAACTGCAACGGCACTTTGCTGAGGATGTAGTCGACGCTGCCATGGGTGTTTTCGTCATCCATGTGCAAGGCTTCGAGGTTGTCGGTGATTGCCCCCAGCCACGGTTCCATTTTCTCCGCCTCGGTACCGGGCAGGAAACCGATCTCCTGGTCCAGGCCCTGCACGCTGCGGGTGGCGATGATACGGCGATAGCGCTTGGTCACCATGGTCTGCTCGATGGCGGCGGCCAGGGCGAGGATGGTTTTGCCCGAGCCGGCGGCACCGGTCAGGTTGACCAGGTGAATGTCCGGGTCGAGCAGCGCATACAGCGCCAGGCTTTGATAGATGTCACGCGGTTTCAGGCCCCAGGCTTCCTGGTGCAACAGAGGCTCCTGATGCAGGTCGAGGATCAGCAGCTTGTCGACCTGGATCTCTTTGATCCAGCCCACAAAACCCTGCTCATCGACAATGAATTCATTGATATGCACAGCCGGCAGGTTATCGGTGAGCTGAACCTGATGCCAGGTGCGGCCATGGTCCTGGCGGGTTTCGACCTTGCTGACGCGGTCCCAGAAGGAGCCGGTCATCATGTGATAACCACGGGAGAGCATCGACACGTCGTCGACCAGTTGGTCGGTGCTGTAGTCCTCGGCCGCGATCCCGCACGCGCGGGCCTTGAGGCGCATATTGATGTCTTTGGTCACCAGCACCACGCGCAGGTCCTTGTCGCGCGCGTGCAGGTCGATCAGCTGATTGATGATCTTGTTGTCGTTGAGGTTTTCCGGCAGCAGGCTGTTGGGCTCGCTGCGCTTGCTCATCAGAATCGACAGCAAGCCCTTGGGCCCGCTCTTGCCACGCTGGATCGGCACACCGACCTCAACGTCGTCGGGCGAAGCTTCGCCCAATGTCTTGTCGATCAGGCGGATGGCCTGGCGGCATTCGGCGGCAACGCTGTGGTGGCCGCTTTTGAGTTTATCGAGCTCCTCAAGCACGATCATCGGGATAGCGACGTGGTGTTCTTCGAAATTGAGCAGTGCGTTTGGATCGTGGATCAATACGTTGGTATCAAGCACGTAAAGGATTGGCTGGTCGGAAGAAGGGTTACGTCCATGATCATCCATACTCGGTCACCTTTGTGGGAGCCAGTCGACGCAATACCTGGGCGGTGCTGCGCCTCGATTCGACCACCGAATGCACCTGAGTGACGTCAAGTGCATTGCCCACATGAGGAGTCTTGGAAGACGCCACCTGTGCTGCAGGTTTCGGCGATCTGACTTCGTAATACCGCAAAACGTGTGACAGGAAAAAGCACTTTGACGCTTTTTTGAAGTTTATTTTTCAGGATGACGAATAGCACTAGCCGAGTGCCAGCCACGCCGTTAAAGTCGGAAGTCCGCCTGCATCGAAATGTCGCACCAAATCACCCCGAAAACCCCGCATCCCCAGCAGGGCCGGGCACTTGCTCAAAACGCTTCGCGACAGTCCTGCCAGCCGAGCCCGCTCTGCGCCGTTGCCTGCAACAACCAGGGCAACGCCACCCGCGCCTTGTCCTGCGTGTCATGAAACACAATCACCCCTTTGCGCCACAACAGCATCAGCGTGAGTACGCGCTGCGCCGATTCTTGTGCCTTGAGCCTGCCCGGCTCATCCTGGGAATCGATGTCCCACAACGCCACCTGCAAGCCCTGTGACTGGAAGAACCCCTGGCTGTCCGCGCGACGCTGACCATAAGGTGGGCGAAACAGTGGCACATAGTTTTCCGGCATCAGGTTCTGCGCCAGTGCAGCGCTGCGGGTAATCGAACTTTGCCAGTCCACCCAGTGGCTGTGGGAGCGGTACTGCCAGCCCTGGGTGCCCACGCACTGGCCTTGGTACAACGCCTGCACATCGGCGGCGGAGCTGCGCTCCAGGCGGGTCTGCAGGCTGCTGCCGAGGACAAAGAAAATCCCGTTCATCTTCTGTTTGCGCAGATAGTCGGCGAGCCAATCAGTGTTGCCGCTGACAGGCGCGGGGCCGCCGTCGAAGGTCAGCAGGAACAAACGGTCATTGAATTCATCGCCGTTGCGCTCATGTTCGCCGAAGCGCGCGACTTCGCTGCCGATCTGCGGAAACAGCGCGGCCTTGCGCAGCAACTCGTCCAGGTAGCGCTCATGGAAGGCATGACTGGGGGCAGCCCAATCTATATAGAAGGAGTTTGCGCTGACCTCGAACTTGCCGGCCTCTTCGCGCAGGTCGTCCATGTTTTCCACCAGATAGCAGAAGGAGGCATCCACCTCGCAGCTCTGCTGGGCCACGCTGTAATTCTCCAGCAGGCGCCGCCACAGTTCACGACGCAGATCGTTGATGGCCGCCAGGTTGATGATCTTCAGCCCCAGCCGCTGCTTGAGCGCGGCGTCATCCTGAGTTTCGCTGGCCAGCAGGCTGTGAGCAAACATCAGGATTTCGGCACGCGAGCCCACATCGAACAATGCCGGGCTGGTGAGCTTTTCGGGCCAGGTGCCACGGTCCAGGCTGGCGACGTCCACCGACGCCGCCTGAGCGCTCATGCACAACAGACCAGCGGACAATAAAAGCGCTATTCGCACACAGGGTCTCCCTCTCCAGAACTACCGGCCATCATAGCGGATCGTGCCTATCGCCATCATAGGTGGAGTCAAATCGCCCAAGCCCCTAGAATCGCGCCCACGATTACAGGAGCCAACTTCATGCTGATGGTGATTTCCCCCGCCAAAACCCTCGATTTCGAGTCAAAGCCGGTCACTGCGCGCTTTACCCAGCCGCAGTACCTGGACCACTCACAGGAACTGATCGAGCAACTGCGCCAGTTCAGCCCGGCGCAGATCAGCGAATTGATGCACGTCTCCGACAAGATCGGCGGCCTCAACGCCGCGCGTTTCGGCAGCTGGACACCGGCCTTTACGCCCGAAAATGCCAAGCAGGCCCTGCTGGCGTTCAAAGGCGACGTGTACACCGGACTCAACGCCGACACATTCAGCGACGCCGACTTCAGCTACGCCCAGGACCACCTGCGCATGCTCTCGGGCCTGTACGGCCTGCTGCGCCCGCTGGACCTGATGATGCCGTATCGCCTGGAGATGGGCACCAAGCTGGCCAACGCTCGTGGCAAGGACCTGTACGCCTTCTGGGGTACGCGGATCAGCGAATGGCTCAATGAAGCCCTCGCCGCGCAAGGTGATGATGTGCTGCTCAACCTGGCGTCCAACGAGTACTTCTCGGCGGTCAAACGCACGGCCCTGAACGCCCGGATCATCAATACCGAGTTCAAGGACCTGAAAAACGGCCAGTACAAGATCATCAGTTTCTACGCGAAAAAAGCGCGGGGCATGATGAGCCGCTTCGTGATCGAAGAACGCATCAACGACCCGGCCAAGCTTAAGGAGTTTGATGTACAGGGCTACCGCTTCAATGCGCAGCAGTCCAAGCCGGACAACCTGGTGTTCCTGCGCGATCATGCACCGGAATAAGGCCGTACCAGCCTTTCTCAGACAATGAAATCCAAATGTGGGAGGGGGCAAGCTCCTCCCACATTTTTATTTGCACCGCGGACAAAATCGTCATTTATTTGACGTCAAAAAATATCACGACACAACCCTATCAATAGTTTCACTCGACATTCATCGAATTTTTTCGTAGTGGCACTGGTTTTTTTTAACACTAGTGGCACAAAACTATCCCTGCGTGCCAACTCCCCACAACTACTGGCCCAAATAGCAAGTGCTATCAATATAGTACTAGTGCCATCTCTGCTCGTATTTCAAGAAATTTCAGGAAACAGGATGAGCGGCCAGGAACTTCGTCCTAAAGCGCCGCTCATACCACCGGTAACGAAATTCTCTGATGCTGTAAGAGATGACTTACATGGCGACCAAAGGAAGTAGCAAAGTTGTCACATTAACTTTGACTCATGGGTCATATTACCGACTGACTAGTTAAAGGCGGCAATAAGGAAGTATTGCCACGAACTATAAGGCCAAGGCTGCGCTTACCCCAATGGGTCAGTGAGACATCCCAAGGTTTTGATTTTTATAGGCTTATTGCCTCTATCAAAGCTCTGTGGCACTGGCGCCAGGCCCTTCTCCCAGGAAGGCCGGCTGCATTTGAGGGCAAGCCCCAATAACAAGGCCATGTTGCGCCCTACTTGAGTGCAATTATTAGTCACTCACTATTTAACATGCCTGTACGCGGCAAGTCGGCGTCTATTCGCCCAACTTCCGCGGGCATCAGTGACGCTTGCAAACATGAACTCCGGCCATTTATTGGCATGATTAACACCGTCTTCAATGACAACGAGGTAAATGCGATGCGCATCAGCATATTTGGTTTGGGTTACGTTGGCGCTGTCTGTGCCGGTTGCCTGTCTGCCCGTGGCCACGAAGTAGTCGGCGTGGACATTTCCAAGGAAAAGATCGACCTGATCAACGCCGGCAAATCGCCAATCGTTGAACCGGGTCTGGGCGAATTGTTGAGCCAGGGTATCCAAACGGGTCGACTGCGCGGCACCACCAACTTCGCCGAAGCCATCCGCGATACCGACCTGTCGATGATTTGCGTCGGCACGCCAAGCAAGAAAAACGGCGATCTGGAACTCAACTACATCGAGTCGGTATGCCGCGAGATCGGTTTTGTTCTGCGTGACAAGACCACCCGCCACACCATCGTGGTGCGCAGCACCGTGCTGCCGGGCACCGTGGCCAACGTTGTGATCCCGATCCTGGAAGACTGCTCCGGCAAGAAAGCCGGCGTCGACTTCGGCGTCGCGGTCAACCCGGAATTCCTGCGTGAATCCACCGCCATCGCCGACTACGACCTGCCACCGATGACCGTCATCGGCGAGTTCGACAAAGCCTCCGGCGATGTCCTGCAGTCGCTGTACGAAGAACTCGACGCACCGATCATCCGCAAGGACATCGCCGTTGCCGAGATGATCAAGTACACCTGCAACGTGTGGCACGCCACCAAGGTCACCTTCGCCAACGAGATCGGCAACATTGCCAAGGCCGTCGGCGTCGACGGTCGCGAAGTGATGGAAGTGGTCTGCCAGGACAAGACCCTCAACCTGTCCCAGTACTACATGCGTCCAGGCTTCGCGTTCGGCGGCTCGTGCCTGCCCAAGGACGTGCGTGCCCTGACCTACCGCGCCGGCTCCCTGGACGTGGAAGCACCGCTGCTCAACTCGCTGATGCGCAGCAACGAGTCCCAGGTGCAGAACGCCTTCGACATCGTCGCCGGCCACGACAAGCGCAAAGTCGCCCTGCTGGGCCTGAGCTTCAAGGCCGGTACCGACGACCTGCGCGAAAGCCCGCTGGTAGAGCTGGCCGAAATGCTGATCGGCAAGGGCTACGACCTGAGCATCTACGACAGCAACGTCGAGTACGCCCGTGTCCACGGCGCGAACAAGGACTACATCGAAGGCAAGATCCCGCACGTGTCGTCCCTGCTCAACTCGGACTTCGACGATGTGATCAACAACTCCGACGTGATCATCCTGGGCAACCGCGACGAGAAGTTCCGCGCCCTGGCCCATAACGCGCCGGACGGCAAGCAAGTGGTCGACCTGGTGGGCTTCATGTCCAAGGCCACCAGCGTGAGCGGCCGCACTGAAGGCATTTGTTGGTAAGGGGCAGCGGCTAGTTTCAAGCGGCAAGCGGCAAGTTAGAAGCGATCGTTTTTCAGCTTATAGCTTGCCGCTCGTGGCCCTACTCCCCCGTGACGGACACAAATATGCAACGGTTAAACCAAGCGACTGGCTGGCTAGTATTTCTGGCGCTTTTAGCGCTTCTAGCTCTGGCTTTGCCAGCCAGCACATTCGACTCCGAGTCGAAGAATTTTATTTTCCTGATTGGCGCCGTCGGTATCTGGCGCTACTCGATGGGTGCTACGCATTTCTTTCGCGGCATGCTGTTCCTGTATGTGGTCTACCCGCACCTGCGCCGCAAAGTCCGCAAGCTGGGCAAGGCCGCCGACCCGTCCCATGTGTTCCTGATGGTCACCAGTTTCCGCATCGATGCGCTGACCACCGCGCAGGTGTACAGCTCGGTGATTCGCGAAGCGATCGACTGTGGCTTCCCGACCACGGTGGTCTGCTCGCTGGTGGAGATGTCCGATGAGCTGCTGGTCAAGAGCCTTTGGGAAAAGATGAACCCACCGGAACACGTCAAGCTCGACTTCGTGCGTATCGCCGGCACCGGTAAGCGCGACGGCCTGGCCTTCGGTTTCCGTGCCATTTCGCGTCACTTGCCGGATGACCGCGCGGTCGTGGCGGTGATCGACGGCGACACCGTGCTCGCCGAAGGCGTTGTGCGCAAGACCGTGCCGTGGTTCCAGCTGTTCGGCAACGTCGGCGGCCTCACCACCAACGAGTTCTGCGAAGTGCGCGGCGGTTACATCATGAGCGAATGGCACAAGCTGCGGTTCGCCCAACGCCACATCAACATGTGCTCCATGGCCCTGTCCAAGCGCGTACTGACCATGACCGGTCGCATGTCGGTGTTCCGTGCGAGTGTGGTCACCGACCCGGGCTTTATCGCCGACGTGGAAAGCGACTCGCTGCAGCACTGGCGCCTGGGCCGCTTCAAGTTCCTCACCGGTGATGACAAGTCCAGCTGGTTCAGCCTGATGCGCCTGGGCTACGACACGTTCTACGTGCCGGATGCCGCGATCAACACCGTGGAACACCCGCCGGAAAAGAGCTTTATCAAGGCCAGCCGCAAGCTGATGTTCCGCTGGTACGGCAACAACCTGCGCCAGAACTCCCGTGCCCTGGGCCTGGGTGTGCGTCGCCTGGGTCTGTTCACCAGCATCGTGTTGTTCGACCAGCGCGTGTCGATGTGGACTTCGCTGCTCGGCCTGACCGTGGCAATCATCGCCACCTTCAAGTACGGCGGCGCATTCATCCTGGCGTACCTGCTGTGGATCGGCATCACCCGCCTGATCCTGACCCTGCTGCTGTCGTGCTCCGGCCACAAGATCGGCCCGGCCTACCCGCTGATTCTCTATTACAACCAGATCATGGGCGCGTTGGTGAAGATCTACGTGTTCTTCCGCCTTGATCAACAGTCCTGGACTCGCCAGGACACCAAACTGACCCGCGATTTGGCCAGCTTTCAGCGTTGGTTCAACACCTGGTCGTCTCGGACCATGACCTTCTCCGCCGGCAGCATTTTCGTCGCCGTGTTGCTGATGATGGTCTGACCCAGCCAAGCCTGAATTAACTAGGAACTAGAACACTATGAACAGCCAAGTAAACGCCAACGTTGTCCACGAATCCGAAGCTCAGCGCCAGCACGCCCGCGTGAAAATCCCGGCCAAACTGCGCTTTTTCAACACCGACCGCAGCCAGACCGAAGCACGGGTGATCGACCTGTCCGCCGGCGGCCTGGCGTTCACCGCCACGCAGCCGCTGAACGTCGGTGAAGTGCACAAGGGTCGCCTGCAATTTGTCATCGATAACCTCGGCCTGGCCATGGACGTCGAGCTGCAGATCCGCTCCTACGACCGCCAGACCGGCCGCACCGGTTGCCAGTTCCAGAACCTCGACGCCCAGGATATCTCCACCCTGCGCCACCTGATCACCTCGCACTTGTCCGGTGACATCGTGACCATGGGCGACGTACTGGCGACCCTGCAGCGCGACAACTTCACCAAGGCGCGCAAGGTCAAGGACGGCGGCAGCAACATGAGCGCCTTCGGTCGCCTGCGTGCCGTGACCTTCAGCCTGGCGATCTTCCTGGTGGGCCTGGCGGCGTTCGGGTTTGTCTTCAAGTCGATCTACGGCATGTACTTTGTCAGCCACGCCCAGGCCGGCCTGGTCAGCGTACCGGGCATGAACGTGACCATGCCGCGCGACGGCACCGTGCAAAGCCTGCTCAAAGGTGATGCGGTGGCCGCCAAGGGCGCGCCGCTGGCCACCTTCAGCACCAGCATGCTCGACGTGCTCAAGGGCCACCTCGACGAAGACCAACTGCAACCGGCCAAGGTCGAAGAGCTGTTCGGCAAGCAAATGACCGGCACCCTGACGTCGCCGTGCGATTGCGTGGTAGCGCAGCAACTGGTCGCCGACGGCCAATACGCCAGCAAGGGGGACGTGATCTTCCAACTGGTGCCACGTGGCAGCCAGGCCAACGTCGAAGCGCGCTTCACCTACCGCCAGTTCGCCGACGTGCGCCCAGGTACGCCGGTGAGCTTCCAGGTCGCCGACGAAGAACAACTGCGCACCGGCACCATCGTCAGCAGCACCAGCCTGAACAGCGCCGACCTGTCCTCCGACATCCGCGTGCAGATCAAGCCTGACGCGCCGCTGGACAGCACCTACGCCGGTCGCCCGGTGGAAGTGACCAGCGACCGTGGCCCGTCGCTGAACTGGCTGATCGACAAAGCCATGGCTCACGGTCTGTAAGCGAGGACATGCCTGTGACTCTTCCGAATACACCGTTGACCAATGTGGGAGCCGGGCTTGCCCGCGATGGGATCGACTCGGTACATCTGCAACACCGAGGTGCCCGTATCGCAGGCAAGCCAGCTCCTTCCAGATCGCACTTCGCCTCGGCCTACTGCGCACTGGCCCTGGCCATCTCGCTGGCCGGTTGCGCCGGCCTGCCCGACCAGCGCCTGGCCAACGAAGCGCTCAAGCGTGGCGACACCGTCACCGCGCAGCAGAATTACCAGCAACTGGCCGACCTGGGTTACAGCGAGGCCCAGGTGGGCCTGGCCGATATCCAGGTAGGCACCCGCGACCCGGCGCAGATCAAACAGGCCGAGGCCACGTACCGCGCCGCAGCGGATACCTCGCCTCGCGCCCAGGCGCGCCTGGGTCGCCTGCTGGTGGCCAAGCCCGGCGCTACCGAGGCCGAGCACCACGAAGCCGAAACCCTGCTGAAAAAAGCCTTTGCCAATGGCGAAGGCAACACCCTGATTCCCCTGGCGATGCTGTACCTGCAATACCCTCACAGCTTTCCCAACGTGAATGCCCAGCAGCAGATCAGCCAGTGGCAGGCGGCGGGTTACCCGGAAGCGGGCCTGGCCCAGGTGCTGCTGTATCGCACCCAGAACACCTACGATCAGCATCTGGATGATGTGGAGCGCATCTGCAAAGCCGCGCTGAACACCACCGACATTTGCTACGTCGAACTGGCCACGGTCTACCAGAAGAAAGCCGAGCCGGAAAAACAGGCCGAACTGCTCAAACAGATGGAAGCCGGCTACAGCCGTGGCACTGTCACCGCTCAACGGGTCGACAGCGTTGCCCGCGTATTGGGTGATGCCTCCCTGGGCAAGACCGACGAAAAGACGGCCCAGGCCCTGCTGGAAAAAATCGCCCCCGGCTACCCGGCTTCCTGGGTCAGCCTGGCGCAACTGCTCTACGACTTCCCCGAACTGGGCGACGTCGAGCAAATGATGAAGTACCTGGACAACGGCCGCGCCGCCGACCAGCCGCGCGCTGAACTGTTGCTGGGCAAGCTCTATTACGAAGGCAAGTGGGTGCCGGCCGATGCCAAGGCTGCCGAGGCGCATTTCGAAAAGGCCGTAGGCAAGGAAGTGGCCGCCGATTACTACCTCGGCCAGATCTATCGCCGTGGCTACCTGGGCAAGGTCTACCCGCAAAAGGCCCTGGACCACTTGCTGACCGCTGCGCGCAACGGCCAGAACAGCGCCGATTTCGCCATCGCCCAATTGTTTTCCCAAGGCAAGGGCACCAAGCCCGACCCTGTCAATGCGTATGTCTTCAGCCAGTTGGCCAAGGCCCAGGACACGCCGCAGGCCAATGACCTGGCCGCTCAACTCGAAGCCCCGCTGACTCCTGAACAACGCGCCCAAGGCCAACGCCTGGTGCAACAGGAGCTGGCCGCACGCGGCACCCTGGCCCAAAGCACGCTGCAACTGCACGCCCTGCAAGAAGAAGACGGCGAGGAATCCCTATGAAGCTCAACCCATTCGTCAAGGCCGGTATCGGCCTGACCTTCGCCCTGCTGTGGTCGTGCCCGACCCTGGCCGCGCTGACCGAAGCCAAGAACTTCGGCCTGGAAGTCAAAGCCACCGCACAGTCCGAAGACGACCGCGACCTCGGCACCCAGAAAGGCGGCGACGTCAACGGTGTCGGCCTGGACCTGCGCCCGTGGATCTACGGCGAGAGCGGTAACTGGAGCGGCTATGCCATGGGCCAGGCGGTGGTGTCGAGCGACATCATCGAGACCGACACCCTGCAGCAGTCGGCCGATGATGCAAACCAGCAAACCACTAACAACGACCGCAAGGCCAAGAAAAACTACCTGGCGATGCGCGAGTTCTGGGTCGGCTACAGCGGCTTCACGCCCTACCCCGGCGAGATTCTCAAGTTCGGTCGTCAACGCCTGCGCAACGACGACGGCCAGTGGCGCGACACCAATATCGAGGCGCTGAACTGGACCTTCGACACCACCTTGCTCAAGGCCAATGTGGGCGCCGCCGAACGTTTCAGCGAATACCGCACCGACCTCAAGGAACTGTCGCCCAAGGACAAGGACCGCCAGCACTTCTACGCCGATGCGTCCTACCAGTGGATGCCGGGCCAGTGGATCGGCCTGCGCGGCCATCACACCCATGACGACGGCAAGCTGGATTACCCGGAACCGGGCGTGCCCACCGACTCGTTGGACAAACGCGAGAACGGCGACCTGACCTGGCTCGGCATCGAAGCCAACAGCGACGCCTACAACTGGCGCAACACCAACACCGTCAACTACTGGGCCAGCATCACCGGCATGCAGGGCGACCGCGACACGGTCAACGCCCTCAAAGCAGACGGCAGCCGCCCGGACCAGGCCAAGCGCAGCGATGACGTGAACGGCTGGGCCACCGACCTGGGTATTCGCCTGCGTCTCGACCCGCAGTGGCAAGTGGGTGCGGCTTACGCTCGCGCCAGCGCCGAATACGAACAGAACGGCCTGCAGAGCAACCGCTCGAATTGGACCGGCACCCAGTCCCGCGTGCACCGCTTCGGCGAAGCGTTTCGCGGCGAGATGAACAACATGCAGTCCATGAGCCTGTTCGGTTCCTGGCAGCTGCGCGAGGACTACGACGCCAGCCTGGTGTACCACAAGTTCTGGCGCGTGGACGGCAACAAGCCGGTGGGCAGCAATGGCATCGATGCGGTGCAGAACAACACCGATGACGTGACCGGCGCGATCCTGTCCAGCACCTCGCTGCCGCTGGAAGATGGCAAGAAAGACCTGGGCCAGGAGATGGACTTGGTGGTCACCAAGTACTTCAAGACCGGCCTGCTGCCGGCCGCGCTCAGCCAGTCGATCGACGAGCCGTCGGCGTTGGTGCGGTTCCGTGCCGGTGTGTTCAAACCGGGTGACGCCTACGGCAGCCAGGTCGACTCGTACATGCATCGCGCGTTTGTCGACGTGATCTGGAAATTCTGATGGGAGCCTGCGCAATGAATGCTCAAAGCCTACTCGTCGCGGCAATGCTGGTGGCCAGTGCCCCGGCATTTGCCGACACGGCGGCCAAGGCGCCTACCATCGCCAAGGAACTGCAACAGGCCAAGACCTACACCATTTCCAGCCCGCCGACCGCGCCGCTGGAGATGGCCAAGCCTGCCCTGCCGGACCTGTCGGGCTACACCGCCGCGGCCATGGAAAAAAAGATCGTCAGGACCAAGCCGGGCAAGATCAGCACCCGTCGCATGATGCAGGAAGACGCGCTCAAGGACTTTATCGGCGGCGATAACAAGATGGCCGAATGGGTGGTGCGCCAGCACGGCATTCCCCAGGCGATCTTTGTCGACGACGGCTACATGAACCTCAAGGACCTGCTGGGCAAAGTGCCCAAGCAGTACCTGAGCGAAACTTCGCCGGGCGTGTTCCTGGCCAAGTTGCCGATCGTGGTCGGGCGCAAGGGCATCCTCGAAATCGACAAGCGCACCCAAGAGCTGCGCCTGTCCCAGGAAGCCGGTTCGTTCCTGATCAACGACGGCCAGCTGTTTGTGCGTGACACCAAAATCACTGGCTGGAGCGAGAAGGCCAACGGCCCGGCGCTGTTCAAATCGCCCAAGGAATTTCGTCCGTTTCTGCTGGCCTGGGGCGGCACCGAGACCTACGTCGCCAACAGCAAGATGGCCAGCTTCGGCTACGCCAACAGTAAGTCGTACGGGGTGAGTATTTCCCAGTACACGCCGAACATGGCCAAGGTGCTCAAGCGCCCTGAGCCGACCGGCTGGATCATCGATTCCGAGTTCTCGGACATGTGGTACGGCTTCTACTGCTACGAAACCACGGGCTTCGTGCTCAAGGGCAACACCTACAAAGACAACATCGTCTACGGCATTGACCCTCACGACCGTTCACACGGGCTGATCATCGCGGACAACACCGTCTACGGCACCAAGAAGAAGCACGGCATCATCATTTCCCGTGAGGTGAACGACAGCTTCATCTTCAACAACCGCAGCTACGACAACAAACTCTCGGGCCTGGTGATCGACCGGAACAGCGTCAACAACCTGATCGCCGACAACGAGATCTACCGCAACCACACCGACGGCATCACCCTCTATGAGAGCGGCGACAACCTGCTGTGGGGCAACAAGGTAATCAGCAACCGTCGCCACGGCATCCGCGTGCGTAACAGCGTGAATATCAAGCTGTACGAGAACACCGCGATGGCCAACGGTTTGACCGGCGTCTACGGCCACATCAAGGACTTGACCAACACCGACCGCGACATCGCCCTCGACCCGTTCGACGCCAAGGTTTCGCTGATCGTGGTCGGCGGGGAACTGGCGGGGAACGGCAGCGGGCCGCTGTCCATCGACTCGCCGTTGAGTATCGAGCTGTATCGCGTGTCGATGCTGGCGCCGACCAAATCCAGCGGTATCAGCTTCTCCGGCGTCCTCGGCGATCGCCAGGAAGAGATTCTCGACCTGCTGGTGCGCCAGCAGAAAGCCGTGCTGATCGACCCTGTCGAACGCCAGACCGAAATGCAGGACTGAGGATGACCCTTATGCACCCACACATGATCAAACTGCTGAGCCTCTCGGGTCTGACCCTCGGCCTGCTCGCGGCCAGCCAGAGCGTACGCGCCGACGACGTCAAGGCGCCGACCTTCACCGCCGAACCGTGCTGCAGCCTGTGCCCGGCCGCCCACGACGCGAAGAATTACACCACGCGCTACCAGCAGAACTTCACCACCCTGGTCCAAGCCCAGGGCGACTGGCTGTTCCGTACCCAGGAAGACCTGCGCACCGAATTCGACACCACGCCGGCCGGCTACAAGCGCATGCAGCAGTTGCACGATGCGTTCAAGGCCAAGGGCGTGGAACTGGTGGTGGTCTACCAGCCGACCCGTGGCCTGGTGAACCGCAACAAGCTCAACCCTGCGGAAAAAGCCTCGTACGATTTCGACAAGGCGCTGACCAACTACAAGACCATGCTCGGCCGTTTCGCCAAGATGGGCTATGTGGTGCCGGACCTGTCGCCGCTGACCAATGAGCAGCTGCCGGACGAACTGCCGGCCCACGACTTCTACTTCCGTGGCGACCAGCACTGGACCCCGTACGGCGCTCAGCGCACCGCGAAAATCGTCGCGGCCAAGGTCAAGCAGCTGCCGCAGTTCGCCGATATTCCCAAGCGCGAATTCGAAACCAAGCGCACCGGACGCATGGGCAAGACCGGCACCCTGCACAACATGGCCGGGCAACTGTGCGGCACCAGCTACGCGATCCAGTACATGGACCAGTTCACCACCGAGCCCAAGGGCGAAGCGGGCGACGGCGACCTGTTCAGCGATTCGGGCAACCCGCAGATCACGCTGGTGGGCACCAGCCACAGCGGCAAGAACTACAACTTCGCCGGCTTCCTGCAAGAAGAAATCGGCGCCGACATTCTCAACGTCGCCTTCCCGGGCGGCGGCCTGGAAGGCTCGATGATCCAATACCTGGGCAGCGACGAATTCCAGAAGACACCGCCCAAGATCCTGATCTGGGAGTTCTCGCCGCTGTATCGCCTCGACCAGGAAACCATCTATCGCCAGATGATGGCGCTGCTGGACAACGGCTGTGAAGGCAAGACCGCACAGATGAGCGCCAGCGCCACCTTGAAGCCCGGCAAGAACGAATTGCTGGTCAACAGTTCGAACAAAGACCTGCGCAACGCCAACCACCAGGTTGATATCCGCTTTGCCGATCCGTCGGTGAAAACCCTGCAAGCCACCCTCTGGTACATGAACGGGCGCCACGAGGACATCAAGATCGAGAAACCCGAAACATCCGATACAGACGGGCGTTTCGCCTTTGAACTGCGCACCGATGAAGACTGGGCCTCGCAGAACTTGCTGGCCGTGGAAGTGCAGGGCCCTGAAAAGGGTGCCGCCGCGCAGAAGGTCGAAGCGAAAATTTGCACACGCAACGTATTCCCAAGCGGTGGTCAACAGACCGCCCAACTCGGGAAGTGAGGTTACTTATGCAAAAGTTGATGCTCCCTACCCTGCTGGGCCTGGCGATGTTCGCCGGTTCAGTCAACGCCGCCGCCCCGCTGCGTCCGCCTCAAGGCTATTTCGCCCCGATTGAAGCGTTCAAGACCGGCGAGGCCAAGGAAAACTGCGACACCATGCCGACGCCGTACACCGGGCCGCTGCAGTTTCGCAGTAAGTACGAAGGTTCCGACAAGGCGCGCTCAACCCTGAACGTGCAGTCGGAAAAAGCCTTTCGCGACAGCACCGCCGACATCACCAAGCTGGAAAAAGACACCAGCAAGCGCGTGATGCAGTTCATGCGCGACGGGCGCCCGGAGCAGCTCGAATGCACGCTCAACTGGTTGGTGTCCTGGGCCAAGGCCGATGCATTGATGTCCAAGGACTTCAACCACACCGGCAAGTCCATGCGCAAATGGGCGCTGGGCAGCATGGCCTCGGCCTATGTGCGCCTGAAGTTTTCCGACTCGCACCCGCTGGCCAACCACCAGCAGGAATCGCAGCTGATCGAAGCCTGGTTCAACAAACTGGCCGATCAAGTGGTCAGCGACTGGGACAACCTGCCGCTGGAAAAAACCAACAACCATTCCTACTGGGCCGCCTGGTCGGTGATGGCAACCTCCGTCGCCACCAACCGCCGCGACCTGTTCGATTGGGCGGTGAAGGAATACAAGGTCGGCGTGAATCAGGTCGACGACCAAGGCTTCCTGCCTAACGAATTGAAGCGCCAGCAGCGCGCGCTGTCGTACCACAACTACGCCCTGCCGCCGCTGTCGATGATCGCCAGTTTTGCCCTGGTCAATGGCGTGGACCTGCGCCAGGAAAACAACAGCGCGCTCAAGCGCCTGGGCGACAAAGTGCTGGCCGGGGTCAAGGACCCGCAGATCTTCGAGCAGAAGAACGGCAAGGAGCAGGACATGAAGGACCTCAAGGAGGACATGAAATATGCCTGGCTTGAGCCGTTCTGCACCCTCTACACCTGCGCGCCGGATGTGATCGAACGCAAGCATGACATGCAGCCGTTCAAGACCTTCCGCCTGGGCGGCGACCTGACCAAGGTCTACGACCCGGCGCATGAAAAAGGCAATAAAGGCAGCTAGTCGCTGATCGTTCCCACGCTCTGCGTGGGAATGCAGCACGGGACGCTCTGCGTCCCAAAGCGTGACGCAGAGCGTCACAAAAGGCATTCCCACGCAGAGCGTGGGAACGATCAAAGCTTCCCCCGACACCGTGGGGGGGTTTGGGGGGGCCGTTGGCCCTTGACTGTTGGTTAAACATGGAGAGATCGGGATGGTTTTCTCGTCCAATGTGTTCCTGTTTCTGTTCTTGCCGATCTTTCTCGGCTTGTACTACTTGAGCGGGCAACGCTATCGCAATCTGCTGCTGCTGATTGCCAGCTACGTGTTCTACGCCTGGTGGCGGGTGGACTTCCTGGCGCTGTTTGCCGCCGTGACACTGTGGAATTACTGGATCGGCCTCAAGGTCGGTGCCGCCGGTGTGCGCACCAAACCGGCCCAACGCTGGCTGCTGCTCGGCGTGGCCGTCGACCTGTGCATCCTCGGCTACTTCAAGTACGCCAACTTCGGTGTCGACAGCATCAATGTGATGATGAAGTCGATGGGCCTGGAGCCGTTCATCCTGACCCACGTGCTATTGCCGATCGGTATCTCGTTCTACATTTTCGAGTCCATCAGCTACATCATCGACGTGTACCGTGGCGACACCCCGGCCACGCGCAACCTCATCGACTTTGCGGCGTTCGTGGCGATTTTCCCGCACCTGATCGCCGGCCCCGTGCTGCGCTTCCGCGACCTGGCCGACCAGTTCAACAACCGCACTCACACCTTGGATAAGTTCTCCGAAGGCTGCACGCGGTTCATGCAGGGTTTCATCAAGAAGGTCTTTATCGCCGACACGCTGGCGGTGGTGGCCGACCATTGCTTCGCCCTGCAAAACCCCACCACCGGGGATGCCTGGCTGGGTGCACTGGCCTACACCGCGCAGCTGTACTTCGACTTCTCGGGCTACAGCGACATGGCCATCGGCCTGGGCTTGATGATGGGTTTCCGCTTTATGGAAAACTTCAAACAGCCGTATATCAGCCAGTCGATCACCGAGTTCTGGCGCCGCTGGCACATCAGCCTGTCGACCTGGCTGCGTGACTACCTGTACATCACCCTGGGTGGCAACCGTAAAGGCACGCTGATTACTTATCGCAACCTGTTCCTGACCATGCTGCTCGGTGGCCTGTGGCACGGCGCGAACATCACCTACATCGTGTGGGGCGCCTGGCACGGCATGTGGCTGGCGATTGAAAAAGCCATCGGCCTGAACACCGCGCCGCGCAGTTTCAATGTGCTGCGCTGGGCCTTCACGTTCCTGCTGGTGGTGATGGGCTGGGTGATCTTCCGCGCCGAAAACCTGCACGTCGCCGGCCGTATGTACGGTGCGATGTTCAGCTTTGGCGAGTGGTCGCTGTCGGAACTCAACCGCGCCAGCCTTACCGGTCTGCAAGTGGCAACCCTGGTGGTGGCGTACGCAACCCTGGCGTTCTTCGGTCTGCGCGACTTCTACACCAATCGCCCCGCCGATAAAACCAAGCCGGCCGACCCGAGCCTGATCAAGGCCGTGCCGGGCGACAACCCCGGCAGCATCCATCAGCCCGGCTTCACCGTGGGCCAGGACGCCGCCGTGCAACCGGCCTACTGGACCGCTGACTGGCCACGCTACGCTATGCGCGCTGCGGTGCTGGCGCTGTTCGTGGCGTCGATTCTCAAACTGTCGGCGCAGAGTTTCTCGCCGTTCCTTTACTTCCAATTCTGAGGGAGCCGACCATGACCCGTTCATTACGCATCCTCTATATCGGCCTGTTCCTGGTGCTATTGCTGGCACTGGGCGCCTGGTCGCTGCGCAGTTTCTTCGGCTTCAGCACCAATGCCGACGCGACCGTGCTCAACGGTCGCTGGACCAAGGCCGTCGAGACTCACTATGACGATGAGTTCCCGATCAAGCGTCTGGGCACCAACCTGTGGGCCGCGCTGGACTACAAGCTGTTCAATGAAGGCCGCCCTGGCGTGGTGCTGGGCCGCGATCACTGGCTGTACAGCGACGAGGAGTTCAATCCCGCCGTCAACGAAGACCAGAACCTGGAAGGCAACTACGCGCTGGTCGAAGGCGTGCGCCAGAAGCTCAAGGCCCAGGGCATTCAACTGGTGATGGCGATCGTGCCGGCCAAGGTGCGCCTGTACCCGGAACACCTGGGTGAGGTGAAACCGGCGAGCATCCACGCCAACCTGTACCAGGACTTCCACGCCCGTGTCGCCGCCGACAAGATTCCTGCTCCCGACCTGCTTGGCCCGCTGCAACAGGCCAAGTTGAGCGGCAAGCAAGTGTTCCTGCGCACCGACACCCACTGGACCCCGGACGGCGCGGAAGTCGCCGCCAGGCAACTGGCCAAGGCGATTGCCGAGCAGACCCCGCTCAGTGGCGAGCCGCAGCGCTTTGTGACCGAGGCCGAGAAGATCGAGCCGCACAAAGGCGACTTGCGTCTGTTCCTGCCCCTGGACCCGCTGTTCGAAAACCTGATGCCGCCCAAGGAGCCGCTGGAAAAACGCGTTACGCACCTGGCTGAAACCAAAGGCGACGACGCGCTGTTCAGCGACAGCGAAACGCCAGTTGCACTGGTGGGCACCAGCTACAGCGCCAACCCGAACTGGAACTTCGTCGGCGCCCTCAAGCAAGCCCTGGGCAGCGATGTAATCAGCTACGCCGAAGACGGCCACGGCCCGATCCTGCCCATGCTCAGCTACCTGAAAAGCGACGACTTCAAGAACAACCCGCCACAAGTGCTGATCTGGGAGTTCCCAGAACGTTATCTGCCGGTCAACAACGAAATCGGTGATGCCGACCCATCGTGGGTTGCGCAACTTAAACAAGCCGGTTCACGCCAACAAAACATGGCACAGAACACCCTTAAAAAATCCGAGACGCCCGACCGGGCGCAAAACTGAAAGAGAGGTAACTCACATGACTTTCACTACTACTCCTCGTCGTCTCGCCAAGACCCTGGCCATCGCTGCCGGCTTGAGCTTCGTATCGATGTCTGCCTTCGCCGGCGGCGACGCCGCCCTGTACGGCCCGACCGCGCCAAAAGGCTCAAGCTTCGTGCGCATCTACAACGCCAGCAACCAGGAAGTCAGCGCTACAGTCGGCAACACCAACCTCAGCGAAGTGGCCCCGCTGGCCAGCAGCGACTTCAGCTTCATGCCAGGCGGTGACTACAGCGCCAAGGTGGGCAGCCAGACCGTGCCGGTCAAACTCGCCGCCGATCACTACTACACCCTGGTCAACAGCAGCAGCGGCCAGCCGCAACTGATCGAAGAGCCGCCATTCAAGAACAAGCAGAAATCCCTGGTGCGCGTGCAGAACCTCAGCGACAAGGCCCTGACCCTGAAAACCGCCGACGGCAAGACCGACGTGGTCAAGTCGGTGGCCGCCAAGGGCCGCGGCGAGCGCGAGATCAACCCGGTGAAGGTGAGCCTGGCGTTGTATGACGGTGACAAGAAAGTCGGCGATGTGAAGCCGGTTGCGTTGGAACGTGGTGAAGCGGCGGTGCTGTATGTAACGGGCTCGGGTTCGAGCCTGTCGCCAGTCTGGGTGAAACGCCCTGTGTCGACCCGCTGATTAGCTTTTGAAATTGACGCTCCCCCTGTGGGCGCAGGCTTGCTCGCGAATGCGGTGGTTCAGTAACAGATGTACCGACTGAAACACCGCCTCGGGGGCAAGCCCCCTCCCACAGGCTCTGACCCAAATCGATTCAAGGAGAAACACCCATGATCCCAGTAATCCTTTCCGGTGGTAGCGGCTCACGTCTTTGGCCGCTTTCCCGTAAACAGTTCCCCAAGCAATTCCTGGCCCTGACCGGTGAGCACACGCTGTTCCAGCAGACTCTGGAGCGCCTGGTGTTCGAAGGCATGGACGCCCCGATCGTGGTCTGCAACAAGGACCACCGTTTTATCGTCAACGAGCAACTGGCCGCGCGTAAGCTTGAATGCCAACGCATCCTGATGGAACCGTTTGGCCGCAACACCGCGCCGGCCGTGGCCCTGACCGCGATGATGCTGGTCAATGAAGGCCGCGACGAGCTGATGCTGGTGCTGCCCGCCGACCACGTGATCGACGATCAGAAGGCTCTGCAACGTGCCCTGGCCCTGGCCACCGTGGCCGCCGAGCGCGGCGAGATGGTGCTGTTCGGCGTCCCGGCTACGCGTCCGGAAACCGGTTACGGCTACATCAAGTCCACCAACGATTCGCTGCTGCCAGAAGGCGTGAGCCGCGTGCAGCAGTTCGTGGAAAAACCCGATGAAAAACGCGCCGTCGAGTTCGTCAAGAGCGGCGGCTACTTCTGGAACAGCGGCATGTTCCTGTTCCGCGCCAGCCGCTTCCTGGAAGAGCTGAAAAAACACGACCCGGACATCTACGACACCTGTGTACTGACCCTGGAGCGCAGCGAGCAGACCGCCGACACTGTGACCTTCGACGACGCCACCTTCGCCTGCTGCCCGGACAACTCCATCGACTACGCCGTGATGGAAAAAACCCAGCGCGCCTGCGTGGTACCGCTGAGCGCCGGTTGGAGCGACGTGGGTTGCTGGGCGTCGCTGTGGGCGGTCAACGACAAAGACGCCAACGGCAACGTGAGCAAAGGCGACGTAGTGATCCAGGACAGCCGCAACTGCATGGTGCACGGCAACGGCAAGCTGGTGTCGGTGATCGGCCTGGACAACATCGTGGTGGTGGAAACCAAGGACGCGATGATGATTGCCCACAAGGACAAGGTCCAGGGCGTCAAGCAGATGGTCAACACCCTCAACGAACAGGGCCGCAGCGAAACCCAGAACCACTGCGAAGTGTATCGTCCGTGGGGCTCCTACGATTCGGTGGACATGGGCGGCCGCTTCCAGGTCAAGCACATCTCGGTCAAGCCGGGCGCGTGCCTGTCGCTGCAGATGCACCACCACCGCGCCGAACACTGGATCGTGGTCAGCGGCACCGCTGAAGTGACCTGTGACGAGAACGTGTTCCTGCTCACCGAAAACCAGTCCACCTACATCCCGATCGCTTCGGTGCATCGCCTGCGCAACCCAGGCAAGATCCCGTTGGAGATCATCGAAGTGCAATCGGGCAGCTACCTGGGCGAAGACGACATCGAACGCTTCGAAGACATCTACGGCCGCTCGACGCCGGTAGAACGTGGCGTGTCGGTGAAAACTATCGCGCAGTAAAACAGTCGTACAAGAAGCCCTCGCCCAACCCATTGCGTCCCCTATCCGCAGTGGGTTGGGTGGGGGCTTTTTTTTGATTTTCGCTGGCTGTGAGGGCCTTATCGGGGCAAGCCCCCCTCCCACCTTTGATCTGTGAATACATTCCAATGTGGGAGGGGGCTTGCCCCCGATAAGGCCCGCAAGGCCACCACAGCACTCAAGCTACCCAATCCCACCTACGCTTAAGTTAGGATGCTGGTTCCAAATTCGAGGTGGTCTCCATGTTCTTCGGCGTTCTCCTGATCATCACCTGGCTGATCCTGCTGCTGCGCTACCCGGCCAAAGCACTGCCGGTATCCCTCGCCGCCTTGGCCGGCCTGGGTTGCGTGGCCGTCTGGGTGGTGTGGCTGGACAACCGCGAAGCCTCACAATTGGCGCGCCTGGAACTGCGCATCACCTACGCGCCGCAGGACTGCCCGGCCGATCGGCCGCTGAAGCTGACCCTGAACAACGGCAACGACGTGCCCCTCACCGAACTGCGCTGGCGCGTGGCCGCCTACGCACCGGGCGACACCGTGAACCTGGCCGACAACGTCTACGCCGCCCCGCGCTATCGCGGGCCCGGCGAATTGCAGGCCGGCGCCACCTGGGACGATTGCCTGCCCACCCCACCGCTACGCCCCGGCTACCGCCCGCAAACCCTGGAATTTCGCGCCGAGCACCTGCAAGGCAGTTTCTCGGACTGACAAAGGACTGCTCCATGCCCAACGTACTCATCACCGGTTGCTCCAGCGGCATCGGCCGCGCCCTGGCCGATGCCTTCAAGGCTGCCGGCTTCAACGTATGGGCCAGCGCCCGCCGCCCTGAAGACGTAACCGCCCTCGCCGCCGCCGGTTTCACTGCAGTCGAACTTGATGTCAACGACAGTGCGGCCTTGCAGCGCCTGGCCGAGCAACTGGGCGAGCTGGATGTGCTGATCAACAACGCCGGCTACGGCGCCATGGGCCCGCTGCTCGACGGCGGCACCGAGGCCCTGCAGCGCCAATTCGAAACCAATGTGTTCTCCATCGTCGGCGTGACCCAGGCGCTGTTCCCGGCCCTGCGCAAACGCAAGGGCCTGGTGGTGAATATCGGCAGCGTTTCCGGTGTGCTGGTCACGCCCTTCGCCGGCGCCTACTGTGCGTCCAAGGCCGCCGTGCATGCGTTGAGCGATGCACTGCGCATGGAACTGGCACCGTTCGGCGTGCGCGTCATGGAGGTCCAGCCCGGCGCCATCGACACCCACTTCGCCAAAAATGCCGGCGCCCAGGCCGAATTGCTGATCAACCAACAATCGCCCTGGTGGCCCTTGCGCGAGGGCATTCGTGCGCGCAGCCAGGCGTCCCAGGACAAACCGACACCCGCTGCAGTGTTTGCGGCCGATGTGCTCAAGGCGGTGCGACAACCGCAACCGCCGCGCCTGTTGCGCTCGGGCAATGGCAGCCGGGCGTTGCCGTTGTTGGCGGCGTTGTTGCCCAAAGGATTATTGGAAACCGTGTTGAAAAAACGCTTTGGTTTGAATGGGAGTTTGTAAATGATCGACTACAGCGATTTCTTTGAAGAAGTGACCCAGACCCACATCGAGATCGAACAATGGTTTGCCGGCGTCGCGCCTGAAGGCACCCTGCAGAACCTGCTCGCGCGTTTCTCGCCCGACTTCAGCATGATCGCCCCCGCCACCGGCGCACGGGTGAATGCGGCCGGGGTCAACGCACTGTTCACCCGCCTGGGCGGCATGCGCCCTGGCTTGAAAATCACCTTGAGCGAAATGACCGGGATTGACCGCCACGCGCGCGGCGCCACGGTGACCTATCGCGAACATCAAGTGGACGACAGCGGCACGCAGACCGACCGCCGAGCCACCGTGGTGTTCGAGAAACAGGCCAGTGGTGCGCTGTTGTGGCGGCATTTGCATGAGACCTTCATCAAGACATAACACAGTCAAATGTGGGAGGGGGATTGCCCCCCCACATTTCAATTCTGCGCTTGGTCAACGATCACCGTGCAGGTAATCCCCGCCGCCAACACCACGCCCTCCGGCACTTCATCAATGTGAATCCGCACCGGCACCCGCTGGGCCAATCGCACCCAGTTGAACGTCGGGTTCACATCGGCGATCAGTTCGCGGCTCTCGGGGTTGTCGCGGTCGTAGATGCCGCGGGAGATGCTTTCCACATGGCCCTTCAAGGTCTCGCCGCTCATCAGTTGCATATCGGCGTTGTCGCCGACTTTCACATGGGGCAATTTGGTCTCTTCGAAGAAGCCATAGACCCAGAACGAGTTCATATCCACCACGGCCATCTTGGCCTCGCCGATGCGTGCATAGTCGCCACGGTGGACGTTGAGGTTGGTGACGTAGCCGTCCACCGCCGCTAACACCTGAGTCCGTTTCAAATTCAGTTCCGCCGCTTCCAGCTGGGCCAGCGCATGTTGGTAATCCGCCAGCGCCGAGTCGGCGATGTTGCTCGCGTCGTCGCGGTTTTCCCGGGAGATCACCAGCGCGTCGAGGTCGGCGCGGCGGTGGGCGTTGACCTTGCGCATTTCCCAGGTGGCTTTGCGCGAAGCGACAAGGGCCTGGGCCTGTTTGACCGCGATGCGGTAGTGCTCCGGATCGATCTGCATCAGCAGGTCGCCCTTTTTTACCAACTGGTTGTCACGCACCGGCACGTCGACCACTTCACCGGTGACGTCGGCGGCGACATTGATGATGTCGGCGCGCACGCGACCGTCGCGGGTCCACGGCGTCTCCATGTAGTGCACCCACAGCGTGCGGCCAATCCAGATCGCCAGGGCCAGTACCAGCAAGGTGGCGAGCAGGCTGAAAAATTTTTTCATCGGGGCATTCTCAACGGTAGACGCTCAGCGCCAGGGCGCCGAACAGGCAAACGAACAGGCTCAGGCGCAGCAGCGCCGGGTGCCAGAAAAACCGGTACAGGTCGAACCCGGCCAGGAAGCGGTCCAGCGCCCAGGCCAGCACGGCGGCGATCAGGAACATCAGGGTCATGGTCGGCATGTAGAGGCCGTGGAATGCGATCTCACGGGGCATGGGAGGATCCTTTGAGGGCCGCCAGCGGCGATTGCGGGTCCAGCAGCGAGGTGCGGATAAAGTGCAGGTAGCTTTTCACCCGGCGCAGGGCCGAAGTGTCGAAGTGCGGAGCGAACGGTTCGTCAGTGGCCTGCACGCGGCTGATCGCATGGTCGACGGCGACGAGCCCGCGCTCCAGATTGCTCGCGCTGGGCTGCAGGAACAGCCGCACCAGCGAACGCCCCATCACGCGGATGGCCTGGCGCCACGGCTGGGATTCGGCGTACGCCGGGTGCACCGGCAGGATCGCCTGTTCCTTGCGCAACTCGATGATCGCGTGGCCGACCTCCAGCACCACAAACATCCAGCGCAGCAAGTCGCGCTGCACCTGCGGCTGGCCCACGGCGAGGCCGTAGGCCTGGTGCAACAGGTCGCGGGTGCGGCTCTCGAAACTGGAGGCCAGGCCTTTGAGCCTGCCGCTGATGGCATACACCACTTGTTCGCGCAGGTCCTGCTCCAGGCGGCGCCACAACCAGCGGCTGTTGGGGGGCAGGATGATCGCCCCGGCCGCCGCGCATACCAGCATGCCGATGACCATGGCGATGTAGTCGTTGATAAAGGTGTAGGGGTTGTAGACCGTGAGGTTGTCCGGCACCGACCCGGTGCTGAAAAAAATCAGCAGGCCCACACCGACACCGGCATATTGCGGGCGTGAGGCGAGAAAGGCGCCGGCAACGATGACCGGTGCGAGCATCACGCACAACAGTGGGAAACCGTCGATCCAGGGGAACACGAAGAACATGTCGACAAACCCCACCAGGGCACCGATGAAGGTGCCGCAGGCCATCTGAAACGCCATGCGCTTGGGGTTGGGCGTGGCGGCGGACAGGCCGACGGTGGCCGCTGCGATCAGGGTCATGGTGGCGCCGCTGGGCCAGGCGGTGGCGACCCAGTAACTGCCCAGCACAATCAGAATGAACGAGGCGCGAATGCCGGATGCGGCGCAAGCCAGCCAGTTGGTTTTCGGTGTGTAGGGCTCGTCCCAGTCTTCCCGCGCGTGACTGTGATCGGCCAGGGAGGCATGGGTCTGCGCGTAGTTGTGCAGGTCATCGACAAAGCGGTACAGCAACTCGTAGGCGGTATGAAAATCCAGTTGCTCGGCTTCGGTGGGCTGCGTTTCCTGGAAGATTGCGCGCAGGCTGCGCACGGTGGCGGGCAAGCCGTCCTTGTAGGCACTCAATTGCGTCACCAGGCGGGCGGCATCGGGACTCGTAAGTGCACGTGCGGAGAAACCATCGAGCCGTTCGGCAAGATCCTGCAAGCCAGGTTTGATCGCCGCGACCACGTGGTCGGCGGCATCGGCGCGCAGGCGTTCGAGCAATTGGTGCAGGGCGTTGAAGCGTGTGGTGACGCTCATGAATTCGCTGTTGAGACGACTGAGGCGACCGTTGCGCCGGCGCATGTGCGGGTCTTCGAACACGGTGACGCTGCGCAGTCCTTCCAGGCCCACGGCTTCGGCGATGAAGCGCACGTTGCCGGCCTCGAAGGCGTCGCGCTGGCTGCGCCCGCGCAGGCCATCGGTGACGAACAACGCGAATACCCCAAAGCGCTGATAAAGTGCATTGCGCATGGCAGCGCTGGAGGTCTGCGGCAGGATCGCAGCACTGACCAACGTCGAGCAGATGATCCCCAAAGAGATTTCCAGCACGCGCCACACCGCCGCCATGAATGCGCCATCCGGATGCGCCAGGGCCGGCAGGCCGACCATCGCGGCGGTATACCCGGCCAGCACAAACCCATAGGCGCGAAAGTTGCGATTGCGCGTGGCGCCGGCGGTGCAGATGCCGACCCAGATCGCCAGCGCACCAAGAAACAGCTCGGTGTTCTGCGCAAACAGGGCGATCAGCAAGACCATCACCGCCGACCCCGCCAGGGTGCCGAGGAAGCGGTAAAAACTCTTGGCGAACACCTGGCCGCTCTGCGGCTGCATCACGATAAACACGGTGATCATCGCGGTGCGCGGTTGCGGCAATTCCAGGCGCATGGCCAGCCACAACGTGAGAAACGCCGCGATCAACACTTTGAAGATATACACCCAGGTCACGCCGTCGCTGCGTGCCCAATCGAAAAAACCACGGCGCCACTCAAGGGCGTGCAGCCAGCGCAGCGGTGCAGGCAAGGAAGTCATCGCAAGCTACTCAGTGATCGAACACGGCCAGCGCCGCCGGGGTTTTGCTCGGAAGGGTCTTGGCGGGCGCCGGCACGTCGTCGCCGGCACCGAGGCCGCCGCCCAGGGCGGTCACCAGTTCGGCGTGGGCGCTCAGGCGCGCGGCCTGCACCTGCTGCTGGATCTGTTGCTGGCGAAACAGCAGGGTCTGGGCGTTCAGCACGTTCAGGTAATCGGTGAGGCCGCGTTGGTAGGCGATCATCGCGATGTCATAGGTTTTCTGCGCCGAGGCCACCGATTGCGCGGCGAAGGCCTGCTGCTTGTCCATGGACTCGCGACGGATCAACTGATCGCTGATGCCCTTGAGTGCGTTGACCAGGGTCTGGTTGTAATGCGCCACCGCGATGTCATAACCGGCGCTGGCTTCACCCAGTTGGGCGCGCAGGCGGCCGCCGTCGAAAATCGGCAGGGTGATGGCCGGGCCGACGCTGTAATTGAATTTTTTACCGGCCAGGAATTCCAGCATGCCGCCGCCGGTGGCCATGTAACCGAGGCTGCCGACCAGATCGACGTTAGGGTAGAAACCGGCATGGGCCACATCGATGCCCCGTGCCTGCGCCGCCACTTGCCAGCGACTGGCGACCACATCCGGACGTTGGCCGAGCAGTTGCGCGGGCACGCTCGACGGCAGTGCGAGCGGCGCAGCCAATGACAGGCTCGGGCGCCGCAATTGCGCGCCCTGCCCCGGCCCCATGCCCGCCAGCGCCGCCAGTTGGTTGCGGCTCAGGGCGATGGCTTCGTCCAGCGCATCCAGTTGGCGATGGGTTTCCGGCAACGGCGTTTCAGCCTGGCTTACGTCGAAGTGCGTGCCGATCCCGGCATTGAGGCGTTTGTTGGCCAGGTCGAGAATCTGCTGTTGCTGGGCCAACGTCGCGGCGACGATGTCGCGGTTGGCGTACTGCAACGACAGCTGAATATAGGCGCGCACCACATTGTTCTGCAGTTCGAGCTGGGCCTGGCGCGCTTCGGCGGCGCTCATGTGCGCCAGGTCGACCGCCCGCTCGGTGGCATTGCTTTCACGCCCCCACAGGTCCAGGGCATAGCTCAGGCCCAGGGACGAATTGTTGTCCCAGGTGTTGGCACCGCTCAATTCGCCCGGCCCGTAGAACTGATCCTTGGGCCAATTGTGGCGTTTGAGGGTGGTGTCGCTGTTGATCTGCAGCGCCTCGGCCGACTCGGCCAACCCGGCCATGGACCGCGCCTCACGCACCCGCGCGGCGGCCATGGCCAGGCTTGGGCTGTGCCGGGTAGCGAGATCGACCCAGTGGTCCAGTTGCGGGTCGCCGTAGGCTCGCCACCACTGCGCGGTGGGCCAGTGGGCGTCTTGCGCCGCCTGCTGGATCGCCTCGTCGGTCGCCAGTTGATTGGCGTCGAGGGCCTGGCCTTGCGGGGCGATTCCTCCGGTTCCGATGCAGCCGCTGATTGCTAACGATAAAGCCCAAACACTGAGAGTCTTCAGCTCTCTGCTGATGCGACGCGGCACGGCAAGCGAATTCCTGAGATGGGTGAAGCGGGAGAGGTGGCGCAATTCTAGGGCGCGCGGGGGATGCCGATAAGCGGGCATTCCTGTGAATCTTTGTTACCGTTCAGGCGATAATCCGGGCGTTTGCCCTACACAGTCCGGTGCGGGCAGCTTCACATAATGGGCAACATTCATTTCTTGCGGAGCCGCCCATGCTTCCTCCCTTGAGCGTCCTTGCGCCTGCCGCCGCGCCTCTGTCACCCGCCGAAGCCTGCGCCGACGGCTTGCGCAGGCAACTGCACATTCATCCGGCACCGCTGAGCCCAGGTAGGTTGCCCTTACAGCGCGATGCGCGCTGGGTCCTCGACACGGTGCTGGAAAAGCTGATGAACCTGGCCGGCTATCCGCGCGATAAAGAGGCGCTCGAAGCGCTTCATCACACCCTGTCCAACAGTCCGGCCAGGCTGGAGATGGCGGCTGAGGAACTGCCCGATTTCTATCATTTTTTCAAAAAGGCCGAGCACTTGCTCAAGCGCCACCGCAGTGTCGATGATCCAAACATCGAAGCTGACTATCGCTTGTGCCGCGCCCTTAAGTGGCAGTTCCGGGCCGCTACCAGCGATACCAGGCACACGCGTCTGACCCAAGGCGTGTTGTCAGCGCTGGGTTATATCGATGCCGGTGGTAAACGTATCAACCATCGCCAACTTGGTTACGAATTCGCGCTGGAACCCACGCGACAGTTAAGTGCAGGCCCTTACCTGGCGGCCGATTCTCTGGTGGAAGTTACCGACGACCAGCGCATCAGGAGCACCCGCGTGGTTGGCCTGCTGGGCAAACTGAACTCGACGCTGGCGAACGTGACGGCGGGCACGTCGGGTCATCAACTGGGAATCGGCTATTTATCCTCACGGGAGTACCCAAGCCTTGCGCACTATGCCGATGCCCGCAGCCACTCAGTACGCACGTCCCTGAGTGAAAATATCGCCCGGACCGTACGGAATTTTCCGGCCATTTTGAGTGACCGTTTCCATTTGCAAAGGCATCGGGACTACAGCGCACAGAGCCAGCCCTACACCCGCGAGGCACTGGCCGCCAATGGCCTGGGCGACGTTGAATTGCCCTGCCTGCAACACACCGACCAGCCGGTGATGACCGAACGCGGTTCTAAAATGACTGCAGGCAGCAGACTGGCGCTGGATGTCTTCAGCTTCCTGAAGGTAAACACTGCGATGGCGCTGACATTGCAACGCACTGTGCAGTCCAAGACGCTTGATATCCTTGGCCTGTACGACACAGCGCCGGCGCTGGCCCGGCAGCAACTGGCCGCCCGACAATCGTCGGCGGACACGCCGCTCAAGCTGCTGGCGGATCTGAATGCACAGGTGGCGTCCAGCAGCCGACACTTTGTTCAACAGCTCAACTCACCGCGCGCAAACGCCGTCGTTGACCTGCGCACTCAACAGGCCCAATCACTGCTGGAGCGCTACGTGCTGCTTCAGGACCTGGGGCCTGTCGATCCAGTGGTGAACGCAGACATACGCGACCTGATCCAGCAGCACCGCGCCCTTCTGCGGCCGCAGGCATTGTGCGTCTATCAACTGAAGGCCCCGACCCAGATACTGAGCGGGTCGGTGGGCGCCTCGGTCTCGTCCCGGGCCGAGGGCGGTAAAGGCGTGACCCTCGAGGTCAGCCACCGAACATCCGACGATCCACATTTGAGTGGCGACTACCTGGCGATCGATATCGCCCCGCTCAAATGCAAAAAAGGGGTGGTCACGGCACTGCGCGAAGTATTGGCGGCCCTGGGTAAGCAGACCTTCGACTGGGAAGACCTGATCCACTCCATCAGCGCATCGCTGCTCGACCCCGCCCGACAGCCGTCCACCCACGTGCTGGTCAAGATCAAGCATGGGCAACCGGTAGTGCTTCTGACCCGCCATACCCGCGACAAGCATCGCGACCTGGCCTTGCCGGAACCGATCAGCCACTACACCGGCGTCCAATTGCAGTCGTTGCGCACCCGGCAATCGCTGCACAAGGAGCAATGGGGCACCGATTCGCTGGACCACCTGCTACCGATCGCCCGCCGCTACCTGGCCAACCCCGAAGACAGGCCCGGCTGGGACCGTTATATAGAGGCACACAGCGATGACCTGTCCAAGCTGTTCGACGCCATGGGCCGACAATCACCGGGCAGTGTCCTGAGCGCTGAGCTGGACGTACTCAGGCGTATCGGCCCGGCACTCGATCAGGCGGTTGAAACGCTGGCACAGCAGGCCGCCGACACGCTTGCGGCGCCGACACCGGAAAATCGTGCGCGGGCGCGACAGGCATTGGACCGGATGTTGCTGGCTTACCTGCCGCACTATGTGGCGAAAGTCAGCGAGGCCTGGCGGTTGGACTGAGCCCTGGCGGGGATTTTCATCGACTTAGGTCGTGCCCAGCGGATACACACCTGCTGGCAACTTCATGTCACAATTTGCCATCGACCTTGAGAACCCCCCATGGACACTTTGCAAAACATGCGCGCCTTCAGTTGCGTGGCCGAAGCCGGCAGCTTCACCGCCGCCGCCGCCCAGCTGGACACCACCACGGCCAACGTCTCGCGCGCGGTCTCCAACCTTGAGGCCCATCTGCAAACCCGCTTGCTCAACCGCACCACCCGCCGCATTGCCCTCACCGAGGCGGGTAAACGCTACCTGCTGCGCTGTGAACAGATCCTTGCGTATGTCGAGGAGGCCGAGGCCGAGGCCAGCGACGCCCATGCCCGCCCCGCCGGGCAACTGAAAGTGCACACCATGACCGGTATCGGCCAGCACTTCGTAATCGATGCCATCGCCCGCTACCGCCGCACCCACCCGGACGTGACCTTCGACCTGACCCTGGCCAACCGCGTGCCGGACCTGCTCGACGAGGGCTATGACGTGTCCATCGTGCTGGCCAGCGAACTGCCGGACTCGGGCTTCGTATCCCAGCGCCTGGGCATCACCTACAGCATCGCCTGCGCGTCGCCGGACTACGTCAAGGCCAAGGGGTGCGCACAGCGCCCCCAGGACTTGCTCAACCACGCCTGCCTGCGCCTGGTCAGCCCGGTCATTCAGTTGGACAAATGGACGTTCAACGGCCCGGAAGGCCAAGAAAGCGTGGCGATCAACACCTCGCCGTTCCTGGTGAACTCGGCCGACGCAATGAAAACCGCGATCACCAGCGGCATGGGCGTCGGGCTGCTGCCGGTGTACGCCGCCATCGAAGGCCTGCGCAACGGCACCCTGGTGCGGGTGATGCCCAACTACCGCTCCCAGGAGCTGAACCTGTACGCCATCTACCCGTCGCGCCAGTACCTGGATGCGAAGATCAAAACCTGGGTGGAATACCTGCGCGGCTCACTGCCGGAGATTCTGGCGGCGCATCAGGCCGAACTGGTGGCGTATGAATTGAGCGGCAGCCTGGGTGGGGTGCGGTTGGCTAATTGATAGCCAGCAAACAACACAGTGTGTCCGGTGCCCAGATTGGATCGGCGGTGTCCTGACAACCGCCGGCAGGAATGTTAGCGTGCCTGGCATTCTTCCGTAGTCGATGAGCCCCGCCTGCCATGAAAAAGACTGTCCTCGCCTTCAGCCGCATCACCCCGTCGATGATTGAACGCCTGCAACAGGACTTCGAGGTGATCGCGCCGAATCCCAAGCTGGGGGATATCAACGCGCAGTTCGCCGAGGCCCTGCCCCACGCCCACGGCTTGATCGGTGTGGGCCGCAAACTGGGCCGCGCGCAGCTCGAAGGCGCGGGCAAGCTGGAGGTGGTGTCGAGCGTGTCGGTGGGCTACGACAACTACGATGTGCCGTACCTCACCGAGCGTGGAATCATGCTCACCAACACCCCCGACGTGCTGACCGAAAGCACCGCCGACCTGGCGTTCGCCCTGTTGATGAGCAGCGCCCGCCGCGTGGCCGAGCTGGACGCCTGGACCAAGGCCGGGCAGTGGAAGGCCAGCGTCGGCGCACCGTTGTTCGGCTGCGATGTGCACGGCAAGACCCTGGGCATCGTCGGCATGGGCAATATCGGCGCGGCGGTCGCGCGGCGCGGGCGACTGGGGTTCAACATGCCGATCCTGTACAGCGGCAACAGCCGCAAGCCGGCGCTGGAACAGGAACTGGGCGCGCAGTTGCGCAGTCTCGAGCAATTGCTGGCCGAAGCGGACTTCGTCTGCCTGGTGGTGCCGTTGAACGACAAGACCCGCCACCTGATCAGCACCCGCGAGCTGGGGCTGATGAAGCCCAGCGCCATCCTGGTGAATATTTCCCGCGGCCCGGTGGTGGACGAACCGGCGCTGATCCAGGCCTTGCAGAACCGGACCATTCGCGGCGCCGGGCTGGACGTGTATGAGCAGGAACCGCTGGCCGAGTCGCCGCTGTTCCAGCTAAGCAATGCCGTGACCCTGCCGCACATCGGCTCGGCCACCACCGAAACCCGCGAAGCCATGGCCAACCGTGCCCTGGACAACCTGCGCAGCGCCCTGCTCGGGCAGAAGCCGCAGGATCTGGTGAACCCGCAAGTGTGGAAGGGCTAAAGCCTGGGCCGCGCAGGTCGATAACCTTCCATAGATCGTCCTCCCTGATTCACAGAAGGTTTTTATGCCTACCTCCAAAGCCCGCGCAGATTCACTCTCGCTTCTGCTCTTTACCTTGCGCAGCGGCAAGCTGATGGCCATCAACCTGCTGAAGGTCAGCGAAATCATCCCCTGCCCGCCGCTGACCAAACTGCCGGAGTCGCACCCGCACGTCAAAGGCATCGCTACCCTGCGCGGCGCCTCGCTGTCGGTGATCGACCTGAGCCGCGCCCTTGGCGAGATGCCGCTGGAAGATCCGAATGGTGGCTGCCTGATCGTCACCGATGTGAGCCGCTCCAAGCAGGGCCTGCACGTGCAGGCGGTGAGCAAGATCGTGCACTGCCTGACCACCGATATCCGCCCCCCGCCCTACGGCTCCGGCGGTAATCGCGCGTTCATCACCGGCGTGACGCAGGTGGAAGGCGGCCTGGTACAGGTGCTCGATATCGAAAAAGTCATCCACGGCATCGCCCCGGCCCCGATCGAAGCGGCACCGACCGACCTGACCATGGAAGAAGCCGAAGTGCTCGGCCATGCGCGGATCCTGGTGGTGGATGACAGCCAGGTGGCGTTGCAGCAGTCGGTGCATACCCTGCGCAACCTCGGCCTGACCTGCCACACCGCGCGCAGTGCCAAGGAAGCCATCGATGTGCTGCTGGAGCTGCAAGGCACCGGCGAAGAAATCAACGTGGTGGTGTCGGACATCGAAATGTCCGAAATGGACGGTTACGCCCTGACCCGCACCCTGCGCGAAACCCCGGACTTCCAGCACCTCTACGTGCTGCTGCACACCTCTCTGGACAGTGCGATGAACAGTGAAAAAGCACGGCTGGCCGGCGCCAACGCGGTGCTGACCAAGTTCTCGTCCCCCGAGCTGACCAAGTGCCTGGTGGTGGCCGCCCAGACCGTGGCGCAACAAGGTCGTTGAGCCATGGCTGCATATTTTCAGCTGCTGCGCCGCCCCCTCACCGGGAGCCTGCCCGCGCCGCAATGGCCGGCCGGTACGCAGTTGGATCATTACCGCGATGAGCTGGCCCCGGCGATTCATGCGGTATTGCGCCTGACTCAGGAACAGGGCGGTGGCCGCGTACCCGATCTGCACACCTGGCAGGACCGGTTTGTCACCGATGCCGAGTTCGACCCCACCCTGTGCCTGGTCGCCAGCAACGAGACGGGCATTCTGGGCGTGGCCCAGTGCTGGACCAGCGCGTTTATCAAGAACCTGTCCGTGCACCCCTGCGCCCAGGGTCAGGGGCTGGGTCGCGCCTTGTTGCTGCACGCGTTCCAGGTGTTCAAGCAACGCGGCGAGCCCTATGTGGACCTCAAGGTGCTGGAAACCAACCTGCGTGCCCGGCGACTGTATGAAAGTGCGGGCATGCTGTTTGTCATGCGCGATGTGGTCAGCGAAGAATGACTGGCGCATAACTTGCTTCCAGAGCGGTATTGCGGTGAACAGAGGTAAAAACCCGTCACCGCCGTTGCATGCCCTCTGACCTAGCCTGGTGACAGCCTGCCATGAACACTCATTTTTCCTGCGTCGGTTGCGGCAAATGCTGCAGTGACCACCACGTGCCCCTGACCCTCGACGAAGCCCGTATGTGGGCGGCGGACGGCGGTAACGTCATCGTTCTGGTGGAGGGCTTTCTCGGCAACGGCCTGGGGTTGCCCGTGCAACAGCGCGAGCACGCCGAACGGCGTTCGGTGGTAGTCCCCAGCGGCACAGCCGAGGCGTTCGTGGCGATTACCTTCGCCGCCTACAACGCCGGACGCTGCCGGAATCTTGACGAAGACAACCTGTGCCGCATCTATGAACGGCGCCCGCTGGTCTGTCGCATCTACCCGATGGAGATCAACCCACACATCCCGTTGAACCCTGCGGCCAAGGACTGTCCGCCGGAGTCCTGGGAACAGGGCCCGGCACTGATCGTCGGGGGCGAACTGGTCGATCGGGAACTCGCGCAGTTGATCCAGCAATCACGCCAGGCCGACCGCGACGACGTGCAAACCAAGGAGGCGGTCTGCGCCCTGCTGGGCATTCGCACCACGGCGCTCAAGGGCGATGGCTTCACCGCCTACCTGCCGGACATGGGCGCATTCGCCCAGGCCATCGAGCTGGCGATGGCCCACCCCTCTGCGGCCAGTGAGTGGGTGTTCCAGGTGTCCGGCCCGGGCATCGCCGAACAACTGCTGGACGCCGGCGCGCAGATCGCCACCGAGGTGCCGGCCAATTACACATTTATTCCGCTGCGGGCGGCGTGATGCGACGCGCCGCCCATCCGCGCGGTGTTGATTGGCGCCCTCAATAGCTGGCGACGCACTCTATTTCGATGCGCGCATCCAGTAGCAGCCGACCGGCAGCGAACGTGGTTCGGGCGGGCAGATGATTCGCCGGGAAGTAGCGGCTATAGACTTTGTTCATGGCGGCGAAATCGTTGATATCGGCGAGGATCACGGTGCACTTGACAACGCGTTCCATCGACAATCCCTTGTCCTTGAGAATCGTGCGCATGCTCTCCAAGGCCCTGGCGGTTTCCGCTTCTATTCCACCGGGTACGCGCTTGCCAGCGCTGTCCAAACCCAGCAAGCCCGACAGAAACAGCAAGGACCCGGCCCGCACCGTTTGCGAAAACGGTAGGCCTGCGTCGGCGGGAGAGAAGCCCAGAGGTTGGAGTACAGGGCGCTGGGGCGCTGGCGCGGCGGCGAGATAACGTCCCGTAATAGCGGCGTGCTGGCCGTTGTCCTTGAGTCGTTGCAAGGCCTGGTTCAACGCGTCACGCAGTTCAGGGTCGGTTTTGCGCAGGCCGATGGCAACCCCGGTGCCGAGCATTTCATCCTTGATGGCGGGCCCGGCAAACGCGAAATCCACACCTTGCGCAGTTTTCAACAAGGCTTGCGAGATTTCGATGCTGTCCTGCAACGTTGCATCAATCTCGCCCTTGCGCAGGCTCTCGATCAACTGCGCGTTGAGCTTGAACGTCTTCACCTCGACCCCATGGGGGGCCCAGCGCGCCAATGCGTAGGCCTCCCGACTGGTACCGGCCAGCACGCCGATGCGGCGGCCCTGCAGTACCTTCAGATCAGGCTGCAGGGCCAGGTCGCGTCGCGCCACCAGCCTGGTTTCGAGCGGGTACAGGTTATCGGTGAAATCGATCTGCTTGCGCCGCGCGGGGGTGGAGGACATGGGCATGATCGCGTCAAAGCGGCCGGCTTCAAGCGCCGCCAGATTGGTGGCGTAGCTCTGGTCGACCCACTCGCAACGCCTTTTGAGTTGGGCGCACAGTGCGTTGCCCAGTTCTATATTCAACCCCACCAGCTCGCCTTTGGCGTTGCGACTTTCAAAAGGCGGTACCAGAGGCTCGACGCCAAACCGTATGACTTGTGATCGTTTTTCCTTCGCGTAAGCCGTGGAGCACAACACACCGGTCATCGTGCATAAAGCCAGCGCCAACATCAGTCGTGTCAGGATCATGATTCAGTCCTTGCAAAAAATAAGAGGGCTTTCGGGCGCCTATCAATGGCCGCACCGACTACCCCAGTAGATTTAGCAGGACTCCTCGCATAATCGCCCGGCACTCATCCTGTAATGCTGTAGGAAAAACCCTAAAATCTCGGAATTTCCAGGCGATAGGGCGCGATGATCCGCTGGTACTCACCGTTCTGCTTCAACTGTTCAAGCGCCAGGTTGAGCGCATGACGCAACGCGGTATCAGGCTTGCGCACCGCGATTGCCACACCATCGCCCAACAGCTCGGCGGAAACGGCCGGGCCCAGGAAGTCGAAGGCCTGGCCTTCGTCGGTGTCGAGCAGGGCCTCGCGAATTTCCACGGTGCCCTGCAACGTCGCGTCGAGTTCGCCCGCCAGCAGGCCGTGGACCAAGTCGGTGTTGAGCCAGAAACTTTTGATAATGACGCCCTTCGGCGCCCATTTGGAACGGGCGAACGCCTCACGATTGCTGCCCAGCAATACCCCTACCCGCTTGCCCTTGAGCGACTTGGCGGTGGGCAGCAGGCCGGAAGCCTTGCGCGCGACCAGGCGGGTGGTGAAGGGGTAGAGCAGATCGGTGAAGTTCGCCCATCGCCGGCGTTCCGAGGTGGGCGCGATCCCCATGATGGCGTCGAAGCGCCGGGCATCCAGGGCGCGGAAGTTTTCCACCTGTACCTGGTCGACCCAGGTACACCGCACATGCATTTGCACGCAGAGGGCATTACCCAGTTCGATATTCAGACCGACCAGTTGCCCTTGTGGGTCGCGGCTCTGAAACGGGGGGAACAGCGCGGCGACGGCAAATCGGACTTCTTGACGCGGTGGGTCGGCGGCCGCGACGGCATCCACCGAAAGCAACAGGGCGAGCGCTACACAGAGGTGTATCAGAGCCACGGGAAACATCCTTTTCCAGAGAAACCAGCCTCATCGCCCCTCGCCCGGTATGCACGGGCGCAGCAAAGGCAGGCAAGCTTTCTAGAAACGGACTTGATCCTACAAGCAGAAATATCAGCAGAGCTTGTAGGCAAATGCCATCACGATTAAACGGTAATTACACTCAGCGTTTACCCATGGAGCGACGCGTGCCGGGCGGGGCCATTCCGGGAGTCTTGGTGTGGCCGTTCTTGGCGCCGTTCTTGTACCAGGGCTGCGCGGCGTTCTTGGCTCCGGCAAGTTCACCCGGTTTGAAGGGAAACTTGAACGCCGGGATCTCGGCCTTTTCAACGCCTTCGGCGCTGGCCGGATCGGCGAGGTCGGCCGCTTCAACGGGGGATTGTGTCGGGGAATTCATGGAAGCTCCGGAGCGTGCAGAAAAATGAAGCGAGACCGCTTGCCGGCCACGCTGGCGCGCAGTATACCTGCCCGCCTCGGTTCTTTAACCACCGCCTGTACGAATGGTCGGCGTTTGCTGACAGCCCTGTCAGTTAGCCGTCACCGTGCTGACCGGGTTGGCGGGCTATAAAGGCCGCTACCTATTCCACTCCTCTGTCCCGGCCCCCTGCCCATGCACATTCAGCGAAAAACCGCCCTGATCGCGGCAGTCCTCGTGGTTTCCGCGGTTGCTCTCTGGGCCGTGACCCGCCCGGCCAAGCCTCGGCTGGCGGCACCCAGCGCGATTCCGGTACGCGTGGTAAGCGTGGCCCGGCAGGATGTGCCGCGCTTTGTCAGCGGCATCGGCACGGTGCTGTCGCTGCACAGTGTGGTGGTACGCCCGCAGGTGGATGGCATTCTCACCCGGTTGCTGGTCAAGGAAGGCCAGTGGGTCAAGGCCGGCGACCTGCTGGCCACCCTCGATGATCGTTCGATCCGCGCCGGCCTCGACCAGGCCAGGGCCCAACTGGGCGAGAGCCAGGCCCAGTTGCAGGTGGCGCAGGTCAACCTCAAGCGCTACAAGGCATTGAGCGTCGACGACGGTGTGTCCAAGCAGACCTATGACCAGCAGCAAGCCCTGGTCAACCAGCTCAAGGCCAGCGCCCAGGGCAACCAGGCGGCGATTGATTCGGCTCAAGTGCAGTTGTCCTACACGCAGATTCGCTCGCCGGTCAGTGGTCGCGTTGGTATTCGCACAGTGGATGAAGGCAACTTCCTGCGCAGCAGCGATGCCCAGGGGCTGTTTTCCGTGACGCAGATCGACCCGATCGCGGTGGAATTTTCCCTGCCGCAGCAGATGCTGCCGACCCTGCAAGGCCTGATCGCCGCTCCGGAAAAAGCCAGTGTTGACGCCTACCTGGGCGCCGACACCGACGGCCGCACCGGCGACTTGCTGGGCCGTGGCCATCTGAGCCTGATCGACAACCAGATCAGTTCCACCACCGGCACCCTGCGCGCCAAGGCCGAATTCAGCAACACCGCCCAGCGCCTGTGGCCCGGCCAACTGGTGACCGTCAAGATCCAGACCGCCCTCGATAGAAACGCCCTGGTGGTGCCGCCGACCGTCGTGCAGCGTGGCCTGGATTCGCACTTTGTGTACCGGGTAAACGGTGACAAGGCCGAAGTGGTGCCAGTACAGGTGACGTATCAGAACAGCGACCTCAGCCTGATCACCGGCGTGCAGGCCGGGGATGTGCTGGTCAGCGACGGTCAGTCGCGGCTCAAGGCCGGTGCGCGGGTCGAGGTGCTCAAGGAGCCGCCCCAGGCGATCCAGACCGTCGACGCCACGGTGCAGCCATGAGCGGCAGCCGCTCGCCGTCGGCCTGGTGCGTCGACCACCCGGTCGCCACTTTGCTGCTGACCTTCGCCCTGGTGCTGCTCGGGCTGATTGCCTTCCCGCGCCTGGCCATTGCGCCCCTGCCGGAAGCGGAATTTCCGACGATCCAAGTCACCGCGCAGTTGCCCGGCGCCAGCCCCGACACGATGGCCTCGTCGGTGGCCACACCGTTGGAAGTGCAATTCAGCGCCATCCCCGGCGTGACTCAGATGACCTCCAGCAGCGCCTTGGGCTCCACCCTGCTGACTCTGCAATTCACCCTCGACAAAAGCATCGACACTGCCGCCCAGGAAGTGCAGGCGGCGATCAACACCGCGTCCGGCAAGCTGCCCAGCGATATGCCGAGCCTGCCGACCTGGAAGAAGGTCAACCCGGCGGACAGCCCTGTGCTGATCCTCAGTGTCAGCTCCGACAGCATGCCCAGCACCGAACTGAGCGACTACGTGGAAACCCTGCTGGCCCGGCAGATCAGCCAGATCGATGGCGTCGGTCAGATCAACATCACCGGCCAGCAACGTCCGGCGATTCGCGTGCAGGCTTCGCCCGACAAACTCGCGGCCATCGGTCTGACGCTTGCCGATATCCGCCTGGCCATTCAGCAGTCGAGCCTGAACCTGGCCAAGGGGGCGATCTACGGTGATAACAGCGTGTCGACCCTGTCGACCAATGATCAGTTATTCCAGCCACAGGACTACGCTCAATTGATCGTGTCCTACAAAAACGGCGCGCCGGTGCAGTTGCGCGATATCGCCAAGGTCATCAACGGCTCGGAAAACGCCTACGTGCAGGCCTGGTCCGGGGACACTCCCGGGGTCAACCTGGTGATCTCGCGCCAGCCTGGCGCGAATATCGTCGAGACCGTCGACCGCATCCAGGCGCAGCTACCGCGCCTGCAAGCCATGTTGCCGGCATCGGTGCAGGTCAGTGTGCTGAGCGACCGCACCAAAACCATCCGCGCCTCGCTGCATGAGGTGGAAGTGACCTTGCTGATCGCGATCCTGCTGGTGGTGGCGGTGATGGCGCTGTTCCTGCGCCAACTGTCGGCCACGCTGATTGTGTCCAGTGTGCTCGGCGTGTCGCTGATCGCCAGTTTTGCGCTGATGTACCTGATGGGCTTCAGCCTGAATAACCTGACCCTGGTGGCCATCGTGATCGCCGTGGGCTTTGTGGTGGACGATGCCATCGTGGTGGTGGAGAACATCCACCGGCACCTGGAGGCCGGGCTCGATCAGCGCGCGGCGGCGATCAAGGGCGCCGGCGAGATCGGCTTTACGGTGGTGTCCATCAGCTTTTCCCTGGTGGCGGCGTTTATTCCGCTGCTGTTCATGGGGGGTGTGGTCGGGCGGCTGTTCAAGGAGTTCGCGCTCACCGCTACCTCGACCATTCTGATTTCGGTGGTGGTGTCCCTGACCCTGGCACCGACCCTGGCCGCGTTGTTCATGCGCGCGCCCAGCCATCACACCCAGGCCAGGCCCGGTTTCAGCGAGCGCCTGCTGGCCGGCTACGCGCGCAACCTGCGGCGTGCCCTGGCCCATCAACGCAGCATGCTGGCGATCTTCGGCGTGACGCTTGCGTTGGCCGTGGTCGGCTACGTGTTTATTCCCAAAGGGTTCTTCCCCGTGCAGGACACCGGCTTCGTACTCGGCACCAGCGAGGCGGCGGCCGATGTGTCCTTCCCGGACATGGTCGCCAAACACAAGGCCCTGGCCGAGATCATCAAGGACGACCCGGCGGTACAGGCGTTTTCCCATTCCGTGGGGGTGACCGGCAGCAACCAGACCATCGCCAACGGCCGCTTCTGGATCGCCTTGAAAGTGCGTGGGGAGCGCGATGTGTCGGCCAGCCAGTTTATCGACCGCGTCCGCGCGAAACTCGCCAAGGTGCCGGGCATTGTGCTGTACCTGCGCGCCGGCCAGGATATCAACCTCAGCTCCGGCCCCAGCCGCGCCCAGTACCAATATGTGCTCAAGAGCAACGACGGCCCGACGCTCAACACCTGGACCCAGCGCCTCACCGAGAAACTGCGCGCCAACCCGGCCTTTCGCGACCTGTCCAACGACTTGCAACTGGGCGGCAGCATCACCCACATCAGCATCGACCGGCAGGCCGCCGCACGGTTCGGCCTGAGCGCCACCGATGTCGACCAGGCGCTGTACGACGCCTTCGGCCAACGCCAGATCAACGAATTCCAGACCGAGATCAACCAATACCAGGTGGTGCTGGAACTGGATCGCCAACAACGCGGCAAGGCCGAGAGCCTGAACTATTTCTACCTGCGCTCCCCCTTGACCAACGAAATGGTGCCGCTGTCGGCGCTGGCCAAGGTCGACCCACCGACCGTCGGGCCATTATCCATCAGCCATGACGGCATGTTCCCGGCCGCCAACCTGTCCTTCAACCTGGCACCCGGCGTAGCGCTGGGCGATGCGGTGATCATGCTCGACCAGGCCAAGGCCGAGATCGGCATGCCCAGCACCCTTATCGGCAGCTTCCAGGGCGCCGCCCAGGCATTCCAGAGTTCACTGGCCAGCCAGCCGTGGCTGATCCTTGCGGCGCTGGTGGCGGTGTACATCATCCTGGGGGTGCTGTACGAAAGCTTCGTGCATCCGCTGACGATCATCTCGACCCTGCCGTCGGCCGGCCTCGGCGCGCTGATCATGCTCACCCTGATGGGCCAGGACTTTTCGATCATGGCGTTGATCGGCCTGGTGCTGCTGATCGGCATCGTGAAAAAGAACGGCATCCTGATGATCGACTTTGCCCTCGACGCCCAGCGCGTGCGTGGCCTGGCGCCTCAGGAGGCGATTTACCAGGCCTGCGTCACGCGGTTCCGACCGATCATCATGACCACCCTCGCCGCCCTGCTTGGCGCGGTGCCGCTGATGCTGGGCGCCGGTCCCGGCGCGGAACTGCGCCAGCCGCTGGGCATCGCGGTGGTCGGCGGGCTGCTGGTGAGCCAGGCGCTGACCCTGTTCACCACGCCGGTCATATACTTGTACCTCGAAAAGTTGTTCCATCGGCCCACACCAGCGTCCGCGCTGGCGACCACAGAGTGAGGCGGGGTCATGCGCGTCCTGATTATCGAAGATGAAGAAAAAACCGCGGACTATCTGCACCGTGGCCTGACGGAACAGGGCTACACCGTCGACGTGGCCCGTGACGGTGTCGAAGGTTTGCACCTGGCGTTGGAGAACGACTATGCCGTGATCGTGCTCGACGTGATGCTGCCGGGCCTCGACGGCTTTGGCGTGCTGCGGGCGTTACGCGCGCGCAAGCAGACCCCGGTGATCATGCTCACCGCCCGCGAGCGCGTGGAAGACCGCATTCGCGGCCTGCGCGAAGGCGCCGACGACTACCTGGGCAAACCCTTTTCGTTTCTCGAACTGGTGGCGCGCCTGCAGGCGTTGACCCGCCGCAGTGGCGGGCATGAGCCGGTGCAGGTGACCGTCGCCGACTTGTGGATCGACCTGATCAGCCGCAAGGCCAGTCGCAACGGCCTGCGCCTGGATCTGACCGCCAAGGAATTCTCGCTGCTCAGCGTATTGGCGCGCCGCCAGGGCGAGATCCTGTCCAAGACAGCGATTGCGGAGATGGTGTGGGACATCAATTTCGACAGCGATGCCAACGTGGTCGAAGTGGCGATCAAGCGCCTGCGGGCCAAGCTCGACGGCCCGTTCGAACACAAACTGCTGCACACCATCCGTGGCATGGGCTATGTGCTGGAGAACCGCAGTGCCGGCTGATTCCATTGCGCTGCGCCTGAGCGGCATGTTCACCCTGGTGGCGGCGCTGATCTTCCTGCTGATCGGCGGCGCGCTGTACCAGCAAGTGGACCGCGGCCTGGGCCTGCTGCCGGAGGCCGAACTGGACGCACGCTACAGCGTGCTCGAATCCTCGGTGAACCGCTTCGGCACCCCGGACCACTGGGCCAAGATCACCAACAAGCTCAAACTGCTGAGCGAAGAAGACAAGCGCATTCATTTCTGGGTAGTCAGCAGCGACCCGGCCTATGAATACGGCAACCCCGACGCACGCATTCGTGCCTTCGCCGCTGAACGCACCGGTAAGCGTGACTTGCACCTGCCCGGCCAGCGTTATCCGCTCAAAGTGCTGGTCAGCCAGTTCGCCGCCAAGGACCAGCGCCCGCCGCTGCGCTTTATGATCGCCATCGACACCGAAAACTTCCGCGCCACCCAGCATCACTTGCTGGTGGCGCTGGTCAGCCTGGCGCTGGTGGGCGTGCTGCTGGCGGCGCTGCTGGGGTTCTGGGTCTCGCGCATCGGCCTCAAGCCGCTGGGCAAGCTCTCGGACGAGGCCAGCCAACTGGCGCCGCCGAAACTCTCCGGCCGCCTGCTGTTGTCACCGTTGCCGCCGGAGCTCAAGCAGTTCGTCAACACATTCAATGCCACGCTGGACCGCGTGGAACAGGCTTATTCGCGCCTGGAGTCGTTCAATGCCGACGTGGCCCACGAGCTGCGCTCACCCTTGACCAACCTGATCGGCCAGACCCAGGTGGCGCTGACGCGCGGGCGCTCGGCCGAACATTATCTGGAGGTGCTGCAGTCGAACCTGGAAGAGTTGGAGCGCCTGCGTTCGATCGTCAACGACATGTTGTTCCTCGCCAGCGCGGACCAGGGCACCAAGGCCACCAAGTTGAGCGAAAGCTCCCTGGCCGACGAGGTCGCAACGACCCTCGATTACCTGGACTTTATCCTCGAAGACGCCCAGGTGCAGGTGCAGGTCCATGGCGACGCACAGGTGCAGATCGAGAGAGCCCACCTGCGTCGCGCGCTGATCAACCTGCTGAGCAACGCCGTGCAACACACGGCGCCCGGTCAGGTCATCGACGTGCACATCGAGGTGCAGGCGCATCACGTCGCCATCGGCGTGACCAACCCCGGCGAAACCATCGCCAGTGAACACCTGCCTCGGCTGTTCGAGCGGTTCTATCGGGTCGACGCCTCGCGGCGTAACAGCGGCGCGAACCATGGGTTGGGCCTGGCCATCGTCAAGGCGATTGCGCTGATGCACGGCGGGGATGTGTTTGTACGCAGCGACAGGCGCGGCAATACCTTTGGTATCACGCTGCCGGTATGAGCGCGTGACTGTTGCGGTTTGGGCAACAGTCATTATCTTGTTACACTCTGTTTCGCAGTGCTCGCCTGCGTTAATTTGACGCATCGATGAGCGCGACGGCAAAGACAGCTGCCCCGTTTACCCGAATTTCCCTCGACTTATTTCCAGGGCTCTACGCTGGGAATCTGTCTTAAAGCCGCTGACCTTCAGCGGCTTTTTTTTGCCGTCAAAAAAGGCCGGGCATTTCCCACGACACCGGCCGTTTACGTCTGATCCAAAGGAGCTCCACCGGTGCAGAACTCGCTGACGTTCACCCCGTTATTCCTCGCGATTACCGCAACGATTACGCCCATCGCTCACGCGGCGGACAGCGTCCCCGTCGACGGTTTCGTCGAAGGTTCACACCTGACAATCGACACCCGCAACTACTACATGAACCGCGACCGTCGTGATATCCACACCGACGACAGCAAGGAATGGGGCCAGGGTTTTATCGGCACCTTCGAGTCCGGCTTTACCCAGGGCACGCTCGGTTTCGGCCTGGACGCTCATGCCATGCTCGGCCTCAAGCTTGACGGCGGTGGCGGCACTGACGGTTCCAGCATCCTTCCCTATGGCAGCGACACCGGCAGCGGCAAAGCGCCGGGTTCGTTCTCCACCGCCGGCGGCACCTTGAAAATGCGCGCCTTCGACACCGAACTCAAAGCCGGCGACCTGTTCCTCAACAACCCGGTGATCGCCGGTGGCATGACGCGCATGCTGCCGCAGACCTTCCGTGGCGTCAGTCTGACCAACCGCAGCCTGGACGGCTGGATGTTCGAAGGCGGCCAGGCCAGCTTCACCAAGCTCTATAACCAGAGCGGCCACCGGCGCATCGGCACCAGCTACGGCGCCTTGCCCGATAACCACGACAGCCAGCACCTGGACTGGGCCGGCGTATCGTTCAGCGCTGCGCCGGGTGTGACCAGCAACCTCTATGCGTCGCAACTCAAGGACGTCTGGCAGCAGTACTACTACGATCTGGATTACACCTACGCGTTGAACGACCGGGTCAGCCTTAACCCAGGCCTGCACTACTACCATACACAGGACATCGGCCAATCCCTGCTGGGCGACATCGACAACAACACCTGGAGCCTGCACTTCACCGTGGGCGTGGGCAGCCACAGCGTCACCGCCGCCTATCAGCGGGTCAACGGCAACACACCGTTCGACTACATCACCCAGGGCGACAGCGTGTACCTGGACAATTCCCAGCAATACTCGGACTTCAACGGTCCGAATGAGCGCTCGTGGAAGCTCAAGTACGCTTATGATTTTGCCGGCCTTGGCATGCCAGGCCTGACCTCGGCGGTGTCTTACATCAGCGGCAAAACCGATCTGACCCAGGTCGATCCGCAAAGCCGTGGCTACAGCGCCTGGTACAGCGCCGACGGCAAAGACGCTGAACACTGGGAACGGGATATCGATCTGAAATACGTAGTGCAGGACGGTCACGCCAAGGACCTCGCCGTGCGCCTGCAATGGGCCACGCACCGAGGCGGCCGCGGTTATTCGGCGGTGGATCGTGACGTGGATGAATATCGGATGATCGTCGACTATCCGATTGACGTGTTTTGAGGGCTCGAATCTTTCTTTTTAGCTGAGTATTCAATTTTCATCGGGTAGAACTAAACTGCCAGCATCTATCTCGCTGAAGTCTGCCCGATGAGTCAACGCCGTGTTCGTCCACCGCCTGCACACCCGGAATTGCTGCTGCTCCTGGGCAGCGGCCTGACCGTCGTTCTGATCGTCATCATCGTCGCGGCCTTACTGGTTCGCGAACATGCCAGTACGCTGCAGGCGGCTACGCGCTCGACCACGAACATTGCCCAACTGATCAACGCCGATGCGCTGCGTAACGTCGAGCTCTACGACCTGGCTCTCAAGGGGCTGATTGCGGCCAGGCAGCGCGAGGACCTGGCCAAGGTCGATGCGAACATTCAGCATCTGCTGCAGTTTGACTTGGCCACCGCCGCGCCCTTCAAGGGTGAAGTGCTGATGCTCGATGCCCATGGCACGGTGATCGCCGACTCGTCGACCCTGCAACCCACCGCGCGCAATTTTGCCGACCGCGACTATTTCCAGGCCCATGTGAATAACCCTCAAGCCGGGCTGTTTATCAGCCGGCCGTTCAGGGTGCACTGCGAGTGCGATCAGGTCTGGCGCATGGCCTTCAGCCGCCGCGTATCAGGCCCCAATGGCGAGTTTACCGGGGTGGCGGTGGCGACCATGCGCCTGGCGTACTTCGACCAGTTGTTCAATACCCTCACCATCGGCAACGGCAGCAGCGTCAATCTGCTCAACAATCGCGGCATTCTACTGGCTCAGCAACCGTTGCTCGAACGCGACATGATCGACAAGGACCTGAGCGAACGCCCGAACTTCAAGCGCATCCTGCGCGAAGGCAGCGGCAGCTTTCAGGCCGTCTCGGCCATCACCGGCAAGGAACGGCTGTATACATTCACCACCGTGGGCGACCTGCCGCTGATTGTGGTGGTGGCGTTGTCCCGCGAAGATGTGTTCGCCCCTTGGAAACGCGCCGCGCTGCTCACCAGCGGTGCCACCGGCATTCTGTGCGTCGGTTTGCTGTGGCTGACCTGGATGCTGCGTCGCGAGCTGCGACGTCGCTATCGCGCGGAGCGAGTGCTGTCAGAACTGGCAGCCACCGACCCCCTGACCGGCCTGGCCAACCGCCGCGTCCTGGACGAACGCCTGCGCCAGGAATGGGACCGCGCCCAACGCTCGACCGAAGCGCTGACCCTGCTGATGATTGACGTAGACCACTTCAAAGCCTTCAACGACCGCCACGGTCACAGCGGCGGCGACGAGGCCTTGCGCGCCGTGGCCCAGGTCATCGGCGACAATATCCGCCGCCCGGCTGACCTCGCGGCGCGCTACGGCGGTGAAGAATTCGCGGTGGTGCTGCCCCATACCGACGCCAAGGGCGCGATGGTCATCGCCGAGCACATCCGCAGCAGCGTCGAACGCTTGCCACGGGCGGCAGGCAGCGAAGGGCCGATTACCGTGAGTATCGGCATGAGTACCTGGGACAAACGCAACCGCCAATCCCTGGAAGCGCTGCTGCTTAGTGCGGACCAGGCGTTGTATGAGGCCAAGCATGGCGGACGTAATCGTATAGTCGATGCAATCCGCCATTGAGACGATCGCGCGCAGTGAGCGCAGGAAGCTTTATCGACGTCTGTAGAGTATTGGCTGACTCACTTACAATTTACCTGTCTTATCATCTTTTTTGACGGCCGCCTCCATGTAGCTATCCGAGAAAAAGTGCCTCGCAACTTTTATCTCAGGACGATACAAGCCGTTAATCAACTTATTCATATGTTCTTCCCCTGTGCCCGCCAGCAGACGTTTACTTGTTTCCGGCGGTAACTTGCGCAGATCCTTGATAATCGACAGTCCGATTCCCGCTTTCATGTCATCCCCGGAAAATACGGTCTGGAAAGGTTCCAGCTTTCGCCTGGAAATATCCTTAAATTCGCCTTGCGTCAGCGGTTCGATATGCCGTTCAAGATACGGTGTTTGCGCAAACCTCATTTCTACCAAACTCACCCACGCAGCATCCTTGAACGCCGGGCTTTCAAAGTCAAAACGAAAGGTAGTTCCGCCAAAACGACTGCTTGGTTTTTTTGGCTCGCCTCCCGCTTCCAAGGCAAAAAATACAAAATCGTCATTGCCGAGAATCTTAATATCTTCTTGGGGAGAGTTCTCCGTGTTAAAAATGATATTACGATCAATCAATTTTTGACGTGAAAACAAGCCGACGCTACCATCGTCGCGTTTTACCGGAGCTCCAGTACTATGCGTCGCATATAACGAACTTTCGAAATAGTTATTCAAAAATTGCTTCTCATCCGGAGTTAGTGCACCCAACTCATTTCGAAGATTGCGCAGGTTAGTCTTAGAAAGACCATCGACATAAGTTTTTTCCGAAGAGACAGGAACGGTGTTCCATAGCGTTCCATTTTTTATCATCCGCTCGTGGGACTTCCCGCTGATAAATTGGCGTATTCCTTTGGTTATCTGGCGAGCGGCTACATCTTCATTCATGGTAGGCCGGTCGCTTGATGAATAAGGTTTAGCGATACCGTTACCGATTCCCACGTCTGCTTTCGCAAACATACGTTCTATATGATTACCCTGCAAAACGCCTTCATTTCCGGCGTGTTTAGCATAATCAATCAAACCAGGGGTCTTGATCTGGCTGATACTAGGCATAGTGAACACCACCGAGACGAAGGAATTGATGATGGGCCGGGGCAGGTATAACCCGAGCTGAATTCAGAGTGCGTGTGTCAAACATATATGAACTTTCCAAAACCCAATCGATAAGGGCATTCAACTTCTCGCTAAGTCGTTTGGGCGACACATCACCCTCTACAATATGGCTCATTGCCAACAGCGCTGTGGATGCACTATTGAATCCGACCACAGGGATATGTTCGTGCAAGAAACCCATCTGACGTTCAAATAGCGAGCGGTACCAGCTGTCCATTTCCAAGCCATCTATCGCAACATGGGGAAATTCGCAAATCAGGCTGATACAGCCTTGAGCCCGATTATCATAAATCGCCAACTTCATGCCTTCTATCTTCATTTGGCACATCTGGCACTCATCAAACTTAAGATCAGGCAGACCAATCTGATCACCGAACAGCTTTAAAACAGCGTCATTTTTTTTCATACTCTACAAACTCCAGCCAAAGCACGAAACTCATAGCGTACAACCCACTGCGCCAATAATGCCGAGTAACTACCGACAAAAATATCGATACCAACAGCCTTGAAAATAGAAAACATAGTCATAACTCCGAAACTGGCCAACATCATTATCAGAGCATCCATGCCAAGCTTCGGAGGAAACACTACACTAGGAACTCTCAAATTCCGACTCAGGAAAAATGCAAAATCATTGCCAGAAAATTCTATAACGCTGAATGGAACGTATCCTTTCTGAATAACCACCCAGGTTTTTACGAGACGAAAAAAAGGCCACCCGAAGGCAGCCTTTAAAAACTAAAGAAAGAGAGTTGTTACTTACACCGCCGCAACGGGACGCATGTAAGAGATCGGTGCGGTGCTGGCATCTTCGAAGGTCACGACTTCCCAAGCATCTGTCTGCTCAATCAACTTGCGCAGCAGCTGGTTGTTAAGGGCGTGGCCCGACTTGAAGCCTTTGAACTCGCCTATCAGGCTATTGCCCAGCAGGTAGAGGTCACCGATTGCATCGAGGATCTTGTGCTTCACGAATTCGTCTTCATAGCGAAGGCCGTCTTCGTTCAGTACACCATCCGCGTCGACCACGATGGCGTTTTCAACGCTGCCGCCGAGTGCGAGGTTGTGCTTGCGCAGGTACTCGATGTCACTCATGAAACCAAAGGTACGGGCGCGGCTGACTTCTTTAACGAACGAAGTGCTGGAAAAATCCACGCTTGCACTTTGGGTGCGGTCACGGAATACCGGGTGATCGAAATCGATCTCAAAGCTCACTTTAAAGCCTTCGAACGGGACGAAGGTGGCGCGCTTGTCGCCGTCTTCTACTGTCACTTCCCGCAGAATGCGAATGAACTTCTTGGCTGCGTCCTGTTCTTCCAGGCCGGCAGATTGAATCAGGAATACGAAGGGTCCAGCGCTGCCATCCATGATCGGGACTTCGGACGCGGAGAGCTCGACGTAGGCGTTATCGATGCCCAAACCGGCCATGGCCGAGAGCAAGTGCTCCACCGTGTCCACTTTGACGTCACCGTTGACCAAAGTGGTCGACATAGTGGTTTCGCCAACGTTTTCCGCGCGAGCAGGTATCTGCACCACAGGGTCCAGGTCGGCACGCACAAACACGATGCCGGTGTCGACAGGTGCAGGCTTGAGGGTCAGGTAGACCTTTTCCCCGGAGTGCAGACCTACACCTGTGGCACGAATAATATTCTTCAGGGTGCGTTGTTTAATCATGGCTTGGACCGCTTCAGCGCAAATTGCGAACTGGTATCAACAAAGGCTGGCGATAATAGCAGACCAGACCTTTGCTGAACACCAATCACCTTCATAGCCCTGATACATTCCATTAATCGGCCTGACGACGCAGGAATGCCGGGATGTCCAGGTAGTCCAGGTCATCTTGCGGATTCGGGCTACGGGACGCTGCAGCACCGGCCTGAGCCTGGTTGCGCATCACAGTCGGACGATCCAGGTCGCGGTAGTTCACCGACGGCAGCTCCTGACGCGCAGGGGCTGGAGCGGCGGCTGCCTGACTGGCCTGGCTACCGTGCAGGGTATTGTCGATCACCTTCACAGGCTTCTCGATCTTGGCACCCAGGCCGGTGGCAACTACGGTGACATGCAGCTCATCGCGCATATCCGGATCGATAACGGTACCGACCTTGACCATGGCGTGCTCGGAAGCGAAGGCTTCGATGATGCTACCCACGTCGGAGTACTCACCCAGGGACAGGTCAGGACCGGCGGTGATGTTCACCAGAATGCCGCGTGCGCCTTGCAGGTTCACGTCTTCGAGCAGCGGGTTGCGGATGGCCGCTTCGGTGGCTTCGCGTGCACGGTTCGGACCGCTGGCGCAGCCGGTACCCATCATCGCCATGCCCATTTCGCTCATCACGGTACGTACGTCGGCAAAGTCGACGTTGATCATGCCTGGGCGCTTGATGATGTCGGAGATACCGCGAACGGCACCGGCCAGTACGTCGTCAGCCTTGGCGAAGGCGGACAGCAGGCTCGCGTCCTTGCCCAGGATGGTCAGCAGCTTCTCGTTGGGAATGGTGATCAACGAGTCGACGCTTTCAGACAGCAGACGGATACCTTCGTCGGCGATCTGCATGCGCTTGCGACCTTCGAACGGGAACGGACGGGTCACGACTGCAACCGTCAGAATCCCCATTTCCTTGGCCACTTCGGCAATGATCGGCGCTGCACCGGTACCGGTACCGCCGCCCATGCCAGTGGTGATGAACACCATGTTGGTGCCCTGCAGCACTTCGGCAATACGCTCGCGGTCTTCCAGGGCGGCTTGACGGCCGACTTCCGGATTAGCGCCGGCGCCGAGGCCTTTGGTCACCGCGGTGCCCAATTGCAGGATGGTGCGCGCGCCGATGCTTTTCAGCGCCTGGGCATCAGTGTTGGCGCAGATGAATTCAACGCCTTCAATGTTGCTCTTGACCATATGGTTGACAGCGTTGCCGCCGCCACCGCCGACACCGATCACTTTGATGACCGGGCTGGCGGGGATGTTGTCTACGAGTTCGAACATGTTCCCTCTCCTTTCATTTTCTCTAGTTTTTTCGCCTACTGCTTTACAGCAGCTCCAAGTTGCAAGCCATGAGCTGCAAACTTGAAGCTTGTAACTTGTCGCTTGAAGCCAACTTCGTCAGAAGTTCCCTTTTACCCAAGCCTGCAACCGCTCGAACAACGGCGCCTTGGCCTCGTCGTCGCTGCGGTAGCTGTCACGGTTGTTCGGGCCCGACAGGGAAATGCCGTCGGTCTGCTTTTGCAGTCCGTACAACAGCAAGCCCACACCGGTGGAATAAATCGGGTTGCGCACCACGTCGCCCAGGCCCTTCACGCCATGAGGCACGCCCAGACGCACCGGCATATGGAAGATTTCCTCGGCCAGTTCGACCGCGCCTTCCATCTTCGAGGTGCCACCGGTCAGCACGATGCCGGCCGGGATCAAATCTTCGTAGCCGCTGCGGCGCAGCTCAGCCTGGATCAGGGTGAACAGTTCGTCGTAGCGTGGCTCGACCACTTCGGCCAGGGCCTGGCGCGACAGTTCGCGCGGTGGACGATCGCCCACGCTCGGCACCTTGATGGTTTCGCCGGCGCCGGCCAGTTTAGCCAGGGCGCAGGCGTAACGGATCTTGATTTCTTCGGCGTACTGAGTCGGCGTGCGCAGTGCCATGGCAATGTCGTTGGTGACCTGGTCGCCGGCAATCGGGATCACGGCCGTGTGACGGATCGCACCTTCGGTGAAGATCGCGATATCGGTGGTGCCGCCGCCGATATCCACCAGGCACACGCCCAGTTCTTTTTCGTCGTCGGTCAGCACCGAGTAGGCCGAGGCCAGTTGCTCAAGGATGATGTCATCGATTTCCAGGCCGCAACGGCGCACGCACTTCTCAATGTTCTGCGCGGCGTTGACCGCACAAGTCACCACATGGACCTTGGCTTCCAGACGTACGCCCGACATGCCCAGCGGCTCGCGAACGCCTTCCTGGTTATCGATCACGTAATCCTGCGGCAGGGTGTGCAGCACGCGCTGGTCAGCCGGGATCGCCACGGCCTGGGCGGCATCAAGCACGCGTTCCAGGTCGGCCGAGCTGACTTCGCGGTCGCGGATCGCCACGATGCCGTGGGAGTTCAGGCTGCGGATATGGTTGCCGGCCACGCCGACGAACGCCGAGTGGATCCGGCAACCAGCCATCAGCTGCGCTTCTTCGATGGCGCGCTGGATCGATTGCACGGTGGACTCGATGTTGACCACCACGCCCTTCTTCAGGCCCCGGGACGGATGCGTGCCAATACCGACGATTTCGATCGCGCCGTCTTCCCCGACCTCGCCCACCAGCGCCACCACCTTGGAGGTGCCGATATCGAGACCGACGATCATTTTGCCGCTTTGCACGTTTGCCATGGGTCCTGCCTCTTCTTAATTCTTCGCGACAGCGGGTTGCGCTGCCGTGGGCGCAGCCGGTTCACGCCAGCCGACGGCAAGGCCGTTGGCGTAACGCAGGTCGACGCTCGCAATGTTCGTAATCTGTTCTTTCAAGGTTTTGTCGTAGATGGCAATAAAGCGGCGCATCTTCTCCACCAAGCGGTCGCGTCCCAGCAACAACTGGATGCCCGGGCCGGAACTGCCTGCCCCGGTTGTCAAAAACCAGCTGCCCCGTTCACGCAGTTCCAGGCGTGCAATGGAGAAGCCCAGTGGCCGCAGCATCTGGCTCAAGGCCTGGTACTGCTGCATCACTTGCTGCTGCGCCCGCTGCGGCCCGAACAGCTGCGGCAGGTGCTCGTAGTTGGCCAGCTCACGCGGGGTGAACGCCTGGCCCTGGTTGTTCAACAGCGCCTCGTCGCCCCAACGGGCCACCGGCAGTTGTTCTTCCAGGCGGATCGTCACCTGGTCAGGCCATACACGCCGCACTTCGGCATGAGCGATCCAAGGCATCTGCTCCAGCTCCCGGCGCATGCCGGCCAGGTCGATGGTGAAGAAGCTTGCCGCCAGGAACGGACCGATGCGCTGCTGCACCGCCTGCTGGCTGATGTAGCTCAGGTCGCCCTGCACGCTGATTTTGGTAATCGGGCGGTCGGCGTATGGCAATAGACGCTGCGCGCCTTCGTAAGTGCCGAAGCCCAACACCACCAGCAACACCGGCCAGAACAGCGCCTTGAGGAAACCGAAATTGGCTTTCGGCAGGCGCGCCGACATCGGCTCTTTAGCCACCATGCGACTGGCACCCCGGGGCACCGGCTTGCGGCTCGGTGCGTGTGGGGGCTGATGACGAAGCGATGCGCCTTTCATGGAGTTAGCCTCTTGGCTCAATACTGGCGGCCAGGATAGCCAGCACCAACTGCTGGAAATCCAGGCCGGCGGCACGGGCGGCCATCGGTACCAGGCTGTGGTCGGTCATCCCCGGTGCGGTGTTGACTTCAAGAAACCAGAAGTTGCCCTGGTCATCCTGCATCACGTCTGCCCGCGCCCAACCGGCGATACCGAGCGCCTCACAGGCTTTCGCCGTGAGGTCCATCAATTCCTGTTCTTTGGTTGCGTCGAGGCCGCACGGAATCCGGTACTGCGTATCGCAAGCCACGTACTTGGCGTCGTAGTCGTAAAACGTGTGGGGCGTGCCCAGGGCGATGGGCGGCAATACCTGGCCACGCAGGGTGGCGATGGTGTACTCGGGACCGGAAATCCACTGTTCCACCAACACTTGCGAATCGTAGGTACTTGCCGCTTTCCATGCGTCGATCAATTCGGCGGCCGAGTTCACTTTAGCCATGCCGATACTGGAGCCTTCATGGGCAGGTTTGACGATTAAAGGCAGGCCCAGTTCCTTGGCTGCAGAAATACAATCGTCTTCGCTGCACAGAACACTGTGACGCGGGGTGGGAATACCCAGGCTGTGCCATACCTGCTTGGTGCGCAGTTTGTCCATCGCCAGCGCCGAGGCCAGGATGCCGCTGCCGGTATAAGGAATACCGGCGCACTCCAACAGGCCCTGCATGCTGCCGTCTTCACCGCCGCGGCCGTGCAGGATGATAAAGGCGCGGTCGATTTTTTCCGCTTGCAGACGCGCGAGGAAATCATCGCCCACGTCGATCCCGAACGCATTCACGCCGGCACTTTGCAGCGCGTCGAGCACCGCGTTGCCGGACTTGAGCGACACTTCGCGCTCGGCGCTCTTGCCGCCGAACAATACGGCCACGCGGCCGAAGTCGGCTGGCGCGATTGTCGAAAACAGGGAGCCGTAGTCAGCAGTCATTTCGACGCTCCCTTCTTGGCGGCTGCAAACAGCGGGCTCGCCAGCAACTTAGGCGCAAGGCCGCCGATATCACCGGCGCCCTGGCACAGCAGGATATCGCCGGCACGCAGCAGCGGCTTGACGATCGGCGCCAGGTCCACGCCACGCTCGATATAGATAGGGTCCAACTGGCCCCGCTGACGGATGCTGTTGCACAGCTTGCGGCTGTCGGCGCCCGGGATCGGCTCTTCACCGGCCGGGTAGACCTCCATCAGCAGCAGCACGTTGGCATCGGCCAGCACATTGACGAAATCGTCGTACAGGTCGCGAGTACGGCTGTAGCGGTGCGGTTGGTAGACCATCACCAGGCGGCGCTCCGGCCAGCCGCCGCGCACGGCCTTGATCACGGCGGCAACTTCGGTCGGGTGATGCCCGTAGTCGTCCACCAGCATCACGTCGCCACCGTCTACCGGCAGTTGCCCGTAGACCTGGAAGCGTCGGCCCACACCGGCAAAGCGCGACAGCCCTTCGACGATGGCTTCATCGCTGACGCCTTCATCGGAAGCGATGCAAATGGTTGCCAGGGAGTTCAATACGTTGTGGTTGCCCGGCATGTTCACCGACACGTCCAACGGCTCACGATCCGGACGCAGCACGGTGAAATAGGTCTGCATGCCTTCCTGACGCACATTGATCGCACGCACGTCGGCGTCTTCGCTGAAGCCGTAGGTGACGGTCGGACGCTTGACCAGCGGCAGGATCTCGCGCACCACCGGGTCGTCCAGGCACACCACCGCCAGCCCGTAGAACGGCAGGTTGTGCAGGAACTCGACGAAGGTTTTCTTCAATTTGTTGAAGTCGCCGTCGTAGGTCGCCATGTGGTCGGCATCGATGTTGGTGACCACGGCCACCAACGGCTGCAGGTGCAGGAAGCTGGCATCGCTTTCGTCGGCTTCGGCGATCAGGTAGCGGCTGGTGCCCAGCTGTGCATTGGTGCCGGCTGCATTCAGGCGGCCACCGATCACGAAGGTCGGGTCCAGGCCACCGGCGGCGAACACCGAGGCGATCAGGCTGGTGGTCGTGGTCTTGCCATGGGTACCGGCAACGGCGATGCCGTGGCGGTAGCGCATCAGCTCGGCGAGCATCTCGGCACGTGGCACCACCGGAATACGGCGCTCAAGGGCGGTTGCCACTTCCGGGTTGGAGGTGTTCACGGCGCTGGACACCACCAGCACGTCGGCCTCGGCGGCGTTCTCGGCACGGTGGCCGATAAAGATCTGCGCGCCGAAGGACTTGAGGCGGTCGGTGACCAGGGATTCTTTCAAGTCCGAACCGGATACCTGATAGCCCAGGTTGAGCAACACTTCGGCAATGCCGCACATGCCCACGCCGCCGATACCGACGAAGTGGATGCGACGGATGCGGCGCATTTCCGGCTGTGGCATGGCTTTCTGATTCTCAACCATGGGCCACCTCCAGGCAGATATCGACCACGGTGCGGGTTGCTTCAGGTTTGGCCAGGCGGCTTGCGGTGCTCGCCATGCTGTTGAGTCGTTCCGGTTGCATCAAAACCTCGGTCAGGCGTGCGGCCAAATCGGCGGCGCCAGTCGTTCTTTGCGGCAGCAGGAAGGCAGCGCCCTCCCCGGCCAAATATTCGGCGTTGCGGGTCTGGTGATCGTCGATCGCATGGGGCAAAGGCACCAGCAAGGACGGCAGACCGGCGGCGGCCAGTTCACTGACGGTCAGCGCGCCAGCGCGACAGACCACCAGGTCGGCCCAGCCATAGGCTTGGGCCATGTCTTTGATGAAAGGCTGTACGTTGGCCTCCACACCGGCTTCGCGGTAACGCGCAGCGGTGACTTCATCGTGGTTTTTGCCGGCCTGGTGGAAGATCTCCGGACGCACGTCCAACGGCAGTTGCGCCACGGCTTCGGGCAGCAATTTGTTCAGCGGTTCAGCGCCCAGGCTTCCGCCCAGGATCAACAGGTGCGCCTTGCGCCCGGCCAATGCAGCGCGGGCGATGCCCATGAACAATTCGGTGCGCACCGGGTTGCCGGTGGTGCGACGTTTGCTCGACAAGCCAAAGGTGTTCGGGAACGCTTCACATACCCGCGCGGCCAGCGGCACCAACAGACGGTTGGCGGTGCCGGCCACGGCATTCTGTTCGTGCACGATCACCGGCACACCGGCCAGCCTGGCCGCAACGCCGCCGGGGCCGGTCACGTAACCGCCAAAGCCGAGCACACACACTGGCTTCAACTCACGAATGACCTTGCGCGCCTGCCACACCGCTTTGAGCAACACAAACGGCGCCTTGAGCAGCGACAACTTGCCCTTGCCACGCAGGCCGGTGACGTTGATCAGGTGCAGCGGTAATCCGGCGTTTGGCACCAGTTCATTCTCGATGCCGCGCGGCGTACCCAGCCAGTGCACGCTGTAGCCACGGTTCTGGAATTCCCGCGCACACGCCAGGGCAGGGAACACGTGCCCCCCGGTGCCGCCTGCCATGATCAGCACATTAGCGCCCATGGGTCGGCTCCTCGGCGAAGTCGCTTTCGCTGAATTCCATCTCTTCGCTGCCCAGGTGGGTGCGACTCTCCCACTCGATGCGCAGCAACAGGCCCAGGCAGATGCAGCAAATCACCAACGAACTGCCACCGTAACTGAGGAATGGCAGGGTCAGCCCCTTGGTCGGCAGACGCCCGACATTCACTCCGACGTTGATAAGGAACTGACCGATCCAAAGGAATGCCAGCCCGTAAGCCACGTAGGCGGCAAAGAACTGCTTGGCTTTCTCGGCCCATAGGCCTATGTAAAGGGCCCTCACGCAGACGAACACAAAGAGCGCTACCGTGCACAGCGAGCCCACGACACCCAGCTCTTCGGCAAGCACCGAGAATACGAAGTCAGTATGGGCTTCAGGCAGGTAGAACTGTTTCTGCACGCTGTTGCCCAGCCCGACACCGAACCAGCCGCCTCGACCAAAAGCAATCAGCGCCTGGGTCAACTGGTAACCGGCACCAAACTGATCGGACCAGGGATCGGTGAAGGTAATCAAGCGTGCCATCCGATAGGGTTGCGCCAGAACCAGCAGATAAACCGCAACAACCGCCAGCACCACCATCAACGCGAATCGCAACAGCCCAACACCGCCAAGAAACAGCATCGCCGCCGCCGCGCCCATCATTACTACCGTTGCGCCAAAATCCGGCTCCATCAGCAACAGACCGGCCATGGGTAGCAGCACGATGAATGGCTTGAAGAACCCCATCCAACTCTCGCGCACTTCCTTCTGACGTCGCACCAGATAGCCAGCCAGGTAGATCACCACGAACACCTTGGCGATTTCCGATGGCTGCACGTTGAACGCGCCGAAACCGATCCAGCGCATCGAGCCGTTCACCTCGCGACCGATGCCCGGCAGGATCACCATCACCAGCAAGCCGAACGCGCCGATCAGCATCAACCAGCCCAGGCGCTGCCAAGTGGCGATGGGGATCATCATGGTCACAATGCAGGAACCGATACCGATCAGCAGATACACCAGGTGACGGATCATCATGTACAGCGTATTGCCCGATTGCACGGCAGCCACTTCGGAAGAGGCCGAGGTAATCATCACCAGGCCCAGGCCTAGCAGCGCCAGACCGGCGGCGAGCATTGCGAAGTCAAGGTCGATACCGCGCCCGGTAATGATCGGCGACGGGTACGGCTTGATGATGTTTCTCAGGTTCAGGGTCATGCCAAGGTCTCCACGGCGCGAGCGAACAGCTGGCCGCGCTCTTCGTAGTTCTTGAACATGTCCAGGCTGGCACAGGCCGGCGACAGCAGTACGGCGTCACCGGGTTGGGCCAGGGTTTTGCCTTGCATCACGGCTTCGTCCAGGGAGGCCACGCGAACCTGCGGCACCGCGTCACCGAGGGCGGCGGCGATCAGCTCGGCATCACGCCCCATCAACACCACCGCGCGGCAATGTACGGCGACCGGCGCCTTGAGATCCTTGAAGTCGGCGCCCTTGCCGTCGCCACCGGCGATCAGCACCAGCTTGCCGTCGATATCGGCGCCAAGGCCTTCGATGGCCGCCAGCGCGGCGCCCACATTGGTGGCCTTGGAATCGTTGTAATAGCTCACGCCATCCAGGTCACGCACCCATTGGCAGCGGTGCTCAAGCCCGGCGAACGTGCGCAGGGTCGACAGCATCGCATCGAACGGCAAGCCGACGGCATGCCCCAAGGCCAGGGCCGCGAGGGCGTTTGACTGGTTGTGGGCGCCACGTATTTTCAACTCGCGCACCGGCATCAGGTTCTGGAATTCGAAGGCAAGGTATTTCTCGCCGTTCTCTTCGCGAATGCCGAAAGCCTTGAAGTCCGGTTTGCCCAGGCCGAAGGTCCAGCACGGCAGGCCCTCGCCCATCAGCGGACGGCTCAAGGCATCCTGACGGTTGACCACCACTTGCCTGGCACCGCGGAAAATCCGGTGCTTGGCCAGGTGATACGCCGGCAGGCCGCTGTAGCGGTCCATGTGGTCTTCACTCACGTTCAACACAGTGGCCACTTCGGCGCCGAGGTCGTGGGTGGTCTCCAGCTGGAAGCTCGACAGTTCCATCACGTACAGCTCGACGTCATCGCTGAGCAGGTCGAGCGCCGGGGTGCCGAGGTTGCCACCCACGGCCACGCGCTTGCCGGCCGCAGCCGCCATGTCGCCGACCAGGGTGGTCACGGTGCTTTTGGCATTGGAGCCGCTGATGGCCACGATCGGCGCCTTGGCATTGCGCGCAAACAGGTCGATGTCGCCTGACAGCTTCACGCCACGGGCCGCGGCGGCTTGCAGAGCCGGCGTGGACAAGGCCAGGCCGGGGCTCACATAGAGCTCGTCGGCACGGCACAGAAACTCGACATCCAGCTCGCCACAACGCACTTCCACGTGCGGGTAGTCACGGCGCAGCGTGACCAGCTCCGGTGGATTTTCCCGCGTATCGGCCACGGCGAACGACGTGCCGCGGTTCGCCAGGAAGCGAACCAGGGACATGCCGCTCTTGCCGAGGCCGACAACGATGCGGAAGTGGTCTGAAGCGATCAGGGACACTCTTTTCTACCTCAGTTTCAGGGTGGCAAGGCCGATCAGCACCAGAATCACGGTGATGATCCAGAAGCGGACGATCACGCGTGGCTCGGGCCAGCCCTTGAGTTCAAAGTGGTGGTGAATCGGCGCCATGCGGAACACGCGACGCCCGGTCAATTTGAAGGACGCCACTTGGATGACCACCGACAGGGTTTCCATCACGAACACACCGCCCATGATGAACAGCACGATTTCCTGGCGAACGATCACCGCGATGGTGCCCAGGGCCGCGCCCAGCGCCAACGCGCCGACGTCACCCATGAAGACTTGTGCCGGGTAGGTGTTGAACCACAGGAAGCCCAGGCCCGCACCAATCAGCGCGCCGCAGAATACGATCAACTCACCCGCGCCCGGTACGTAGGGGATCAGCAGGTATTCGGCGAATTTCACGTTACCCGACAGGTAGCAGAAGATACCGAGCGCACCGCCCACCATCACCGTCGGCATGATCGCCAGGCCGTCGAGGCCGTCGGTAAGGTTGACGGCGTTGCTGGAGCCGACGATCACGAAGTAGGTCAGCACCACGAAGCCGATGCCCAGGGGAATGCTGGCGTCCTTGAGCATGGGCAGAATCAGCGTGGTTTCCACCGCGCTTGGGGCGGTCATGTACAGGAAGATCGCCGCGCCCAAGCCGAACACCGACTGCCAGAAATACTTCCAACGGCTTGGCAGCCCCTTGGAGTTCTTCTCGATGACCTTGCGGTAGTCATCCACCCAGCCGATGGCGCCGAACAGCAGGGTCACCAGCAGCACCACCCATACATAACGGTTGTGCAGGTCAGCCCAAAGCAACGTGCTGACACCGATGGAGGACAGGATCAGCGCGCCGCCCATGGTCGGCGTACCGGACTTGGACAGGTGCGACTGCGGGCCGTCATTGCGAACCGATTGACCAATTTGCAGGTTCTGCAGGGTGCGGATCATCCACGGCCCCAGGAACAGTGACAAACACAACGCGGTCAGCACACCCAGGATCCCGCGCAGAGTCAGGTACTGGAAGACCGCGAAGCCTTTGTGGAACTGTTGCAGATACTCAGCCAGCAGCAGCAGCATTAATGTTTCTCCGTACTTGAGCCACACAAGGCCACGACGACGTTTTCCATCACCGCGCTGCGCGATCCCTTGATCAAAATGGTTGTCTGTTTGTCGTGTTCGGCCGCAGCCAGCGCCTGGATCAGCTCGGCTTGGGTGGCGAAATGCTGCGCACCTGGGCCGAAAGCGTTGACGGCGTGGGCCATGTTCGGGCCGACGGCATAAAGGGCGTCGACCTTGCCGCTGGCGTAGGCACCGACTTCGCGGTGGGATTGTTCGGCCCAGTCGCCCAGTTCAGCGATATCGCCCAGAACCAGTACCTTGCGGCCGTCGAAGCCTTTGAGCAGGTCGATGGCGGCGCAGACCGAGGACTGGTTGGCGTTGTAGGTGTCATCGATCACGCGCATGCCGTTTGTCGCCAACTGCGCCACGGTGCGGCCCTTGACCGGTTGCACCGCGCCAAGGCCCGTGGCAATACCGAACAGCGACACGCCCAGGGCGTACGCGGCAGCGGCGGCGGCCAGGGCATTGGCAACGTTATGGTTGCCCAACAAATTCAGTTGCACGTGTTCGCTGCCTTGCGGGGTGTGCAAGGTAAAGGACGGGCAGCCTCGGGCATCGACGGTGATGTTGGATGCATGGAAATCAGCCGCTGCGTTATGCACGGCAAACGTCAGGACCTTGCGACCGGCGGCGCGCACGCGCCAGGTTTCGAAGGCCTTGTCGTCGAGGTTCAATACGGCGGTGCCCGAAGCGTCGAGGCCTTCTAGGATTTCACCCTTGGCTTCGACGATCTTTTCCGGGCCACCGAACTCGCCCACGTGAGCAGTACCGGCGTTATTGATAATGGCGACGTGGGGCTTGGTCAGCGCCACGGTGTAGGCGATTTCGCCGACGCGCGAAGCACCCAACTCGATCACCGCCGCCGTGTGTTCCGGGGCCAATTCGAGCAGGGTCAACGGCGCGCCGAAATCGTTGTTCAGGTTGCCACGGGTAGCGAGTACCGGCCCGCGTGTGCGTAGCACGCCGGCCAGCAGTTCCTTGACTGTGGTCTTGCCGCTGGAGCCGGTGATGGCCGCCACCGGCTGCTCGAAGGCGGCACGGTTGAGTGCGCCCAGTTGGCCGAGGGCCAAACGGGTGTCGGCGACCAGCAACTGCGGCAAGCTCGACTCCGGTACTTCGCGCTGCACCAGGGCACCCACGGCGCCTTTGGCGGCGACGTCATTGAGGTAATCGTGGCCGTCAAAGCGCGGGCCGGCCAGCGCGACAAACAGTTGCCCTGGCTGGATGGCACGGCTGTCGATGCTGACGCCATCGAAGCGGCAATCGCCGGACAGAAGGCGAGCGGACAGGGCCTGGGGCAGTTCGCTGAAGCGCATCGGCTTAAGCATGGGCGATCTCCCAGGCACTCAAGGCGTGATCGGCCTCGACCAGGTCGGAAAAGGCATGCCGCTCGCCGTTGATTTCCTGGTAGTCCTCGTGGCCTTTACCGGCGAGCACCACCACATCGTCGACGCCGGCGCTGGCGATCAGTTGGGCAATGGCGTTACCGCGACCGGCGACAAAGGTAGCTTTGGAGACGTCTTTGAAGCCTGCACGGATGTCATCGAAAATCTGGCTTGGGTCTTCGCTGCGCGGGTTGTCGTCGGTCACCAGCACGCCGTCGGCCAGGCGCTCGACAATCTCGGCCATCAGCGGGCGCTTGCCGCGATCACGATCACCGCCGCAGCCGAACAGGCACAGTAATTTGCCCTTGGCGTGTGGGCGCAGCGCTTGGAGTACTTTTTCCAGGGCGTCCGGGGTGTGGGCGTAATCAACCACTACCAGCGGCTGTTTTCCGCCACCCAGGCGCTGCATGCGACCGGCCGGGCCTTCCAGCTTCGGCAGTACGTTCAGAATTTCGTCGAGGGCGTAGTCCAGGCCCAGCAGCGCACCGATGGCAGCAAGCACGTTGCTGAGGTTGAAACGACCGAGCAAGGTGCTGCGCAGGTGGTGTTCGCCCTGAGGGGTCACCAGGGTGGCGCGCACGCCTTCGTCGTCGAACCGGGCTTCGCGGCAATACAGGTAGGCACGTGGGTCCTGCAGGCTGTAGCTGATCAGGCGCCCTTCGCGGTCTTCGGTGGCGAGTTGGCGACCGAACGCATCGTCTAGGTTAACGACCCGGCATTTGAGATCGTTCCACGCGAACAGCTTGGCCTTGGCGGCGGCGTACGCCTCCATGGTGCCGTGGTAATCCAGATGGTCGCGGGACAGGTTGGTCATCACCGCCACATCGAACGCCAGGGCGCTGACGCGACCCTGCTCCAGCCCGTGGGATGAGACCTCCATGGCCACGGCCTTGGCACCGGCTTTTTTCAGGTCGGCCAGGGTCGCCTGCACGGCAATCGGGTTCGGCGTGGTGTGCAGGCCGCTTTGCAGCGCGCCATAGAAACCGGTCCCCAGAGTGCCGACAATGCCGCAGTGCTGGCCCAGCAGATCAAGAGCCTGGGCCACGAGCTGGGTCACGCTGGTCTTGCCGTTGGTGCCGGTCACGCCCACCAGATTGAGGTGGCGGCTCGGCTCGCCATAGAAACGCCCGGCGATATCGGATAACTGCTTGGCCAGCCCTTTGACCGGAATCAGCGGCACGTCGGTGATCGGCAGCACGGTGGCGCCTTCGGCTTCATACGCTACGGCGGCGGCACCGCGTTGCAGCGCATCGGCAATGTGCGCGCGACCGTCGAACCTGCCACCCGGCACGGCCAGGAACAGGTCGCCGGCACGCACATTGCGGCTGTCCAGGGTCAGCTCACGGATCAACAGGTCGCGACCGGCATGGGCGAAAATCTTGTTCAAACTTAGAGACATCAGCCGCGCCCTCCATTGGCTTTTACGGCAGCGGCCGGTGGTCCGGCGTTTGCTTGCTGGGTCGGCGGCAGGTTGTCAGGGGTGATGTTCATCAGGCGCAGGGTGCCGGACATCACTTTGCTGAACACCGGCGCCGAGACCAGGCCACCGAAGTAACCGGCCTTGCTGGGTTCATCGATCACCACGACGATGGCGTAGCGCGGGTCGCTCATCGGACCGAAGCCGGCGAACAGCGAACGGTACGAGTTCTCGGCATAGCCCTTGGTGCCCACGGATGTCTTACGTGCGGTACCGGATTTGCCGCCCACGTGATACGCCGGCACCTGGGCACGGAACACGCCGCGCGGTGCTTCGATCACTTGTTGCAGCATGCCTTGCATGGTCTTGGCGACATTTTCCGGGATCACCTGAGTCGCCTTTGGCGCTTCGTCGACGTGAATCAGGCTTAACGGCACCATGCGGCCATTGTTGGCCAGCACGGAGAAGGCGTGGGCCAATTGGATTGCCGTCACCGACAGGCCGTAGCCGTAGGACAGCGTGGCGGTCTCGGCTTTTTTCCAATCGCGGTAGTTCGGCAGGTTACCGACGCGCTCGCCAGGAAAGTCCAGGCCCGTGGGTTGGCCCAGGCCGATTTTCTGCGCCAGGTGGTAGATGGTTTCGCCGCCGATATCGAAGGCGACCTTACTCATGCCCACGTTACTGGAGTTGATCAGGATGCCTGTCAGGTCCAACACCGGCCCTTCGGTCCGGGATACGTCGCGAATGGTGTATTTGCCCAACTGCAGCGTGCCCGGATAGACCTCGACCTTGTCGCTGGGCTTCCAGCGTCCCGTTTCGAGGGCAGCACTCATGGAAATGGCTTTCATGGTCGAACCCGGCTCGAACACGTCGATCATGGCGCGGTTGCGCATCATCGCCGGTTGCAGGTTGCGACGGTTGTTCGGGTTGTAGGTTGGCTGGTTGACCATGGCGAGAATCTCACCGGTCTTCACGTCCATGATCACCAGGCTGCCGGCCTTGGCGCCGTTCTCGATGATCGCGTTACGCAGTTCGCGGTTGGCCAGGTATTGCAGACGCAGGTCAATCGACAACGCCAAGGGCTTACCGGCCTTGGCGTTCTTGGTGACCTGGACATCCTTGATCAGCCTTCCGCGCCGATCCTTGATGACTTGTCGCTTGCCTGGAACCCCGGCCAGCCATTCATCGTAGGCCAACTCGACACCTTCGCGACCGTGGTCGTCGATGTCGGTGAAGCCCACCATATGGGCGGTGGTTTCACCGGCCGGGTAGAAACGACGGAACTCCTCGATGCCGTAGACACCGGGGACTTTAAGGTCGAGCACCTGCTGGCCCTGCTCAGGGGTCAGGCCGCGAACCAGATAGATGAACTCTTTGTTGGCCTGGGCTTCCAGACGCTCGGCCAGGGCCTTGGGGTCTTGACCAAGGGCGGCGGCGAGGGCCGGCCAGCGGTCCTTGGCAACCTGCAGTTCCTTGGCGTTGGCCCACAGCGTGGTCACCGGTGTACTGACGGCCAGGGGCTCGCCATTGCGGTCGGTGATCAGGCCACGGTGCGCGGGAATAGGGATATGACGCAGGCTGCGGGCGTCGCCCTGGCCGATCAGGAAGTCGCGGTCGACCACCTGCAGGTCGATGATGCGCCAGGCGATCGCGCCCACCATCAGTGCCAGCAAGCCAAGCACCAGGCGGAAGCGCCATGGATAGAGCGCGCCTTCAAGTTTCATCATGGCGCCACCATCCGCACGTCAGCTGCGCCGGGGATATGCATTTTCAGCTGTTCCGTGGCCAGCACCTCGATACGACTGTGGGCGGTCCAGGTACTTTGCTCCAGGATCAACCGTCCCCACTCCGCCTGAGCTTTGTCGCGCACGCTCAATTCCCCGTACAGGGTGTTGAGCAACTGACGGTTCCAGTGGGCGCTGTAGGACACCGCGATGGCGGAAACCAGCACGCCGATAAACAGCAGCAACATAAAGAAGCTGCCGCCTGGCAGGGGCTTGGCGAAAAGCTTGCTCACCGCAACTTCTCCGCAACACGCATGACCGCACTGCGGGCACGTGGGTTGGCCTTAAGCTCAGCATCGGAAGCGAACTGCGCTTTGCCATGGATCTTGATTTTCGGCACAAAGGCTTCGAAACGTACCGGCAGGTTGCGCGGCAGGTTGTCGGACTCGCCCTTGACCAGGCGGCGCATGAACAGCTTGACGATACGGTCTTCCAGGGAGTGGAAGCTGATCACCACCAGGCGACCGCCCACTTCCAGCGCGTCGAGGGCAGCCTCCAGGCCGGCCTCCAGATCGCCCAATTCGTTGTTGACGTGAATGCGCAGGCCCTGGAACGCACGGGTCGCCGGGTTCTTGCCCTTTTCCCAGGCTGGGTTGGCGACTTTCAGCACTTCGGCCAGGTCAGCGGTGCGCTCGAACGGTTGCAGTTCGCGGCGCTCGACCACGGCACGAGCCATACGGCCGGCGAAACGCTCTTCGCCGTATTCCTTGAACACCCGGGCGATTTCTTCCACCGGCGCGGTGGCGATGAACTGCGCGGCGCTGACGCCTCGGGACGGGTCCATGCGCATGTCGAGGGGGCCGTCGTTCATGAAACTGAAACCGCGTTCCGGGTCATCGAGCTGGGGCGAAGACACGCCCAGGTCAAGCAAAACGCCGGCGACCTTGCCCGCCATGCCGCGCTCGGCCACTTCGGCTCCCAGCTCGGCAAAGCTGCGCTGCACAACGACAAAGCGGCCGTCTTCGGCCGCTAGCGCTTGCCCGGTGGCAATCGCTTGGGGGTCTTTGTCGAACCCGAGGAGCGTTCCGTCCGGCCCGAGCTGACTAAGGATCAATCGACTGTGCCCGCCCCGGCCGAACGTCCCATCCACATAGCAGCCATCCGCGCGTACGGCGAGAGCCTCGACGGCTTCGTCAAGCAGTACGGTGATGTGGTTAAAGCCGCTATCAATAGTCACAGGATCAGATCACGCAGTTCGTCAGGCATGGCGCCCGGTTGTTGAATAGCAGCCAGGTCAGCTGCGGAAACAGCATCCCAGGCATCTTCGTCCCACAATTGGAACTTGTTCAGTTGGCCGACCAGCATTGCGCGCTTATCGAGCTTGGCGTACTCGCGTAGACGCGGGGGTACCAGGAAACGACCACTGCCATCGAGTTCAAGGTCGACGGCATTACCGATCAGCAAACGCTGCAGGCGGCGGTTTTCTTCACGCAATGAAGGCAAGGCGCGCAATTTGGTTTCGATCAACTCCCACTCGTCGAGGGGGTAAACACATAAACAAGGGTCAACGGCATCGATTGTGATGATTAACTGCCCGGAACTTCTCGAAATCAGCTCGTCGCGATACCGGCTCGGCATAGCGAGACGGCCTTTTGCGTCGAGACTGATAGCGTTAGCTCCGCGAAACACAGATGCGTTTCTCCAAATTTTAGCGTTTTACGTTCAAAAAACCCACTTTGTGCCACTTTCCGCCACTTGCGCACACTATAGGAATGCGCCCACCACACCGTCAAGGCACGGATTCAAGGAAAAGCCTTACAGAACGGAGATTTAGGAGCGTAAAGGGAGGAGAAACCCGAGTTCGACGATATTTTTGACCCAACAAGCGCAGAGCACTCAAAGCGCTATAGCTCGAAGTTAAAGTGATTTATTAAGAGTAAGATTTTTTTGGTATTACGAAGATGCATCTGCCAATGATTTGGCAGGGAGGGAGTCTTGCGTTACTACCGTTTTTTTGCTCGAGACTCGAACAAAAGGAAATAAGGTGGAGAGTCGATCTATAAGCCGGGTTCTGTCTTGAACAGTCATTCGTCTACGATGGCCATCACTGGACATCTTTAGCAACCTACCCGGTCCCAGCGCGGGCCACGCCTTGGGACCCTATTTGGTCTTGCTCCAAGTGGGGTTTACCTAGCCACGAACTGTTGCCAGTCGTGCGGTGCGCTCTTACCGCACCTTTTCACCCTTACCGGCACCGAAGCGCTTAGGCGGTTATTTTCTGTGGCACTTTCCGTAGGCTCACGCCTCCCAGGCATTACCTGGCACTTCGCCCTATGGAGCCCGGACTTTCCTCCCCCCCCTAATTTTCATAGAGGGCAGCGACTGTCCAATCGACTCTCCGCCGCGCAGGTTAACGGCACGGCGGTCTCAGGACAAGTATTAAAAGACCGCGACTGCCATCATGACCGGATGAAATGCACCCTCCGCCCCGGAACTATTCGGCTTTCTGCTTATCCAGCGCCACTTGATACAGGACGTTCTTGCGCACGCCAGTGATTTCCGCCGCCAGGGCCGCTGCGCGTTTAAGTGGCATTTCCTTGAGCAACAGATCCAGGATGCGCATGGCCTCGCTGCTCACCGCGTCCTCGCTCTCCGGCGCGGTCCAGCCCGCTACCAGCACCACGCACTCGCCGCGCTGCTGGTTACTGTCGCCTTCGACAAAGGCTCGAAGCGCTTCCAGGGGTAAGCCCTTGAGCGTCTCGAAGGTTTTGGTCAGCTCGCGGGCCAACAGCGCCAGGCGCTCGCCGCCGAATACCAGCTCCATGTCCTGCAGGCACTCCAGGATGCGGTGCGGCGCTTCGTAGAAGATCAGCGTGCGCGGTTCCTCCTTGAGGGCCTCAAGGCGCGCTCGACGCCCCACCGCCTTGGCGGGCAGGAAGCCTTCGAAGATAAACCGGTCGGAAGGCAGGCCGGCCGCCGATAAGGCAGCAATCAACGCGCACGCCCCCGGAACAGGCACTACATTGATACCTGCGGCGCGTGCCTGGCGGACCAGGTGGTAACCGGGATCGGAGATCAATGGCGTGCCCGCATCGGAAATCAACGCCACGTCGTCGCCGGCCAGCAGACGCACGATAAAGCGGCTGCCTTCCTCGCGTTCGTTGTGCTCATGGCAGGCCGCCAGCGGCGTACTGATACCAAAATGCTGCATCAAACGTTGGGAGTGGCGCGTGTCTTCGGCCGCGATCAATTTAACGTCGCGCAACACTTTCAATGCGCGAGCACTGATGTCGTCCAGGTTGCCAATGGGCGTCGCCACGACAAAAAGCGAGCCTGCAGTGGAATTCAAAGGACCTGGAGCAGTCAAAACGCACACCTCGATGGTTGGCAAAAAAATCATTGTAGCGCGTAGATGCCTTGAAAAAACGCCATCGAGGCCGATCCCTTCAGGGTCGCTTGCGTCCGGTAACATCCAGTCAGCCGCTTTTGCACGACCTAAATCGACGGTTTCACGCCAGTAACATCGCGCCTGGGCCAGTGCTTGGGTACACTTCCACGCTAATTTGATCGGTATCAGGAACACTTACATGATCGCTTGCCTGCGGCTGCTCTCCGCCCTCTGCCTCGCTGCCCTACTGGCCGCCTGCGCCAGCTCGCCCTCGTCCAGCCTTGGCGAGCTTCCTCGGACCCCGGACGCCAGTATCGAGCAACTGCTCGAACAGGCCACCTCCGCCAAGACGCCGGAAAAGGCCGCACTGTTGCGCCTGAGTGCAGCTGACCTGGCCCACCACCAGAATAATCCTGGCCGCTCGGCGCAGATTCTTGCACAAGTGCCCCTGGAGGCTCTCAAGCCTGCCGCACAGGTGTTTGCCAGCACACTGGCTGCCGAGCTGGCGATGACGCGCAACCAGCCCAAGGCCGCGTTGACGGCATTGAGCCACCCGAGCCTGCAAAGCCTCAAGGACTTGCCTGCCGAGCAGCAGATTCGCACCGGTACCGTTCATGCCCGCGCTTATGAGGCCGACGGCCAGACCCTGGCCGCCGCCCGTGAGCGTGTCGCCATGGCCTCGTTGCTGACCGGCGACGCCGCGCATGCCAACCATGACGCCATCTGGGCGCTGATTGCCGCCCTGCCGGCCGAGCAGTTGCAAGCCAGCGGCAACCCTATCCTCGATGGCTGGATCACCCTGGCTCAATCGGTCAAGAGCGCCGGCACCCTGGAGCAACAGCAGGCCGCCATCGACACCTGGCGCGCGCAGAACCCCAACCATCCGGCGGCGCTGCAATTGCCGACGCCGCTGACCAAGCTTAAGGAGCTGGCCAGCCAGCCCCTGAACAAGATCGCCCTGCTGCTGCCACAGGACGGCCCGCTGGCCTCCGTGGGCAAGGCGTTGCGCGAAGGCTTCATGGCGGCCCATTACCAGGCCGAACAGGCCGGGCAAAAGCCGCCGGTCATTGAGTTCTATGACAGCTCCCGCTTGACCTCCCTCGACGATTTCTACGCCAAGGCCCAGGCCGCCGGCGTGCAACTGGTGGTCGGCCCGCTGGAGAAGCCACTCGTCAAGCAGCTCAGCGCGCGGCCTCAACTGCCGATCACCACCCTGGCGCTGAATTACGCCGAAACCGATCAAGCTCCGCCGCAGCTGTTCCAGTTCGGCCTGGCCGCCGAAGACGAAGCCCGCGAAGTCTCGCGCCGCGCCCGTGCCGATGGCCTGCACCGCGCCGCAGCCATGGTGCCGCGTGGCGAATGGGGCGAGCGTGTCTACAAGGCGTTCCGCCAGGATTGGGAAGCCAACGGCGGTACGGTCATGGGTGTGGAGTATGTGGATCAGCCCGTGGCCCTGGCCCAGCAGATTGCCGACCTGTTCCAGCTGCGTAAAAGCGAAGCCCGCGCCAAGAGCCTGCAAAACACCGTTGGCACCGATGTGGCGGCACAACCTTCACGTCGCCAGGACATCGAGTTCATCTTCCTGGCCGTAACCCCACAACTGGCCCAGCAGATCAAGCCGACCCTCAACTTCCAGTACGCCGGCGACGTGCCGGTGTATGCAACATCCCACGTATTCAGCGCCAGCGGCGACAAGAACCAGTACCTGGACATGACCAACGTGATGTTCTGCGAAACGCCTTGGCTGCTCAACACCACCGACCCGCTGCGCAACCAGGTCGCCGCGCAATGGCCACAAGCCAATGGCAGCCTCGGCCGCCTGTATGCGATGGGCGTCGATGCCTATCGCCTGGCGCCACGCCTGGGCCAGCTCAAGGCGCTGCCGGACACTCGGGTGGATGGCCTGTCGGGCAATCTGGGCATCAGCGGCAACCAGCGCGTCGACCGCCAGATGCCTTGGGCCAAGTTCGTCGGCGGCCAGGTCCAACGCCTGCCGGACACCCCGCGCTGATGCCCGAGCGGTCCCGCGCGCAAAGCGGCAAGGATGCCGAACTTCAAGCTCTGAACTACCTGCAGCAACAGGGTCTGCGCCTTCTGGCGCAGAACTGGTTGTGTAAACGCGGCGAGCTTGATCTGGTCATGCTTGACGGCGATACAGTAGTATTCGTCGAAGTCCGCTACAGGAAACACGCACAATGGGGTGGCGCGCTCGCCAGTATCGACGGGCGCAAGCGTCAAAAGCTGATACTCGCCGCGCAGTTTTTCCTGCAAAAAGAGCATCGCTGGGCCGACTCCCCCTGCCGTTTCGATGTGGTCGCCATAGAAAGCACACCGTCGGGGACGGCTGATCTGAACTGGCTGCCCAATGCCTTCGACAGCTGATTCGCCGGACCTCTACACCACACACTTTTGCTCTTTGCTTTGCGGGCTGCACATTCCTGTGCCAAACAGCCGCGCTACTTAAGGTCACACAGATGGACATGCAATCCCGAATTCGCCAGCTATTCCAGGCCAGCATCGACACCAAGCAACAGGCGATGGACGTACTTGCACCGCACATCGAGCAAGCCAGTCAAGTCATGGTCAATGCCTTGCTCAACGAGGGCAAAATGCTTTCGTGCGGCAACGGCGGTTCAGCCGGCGACGCCCAGCACTTTTCCTCCGAGCTGCTCAACCGCTTCGAGCGCGAGCGCCCGAGCCTGCCGGCCATTGCCTTGACCACCGATTCGTCGACGATCACCTCGATCGCCAACGACTACAGCTACAACGAGATCTTCTCCAAGCAGATCCGCGCCCTGGGCCAGCCGGGCGATGTGCTGCTGGCGATTTCCACCAGCGGCAACTCGGCCAACATTATTCAAGCGATCCAGGCCGCACATGATCGCGAAATGATTGTCGTAGCATTGACCGGACGCGACGGCGGCGGCATGGCCTCGCTGCTGCTGCCAGAAGATGTGGAGATTCGCGTTCCGGCCACTGTCACTGCACGTATCCAGGAAGTCCACCTGCTGGCGATCCACTGCCTGTGCGATCTGATCGACAGCCAACTGTTCGGGAGTGAAGAATGACCGTTAACCGCCTCAGCCTTTTGGCCATGACGCTGTGCCTCGCCATCAGCGGCTGCAGCACGGCAATCACCGCGACACGTGACACCCCCATCCAGGACGACAAGGGCACGCGTACCTTCGGCAGCAAGATCGACGACTCTCTGATCGAAACCAAAGTCGAGGTCAACGTCGCCAAAGCCGCGCCGGACCTGGGCAATGGTGCCTCGCGCATCGTCGTCACCAGTTTCAACGGCGTGGTACTGCTCGCCGGCCAAACGCCCCGCGCCGATCTTAAGGCCCAGGCCGAGCAAGCCGCAGCGGCCGTGCAACGCGTGAAGAAGGTGCATAACGAATTGCAGGTGATGGACCCGATCACCCTGCTGGCCATCAGCAATGACGCGCTGCTGACCACCAAGATCAAGGCGCAGATGCTCACCGACAACGCCATCCCAGGCTCGCGTATCAAAGTCGTCACCGATAACGGTATCGTCTACCTGATGGGCCTGCTGACCCAGGCGGAAGCCACCCGCGCCGCCAATCTGGTACAGGGCGTATCTGGCGTGCAGAAGATCGTTAAGGTGTTCGAATACATCGATTGATGTAAACGCCGCCCACAAAAAAGGACGCCGTGCAGCCATTGCACGGCGTCCTTTTTTATTACCCGAGCTTACTGGTACTGCTGGTACGGGTTGCCCTGGAACTGGTTATTTTGCTGCGGTGCCTGCTGCTGGGCCGGCTGGCCATACTGCTGGCCTGGGATAGGACCCAGGTTGACCTCGACCCGACGGTTCTGGGCACGGCCATTGACGTCCGCGTTGCTGGCGATCGGGTTATCCGGACCGGCGCCGCGCGCGCTCAGGTTGGCCGGACTCACGCCTTGGGACGTCAGGTAATTGGCCACGCTCTGAGCGCGACGCTGGGACAGGTCCATGTTCAACTGGCGGCTGCCGGTGCTGTCGGTGTAGCCGACAATCTGGATGGTGTTCTGATTGAACTGCTTGAGCGAATTGGCCAAGTTGTTCAGCGGCTGGTAGAAACTGCTGGAAATCGCGTCGGAGTTGGTGGCGAAGGTGATGTTACCCGGCATGATCAATTTGATCTGGTCGCCCTGGCGCTGCACTTCGACTCCGGTATTGGCCATGCTTTCGCGCAGTTTCTTTTCCTGCTGGTCGGCGTAGTAGCCATAGCCGGCGGCACCTGCACCGGCCACCACTGCGCCGATCAGCGCGCCCTTGCCACGGTGGTTGTGGTCGATGGCCGCACCGGCCAATGCCCCGGCCAGAGCGCCCAGGCCACCGTACTTGGCGGTCTTGCTCATACCGCCGGATTCATTATTCGCCTGTCCCTGGCTGCTGCCGTCATAAGGATTAGGGGAAGCGCAGCCGGACAACAGGGCTACGGCGGTAGCGACAACAAGCAGACGACGCGGAGTGAACATGAAGGAAGCTCCTACTTTTGCATTCTGTGGTGCAAAGGACATTGGCAACGGACCTGTGCCGGGTTTGGAACGCGACAAACGGCAAAAATTCCGTCATCGCGTTCCAGGCTGTAACAAAAGACTGGCCAACACTGACCGCTATCAAAACCCTAGCAGACACCCGCTGAACACAACCTGAGATTTTTCTGTAACGGCGCGCTCGCTGACGTCAAGCCCGAACGAACGGGTTCTCGCGCATCTCATCCCCCAGCCGCGTATCCGGCCCGTGCCCCGTCACCACGATGGCATCCTCGTCCAGGGTATACAGGCGCTGCTTGATCGAACGCACAATGGTCGCCTGATCGCCACCCCACAGATCCGTACGCCCCACGCCGCGGCGGAACAAGGTGTCACCGGCAATCAGCAATTTGGCATCGGCGAACCAGAAACTCATCGATCCCGGCGTATGCCCAGGCGTGTGCAAAGCCACGCCGCAGCCGCAGGCCAAGGCCTCATCATCGGCCAGCCAGCGGTCGGGCGACGGCACTGGCGTATAGGGCACCCCAAACATCTGGCATTGCATCTTCAGGTTGTCCCACAGGAATTGGTCTTCCTTGTGCAGATGCAGGGTGGCGCCGGTTTTCTCTTTCAATTGACCCGAAGCGAGGAAGTGATCGAGATGGGCATGGGTATGAATGATGCTCACCACCTTCAGGCCCAGCGCATCGAGCCGCGCCAGGATCCGTTCCGGGTTGCCGCCCGGATCGACCACGATGGCTTTTTTGGTGACGGGGTCGCCGATGATCGTGCAGTTGCACTGCAACGGGCCGACCGGAAAGGTTTCGCGGATAAGGGCGTTGTGTTCAATATTCATCGGTACTCCTGCGCTTCATATGGCATATTCGCCACAGTATGGTTGACCAAGCCTTACACCCGAAAGGGACGGTTCGCTCGCCCGCATGCAAAGCCGCCGCTGCTAAGCTTTGCGGGCGCCCCTCAACCCCACCCAAGATCGCAAACGTGCCGCGCTGGAGCGAGCCTCATGGCGAACCACTTGATCATCTGCGAGCACTGCGACTGCGTGTACCGCAAAGTCGCGCTCGCCCGGCATCAAAAAGCCGTGTGCGTGCGCTGTGCAGGCGTGTTGCAGCGCTACAACGGCCTGACCCTGCAACAGCGCCTCGCCTTGACGCTGACCGCTGCGGTGCTATGGGCTTTCGCTAACTTCTATCCGGTGATGACGATCAGCCTGCAGGGCCTGAAAAACAGCGCCACGCTGTGGGACTCAGTGGTGGCCCTGAGCCTGGGGCCAATCACCTTTATCGCCTTGGTGGCCGCGATCTCCATCATCATCGCACCGGTTTTTCAGTTGTTACTGCTGATATGGGTGTTGAGTTTCGCCTTGGCCGGCCAGCGTTCGCCGGCGTTCAGGCTCTGCATGCGCTGGCTCGAAGCACTGCGGCCGTGGAGCATGCTCGAGGTGTGCCTGCTCGGGGCGATGGTGGCGGTGTTCAAGTTGGCCGGCATGCTCGATGTCATTCCCGGCACCGGCCTGTTTGCGCTGGCCGTGCTGAGCCTGTTGCTGATCCGTATCGCCGGGCGCGATGTGCGTGACCTGTGGGACGTTGTGTGAATACGCCGCCGACGGCCAGCGAACTCAACCTGTGCCTGTGCCACAGCTGCGGCCTGGCGGCTGACATCAGCGCAGCCCCCGGCGAATGCGAACGCTGCGGCGCGCCCCTGCACCGGCGCAAGGTCCGCTCGCTCACTCGCACCTGGGCCTACATGCTCACGGCGCTGGCCTTTTATGTACCGGCCAATGTGCTGCCGGTGATGAATACCAGCCTGTTCGGCTCGGGCGCCGACAGCACCATCATGAGCGGGGTTCTTGAGTTCTGGCAGCACGGCGCGTGGGACATCGCGCTGATCATTTTTATCGCCAGCATCGCCGTGCCGGGGATCAAGTTCGTTTCTCTGGCGCTGCTGCTGGTGACCGTGCAACGCAACAGCCTGTGGGCGCGCAAGGAGCGCTCGAAGCTGTTCCGTTTTGTCGAACTGATTGGCTACTGGTCGATGCTGGATGTCATCGTGGTCGCGCTGGTGGCCGCGCTGGTGAAGTTTCAGGCGCTGGGCACTATCGAGCCGCGCCTGGGCATTCTGTTTTTCGGCCTGGTGGTTGTATTTACCATGTTGGCTGCGATGAGCTTCGACCCGAGGCTGATCTGGGAACCCCCACACACTAAGGAGACCTCGGATGACGTCCCGCACTGACGCTGCGCAAACGCCCGGATCGCCGGCCATCAAGACCCGGCGCTTCAGTGTGTCGCTGGTTTGGATCGTGCCGATCGTTGCGGTATTGGTGGGGATTTCGCTGGTGGTCCACAGCGTCCTGCAGCAGGGCCCGACCATCACGCTTAACTTCAAGACCGGCAGCGGGCTGACAGCGAATAAAACCGAGGTCAAATACCGCAACGTGGTGATCGGCCAAGTGACCGATGTGGCCCTGAGCGACGATCAGAAAAGCGTCAACGCGACCGTGCAGTTGGCCAAGCAGGCCGAAAGTTTCACGCGCGCCGACTCGCAGTTCTGGGTGGTACGCCCGCGCATCGGCGCGGGTGGCGTTTCCGGTATCGACACGCTGTTGTCCGGCGACTATATCGGTGCCGACATCGGCCAGTCCGAGACCCGCGCCAGGCAGTTCAAGGGCCTGGAAAACCCGCCGCCGATCACCTACGGCGAACCGGGCAAACGCTTTACGTTGCATACGCAGACCCTGGGCTCGCTGGATATCGGCTCGCCGGTGTACTACCGCAAAATCGAGGTCGGCCAAGTGGTGGCCTACAAACTGGATGCCGAAGGCAAAGGGGTCGATATCGAAGTGTTCGTGCATGCGCCCAATGACGCGTACGTCACGCAGAACACCCGCTTCTGGAACGCCAGTGGGATCGACCTGAGTGTCGGCGCCAATGGCTTCGCGCTGAAAACCGAATCGCTGTCGTCCATGCTGGTGGGCGGTATTGCGTTCCTGGCGCCGCCTTACAGCCCCAACGATAAGCCCGCCGATGAGGAACAAACGTTCGAACTGTTCGACGACCAGGTCAGCGCGCTTGCTCCGCCCACCGGCGACGGCCAATACATGGCCCTGCGTTTCGACCAGGCCCTGCGCGGGCTCAAGGTCGGCGCACCGGTGGAGTTCCTCGGCATCGAGTTCGGCAAAGTGGTGTCGGTCAACCTTGACTTCGATGCCAAAAAGCGCAGCTTCCCACTCAACGTCGGCATCGTCATCTATCCCCAGTTGCTCGGACAGGCCCATACCAAGCTGCTCAAGACCATGAACAATGATCCCAAGGATGAAGCCGCCGGCGTACGCCTGATCGGCTCGTTCATCGAGAACGGTCTGCGGGCCCAGGCGCGCAGCGGCAACCTGCTGACCGGCCAGTTGTACATCGCCCTGGACTTCTACCCCAAAGCCGACAAGGTCACCTTCGACCCCACCCTGCGCCCGGTCAGCATCCCGACCATTCCCGGTAACCTGGAACAACTGCAGGAAAAACTCGAAAGCATCGTCAACAAGATCAATCAACTGCCGATCGAACGCATCGCCGGCAACCTCGACAGCAATCTCGTCGAGTTGCGCAAAGGCCTCACCCAGTTCAACGCCAAGACCCTGCCCGGCGTACAGACGACCCTGGCCGACGTCAGCAAGACGTTGCAATCGGCCAACGCGACCCTCGCCGAAGACTCACCGCAGCGCGAGCAACTGACCCAGACCCTGGATGAGCTGGGCCGCATGTCCCGCTCGTTGCGCGAGCTGTCGGACTACCTGGGCCGTCACCCGGAATCGCTGATTCGCGGTCGCCCCGACAACGCCGCGCCCCTGAACCTGCAAGGGCCACCGCGCAAATGAAACCTGGAGCAAGCGCCATGACGTTTCCGTTCAAAGCCACCCTGCTCGGCGCGTTGTTGGCGCTGTCGGCCTGCGGCAGCACGCCCATTACCTTCCATACGCTGACCCCGGCGCATGCGAATCTGCCCACGGTTGGCGGTACCGGCACGATCCGCATCGAGAGCCTCACGGTGCCGCCCGCCGTGGACCGACCGCAGATCGTGGTGCGCCAGGGCGACACGGGCATCGCCATCCTGGAAACCCAGTGGTGGGCCGCCAGCCTGGCGGACGAAATGCGCAGCGCGCTGGTGGATCAGTTGGCCAACAGCAATCCTCGGCCACCGCTGCTGTTGCGGGTCGACGTGCAGCGCTTTGATTCCGTGCCTGGCCAGTACGCCCGGTTTGACGCCCAGTGGCGTCTGCGGCCCGCCAGCGGCACTGACCGCCCGTCGCTGCTGTGCCGAACGACCTTGCAGTCGCCGGCGGGCAGCGGCATTGACGATGTGGTGCTGGCCCATCAGAACAACCTCAAGCGCTTCGCGGCACAGGTCAGCCGGGCAGCCGCCAGCGCTGCTGGCCAGTGCCCAGGCACACCGTAGCCCACCGCGAGATCAGGCCAGCAACCCCATGGCCTTCGCGCGGGCCACGGCCTGAGTGCGTCGCTCCACGCCAAGCTTGCTGTTGATGTGGCTGGCGTGGGTTTTCACGGTGTGCAGGGAAATGAACAACTGATTGCTGATTTCCTGATTCGAACATCCCAGGGCAATCAGTTGCAGCACGGCCATTTCGCGCGCGCTGAGCGCCTCATGGGAGGATGCCCCCCCCGCCGCCACCGTGGGCAACAACGCCAGCAGGGCCTGGCTCGCCAGTGCGTGAGGGTGCTGAGCCAACTGCTCACGCATCCAGTCAGCATGGTTTTCCAACAGCCGCTGGAACGGTTGCAGTGCGCCTCCGGCGGCAGCCTGCAGGGCCTGGGCCAGCATCGGCCGCGCCTTGGCCGGCTGCCCGCCCTCCAGCAGCAGTTGCACCTGCTGGGTCAGCGCCAGCAAAGCGATCATCTGGCGGCCGCTGGTCTGGGCCTCTTGCGCCAATTGCTCCAAACGCTGCAACGCCGCTTCGGGCTGATGACGCGTGGCGTCCAGGGCGGCTTGTTGCAGGCCGATGTGTTGCGGCAGGTGGGGATGAAACTCCGGCGCGGCGGCGGCGTGATCGCCGTTGTAGGTCTGCCCCAGCCGCGTCAGCCAGGCATCGGCCAGGTCGGTACGGCCCTGGGCCAGCCACAGTTCGCATTTGATCAGGGTGATCATGGCCAGGTAGTAAATCGGCGGCACGTCCCAGATATGCATCAAGCGCTCGGCTTCAGCCAGCTCGGCAAAGGCCAGAGGAAAGTCGCCGCGGCGTCCTTCGAAACTGGCGATCACACAGTGCCCGATCAGCACGCTGATATCGCGGCAGGCTCGGGCCTCCGCCAGCCCGGCGCGCAGGCGAGCCAGGCCCGCTTCCGGCTGCAAGCGCAACAGCAGCAAGTAACCTTCATACAGCGCCAGGCGCGCGCGCACCGCATATAACCGCTGAGGCGCCAGGCCATGCAGGCGCTGCAGGCCCTGGCGCACTTCGTCGAGCGAACGCAGGATTTCACCGCGCGCCTGCAACACCCGCGCACGGTCGTAGTGGGCCAAGGCCTCGAACAACGGATTGCCGACCCGCTGCGCGAGCTCCAGCGATTCGCGATTCAAGCCCCGGGCGCGCCACAGGTCGGCATCGGCAATCGCCAGGTTGGATAAGGTCGACAGACACATCAGCCGCTGGCCATAGCGGCGCTGCGGCAGGCTGTCCAACGCCTCGCTGCAGTAGCGCTGGGTCAGCTCGCGATCACCGCGACCACGGGCGATGATGCCGCTCAGCGCCAGCCACTGCGCCAGCATCGATCGTTGTGCGGTGGCCGAAGGGGCCGGCAGGAAGCGACTGAGGTAACTGGACAGTTCCTGCGCCGCGTCGAGCTGGCAGGCCAGGCCCAACGCCCAGCTGTACAACACAATCAAGCGCGGCGTGCTGATCAGCAGGCTGTCGGGCAAGTCCATTTTCCAGCGCAGCAGCATGCCGACATTCTGCTCGGCCAGCAGCTGTTCTTCGGACAGGTTTTGCACCAGGTTTGCCGCCACATCCAAATGGCCGGCGCGCAATGCCTGCTCCACCGCTTCGTCGATCAGGCCCTGGGCATTGAACCAGCGACAGGCGCGCAGGTGCAGGCTCGCGGCCGGCAGCACCGGGCTGTTCGCGCGGCGACTGCGCAACAGGTCGGAGAACAGATGGTGATAGCGAAACCAGACGCCCTGCTCGTCCAGCGGCACCAGAAACACCTGGTGAGATTGCAGGTAGCGCAGGATGTCCGCGCTGTCGTGGGCTTCGCGCACGGCGTCGCACAGTTCGCTGCAAAAGCGCTCCTGGGGCGCGGTGTCGAACAGGAATGCCTGCACGTCAGCCGGCAGACAGTCGATCACCTCTTCCAACAGATAATCGCGGATCAGACCTTCGCCGCCGTGCAGGCTCTGGGGCAAAGCGCCTTCGTTGCCGGCTTCGGACGCCGCCAGCAACCAGAAGCGCAGTCCGGCCACCCAGCCTTCACTGCGCCGGATCAAGTTATCGAGGGCTTCGCCGCGCAGCGAATTGCTATGGTGATCCAGCACTGCCAAGGATTCGCCATGGGTCAGACGCAGGTCATGTTCGTGCAGCTCGAGCAAGTGCCGCGACAAACGCAGGCGCGCCAGATGCCAATCCGGGCGCTGGCGGCTGGTTACCAGCACCACCAGGCCGTCGGGCAAGTGGTTGAGGAAAAACTGCAGGCAACGGTCCAGCACCGGTCCCTGGGCCAGATGGTAGTCATCGAGTACCAGCAACAGCGGCGCGCGGGTGGACAAGTGAACGGCCAACTCGTCGAGCAGGCCATCGAGCCATTCTTCAAAGGCAAAGGGTTGATGACGCTGGCGCATTTTCAGCAGGCCCAGGGACTGGGCGCCGAGCGGCGAAAAGTACTGTTGCAGGCCTTCGAGCAAACGTTCGAGGAAACGACCGGGGTCACTGTCCCGTGGGCTCAGGCCCAGCCACAGGCTTTGCCAGTGCGTCGGCAGGCTTTGGCAGAACTCGACCGCCAGGGAACTCTTGCCGAAGCCGGCCGGCGCGCTGACCAGCAATAACCGCCCCTGCAATCCGGCACTCAGCCGTTCGCACAGGCGCGGTCGCGGCACGTAGCCGTCAGGCAGCGGTGGCCTGTAGAAACGCGCGTCCAGGGACGGGATCGCCGTACTGGCGGGCCCTTGGATTCGGGACAGATCAGTCATCGCCGGGCTCTTATTGAAGGCTATTGTCGGCATTGCAGATGTCCGCAGACTAGCGGTAAAAGCCGCCGGTTTGTAGATCTTTGCAACAATTGCCTGGAAAAGAACTGCGACAAGAAATATCGCCACAAACAAAAGTGGAAGGGGGCTTGCTCCCGATAGAGGCGGATCAGTCGATGCTGCGCTGACTGTCACACCGCTACCGGAGGCAAGCCCCCTTCCACATTGACTCGTTCAGCTTAGCGCACACCATCCTGACGCAAGGCCGCCGGGGTGAAGTCGCTGGTGGTAGCGGTGAAGCCAAAGTCGTAGGCCTGTTTCTCTTCGTTCTTCATGCCCAGCGCCAGGTAACGGCCGGACTGCAGGTCGTAGAGGGTTTCCAGGGCGTACCACGGCACTTGCTTGTCGTAGTAGTTCTCGGCATGAGCTTCGGCGACGCGCCACAGTTGGCCACGGCCGTCGTAGTGGTCGATCACCGCGGCTTGCCAGGTGTCTTCGTCGATGTAGAAGTCACGCTTGGCGTAGATGTGGCGCTGGCCTTCCTTCAAGGTGGCGACCACGTGCCAGACGCGGCGCAGTTCGTAACGCGCCAGGTCCTGGTTGATGTGGCCGGCCTTGATGATGTCGGCGTACTTGAGCTTCGGATCGTCGATCTTGTAGCTGTTGGAGGCGATGTAGATTTCCTTCTTGCCTTCCAGCTTCCAGTCGTAGCGGTCCGGCGCACCGTTGTACATGTCGAGGTTGTCGGAGGTCCGCAGGCCGTCGGCGGCGGTGCCCGGGCCGTCATAGGAGACTTGCGGGGCCCGGCGCACACGACGCTGGCCGGCGTTGTAGACCCACGCCGAACGCGGCTCCTTCACCTGGTCCAGGGTTTCGTGCACCAGCAGCACACCACCGGCAAGACGCGCCGGCGCGGTTACTTGCTGCTTGAAGTAGAACAGCACGTTGCCCGGGTTCTTCGGATCGAAGTCCTTCATTTTGTCGCGGAACACGAACTGGTCGCGGAAATACACCAGGCTGTAAGAGCCATTGGTCTGCGGGGTAGCCTGCGTCACCAGGCGCGTGACGCTACCGCCGCGATAGCGAGTGATATGGTTCCAGATCACCTCGACGCCACTTTTCGGAATCGGGAACGGTACCGCAGTTTCGAAGTTTTCCAGGCCGTTGCCGCCGGACACCAGGTTGGTAGTGGTGGCGTTCTTCTTGATCGAGGCGAACACATCGGCCGGCACGGTAGCGCCGCGATGGGTCGGGTAGACCGGCATCTTGAAGGTTTCCGGGTAGCGCTTGAACATCGCGTACTGCCCCGGCGCCAGTTTGTCTTTGTACTGCTCGACGTTCTGCGCGGTGATGGTGAACTGTGGTTGCTCACTGGCGTACGGGTTGGCGAGGAACCCCTTGGCATCCACAGCGCCGGCGTTGGTCGGCATCGGCGACCACTTGGGGATGGTGCCCGCCGCGTTCCCGGCCATCTCGGCGCCCATCGGCGTGAGCGTGGTGCCCAGCTTGGCGGCTTCATCCGCCGAGACCGCCGCCATGACGTTGCTCGCCAGGATCGACAGCCCCAGCACACCTACGTGCAACAGACTTTTAGTTATTTTCATATTTCGGTCTTCCTGAAATTCAGTGTGCTTAGAAGTTCGCGCCGACGCTCAGGGCGACAAAATCACGGTCATCCACGGTGCTGAACTTGCCGCCGAAGAAGTTGGTGTACGCCAGGCTCGCGGTGTAGGTGTTCTGATATTCGGCATCCAGCCCCAGGCTGACCGCTTTGCGACCTTCTTCGAAGTTACCGCCAGGGCCTGGCGAATAACCTTTCACGTCGTGGGACCACGCCACGTTGGGCTTGAGGTTCACACCGGCGAACACGTCCGGGTATTCCCAGATGGCACGCGCGCGGTAGCCCCAGGAGGTTGCCGTGGTGAAGCCGTCGTTGTTGCAATTGGTGTTCAAGCCGGCGGCGTTGGGCAGGCCGGCGCCATTGGCCGTGGATTGGTTGAGCCTGTCGCAGAAGCCAGCAGGCAAAGTGCCAGGACCGAATACCGGGTCACGGCCGTAACGGGCTTGTGATTTGCTTTCCAGGCCGCCCACATGGGTCACGCCGATTTCACCGACGGTGGTCAAGCGGCTCGCGCCCATCACCTGGTCGAAGAAGTGCGTGAAGGTGGTCTGGAACTGGGTCACTTCCTTGCGGTTGTAACCGTGCAGATCCTGGCCTGGGGTGCCCTTGAGCACGGACGCGTTGCCAAAGCCCGGGATCGGCGTAACACCGGCGAAGAGAATATCGGTGGTGCTCAACTGCACCGGTGCGTTGGGACGGTAACTCAGCTCACCGCTCCACGCGGTGCCCGTCGGCAGCGTGGTGGAGAAGCTCAAACCGTAGAGGCGGATATCTTCCGGGTACTCGACGAAGTAGTTGGAGTTGCCGGCCACGACCAGTGGCCGCAAGGCGCCCAGCGGCCCCAGCGGACGGGTGTAGGCCGACGCCGGCGCACCCTGTGCACTGAAGATCGGCGCACGGCTGTGGTAATTCATGAAATACGCGCCGAACTCGGTGTCCAGCGGCTCGAAGTTGTAGTGCATGGCCACGCCGAATTGGCCGCTGTCGCGGGCATCACGGTCAGGGCCACGGCGCACCAGCACGCCTTCGTTGTTAACGTCCACACCCAGGGCCGTCAACGTCGGCAAGGCAGCCCCCGGAATGGTCGAGCGCTTGTTCAGCACGCGCAGGTTATTGCTGCAGCCATCGGAAATCACATCCGGCTGCGAGAAAAACGTACCGCAGTTGTCGGTGACGGTCTGGTCCCATTCCAACTGGTAAAACGCTTCGGCCGACAGGTTATCGGTCAGGGTCTGTGACACGTAGAACATGTTGACCGGAATCAGGCCTTCCTTGATTTCGGCACCCGGACGACGGAATGCGGACACGTCAATCGGGTTGATGGAGTTGATACCGCCGCCGATGAAGGTGCTTTCGCCCCAGCTCACCACCTGCTTACCGAACCGCACGCTGCCCGGCTGATCGGCAATCGCATAGTTGTGATAGACGAAGGCATCGAGAATCTGCCCACCGGAAGACTTGGCGCCTTCCTTGCGATTGTTGTCGCTGATGTCCTTGAACTCACGGCTTTCATCCTTGAGTTCGAAGTCGTACCAGTATTTGCCCCGCACGAACACGCCGGTGTCGCCGTACTTCAGCTCCAGGTCGTGAATACCTTTGAAGATCTTGGAGAAGGTCTCGCCGCGCTTGAAGTTCAGATGGCCGTCATCGGAGGTCTGGGACAAACCCCGGCCGCCGTTGTTGGCGCCGATCAAGTCCTTGTTAGGCTTGGCTGTCGACCAGCTCGCACCCACCGAAAGCGACGAGTCGAAGTTGCCTTCGATTTCACCGATATTGAAACTGACGCCGAATGCAGGCCCGGCGAGCGTAGAGGCGAGGCTGACGGCCAGAGGCAATCTTGCCCGGCGCCAGAACTGGTTTACTGAGGTCATCGACGCTACTCCATGTGCATTATTGTTATGGCAGTGAGTTCTTGATGATGCGTGTAACAGCCGGAATACAACGATTCCAATGCTGCCTGGCAACTGAACCTCCATGGCCCGAAGCGATGCATCCTTGAAAAACTCAGGTGGGACTATAGCCAGCAGGGGGTACCGCATGATCCCTCTAAAGTGTGATTTGCATCACCGACCCGTCTGCCACAGACCTTTCGCCATGTCGGCGAGGGCCGACGCCGCAAGGATGGCTGAAAATCGGCAAATGACAAGTGAAGGCGCCAGATAGAGCATTGCCGTGCCCGAACGGGCACGGCGAAGGGGGTCAGAGTGTAGACAGGAACGTGCTGTTGTTAGCCTGCCATTCAATGATGTCAACGCGGATACGTTTCTTGTCGAGTTTGCCGACACTGGTCTTGGGAATTTCCGTAACAACGGCGATCTGACTCGGAATCGCCCACTTGCTCAAGTGCCCCAATTCCACGAACGGCTTGAGATGTTCCTTCAGCTCGCGGGCACCCATCACATGGCCCTCGCGCATGACCAGCAAGGCAAACGGGCGCTCGCCCCACTGCGGATCGGCGATGCCCACCACCGCTACTTCGCGTACCGCCGGATGACGGCTGACCAGGTCTTCGAGGGCCAGGGACGAGATCCACTCACCGCCGGTCTTGATCACATCCTTGATGCGGTCGCGGATATCAATCACCCCAAAGGCATCCAGCGTGGCCACGTCACCGGTGTGCATCCAACCGCCCGCCCACAGCTCGGCGCCCTTTTGCGGCTCCTTGAAATACCCTTCGGTCAGCCACGGCGCGCGCAGCACCAGCTCGCCCTGGGACTCGCCATCGGCCGGCAGAAAACGGCCCTCGGCGTCGATGATCGCGGCGTCGACCAACGGCCCCGGTACGCCGGCCTTGATGCGATAGGTAATGCGCTCGTCGTCGCTGCCGGCCAGCAGCTCCTCATTGAGGTGCGCACAGGACACCAGCGGCCCGGTCTCGGACATGCCGTACGCGGCGGTCAGTTGAATCCCGCGGGCTTTGGAAGCTTCGTACAGCGAACGATTCAGCGCACTGCCACCGATGACGATTTTCCAGCCGGCAAAATCCACCCCTTGAGCGGCCTTGGTGTTGAGCACCATCTGCAGGATGGTCGGCACGCAATGGGAGAACGTGACCTTTTCCTTGCGCCACAGCTCCACCAGCAATTGCGGGTCGTAGCGGCCGGGGTAGACCTGCTTGAGGCCGAGCATGGTGGCCACATACGGCAAGCCCCAGGCGTGCACGTGGAACATCGGCGTGATCGGCATGTACACGTCGTTGGTGCCCAGCAGCCGCACGCTGTCGACGCTGCCCATGATGGTCGCCACCCCGATGGTGTGCAGCACCAGTTGGCGATGGGTGAAATACACACCCTTGGGGTTACCGGTGGTGCCGGTGGTGTAGAACGTGGTGGCGACGGAGTGCTCGTCGAAATCCTGAAAGTCGTAGTCGGGGCTGGCGGCGGCCAGCAGGGTTTCGTACTCGCCGACCAAGTCGGGCAACTCGGCGGTTTTGGCTTCGCCATCGGTGAGCAGCAGCGTTTTGTCCACCGTGGTGAGCTGCCCGGCGATGGCTTGATAGAGCCCGACGAACTCGCTGTTGACCAGCACGAACCGGTCCTCGGCGTGGTTCATGGTGTACAGGATCTGTTCCGGCGACAGGCGCACGTTGATGGTGTGGATCACTGCGCCGATCATCGGGATGGCGAACATGCATTCCAGATAGCGATGGCTGTCCCAATCCATCACCGCCACCGTGTCACCGGCCTTCACACCCGCCTCGGTCAACACATTGGCCAGACGCGCGACGCGCTCGATCAGGGTTGGGTAGGTGTAGCGCAATTGGTCGCGGTAAACGATTTCCCGGGTCTTCTCGTAACGGGTGCCTGACATCAGCAGGCGCTTGATCAACAGCGGGTATTGGTACGCACCTTCGGCGGGCGGGATAACACGGGTCTGCAACATACGAATCCCTTTTTATGACTGCACGGTCTTGGCTTGAAGACCTGCACTGTAGAGACGTTGTGTTGGCGCTAAATCAGCCAAAGGAATGATTTGCAGACCTCAGCAAATGCTAGCTTTGCGCCAGCATTTGCACAGAACCTGAGCCTGTCCACGTGGGTGGGCCAGTGTTATTTCATGCTGGTAAACGCCAGCTTCACACCAATGGCAATCAGCACAGCGCCCATGGTCCGATCGAACCAATGGCCCATCCGCGCGAAGCCGGCGCGAACGCGTTGCTGGCTGAACAGCATCGCCACCAGGCAGAACCAAAGCGCCGTCGCCACCGCCAGGTACACGCCATAGCCGGCCTGCACCGCCAACGGCGTGTGCGGATTGATCACCACGGTGAACAACGAGAGAAAGAACAACGTGGCCTTGGGGTTCAAGCCATTGGTCACAAAACCGGCGGTGAAGGCGCCGCGCGGGGTGCGCTCGCCCGCTTCGCGGTGCAGTTCGCCCTCGGCGGCGGGTTTGGCCGGTTGCGCGCGCAGGGCCTTGAAGCCGATGTACAGCAGGTAGGCAGCCGCAGCCCACTTGAGCGCGTTGAACAGCACGATGGACTGAGACACGATCAGACCGATCCCCAGCAACGAATAACCTACATGCAGGAAAATCGCCGAGCCCACGCCCAGGGCCGTCCAGGTGCCGGCGCGGCGACCGTGGCTCACGCTCTCGCGCACCACCACGGCGAAGTCCGGGCCGGGGCTGGCCACGGCCAACAAGTGAATCAAGGCAACGGTCAAGAACTCGGCGAGGTACATGCGCACTCCATTAAGTAACTGATTATTTCATCTGATAGGCTCGGCAGATTACGCCTTCGAACCCTGTCGCAAAAGGTACAGTTGATGACGAACAAACGCCGCGCCGTCTTCCTTGATCACCCGTCCCTCGACCTTGGAGATCTCGACCTCAGCCACTTGCGAAACAGCTTCAGTGAGTTGCAGCTGTTTTCGGACACAACGCCGCACAATCTGCTGGAGCGCCTGCAGGGTGCCCAGGTAGTCATCAGCAACAAGATCGCGCTCACCGCACCGACACTGGCGGCCTGTCCCGAACTCAAGCTGATTCTGGTATCGGCCACCGGCACCAACAACGTCGACCTCCAAGCCGCCCGCGCCCATGGCATCACCGTAAGCAACTGCCAGGGCTATGGCACACCGTCGGTGGCGCAGCACACGCTGATGCTACTGCTTAACCTGGCGACGCGGCTGAAGGACTACCAGCGGGATGTGGCCGCCGGCAAATGGCAGGAGGCCAAGCAGTTCTGCCTGCTGGACCATCCGATCATCGAACTGCAAGGCAAAACCCTCGGCCTGCTGGGCCACGGCGAACTGGGCAGCGCCGTGGCGCGCCTGGCCGAGGCCTTTGGCATGCGCGTGGTGCTGGGCGCGATTCCAGGGCGCCCTGCCCGCGCCGATCGCGTGCCGCTGGATGAGCTGTTGACACAGGTCGACGCGCTGACCCTGCACTGCCCGCTCAACGAGCACACCCGCGACTTGATCGGCGCCCGCGAATTGGCGCTGCTCAAACCCGGCGCGCTGGTGGTCAACACCGCGCGTGGCGGCTTGATCAACGAACAGGCGCTGGCCGATGCGTTGCGCAGCGGGCATCTGGGCGGTGCGGCTACCGACGTATTGAGCGTGGAGCCGCCGGTCAACGGCAATCCGCTGTTGGCCGGCGATATCCCGCGCTTGATCGTCACGCCACATAACGCCTGGGGCAGCCGCGAGGCGCGCCAGCGTATCGTCGGCCAACTGGCGGAAAACGCGCGGGGCTTTTTCAGCGGCGCCCCGCTGCGGGTTGTGAGTTGATAAACTGCGCCCCTTTTCAAGGAGCAGACCATGGATCCGCGCAGTGAAGTACTGCTTCGCCAGGCCGAACTTTTTCAGGGCAACCTGCTGCTGGTGGGCCTGCCCGCCGACGACCTGCTGGGGCGCCTGCCCAATGCCCACGGTTGGTGCTGGCATGCCGGCGACCAGGCGGCGCTCGACGCGCGCTTCCCGCAGCGCAGCCAGTTTGGGGTGAATGCGCCGGAGCGCGGGTTCGACGCGGCGGTGATTTTCCTGCCCAAGTCCAAGGACCTCACCGACTACCTGCTCAAGGCCGTGGCTGCGCGCCTGCCCGGCGCCGAACTGTTTCTGGTGGGTGAGAAAAAAGCCGGCATCGAAAGTGCCGCCAAGCAGATGATTGCCTTGGGCAAACCGCGCAAGCTCGACAACGCGCGACATTGCCAATTGTGGCAAGTCACCGTGGCCAATGCCCCGCAGGCGGTGGCATTGGAGAGCCTGGCACAGACGTTCGACGTACCGCTGGCCGAAGGGCCGTTGAAGGTGGTGAGCCTGCCGGGCGTGTTCAGCCACGGCCGCCTGGATCGCGGCACCGAGTTGTTGCTGGCGCATCTGGATAAATTGCCGAGCGGTCATCTGCTGGACTTTGGCTGTGGGGCCGGCGTACTGGGGGCCGCAATCAAACGCCGCTATCCGCATAACACTGTCACTCTGCTCGACGTGGATGCTTTCGCCGCCGCCAGCAGCCGCCTGACCCTGGCCGCCAACGGCCTGGAAGCCGAGGTGCTGACCGGCGATGGCATCGACGCCGCGCCGATGGGGCTGAATGCGATCCTGAGCAACCCGCCATTCCATGTGGGCGTGCATACCGATTATTTCGCTACCGAGAATTTGCTGCGAAAAGCAGCGAAACACCTGGCAAAAGGTGGCGAACTTCGGCTGGTGGCTAACAGTTTCCTGAAGTACCAGCCACTGATCGAAGAACATCTGGGCGTATGCGCAATCAAGGCCGAGGGCAATGGATTTCGCATCTATCGCGCCAAGCGCGGTTGATCGAGGTTTGAAAAAGAACGCTTGCCCAATGGCATTTGCCTAGGCAGAATCCGCTCCGTCCTAGGGGAGTAGTCTCCCACGAGCGCCACGCTCGTCCGGCATACGTCAACATACTTGGTCAGCAGACCATGGCGTATGCGACCCAGGAGTCCGCACAGACGGACCGGGGTTTGACAAGACCTATGACACGCACACCTTACCCGGGGCGGGAAGGCTGTACGTGTCATAGCCGTGTCGACCCGCCCCTGGAAACCTACCTGATGCTGGATTCATTGCTCGTCCCCACCGCAATCGTTGCCCTGGCCGAAATCGGCGACAAGACGCAACTGCTCGCGCTCATCCTGGCCGCTCGCTTTCGCAAACCCTGGCCGATCATCGCCGGCATCGTCGCCGCCACCCTGGCCAACCACGCAGCCGCAGGTGCCGTGGGCGCCTGGTTCGGCAGTTTCTTCTCGGACGCGGTGCTGCATTGGATCCTCGCGGCCAGCTTCTGCGCCACCGCGCTATGGACCCTGGTGCCGGACAAACTCGACGATGACGAAGCCAGCACTTCCCGCAAGTTCGGGCCTTTCGTGACCACGCTGATTGCGTTCTTCCTGGCTGAAATCGGCGACAAGACCCAGATCGCCACCGTGATGCTCGCCGCGCAATACCCGGAGCTGTGGCTGGTAATTATCGGTACTACCCTGGGCATGCTGATTGCCAACGTGCCGGTGGTGCTGGCGGGGAATTTTGCCGCAGAGAAACTGCCGCTGACCTTGATTCGCCGACTCGCCGCCTCGGCATTTTTCATCCTGGCGATCGTGGCGGTGTACAAGGCCATGCAGAGCAGCGGCTGGATCTAGGGACCTAAGCCTGCAAAGCAATCCAATGTGGTATGGGGCTTGCCCCCTCCCACATTGGATCTTCATCAGGCTTTAGGACTTCTTAGCCTGCTGGTAGAGCGGCATGACCTTGGGAATGGCTGCCTGCAGCGAGGCGATGCGGCTGTCGGAGGCCGGGTGAGTGCTCATGAACTCCGGCGGAGCGCCTTCGGAGGCCTTGGCCATCTTGTTCCACAGCGTGATCGCGGCGTTCGGGTTGTAGCCGGCGCGGGCGGCCAGCTCCAGGCCAATCAGGTCCGCTTCGTTTTCGTTACTGCGGCTGTTGGGCAAGGTCATGCCGTAGTTGGCCACGGTGTCTGCCAGTGCCAGGCTGTCCTGCCCCAGGCCGAACAGCGCGCCGGCGCCTTGCTTGGCCATTTCGATGCCGTAGGCCTTGGACATGGCTTCGCGGCCATGCTCGCGCAGGGCGTGGGCGATCTCATGGCCCATTACCGCCGCCAGTTCGTCATCGCTAAGCTTGAGATTGTCGATCAGCGCGCTGTATACGAAGATCTTGCCGCCAGGCCCGCAGTTGGCGTTCATCTCGTCGCTCTTGATTAGGTTCACTTCCCAGTTCCACTGCGCCGCATCCGGGCGGAAAGTAGGCGCCTGGGCGATCAGACGCTTGGCGATGGCCTGCACGCGCTTGGCGTTGGCGCTGGTCTTGTCCAACTGGCCCTTGCTGCTGGCTTCGCCCAGGGTCTGCTGGTAGGACTGGGCATACATCTGGTCGACTTCCTGGCTCGACAGCATGCTGAACATGTACTGCTTGCGCTCAACGCCGACGGCGCCGCCGCTGGTGGTGTTGACCGATTGACACCCGGCCAGCAGGACCGCTGCCGCCATTACACTGACCGCCAGTGATTTCTTCATCAATACACTCTCCCTGAAAAGACGACCTGAAAACATGGCGCGTATCGTAGGCGCTCGCGTGTATCGGCGCTAGATACACCAGACGTGTAACCGCTGAATTTCGGATACATCTCACATCTGCGGCTACGGCAGCGACCATTCCATTTGCGACAACCGACGGCCTTTTGAGCAGCAATCACTCATGCCCTGCGCGCCTGCGGCCGATACATAAAGGCAGCCCGTCTCTTCTGCGCTTGGAGTGCTCATGAAATTCAAGTCAATTCAGTTTTCCGTCGCCGCGCTGACCGGGGCCATTGTGCTGACCGTGGTCGCGGTGCTGGTGGCCTATGCCGTCTTCGCGGGTGCGCGCACCCAGGAGATGGTGCAGCAGCGCACCCAGGCGCAGTTCGAGCAGATCGTGGAGCAGCGCCTGACCGCCCTCGCGCAGACCCAGGCGACCCTGATCCAGCGGGAGCTGGAGGCGCCGCTGGTAACCGCCAAAAGCCTGGCCACCGCCAACGCCCTGCTCGCCATGAAAGACGCCAAAGGCGAACCCGCGTTGCAGGTCGGCCGTGAACAACTGATCAACCTGCTGCATGAAACGGTGGTGCGCAACCCGAAAATCCTCGGCGCCTACATCGGCTGGGAACCCAACGCGATCGATCATAACGACACCGCCTACGTGAACAGCCCCATCGTCGGCATGGGCGCCGACGGCCGCTTTATTCCGTGGTGGTACCGCAACGCCGATGGCAGCCTGGGCTTGGATAAACTCGCGGACGTGGCCGACCAGAAAATGCTCTCGACCGGCGTGCGCGCCAGCGAATACTACCTGTGCTCCAAGGAAAGCCAGAAACCCTGCGCCATTGACCCCGCCCCTTACAAGGTCGGCGACGTCATGGTGATGCTGGCGTCGTTTATCGAACCGATCATGGTCGACGGCAGGTTCCAGGGCATCGTCGGCGCCGATCTGTCGGTGAACTTCATTCAGGATATGCTCACCAGCGCCGACCGAGCCCTCTACGGCGGTGCCGGCGAACTGGCGCTGATCTCCAGCAACGGCCGCCTGGTGGCTTACACCAAGGACGCCGGCAAGCTCGGCGAAAAGGCCAGCGACCTGCTCGACGCCAGCGAACTGGCCGGCCTCAGCCAGCTCAAACCCGGCGAAGTGCGCTACACCATTGACCGTGAGCATGGGCATATCGAGTTGTTCCTGCCCTTCGGTATCGGCCAGACCGACGCGCGCTGGACCCTGATGATGCAACTGCCATTGGCGGCGGTGATGGCCGATGCGCAGACACTGCAAAGCGACCTGCAGGCCCAGCGCGAGACCGACACTGTCGGCATGGCGATTGTGGGCCTGGTGGTGGCCGGGCTCGGGCTGCTGGTGATCTGGCTGGTGGGCCACGGTATCGCCCGCCCGCTCAAGCAGATGGTGGCCATGCTCAACGACATCGCTCAAGGCGAAGGCGACCTGACCCGCCGCCTGACCAGCGACCGCGCCGACGAACTGGGCGCAATCGCCAGCGGTTTCAATACGTTCCTGATCAAGTTGCAGGGCATGATTACCCAGGTGGTGAGTTCGGTGCAGAAAGTCAGCGATTCATCGGAGCACACCGCCGATATTGCGATTCGCACCAACCAGGGCGTGCATAAGCAGATGGTGGAAATCGACCAGGTCGCCACCGCCGTGCACGAGATGACCGCCACTGCGCAGGATGTTGCGCGCAACGCCACCCAGGCCGCGCAAGCCGCCAGCCACGCCGACCAGGCAGCCAGCCAGGGCATGCGCATTGTGCGCGACACCTCGGCGTCCATCGGCGTACTGGCCGAGGAAATCGGCAAGGCCGTGGCGGTGGTGCAAACGCTGGCCAAGGACAGCGAGAACATCAATGCCATCCTTACCGCCATTCGCGGTATTGCCGAACAGACCAACCTGCTGGCGCTGAACGCCGCCATCGAAGCCGCACGGGCGGGCGAGCAAGGCCGAGGCTTCGCGGTGGTCGCCGACGAGGTGCGCAACCTGGCGCAGAAAACCCAACAGGCCACCGAAGAAATCCAGAGCATGATCCAGCAGTTGCAACAGGGCACGCGGGAAGTGGTGCGGGTGATGGAGGACAGTCAGAACCGCACCGACGAAAGCGTGCAACACGCGGCCAAGGCGGCCGAAGCGCTGGAGACCATTACCCAGGCTGTGTCGGTGATCAACGACATGAACACTCAGATTGCCAGTGCGGCCGAGGAGCAGAGCGCGGTAGCCGAGGACATCAATCGCAACGTGATCAATATCGGCCAGGTGGCCAATGAAGTGGCGGGCGGCGCGGACGAATCCAGCGCGGCCAGCGCGGACTTGACCAAACTGGCGGAGCAGCAGCGGCGGTTGATCAATCAGTTCAAGGTGTAGGGCGCGTCGACAGGCTCATGCCGGGGTCAGGCACTCCGGCCCATTGAGTTTGGGATCGTTGATCAGGTTGGCCAGGACCCGCTCGCGCAACGCGCTCGGTTCGCTGGCCAGCAATGCCTGCAACACGGGCAGCGGCGTGTCAGGGTTGAGCCAGGCCGCCTGCCCGGCCGCATCCAGGATCAACGGCCGGCGCTGACTTTGCGCGGCCTGCGTCACCACCGCCGTACTCAGCCACACCTGTTCCTGCACCGGATAAGCTTCCCAGATCGCGGCAAAAAACACGCTGGAGCCCTCCCCCGGTGTCAGCCAGTAGGGGCGCTTGCGCTGCGTGCCGCGCCATTCGTAAAAGCCATTGGCCGGCAGCAGGCAACGGCGCTGACGAAAGGCTTCGCGGAACATCGGTTGCTCGGCCACGGTTTCGGCGCGGGCATGGGCCGGGGTGCGGGACATATCGGTGAGCCAGGGTGGCGTCAGCCCCCAACGGGCGCGGGCCAGAGTGAGCTGCTCGCCTTCCAGGCGCTGGATCAGTACCGAGTCATTCGGGGAGATATTCCACTGGGCCTGCTGGTCGGCCGGAAAGCCCGGCAAGGCAGCGAAGGCAGGATTCCAGCGAAACAGGGCATAACGTCCACACATGGGGCAACACGACTCTTGGGTAAACCGGCCGACAGCCTAACAGACCAGCACGTCGGGGAAGCTGTCGGGTTCATCGCCGGGCATCGGTTGCGCGCCGATATAGGCGGTGATCAGTTCGCGCGCCTGGAGCGCTTGGTCGTTATCCACTTCCAGTCCCAGCAGGCCGAAGAGCGGCAATTCGCCGGTACCGCCCAGTAAGTGTCGACCCACCAGGTGCGCCTCGATGCCCTCGCTGGCGAGCATCTGTTGCAGCAACTCGCCTTCCATCAGGTTTTCGGGTTCATAGATTCGCTGCATGGGCGTACCTGTTATTCGTTCTCGGCGCGGGTTTCGAGCATCCACTCTTCACCATCCACCTGCAGATTGAAACTGATCGGCCTGCAGCATACCTGGCAGTCTTCTATGTAGGTCTGGTCGCCGCCGGACAGATCCACCGACGTCTCGACCGACTCGCCACAATAAGGGCAATCGTACAGCGCAGATTCCAGCATGGCAGCCTCCAAGGTGACTTGTGCGTATAATCGCCGGTCTATTTACAGGGCTATTCTCGGCCGGACCCATTCCCCGGACCGCACCCTGGCATTTCCTTTACTTACCCTAGCCGTTTCTAACAAGAGAGCATGATGGGCGAATTCGATACCATCCGACCTTACAACGACAGCGAAGTCCCGGCGGTGCTGGCGCGGCTGTTCAGTGACAAGGCCTTTCTGGACATCCTGACCCACTTCCGCTTTCCACGCTTTGCCGGCACCCTGGGCTGGCTGCTCAAGCCGATGATCGCCCGCAAACTGCGCCGTGAGTTCGCCGGCGTCACTACCGTGGCGACGCTGCAGGATAAAGTCGAGTATTACGTCGACCACACCATCGACCGGGCGACCGACGGCGTGACCTACACCGGCGTCGAGCAGCTCAAATCGGGCACCGCCTACCTGTTTCTGGCCAACCACCGCGATATCGTGATGGACCCGGCCTTCGTCAACTACGCCGTGTACCACGCCGGCCTGCCGACGCCGCGCATCGCCATCGGCGACAACCTGCTGCAAAAGCCGTTCGTCAGCGACCTGATGCGCTTGAACAAGAGCTTCATCGTGCACCGCTCCATCACCGGGCGAAAGGAAAAGATGGCGGCGTTCAACCTGCTGTCGGCTTACATCAATCATTCGATCCGCAACGACGGGCAGTCGATCTGGATTGCCCAGGCTGAAGGCCGTGCCAAGGATGGCGACGATCGCACCGAATCGGCGATCCTCAAGATGTTCCACGTCAGCCGCAAGGACGAGCCGTTCGCCGAAGTGATCCAGTCGCTGAACCTGACGCCGGTGTCCATCAGCTACGAATACGACCCCTGCGATGCGGCCAAGGCGCGCGAATTGTATATCCGCGCCACCACCGGCACCTACTGCAAGGCGCCAGGCGAGGATGACGTGAGCATTGCGCTGGGCATCACCGGCTACAAGGGCCGGGTGCACATCAACTTCGCGCCGCCGATTACCGAGCGATTCGAAGACACCAAGGTACTGGCGGTGGAAATGGATCGGCAGATTCTCGGCGGCTACCGCCTGTTCCCGGTGCACTACCTGGCGTATTCGCAGTGGAGTGACGCCGACCCGCAGTTGGCGGTGCCGAGGGCCGAAGACCTGTTTCCTGCCGACGAACTGGCCAAGGCGAAGACTGAGTGGGCGCGTCGCTTGAATGAGTGCCCCGCCGAACACCGGCCATTCCTGGTGGTGCAATACGCGACGCCGGTGCGCAATCAGTATCGGGTCAAGGCTGGGATCCCGCTCTAAACACTTACTTTGCGGTGTTCTAAAGGTGCGTGCTGATCCACGAGGTCAGCAGTGCCAGCCCAAGGCAGGCGAGCCCGATGCGGTAGGCCTGCCGGTGCGCCCGCTCGGTGTGCACATCCAGAAACAGCATTGGTTGGTCGATTGCGCGTTCTTCGCTTTGCGCGGTCAGCTTGGCCATGGCGCGGCGCTCGCGCAGGCGGGTGACGAACAACAGCGCGGCGCCTGTGCAGGCGACAGCCAGCGCAACAGCGTTAATCAGTAGTGCGGGCAGTGCCATCGCAAACCTCGGTGAAACGTTGCCTGGGTAACCGTTTGGATACAACCTCACGCGCACCTCGCCGGCTGCGCCTGTAGGGTCGCGCCCCATGGACGGCTAATCTATCCAGTAATTCAGTGCGTCACCTGAACGTCACCTTAACAGTCCACTCTGTTGCCCTTCGAACGCTCAGGAGCTTGCCATGCTGCACGCACAAAACCAGGACCGGCTGTATCTGATCGCCCAAAGCGACGAACAGGAGGCGCTGATCGACAGCCTGGCGTTCAACGTTCAGGACCGTCATTGGCTGGTGTATTGCGCCCTCGGCGGACACCAGCACGCGGACTTGCCGGAGACCGATCAGCTGACCGGCGTCAGCCTGCTGGACTTTTTTATCGACACGGCAGCCTGAAAGCGCAGGCGAAAAAAAACCGGGCCAGTTGAGCCTAATGCCAGTCAGTTAAGGAGGAACACTGTAACTGTGGTGAGCGGGCTTGCCCCGCGTTGGGCTGCGCAGCAGCCCCAATAGGAGCGTCGCAGTATGCCAGGCAGCTCCGGGACTATGTTTTGGGGCTGCTTCGCAG
>NZ_JAAMRE010000090.1 GCF_013522705.1 Pseudomonas lurida
GTCGCTTTCAATGCCGCCTCATCCAACCGGCCCGCATCCTGCAAGTGCACCCTCACCCGCTGTTGCGATTCTGATCGTTCCCCACGCTCCGCGTGGGAATGCATCCGGTGACGCTCTGCGTCACGACGTTAAGAGCGGACGCAGAGCGCCCAGAGCGGCGTTCCCACGCGGAGTGGGAACGATCATCGAGGGCAAGCCCTCTCCCACATTGTGATCTCTCCTTGGATCAGAGGCCGGTGAGCAGGTTTACCACTCCTCCCGCCAACACCATCACACCCTGCACACCCGACGCTTTCAAT
>NZ_JAAMRE010000091.1 GCF_013522705.1 Pseudomonas lurida
CGCTTGAGCGACTGCTCGATGGTCTGGGCCGATTGATCGCGATTTAACGTGAGAAGGAGGCTTGCCCTTGATGGCGATCTGCCAGATCAACTAGTGTTGGCTGTCTTGCGCTAACGGGGGCAAGCCCCAATGCCAGTCAGTTAAGAGACGGAACGGGCAACCAGTAACCTGTGGCGAGCGGGCTTGCCCCGCGTTGGGCTGCGAAGCAGCCCCAAAACATAGTCCCGGAGCTGCCTGGCATACTGCGACGCTCCTATTGGGGCTGCTGCGCAGCCCAACGCGGGGCAAGCCCGCTCA
>NZ_JAAMRE010000092.1 GCF_013522705.1 Pseudomonas lurida
GGCTTGAGATGATCGTTCCCACGCTCCGCGTGGTAACGCAGCCCTGGACGCTCTGCGTCCGCTCTTGAAGGCGTGACGCGGAGCGTCACAGGATGCATTCCCACGCGGAGCGTGGGAACGATCGTCATCTTTACCCTGCTGAGCACGGTCAGCTCGGGGGTAGGTTATGCGCGATCCGAACTTGCTGGCGTTGCTGGCCGTGTGTCGGATGTATGCCAACCGCCAGGCTTGAGATGATCGTTCCCACGCTCCGCGTGGTAACGCAGCCCTGG
>NZ_JAAMRE010000093.1 GCF_013522705.1 Pseudomonas lurida
ACCTGCAAGGCAACAGCTATGAGTCAGCCGCGCAAGTTTCAGAGTTAGTCACTGACGCTGCGACCATGGTCGCCCCAGGGTCTACTGCTGGCAGGTTTGGGCAGATTTCCAAGGCCGGCGAAGCCTCAGGCCTTGTCAGGGCTGACAGTGCCCTGGTGGCGAGAAGCGAAGCCGGTGCGGGGATGACGGCCCGATTGGCGGATGGCACCCCAACCTACGGCCTGAGCCCCAATAGCTTTGACACCACGTTACAGTTTGAGCGCACGGGCAC
>NZ_JAAMRE010000094.1 GCF_013522705.1 Pseudomonas lurida
CGTGGGAACGATCAAACACGGCACAGATCGTTCCCACGCTCCCGCGTGGGAATGCAGCCCGTGACGCTCCGCGTCGCCTGTGCGCAGTAGCCTGAGCTTGCGGCGCTGGGCGGGACGCGGAGCGTCCGAAGAGGCGTTACCACGCAGAGCGTGGGAACGATCAAACACGGCACAGATCGTTCCCACGCTCCCGCGTGGGAATGCAGCCCGTGACGCTCCGCGTCGCCTGTGCGCAGTAGCCTGAGCTTGCGGCGCTG
>NZ_JAAMRE010000095.1 GCF_013522705.1 Pseudomonas lurida
GAAGGAAAGTATTAATATCGCGCATAAGAACGCCGGTTTTTTAGATGTGTTTGCTCGCACGAACATCATCCATCAAATCGGCGTTCTTGTTTCTATGTTTCCCGGGATTCCGTGAAGAACCTTAAATTGGCGGTCGTCGATCAGGTTGAAAAGGGCGAACTGAGTTATAAAGAGGCTCAACGGCGCTATGGGATTCAGGGGCGGTCGACTGTGCTGGTGTGGTTACGCAAGCATGGACGGCAGGACTG
>NZ_JAAMRE010000096.1 GCF_013522705.1 Pseudomonas lurida
TGGGAGGGGGCTTGCCCCCGATGACGGTGTGACAGTCATTTATCAGACGAGCGATCCACCGCTATCGGGGGCAAGCCCCCTCCCACAGTGGATCGCGCGGCGTTCCAGGATTTCGAGCCGTTCCGGGAGTTTGTCGCCGGGCCTGAAGTGGTGTTCGAAAAAGCGCCACCGGCACAGAACACTGACTTGAAATGCAATCCCAATGTGGGAGGGGGCTTGCCCCCGA
>NZ_JAAMRE010000097.1 GCF_013522705.1 Pseudomonas lurida
CGGGCCAGACCGCTGTTATTGCTGGCGTGGGTTCGATCACCATCGGCACCGACGGCGCTTACGCCTTCACCCCAGACAAAGACTTCAACGGCGACGTCCCACAAATCGGCTACACCACCAACACCGGCTCCAGCAGCACCCTGGACGTGAAGATCGACCCTGTCGACGATGCCAGCGTCTTGCAGGCTGACACTGGTAGTGCCA
>NZ_JAAMRE010000098.1 GCF_013522705.1 Pseudomonas lurida
AGGCGGCTGCGCACAGGCGACGCGGAGCGTCACGGGCTGCATGCCCACGCGGGAGCGTGGGAACGATCTTTGAAGTTGATGCGCGGCGGGCAGTAAGCCTGTGGCGCCTGCATCGGGGGCAAGCCCCTTCCACAATGATCGTTCCCACGCTCTGCGTGGAAATGCCTCCTGGGACGCTCTGCGTCCCGCCAGCCGCCGCAAGT
>NZ_JAAMRE010000009.1 GCF_013522705.1 Pseudomonas lurida
CTCTGCGTCACGACGTTAAGAGCGGACGCAGAGCGCCCAGAGCGGCGTTCCCACGCGGAGTGGGAACGATCATCGAGGGCAAGCCCTCTCCCACATTGTGATCTCTCCTTGGATCAGAGGCCGGTGATCAGGTGGACCACTCCTCCCGCCAACACCATCACACCCTGCACACCCGTCGCTTTCAATGCCGCCTCATCCAACCGGCCCGCATCCTGCAAGTGCACCCTCACCCGCTGTTGCGATTCTGATCGTTCCCCACGCTCCGCGTGGGAATGCATCCGGTGACGCTCTGCGTCACGACTTTAAGAGCGGACGCATAGCGTCCAGAGCGGCGTTCCCACGCGGAGCGTGGGAACGATCATCGAGGGCAAGCCCTCTCCCACATTGTGATCTCTCCTTGGATCAGAGGCCGGTGATCAGGTGTACCACTCCTCCCGCCAACACCATCACACCCTGCACACCCGTCGCTTTCAATGCCGCCTCATCCAACCGGCCCGCATCCTGCAAGTGCACCCTCACCCGCGTCAGCGCCACACGCTGTTGCGATTTGAGGTTATTCGCACCGCCCAACGCACTCAGCACATCGGCCGACAAGAGCCCCAGCGTCGGTGTCGCCACCGTTTCGGCGACCAGATCCGGGGTCAGGGCTTTCCAGAACGCCCGCTGCAATTTCTCGAACATGTTCAGTGCTCCATGACAGGTGAGGTTTCAACGGCGGTTGCCTGATACAGGCGCAGCGCCTCGCGCACCTGACTGGCACCCTCCAGGCCCAGCACGTGGGTTGCAAGGGTTTGGCAGCCATGCAGATCAAGGTCGCGCACCGCGGCCTTGATGGTGGGAATCAGCGGCACACTGACCGACAGCTCATCCACCCCCAGCCCGACCAGCACCGGCACCGCCAACGCTTCGGAGGCCAGGGCGCCGCACACGCCGACCCACTTGCCATGGGCGTGGGCGGCCTTCACCGTGGTAGCGATCAGGCGCAGCACCGCCGGGTGAAAACTGTCGGCCTGGCCGGCCAGGCGCGGATGATCGCGGTCCATGGCCAGGGTGTATTGGGTCAAGTCATTGGTGCCGATGGAGAAAAAGTCCACGTAGGGCGCGAACACGTCGGCCATCAGGGCGGCAGATGGCACCTCGACCATGATCCCCAGTTTCGGCAGTTCTTCAAGCCCGAGGGCCAGCGCTTCCTCCTCAAGGATTTGGCGGGCCAGGTGCAACTCCGACAGCAGGCTGACCATCGGCAACATGATGTGCAGGCGTGCGAAACCGGCGCAGGCGAGGATCGCGCGCATCTGTTCGCGCAGCAGCTGCGGACGTTCCAGGCACAGGCGAATGCCGCGCAAACCCAGAAAGGGGTTGGCCTCGGCCGCCATTGGCACGTAGGCCAACGGTTTGTCGCCACCGACATCCAGAGTTCGCACGACCAGGTTGCGCTCGCTGCCCAGAGCGCGCGCGATGGCCGTGTAGGTGCCGGCTTGCTCCTGCGGGCTGGGCGCACGGTTACGGTCCAGGTAGAGAAATTCCGAGCGCAGCAACCCCACGCCGTCGCCGCCCAAGGTCAGGGCCTGCTCGACTTCCTGCAACGAGGCGACGTTGGCCGTGACTTCAAAGTGATGGCCGTCTCGGGTAATGCTGGGTAGCGCAGCCTGTGCCATTTCACGCTCGCGCCGTTGAATCTGCCGTTGGCGCGCCGCTTCCAGTTGTTCGATGTCGGCCAGGTTCGGCTGCAGATGCAACTCACCTTTGTCTGCGTCGAGCAAAACCTGTTGGCCATCGGGCAGCGCCAGTACCCGCGCAGGCACGCCGCAGATCGCCGGCAGGCCAAGGGCACGCGCCAGGATCGCAACGTGGCTGGTGGCGCCACCGCCGACGGTGACGAAGCCGAGCACCTTATGGGTGTCGAGGCTGGCGGTCTGCGAGGGGGTCAGTTGTTCGGCGATCAGAATCGCGCGTTCCGGCAGCTCCCAGGCGCGATCCTGGATACCGAGGATCAGTTTGAGCACCCGCTGGCCGACATCGGCCAGGTCGGCTGCACGCTCGGCCAGCAGGGCATTGCCCAGGCCCAGGAACAACTCGGCGGTGGCGAGCGTGGCGCGCTTCCAGGCGAATGCGGCACTCTTGCCTTCGGCCAGTAGCCCGTAGGCTTGCTCCAGCAGGGTCGGGTCTTCAAGCAGTTCCTGATGGGCCCGGAAAATTTCCGCCTCCGCAGCGTTGGCGGCCTTGGCTTGCAGCGTTTGCAAGGCCTCGGTGGCCGCCCGCAGGCCTTGTTCCAACATCGCGCGTTCGGCCACTTGACCGGTGCCGTGTTCAACAATGTCCAGCTCCGGCTCGGCCACTTGCACCACTTGGCCGAACGCCGAGCCCGGCGACGCGCAGACGCCCTGCAGCACGCCGGCTGACGATAAGGATGCGACCGGCTCAATCCCAGCGGCCACAGTGGCAACCTGTTCTCCACAGCCTTCAGCCAACAGCGCCACCAATGCCTGGATCGCCGCCGCGGCCTCTTCACCTGCCGCGCTCACCTGCAGCGTATCGCCCTGCACCGTCTGCAACGCCATGATCGCCACCAGCGACTTGGCATTTGCGCTCTGGGTCTGCTTGTGCAGATAAATACTCGCATTGAAGCCTTTAGCCGCCTGGGCCAACACCGCCGCCGGGCGCGCATGCAGGCCGTTGGCGTTGGGCAGCGTCAATGGCTTGGAAAACAACGCATTGCCCTGCGCGTCGATTGCGGCCTCAGCTGTGTCGACAGGCGATACCTGCATCAGCGGCTGGCCCGCCTCCACCAGCCCGCTCGCCAGCAGGCTGAACGGCTCGCCACTGACCACCAGCATCAGGGTCAGCAAACTGCGGGCGTGGAGCGCCACGTAGTCGGCATCGAACTCGATCAACGGCTGCCCCGCCTCCACCCGCTGCCCCTCCTCAACCAGGCGGGTGAAGCCTTTGCCTGCCAGGTTCACGGTGTCCAGGCCAATATGCATCAGCACCTGCACGCCGCTGTCGGCGGTGATGCTGACCGCATGCCCGCTGTCCTGGATAGTGCTGATTACGCCGGCCAGCGGCGCGCACAGAGTCTGCGAGGTGGGATCAATGCACAGGCCGTCGCCGATCATGCGGCTGGCGAACACCGGGTCCGGCACCTCGTCCAGTGACAGCAGGACACCCGCTAAGGGCGCCAGCAGTTCCAGGGGTTCAATTGCGGTCATGACTTCACCTGCTTTTTGTTCTGTAAAAATCATTGGGTGGATGCACATCCCACGGATGGCGGTTATTTCCACCAGTATTCGACTTGCACGCCCACATTCGACCCATGCCGCGCGGTGCCGTAGGAACCGGTGTCGGACAACGCCGAGCCCGCCGCCAGTTCATTCGCGGCGCGTTTGGCCGCTTCGTTCCAGGTCGCATAGGTGTAGTACACACGCACTTCCGGCCGCGCCCAGAAATCCGGGCCTTTGGGCGACCACGTGGGCGCGAAGGTAAATTTGCTCAGCTTGCGCGTACCGCCGCTGGCGTCGACCTGATCATGACCAAGCTCGGTAACCAGTTTGAATTGTTCACTGATGGCATACGCCGGGCGCACGCCAAGGGACATCCAGGTCTGGTCCTGGCTGCCGGGGCGAATGTCCTTCTGGTACACCGCTTCGATCTGCCCACCAAAGCGCGGCGTTACCTGCCAATCGAAGAACTCCACGGCGCGATAACTTTTGCTGCTGTCATCCAGGAAAGTGTTGCCGGTGTAGCCCAGGCCGGTGCCGGGGCCTTCGCCGTACTGCAAGGCGAATTTGTTCTTGCCACCGAGGAAAGGCGTTTGCACATGCTGCGCGGTGAGTGCCCAGCCGCTGTGGGTGTCACGCCCGCCGGCCTTCTCGATGTAGCTCAAGCCCAGCTCCAGCTCGCCACCAGGGTTGGTCTTGAAGCCCGCAACGTTGAAGTCGTGACGGGTGGCATATTCCTTCTGGTAGAGATTGTCTTTGCGCGAAATGGCGTAGCTGTACTTGAGGTCGCCGATCCGCACGTCCTCGATGCCGCCGCCAGTGGCACTCTGGTTCCAGTAGTAGAAGTCGGAGATATGGATGTCATTACGCTTGTAGTAACGGCGACCGGCCCACAGCGAACCACCGTTGAGGCTGGGCAGGTTGGACCACTGCGCATACATCTGCGGCATGCGCGCGGTGCCGTTGTTTTCGCCCTGGAATTTCAGCTCACGGTCGTACTTGTTATAGAGCGAGGCCATGGCATCGACGCTGAGCACCGAGCCGTCATCGAAGGTCAGCAGGTCCTGGCGCAATTCCAGCTCGGCGTATTGCTCGCATTCGTTACCCAGCCGGTATTTGGTCTGCGCCCCCGGCAATTGGAAACACTGCTGGGGACCGCTGCCGGTGGATGTGCCGGCACCACTGCGCAGGTAACCGGCAAATTCCAGAGCCTGGGCACCCAACGGCAGGCTCAGGCAAGACGCGACGACGCCCAGCTTTATTGTGGTTTTCATGAACGCTCCTTCTATTTTTATTGTTGTATTGCTTCTGTTGCACAACGCGGTTCGCTGGCGGGGAGTTTCAGTCGATCAGGTGCAGCACAAACGATTCGTAGGGGCGCAACGCAACCGTTGCGGTACGTGGCGGGCAGTCGGGGTAGTTACTGATCAGCAGGCGTTGCTTGCCCGCCGCGTGGAGCACGTCGTCGGGCAATTGGATTTCGCAGGGCCAGCCATAGAAGTTGTTCAGCACCAGCAGGCGCTCGCCCTGGCCCTCACGCAGATACGCCCAGACCTGACGGTGGTCCGCCAGCAGCTGGCGATAAACGCCGTGCTGGATCAGCGGTTCGCTACGGCGCAAGGCGATCAGTGCTCGATAGTGATGCAGCACGGAATCCGGATCTTGCCGCTGGTATTCGACGTTGATCTGCGCGGCATTGGCCGGCAGCCCGATCCACGGTTCGCCAGTGCTGAAACCGGCATTGGGTTGTGAATTCCACTGCATCGGCGTGCGCCCGTTATCGCGGGATTTCTGCATGATCGCCGCCATGCTCGACGCTTCGTCCTCTCCCGCATCCCGCTTGAGACGGAAGATGTTGAGTGTCTCTACATCGCGGTACTGCTCGATTCGGTCGAAGCCCGGATTGGTCATGCCCAACTCTTCGCCCTGGTACACAAACGGCGTGCCCTGCAAAAAATGCAGCGCCGTGGCGAGCATCTTGGCCGAAACCTCGCGGTACTCACCGTCGTTGCCAAACCGGGAGACCACCCGCGGCTGGTCGTGGTTACACCAGAACAGCGCGTTCCAGCCGCCACCGGCCTGCATGCCTTGTTGCCAGTCGGAAAAAATCCGTTTGAGCTGCAGAAAATCGAAGTCGGCCTTCACCCACTTTTGCAGATTGGGGTAATCGACTTTCAGGTGATGGAAATTGAAGGTCATCGACAGCTCTTTCGAGTCCGGGTTGGAATAGCGGATGCAGTGCTCAAGGCTGGTGGACGACATTTCGCCGACGTTGATCAGGTCATACCCTTCGAAGACCTCGCGGTGCATTTCCTGCAGGTATGCATGCACATTCGGACCGTCGGTGTAGAAGCGTCGACCGTCACTGTTGTCTTCGGGGAAATCGGCGGGCTTGGAGATCAGGTTGATCACGTCCAGGCGAAACCCGCCGACGCCTTTGTCGCGCCAGAAGCGCATCATCTTGAACACCTCGGCGCGGACCTGAGGATTGTCCCAATTGAGGTCGGCCTGGGTGTGGTCGAACAGGTGCAGGAAGTACTGCCCGGTTTGCGCCTCGTACTCCCAGGCCGAGCCGCCGAACTTGGACTCCCAGTTGTTCGGCTGGTCACGCCAGATGTAGAAGTCGCGGTAGGGGTTGTCGAGGCTACTGCGTGCCTGCTGGAACCATTCATGCTCGATGGAGGTGTGGTTGACCACGATGTCGAGCATCAGCTTGATGCCGCGCCTGGCCGCTTCGCTGATCAACCGCTCACAGTCGGCCATGGTCCCGTAGCTGGGGTCGATGGCGTAGTAGTCGCTGATGTCGTAGCCATTGTCGCGCTGCGGCGAGCGCAGGAACGGCGTGATCCACAGGCAGTCCACGCCCAGCCATTGCAGGTAGTCGAGTTTGTCCACGATGCCCAGCAGGTCACCGGTGGCGTTACCCGCGTGGCTATGGAAGCTTTTGGGGTAGATCTGGTAGATCACCGAGTGCTGCCAAGTCTGCATGGTGGGGTTCCTTCAATTAATGGTGTGCTGGCTTTGGGGCCGCCTCGGGCGGTAGATCAGGCAACCCTGAATCCGGGCCGAACGATCTTCATGCTCAACGCACAGGTCAGCACAAACGGCACGACCATCGCGATGACCATCCCGATCACAAACATCGCAATGGATTGCGGCACGATGGAGATAAATCCAGGTAAACCACCGACGCCGATGGCCGAGGCCTGCACCTTGTTCAGCGACAGGAAAATGCTGCCCAGCGCCGAGCCCACCAGGGCCGCGTAAAACGGAAACTTGAAGCGCAGGTTCACCCCGAACATCGCCGGTTCCGTGATGCCGAAGTAGGCGGAAATCGCTGAAGTCGAAGCCATGCTTTTATCCCGCGCATTTCGGGTGGTGTAGAACACCGCCAGCGCCGCGCTGCCCTGGGCCAGGTTGGACATCACGATCATCGGCCAGATAAAGGTGCCGCCCTGTGTGGAGATCAGTTGCAGGTCCACGGCCAGGAACATGTGGTGCATGCCGGTGATCACCAGCGGGGCATACAGAAGACCGAAAATCGCGCCACCGAGCATGGGCGCCAGGTCAAACAGGGTGACCATGCCCTCAGTGATCAGGATGCCGATGTGGCGCGTGACCGGGCCGATGATCGCCAGGGCAAGCACGCCGGTGACGACGATGGTGGTGATCGGTACGACCAGCAGTTGAATTGCATTGGGCACGCGCGCGCGCAGCCACTTCTCGATCACGCTCATCACGTACGCGGCCATCAGGATCGGCAGGATCTGCCCCTGATAGCCGACTTTTTCGATCTGGAACCAACCGAAAATATCGAAGTACGGCAGGCTCTGGCCATCGAGGCCGGCGACTGCCTTGCCGTAGTTCCAGGCATTCAGCAGGTCCGGGTGCACCAGCATCAGGCCAAGCACAATGCCAAGGATTTCGCTGCCGCCAAAACGCTTGGCCGCCGACCAGCCCACCAGCGCCGGCAGGAATACGAACGAGGTGTTGGCCATCAGGTTGATCAGGCTCCACAGGCCATCCAGATTCGGGTAGGCCTCCAGCAGCGTCTTGCCCTCGATGAACATGCCCTTGGCGCCCATCAGGTTGTTGATGCCCATGAGCAGGCCGGCAATGATCAGTGCGGGCAGGATCGGCATGAACACATCGGAGAACACCCGCACCAGACGCTGCAGGGCGTTGGTCTTGTCGGCGCCCTTCTTCTTCACGTCGGCGATGGTGGCGGCGGCCAGGCCGGTGATTTCGCGCAGGGCGGCGTAGACCTTCTCGACTTCACCGGGGCCGATCACCACCTGAAACAGGCCGCCGGTAAAGAACGAGCCCTTGACCAGGTCGACCTGGTTCAACGCGCTGTTATTGACCAGGCTCGGGTCCTTGAGCGCCAGGCGCAGGCGGGTTACGCAGTGGGCAGCTTGCTCGAGGTTATCGCTGCCCCCGAGGTGCTCGAGAATCTCGCGGGCAATCGTCGAATAGTCGTGGCTCATGCTTGGTTTCCACTTTGATTTTTTTATTGGAGGGCAGTCATTGGCAGCACGCCGAAAGCAAAAGTACTCGTACAGACGAGTTAAAGCAACAACTCGTCTGTACGAGTTACAAATTGTTTTCTTTTCTGATTCAGAGGTCAGACATTTCGCTTCTTACGCGCGCGCTCAATGGACAAACCCCACCTCTGCCACTAAGGTTCCTGCCTTGAACGCGCCGTTCACCTTACTCAAGCCGCGCACAGAGCCCTCTCCATGAGCAAATACAACCAGATCTATACCGATCTGCTTGCCAGCATCACCACCGAACGCCTGCAACGCGGCACGCGCCTCCCTTCCGAAACCGAATTGATGGACAGCTACCAGGCCAGCCGCGGCACCGTGCGCCGGGCGATCGAGCAGCTTCAGGAGCGCGGGTTTGCGCAAAAGATCCATGGCAAGGGCACCTTCGTGCTATCGCCCAACCCGATCGAGTTCCAACTGGGCGGCATCGTCAGCTTCCATGAAACCCACGCCGACCTGGGCGATGACGTACATACCGAAGTGGTCGAGTTCACCCAACTCCCACTCGAAGGTGCGCTGCTGCAACACATCGAGGCCGAGCCCGGCACCCTGATCACCCGCATCAAACGCGTGCGACGCATCGGCGGCAAACGGGTGATTCTCGACATCAACCACTTCGTCGCCGACCTGATCCCGGGCCTGGACCCGACAATCGCCGAGCAGTCGATCTACGCGTTCATCGAACAGACTCTGCAGCTGCAGATCAGCTACGCCCAACGCACCATCGAAGCGCTGCCGCGCAGCAAGGACGACCAGACGCACCTTGACCTCGACGGACAAAGCCATGTGATCGTGGTGAGCAACCAGACGTTTTTGCAGGATGGGCGGCAGTTCGAGTACACCGAGTCGCGGCATACGCTGGATAAGTTTTACTTTTCGGATATTGCGCGGCGGTGAGGGCGAGCAGCGACTAAACGGTTGATCGCTCATTCATTCTGATCGATTTATCGAGCTCAACCACATGCTCAACCATCAGATAAAAATATTACCCGCCCCCTGCGGCAATGGAGCTGGCTCCCGCGGGGTCGAGAAACGGCCCCTCTTCTTCTGGCGAAGCAGCTTGTTACCGTTGAGACACACAGCGACCCTGACAAACAGATTCAACCTTACGTAGAATCCCCCCTGTGGCTATGGAACACCTTCCTTCTAACCTCCTGTGACCTAGGGGTTTCGCTCTCCACACCGCGCCTGCTTCTTGCAGGCGTTTTTATGTCAGCTGTAGAACCATGCTGCACCTCATCCACGACGGCGGCCAAGGGAGAAAATCAAGTATGAATCAGGCGCTGTTCCTGCGTCGCCGTAGCAAAGTTTACGTCCCGATGGGCACCGGCGGAGCCACGCGCGCTCAGGTCGCGTCGGCTGTTCGTGAAGTCACGGCGTTCCGATGCGTACTGTCAGAGCCTTTGATTGAACAACTCGGTCTGTTGTCAGCGACAGAGCTCAAGTACTGGTTGCGCGAAGTTGTCGGAGTCCTTCGGCGGGAAACCGGCGCCCATGTCCACCACAGGCCTTTTTATCCTGACTTTCCAGAGCAGGTTCTGACGGCCTTAGAGGCGGAGTTATACCTCAACGCAGTCATTCACTACCTCACGCTTCGGCGTTTAGAACCGACTGATGACCCTCGGCCTGCACTGCTTGAAGGCAACTTCATATCCCGGGTTATCGAACCGGGAAGTATCTCTGAGTTCGAGTCACTCCTCGAACCGCTGATTTCATCGCGCACCTCTCTCGGAAGAGGAGACTGCCGATGTCGTCTGGTTTATCCGAAACTATAAAAGCGATGTGTTCCGTCTGCTGCCTGAGACCGTCCCGTTTCGCGAGATTCGTGCACAGGTTGGCGGTGCACTTATCCTGTATGTCGCCGGTGATGCACGAGTGGACGCATTCCTAGAGAGAAACGTCGAAACGGCGACTGACGTGCTACGACTCGCGGTCGCGCTGACGGGGGGAGACGTATCACTGACGACAGCTTCGACACGTTTCACTGCGATGAAACGATCAATGCGCCGCCTGCTGTTGCGCCTGCTCGACCACATACCCAACGCTGCAGAAGACGTGATGCGGCATGCCGAGCGGTGGAAACGCCTGGCTGAAGTACTTCATCCGGGCGACTACGCCGATAAGTACCCACGAGCGCTGGCCGCCATCACGGCAGCCCGTCGCAACGAAGCACCAGGCTCATTTGGATCACGCGTCGAAACATTGCTTGCCCAGCGTCACATCGACACGCTTATGCCCATATTGCAAAGCCGTCCTGGCGAGTTCGCACGGCGCCTGGACGTGACCCTGCGACGCTCGACGGAACCAGAATCGGTTCTTGATGCGTTCGAGGCGGTAGCAACACAAGTTTCCTCACCTGTACTGTTGCAACTGCTGGCCCAGGTACGCGCGCCGCGCCCCCTCCCCCTGCGAGCCTTCACACCAAAAGGTGCATTCGCCAAAATCTATGGCATCAAGGATCGACGCGAACCTCTCGCTCCCGACGTACTGGCTCGTGCAGCCAGAATCTGCCAGGGCGCACTCGTAACGCGTTTTGCGGCGCTACCACCACTAGGCCGCTGTTTCATCGATCCCGCATTACGCGACTACAGAGTGCCGCTGGCACAGCGTGCCGCATCGAAGTCGCTGCGCACGCTGGTGCGGGGCAGTCGCTTGCCCATGCCTGACACCCGTTTCATTCGCCTGTTCCTGTGGTGGAAGAACGGCCGTGAGCGCACGGACATCGACTTGTCCGCAGCATTTTTCGACGCCAACTTCGCCTTCAAACAAACGGTCGCGTACTACAACTTGAAGAGCTTCGGCGGCTACCACAGTGGCGACATCGTCGACGCGCCCAAAGGGGCGTCGGAGTTCATCGACCTGGACCTCAATGTCCTTGTCGAGAAGGGTGTGCGCTATATCGTCACCTCTATCAATTCATTCACCGAGCAGCCGTACTGTGATCTTCCAGAATGCTTCGCCGGTTGGATGGCGCGCATCGACGTGGCGTCGGGTGAAGTATTCGAACCGCGCTCCGTATTCGACCGTATCGACATCGCATCCAACACAGGGATCTGCTTGCCTTTCGTGATGGACTTGCAGGAACGACACATGATCTGGGCCGATCTGGGGCTCACTTCAGTTCCTCGGTGGAACAACGTCCAGAACAACCTCAGTGGCGTATCGTTGATGCTGCAAGCTTTGGTACATACACCAAGGCCGGATCTGGAGACTCTGTTCGATTTACATGTTCGAGCACGCGGAGAACGAGTGGTTTCACCGCAGCAGGCACAGCAAGTGTTTGCGCCGGATCAAGGGATAACACCGTTCGATACGGATTTGATTCGATCACAGTTTCTCTAATACCTACGCCAGCGTTTGCCGCTCATTGAAAACGACAGCGCTTGCTCAGGAGCTTTCTACCCAAAAACGAAAATGCCAGTCAGCATGGCTGACTGGCATTGATTAAAACCCTTCCTGCGCGACTTCGAATCTAGCGCTGCACTGTAATCAGTGCCGGGCGGCCTATTACTCCCACTCAATCGTCGCCGGCGGCTTGCTCGACACGTCATAAGTAACGCGCGAAATACCTTCGATCTCATTGATGATACGGCCGCTGACAGTCTCCAGCAGTTCGTACGGCAGATGCGCCCAACGAGCAGTCATGAAGTCGATGGTTTCCACCGCACGCAGGGCCACAACCCAGGCGTAACGACGGCCATCGCCGACCACGCCAACCGATTTCACCGGCTGGAACACCACGAAGGCCTGGCTGACTTTGTGGTACCAGTCGGCCTTGCGCAGTTCTTCGATGAAGATGTGATCGGCGCGACGCAGCAGGTCGGCGTATTCCTTCTTCACTTCACCGAGGATGCGCACGCCCAGGCCCGGGCCTGGGAAGGGGTGGCGGTAGACCATGTCGTATGGCAGGCCCAATTCCAGGCCCAGACGACGGACTTCGTCCTTGAACAGTTCGCGCAACGGCTCGACCAGCTTAAGGTTCATTTCCTCCGGCAGGCCACCCACGTTGTGGTGGGATTTGATCACGTGGGCCTTGCCGCTCTTGGCGCCGGCCGACTCGATCACGTCGGGGTAGATAGTGCCCTGGGCGAGGTACTTGATGTTGTCCAGTTTGCTCGACTGGGCATCAAACACGTCGATGAAGGTGCGACCGATGATCTTGCGCTTCTTCTCCGGGTCGGACTCGCCGGCCAGGTTGTTGAGGAACTGCTCCTCGGCGTTGGCGCGGATCACTTTGACACCCATGTTCTCGGCGAACATGGCCATCACTTGCTCGCCTTCGTGCAGGCGCAGCAGACCGTTGTCGACGAACACGCAGGTCAGTTGGTCGCCGATGGCCTTGTGCAGCAACGCAGCAACCACGGAGGAGTCAACGCCGCCGGACAGGCCGAGCAGCACGTTGTCGGTGCCGACCTGGGCGCGTACTTGGGCGATGGCGTCTTCAGCGATCTTCGACGGGGTCCACAGGGCTTCACACTCGCAGATGTCGAGGATGAAGCGCGACAGGATGCGCCCGCCTTGCTTGGTGTGGGTCACTTCCGGGTGGAACTGCACGCCGTAGTAACGACGCTCGTCGCTGAACATGCCGGCGATAGGGCAGCTCGGGGTGCTGGCCAGGATGTGGAAGTCTTCCGGCATCTTGGTGACTTTGTCACCGTGGCTCATCCACACGTCGAGGCCGAACAGGCCGTCGGCGTCGATGTGGTCTTCGATGCCGTCCAGCAGGCGGCTCTTGCCGACCACGTCGACACGGGCATAACCGAATTCACGCAGCTCGGAACCTTCAACCTTGCCGCCCAGTTGCTCGGCCATGGTCTGCATGCCGTAGCAGATACCGAAGACCGGCACGCCCAGGTCGAATACCGCCTGCGGGCAACGCGGGCTGTTGGCTTCGTGTACGGACTCGGGGCCGCCGGCGAGGATGACGCCTTTAGGGGCGAATTCGCGGATCGCTTCGTCGTCCATGTCGAACGGATGCAGTTCGCAATACACACCGATTTCACGCACGCGGCGGGCGATCAGTTGGGTGTACTGGGAACCGAAGTCGAGGATCAGGATGCGGTGGGCGTGAATGTCGAGGGCCATGAGAGAAACTCTGAAGAGCAGTTGCAAGCTTCAAGCTGCAAGCTGCAAGTAATCGGAAGCCGCGCGGTAGCTGTACGAATACAGCCCCGCTTGCAGCTTATAACTTGTGGCTTATAGCTGTCGGCATCAGCCGACCCGATAGTTTGGCGCTTCCTTGGTGATCTGCACGTCGTGGACATGGGATTCAGCCATGCCGGCGCCGGTGATCCGTACAAACTCTGGCTTGGTGCGCATTTCTTCGATGTCGGCGCTGCCGGTGTAGCCCATCGAGGAGCGCAGGCCACCCATCAGTTGATGGATGATGGCGCTCAGGGTGCCCTTGTACGGCACACGGCCTTCGATGCCTTCCGGTACGAGCTTCTCGGCGCCTGCCGAGGAGTCCTGGAAGTAACGGTCGGAAGAACCTTGCGCCTGGGACATGGCGCCCAGCGAACCCATGCCACGGTAAGCCTTGTACGAGCGCCCCTGGAACAGCTCGATTTCGCCCGGCGCTTCTTCAGTACCGGCGAACATCGAGCCCATCATCACGCAGGAAGCACCGGCTACGATGGCCTTGGACAGGTCACCGGAGAAACGGATGCCGCCGTCGGCGATCAACGGCACGCCGGTGCCTTCAAGGGCAGCGGCGACGTTGGCGATGGCGCTGATCTGCGGCACGCCTACACCGGCAACGATACGGGTGGTGCAGATCGAGCCAGGGCCGATACCGACCTTGACGGCGTCGGCGCCAGCTTCGGCCAGGGCCTTGGCGGCAGCGCCGGTGGCGATGTTGCCGCCGATCACCTGCACGTCAGGGAAATTCTGTTTGACCCAGCGCACGCGGTCGATCACGCCTTTGGAGTGACCGTGGGCGGTGTCCACCACGACTACGTCGACACCGGCAGCGACCAGGGCTGCAACGCGGTCGCCGGTGTCTTTACCGGTGCCGACGGCGGCGCCGACCCGCAGACGACCTTGGTCATCCTTGCTGGCCAGTGGGTAAGCCTTGGCTTTCTCGATGTCGTTGACGGTCATCATGCCTTTGAGGGCGAATTTGTCGTCGACGATCAGCACGCGCTCGATGCGGTGCTTGTGCAGCAGTTCGCGCACGTCGTTCTTGTCGGCGCCTTCCTTGACAGTCACGAGGCGCTCTTTCGGGGTCATCACTTCGCGGACGGTGACTTCAAGACGGTTCTCGAAACGCACGTCACGGGAAGTGACGATGCCGACCAGGTCGCCATCGTGCAGTACCGGAACGCCGGAGATGTTGTGCAGGCGGGTCAGGTCGAACAGGTCACGCACGGTAGCGTCGGCTTCGATGGTGATCGGATCCTTCACCACACCGGCTTCGTAACGCTTGACCTTGCGCACTTCGGCAGCCTGCTGCTCGATGGTCATGTTCTTGTGGATGATGCCGATGCCGCCTTCCTGAGCCATGGCGATGGCCAGACGGGCTTCGGTGACGGTGTCCATGGCAGCGGAAACCAGGGGAATATTCAGCTCGATGCCACGGGTTAGGCGGGTCTTGAGACTGACTTCGTTAGGAAGCACCTCGGAATAACCGGGCACTAGGAGAATGTCGTCGAATGTCAGAGCTTCTTGGCTGATACGCAGCATCGCGGGGGCTCCCGAGCGGGAAAATGGAAGCGCGCCATTATATACATGCACCCTGCCCGGCTCAATGTAAAACTCTGACAAACTTGGTAATACTGATAGATGGATTAAAGCTCGACCTTGACCCAGCTGATCTTCTGATCCAGCCAATCGGCAAACTCGTCGATAAAACTCTGCTTGAAGCCTGCTTCGGCCCAGTTATTGAAGATGAAACCCAGGTTGGAAAATCCGCATTCCTGCAGGAACAGAAACCCGTTGATGTCATCTTCATGCCCGCACAGCGGGCAAGTGAAGTTGTCGGTATGGCCGGGCATCCAGTCTTCCAGGCTCTCGAACAGCGCCTCCCCTACCTCACGACGGCATTCAGGGCAGCCGGCTTCTCCAAGAAAGCCCTTGGCGGGCGTGTAGATACAACGTTTGTAGATGATCTCCAGGCCATTGACCGGCTCGTTGAACGGCAGTGCTTCGGGGTACAGCACCACGGCACGCGCTCCATCGGCCAGGGCATAACCCATGCGGTTGCCGGTACGGCCACAGGTGGTCAGTTCTTCCTTGACGATGTTCTTGCGCACCAGCCAGCGCACAATCGCCCGGGCGCGGGGCTCGTGCACGGGCAAAGTGGAGATTTTCGGAACAAGGATGCTTTGGGAGTTCATGGGAGTCCTGCGGTGTGGCTTCTGGCCTCATCGCGGACAAGGCCGGCTCCCACAGTTGATTGCATTCCTAGGTGGGAGCCGGGCTTGCCCGCGATGACGCCCGGGAGGACGGCAGCTTAATCCCTGAAGAAATCAGGTCAAGTACTCAAATACCGACCAATCAACGCAATGCCGCTGGCCAGCACCAGCCACGTCACCAACCGCACGAACGCTTCCCGTGACAGACGCATCGTCAGTCTGCGCCCCGTCCACAACCCCAATGCCATCGCCGGTAACAAGCACACCGCCAATAGCAACAACGGTAAGTCCGCATACACCCCGGCCACCAGGAACAGGCTCAGGCGCACCACAGTGCTGCAACTGATCAACGCGCTCTGGGTGGCGCGCGCCGCGTCCTTGGGCAAACGACTGTTGAGATAGATCGCATACAAAAAACCGCCGCTGCCAAACAGCGCACCGAACAGCCCGCCGACCGTGCCCATCGGGATCGACCAGCCCGTCGCCAACTGTGTCGGGCGCGCCTTGATCGCCAGGCTGTAGAGGGCGTAAGCGCTGATAAACACCCCCATCAACAGTAAAAGCAGGTCGGAATGCAGATTGAGCAAAAACACCACGCCCAGTGTGCACCCGATGGCCATGCACGGCAGCAGGCGCAGTAACTCAGGCTTGCTCACATCGCGTCGGGTTTGCAGCAAACCGCCAAACGCCGCGACAAAGTCCAGCAGCACCAACAGCGGGATGATCTTCGACAGCGGCATGAACACAATCAGTACCGGCCCGGCTACCAGCGCCGTGCCAAAGCCGGCGATGCCGAACACGATATAGGCAACCGCCACGCCCAGGCCGATGACCAACCACTCCAAACCGCTGAACGACCACTGACTCATCAGCTCGACCGGGCCCATGGGAGATTCCTTGCAAGAGATGGCGTTCACTTTAGCCATCGACGAGCGTTGCGACTAATATCTTCAAAACCTTTCAGTCATCTCAAAAAGGCATGACGTGTGATTTCCACTCGCCAATTGCGCTACTTCGTTGAAATCGCCGACAGCGGCAGCTTCAGTGCCGCGGCCGAACGCCTGTTCGTCGCGCAGTCGGCCTTGAGCCGACAGATCAAGGCGCTCGAGACCCAACTGCAGACGCCGCTGTTCGAGCGCACGGCGCGCCAGCCAAAGCTGACGGCAGCGGGCGCGGCCTTCTATCCGCGAGCGCGCAACTTGCTGAGCGAACTGCACAAGGCCGGTGAAGTGGCGACCCAGATCGGCAACGGCCAGGTCGGCACACTGCGTCTGAGCCACTCGAGCACCGTGCCGATGAGCGGAGCGCTGCTGCGCGGCATCAGTACCTGGCTGGAACGCTGCCCTGGGGCGTCGGTGGATATCGTCAAGATGTCCTCCGAGGCGCAATTGGCAGAGATCGCCGACGGTCGCCTGGACATTGGCCTGCTGCGCTTGCCGGTGTTGCGCCAGCGCGAAGGTGTGCGCGTAGCGCCTTTATACAGCGAGCCCTTGATGCTGGCGGTGCCGGCGGGCCATGCGCTGGCGGGCTGTGATGCGCCCATTGAGCTGGCGCGGTTGCGGGATGAGGCGTTTATCTCAATCCCCCATCCGCAACGCGGTGGCCTGAGTTATCTGTCAGCCGAACTGTGCATGCGCGCAGGATTTTTCCCCAAGGCGGCTCGGGTGATGTCGCGCAAGACCACGCAGTTGCAGTTGATCCAGGCCGGGTTCGGTATTGCCCTGTTACCAAAATCCATGCAGGACATTGCCCCCGCCAACCTGCACTTTTTAACCCTGGCCGAGCCGGACAGCCTCAGCACCGTGGCTCTGGCCTGCCAGCAGGCGCCGAGCGCGCTGGTTGAGCAATTCTGCCAAACGCTGCACGAATGCCTATAAACTGCCGTCCATGATTAAAGACCTCCTGCCATGATTAAAGACCCGTTTGCCCGCCTGGGCCTGGACCGCGAAGTCCTGACAGTCAGCCAGCTCAACGGCCGCGCGCGGGTGTTGCTGGAAGATGTGTTCACCAATATCTGGGTCGAAGGTGAGATCTCCAACCTCGCCCGCCCGGCCTCCGGCCATGTGTATTTCACCCTCAAGGACAGTGGCGCCCAGGTGCGTTGCGCGTTGTTTCGCAGTAACGCCGCACGGGTACGCCAGGCATTGAAGGACGGCCTGGCGGTGAAGGTGCGTGGCAAGGTCTCGTTGTTCGAAGGCCGTGGCGACTACCAATTGATTCTCGACACCGTGGAGCCCGCCGGTGACGGCGCGCTGCGCCTGGCTTTCGACGCGCTGAAGGAAAAACTCAGCGCCGAAGGCCTGTTCAGCGCCGAGCGCAAAGTGCCGCTGCCGGCGCACCCGCAGCGCATCGGCATTATCAGCTCGCCCACCGGTGCGGTGATCCGCGACATCATCAGCGTATTCCGCCGCCGAGCGCCGCAGGTGCAACTGACGTTGATCCCCACCGCCGTGCAGGGCCGCGAAGCGATCCCGCAGATTGTGCGGGCGCTGAAGCTGGCCGATTCACGCGGCTTCGACGCACTGATCCTGGCCCGTGGTGGCGGTTCGCTGGAAGATCTCTGGTGCTTTAACGAAGAAGCCGTGGCCCGCGCGGTGGATGCCTGTGTGACACCGATTGTCAGCGCCGTCGGCCATGAGACCGATGTGTCGATCAGCGACTTCGTGGCTGACGTACGCGCGCCCACACCGTCCGCTGCCGCCGAATTGCTGGCACCGGATTCAAGCCATCTGGTACGCCAGGTCGAAAACCTGCACCGGCGCCTGGTGATGCTGATGCGCAACCGCCTGCGGCACGACCGCTTGCGTGTCGAGGGGATGGCCCGCCGCCTGCGTCACCCCGGCGAACGCCTGCGCCAGCAGGCCCAACGCCTGGACGATCTGGACATGCGCCTGCGCCGCGCTTTCGAGCGCAGCCTCAACACCCGTCGCGAGCGCTTGATACGCCTGGAAACCCGCCTCGCCGGCCAGCATCCGGGGCGCCAACTGGCCCTGTTGCGCCAGCGCCTGGACAGCCTCGCCGAACGCTTGCCGCGCGCCATGCGCGAAGGCCTCAAGGCGCGTCGCCTGCAGCTGCAAAGCCAGGTGCAGACGCTGCAGGTGGTCAGCCCGCTGGCCACCCTGGGCCGTGGTTACAGCATCCTCCTGGATGAGCGCGGCCAAGCCATTCGCAGCGCCGCGCAAACCCACACCGGCCAACGCCTCACCGCCAGGCTCGGTGACGGCCAATTGCAAGTGCGGGTGGAAGACAACCACCTGACACCCGTTACCCTTTCGCTATTGGATTGATCGATGCCACGTCTTTTTAGCCTGTTGATGCTGCTGTGCCTCGCCTTTAACGCCCACGCCGACAGTTACATCAGCCGCACCCTGAACAAGCCGGTGCCGGGGGGCGTCGCGGTGGTCGAACTGGGCCCTTCGGCGGCGGCGCCCAAAGCCACGTATCAAGGCAAGCCGGTGCTGGTGATCAAGGAACAGGACAGCTGGCTGGCGATTGTCGGCATCCCGCTGACGGTCAAGCCCGGCAACGAGCGCATCAGCAGCGGCGGACGCAGCCTGCCGTTTATCGTCGGCTATAAAAAGTACCCGGAACAGCGCATCACCTTGAAAAACAAAAGCCAGGTCAACCCTGCTCCGGCGCAGCTCAAGCGGATCGAAGCCGAGCTTGCGGTGCAGATCAAGGCTTACCGCAGCTTCAGCCCGAACCTGCCGAGCAATTTGATACTGGACAAGCCGGTCAACGGTCCATTGTCGAGTAAGTTCGGCGTGCGCCGCTTTTTCAACGGCGAGGAGCGCAACCCGCATTCGGGCCTGGACTTCGCGGTGCCCGCCGGTACGCCGATCAAGACACCGGCCAATGGCAAGGTGATCCTGGTGGGCAATTACTTCTTCAATGGCAATACGGTGTTCGTCGATCACGGCCAAGGTTTTATCAGCATGTTCTGCCACATGTCGGCGGTGGACGTGAAGGTCGGCCAGCAACTGGTGCGAGGTGCGGTGGTGGGCAAAGTCGGATCAACCGGCCGCGCGACCGGGCCTCACATGCACTGGAACGTCAGCCTGAACGACGCGCGGGTGGACCCGGCGATCTTTATCGGCGCGTTCCAGCCTTGAGGGCATCGATTGCGCGCATGATAATCGGCGCGCAATAAAAACCAGATCATTCAATTATTACAACCATAAAATCTTGTATTCATCCTCAATCGAAGAACTTCTATCAATTTTTTTCGACTGCTTGCCATCATTCACCTCGACGGTTAGGGTTGAGCCTATGAAAACCTCTCACACCCTCATCCAGCTCCGCCAGCACCGCAGCCTGTGCCTTGTCAGCGCACGACTGCCAGGCTGAATCGATCTGCCTCGTCTTGTGCTTTATCTCCAATAACAGTTCCACGGCAGGCCGCCTCTTTTCGGCCCCGACACAAAGGATTCCCCGATGAGCATGCTCAAAGACCCGTCTTCGAAATACCGCGCGTTCCCGACCATCGATCTCCCGGACCGCACCTGGCCGTCGAAAACCATCACTGCCGCGCCGATCTGGTGCAGTTCCGATCTGCGTGATGGCAACCAGTCGCTGATCGAACCGATGGATGCAGTGAAAAAGCTGCGCTTCTGGAAGACGCTGGTCGCCGTGGGCGTCAAGGAAATCGAGGCATCGTTCCCGGCCGCTTCGCAGACCGACTTCGATTTCGTGCGCACCCTGATCGAAGACAACCATATCCCCGAGGACACCACCATCCAGGTGCTGACCCAGGGCCGTGAAGACTTGATCGCGCGCACCTTCGAATCCCTGCGCGGGGCCAAGAAAGCCATCGTGCATTTGTACAACGCCACCTCGCCGTCGTTCCGCCGCATCGTGTTCAACCAGGACAAGGACGGAGTCAAGGCGATTGCGGTCAATGCCGCCAAGCTGTTCGTCAAATACGCCGCCCAGCAGCCGGAAACCCAGTGGACGTTCGAGTATTCCCCCGAGACGTTCAGCGCCACCGAATTGGAGTTTGCCAAGGAAGTCTGCGATGCCGTGATCGAGGTGTGGAACCCGACGCCGGAGCACAAGGTGATCCTCAACCTGCCGGCCACCGTGGAATGCGCCACGCCGAACATCTATGCCGACCAGATCGAGTGGTTCGGTCGCCATATCAATCGTCGCGACAGCGTGATCATCAGCCTGCACACCCACAACGACCGTGGCACCGGCGTGGCGGCTACCGAGCTGGGCCTGATGGCTGGCGCGGATCGTGTCGAAGGCTGCCTGTTCGGCAACGGCGAGCGGACCGGTAACGTCGACCTGGTCACGGTGGCCTTGAACATGTACACCCAGGGACTCGATCCGCAACTGGACTTCTCCGACATCGACGGCGTGCGCAAAGTCGTTGAGGAGTGCAATCAGATCCAGGTACATCCACGCCACCCGTACGTTGGCGATCTGGTGCACACCGCGTTCTCCGGCTCTCACCAGGACGCAATCCGCAAGGGCTTCGCCCAGCAGAAAGACGACGCCCTGTGGGAAGTGCCGTATTTGCCGATTGACCCGGCCGACATCGGCCGCAGCTACGAGGCGGTGATTCGCGTAAACAGCCAGTCGGGCAAAGGCGGCATTGCTTACCTGCTGGAGCAGGAATACGACATCAGCCTGCCGCGCCGCATGCAGATCGAGTTCAGCCAGGTGGTACAGGCCGAAACCGATCGCGTGGGCCTGGAGATGACCGCACCGCAGATCTACGCCTTGCTGCAACGTGAATACCTGCAAGCCAACACGCCGTATGCGTTGGTCAGCCATCGCCTGCAGGAAGAAAACGGCAACAGCTTTGTCGAAGTGGAAGTCTCGGGCAAAGGCCAGGGCGAAACCAACCTGCACTGGAAGGGCAAGGGCAACGGCGCACTGGAAGCCCTGGTGGCTGGTCTGCCGATTGGCGTGGAAATCATGGACTACAACGAACATGCAATCGGCGCAGGCACCAACGCCAAGGCGGCGGCCTACATCGAACTGCGTGTGAACGGCGAACGCCCGGTGCATGGCGTGGGCATCGATGAGAACATCACCACGGCCAGCTTCAAGGCGCTGTTCAGTGCGCTGAACCGCTCGTTGAGCCAGCAGGAAGCAAAAGCGGCGTAAACGATGGCCGCTGAGTGCCGAAGGCCCCTGGGTGTGAATCCAGGGGCCTTTTTATTGAGTAGCAAATTTGGGTTGATTGCCGGGGACTCATCAGGGGCAAGCCCTCTTCCACATTTTGAACGGTTCACAGCTCAACCTGTGGGAGGGGGCTTGCCCCCGATAGCGGTCCGTCAGACGAACTGAAAACTATCGGCATCCAGGTTCGCCGGAAACCGGGTGCGATATGCGGCCAACTCCGCCGCATCCAGCTTCACCTCAAACACCCCGTCAGCCTCTCCCGCACTGAGCAGAGTCTCGCCCTGGAAGTCCAATACCTGGCTATCGCCGGTGTAGGCGAAGCCTTTGCCGTCGGTACCCACTCGATTCACCGCCGCCACGTAACACAGGTTTTCGATGGCCCGCGCCGGCAATAATCGATTCCAGTGCTGACGCCGCGCTCCCGGCCAATTGGCGGTGTACAGCAGCAAGTCAGTGTCCTGGGCGTCGCGGCTCCACACCGGGAAGCGCAAGTCGTAGCAAATCAATGGGCGAATACGCCAGCCCTTCAACTCGAACTGCACCTGGCGCTCGCCGGGCGTGTAGTGATTGTGCTCACCGGCCATACGGAACAGATGACGCTTATCGTAGTGCAGCACTTCACCATCCGGCCGCACCCACAGCAGGCGGTTACGATGGCTGCCGTCAGCCGCCTGGATAATCACGCTGCCGGTAATCACCGCGTTGTGTTTCGCCGCCTGGGCTTGCAACCAGCGCTGAGTGGGGCCGTTTTCCGGCTCGGCGAGGGCGTGCGAATCCATGGAAAAACCAGTGGTGAACATCTCCGGCAGTACGATCAGATCGGCGCTGCCGGCCTGCGCCAGGAGCGGCTCGAAATGCTCAAGGTTGGCCTGGCGGTCGTGCCAGGCCAAGGTGGTCTGGACCAGAGCGATATTCAGATCGGGCAGTGCGGTCAGATCACGCATAGTTTTTCAGCTGCATGGCGCAGCGTCTCCTCGCGTTTGGCAAAGCACAGGCGCACCAGGCGCTGCTCTTTGGGCGGGTTCTGGTAGAACACCGAGATAGGTATGCTCGCCACGCCATGCTCGCGGGTCATCCACAGGGACATGGCGACGTCGTCCAGGTCGGGGCGTATCCGGGAGTAATCCACCAGCTGGAAGTAGGTTCCGGCTACCCGGGTAAAGGTGAAACGCGACGGTGCCAGCAGATCGCAGAACAGGTCGCGCTTGGCCTGATAGAACCCCGGCAATTCGTCGACATGCTCTGGATGATCGGCCATAAAGTCGGCCAGCGCGAACTGCAACGGCGTCACGCAGCAAAAATTGACGTACTGATGCACTTTGCGCAACTCGGCCGTGAGGTCGGGTGGCGCTACCACATAGCCGGTTTTCCAGCCGGTCACGTGGTAGGTCTTGCCGAATGAGCTGATCACGAAGGCACGCGCATACAGCTCTTCGTGAGCCAGCACGCTGACGTGGGCCGCGCCATCGAATACCAAATGCTCGTAGACTTCGTCGCTGAGCAGGTAGATATCGCGGTCGCGGATTAATTCAGCCAATTGGTCCAGCTCAGCGCGGCTGATCAGCGCACCGGTTGGGTTATGCGGGGTGTTGAGGATGATCATGCGCGTGCGTGGCGAGAGTGCGGCCTTGATCCGCTCAAAGTCGAGTGCAAAGCCCTGCAGGTTCAATTGCACCCGCACGCACCGGCCGCCGGCCAGTTCCACAGAGGGCACGTAGCTGTCGTAGCACGGGTCGAACACAATGACTTCATCGCCGTTGCGAATCACCGCCTGAATCGCGCAGAAGATCGCCGCGGTGGCCCCGGGGGTGATGGTGACCTCAGTGTCAGGATCGACCGTGGCGCCATAGCTGCGGGCGATCTTGGCGACCACTTGCTGGCGCAGGGCTGGCAGGCCAGTCATGGGAGAATATTGGTTGTGCCCGGCCCCCACGTGCCTGCCCACGGCGTCGAGCAGGCCTTGAGGCGCATTGAAATCGGGAAAACCCTGGGACAGGTTGAGCGCGCCCGTTTCGGCGGCGAGTTGCGACATGGTGGTGAAAATGGTCGTGCCGACCGTTGGCAGTTTGCTGATGATCATCGTAGGCCCCTGCGGATAAGTCCCAAGTTTTAAGCTGCGAACCCCATGGGGTCAAGGCACAAACCGACGCGCACAAAAAAGGGCTCATCAAGAGCCCTTTCTGCGAAGTCGATATCAGCGCTTGTCGCGGCGCTTTTTGTCGGCTTTCTTGTGGTGAGTCATCAAACGACGCTTCTTGTTCACCTGACGGTCAGTCAGTGTGTTCTTGTTGCCTTCGTATGGGTTCTCACCGCCCTTGAACTCGATGCGAATCGGCGTACCAACCAGTTTCAAGACCCGACGGTAGGTGTTCTCCAGGTAACGCACGTACGACTTGGGCACCTTCTCGATCTGGTTACCGTGGATCACGATAATCGGCGGGTTGGCACCCCCCAAGTGGGCATAACGCAGCTTGATCCGGCGGTTGTTGACCATCGGCGGCGCATGCTCGCCTACCGCGTCTTCCAGGATCTGGGTCAGACGGTTGGTCGGCCAGCGGGTGACCGCAGACTTGAACGAGTTCTGGACGGAGGCGTAAAGGTTACCCACGCCGGTGCCGTGCAACGCCGAGATGAAGTGAATATCCGCGAACTCAACGAAGAACAGGCGACGCTGCAGCTCGATCTTGACGAAATCGCGCTCGCTGGGCGTCATGCCGTCCCACTTGTTGATTGCGATAACCAGAGCACGACCGGCCTCCAGGGCAAAACCCAGCAGGTTGAGGTCGTGGTCCACCACGCCTTCACGGGCGTCCATCACAAAGATCACCACGTTGGCGTCCTTGATGGCCTGCAGGGTCTTGACCACGGAGAACTTTTCAACTTCCTCGTGGATCTTGCCGCGCTTGCGCACACCGGCGGTGTCGATCAGCGTGTACTTCTCGTCGTTACGCTCGAACGGGATGTAGATACTGTCGCGGGTGGTGCCGGGCTGGTCGTAGACGATGACGCGGTCTTCGCCGAGCATCCTGTTGACCAGAGTCGACTTGCCGACGTTAGGGCGACCGATGATGGCGATCTTGATACCGTCTTTTTCGCTCGGACCAGGAATGCGCTTGGCTTCCTCGCCTTCTGCAACAATCTCTTCTTCGCCGTCCTCTTCCTCGACATCATCCTTGGGGAAATCGCGCAGAGCGATTTCCAGCATCTGGGTGATACCGCGACCGTGGGCGCCGGCGATCGGGATCGCATCGCCCAGACCCATAGGGCTGAACTCGGCACGAGCCTGCTCAGGATCGATGTTGTCGATCTTGTTAGCGATCAAGTAGGAGCGTTTATTGCGCTTGCGCAGGTGCTCGCCGATCATCTGGTCGGCAGCGGTGTAGCCCGCACGGGCATCCACCAGGAACAACACGACATCGGCTTCTTCGATGGCCAGCAGCGACTGCTCGGCCATTTTTTCGTCCATGCCATGCTCGTCACCGGAGATACCACCGGTGTCGACAATAATGTAGGAGCGCCCTTGCCACTTTGCCTCACCGTATTGGCGATCACGGGTCAGACCGGACAAGTCGCCGACAATGGCGTCGCGAGTCCTGGTCAGGCGGTTGAACAAGGTGGACTTGCCGACGTTAGGTCGGCCCACCAGGGCGATTACGGGAACCATGCGGCTCTCCACTTCGTTATTTCAGAAAATACAAAAGCCGCTGCAGGGCAGCGGCTGGTGCTCGGGGCGGCATTTGATATGCCGCATGCCCTGCCGAAGCAGGGCCGCCTGGGGTTAACCCCAAGCATAGTCAAACCTTTACTTGATGGTCAGGGCTTCCAGCTTGCCGCTGTTGCCATACACATAAAGCATGTTACCCACCACCAGCGGACGCGCACGCAGGCCGTCGCTGTCGATACGCTCGCGACCGACAAAGCGACCGTCCACCTGGCTCAGCAGGTGCAGGTAGCCTTCGAAGTCGCCGACCGCTACGTAGCTGGAGAACACTTCCGGTGCCGACAGCTGGCGGCGAGCCAGCGAGTCATTGCTCCAAAGTGCGGTGGTGGTGCGCTCGTCGACACTTTCAACGGTGCCCGACGCCAGGCTGACGTAAACGCTGCCAAACCCTTGCGCAACACCGGCGTAGCTGGAAGCATCACGCTGCCAGTTCACACGACCGCTCTGCAGGTCCAGCGCAGCGACACGGCCCTGATAAGTGGCGACATAGAGTGTTTCACCCGACAGCAGCAAGCCACCATCGATGTCCACGACGCGGTCCAGCTCGGAACGACCTTGAGGAATCGCCACACGGGTTTCCCAGGCCGGTACGCCATTCTGGGTATCGAGGGCGACCACTTTACCGGTCGACAGGCCTACCACGGCCAGATTGTTGGTCACAATCGGACCACTGGTACCGCGCAGCGTCAGCACCGCCGGGGTGCTGTCGTACAACCAACGCTGTTCGCCAGTGCTGGCGTCCAGGCCAATCACACGGTCGTCCTGGGTCTGTACAACCACCACGTCACCATTGGTGGCAGGCGGTGCGAGCACTTCACTGGTCACGCGAGCGCGCCATTTCTCTTCACCGGTACTGGAATCCAGGGCCACGACTTCGCCCTTGAGCGTGCCGAGCATCACCAGGCCATAGCCCACGCCGACCGCACCGGATACCGGCAGTTCGAGGTCTTTCTTCCACTTCACGTCGCCGTTCATGCGATCCATGGAGATCACCACGCCGGTGACGTCCGCGGCCACGATGTTTGCACCGTCGATGGCCGGCACCAGCATGTTGTAGGTTTCACCCTGGCCGTCACCGATGGAGCGGCTCCACTGCTTTTGCAGGACCACTTCTTCCTTGAAGCTGGTCAGCTCGGCCGGAGGCAATTCTTTCTTACTGTTGCTGCTGCAACCCGCGGCCAGAACGGCCAGAGCCAGCAATGCTGCATGTTTCCAACGGATCACGTCACGCATCCCCTTTGGCCAAGTCGTCGAGCTTGATTTGTAAGCCACCGACCGCCGCTTCATCAGACAGCGCCGCCTTGGCTTTCTGGTACGCAGCATTCGCTTCGTCGGTACGACCCAATTGGACCAGCAGGTCGCCCTTGAGCTCTTCGCGAGTGGCTACAAATGCCTTGTCTGCATCGCCGTCGAGCAGTTTAAGTGCATCGTCAGGCTTGTTCTGTGCCGCCATCACCTGAGCCAGGCGCTGACGTGCGATTTCACCCAGGGTCGGGTTGGTCGGCTTGTCGACGATGGCTTTCAGCTCGGTGGCTGCCTCATCCAGCTTGCCGGCATCCACCGCAACCTTCGCGACGAACAGGCTGCCGTACTGGGCATAGGTACTACCGCCGAAGTCGCTCTTGAGCTTACCGGCCAGGTAGATGACTCGAGCCTGATCAGGCTTGCCGTCCGGCGTCAGGGAGGTTTCCAGCAATTGCTGATAGAGAATCGAGGCGCCTTGGGACTGGTTGGCCTGATACTTGGTCCAGGCTTGCCAGCCGAACACCACCACTAAAGCCAGCAGGCCGCCGGTAACCAGGGGCTTGCCATTACGCTGCCACCAGTCCTTGAACTCGGCCAACTGCTCATCATCAGTACTCGACACCCCAATACTCCTTTAATCGCTAAATTCGGCTGTTCGACAGCTTCAACCCTGCACGACGCAGGTGGCCAAGTGCGCAGCGAGCGCATCAAAGGCAATGTTCTGTTGCTCACCCTGACCACGCAGGGGTTTGAAACCTATCACTTGCTGGGCCAGTTCCTCGTCGCCCAGAATCAATGCGTACAACGCACCGCTCTTGTCGGCTTTCTTGAACTGGCTCTTGAAGCTGCCGGCGCCGGCGTTGATCTGCAGGCGCAGGTTGGGCAACTGATCGCGCACCTTTTCGCTCAGGGTCAGGGCCGCCAGTTCGGCAGCCTCGCCGAAGGCGCACAGGTACACGTCCACCTGCCGCGAAATGTCTTCCGGCACCTGCTCCAGGGTTTCCAGCGTCAGGATCAGCCGCTCGATGCCCATGGCAAAACCTACGCCGGTGGTCGGCTTGCCGCCCATCTGCTCGACCAGGCCATCGTAACGTCCACCGGCGCACACGGTGCCCTGGGCACCGAGCTTGTCGGTGACCCATTCGAATACGGTCTTGCTGTAGTAGTCCAGGCCGCGTACCAGCTTAGGGTTGATCACGTAGGGAATACCGGCCGCATCCAGGCGAGCCTTGAGCCCCTCGAAGTGCGTGCGGGATTCGTCGTCCAGGTAATCGGCCATTTTCGGCGCATCGACCAGAACTGCCTGGGTATCGGCGTTTTTGGTGTCCAGCACACGCAGCGGGTTGGTTTTCAGGCGGCGCTGGCTGTCTTCGTCCAACTGATCCAGGCGCGCCGACAGGAACTCGACCAGGGCTTCGCGGTAGCGGCCCCGGGACTCGCTGGTGCCCAGGCTGTTGAGTTCAAGCTTGACCGCATCGCGAATTCCCAGCATGCCCCACAGGCGCCAGGTCAGCACGATCAGCTCGGCGTCGATGTCGGGGCCATCGAGGTTGAACACTTCAAGGCCGATCTGGTGAAACTGACGATAACGGCCTTTCTGCGGGCGCTCGTGACGGAACATCGGGCCGATGTACCACAGTTTCTGCGGCTGGCCGCCACCGGTGAGACCATGTTCGAGCACCGCGCGCACGCACGCGGCCGTGCCTTCCGGACGCAGGGTCAGGGAGTCACCGTTGCGGTCTTCAAAGGTGTACATTTCTTTTTCGACGATGTCGGTGACTTCACCGATGGAGCGCTTGAACAGCTCGGTGAATTCCACGATCGGCATGCGGATCTGCTTGTAACCGTAGTTATCCAGCAGGCGCGCGACGGTCCCTTCGACGTAGCGCCACAGCGGCGTCTGGTCGGGCAGGATGTCGTTCATGCCACGAATGGCTTGCAGAGACTTGCTCACATCAAATCCTTAAATTCGTTCTTAGCCGCGCGCGATCAGCGCTGCGTCAGCCGCGACCTTCTCGGCCGCTTTCTGGCGAATCAGCCTTTCGAGCTCATCCACCAGATTGTCATTCGTTAACTTCTGCGACGGCTTGCCGTCGATGTAAATCAGGTTCGGTGTACCACCGGTCAAGCCGATATGCGCTTCCTTGGCTTCGCCAGGTCCGTTGACCACACAACCGATCACCGCCACATCCAGCGGAACCAGCAAGTCTTCGAGACGCCCTTCCAGATCGTTCATGGTTTTCACCACGTCGAAATTCTGCCGCGAGCAACTTGGGCAAGCGATGAAGTTGATGCCACGGGAACGCAAATGCAGGGACTTGAGAATGTCGTAGCCGACCTTCACTTCCTCTACCGGGTCTGCCGCCAGGGAGATGCGGATAGTATCGCCAATCCCTTCGGCGAGCAGCATACCGAGACCCACCGCAGATTTCACTGTGCCTGAGCGCAAACCGCCCGCTTCGGTGATACCCAGGTGCAGCGGCTGTACAATTTCCTTGGCCAGCAAACGGTAGGCTTCTACCGCCATGAACACGTCGGAGGCTTTTACGCTGACCTTGAAGTCCTGGAAATTCAGGCGCTCCAGGTGCTCGACATGGCGCAGCGCCGATTCAACCAGGGCCGCCGGGGTGGGCTCGCCGTACTTCTTCTGCAGGTCTTTTTCCAGGGAACCGGCGTTGACGCCGATACGGATCGGGATGCCACGATCACGCGCAGCATCCACCACCGCGCGCACACGGTCTTCGCGGCCGATGTTGCCTGGGTTGATGCGCAGGCAATCCACACCCAATTCGGCGACGCGCAACGCAATGCGGTAGTCAAAGTGGATGTCGGCCACCAACGGCACCTTGACCAGTTGCTTGATACGGCCGAACGCCTCGGCGGCGTCCATGTCCGGCACCGACACGCGAACGATGTCAACGCCGGCGGCTTCCAGGCGGTTGATCTGGGCAACCGTGGCGGCCACGTCATTGGTGTCGCTGTTGGTCATGCTCTGCACCGCGATGGGAGCATCGCCGCCCACCGGCACCGAGCCGACCCAGATCTTGCGCGATACGCGACGTTTGATTGGAGATTCGCCGTGCATGACTATTGTCCCAACTTGAGGCGAGCGGTCTCGCCACTGGTGAACGGCGCCACGTCCACAGGCTGGCCGTTGTAGGCCACTTGCGCGCCACGGGCATAGCCCAGACGCAGCGTCAAAGGAGGCTTGCCGCCCTGGTCAAGCGTATCTCCCTTACGCTTGAGACCGCTAAACAGCACTTTGCCATTGCCATCGGTGATCTGCGTCCAGCAATCAGCGATGAAGGTGATCTGTACTCGCCCGTCACCGGCAATCAGCGCAGGCGTGGTGGGCGGTGAAATCGCCGGGGCTGCAGGAGCGACGGGCGCGGTCGTTGCCGGGGCCTGTACCGGAGCAGCGGGAACATGGGCCTGTACCGTCGGAGCAGCCGGCGTCGCGGAGTTCGCCGGCGCGGGCGCCGGGGCGTTTGCAGCAGGGGCCGGGGTGGTTTGCGGCGCGGGTTGCTCAGTGGCCGGCGGCGCCTCAGCGACGCCCTGCCCTTCTACAACGGCCTGGTCTTCCGGCTCGTCCAACGGATGAATCTGGGTGGTGCCGTCGGCGCTTTCGACTTCGACGTGCTCCATGGCATTACTGGTCATGTCCTTGGTGCGCTGGGACGTTTGGTCCTGCCACCAGACAAAACCACCGCCGATAACGGCGATCAGCAGCAACAGGCTGACAATTCGCAAAATAGTGTGGGAAACGCGCACCGGCTCTTCGATTCGCCCCAGGCCATGCACGCTGCTGCCCTGAGAGTCGGTACCGGTAAACTGATCGAATTCCTGGACCAGCACGGCCTGGTCGATGCCCAGCAATTTGGCATAAGCGCGGATATAGCCACGGGCAAAGGTGTGCCCTGGCAGCTTATCGAACGCGCCGGCTTCCAGGTTGGCCAGGGACGTTGTGGTCAAATTGAGCTTGAGGGCCACTTCCGCCAGCGACCAACCATTGCTTTCGCGGGCCTGACGCAAGGTCTCGCCTGGGTTTACGCGATTAGCTGCTACAACTTCCGGGTGCGCCGCTTTCATCATTGCTCCGACAGGTATTGCTGATATTCCGGGGTACCGGGATAGAGTCGTTCGAGTTGCTGGCCAAATCGTGCGGCCGTGTCGCGTTCTTCATGAACCGTCGCCAGGCGCACGCCGAGCAATAGACTACGTGCATTTTGCCCGCTGAGCAGGCTAAAACGCTCGTAATAGTCACGCGCCGGCACATAATGCCTGTCTTCGTAAGACAACTCAGCCATTTCAAGCAAGGCACGGGGCTGAAGAGCGTTCAAATGCAGGGCTTTTTCCAGGTGCTGGCGAGCGTTTTCACGCTGGCCGAGGCGCATCGAGGCGACTCCAAGGTTTTCGAACACCCGCGAACGTTCAGGATAGAGGGTATCGGCACTCGCTTGCTGAAAATAACGCGCAGCTTGCTCATAGCGTTTCTGCTCGAACAGGAAGCTGCCGTAGTTGTTCAGTAGCCGCGGGTCGGCAGGACGAGCAGCCAATGCCTTGTGGAAATACCCGTCGGCCAGTTCCAGCTCGGCCTGGGCCTGAAACACCAGTGCGAGCGCGGCGTTGGCGTCGGCATCGTTGTCGTCCAGCTCCAAGGCCCTTCTCAACGGCACCTTGGCTTGCTCGCTCATGCCCTGGCGCAAGTAGCCCAACCCCAGCTGTACATAAGCGACTCGCGCTTCATCACGGCCCTTGCCGGTTTGCAACGGGCTGTCATGGCCCGATGAAACACACCCGGCCGCAAGACCGAAAATCAACAGAAGCAGCGCAAGGCGCAAGGGCATAGAGATCCTCTCTCAGGTTCGATTCACAGCGCTTTGCGGCATATCGTCGGCGGCGCTCAGCTCGCGTACCGCGATATAACGTTCGCTGCGTCGGGTGCGATCCAGCACCTGTCCTACCAATTGGCCACAGGCGGCGTCGATGTCTTCACCACGGGTGGTGCGTACGGTGACATTGAAGCCGGCCTGGTGCAGTTGATCCTGGAAACGACGGATGGCGTTGTTGCTCGGCCGCTCGTAGCCAGAATGGGGAAACGGGTTGAACGGAATCAGGTTGATCTTGCACGGGATGTTCTTAAGCAGCTCGATCATCTCGACGGCGTGTTCGACCTTGTCGTTGATGTCCTTGAGCAAGGTGTACTCGATGGTCAGCACGCGCTTTTCGCCCAGGGACGACATGTAGCGCTGACAGGATTCGAGCAGCATCTTAAGCGGATACTTCTTGTTGATCGGCACCAATTGGTTACGCAATGCGTCATTAGGTGCGTGCAGCGACAACGCCAGGGAGACGTCGATGTGCTTGGACAGCTCATCGATCATCGGCACCACGCCGGAGGTCGAGAGGGTCACACGGCGCTTGGAGATGCCGTAGCCCAGGTCGTCCATCATCAAATGCATGGCCGAGACGACGTTGTCGAAGTTCAGCAGCGGCTCGCCCATGCCCATCATCACCACGTTGGTGATGGCACGGTCGACAGTCGCCGGGACGCTGCCAAAGGATTTGTTGGCAATCCACACCTGTCCGATCACTTCGGCGGCGGTGAGGTTGCTATTGAAACCTTGCTTGCCGGTGGAGCAGAAACTGCAATCCAGGGCACAGCCTGCCTGGGACGAAACGCACAGTGTGCCGCGCTTGCCCTGGGGGATATAAACGGTCTCGACGCAGCTGCCGGACGCCACGCGCACCACCCACTTACGGGTGCCGTCGCTGGAAATGTCCTCGCTGACAACTTCGGGACCACGCACCTCGGCAATGGCCTTGAGCTTGTCGCGCAAGGCTTTGCTGACGTTCGTCATGGCGTCGAAATCGTCGACGCCAAAGTGGTGAATCCACTTCATTACCTGACCGGCACGGAAACGCTTCTCCCCGATTGAGTCGAAGAATTTTTCCATTTCCTGTTGAGTCAGACCCAGCAGGTTGGTTTTTACAGTCGATGTAGTCATGGATTCACCTTCACTCTTAAGCCGATGCTTAGCGAGTGGTTACTTCGGTAGCGGCGAAGAAGTACGAGATTTCGCGAGCAGCAGCGGCTTCGGAGTCCGAACCGTGTACGGCGTTGGCGTCGATGGATTCAGCGAAATCGGCGCGGATGGTACCGGCAGCAGCTTCTTTAGGGTTGGTAGCGCCCATCAGCTCACGGTTCAGAGCGATAGCGTTTTCGCCTTCCAGAACCTGGACGACCACTGGACCGGAGATCATGAAAGCAACCAGGTCGCCGAAGAAACCACGCTCTTTGTGTTCAGCGTAGAAGCCTTCAGCTTCAGCCTTGGACAGTTGCTTGAGCTTGGAGGCTACAACCTTCAGGCCGGCTTTTTCGAAACGAGTGGTGATCTCGCCGATGACGTTTTTTGCAACAGCGTCAGGCTTGATGATGGAGAAAGTACGTTGAACAGCCATGGTGTAACTCCAGAAACGGTAATTTACGAAAAATTAAACCCGCGAATTATACGCGGGTTATTGGGTATTGCCTAACTGCGTAAAAAGGCGACTCAGTCTGCTTCTTCGATCCACAGGCCTTGAATGGCCTCCAGAACCTTTTCGCCGCCCCGGTCCGGGACGTCGTCAAAGTCAGGCAGCTCCAACACCAAATTGCGCAACTTGACGAAGTTGACCGTTAGAGGATTGACCTCAGGGTGAGCTTCAGCAAGTTGTATAGCGATTTCTTGTACATCAACCCATTTCAGGCTCATGACATTTCCTTGAATCAATGCGGTGCTTCGGCCGCATGGTTGAGCGAATATTTCGGGATTTCCACGGTGAGGTCTTCAGTTCCCACTTTTGCCTGGCAGCTCAGGCGCGATGTCGGTTCAAGGCCCCACGCCCTGTCAAGATAGTCTTCTTCCAGGTCATCGGCCTCGTTGAGGCTATCAAAACCTTTACGAATGATGCAGTGGCAGGTGGTGCACGCGTTGACGCCACCACAGGCACTTTCGATCTCGATATGGTTGTCATGCGCGACATCGAGAAGGGACTTGCCGGTCTCAGCCTCCACGACCATGCCGTCCGGGCAATGCTCGGCGTGCGGTAGAAAAGTGACCTGCGGCATCAGTTATTCCTCAATTTCATTCAGGTTGCGGCCCGCCAGCGCGGCTTTGACCGTCTGATCCATACGGCGGGCGGCAAAGGCATCGGTGACTTGCGACAGACGCTTGGTCTGCTGCTCGATGGCATAACCATCGTTACCCTTCATCAGTTCGGCCAGTTCCTGCATCTGCAGGTCGATGACCATGCGCTCTTCGGCGTCCAGCAGGCGCTCGCCATCGGCGTCCAGCGCCCCCTGCACCGCTTCGAGCAGGCGCTGGGCATCCACTTGCTGCTCGCGCAGCACACGGGCGACCTTGTCGTCGCCGGCGTGCTGGAACGAATCCTTGAGCATCTTGGCGATTTCGCCGTCGGTGAGGCCGTAGGACGGTTTGACCTGGATACTGGCTTCAACGCCCGATCCCAGTTCGCGCGCGGCCACGTTCAGCAGGCCATCGGCGTCGACCTGGAAGGTCACGCGAATCTTGGCAGCTCCGGCGACCATCGCCGGAATGCCGCGCAATTCGAAGCGCGCCAGGGAGCGGCAGTCGCTGATCAGTTCGCGCTCGCCCTGGAGCACGTGAATCATCATGGCCGTCTGGCCGTCTTTGTATGTGGTGAAATCCTGGGCGCGGGCGACGGGGATGGTGGTGTTGCGCGGAATCACCTTTTCCATCAGCCCACCCATCGTTTCCAGGCCCAGCGACAACGGAATCACGTCAAGCAGCAGCAATTCGCCGCCATCGCGCTTGTTGCCTGCCAGGGTATCGGCCTGGATGGCGGCGCCGATGGCGACCACCTGGTCCGGGTCGATTTCGGTCAGTGGCTGGCGGCCAAACGCCTCTGCTACGGCGTCACGGACCCGTGGAACGCGGGTGGAGCCGCCAACCATCACCACTGCGCCCACGTCTTCGAGCTCGATACCAGAATCACGTACGGCGCGGCGGCAAGCCTTGAGGCTGCGGGCAACCATCGGCTCGATCAGCGCATCGAAGGCCTCGCGAGTCAGTTGAGCCGACCAGGCGCCGTAGGAAACTTCAACGGATGCGGCGTCAGTCAACGCTTCTTTTGCCGCACAGGCCGTTTGCAACAGGTTGCGTTGCGCGCCTGGATCGAGATCGGCGGACAAGCCAGCGCTGGTGATGATCCAGCCCGCAATCGCGTGATCGAAGTCATCGCCGCCCAGGGCACTGTCGCCGCCGGTGGCCAGCACTTCGAAGACACCGCCGGTCAGGCGCAGGATCGAGATATCAAAGGTGCCGCCGCCCAGGTCATAAATGGCGACCAAGCCTTCGGCGTGCTGGTCCAGGCCATAGGCAACGGCCGCCGCGGTCGGCTCATTGAGCAAACGCAGCACAGTGAGACCGGCCAACTTCGCCGCATCCTTGGTGGCCTGACGCTGCGCGTCATCGAAGTACGCGGGCACGGTGATCACCGCGCCGACCAACTCGCCGCCCAGGGTTGTTTCCGCGCGCTGGCGCAGTACCTTGAGGATTTCTGCCGACACTTCCACCGGGCTTTTCGGCCCCTGGACGGTGTCGATGAATGGCATATGGGACTCACCGCCAACAAACCGATAAGGCAGTTGGTCACCCAATTGTTTCACATCGGACAGACCACGGCCCATCAGGCGCTTGACCGACAGCACGGTATTGAGCGGGTCGGCCGAGGCCGCGAGCTTGGCGGATTCGCCGACCTCGACGCGATCGGCGTGGTAACGCACGGCAGACGGCAGGATCACCTGGCCATCGGCATCGGGCAACGGCTCGGACAGGCCGCTGCGCAAGGCAGCAACCAGGGAATTGGTGGTGCCCAGGTCAATCCCCACCGCCAGGCGTCGCTGGTGCGGTTGAGGGCTTTGGCCGGGTTCGGCGATCTGCAGTAGAGCCATGGTAATCAGGTCTTATCTGTCAATCAGGCGTGCAACGGGGCAGCGCTGGGTTAATCGTCGAGGCGCTCTTCCAGCTGGCGCACTTCGTAGGAGAGCTTGTCGAGGAACTGCATGCGCCGCATCAGGCGTTCGGCCTGTTCACGTTGCGCTGCATCATCCCAACAGGCTGCGAAGCTTTCGTTGAGCTCATCCTGGGCCGTTTTCAGACGACGCTTGAAGACCGCGACACCCGCCAGATCGGCTTCGTCCTGCAACTCTTCGAGCTCTTCGCGCCACTGCATCTGCTGCATCAGGAAGTCGGGATCGTGCACCGTGACTTCCAGGGGCAACTCGCCACCGTTCATCGCGAGCAGATAGCGCGCGCGTTTCGGCGGACTCTTGAGGGTCTGATAGGCTTCGTTGAGGCTGGCCGATTGCTCCAGCGCCAGGCGTTGCTCGCGCTCGGAAGCGTCGGCAAAGCGGTCCGGATGCACCCCACGCGCCAACTCTCGGTAGCGCGTGGCAAGCTGCTCAAGGTCCAACCGAAAGCTCGGCTGCAACTCGAATAAAGCGAAATGACAAGGAGTACCCACGAATAGCCTCAGATGTTGAAGCTTTCGCCGCAGCCACATTCACCGCGGACGTTGGGGTTGTTGAACTTGAAACCTTCGTTCAACCCTTCCTTGACGAAATCGAGTTCGGTGCCGTCCAGGTAGGTCAGGCTCTTGGGGTCGATAATCACTTTCTCGCCGTGACTCTCGAACACCTGATCTTCCGCAACCACCTCGTCGACAAACTCCAGCACGTAGGCAAGGCCGGAACAGCCCGTGGTGCGAACACCCAGACGAATCCCCTCACCTTTACCGCGCCCATCCAGGGAGCGTCGCACGTGCCGCGCAGCCGCTTCTGTCATGCTGATAGCCATCGTTGACTCCTTACTCGTCGCCAAATGCTTAGATCAAGCCTTTCTTCTGCTTGTAGTCGCGAACGGCCGCCTTGATGGCGTCTTCAGCGAGTACCGAGCAGTGGATTTTCACGGGCGGCAAGGCCAGTTCTTCGGCCAGCTGGGTGTTGCTGATGGTTACAGCCTCATCCAGGGTCTTGCCTTTCATCCATTCAGTCGCCAGGGAGCTGGAGGCGATGGCCGAACCGCAACCGTAGGTCTTGAACTTGGCGTCTTCGATGACGCCGGCATCGTTAACCTTGATCTGCAGGCGCATGACATCGCCGCACGCCGGAGCGCCGACCATGCCGGTGCCTACATCCGGGTCTTCCGCGTCCATCTTGCCGACGTTGCGGGGGTTTTCGTAGTGGTCGATGACCTTTTCACTGTAAGCCATGGTACTGAATCCTCACTCATCAGGGCCGCTCTGGAACCCTGTAGAAACGCCTGCGGTATGCGCCACGTTCCTACAGAGCCTGGGTGGCGGCTTCTATAGTTAGTGTGCCGCCCACTCGATCTTGGAAATGTCGACACCGTCTTTGTACATGTCCCACAGCGGCGACAAGGTACGCAGTTTGTTGACGGCTTCGCAGACTTTCTGCGCGGCGTAGTCGACTTGCTCTTCGGTGGTGAAACGGCCGAACGTAAAGCGGATCGAGCTGTGCGCCAGTTCGTCGTTGCGGCCCAGGGCGCGCAGTACGTACGAAGGCTCAAGCGAAGCCGAGGTGCAGGCAGAACCCGAAGAAACCGCCAGGTCCTTGAGCGCCATGATCAGCGACTCGCCTTCGACATAGTTGAAGCTCAAATTCAGGTTGTGCGGGACGCGGGCGGTCATGCTGCCGTTGACATACAGCTCCTCGAGGTTTTCGACCTGCTTGTAGAAGCGATCGCTCAAGGCCTTGATGCGCACGTTTTCGGCAGCCATGTCTTCCTTGGCCACACGGAAGGCTTCACCCATGCCGACGATCTGGTGGGTCGCCAGGGTGCCCGAACGCATGCCGCGCTCGTGACCGCCGCCGTGCATGGTGGCTTCGATACGTACGCGCGGCTTGCGGCTTACGTAGAGCGCACCGATACCTTTGGGACCGTAGGTCTTGTGAGCGGAGAACGACATCAGATCGACTTTCAGCTTCGACAGGTCGATGTCGACCTTGCCGGTGGACTGAGCAGCGTCGACGTGCAGCAGAATGCCTTTGGAGCGCGTCAGCTCGCCAATGGCTGCGATATCGTTAATGGTGCCGATTTCGTTGTTCACGTGAATCACGGAAACCAGGATGGTGTCTTCACGCAGCGCGGCTTCGATCATGGCCGGGGTGACGATACCGTCGGTGGTTGGCTCAAGGTAAGTCACCTCGAAACCTTCACGCTCCAGTTGGCGCATGGTGTCAAGGACAGCCTTGTGCTCAATCTTGGTGGTGATCAGGTGCTTGCCTTTGCTCGCGTAAAAATGCGCCGCGCCCTTGATTGCCAGGTTGTCGGACTCGGTGGCACCGGAGGTCCAGACGATTTCACGCGGGTCCGCGCCAACCAGGTCGGCAACCTGGCGACGAGCGTTCTCGACCGCTTCCTCGGCTTTCCAGCCGAATACGTGGGAACGGGAGGCCGGGTTGCCGAAGTTTCCGTCAACCAGCAGGCATTCGCTCATCTTTTGCGCGACACGCGGGTCAACCGGGGTGGTCGCTGAGTAATCAAGGTAAATCGGCAATTTCATGGACTTTCTCCTAAATCAGGCTGGCTGGCGTGCCGTTAGCTCTGCGGCTGTCAATCGACGGCGGACGCTTCAATCTTGTCCAGACGCGGCGCCTTGGTGTTGCAACGGCGCTGGTCCTGACGCTGGGCTACTTCTTGCACCTCACGGCGAGTCACAAGATCAGCCAAGCTGATACCACTCAAAAACTCATGGATCTGCAGGCTCAAGTCACACCAAAGGTGGTGTGTGAGGCAGGTGTCGCCGGCATGGCAGTCACCCAACCCCTGGCATTTGGTGGCATCGACCGATTCGTTGACCGCGTCGATCACCTGGGCTACCTGGATACCCTGCATATCGCGGGACAACTGGTAGCCACCGCCTGGCCCACGTACGCTTGAGACCAGATTGCTGCGGCGCAATTTGGCGAACAGCTGCTCAAGGTAGGACAGGGAAATGCCTTGGCGCTCGGAGATATCGGCCAGGGACACCGGCCCGGTTTGCGCGTGCAAAGCCAGATCAAGCATGGCGGTTACCGCGTATCGGCCTTTTGTAGTCAGTCTCATGGACAAGTACCAAGGTGCTTCAGAATGGGAGCAAGTATGCGATTCCCGAGTATTTAAGTCAACTATAAGACCTAGTACTTTAGTCAGGATTACCCGTAAAAAGGGCGCGCGAATCATAGCAGGATGGGGTGGGGACGAACAGCGGCAGCCGGGCGATGGCTCGATATCGAGACCAATGGAGATCAAATGTGGGAGGGGCATGCCCCCTCCCACATTGAACTTGCCGCGAATGTAAGATCTCAGCCAGCCTTGGTGGCAGGCTCACTCTTGATCTCGGCGAAGTCTTCTTCGCGCAGTTCAGGCAGCTCTTTCGCACAGTAGCTGCTGCCCAGCTCCTTCAGCGCACCGCACATACCGTCCAGCTTGCCGTCCACCGCTTGCAGGTGGTCGAGCAACTGGCCGATGGCGCGCGCCACTGGGTCGGGCATGTCTTCGCTGACACCGTAGGCGTCGAAGCCGATTTTCTCGGCCATGGCCTTACGCTTGGCCTCCTGCTCGTCGCCGACTTCCGGCTTGACGATGATGCGCCCCGGGATACCGACCACTGTGGCACCCGGCGGCACCGCTTTAGTCACCACCGCATTGGAACCCACTTTAGCCCCCGCGCCGACGGTAAACGGGCCAAGCACCTTGGCGCCCGCCCCAACTACCACGCCATCGCCCAGCGTGGGGTGGCGCTTGCCCTTGTTCCAGCTGGTACCCCCCAGAGTGACGCCCTGGTAAAGAGTCACGTCATCGCCGATCTCGGCGGTTTCACCGATGACAATGCCCATGCCGTGATCAATAAAGAAGCGGCGCCCCACCTTGGCTCCAGGATGAATCTCGATCCCGGTGAGCCAGCGACCGAAATTCGATACCAGCCGCGCCAGCCATTTCCAGCCCATATTCCACAAGGCACCGGACAGGCGATGGATCCAGATCGCGTGCATGCCCGGGTAGCAGGTCAGTACTTCAAAGGCGTTGCGCGCCGCCGGATCACGGTGGAAAACACTCTGGATATCTTCTCGCAGACGCTCGAACATTTTTAATCCTTCCGCTTAAGGAGCTCGCCACGGGCCGCTTTCTGGGTTTCCGTGAGGATGCCACGCAATATATTCATTTCCGCTCGACTGATCGAGCTGCGCCCGTACAGGCGACGCAGGCGGGCCATCAAGTGCCGCGGCTTTTCAGGATCGAGGAATTCGATGGTGACCAGGGTGTGCTCCAGGTGCTCATAGAACCGCTCCAGCTCATCCATGGTGGCCAGCTCGCCACTTTTGGTGGACGCCACTTCATCCTTCTCGACCTTGCTCGGCTGACCCTCAGCGGCCAGCCAGGCCATGCGCACTTCGTAACTCAACACCTGCACCGCCGCCCCGAGGTTCAGCGAACTGAATTCAGGGTCTGATGGAATGTGCACATGGAAGTGACATCGCTGCAGCTCCTCATTGGTCAGGCCGGAGTCTTCACGGCCGAACACCAAAGCGATTTCGGCGCCACCGGCCGCTTCTTCCACCACCTTGGTACCGCACTCGCGCGGGTCCAGCAGCGGCCAGGGGATGCGGCGGTCGCGCGCACTGGTGCCGAGCACCAGGTTGCAGCCAACCAAGGCGTCTTCCAGGGTGGCGACCATCTGGGCCTTTTCAAGGATGTCATTGGCGCCGGAGGCGCGCGCATCGGCCTCGTGGTGCGGGAACACACGCGGCTCGACCAGCACCAGGCGCGTCAGCCCCATGTTCTTCATGGCTCGCGCCACCCCACCGATGTTGCCGGGATGACTGGTATTGACCAAGACGACACGAATGTTTTGCAGCAAGGGAGGCGCTCTCGGACACAGGAAAGGGGAGCAAATCTTACAGAACAGCCTAAGGTTATGCCATGAAAGCGAACGTCGTCCTTCACCTGAACAAAGTTTCTGCTAGAATGCCCGGCTTTCTTTAACAACCTTAGGTGACACATCCATGCAGCCCATGCTGAATATCGCGCTGCGCGCCGCCCGCAGCGCCAGTGAATTGATCTTCCGCTCCATCGAGCGCCTGGATACCATCAAGGTCGACGAAAAAGACGCCAAGGATTATGTATCCGAGGTGGATCGCGCCGCCGAACAGAAAATCATTGACGCACTGCGCAAGGCCTACCCTACCCACGGCATCCTCGGCGAAGAAACCGGTTTGCACAAAGGCAGCGGCGAAGGCGAAGACTATCTGTGGATCATCGACCCACTGGATGGCACCACCAACTTCCTGCGTGGCATCCCGCACTTTGCCGTGAGCATTGCCTGCAAATACCGTGGTCGCCTTGAGCACGCGGTGGTACTCGACCCGGTTCGCCAGGAAGAATTCACCGCCAGCCGTGGCCGTGGCGCTCAACTGAACGGTCGTCGTCTGCGCGTCAGCGGTCGCACCAGCCTGGACGGCGCTCTTCTGGGCACTGGCTTCCCATTCCGCGACGACCAGATGGATAACCTGGAAAACTACCTGGGCATGTTCCGCGCCCTGGTTGGCCAGACCGCCGGCATCCGTCGCGCCGGCGCGGCAAGCCTGGACCTGGCCTACGTGGCTGCCGGTCGTTTTGATGCGTTCTGGGAGTCGGGCCTGTCCGAGTGGGACATGGCTGCAGGCGCCCTGTTGATTCAGGAAGCCGGCGGCCTGGTGAGCGACTTCACCGGCGGTCACGATTTCCTGGAAAAAGGCCACGTGGTTGCCGGGAACACCAAATGCTTCAAGGCAGTACTGACGGCGATCCAGCCGCACCTGCCGGCGTCGCTGAAACGCTAAGCGAACGAGCACAAAAAAAGCACCCTTCGGGGTGCTTTTTTATGCCTGGGATTTGGTGCGAGACTGAATACCAGCAGCGCCACAAATCAAATGCGGGAGAGCGCAAGCCCCTCCCACATTCTGAAAGCACAGACCTTTTGAATCTGCGCCCGGGCCAGTATTACTGCTGGTTTTGACCGAGCACGAGACGCCCTTCCTTGTCGACTGGAATCTGGCCGCCTGGATCACGATCCATACGCACCGAACCTTCCTTGCCATCCAAGGTGTACCGCACGTCATAGCCTACGACCTTATCGCTGATGTCGTTGACGGTGTTACAGCGGGTTTGCGTGGTGGTGTAGGTATCGCGGTTCTGCATACCTTCCTGCACCTTGTTGCCGGCGTAACCGCCACCGACCGCGCCGGCCACGGTGGCCAGTTTCTTACCGTTGCCGCCGCCGATCTGGTTACCCAACAGGCCGCCTGCGAGGGCGCCTACGACGGTACCGGCGATTTGATGCTGATCCTGCACCGGACGCTGCCGGGTCACGGTGACGTCCTTGCAGACCTCACGCGGGGTTTTGATCTGGGTCTTGACCGGCTGCACCGCCAGTACTTGCGCATACTCAGGGCCGCTTTTTACCAGGCTGTAGGTGGCGACAGCACCCCCGGCAGTCACACCGACAGCACCCAATACCGCACCAACCAGTAACGACTTGTTCACGTTGAACCTCCTGACCATCACAAACGGACCGAAAGGTCCGCGCTATACCCAGCCTTGGAGCAAAAAAAAAGGCGCGAGTTCAATACTCGCGCCTTCTTTGTAACAGCGATCAACAAGCGCCCATCAAGGACGGTCGTCGACCTCCTTGCCTGTGGTGGTCGGAGGGATCAGGTCTTCGCTGTTGAGGTTCAGCCAGATCAGCACCACGTTGGCGATGTAGATCGATGAGTAGGTGCCCGCCAGAACGCCGATGAACAGCGCCAGGGAAAAGCCCCACAGGTTGTCGCCACCGAAGATCATCAACGCCGCGATCGCCAGCAAGGTGGAGATCGACGTAGCCATGGTCCGCAACAGGGTCTGGGTGGTGGAGATGTTGATGTTCTCGATCAACGACGCCTTGCGCAGTACGCGGAAGTTCTCGCGAACCCGGTCGAATACCACGATGGTGTCGTTAAGGGAGTAACCGATGATTGCCAGCACCGCCGCCAGCACGGTCAGGTCGAAGGTAATCTGGAAATAGGCCAGGATACCCACGGTCACGATCACGTCGTGGATCAGCGACACGATGGCGCCGACACCGAACTTCCACTGAAAGCGGAACGCCAGGTAGATCATGATGCCGACCAGCGCCATCAGCATGCCGAGGCCGCCCTGGTCGCGCAGCTCTTCACCGACCTGCGGCCCCACGAACTCGACGCGCTTGACCGATGCTGGGTTATCGCCACCGACCTTCTGCAAGGCCTCGGCGACCTGATGACCCAGTTGCGGGTCTTCGCCAGGCATGCGCACCAGCAGGTCGGTGGTGGCACCGAAGTTCTGCACGATGGCTTCGTGATAACCGGCCTTGACCAGCTCGTTGCGCACCAGGGTAACGTCGGCCGGCTTCTCGTAGGTCAGCTCGATGAGCGTACCGCCGGTGAAGTCCAGCCCGTAGTTCAGCCCCTTATGGAACCAGCTGAACAATGCCAGAACGGTAAGGAGCACTGTGGCGCCGAACGCAATGTTGCGAACGCCCATGAAGTTGATTGTACGTAACATGGCAGCCCCTTAAATCCACAACTTCTTGAAGTCACGCCCGCCAAAGATCAGGTTGACCATTGCGCGGGTCACCATGATGGCCGTGAACATCGAGGTAAAGATACCCAGGGACATGGTCACCGCAAAACCTTTGACCGGGCCGGTGCCCATGGCAAAGAGAATCCCGCCGACCAGCAAGGTGGTCAGGTTGGAGTCGAGAATCGCGGTAAATGCCCGGCCGAAGCCTTCGTTGATTGCGCGCTGCACGGTCATGCCGGCGGCGATCTCTTCACGAATACGCGAGAAGATCAGCACGTTGGCGTCCACCGCCATACCCATGGTGAGTACGATACCGGCGATACCTGGCAGGGTCAGCGTAGCCCCCAGCAGCGACATCAGCGCCAGCAGCATCACCATGTTGCCCGCCAGGGCCACGGTGGCAATGATGCCGAAGAAGCGGTAGATGGCGATGATGAACAGCGACACGAACAGCATGCCCCACAAGGCCGCGTCGATACCCTTGGTGATGTTGTCCGCACCCAGGCTCGGGCCGATGGTACGTTCTTCGGCGAAGTACATCGGCGCCGCCAGGCCACCGGCGCGCAGCAGCAGCGCCAGCTCGGACGATTCGCCCTGGCCGTTCAGGCCAGTGATGCGGAACTGAGCACCCAGCGGCGACTGGATGGTCGCCAGGCTGATGATCTTCTTCTCTTCTTTGAACGACTGCACCGGCACGTCTTTCTCGACGCCGTTGACCATTTGCTTGGTGTAGGTGGTGATCGGACGTTGCTCGATGAAGATCACCGCCATGCTGCGGCCGACGTTGCTGCGCGTGGCGCGGCTCATCAGTTCGCCGCCGTGGCCATCCAGGCGGATGTTCACTTCAGGAGTACCGTGCTCGCCGAAACCGGCCTTGGCATCAGTCACCTGGTCACCGGTGATGATCAAGCCACGCTCGATCAGCGCTGGAGGACGGTTGCCCTCGCGGAACTCGAACTCTTCGGAAGTGGCGCGCGAAGCACCCGGCTCGGCGGCCAGGCGGAATTCCAGGTTGGCGGTCTTGCCCAGGATACGCTTGGCTTCAGCGGTGTCCTGCACGCCCGGCAGCTCAACCACGATACGGTTGGCGCCCTGGCGCTGCACGATCGGCTCGGCCACACCCAGCTCGTTGACGCGGTTACGCACCGTGGTCAGGTTCTGCTTGATGGAGTATTCGCGGATTTCCGCGATCTTGGCCGGGCTCATCGCCAGACGCAGTACAGCCTGGCCATTCAGGTCAGCCGGTACGATGTCGAAATCGTTGAAGTTCTTGCGGATCAGTGCACGGGCCTGTTCGCGGGAAGCCTCGTCGGAGAAGCCCAGCTGGATGGCACCGTTGAGCTGCGGCAGGCTGCGATAACGCAGCTTCTCTTTGCGCAGCAGGCTCTTCACGTCGCCTTCGTAGACCTTCAGGCGCGCGTCGAGGGCTTTGTCCATGTCGACTTCCAGCAGGAAGTGCACACCACCGGACAAGTCCAGGCCCAGCTTCATCGGGTGCGCGCCAATGCTGCGCAACCATTGCGGGGTGGTCTGTGCCAGGTTGAGCGCGACTACATAATCGTCACCCATGGCCTTGCGCACGACATCCTTGGCCGGCAATTGGTCTTCCTGCTTGGTCAGGCGCAGCAAGCCGCCCTTCGCACCAGCCGCCAATGTTGCCGCCTTGACCTGGATACCCGCGTCGGTGAGCGCCTTGCTCGCACGGTCCAGATCAGCCTGATTGACCTGCAGCGAAGTGCTGGCGCCAGTGATCTGGATCGCCGGGTCATCAGGGTAGAGATTGGGAGCGGAATAAATAAAACCGATCGCCAGCACCGCCAGGATCAGTACGTATTTCCACAGAGGGTATTTGTTCAGCATCACGCCGCCCGCTTATAACGCGGGGCGCCTTGCGCGCCCCGTCGATTGGTAAAGGTTGTTACTTAGATCGCTTTGAGCGTGCCTTTAGGCAGCGTGGCGGCGATGGCGCCCTTCTGGAACTTCATTTCCACGGTATCGGAGACTTCCAGTACCACGAAAGCATCGGACACTTTGGTGATCTTGCCGGCGATACCGCCGGTGGTCACGACTTCGTCGCCTTTCTGCAGGCTGCCCAGCAGGTTCTTCTGCTCTTTGGCGCGCTTGGCCTGTGGACGCCAGATCATCAGGTAGAAGATGACCAGAAAGCCGACCAGGAAAATCCACTCGAAACCACCGCCCATAGGGCCCGCGGCGGCAGGCGCAGCGGCGTCGGCCATGGCGTTAGAGATAAAAAAGCTCATTTAGCACTCCAGTTGCAAATAGTGAATCTTAGGGTCGGGAAACTCAGTCCAAGGGCGGCACAGGGAGCCCGCGCTTGGCATAGAAGGCATCGACGAAGGCGGCCAATGTACCCTGTTGAATAGCCTCGCGCAAACCAGCCATCAGGACTTGGTAATGGCGCAAATTGTGGATGGTATTCAACATGCTACCCAGCATTTCCCCGCACTTGTCCAGATGGTGCAGATAAGCACGGGAGAAGTTCTGGCAGGTGTAGCAGTCACAGGTGGGATCCAGCGGCGAATCATCATGGCGATGGAACGCGTTACGGATCTTCAGCACGCCTGTATCGATGAACAGATGCCCATTGCGGGCATTACGGGTTGGCATCACGCAATCGAACATGTCCACACCGCGGCGCACACCCTCTACCAGATCCTCCGGTTTGCCAACGCCCATAAGGTAACGAGGTTTGTCAGCCGGCATCAGGCCCGGCAGGTAATCCAGCACCTTGATCATCTCGTGCTTGGGTTCGCCCACCGACAGACCGCCAATGGCCAGGCCGTCGAAGCCGATCTTGTCGAGGCCTTCCAGCGAACGCTTGCGCAGGCTTTCATGCATGCCACCCTGGACGATACCGAACAGCGCCGCAGTATTGTCGCCATGGGCGTTCTTCGAGCGCTGGGCCCAACGCAGCGACAACTCCATGGACACCCGCGCGACATCTTCATCGGCCGGGTACGGAGTGCATTCGTCGAAAATCATCACGATGTCCGACCCCAAATCGCGCTGCACCTGCATCGACTCTTCCGGGCCCATGAACACCTTGGCACCGTCGACCGGAGAGGCGAAGGTCACGCCCTCCTCCTTGATCTTGCGCATGGCGCCCAGGCTGAACACCTGGAAGCCACCGGAGTCGGTGAGGATCGGACCTTGCCACTTCATGAAATCATGCAGGTCGCCATGCTTCTTGATCACTTCCGTGCCCGGGCGCAGCCACAGGTGGAAGGTATTGCCGAGGATGATCTCGGCGCCGGTGGCGACGATGTCGCGCGGCAGCATGCCCTTGACGGTGCCATAGGTGCCGACCGGCATGAACGCCGGGGTCTCCACGGTGCCGCGCGGGAAGGTCAGGCGGCCGCGACGGGCCTTGCCGTCGGTGGCCAGCAATTCAAACGACATACGACTCATAGTTGTTCCTCCGGGCCGCGCGGCGCCGGGTTACGGGTGATGAACATCGCATCACCGTAGCTGAAAAAACGGTACTCATTGGCGATGGCGGCCTGGTAGGCGGCCATGGTCTCGGGGTAACCGGCAAATGCCGACACCAGCATCAACAGCGTGGATTCCGGCAAATGGAAGTTGGTGACCAGGCAATCGACCACATGGAACGGCCGGCCTGGGTAAATGAAGATATCCGTGTCGCCGCTGAACGGCTTGAGCACGCCATCGCGCGCCGCGCTTTCCAGGGAGCGCACGCTGGTGGTGCCGACCGCGACCACCCGCCCGCCGCGCGCTTTGCACGCATTGACTGCGTCCACCACGTCCTGGCTGACCTCCAGCCACTCGCTGTGCATGTGATGGTCTTCGATGTTCTCCACACGCACCGGCTGAAACGTGCCGGCCCCCACGTGCAGGGTGACATAGGCGGTCTCGACGCCCTTGGCGGCGATCGCCTCAAGCAGCGGCTGGTCGAAATGCAGCCCGGCGGTCGGCGCGGCCACCGCACCCAGGCGCTGGGAGTACACGGTCTGGTAGCGCTCGCGGTCGGCGTCGTCATCCGGGCGGTCTATATAAGGAGGCAACGGCATATGGCCGACGCGCTCCAGCAACGGCAAGACCTCCTCGGCGAACTTGAGCTCGAACAAGGCATCATGACGCGCCACCATCTCGGCTTCGCCACCACCATCGATCAAGATGCTCGACCCTGGTTTCGGCGACTTGCTGGAGCGCACATGGGCCAGCACGCGATGGCTGTCCAGCACCCTTTCCACCAGAATTTCCAGCTTGCCGCCGGAGGCTTTCTGGCCGAACAGCCGCGCCGGAATCACCCGGGTATTGTTGAACACCATCAAATCGCCCGGGCTTAAATGCTCAAGCAAATCAGTGAATTGACGGTGTGCGAGGGCACCGCTCGGCCCGTCCAGGGTCAGCAGTCGACTGGCGCGACGCTCGGCCAACGGGTGGCGAGCGATCAGCGAATCAGGGAGCTCAAAAGTAAAGTCAGCAACGCGCATGATGGGGTTCGTCTAGCAGGGCCGGGAAGTCTAGCGGAAATAGTCAAAATTGACCATGAAACGTGATTGACCAACGGTAATCACCTCTCTATACTTCGCCGCCATTGAGCCCTGATGGCGGAATTGGTAGACGCGGCGGATTCAAAATCCGTTTTCGAAAGGAGTGGGAGTTCGAGTCTCCCTCGGGGCACCATCTTAAAAAAAGACCTTGAAATTCAAGGTCTTTTTTTTCGCCTGTCGAAAAGTGCGGGCCGGCCGATTTAATGTTCACCGCCCACTTTCAACCTGAAACACGATGCGCTGTGGGAGCGGGCTTGCCTTAATGCCAGTCAGTTAAGGACTCAGTTGATCCAGCCTACGCAATGACTATCAAAAAAGTGGGAGGGGGCTTGCCCCCGATAGCGATGCGTCAGTAACAGTTGGACTGATTGACCCGATCAGCGCCCTGATATTAGACAGTAACGATTAACGTTAGGATGATCCCATCAAGTGAGAAGCCAGCGTGCGAAATCAATGGCAGAATCCGCCACAGCTATCAACGACAGCGGCTTTGGTCTCAACAAGCGGCGCCGCTAAAGGAATCAAGCAGCAATGAGCACAAAGAACCCGATCAGCCGGCTCACCATCAAAGGCTTCAAGTCCATCAAGAACCTTGAGGACTTGCACCTGGGCAGCCTGAACGTGCTGCTGGGTGCCAACGGTGCGGGTAAGAGCAGCTTCGTTTCTTACTTTCGCATGCTCAGCGAAATGATGGAGTTGCGCCTTAAAAAGTGGACGACCCAACAAGGGTCGGCAGACCGAGTTGTCAGCTTCGGCGTCAAGGAAACCCAGCAGATCAGTTCTTATGTCCATTTTGGCTTGAACGGCTATGAGTTCGAGCTGGAACCGACCGTGGAAGGTGACTTTGTTTTTTCCAATGAACGACTCTTTTTTGACGGCCCCATGTATGGATCAGAGTGGATTACGCTGGGCTCCGGGCATCAGGAGACCAAGCTCAAAAAAGCCTACGACACCAAACAGTTCCAAGCCCCCTACAAAAACAACGTTGTGGCGTACTGCTACGAATCGATTTCCAGTTGGAAGGTTTTCCACTTCCACGACACCAGCGAAACCGCGAGCGTCAAACGCTACGGACCGGCCCATATCGATGACTATCTGCGTCCAGACGCGTCGAACCTGGCGGCCTATCTGCATCGGTTATGCACCGAAACGCCTGAGGTGTATGAACATATCCGCAAAACGATCCAACTGGCGATTCCGTTCTTCGATGATTTTGTGCTGAAGCCTGTGCGGCTGGACAGCCAGGAAGAACTGATCAACCTGCAGTGGCGTCAGAAGGACAGCGACTACACCTTCTGGCCGAGCCAGCTCTCGGACGGGTCGATCCGCTTCATCTGCTTGGTCACCGCCCTGCTTCAACCCGATCCGCCATCGACCATCATCATTGATGAGCCGGAACTCGGCCTGCATCCCTACGCCATCACCTTACTGGGCTCGCTGCTGCGCTCAGCCTCCACGCGAATGCAGGTGATTGTCTCAACGCAGTCGGTACCCCTGGTGAACGAGTTCTCAATCGACGACCTGATCATCGTCGAGCGGGAGAAAGGCGCAACTGTCTTCAAGCGACTCGACGAAAAAGCCTTCGAAACATGGCTGGACGATTATTCGGTGGGCGAGCTGTGGGAGAAAAACATTCTGGGCGGGAGGCCGCGTAAATGATTCGAGTCCACGTGATCTGCGAGGGCCAGACAGAAGAGATGTTCATCAACGAGGTGCTGGCGCACGCCTTCCAGCATTTGGATATTTACCTGATGCCCGCGCTGATCGGAAAACCCGGCCACAAGGGCGGCAACTTTCGTTTCGAGCGTCTGCTCAGTGATGTTGAAAAGCGCCTGTTAGGTGACCGGCAGGCATATTGCACTACGTTTTTTGATTTCTATGGCCTGCCCGAAGAATTCCCTGGCAAAGCGAATGCCGGTGGCAAGAACACCATGGATGAAAAAGCTGATTGCCTGCTGAAAGCTATGACGCAAAGGTTGGCAAACAAACTGGGTGATGAAGCCATGCGCCGATTCATTCCCTATGTGCAAATGTACGAATTCGAGGGCCTCCTATTCAGTTGCCCCACAGGGTTAGCTGTCGGGATCAACCAGCCCGCCCTAGAAGACCGTTTTTTGCACATACGAAATGAGTTTGAAACGCCGGAAGCCATCAACAATAGTCCGATGACCGCGCCGAGCAAAAGACTGCAAAAGCTTTACGCTGGCTACGACAAACCGCTGCACGGTTCACTCGCCGCGATTGAGATCGGCCTGCCGATCATTCGGCAACAATGCGCTCGATTCGATGCCTGGATCAGGCAGATGGAAACGCTGCAGAAAATCACCCAACCATGACCAATCCGACCAACATCCCCCGCTCTACGAACGCATGGACGAAGCCCGGCGGGCACTGAGCATGGATGCCTCCGCCGACTGCTGGAAAACCCTCGACCTTTCGGCCACGGCTGACGAGCGCACCCTCAAACGCCACTACGCCAAGTTACTCAAGCTAACGCGCCCGGATGACGACCCCGTCGCCTTCCAGCGCCTACGCGAAGCTTACGAGCAGGCACTCAACAGCGTACGCGCCAGAGCATCCGCCCCCGTTCAAACCGAGGACATGATGTCGTCGCGGTTTGCCACGCACCTTGCGCCCGGCCCGACGCCCTCCTCCCTGGAACACGCCTTCGCACTGTTATCCGACTTCGACGACTCCCGTGTGGACGACTACTGGTCCCGAGCCCAGGCTCAAGGTTGTGCCGCCGAGTTCGAACAGATGTTGTTCCAGCGTTGTGTCGATGCACCGAGCGGGCATTTGGGGTTGCTGACCTGGGGCGTGGAGCAGCGTCAATGGCTCACCCCGTGGCAGCAGATCAACAGCGGTGGCTTCCCCCATCAGCGGTTGGTGCATGCGCTGACCACAGCGCTGTACGACGCGCTTGAACAACTGATGAAGCCGGGCGAGCAGGCGTTTTTCTATTCGCATCTGGAGCGTGCCAGTCGGCAGGGCTGGTTGCTGGATTTCGAGCATCGCCAGGCATTGCAGGTGCACGTGCTGAACTTGTTCATGAGCCATGAGCGTTGGTCGCCGCAACTCTTCCAGCGCGTGTGCCGGCTGTTCGCCTGGGACGCTGAAGGCGCGTCCGTCCCTATCGACACGGCGCAGTGGCGAGCCTTGGTCAGGCGCTGCGAGCAACAGGATTGGTTGCACCAGCTGCAGACCCTGGCGCAGCAACGTGAGCTACACCCCAGCGCCGCGGCCAACGCGGCGGCGTTGTTTCTGATGTCGGCGCAGCCTGCACGGCAAGCGCAGCTGGCGGCGACCTTCGGCGAGGCCGATTGGTTGGCGTGTGAGCAGTTGTCAACGGCATTCTCCACGCACTTTGCCGATCTGCTGGGGCTGTTTCCCAATCACAATTCATGGTTCTGGCAAGAACTTGTCGGCCATCGCCCGTTGCGCCATGGCGTCAAACGCGCGGCCTGTGTTTTGGCAATCTGCCTGGCGCTCAGCCAACTTTCCAGCGAGTCCAGCCTGGTTCCCCTGCTGCTGATGCTGCCGCTGTATGCGCTCGGCGGTTACGTGATGGCGCAGGTCGGCAAATGGCTGCTCACCTACTGGGCGGCCATTGCGCAAAGCCTGCACGACGTCGACCAACGCCTCAGCCGCTGGTGTGTGCGCCACAACCTGACCTCGGACCGTCGCGATTTGCTGATTCGTAACAGCGGTCCGTTACTGGGGCTTGGCTTTGTGATTTGGCAATGGCTCGGGTGGCTCGGACTGGGCACTTATGCGATCACCGGGCTGATTGGCGTGTTGCAGCCGGAAAGTGCTGTGCCCGCCGAACGCGAATACCGCTGGCGCAGGCCGCTGCAGGCGATTTATCGGATCGCCGGCCTGAGTAGGTTGCAATGGCTGTTCTGCGTGATGATGATCGGTGTCATCGTCTACCTGCGGCTTGAAAGCCCTGGCACGCTGCTCGCCCTGGGCTTGCGGCCTTAACTCACGACGATCAAACCCTCGAATTCAAAACTTGGTTAGAGCAAGTTGAAGAGTGACGGCAAGCATTTAACGCAGGTTTACTCACTGTAATGATGCTGGCGAATTTCTAGGTAAGGCGGGCCATGCGGCGTTGCTCCACGTCGCAAGCGTGCCGGGCTGGCACTACCGAGCGGCGGGAGCGGACCTGATCGTGACATCACGTATCGCGTGAGCCTCGAACCAGTTGAAACCCGACCGCCCTTACCGAGCGGCCGGTAGCTTTACTTGAACAGCGCAATCACCACGCAGACGACCATTAACACCAGCGCCGGCCACTGCATGGGCAGGAAAAAGAAGTGGTGGCGCACGCCATCTTCATGAACCTCCCGATTCAGCACAAAACCCAGCACGGCGTTGATGGCCGAGCCGATCCCCGCGCCCACCAACAGTTGCATCAAGGAGGTGTTGCCGGGCTTGACGCTGGGGTCGGGCCACAACCACATCAGCAATAAAATCATCGCCACCGGAGTGAACAACGTCAGCCAGCCTGCACCACGATAAATCATCGTTTAATCCCTTTATTCACAATCAATGACCACGCGACTGGCTTACGCCAACTCGCGCGCTTGAGCCTCTTTGGTAAACACTGCGTCGAGCGTATGCAGGAACAGGTCGTAGCTGAGGATGCCGGTGGCGATGGTCGACAGGACCGACTTGCCGTTTTCGTCCTTGACCACCACTTTTTCGGTCCAGGCGTTGAGGTCGACGCTGCGCAGTATCGACATCGGCACCTTGCTCCCCTGGTATTCCAGGCACTGCGCACTCACCAGGATGGGCGCCGTGGTGATCTTGAGGAAATTGCCGCTCATACGCTTGCCCCACACCTGCCCGGAGCTGATGCAATTGAACCTCACTGCCTCGCCCGACTCCAGCGTGCTCAGCACACCCGGCATGCGCGCACGTACGTGCAGCTCGCGCACCATCTGCTGGAATTCCTGGAAGCCCTTGAGGCTTTCAATCACGCGATGGAAGGGCTCGGCGGCCGTGCGGCGGTAGGCCAGGTTAGTGATCAAGCCCGTCATCACCGTTTGCCCGGAGCTGAACAGGTACAGGTCCTGGATCTCTACAAACGGAGTGTATTCGCGCTGGCCTTGGTTGATGCGCGCAATGCCATGCTCGTACACCTCGTAAGAGGTACTGCGCAATTTCTTGTGCCAAGCGTAGAGGCCGAACACGCACAGCCCAAGAATGGCCAGAAGGCCACTGGTGAAGTTGATCACCGATTGCGCGCTGCTGAAGTTCATTGTCATGCCCCGTGACGTCGTAATGCCGACAGGGCCTTCATTGCCCGGCGGCAGGATCGTGCCCAGGTACAGCACGAACGCGGCGAGCGCCAACAGCGCGACGCCGAATATCAGGCTGAAAATCAGAAAACCCTTGCCGTGGCGAAAGCTCGCGATCAGCTCGCCCGTGTCGGACGAAGCAGGAGTGGAGGATGACTGCATGATTATTTGCGTCCCTGTAAGTGAATGAAGTGCGCCGGTTCAACTTCGCACCGGTCCATTTATGGCTGCGCGAGCTTGGCACGGCGGTTTGGAACATGGCTAATTAATATCGTTCCTTGGAGGCCGTGTCACTCAAACGTCTGGGTCCTTTTTTTTCGGCGTCAGAACAGTGATCATCGCGCTCCGCCCGAACACCGAGGAAGCCCCACCATGGAATTGACGCTGGAAGCTGTTGCGCTCTTTGCCCTCAAGCTGGTGCACGAAACCGACGACGGCAGCCCGATAGTGCGCGACGACCCGGTGATGGCTACGTATGAGCGTGAAGTGTTCGGTCTGCTGATGCGCCAGGGTGATCTTCGTGCGATTCAAACTAAGCTGGACGAATGCGTGGCGCAGGCGCTGGTGGCGCTGGGCGGAAAGGAGACGGTGTTGGGACGGGAGTTGGAACGATTGGCCGTCGACACCCGAAAAGCCTCGACACTGGAGGAGCTCGACGCCCCGCTCGACGCACTCAGGCATTACCTCAAAGCGGTCCAGTAACAGCGCTCTTGTGCGAGCGCGCTTGACCGCAGTAAGCACACCTCGTTGATGCTTCCACGAAATGCATCGCTGTATTTGGCGTGCGATGCGCAATGTTGACGTTTTTACTTACTCAGCTCATTGCCACTTATAAAGCAGCCCAAGGACGACGATGAAAAAACCCCTCCTCTACCGCTCCGTCAACACCCGCACCCACGGTGTGACCGCACAAATGCCTACTTGGGCTGAAACGTCTCAAGATACGCCAGGATATTTTCTATCTTCTCCTGATCGCTGATGCCCCAGAAAATCATCCGCGTACCGCTTACCACCTTCTTGGGGTTCTCGATGTACGCCGCGAGTTTTTCGCGGGTCCAGACCACGCCGGAGTTTTTCATCGCGTCGGAGTACTGGTAGTCCTCAGTGGTGCCGGCGGGGCGGCCGATGATGCCATTGAGCTGTGGGCCGAAACCGCCACGCGCGCCTTCGCCGATGCTGTGGCAGCCGCCGCAGGTTTTCGTGAAGAGTCTGCCGCCGGCTTCGGCATCCCCGGCGGCGAAGGCCGGGGCGCTGTTGAGGATCAGGGCGAGGGTCAGAAAGGCGTACTTCATGGGCGACTCCACATCGGCGGTTGCAAGCGATTATGCCTGTTTGTCAGCCATGCACACCCATCCGGATTATCGCTGTGCTGCAATTGCCTCGGCATGAACCCCCAACCTAGACGCCCTGGACGACCACCCATCGCTTGGGACACATCCAATCGAACCTATACCGCTGCGCTCCACTCCACCTAACTGAACCCTGATGGTGGAGTAAGGATCATGGCTCAGCCATCGATTTTAGTATTGGAAGACGACGAAATTATTCGGGCGTTGATGGTGGATGTGCTGGAGGATTTCGGCGCGATTGTGACGTCGTTTCCTTCAGCCGATGAAGGGATGATTTACCTCGAACGCGAGAACGACCCTGTGGACCTGATAGTCAGCGATATTCAAATGCCAGGGTTGCTCAATGGTTATGACTTGAGCCGCGTGGTTGCCCATCGGTGGCCTTCGGTGCGCGTGGTACTGACGTCGGGTAATACAAAAATGGCGGAAGAACTGGGCGGTTCCGTGCGTTTCCTGCCCAAGCCATGGAGCACCGAGCATCTGATCGAATGTGTGCAAACGGCGCTGACCCAGCAGGGTTCGTCGCTGCACTGATAGCGTTGCAATATCACCTAAACCGAACTTACCGGTACGCCTTACGGTCAGTCATGAGGCAGGGAGCGACTCTTCTGATCCGCTGGTCAGGCTTTTCGCCTTGCGCGTACAGTCAATGGCCATGACTTGTGTAGAATCGTCGCCCATTTCCACGCGTCATTCATGGCCGGCAGGCCCACAGTTCGAGCTTATTGCATGCTTTCTCAGGCCCATGACGTTGGTGCGCCCTCCTTGCTTGACGCGTTACGCACAGGCACTGCCCTGCTGCATGTGGCGCTGGAGAAGCGCATGCCGTTTTTTTCCGAGCGCCTCGACGCCGACTGGTATCAGCGCCTGCTGCAGGCCTATCACGGGTTTTACGCGCCGATGGAAGCGGCGCTGTATGCCAGCGCCCGTATTCCTAACGGATTTGATGCCGCCTCGCGTGTGAAAACCCCGACACTGCTTTCTGATCTGCACGCATTGGGCCTGAACGACGCCGCGATCCACGCCCTGCCGTATTGCACCGCGCTGCCTCGCCTGGATACCCCGGCGGCCTGTCTCGGCACGCTCTACGTACTCGAAGGCGCAACCCTGGGTGGCCAGGTGCTGCGCCGGGAAATGGCTCGTCGCCTGGGCATCGACGCCGATAACGGTGGCGCGTTTCTGGATGTGTACGGCGCCGAGACGGGCCGACGCTGGAAAGATTTTCTCGACTATCTGGGCAACCAGGCGCTGGACGCCAAGGCCCGACAGCGCGCGGTTGACGCCGCGCGTTCGACATTCAGCTGCTTCGAGCGATGGCTCGACAGCCAGGAGGTACTGCTATGAAACCCGACGATTTTGAAGAGCTGCTCGCCAACTGCGCTGACGAACCCATTCGTTTCCCAGGGGCGATCCAGCCTCATGGTGTGCTGCTGACCTTGTCTGAGCCGGACCTGAAGATCATCCAGGCCAGCGCCAACGTCGCCACGCTGTTCAACCACGCACCCGAAACGCTGTTGGGCCAGCCGCTTCACAGCCTGCTCGGCGCCGAGCATGCCCAGGCCGTGCAGGCCATGGCTGAACACAACACCTTTGTCGATGCGCCGCCGTTGCACGTCACGCTTAACGGCGCGCAATTCGAAGGCTTGCTGCACCGCCATCAAAACGTGCTGGTCCTGGAATTCGAACCGCGTCTCAAGGATTTCCAGCCACGCGCCCTGAACGGTCGCACCAGTGATTTGGGCAAGATGCTGCGCCGCTTGCAGTCGGCAAAAACCCTGGCGGCGCTGTACGACATCAGCGTGACCGAAATCCAGGCCATGACCGGTTACGACCGCGTACTCATTTATCGCTTCGAAGAAGAAGGTCACGGCCAGGTAATCGCCGAAGCATCCGCCCCATCCATGGAACTGTTCAACGGGCTGTTCTTCCCCGCGTCTGACATCCCCGAGCAGGCCCGCGAGCTGTACCGCACCAACTGGTTGCGCATTATCCCGAACGCCGATTATGAGCCGGTGCCTCTGGTACCCAAGCTGCGCCCGGACACCGGAGAGCCGCTGGACTTGAGCTTCGCCACCCTGCGCAGCGTGTCGCCGATTCACTGCCAATACATGAAGAACATGGGCGTGTTGTCTTCCATGAGCATCTCGCTGATGAAGGGCGACAAGCTGTGGGGGCTGATCAGTTGCGGCAATCGCACGCCGCTGCTGGTGCCGAACGAGCTGCGTACCGCCTGCCAGACCATCGGCCAGGTGCTTTCGTTGCAGATCAGCGCTATGGAAGCCCTGGACCTGAGCCACCAGCGCGAAGAAAAAGTCGAAGCCCTGGCGCGGCTGGACAAGGCGATGAAAGCCTCGGACAACAATGTGTTCGACGGCCTGGCCCAACAGCCGCAAGTGCTGATGGACCTGACTCTGGCGGGCGGCGTGGCGATCATCGAAGACAAACAGCTGCACCGCTACGGCAATTGCCCGGAGCCGGCACAGATCCGTGCCTTGCACAAATGGCTGCAGGCAAGTGGCGAGCCGGTGTTTGCCAGCCATAACCTGGCGGCGGTGTACCCGCCGGCGGCCGAGTTCCAGCAGGTGGCCAGCGGAGTCTTGGCCATGGCCCTGCCCAAGCCGGTGGACAACGGCGTGCTGTGGTTCCGCCCCGAAGTCAAAGAAAACATCAACTGGAGCGGCGACCCGAAAAAACCGCTGGACCTGGAAAACTCCGACGCCGGTATGCGCCTGCGTCCGCGCACGTCTTTTGAGATCTGGAAAGTGGAGATGGCCGGTATCTCGACCAAATGGAGCCATGGCGACCTGTTCGCCGCCAATGACCTGCGTCGCTCAGCGCTTGAGAACGACTTGGCTCGCCAGGTCAAGCGTGAGCAAAAGGCCGTGCGCGCCCGTGATGACCTGGTGGCGGTGGTGTCCCACGACCTGCGTAACCCGATGACGGTCATCTCCATGCTCTGCGGCATGATGCAAAAAGCCTTCAGCTCCGAGGGCCCACACACTTCGCGGCGAATTTCCACGGCCATCGACACCATGCAACAGGCAGCCGGGCGCATGAATGTGCTGCTGGAAGACCTGCTCGACACCTCCAAAATCGAGGCCGGGCGCTATGTGGTCAAGCCGGTGGCGCTGGATGTGAGCCAGATGTTCGAGGAGGCCTACTCCTTGCTTGCGCCGTTGGCCATGGAAAAAGGCATTGACCTGTCGTTCAACGCCGAGCCGGGCCTGCAGATCAATGGCGACCCGGAGCGTTTGTTCCAGGTGCTGTCTAACCTGATCGGCAACGCCATCAAATTCACCCCGCGCCAGGGCAATATCGGCATCAGTGCCATGAGCAACGGCGAGGAAATCGTATTTTCGGTGCGCGACTCCGGCGAAGGCATTGCCCCCGAACAGTTGCCTTATGTGTTCGATCGTTACTGGACACAGACCGAAAACAATCCCACCGGCAGCGGACTGGGGCTGTATATCACCCAGGGCATCGTCCAGGCCCACGGCGGCGAGATCGTGGCTGAAAGCGAAGTGGGGCGTGGCAGCGAGTTCCGGTTTACAGTGCCGAAAGTGATCGGCGATTCGCATACCTGAGCAAGCCAATGCGTGGGTTCAAGGGTGCGCAGTCACACTCTGCCACGAGGCGTTTATATATTTACCGCCTCGTCCCTCTCTAAGTTGGGTCCGGCTTCGCGATCGCGAAGCTCACCCACTGGCAGAAGGAGAGTGACTATGCTCGGCACCATTCATTCCACATTTGGCAACGCTCATTACCCCACCGCGCAGCAAGACGAGGCAGCAGCCCTGCCGCGTAAAAAACGCAGCCTGGATGAGCGCCTATCAACCCTTGTGCCTGAGGCGTGCGACGGCTCCTCACGCACCGCCCGACGCCGCCAGGGCACGCTGGACAGCCTGGGCAAGGGCAACCTGCTCTAAACCGGTGTACGCAGGGCAATATGCGGCCCTGCGTCCCCTCTGCTTTAACAAAACGCTGACATTTCCTGCGCTAACCTTGCCGGTTCAAGCCTGGCTGGAGTGTTTCCCTGGATGCTGCCCCCCGATAACCTGCCCGCCGTGCTCGCCGGCCCTTTACTGCGTCGCCTGGAGCCTCGGCGGCTGGTGCTGTGGCTGGCAGGCAGCCGCATGCTGGACCTGAGCCTGACGCTGCAGTGGGCCGACCAGGTCCTGCACATCCCGCTGGATCAAGGTCAGTGTCAGGTCGTGCCCATAGGGCGCCACGCCTTCGTCCACCTGATCGATGTGCCGCTGGACCAGGCGTTACCCCAGGACGTGGTCATCGACTACGACTTGCTGGTTGACGGCCTCGGCATCGCCCACTGGGCACCGCACCTGGTGTATGGCGAGGCACTATCGCCGAATTTCATCCTGCACAGCCGCCTCCACCAATTGGTGCATGGCTCCTGCCGTAAACCCCACCATCACGCCGACGACGGTTTGCTCTGCGTCGATCGCCTGCTTGCCGATGCGCGCGCACCGGATGAACGCCCGGCCCTGCTCATAATGAGCGGCGACCAGGTGTACGCCGACGACGTGGCCGGGCCAATGCTGCGGGCGATCCATGCCCTGACTGCGCGGCTGGGGTTGTTCGACGAGTATTTGGACGGTGCGGTGGTGGACGACAGCGCCAGCCTCTACGGGCATCGCGCCAGCTACTATCACCGCGCGGACCTGCTGCCGGCACTGGACAGCAACGAGACCCTGCGCGAGCGCTTTTTCGGCGGGGTGAAAAAACCGATTTTCACCAGCAGCAGCGCCGACAACCATCTGGTGACTTTCGCCGAAGTCATGGCCATGTACCTGCTGGTGTGGTCGCCTACGCCCTGGGGCCTGATCGCTTCCCAACCGCCGCAGTTAAGTGCGCACGACCTGGCGCGCTATGCCCGCGAACGCCTGCAGATCGAGCGATTTTGCAATGGCTTGCCTGGGGTTGCGCGGGTCCTCGCGCACTTGTCCACCCTGATGATCTTCGACGACAGTCCGAACGTATATTTGTTTACAGCCTAATCCGAGTACATCACATTATGGACAAGAGAGCGCGGATTCGGGTGAGCTGTGATGAATGGAAAACAGTTCAAGTGCAAAACAGGACAAGGGCGCTACGACTCAAAAGCCCGACGAATCCTCATTCCTGAGTTTCGTCAACTAAAACTCAATTTTCTCGAAACGCATATTGATGCCAACCCGGATGGACTACCAGATTATGGTTTTTCAACGGACTCAGATGGTTATCTTCCCAACTTTCCGATACTCATCCAAGGCAATAGCGAGCCTTGGACGATAGGCAACCATTACCTGACCTCAAAGGTCAAGTACGAAGCTAGGTATGAGTCGAGAACATTCAGAGGAATTGCAGACCACCTGCTGGACTATCTGCGATTTCTTGAAGACGAAGGCTTAGATTATTTGTATTTTCCAAAAAATAATCGCCTTAAGGTGACTTTTAGATACAGGAAACGATTGATTGACTTTGTGACTGATGGAGTTATTTCTATAAGCACAGCCAGCGCAAGGATCAATGCAGTCGTTAATTTCTACCGGTGCATTATGCGCTGGAATCTGATTAACCATGAGCCAATTGAAGGTGTGGCGTATGAAGAAATCACAAAATATATTAATGTAACTTCCGAAATTGGCATAACTCAGAACCTAAAGATCAACTCTCACAATCTCGCTATTTTGTCTCAAAAAAAACAAAGCCACACAGAGTACATCAATGATGGCGGTGATCTGCGCCCGCTAACCTTCAGGGAGCAATCGTGTGTACTGAAGGCGCTACTTGAGTCCTCTCGCGAATATCAGCTTATGTTCTATTTCTCCTTGTTCACAGGAGCTCGAGTTCAAAGTCTCGGGACGCTGCGTATCAAACATCTTCAGGGTGGCCTAGATAGCAACGGTTATCTACGTTTACCAATAGGGGCCGGTACACTGATCGATACGAAGCGTGGCAAACGTATGACGTTACTCGTGCCCGGATGGCTTGTTAAGGATATGCTGACTTATAGCAAAAGTTCGGAAGCAAAAAAGCGAAGAAGCCGTTCGTACTACGGGGAGACTGATGATAATTATTTATTCTTGAGCAAAAATGGCGTGCCGTACTACACCAGCAGAAAGGAGATTCTGGACAGGCAGGACAAACAGATTAGTAAAACTGCAGGGTTAATAGATAGAGTGAAAGACGCTACCATCCAAGATGGAGCCGCCTTAAGAACACATATTAAACAGATACTTTTGCCGCGTATTTACCTTACCAACCCAGACTTCCAAAAATTTACACTCCATGACCTACGGGCAACTTTTGGGATGAATTTGCTTGAAAGCCAGTTACGACACATGGGTGATCAAAATATTACTGCCGCGCTGGAATATGTCCAACAACGCATGGGACATAGTAACAAAGAGACAACCATGCAGTACCTGAACTACAAATCGCGCCTGAAATGGAAGTCATCCATCCAGCATGAATTTGAAGGAAAATTGTTTGAGCATGTAAACACCTCTATGGCAGCGGACAAACTTGTATGAACAATACTTTAATCCGCCGCCAGGTCGTGATTACTGACCTAACAGACACAAATATTGAGATCATTAATCCACAGTTTGCCGTCTTAATGTTTCCTAATCCTACTGACAAAGGCATGCGATATCTGGACATCGGCTCTTTTTGCTATATGCGTCGATCTACAGAAAGTCCTTACAAAGTAATTAGACCAGTTGACCTATCTACACTCGATAATTCACGACTGCGGTTCATCCAAGGTCTTATCGAGCATTTGAGGCAGAAACGCAACACTAGCGCACTGGACGACTTCTCAAAGATAAAGTTGTATTTGGACTGGATCGACGCTCAAAATGAGAACTACCATTTTGACGATACGCAGGCCATGAAGAAAGCCTATAGTGATTATACTAGACATCTGTTACATCGAATGAATAGCACTCGCGTCAATGGCCAGCCCATTAAGAAATCAAGTGCTTCAGTTCTGCAAGCCAGAGCGCGTACAGTGTTAATGTTGGCAACAGGTCTGAGTGAACCGGAGGCAAAAGCTATATCTAGCTACATTCCTAAAAAGGATGTTCAGGTCAGCCACCCAAATTTAAAACTTCCGAGTATAGATATTCAAGCTCGAACATTTGCATCACTGGTCAATTTCATTTACGAAGCACATAGGATTTTGGTGGAGGGTGGTAAATTTCCGTTACATCTAGTCTCTCCAGATGGGGATTCGTATTATCTGTATTCAATGATAGGCGAAAGTGAAAAATCCAAAACCGCTAGAATTAGCCTCGCACGAATGCTTGTTCAACATTCAACATTTCCTTCGTGGAGTCAGGTTAAAGAAAACTTTATGCTTGCAGACAATAGCGCAGCAACGCGAATTGAGAGAGCCAATTACGATGACAACAGGCGGCGCTTTCGCAATAACAATGAGGATATGCGATCATCTCTAAGGCGACAGATAGGAACGTGTGCCGGGGTGGCAGGCATGCTAGCTTTTATTGCTGCGACAGGCTCTAACCTCAGTATTGCTCAACGTCTTGAAGTCGACACTCTAGAGATTTTACCGAGTACGCAGGGAAATCGTTTTTCTGGAACAAAGGCCAGAGCGAATGGGAAAATCGTTTATCCAGAATTTGGTGCTCGCTTCGCTCCAGTATTTAAAAAATATCTCGAGTTGCGCCGGTGGATTCTTAATGGCGTAGAAAATTCCTTAGTCTTTCCGGTCGACGGCGCCAAAAGTAGCGGCGTTTCCCGGATAGGGGCGACATCCATTAATAGCTTAAAAAAGCTCATGGCCAGTGCGTTGCCCAACACTACTTGGGTAACTCCAACGCAATGGCGGAAAAATGTCAGCTACCAGTACGTAAAACACAGTGGCGGCGACATGGCTCTAACAGCAGAAAAGCTGAGCAATACTGAACAGACCGTACGGCAAAATTACAGTAGACCAGCACTGGATGACTTCGCAGCAGAGATGACTGAATTTTTTGATTCTATGCACCAAGCAGCGATTAATCGCACGCGCTCTGTAGAGCACATTTCAGTACGTATTTCGGACGAAAAAAGTCTCAACACCGTTACGGGTACGGGACTGTGTGAAAAAGGGCCTTTAGTCGAACCTAAGCGCGCCGTGGGGTTTACCGAAAGATCACCCATGCCCGCTTGTGGAGACCCGGAAACGTGTCTGTTCTGTGAATTTTATGCCGTCCATGCAGACGAGGAGGATATCCGTCGCCTTTTGTCGTTGCGTTATATAATTCAGGCAACTAAGGCTCAGCTGTCTGTTGAACATTGGGAAATTAAATTTGGCCCAACCAGCCACCGTATTGATGAAGTGCTGTCGGTCATACAAGACACCGACGAAAAAATCGATAAAACTATTAGACAGGTGCGTGAAGAGGTCGAGTTAGGTGCCCTAGATCCATTCTGGTCTATTCACTTTGACACATTGGTCACTGTGGGCGAGGTTTCATGAGTAACATTTCCAGTCTCCTACTCAATCAGTGGCAAGAAAATCAATTGCCCGACACCTACACCAGCGCAACTCAATATCTTGCAACTCATAAAGACTTTATTATTTCCGGCACGACATCAGGGACGGTCGTTTCCCGATACCAAGATGACGAATGGAATATGAAAATGTATGACGCGCAAGGCAGATGTGTCTACAACTTTGTGAGCTGGCTTCCAGATTCATTCCACCCGACAGCAAACACGATTGTCGGTGAGTTAAAAGAGATTCAGTTCGCGCGCCTGTATTGTTACCCCAAGCCCCGCAAGCCTAGCTCGGTCGGATTAATATCTTCTAGGAAGCTAGCTCGCCTGGCACTCAACAATAACATATCTTTACGCGAGTTATTCAATGAAGAAAACCTAAAAAAAGTGCTGTTACAGAGCTATGCAGCAATGCCAACAGGACAAATGTCCGAAATTTTAAAGCTTATAAAAGAACTATTTAGCATACGAGCAAAGCACCCCGACTTTATTTTCGCTCCAAATAATTATGAAATAATAGAGCGCATGCAATCCCTTTATAACCACCCAAATAATCAAAGACATAACTCACAGCAAACCAAAATAATTCCTTCCCGCTTGTACGCAGCGTTCATCACTGCGTTTAACGAGGAGTTAGATGCTTTCAATGCCAACGCGGACGCAATAGTCGAACTGTTTAGACTACGAAAAAACAACATACTATTCGGACTATCTACTTCGAGATTCTCCTCCTACAAAAATTCTGTTTCCTGGACTTATGCAGTTGCACATCAAGGGCTTTGTGCTTTTTTCGAAATACAATCTATTGCCAATTGGGTTGACTTGCGCGGATATATTGGTGAGATTCAATGCGCTGCAAAATACTGGATACATTTATTTTCCGGCATGCGAGACAATGAAGCTAGACTTTTGCCTGCTGACACCTATAAATCGATGAAAACTCGCGATGCGAATATTACGATTTTGCATGGCTATACTTCGAAGCTATCTGGGCAAAACCATACAGCAACATTTTGGATGACAGCCGGAATAATGGAGAAAGGCACTATTGCTGCCTGCCATGTGGGAACAATCGCTGCAATACTGAATGAGTATGATCAATCCGATTTAAGCCAATACCCGCTATTCCCTCCTCTAACGGCAGGTCCGGGGGGACAAGTTCAAGTCTACGAGGGCGCACCGGTTATCAGCACAAGCGGCAATGTTCATTCATTAAAGAGACTAACCGCTCGATGGCCTAAGCTGGTCGTTCAAGAAGAGGATATCCGAGAACTTGAGCAGTTTGACGGCTTTCGAGATTGGCGCAACGATGCCGATGTCAAATTGGGGACGCCGTGGCTGTTGGCGAGTCATCAATGCCGTCGTTCGCTCGCAGTTTATTGTGCCCGATCAGGTCTAGTCTCTATTGGCTCATTGGCGCTTCAATTCAAGCATCTAACCGAAGTAATGACGTCATATTATCGCAGAGGTAATGCCTTTGCTGTTAACTTCCTTCAGTCAGATGATGCTCAGGGATGGCTAGATGAGTTGGAGTACGAGCGTCAGAAAGTTCAGTATATAGAATACGAGAAAAATGTAATAAATACGTCTAGCCGCCTATGGGGAGGTGAGGGCAATCGCATCCAGGTGGCGCGAGACAAAGGCCATCCGCTGATTATAACGACGGATAGATCTGCGACAGAAATAAAGTTCATAAAGGGTGAAATGACCTATAAAACTAGCCCGATTGGTGGTTGTACGAATCTTGATCACTGCGACAAGATTTCCTTCACCAGCATTTTTGCCTGTATCGATTGCGAAAAATCAATTCTTGATGATGATCGCAGTCTAAAGAATATCAAACGAGGTCTAAATAACCTGAAGCGCGAGCAATCCCTATTTGTTGCTAAAAACCCACTACACCAGCAACTGGCGCTAGAGATCAGAGCGATATACGAAAAGCTGGAGAAACGCGGTCTGCTAGAGAAGATGGAGGCGATTTTATGAGTGCTCTTGAGAACTACAGGGCCGCGCTTTTTCGGTTGATTGAGGGAAAGCCGCACAATGTGCCGAAAGGCTCCGCGATCAACAAAGATACCGTTGCCCTTGAAGCAGGTCGCAAGCGAGGATCGATCAAAAAAAGCCGTGAAGAACATGCTGGGCTCATTAAATCAATTGAAGCCGCATCGACAGCACAGCAACAAAAATCAAAGCGACCTTTCACCCACGATGCCGAAAAGCAAAAGGCACTAAAGAAGGCCGCTCAGGAGCAGTTTGAAACCATTAAAGAAGATTACCATTTAGCTCTCACAAAGATCGTTTCATTAGTGCATGAGAACCACATTCTTAAAGAACGAATCAAGGAGTTTGCGCAAGCCAAGGAGCGAACAAATAAAATTTTTGCGATGGAAAGGCCGACGAAAGTTTGAACAGCTAACTTATCATTGGCAAATGTAGTAAGTGGGCTAAGCGGCACTCCGAAGCAACGTGCCGCTATATGTAAGTAATGGATGAAACCGGATATACCCAGACGCTGTCGGCACCATTTCTTTGACCCGTGAGTCGCGTTACGAATATAGTTCAAGCCATTCGAAATTGTATTTTCGTCTTTTTATTAAAGGCGCCGCTACTTTTCTCGGAATAAATTAAGAAAAAACAACACAAGCCTCAGCAGCCCAAAAAATTAATTATACCTATCGCACGTTGAGCGAGAGTAATTTTAGATCTACATCCTTGGGTCTTCGAATGGGATTTCATCGACGGAAAATTCGATTCCACCATGAAGACCTTTTATGTCCAGATCATACTCTTCGTTAATCAGTTCGCCGCCGTCATCTTCAAAGAACAAGTCCATTTCGACTGAAAACTCTTTTTCTTGCTCTTCTTCCCGCTCTATCGAATCAAATGTATAAAGTCTATCGTCTTCTCGGTCGTAATAGCTATTTTCGAAGTCCGGCCCCGATGCATCGACCTTAAACTTAACAACCATATCGAATTTTATACTGCAGCTTTCATCGTTGATTTTGATGATTTCAGGCTCGAAAGCCCCTATTTCAACAACTTCAAAACTATCTACTTCCGCATCTTCCCATGTTGAATAATTATAAGCTTCAGCCTCATTTAACTGTGCCTGCAGATTGAGCCTAATTTCATCTCTCTTGCTCTCAAGGAATTGCTCAACGAATTTTGCCCGTTTGTCATGCCTATTATAGATATCAAGCATTGCACTGAGGGTATCTACGCTTATGAACTTCTCATTTGCCGCGCAGAAAGCTTTGTGGTCAGGATCAGAAGACACAACATATGTCTTCTCATCAACCTTTAAGTGCTGACGGATAGATAAAAGAGTAAAGGCGTCTCTAAACTCGTTTGGTTTACTGGAGCTGAATGGTGTCACATGATCGAAAAACATGTTTATAATTTCATTACCATCAACACCAGACATATCCAAAACGGTCGCATTTGATTTAGTAATAAACCCTTCAAAAGTCCGCAATGCCATTGCTTCAACGTCAGGTTCATGAATCTCAGTAAAAAGGTTCTGGACGTTTTGATCGTGATACTCTTTCAGCACTGCCGCTTTGCGCTGAAAATTTTTAATCCCTTTTAGCGCTTCACGAATCTGACTGACAATTTTTCGCTGAACTTCTTTTACCACAATCGTGCTTGTGATGTGGTTCAGTTCGAGTCTTTGGCAAAGATCTTCAAAAGCTCGAATTGTCGTGGAATTGAAATCCAAATTTGCTTTGACAAAAAACTCTGTATCAATGAATACATTTCGTGTTTCAAGCGGCATTCCCTTTACCCCATTACGAATTTTGTTTTGCCCAAGATGTTTTTATAAACCAAATCATAAATTCTTTGCGCAATTTGTTTATCATACTCAATTCTAAAACCGACGATTGTTACCCCTTCCACCGACCAGCTACCGCCGTCCGAGGCATCAGAGTAAATCCACCAAATAGTCTTTCCCTTCTCTACCGCAAACCAGTTTGCGAAGCCGGATGGGAGCTTTTCGCACAGCAAGCCCATAGCTTCGCTCTCGCCAGCCTTAGCCCACGTGCGGAATCGTTCGACCTTTTCGCCGGTCTCGCGAATCAAATTCTGAATGCTGTTGCGGCTCTGCATTGCTACTCCTGCCGACTAATGATCAAGGCGTGAGAGTGACCTGCATTTCTTTATATTCCAATATGGGCGTGCCTAATTGAGGTAACGCTCAATTAAGGGAAAGGCGTAAAATCACCGGAATTAGAGCAATAATGGATACTATCCAGAATAAAAGGTAGTACCATATACTTGAAAAAAACCATACAACTCTAACTTTTCTTTCCTGACATGAGCTAATATTTTTGCTTATGAATTCCGGAGCCAACCTGCGTTCAGCAAGAAACAGCTGATCATCTAATGGAGCGTGGTTAACGTCATAGCGACTTTGGATTGCTTCATATTCATCTGATAGCTCACCGCATGCACTCCAGTTGCCTGGCACATCGTCCAACTTGAAAATCTCACGTTGAAGCCTACGCTGTAGGGCATTCAGTTCCTCAGCATTTTTGTGCAGCGCGTCCGCATTAGATCCATTTCGTGCTCCCCACTCCATCAGGGAAATAGCTAGCAAGAAAATGCCGGACAAAATCGAAAGAGCTGTCAGGTAATTATCAAGACTGGGAGATCGCAAAATCTCGGATGAGTATATTTTCTGGATTACGGCAAGGCATATCGTAATCACGGAGAAAAAAGTCAAACTAACTGTAGAGAATAGTTCTTTTCTTTTAAGGCGTCGCGCGGCGTTGTAACGAGCCCCGGCAGTTCGCCATATTGTAGTTCGTAGCTCAGCGAGATAGTCCTTCATCATGAAATCCTATAAAAAAGAGGGGAGTGCCTGAGTTTTCAGTCAGATCCACTTCCCACGCGACTGCCAAGACAGCCCGTGTGAAGGTATAACACCAGGTGTCACGCCTGTTTTAAGAGGCCCGGAGCACTTCCGCTTTCGCATAATCGCGAAAGGTACCGCATAGCGGTAGGCACTCCCCAAAGTCAATATACACAACCTGCTAATAAATTTCGCCTTCATCTTCATGCATGCGGGCTAAGCTCATCCGCACGTAATGCTCATAGCGCTCATTGATCTGAGCATCCGTCAATGCTATCTCTGGATCGACTCTGCCTCTATCTGCCAGAAAACTGAGCCTGTGTGCCGTAGTATCTATTACATCGTAGTCTCGTACGTACCCACCTCTGGGATTGAATTTCATCTCAAAGTAGGACTTGCTGAGCTTCTTCAGCCTAGGCACTCCCGAATCCACTAATTCTGGCACGCGGGAAAGCATCCCGAGAACAGCGTTATCCATTTTATGGAGCAGTTTTTCGTCATTTATCTCATTGAAGTAGGCAATCCATCCGTATCGTTTATTTTGGCTAATCGCTCCTGTGATTTTCTCATTAAGTTCAAGATAGAAAATCTGAATCAGACGAGCGTCGTCTAGGTATTTGAACTTTTCCAATCTCTTGGACCGATTGTGCTTGAAGTCACTTATTTTTGCTGCAATAGATTGCAAAAAGCGCTCCACCGTGGACTGTCTAACAGTGATAAGCGGTAGTTCAAAAATATAGCCCAAATAAGAAAAATTTTCGTTAATTAATCCAAATTTTGTTTTATCTGAACTCAGTCCATGGAGCTGCAAGCCTCGCCTTGATAGTCGGCCTTTAACAGATTTGAAAGCGGCTGAAACGATGCTTTTTTCACCATACATCAAAACATCATCCACGTATCTGTAGTAATGTAAACCCGAAATCTCCATCATGGATTTATCTACATCTGCCATATAAATTGCGGCAATTATATTAGATATTGCTAATCCTTGAGGCACCCCAGAGTCTTGCTGATACTGAGCATGTTTTTTGCGAGGCGTGTTTTTTGGTACTGTTGGTGTTCGCATAGCGTGCGCAACTAGATTTACAACTTTTTTCGATATTATTTTTCGGCTAAGCAGCGTCACCACACGTCGCTGATTGATTGAGTCATAAAACGTCTTAATATCTGTGCTGCACACCCATACAGAATTTCGATCCAAGTAACTGATATCTTCAGCCACTTCGCGGACATAGGTGCTCGCAACGTTTCTCGGTACTTGGTCGGGAAATACCAAAGCCAAATATTTTTGCAGCTGATGGAGCACTACCCTGTCTCTGACAATAGGTATGCTAATTACCCGTGGAGCTTTTCCTCGCCCTTTAAGCTTCAGCTTTTCAAGAAATGGTGCGAAACGGAAGGTACCGTCCATGCATTTTGCGGAAACAACTGCCAATTCGGCACCGGATCTGTCGGAAAACTGGAACCCATTTATCCTATCTATACCTTTGGCCAACGATGAATTGAACCGCTCCCTGAACACCCACTCTAGGGCATGTGCTGAGAACATTCTGCGGAACAGCTCGTCAGCTGTGATCCATCCTGCCTGAAACAATAACGCATCGTGTCCTTGAGTCATGGAGTTCTCCCTCGTGTTCGCAGGATTTTATCTGAAATCAGATCAGATGATCTGTCCAGGTCGAACGCTCATAAGGATCAGTTCCACTGCAATGTAATGCATGGAGCTACAGCGACAAGTGCTCACTCAGGTCTCAATTTTCAAGGGGTATTTATGCCATTGAAATACGGACATGGATGCACCGATGTCCACATCCAAGCCTTGTCCATATGGATTTTTTCGAAAACGTCTGAAGATCCCGTGAATCAAGGGTTAGAGGCGTTGTCCACACCTCTTTACAACTCGACGGCCTTGGTCACGACATCACCGACGACTGGAACCTCAGTGCCCAGTGGGAAGAGACCGCCTACGGGCACCCGTTTTCCAAGCGCATCATCGGCAATGCGCTGCTCGCTTACCTGCTGTGCCAGGGCTGGGGCAACCACCCGGATGCCTTCGCCGGCCTGTTGCAGCAAACCCGGAGCCTCGCCGCTGCGGTGCACGACAACCACCTCGATGCCACCGCGCAGGATGCCTTGCTCGCGCAGTTGTTCAACTTCCAACAATGGCATTACGTACTGCCCACCACGCCCGCCCTGATTGTGCTCGACACCCGCACCCGGCGTTGGCGCAGCGAGTTCACCCTCAAACAACCCTCCGGCCTGCTGGATTGGGAAGCCTTGAGCGAGCTGCAACAGGCATTGCTGGACCATCCCTCGGCGATCATCGTCTCGCCCGCGCCGATCTTCGGTGTGAAGTTGATCGAGACGGTGCAGAAAGTCTTCAGTTGGTGCGGCCACCCCTTGCTGGTGGACGCGGAAAACTGGATGGCACATCGGGGCGCGGCCCAAGTGATCCTCAATATTTTCCGCCACTCGCGCACGCCGGGTAACTACGTGATTCTGTCGGGCGATGTGCACTATTCGTTCGTGTATTCGGTGTTGATCCGTCATCGCAACGCCGGCCCGCGCATCTGGCAGATCACCAGCAGCGGCATCAAGAATGAATTTCCACCGCGCCTGCTGGAATGGTTCGACCGTCTCAACCGCTGGCTATACTCACCCCGCTCGCCGCTCAACGGGTTCACTCGTCGGCGCACCATGCAGGTGGTGCCCTATATTCCGGAACATGCCGAGGCCGGCGAACGGTTATGGAATTCGGCGGGCATAGGGCAGGTATTTTTCAACGAACAGGGCCAACCGGACGCGATCTTTCAACACAACGCGAACGGTAAGCCTCGCACCAGGATGGTGGCGCCTGAGCAGTAGCGCGCGGCCCCAGGCAAGGAGCAGCACGTGGACGACAGGTCAGGCGGCAACCCCCAGCATCAGGATTTCTCACACCTCAACGCCGATATGCTGCACACCATTCTGGAACTGGTCAGCGACGGGATATGGGACTGGAATGCCAACACCGGGTTCGTCTACCGCAGCCCAGGCTGGTACGAAATGCTCGGTCACCCACGCAACGCCTTGGAAAATACGCTGTTCACGTGGGAAAACGTGATCCACCCGGATGATTACGCCCAGGTGATGACCCTGTTCGATGACTACATCAACCGCCGGGCTCCCTACTATCAGGCCGAATACCGCTGCCGTCGAAAAGATGGCAGCTACCTGTGGATCGAGGACCGCGGCTATGTCATCGCCCGTAACGACGACGGCTCGGTGGCGCGGATGATCGGGGCGCATCGCGACATTCAGGCACGCAAGTATTCAGTCGTTCAACTGCAACAGCGCAACCAGTCTCTGGAAGCGCTGGTGGCCGAGCGCACGCAGGAGCTGTCGCGGGTCAATCAGCAACTGCAATTGCAGTTGGATGAAAACCGCGCCCTGGCCGAACGCGATGCCCTGACCCTGGTCGCCAACCGCTATCGCCTGGAAAAAACCCTGCTGCGCGAATGCGAGCGCGCCCAGCGTTTTCGCCGGCCGCTGTGCCTGATCGCAATGGACATCGACGGTTTCAAACCGATCAACGATCGCTATGGCCACAGCGTGGGCGACCAGACGCTGGTGCGCGTAGCTCAATGCCTGGAACGCTGCACCCGCCCCGGCGACCTGCTGGCTCGCTGGGGCGGCGATGAGTTCATGATGACCCTGCCCGACAGCACGCTGGTCACCGCCACGGCACAGGCCGAGCAGATCCGCCGCCAGGTGCGTGCGATCACGGCACCCGCCGACTTCGTCATCACCCTGAGCCTGGGCGTGGCCGAGCGTCAGCTGGATGAGTCGCCTGCGGCGCTGATGGAGCGTGCCGACCAGGCGTTGTATCGCGCCAAGGCGGCAGGGAAGGACGGGGTATCGACCTAACGCCGCCGCGCGGCAGGGCTCCTTCCGATTTGGAATGACCCGAAGACTTTATTTCGTTTGCGACAGACCCGGGCTGGCGGCTTAGATAAAAAACACCCGCCTTTGTCGAGTCCCGGATTCATGAGCCACGCCAGCATCAGCCAGTCGATTTCCATCGTCCACCCCATCAGCCTCAGCCACGGCAGGAACGCCGAAGTGTGGGACACCACGGGCAAACGCTATATCGACTTTGTCGGCGGTATCGGCGTGCTTAACCTCGGCCATTGCCACCCGCACGTGGTGGAGGCGATTCGCGAGCAGGCGACCAGACTCACGCACTACGCCTTCAACGCCGCGCCGCACACGCCTTACATTGAACTGATGGCGCGCCTGAGTGAGTTCATCCCGGTGAGCTACCCGGTCAGCGGCATGCTCACCAACAGCGGTGCGGAAGCTGCGGAGAACGCCTTGAAGATCGTGCGCGGAGCCACCGGCCGCAGCGCCGTGATCGCATTCGACGGGGCATTCCACGGCCGCACGCTGGCGACTTTGAACCTCAATGGCAAGGTGGCGCCCTACAAGCAAAAAGTCGGCGTATTGCCTGGCCCTGTGTATCACCTGCCCTACCCCAGCGCCGACAACGGCGTGACCTGCGCCGAAGCGCTGAAGGCCATGGACCGCCTGTTCAGCGTGGAAATCGACGTGGATGATGTCGCCTGTTTCATCATCGAGCCGGTGCAGGGCGAGGGTGGTTTCCTGGCTCTGGACCGCGAGTTCGCCCAGGCCCTGCGACGTTTCTGCGATGAGAAGCGGATTCTGTTGATCGCTGACGAAATCCAATCCGGGTTTGGCCGCACCGGCCAGCGCTTTGCCTTTACGCGCCTGGGCATCGAACCGGACCTGATCCTGCTGGGTAAAAGCATCGCCGGTGGCGTGCCGCTGGGGGCGGTGGTCGGGCGCAAGGCACTGATGGACAACCTGCCCAAGGGCGGCCTGGGCGGCACGTACTCCGGCAACCCCATCGCCTGCGCGGCGGCGCTCGCCACCCTGGAGGTGATGACGGACGCACATCTGCAGGCCTGGGGCGCGCAGCAGGAGGCGGCGATTGTGAGCCGCTACAGCGCCTGGCGTGCGCAAGCGCTGTCGCCCTACCTCGGGCGCCTGACCGGCATCGGCGCCATGCGCGGTATCGAACTGGCCAACGTCGACGGCACGCCGGCGCCCCGGCAATTGACGCAACTGCTCGGCCTGGCGCGGGACGCCGGGCTGCTGCTGATGCCCAGCGGCAAAGCGCGGCACATCATCCGCCTGCTGGCACCGCTGACCACTGAGCCGCACGTGCTGGAGGAAGGGCTGACTGTCCTTGAAGCCTGCTTCAAGCAATTGGATTGATCCCACACGGTCGGCAGCCTTTCGTCGCGATAACGGCGTTGTGCTGCCTTGACCTGACTCCCTCACCCCTTGAAAATGCGCGACGCTTTTTTGTCCTCGTTTATTGAAGTAGTGAAATTTTAATGTCCGATTCCTACACCGCAGAATCCGTGGCCGCCTTGGCCTCCAAAGCTGAATACGAAAACGCCATCAATCTTTCACAGCATGTGCCAGCGGCCAAATCCATCAGCGAGATGGTGCTGGATGCGTTCCACACCTCCAAGGAGAGCGACCAGATCCGCGAACTGCGCGTCGCCATCCGCCAGGCCCACGACGCGTTCGACGACGACAAGGCCTACGACCTGATGGGCCAGCTCAAGCAACTCAAGGACGCCGAAGCCGCCGACAACCTGGCCTTGGAAGACTTGAGCAGCAAGTTCTCCATCAGCCGCATCCTGTCCAGCTTCAAGGACGATCCCGAGTTCCAGGAGCTGGTCTACGGCCTGGCCCTCAAGGTGTTGAACCAGACGCACCAGGCCATCAGCAACCCGAGCGCCGGCAAGGGCAAGGCGGCACGCGCCAAGAAAGACGCCGACGTGTTCGTGATCAGCAAGGATGGCGCCAGCGTCACCCTGCCACTGCGAACGCCGCGCTCCAGGCTGAACGTGGACCGTGAAGCGTTCGAGTTCCTGGGGTTCAGCTTTGTGGGGGAAGGGGACGAGGCCGAGCTGCAAAGCGAGTCGTTCACCGACAACAACGGCGCCGAGTTGCCGGTCACCCGCAAAAACGTGGTGAGCGCCCTGCAGCAGAAGACGGCATTTGATGGGTACAGCATCGCGCAGCAATAACCCTTCACCTCAGTGAGGGAAGGAGCACCGCCCTTCCCTCGTGGGGCTTGCGCTAGACCCGCGCGGCAAACACCTCGCGAAAGCGCGCCATCTCCTGCTTGCTCCCCACCGTCACCCGCACCCATTGCGGCCAGTTCTGCCACACCCGGCCGATCAGCACGCCCTCGGCGGCGAGCTTTTCGATCACCTGCTGCGCGGGCTGCCTGACGTCGATCATGAAGCAGTTGCTCTGCGAGGCGGTGCAGGTGTAGCCACGGCCCTTGAGCCAAGCCACGGTTTCATCGCGCAACCGCGCATTGAGCGCCTTGCGCTGGGGCAGCACTTTGACGTCTTCCAGGCTGGCAAGGCCGCCAAGCAGCGAGGGACCCGCCGGCACATTGTCGCCGCCAAACACCGCCAGCCGCTCCAGCAGCGCCGGGTGGCCGATGGCCAGGCCCAGGCGTGCGCCGGCCATGCCGTAGATCTTCGAGAAGGTGCGCAGCACCAGCAGGTCGTCGTGGTCCTTGACCCAGCTGACCACGCTGGGGGCGTCGGCGAAGTCGATATAGGCTTCGTCCACTACCAGCACGCTGCCTTTGGGTTTATTCGCCAACGCGTCGCGGATGGCCTGGGTCGGGGTGAGGGTGCCGGTAGGGTTGTTGGGGTTGCACAGATAAAGCATGCCGGCCTGAGGGTCGGCGGCGAGCATGGCGCGGATATCGTGGGCATGATGGGCGTCGAGGTTCACCTCCCGCACCGGCGCCTTGTGCGCTTCGGCGGCCTGGCGTGGTACTTCATAGGACGGCGTGGCCATCACCAACCCACGGGTATCGCCGGTGAACGCCAGCACCGCATAACGCAACGCCGCCATGGAACCTGAGAACACCGCCACCTGTTCTTCGGCAATGCCCTGCTGCCGTGCGAACAGCGCCGCCAGGGCGTACATGTGGTTGTAGGGGTAGCGCCCGGTAGTGGCGATGCCACGCTGCATGGCTTCGCGGGCGGCCAGGGCCGGACCGTAGGGGCTTTCGTTGTAGTTGAGCCGGACCTTATCGGCCTTGGCCTGCGGCGTCGCGGCGAGCGCCCAGTCCAGGCGCCCCAGCAATGGCAGGGCGGCGCTCAAGGCGAGAAGGGATCGACGACTCACGCTGACCATGGTGACTACTCCTTGTAGGCGGGTGATGGATTCGCACAGTGCGTACAGAGGGGTATGACGAGATAAGCGTGGGCAGATTTAACCCGGCGCGCGATAACCGCGCATCACTGGGGGGGGGGCGCCGGTCGAGGGAGCCGTGGGCGCCCTCTCCCGCAACGGAGCCGGATCGGGCCTATTGGAGCTGTAACTTGTGCTTGAGGCTGTGCATGACCTGCGCCTTGTTCTGCAGGTAGTCATTCAAGCCCCTGGCGCGCAGATTGCAGGCATCACATTGGCCGCAGCCAGTGCCGATCACGCCGTTGTAGCAGGTCAGCGTCTGTTCGCGCACCAGCTCGAGTTGGTGGTGGTAATCGGCCAGGGCCCAGGTTTCGGCTTTGTTCAGCCACATCAGCGGGGTGTCCAGGCGTACGTCGTACTCCATGCCCAGCTTGAGCGCCTGATTCAGGGCTTTGACGAACTCATCGCGGCAGTCGGGGTAGCCCGAGAAGTCGGTTTCGCACACCCCGGTAATGACGGTCTCGGCCTTGACCTGATACGCGTAAATCGCCGCCAAAGTCAGGAACAGAATATTGCGCCCCGGCACAAAAGTGCTCGGCAGGCCATCGCCGGAGCTGTTCACGCTGGGCACCGGAATGTTGTCGCGGGTCAGGCTGCTGATGGCCAACTCGTTGAGCAAGGACACATCCATCACTTTGTGCACCGTGGCGCCCAATTGCGTGGCGAGCTGGCGGGCCACTTCGATTTCGGCGACATGGCGCTGGCCATAATCGAACGTAATGCAGTGCACTTCGTCATACAGCGCCATTGCCTGGATCAGGCAGGTCGTCGAGTCCTGCCCGCCGCTGAACACCATTACGGCTTTTTTACTCATCGCTGTGCTTCCTGGATGCGTGGAATGGGGGATAGTTTAAAGGCCATGCCATAAAAAACCCCGCGCTTCTTGCGAAGGCGGGGCCTTTTACTGCTCGGACCACTCAGTGGGCGTAGGTCAGCAACAGCTCTTTCGGCACTTGGAAATCCAGGGACATCATCACGCTCAGCGCGGTGATGGTGAAGATCGAGAACACGAACAGCTTGCGCGCCCAGACGGTGTCATCCACCGCCTTGTAGCCGGTCCAGGCCATGTACAACCAGTACATGCCCATGGCGGCGGCGACGGCGAGGTAGCTCATGCCGGCGTAGCCACTGAAGGTCAACATCAAGGTCGCCACAAGGAAGGCCAGGATGTAGAGCAGGATGTGTTTCTTGGCCACCTGGATGCCGCGTTTTACCGGCAGGACCGGAATCGACGCAGCCAGGTAGTCATTGAAGCGGAAAATCGCGATGGCGTAGGAATGCGGCATCTGCCACAGGCTGAACATCACCAGCAGCACCAGCGCGGCCATGTCGAAGCTATTGGTTACAGCCACATAACCAATCACCGGCGGCATCGCCCCCGATAGACTGCCCACCAGCGTGCCGTGAACCGACTTGCGCTTGAGGTACAGGCTGTAGAGGCCGACGTAGATGACAAAGCCGATCACGGCAAACAGCGCCGCCAACGGGTTGGCCACCTTGTACAGCAACACCACGCCCGCAACACCCAGGACGGTCGCGAAAATCAGCGCCAGCTTCAGGGAGATAAGGCCCTGGACCAGCACGCGATTCTTGGTGCGTTCCATCTTGATATCGATGTCACGGTCGATGCAGTTGTTGAACACACAACCGGAAGCTACCACCAGGGACGTGCCGATCATTGCAGCCAGGAAGATGGCCAGATCGACATGTCCCTTGGAGGCCAGGAAGAAACCGCCCGCCACAGAAAGCACGTTACCGAAAATGATCCCCGGTTTGGTGATTTGGATAAAGTGCTTAAGCGACATCGGGTCTTACCTCACTTCGCCATCATGTAGGTGTGGATGCTGAACATGATCCACAGCGACAGGCCAACCAGCAGAACGATCACCAGGCCGGCGAACACGAACGCAATCACGTTCTCGCGCTGGGCTTCGGAGCGGTCCAGGTGCAGGAAGTACACCAGGTGCACCAGCACCTGGATAACCGCGAACGCCAGGACAATCATCAACGTGATCGACTTCGGCAGGGTGGGGTACATCACCAGGCCGAACGGGATCAGGGTCAGGATGACCGACAGGATGAAGCCGATCGCGTAAGACTTTACGCTGCCGTGGCTTGCATCGTGGCTGTCATGGGAGTGTGCATTAGCCATTACAGAGTCCCCATCAAGTAGACGACGGTGAATACGCAGATCCAGACCACATCCAGGAAGTGCCAGAACAGGCTCAGGCAGCTCAGGCGAGTCTTGTTGGTGTTGGTCAGGCCGTGCTTATTGACCTGATACATCATCACCGCCATCCACAGCAGACCGGCCGAGACGTGCAGACCGTGGGTGCCGACCAGCGTGAAGAACGCCGACAGGAAACCGCTGCGGTGCGGACCGTAGCCTTCGGAGATCAGCAGGTGGAACTCGTTGATCTCCATGCCGATAAAGCCCAGGCCGAACAGGAAGGTCAGGGCCAACCAGCTCAGTACGCCTTTCTTGTTGCCCTTGTAGAAGGCCAACATGGCGAAGCCGTAGGTGATCGAACTGAACAACAGCAAGGCGGTTTCGCCGAGCACGTAAGGCAGTTCGAAGATGTCGTGGCCCGACGGGCCACCCGCTACGTTGTTTACCAGTACCGCGTACACCGCGAAGATCGACGCAAACAAGATGCAGTCGGTCATCAGGTAGAGCCAGAAACCGAAGACGGTCATTGGCCCCGAGTCGTGGTGATGGTCATCGTGCCCATGGTCATCGACATGGGCGTGTCCAGCATTGGTCACTAAGTTCGACATGGTTTAAGCCTGTTCCAACGAGGTTTCTACACGGTTGGCCGGGATTTTCTTCTCGGCGACCAGGCGAGCGTGCTGCTCGGCTTCGATGCGTTCGATCGTTTCGACCGGCACCATGTAGCCTTGATCATCACGTGCGGCGTGGACGATGAAGTAACCGATGGTACCCACCAGGCTCACGATCGCCAGCCACCAGATGTGCCAGATCATCGCGAAACCGAATACGGTCAACAGCCCACCCATCACCACGCCAGTGGCGGTGTTGCTTGGCATGTGGATCGGTTCGTAGTGCTTAGGCTTCTGGTACGCAGTACCGTCTTCCTTGGCTTCGGTGAACGCATCGATGGTGTTCGCAGTCGGGATCACGGCGAAGTTGTAGAACGGTGGTGGCGACGAGGTCGACCATTCCAGGGTGTGGCCGTTCCATGGGTCGCCGGATTCGCACATGTTCTGCTTGCGATCACGCACGCTGACATACAGCTGGATCAGCTGGCAGGCGATACCCACCGCAATCATCACCGCACCGAACATGGCGACGTACAGGTACGGCACCCACTCAGGGTTGGTGGTGGCGTTCAGACGACGGGTCATGCCCATGAAGCCCAGTGCATAGAGCGGCATGAACGCGACGAAGAAGCCCGAGATCCAGAACCAGAATGCAGCCTTGCCCCAACCTTCGTGCAGCTTGAAGCCGAACGCTTTCGGGAAGTAGAAGCTGAAACCGGCGATGTAACCGAATACCGCACCACCGATGATCACGTTGTGGAAGTGCGCGATCACGAACAGGCTGTTGTGCAGCACGAAGTCAGCACCCGGGATGGCCAGCAGTACGCCGGTCATGCCGCCGATGGCGAAGGTCACCATAAAGCCCAGGGTCCACAGAACCTGGCTGGTCATGCGCAGACGACCGTGGTAGATGGTGAACAGCCAGTTGAATAGCTTCACCCCCGTCGGGATGGAAATCAGCATCGTCGCCAGGCCGAAGAAGGCATTGACGCTGGCCCCCGAACCCATGGTGAAGAAGTGGTGCAGCCACACCATGAAGCCCAGTACCGAAATTGCGCCCGATGCGTAGACCATCGAGTGGTGACCGAACAGGCGCTTGCCGGTAAAGGTCGAGATCACTTCGGAGAAGATACCGAACGCCGGCAGGATCAGGATGTACACCTCAGGGTGGCCCCATGCCCAGAACAGGTTCACGTACATCATTGGATTGCCACCAAGTTCATTGGTGAAAATGTGGAAATCCAGGTAACGGTCAAGCGACAGCAGCGCCATGGTAGCGGCCAGGATCGGGAACGAAGCCACGATCAGGACGTTGGCCCAGGTGCAAGTCCAGGTGAAGATCGGCATGTCCATCAGTTTCATGCCAGGGGCGCGCATTTTCAGGACGGTGGCCAGGAAGTTGACCCCCGTCAGCGTCGTCCCGAGCCCTGATAACTGTAGCGCCCAGATGTAGTAGTCCACCCCCACGCCAGGGCTGTACTGAATGCCCGACAGCGGCGGATACGCAACCCAACCGGTCTTGGCGAATTCGCCGACGCCCAGGGACACGTTGATCAGCACCACGCCGGAAACCAGCAGCCAGAAGCTCAGGGAGTTCAGGAACGGGTAGGCCACGTCACGCGCGCCGATCTGCAGCGGCACTGCCAGGTTCATCAGGCCGGTGAAGAATGGCATCGCCATGAAGATGATCATGATCACACCGTGGGCGGTGAAGATCTGGTCATAGTGTTCAGGTGGCAGGTAGCCAGGCGAACCCTCGGTGGCCATGGCCAACTGGGTACGCATCATGATGGCGTCGGCAAAACCGCGCAGCAGCATGACCATGGCGACGATGATGTACATCACGCCGATTTTCTTGTGGTCGACCGAGGTCAACCACTCGGTCCACAGGTAGGTCCACTTCTTGAAGTAAGTGATACCCGCGAACAGTGCCAGACCACCCAGCGCGATCATGGCGATGGTCACCATTACGATCGGCTCGTGGAACGGGACCGCATCCCAACTTAATTTACCAAACATCGTTTACTCCTCTGCCCCAGCAGTTGAATGCGCGCCCGTCTCAGAACCTTCAACCACGGCCACTTCTTTCTTCTCGTGCTTGACCGGCTTGCCTGGCTTCATACCTTCGTACTTGTCGACGATTTTCTGAAACAGGTTCGGCTCGTACGAGGAGTACAGCGCGACAGGGTTGTTCTGGCTTGGTTTGGCCAGGGCGTCGTATTCAGCTTGATCAAGCTGTTTAGGTGCGGCCTTGACTTCGGCTACCCAGGCGTTGAAGTCTTCCTGGCTCGTCGAGATCGCTTTGAATTTCATGCCGGTAAAGCCAGCGCCGCTGTAGTTGGCGGAGATGCCTTCCATTTCAGCTTTCTGGTTGGCGATCAGGTGCAGCTTGGTCTGCATGCCTGCCATCGCGTAGATCTGGCCGCCCAGGGCTGGGATGAAGAACGAGTTCATCACGGCGTCGGAGGTGATCTTGAAGTTCAGCGGAGTGTGCTCCGGGAAGCGGATCTGGTTAACCGTGGCGATACCCAGGTCCGGGTAGATGAACAGCCACTTCCAGTCCAGCGCGACCACTTCGATATTGATCGGCTTGGCATCCGATTCCAGCGGACGGTACGGGTCCAGCGCGTGGGTGGACTTGTAGGTCACATAACCCAGGGCAATGATGATGAGGATCGGAACCAGCCACACCGCGATTTCGATCTTGGTGGAGTGCGACCACTTCGGCGCGTAGGTGGCGCTGGTGTTCGACGCGCGGTATTTCCAGGCGAAGGCGAAGGTCATGATGATCACAGGGACCACGACCAGCAGCATCAGCAGGGTGGCGGTGATGATCAGGTTTCGTTCATCCAGACCGACCTGTCCTTTTGGGTCGAGCAAGGTCCACTTGCAGCCTCCCAGCATTAACATCATGCCAAGCAGCGGCAAAAAGCCTAGTAATCGGGGGTACCTGTTTTTACTCATCTCACGACCTCTAAAGCAGCTTGCGCAATGCAGTTGGGTTTTGATCGCCAACACTTCACCCTGCCAAGGGTTGGCATTTCTCTTCGATTGAATAAGAGCCTGCTCGCACGCCATCACTGGACAATTTGCGAACCTGCGGTGAGTTCTTATTCGATTTCGTGGCTAAAGGCCTTGTTACAGACCAATTCCATTTGGTGCGGATAGTTGAAAGGCTGCCGGAACCTGGGGTCGCACAGAGCCATCCATCTGCCCCTCGACCGCTCCAATGCTCAAATATTGAACAGCACCGGACATTCAGTGCGGGCGATTGTAGTTAGCTAGCGATGTATAAACCATGTCTTATAAAGAAATAATTTTTATCGAAAGCAGCAATAATCCTTCACCAAAATTGCAAAGGTCGGGGATCTTATCGCGTTCAATTCGCCACAAAAACCACAAAAATTGCCGTGTTATAGGGCAAACCGCCATAGCCCTGACCCTGTGCAAGGGCTTGGTAAACCGTTGCAAGTCCCCATAAAACAAGGCATTCGGACATCATCCAATGCTGCGCGCCGCGCGTGATTCGTGGCGTCGGCCAAACGATGAAGTGACAGCACATTTTGGCCGTTTGGTGCAAATTTAAGCGAGGCTGTGGCGGGTCAGAAACGTCCTGCGGCGACTTCCGTGTGACAACATGTCGCACACTGTGCGCACCTAAAATTGTCCGACGTCACGTCGTCTTCACAAAAGGCCAGCTGCAAAAAAAGCCCCGGCCTTCGGTGAAGAAGAACGGGGCGTTTTCAACCATCGGTTCAGGCGTTGCGTCGACGATTGCGATAGATGCCCAGCGGCACCAGGATCACGGTCAGCACAAATGCCACCAGCGCCCATTGGGCCAGGGACAGACCCAGGATCGGCGGGTAAGGCGTGCTGCAGAAGCCATCGACCTGGAAGCCCAAGGGGAAAACCTTGGCCAGCGGCAGATCGTCGACAATCGGTTGCAGCACATCGACGCCGCAACTGACCTGCGGGAAGAACTGGGTGTACACATGATGCCCGGCGGCGGCCACCCCGCCCAAGGCGCTGAGGACCACCAGGCCTTCGAAAAACGTGATGGCGCCCTTGGTGCGCATGGCGGCGCCGATAAAGGCAAAGATCGCGATCAACAGCAAAGCGTAGCGCTGCAGAATGCACAGTGGGCACGGCGCCTCGCCGAGCACCACCTGCATGTACAGCGCCCCGCCGATCAACGCCAGGCAGATGATGCCCAGCAACACCAGAAAGCGCCGCTCCCTGCCTAAACGCAATTCGTCACTCATCCCGGTTTTCCCTTTGTTTGGTTGTGGCTCTGGCCGCAAGTTTACACACAGGGAGTGGTTTAAACAGAGACGGGTTAACGGCGGATTAATCGCGCGAAATGGAAAACCAAATGTGGGAAGGGGGCTGGCCCCGATGAGGGTGTGTCAGCTGGCTGATGCACCGCTATCGGGCGCAGAGGTATCGGCAGAGATATCTTCACATCTTCGCTGTAAACAGAAAGTGACGTTCTTGTAGTGAGCGGGCTTGCCCCGCGCTGGGGCGCGAAGCGGCCCCACTCCAGGCGATGTAATTTCACCTGACACACCGAGGTGCCTGGGTTTGGGGCCGCTTCGCAGCCCAGCGCGGGGCAAGCCCGCTCACCACGGCAGGCCCCTCCCACACTGTTGACCTTTAGGTCCTACTCCAAGGCAGCGGCCGGGCCGAAGAATTCGTAGCGGCTTTGTTTTTCGGGCACACCCAGGGCCTTGAGGTGACGCTTGATCGCGGCCATGAAGCCTTTCGGGCCGAGGAAGTAGGCGTCGATATCACGTTGCTCGGGCAACCACGCCGCCAGTTGGTCCTGACTGAGCAGGCCAACGTTGTCCGCTGCCGGGCTCACGCCGTCGTCTTCGGCATAGCAATAGAAGCGCTTGAGCTGCGGGTGCCTGGCCGCCAGGGCATCCACCCACTCGCGAAACGCGTGCACGCCGCCGTTGCGCGCGCAGTGAATGAAGTGCACCGGGCGCTCGGTGGCCAGGGCCGCTTCGAGCATCGGCAAGGTCGGCGTGATACCGACGCCGCCGCTGATCAGCACCAGCGGCTTGGCGCTGGCGGCCAGGGTGAACTCGCCCGCCGGCGGGAACAGGTCGATGGTGGCACCCACCTGCAATTGATCGTGCAGGTAATTGGACACCCGGCCGCCGGCTTCGCGCTTGACACTGATGCGGTACTGGCCGCCATCGCTCAGTGCCGAAAGGGAATAGTTGCGGCGTACCTCTTCGCCGTCCAGCACCAGCGTCATACCGATGTATTGGCCGGGCGCCGCCGCCAGGATCGGGCCGTTATCCACCGGGGCGAAATAAAAGGACGTAATCTCGGCGCTCTCCTCCGCCCGCTTGACCAGCGTGAACGGCCGCGCACCGCGCCAGCCGCCAGGGGCCTGGGCTTTCTCGTCATAGATGGCCGCTTCGGCGCCGATCAGGATATCCGCCAGTTGGCCGTAGGCCGCGCCCCAGGCATTCATCACCTGTGGCGTGGCGATCTCACTGCCCAGCACTTCGGAAATCGCCCGCAACAGGCAGGCGCCTACGATCGGGTAATGCTCCGGCAGGATCTGCAAGGCCACGTGTTTATTGATGATCCTGGCCACCAGATCGCCCAGTTGATCCAACTGGTCGATATGCCGCGCGTACATCAATACCCCATTGGCCAGGGCACGCGGCTGATCGCCGCTGGCCTGGTGGGCCTGGTTGAACAACGGGCGAACTTCCGGGTATTCGGACAGCATCATGCGGTAGAAATGGGTGATCAGCGCTTCACCGCCACTTTCCAGCAGGGGCACGGTGGATTTGACGATGGCACGGTCTTGGGCGCTAAGCATGAGAGCCTCCAGGGCTTCTTTAAAGTTAGCCTTGGACAGTCAGCATTCATGCCAACTTTAAAATCTTTAATTTTCAATGATTTAAAACTCAAGTAGTCAGTATGACTTCTTACAGGATAAAGTCACAAGGACTACAAGGAGTCATTATGACTGCACACTCGCTGCTCACCACCCTCCTGCCCCTGGTGGCCGATCTGTCCCGCGATCTGCCCGAGGGCGAGCGCTACCGGCGCCTGCTGCAAGCCATGCGCGCCCTGCTGCCCTGCGACGCCGCCGCCTTATTGCGCCTGGACGGTGAAGCGCTGGTGCCGCTGGCGGTGGACGGCCTGAGCACCGACACCCTGGGCCGACGTTTCAAGGTCAGCGAACACCCGCGTTTCGCGGCGCTGCTCGCCAGCCCCGGCCCGACCCGCTTCGACAGTGACAGCGAGTTGCCCGACCCTTACGACGGCCTGGTGGAAGGTCTGCACGGGCACCTGCAGGTGCATGACTGCATGGGCTGCCCGTTGTTTGTCGACGACCGCCCCTGGGGCCTGTTGACCCTTGACGCGCTGGACACCGAGCGCTTCGAACGCGTCGAACTGGACGCTCTGCAAGCCTTCGCCAGCCTGGCCGCTGCCACGGTCAACGTGGCCGAACGTATCGAACGCCTGGCCCTGCGCGCCGAAGACGCACACCAGCGCGCCGAAATCTATCGCCAGGCCAGCGGCCAGCAGCACAAGGAAATGATCGGCCAGAGCAAAAGCCACAAGCGTCTGGTGGAAGAAATCAAGCTGGTGGGCGGCAGCGACCTGACGGTGCTGATCACCGGCGAAACCGGGGTGGGCAAGGAATTGGTGGCCCAGGCGATTCACGCCGCCTCGCCGCGCGCCGACAAACCGCTGATCAGCCTCAACTGCGCGGCCCTGCCGGAAACGCTGGTGGAAAGCGAGCTGTTCGGCCACATACGCGGCGCCTTCACCGGCGCGCTGAACGAGCGCCGGGGCAAGTTCGAGCTGGCCGACGGCGGCACCTTGTTTCTCGATGAAGTGGGCGAACTGTCGCTGACGGTGCAGGCCAAACTGCTGCGCGTGCTGCAAAGCGGCCAGTTGCAGCGCCTGGGGTCGGACAAGGAACACCAAGTGGATGTGCGCCTGATCGCCGCTACTAACCGCGACCTCGCCGATGAGGTGCGCAACGGCCGCTACCGCGCCGACTTCTACCATCGACTGAGCGTTTACCCGTTGCAAGTGCCGGCGTTACGCGAGCGCGGCCGCGATGTACTGCTGCTGGCCGGTTTCTTCCTTGAACAGAACCGGTCACGCATGGGCCTGGGCAGCCTGCGCCTGACCAGCGATGCCCAGGCGGCCCTGCTGGCCTATAACTGGCCAGGCAACGTACGGGAGCTGGAACATTTGATCGGACGCAGCGCACTGAAAGCGCTTGGAAACTGTCGCGAGCGTCCGAAAATTCTCAGCCTGAGTGCCACCGACCTCGACCTGCCCACCGTCAGCGCACCACCGATTGAAACCCCGCCCGCACTGGCGCCCCTGACCGGCGACCTGCGCCACGCCACCGAAGACTATCAACGCCACCTCATCAGCGCCTGCCTGGAACGCCACCAGCACAACTGGGCCAGCACCGCCCGCGAACTGGGCCTCAACCGCGCCAACCTCGCCCGCCTGGCCAAGCGCCTTGGAATAAAATAACTCGGTGAAATGAGGGGGCAAGTCTTGATGCCAGTCAGATCCACCCCAGGCAATGACTATCAAATGTGGGAGGGGGCAAGCCCCCTCCCACATTTTGGTCCCGTCCAGGGCAGAAATTCACTCACTGATTCCTTCACTGATGGGCATTAGGACTTGCCGCCTGCCACCTGGTCAGACTGTTCTCGCCTTCAAGACCGGGCTTACACCCTTAGGCTTACGAAACACCAACACATTCCCCGCCATCACCAAGCCCAACCCCACCAACGCCGGCGCGGTCCACTGATAGCCCTCGGCAAACGCCGACACATTCAACGCCACCACCGGAAACAGCACCGTGCAATACGCCGCGCGCTCCGGCCCCATACGCCCCACCAACGTCAAATACGCCGTAAACCCAATCACCGACCCCGGAATCACCAGGTAAACCAAGGCACCGATATATCGCGCACTCCAGTCCATCTCGAACGGAACCCCTCGGACTACGCACCAGGTCGCCAGCATCGCCGCGCCATACGCCATGCCCCAGGCGTTAGTCGTCAGCGGCCTGAGACCGGCCTTCTGCTGCAGGCTCGACAACAGATTGCCGGCCGAGAAACACATCGTCCCCAGCAAGGCCAACCCCAAGCCCAGCAGGGTCTGCGGGCTGGCGGTGTGCCCCACCAGCTCCGGCCAGAACAATAACCCCAAACCCGCCAACCCAAGGCCACCGCCCATCAGCACATTGCGCGCCACGCGCTGGCCGAAAAATACCCGCGCGTTCAACGCGTTCCACAGCGTCGCCGTGGAAAACACCACCGCCACCAGCCCGCTGGGGATCCATTGGCTGGCCGTGAGAAAGCACATGAAGTTGACGCAAAACAGGCACAGCCCCTGGGCCAGGCAGATCAAGTGCCCGCGCCGGTTCATCACCTGCAGCTTGCGGCTGAGCAGCAGCAACGCAAACAACACCAACGCCGCCAGGCCGAAGCGATAAACGATGGACACGGGAATCGCTACCACGCCCAGTTGCCATTTGAGGGCGATCCAGGTGGTACCCCAGATCAGCACGGTGAGTAAATACAGAAAAAGGTTCATAACAGGCTCCATCGATTGAGCCTCAGTGTCCTCCCCAAACCACGCTGCGCTCTTGCACATTCTTGCGCTTTTGTCGGGCGAGCCGCGCACAGCACCGGCATCGCGGAGTACGATGCAGGGCGTCGGAGAGTACACGCCATGCCGGATCTGCAATCGCTGCAAGTCTTCCAAGCCCTTCACCGTTCGCCCCACGCGCGCCTGGAGGCCTGCGCCGAGCTGGGTGACGGCCTTGCCGCGGCCTTGTGGAGCAACCACCACGATTCCCAGGATTACCAGGCGCCAGGCCATCACACCCTGTCGTGCTATGTGGGCGGCGGCACCGGCACGTTTCGGCGCGACCGACCCGACACCAAGGGCGGCCCGGACAAGCTGTGCATCCTGCCCGCCGAGCATCAGTCCGGGTGGGTGATCAACGGCGAGATCCGCCTGGCCCATGTGTACTTCAGCCCGGAACAATTCGCCCTCGGCTGCGTGACCCTGCTCGACCGCGAACCGCGCACCTTGCAGTTGCAGGAGGGGACGTTCCTGGAGGACCCCAGCCAGGCGCGCCGCTTCCACCAGTTGATCGCTCTCGATTGGCAGGAGCCCGCCGAGCGTCTGCTGACCAGCAGCCTGGCCCATGAGCTGCTCAGCCACACTTTGCTCAACCAAGTGGGCCTGCGCGACGGTCTGCGCTTGAAAGGTGGGCTGGCGCCGCATCAGCGCCGCTTGTTGGTGGACTACATCGACTACCACCTGGAGGCGCCGCTGAGCCTGGGGCAATTGGCCGGGCTGTGTGCACTGTCGGAATACCACTTCGCGCGAATGTTCCGCCAAAGCTTCGGTCTGCCGCCCCATCAATACCTGCTGGCGCGCCGCCTGGCCCGAGCGCAAAGCCTGTTGCGTGGGGGCACCCTGCCCCTCGGCGAGATTGCACTGATGTGCGGTTTCTGCAGCGCCAGCCATTTTACCCGCCGCTTCGGCCAGGCCATGGGCGCCACGCCTGGAGAGTATCGTCAGGCCTTCTGCACCTAAGTCATCAACCCCAGGGTTTTGGCCTTGGCCACGGCCTGGGTGCGCCGCTCCACCCCGAGCTTGCTGTGGATGCGTCGCGCGTGGGTCTTGACGGTGTGCAGGGAGATAAACAGGCGATCGGCGATTTCCAGGTTGGAATTGCCCAGGGCTATCAACTGCAGCACTTCCAACTCGCGCTGGCTGAGCGGGTTTTGCACCGTGCCCGGCGTCGACGCCTGCGGCTCCAACCCCAACTCGCTCAGCAGCCCCGGCGAACGCAGGCGCAGTTCGCGAATGGCTTGCTGCACCTGGCAGCGCGCGGCCAGTTCCAATCCGGTCTGCAGTGAACGACGCGCCAGCCCGGCGTCGCCCAGTTGCCAGGCGACTTCACCCAGCACCAAGTGCAACTCGGTTTCCAGGCACAGCATGCCGCGCTGATGGGTGGCCTCCAGCAGCGCTTGCAGGCGCGCCAGCGGCTGTTCGGCGCAACCCAGTTTCACCTCGGCCAACACCAACAGATATTCAAGACGCGGGATCAGTTCCAGGGTGGCCGGCGGCGCTTGTTTGGCCTGGGGCCCGCGGAAGTGACGCAACACGCGGCGCAGCGCTTCGACGGTCAACTCGGCACGCCCCTGCTGCAACCAGAAATGCCCGCTGACCAGCAGCAACACTGCGCGGTACACGGTGTCCGGCACCTGGCGTTGCTGCATCAGCCGTTCCGCCTCGCGCAGTTGAATGAACGCCTGGGCGTAATCGCCACGGTTGGCCGCCAGCAGCGCCAGGCCCAGAAACCCATAAAGCACGCGCTTGTCCTGACTGTGCAGGCACATCGGCAAGCCTGTCTCGAAACACTCGGCGGCCAGCGCGTCCTGCCCCTGCCGCAGCGCCAGGTGCCCGCGCCGCAGGGCAATGCGCCCGACCAGCGGGCCGGCCTTGAGCCGCTGCTTGAGCAGCATCGCCTGCATATGTTCGAGCAGGCTCTGGGCCCGGTGCGGCGCGCCGCGCTGTTCGAGCAATTGGGCGTGATCCAGTTCCAGCAGCGCCTCCAGCAGCAATGAGCCATGGGCACGCGCCAGGCACAATGCTTCGCGGTTCAGGGTTTGCGCCACGTTCAGCTCACCACGCAACAGGGCTTGCTGGGTGAGCCCTGACAAGCACATCAGGCGCGAAGTCCAGGCACTGTCGGGCAAGGCTTGTAACGCTTCGAGGAAATGCGCGCGCGAACGCTCGGCGTCCCCTCCCAAGTGCAGCAACCAGCCCCATTGGGCCTGCCAGCGTGCCAACAAGTGCCGCTGCCGGGCCGCCGTCGGTTGCGGAGCGAAGCGTGCGAGTTGGTCGATGCACACGGCGGCCTGCTCGAAGCGCCCGGCAAACAGCAGGGCCGCCGTCACCAGCCCCACCAACTGGGCCGAACCGAGCATCAGGTCATCGCCATGCTCCGCGTGCAGGCGCAACAGCAGCAACGCGTTCTGCTGGCGGAACAGATCTTCGAAGCTGAAGTGCTGCAACAGGCTGACCGCCACCTCATATTCTTCGGCCAACAGCGCCTGTTCGAAGGCGGCTTGCCAGTCCTGCTCGGCGGTGAACCATTGGCAGGCGCGACGGTGCCACGAGCGCTTGGTCGGCCAGGGTTCGTCGCGCATCAGACGCGCCAGGGGCGGAAAAACCTGCAGCCAGTCGGTGTCTTCCCACGGCTGGATAAAGGCGCCAAGGGCCAGCAGATCGCGCAGGTACTGATCGCCGTCGCCGGCCCCGAACAGGTGTTCGCACAGCCCTGTATTGAAGCGCGGCAGATGGGCCAGCACGCGCCAGGCGTCGGCCAGTTCGGGCGGCAGCACGCTGAACAGTTCGTGTTGCAGGTAGTCGAGCAGGGTTTTGTCGGGGTGCCCGTCGCCCAGCAGCGCGATGCGTACACCGGCGCACCAGCCGGCGCTGAACTGCAGCACGTCCTCGACGGACTGCCCTGGCGCATGGCAGAGCAGCGCCTGGATTTCCCCGGCGCGCAACGCCAGTTCCGCACCGCATTCGAGCAATTCATCGTCGAGCAGCAACCGCGGCCAGTTGCACGCCGGCCGCCGCCGCGCGCCCAGCCACCAGGTCAGCGCCGGGCTGCCGGCGGTGAGCAGGCGGTCGAGCAAGGCATCGGTCTCGGGCATGGGCCAGCGGCAGAAATCATCAAGGAACAACCACGCCGGAGCCTGCCAGCGGCTCAAGTCCTGCAGCAGTGTGGCTTCATCGGTAAAGGGCATGCCAAGGGTATGCGCCAGGCGCTGGCACAATTGGAAGGGGCTGAGGGCCACGCCATTGAGGGGCAACCAGTACACCTGACACCCCACGGGCGCCTGCAACGCACATTCGGCGAGCAACGCGCTCTTGCCGCTGCCGCCAGGCGCACACAACAACCTGACCCGCGCCACAGACGCCAGCAACGGCTCGGCCAGGCGTGGGCGCAGCAGATGATGGGCGGACAGCCGAGGCATGAATCCAGGACGGTCCAGGCAGCGAGTCATGGCGGTCATTGCTGCATCCTGCGTTTTTATTGTTATGCAACCTGACGCTTACCCTAGACCTGTGACGGGCGATAGTTGAAGAAGTATTCAGCAGGGTGATTGAAGGCCATGCACAAAACCCAATGTGGGAGGGGGCTAGCCTCCTCCCACCTTTGATCAGGGATCAGCGCACGCCTTCCGCCCGCAACGCCGCCGGCGTGTAGTCCGCCGCCTTGGCCGCAAACCCGAACACGAAGCTGCTCTTCTCCTCGTTTTTCATCCCCAGCGCGATATAACGCCCGGCGATCAAGTCATACAGGGTCTCCACGGTGTACGCCGGCACCTGATGGTCGTAGTAGAACTGTGAATGGCCTTCGGCGACCCGCCACAGTTGGCCACGACCGTCATAGTGATCCACCAGCGCGACTTGCCAGCTGTCCTCGTCGATGTACATGTGGCGCTTGGCATAGATGTGCCGCTCGCTCGGTTTGACCGTGCCGACCACTTCCCACACGCGGTGCAGCTCGTAGCGGGTCAAATCCTGATTAATGTGGCCGGCCTTGATGATGTCGTCGTACTTGAGCGACGGCGAGTCGAGCTTGTAGCTGTTATAGGGGATGTACATCTCTTTCTTGCCCACCAGCTTCCAGTCATAACGGTCGGGCGCACCGGAGAACATGTCGAAGTTGTCGGTGGTGCGCAGGCCGTCCGACGCGGTGCCCGGCCCGTCATAGGACACCTGCGGGGCACGCCGTACGCGGCGCTGACCGGCGTTGTAGATCCACGCCAGGCGCGGCTCCTTCACCTGGTCGAGGGTTTCGTGCACCAGCAGCACGTTGCCCGCCAGGCGCGCCGGCGCGGTGACCGATTGCTTGAAGTAACTCAACACGTTGGCCGCCTTGGCCGGGTCAATATCCGGGATGGCCTGGGGCACCGCCACTTCTTCCTCGAAGCGGATCGGCGTGTAGCTGCCGTTGGTCTGTGGGGTGGCCTGGGTGATGATGCGGCGCAGGTTGCCGCCGTGGTAGCGGGTGATGTGGTTCCACAGCACTTCCACGCCGTTCTTGGGAATCGGGAATGCGTAGTAGCGATTGCCGGTGAAGTTCTCCAGGCCATTGCCGTCGTTGATCGCCTTGACGTTCAGCGCGCTGCGCTTGATTGACTCGTAGATATCCGGCGGCAGGTTGACCGTACGGTGGCTGGGGTAGACCGGGATCTTGTAGGTCTCGGGGTAGCGCTTGAACATCGCCACCTGGCCGTCGGAGAGTTTGTCCTTGTACTTGTCCACCGTGGCGGCGGTGATCACGAACAGCGGTTTTTCACTGGCGAATGGGTCGGCGAGGAAGCCTTTGCTGTCCACCGCGCCGGCGTTTTTAGGGATGCCGCCGGTCCAGGCGGGGATAGAGCCATCGGCGTTACCGGCCTTCTCGGCACCCACCGGGGTGAGGGTGGTACCAAGCTTGGCGGCCTCTTCCGGGGAAACCGCTGCCCATACGTTGGCGGCCAACAGGCTGAGGGCCAACACTGCAATTGTCTTACGCATACGTTCTTGTCCTTCTTTAAGCCAAATCAGAAGTTCACGCCGAAGCTGAGGGCGAGGAAGTCACGGTCGGTCAGGGTGTTGTAGTCGCCGCCGAAGAAGTCGGTGTAACTGAGGCTGGCGGTGTAGGTGCTGCGGTAGTCGGCATCGACGCCCACGCTGATGGCCTTGGCGCCTTTGTTGAACAGCCCGTTGGGGCCGTAGCCGGCAACGTCATGGGACCAGGACAGGTTGGGCTTGAGGTTCACCCCGGCGATCGCGTTGTTGTAGTCCAGGATTGCCCGCGCGCGGTACCCCCAGGACGTGGATGTAACGAAACCGTCGGTATCGCCCTGGAATCCGTAAGCGCCGTACACCGAGTCGCGGCCGTAACGCAGCTTGGATTTATCTTCCAGGCCGGCCACGTGGACAACAGCGGCTTCGCCCACTACGGTCAGCCGTTCGGCGCCCAGCACCTGGTCGAAGAACTGGGTCATGGAGCTCTGGATCTGGGTGATTTCCTTGCGACGGTAGCCGGTATTGTCATCCCCGAAGTTGCTGCGTATCGGCGAGGCCGCTTGCCCGGCGACCGGGTTGATCAAGGCCAGGGTCAGGTCGGTGGTGTTCAGTTGCACCGGCGCATTCGGTCGGTAGCTGATTTCCCCGGTCCAGGCCGTGCCGGTGGGCAAGGTCGTGGAGAAACTGGCACCGAACAGGCGGATGTCTTCCGGGTAGTCGAGGTAGTACTGGCCACGACCGAGCATCACGCTCTGCACCAGGCCTGCGCCTGAGCCGGGAGCCAGGCGATTGGCGGCGCCGGCGATGGCACCGAGGGTGGCCAGGCTGGTGTTGTTGGTGATAGTGCCCACGGTCGGCGTACGACTGTGGTAGTTCATGAAGTACAGGCCGTACTCGGTGTCGTCGCCCAGCCAGCGCAACGCGGCGCCGAACTGGCCGGAATCCCGCGCATCGCGGTCGCCGGCACGCCGCACGATCACGCCTTCGTTGACCACGCCAAAGCCTTGCCCGAACGCCGCCGCAACAGGTTGCAACGGGCGAATGGCGGGGTTGCCGACGGTGTAATTATTGGTGCAACCGTCCGCCGCCACGTCGCCGCCGAAGAAAGTGCCGCAGTTATCCAGCACGGTCTGGTCCCATTCCAGCTGATAGAAGCCTTCCACCGTGAGTTGATTGGTCAGGCTCTGGGAAGCGAACAGCATATTCACCGGGATCAGGCCTTCCTTGATCTCGGCGCCCGGCCGACGGAATGCCGAGACGTCGATCGGGTTGATGCTGTTGATGGAGTTGCCGATGAAAGTGCTTTCGCCCCAGCTGACCACCTGCTTGCCGGCGCGCACGGTACCCGGCAGGTCGCCCAGGGAATAGTTGTGGTAGACGAACGCGTCGAGGATCTCTGCGCCGCTGGATTTGGCGCCTTCCTTACGGTTGTGGTCGCTGATTGGCTTGAATTCGCGGTCTTCGTCCTTGAGCTCGAAGTCATACCAGTACTTGCCGCGCACGAACACGCCGGTATCGCCGTACTTCAGTTCGAGGTCGTGCAGCCCTTTGAAGATTTTGGAGAAGGTCTCGCCCTTCTTGAAATTGAGGCGTCCGTCATCCCCCGTGGAAGCCTGGCCCGTACCGCCGTTGACGGTGCCGACCAGTTTCTTGTCGGCGTCGCGCATACCCCAGCTCGACCCCACCGACAACGACGAATCGAATTGCCCTTCGATCTCGCCAATGTTGAACGAAACAGCCTGCGCGTGGGCACAGCAACCCAACGCAACCGCAGCGGCCAGCGCCTGTGGCGTGAAGATGGCGCGCATTGTTGTTTTTGTCATGCGTCTTCCCCGGTGAGTGACAGAAGGCCCCACCCTACTGCCGCGCGTCAGGAGCGATAAGCGCACCAAGGAGGGATTCGTGCTGTCGCTCGAAAGGATGACAGGCCGCTCTGGCTGGGGTGCGGGCGGGGGCATGCGCAGGGTGGATGGAGGGTTATCAAAAGCATGGATGGCGCCATGGACTGTTGCCGGATCGGTAACAGTCCTTGTCCTGAAGCGCTATTACTCATCTTGTTACAACCAGCTATTCTTGTCGGGCTTTCAGGGCAAACCGCCCGCTTCCAAGTTTGGAAGACAAGCTGAGCTTCAATGGATTGATGTGTTTTTTCAATCCGTTACCGGTGTTCACTGACGTTGATTTGTTGCTCCTTGATCAAACGTCTTACTTCGGCCGCTGCCTTTGCAGCGGCCTTTTTTATGCCTGAAATAAAACGGGGCGCCATCAGCGCCCCGTAGGATTGACCCGCGTTCAGACAACGATCACAGGCTGTATTTCTGCAAGTTAGCCATCATCTCCTTCAACGCCTCGATAGTGTCCTTGGGGTGGGCGGCGCCTTCGAAGTCGCAGATCTGCGCCCAATGCGCCGCCACGTCGTCCGGCGAAAACCCGACCTCGGGGTCGAAGCCCACGCCCAGGCTGCGCTCCCAGCGGGTCTTGCCGATCCAGCCGCCGCCGACTTCGAACAGCCCCGAGGTTTCCTGGCAGGCTTCACTGCCCAGGTACACCACCAGCGGACTGACCAGCTCCGGCTTGAGGCGCTCGAACACTTGCGGCGGAATCAGGCCTTCGGTCATGCGTGTGGCGCCAGTGGGGGCGATGGCGTTGACCAGGATGTTGTTCTTGCGGCCTTCCAGCGCCAGGGTGCGGGTCAGGCCGTAGAGGCCAAGCTTGGCCATGCCGTAGTTGGACTGACCGAAATTGCCGTAGATGCCCGAGGTGGACGCGGTGAAGATCACCCGGCCATAACTTTGCTCACGCAGATGAGGCCAGGCGGCGCGGGTGACTTTGTAGGCACCTTCGACATGCACCCGGTAAACCATGTCCCAGTCGCTGTCGTCCATTTTATGAAAGGTCTTGTCCCGCAGGATGCCGGCGTTGTTGACCACCACGTCGATACGGCCGAACGCATCGAGAGCGTTGTGCACGATCTTGTCACCGTCGGTGACAGAATCATGGTTGGCCTCGGCGATTCCGCCGGCCGCCCGGATCTCGGCCACTACGCGGTCAGCGGCCGACGCGCTGGCGCCCTCGCCCTGGGTGGAGCCGCCGAGATCGTTGACCAGCACCTTGGCGCCATGCCGGGCGAATAACAGCGCATGGGCACGGCCCAAGCCGCCGCCGGCACCGGTGACGATCACGACCTTATCCTGGAACTGCACTGACTCACTCATACCGAACTCCTAGGGCGACAATGGGAATGGCTGGAGTGTCAGGCACAGGGCCTTTGGTCACAATAACTACGGTCGCGGCTGAATGGTGCGCGATAAGGCACGGGGATAATCGCCGCGCGCCTGCGGCAACAAGCGATGCCGCTCAGGAATAAGCCACCTGCGACGCCGGCCGCCCGATTCGATCGCGAAACGCCAGGTAGTGCTTGAGCACCTGCACCGGCGCTTCGATCTGCGGGTAATGGCCGATATTGGCCAGCAGCACCGTGTCGGCATTCGGCACCAACTGCTGGTAGCGCGCCACCATATGGGCCCCGGAAATCGGGTCGATCTCGCCATCGATCACCCGCAGCGGCACGTCACCGCCCTGCATGGCCTGCACCCAGCGCTCGCGCAGGCGTCGGCGCTGGGGGATGTAGGAAATCAACTTGTGCAGGATGCGCGGGCCGTCGTTGCAACTGATCAGGCTCCAGAAGTCATCCAGGGCGCTTTCGCTGGGGCGGGTAGCGGGCCCGAAAATCTGGCTGAAGCTTTTGGACAAGGCATTGCGCCCGAAGGCCCGCCCGATCATCCAGCCCAGGGGGCTGAGCAACAGTTTTTGCACCAGCGCCGGGCGATGGGTTTCCGGGAACAGGCCGCCGTTGAGAAACACACAGCTGGCCATCTGGAACCGGCCTTCATAGTGCCGCGCCAACAATTCCTGAGCGACGCTGTCGCCATAGTCGTGGGCCAACACATGCACCGGCGGCTGCACACGCAGGTGTTCAAGCAGGGCCTGCTGCAAGTCCGCCTGTTCCAGCAGGCAGTAGCCATGGTCCAGGGGCTTGGCCGAATCGCCGAAACCGAGCATGTCGCAGGCAATCACCAGATAGCGCTGGGTCAGGGCTTGCCACAGGTAATGCCAGTCCCAGCTGGCCGTGGGAAAACCGTGGAGCAGCAACAGCGGTTCACCCTGGCCCGCTACCCAGTAACGGATGGTGTGGCCATGAAAGTCGAAATCCTGGCCACGCTTGCGCCAGGCTCGAAGCGGGATCTCGGCGATTGGCATCAGGTTTCATACCCAGGGTTTTGGTGGTCCAACTTACGCAGCAACGCCGGCCAGGCCAGCGCGCCGCCCATGCCTTGGGCACTTTTGGTAACAGCCGCGCCCATGGCCTTGGCTCCGGCGAGAATCTGCGGCTCGATGCTGATCAACTCGGCACCGCCGGTTTGCGCCAGCACCTGGATTTCACAGGCGCGCTGGAAGATAAACATCATCAGAAAAGTGTCGGCGATGCTGGCACCGCAGGTGAGCAGGCCATGGTTGTGCAGCAGGAGGAACTGGTTGTCGCCCAGGTCGGCCTGCAGGCGGGCCTTTTCCTCGTGGTTCAGCGCGACGCCCTCGTAAGCGTGGCAGGCCAGGCTGGAGAGCACAAAGATCGATTGCTGGCTGATGGGCAGCACGCCCTGCTTCTGCGCGGCCACCGCGACCCCGGCGGCAGTGTGAGTGTGCAGCACGCAGGTCACATCATGGCGCACTTCATGGATGGCGCTGTGGATGGTGTAGCCGGCCGGGTTGATCTCATGGGGGCTGTCCATCAGTTTGTTGCCGGCCTGGTCGACCTTGACCAGGCTCGACGCGGTGATCTCATGGAACATCAGGCCGTAGGGGTTGATCAGGAAATCGTCGGTGCCGGGCACTTTGGCTGAGATATGGGTGAAGATCAGATCGTCCCATCCATGCATCGCCACCAGGCGATAGCACGCGGCGAGGTCGACGCGTGCCTGCCACTCGGCAGCGCTGACCTGGGCCTGGACATTCTGTGGGGATACAACCGGGGCTAGGCTCACGGTGATGACCTCCTGGACGCACGTTCTTATTGTTCTAAGGGTTGGGCCAGTCTAGTCAGACACCCTGGCCGGCGGAGTCGCCTTGGCAGCCAGCTTGATGACTGTACGAGTCACGTACTGAGAATAGTAGAAATCCATACAAGCGCCCCCGGAACGATGGGCGCTTGGGTGTCGACCCGATCAACCGCGCAGGGCAGCGACCAACTCGGCCAGCCAGGGTTCGGCGTCGCTTTCGGGCGTCACGCTTTCGCTGGCGTCCAGGCGCAGCATCGGCAGCACTTCGCGCACGCCCAGCTCGACGAACAACTCACGCATCTGCTCGCCACCGGCGCAGAAGGTATCGCCGTAGCTGGCGTCGCCCAGGGCGATGACCGCGCCGGGCAAACCGCGCAAGGCGCCGGGCAGTTGCTCGCGCAGCGCGCAATACAGGGGCTGGAGGTTGTCGGGCAGTTCTCCCATGCCGGTGGTGGACGTTACCGCCACCAGTGCGTCAGGTGCATAAGCCTGCACGTCCGCCAGGGTGGCGCGAGGGTTGTGCCAGGCTTGTAAACCTGCGGCCTCGAGGATGACGACAGCGTGGCGAGCCACTTCTTCTGCGGTGCCGTACACCGAGCCGGAAAGGATGGCGACTTTCATCAATCTGATCCTGTAGTTGAGCGAAAGCGTGGGATATTAACAGCTGACGCAACTATTTCGCGGCGCCTGGTGCAAGATTCAACGGGTGCCATACACTCCTCTTTCCCACCACAAGCCATGGACCGCTCAATGATTAATGCCAAGCTGATGCAACTGGTGATCAACGCTTCCAACGACGGCATCGTCGTCGCCGAACGCGAAGGCAAGGACAAGCCGCTGATCTACGTCAACCCGGCGTTCGAACGGCTGACCGGCTACACGCCGGATGAAATCCTCTATCAGGACTGCCGTTTCCTGCAATCCGGCGACCGCGACCAGCCGGCGCTGATGGCCATTCGCGACGCTCTGGAAAGCGGCGGGGTGTGCCGTGAGATCCTGCGCAATTACCGCAAGGACGGCAGCCATTTCTGGAATGAATTATCGCTGTCGACGGTGTACAACGAGGCTGACCGGCAGACCTATTTTGTCGGCGTGCAAAAAGATGTGACCCTGCAGGTCAAGGCCCAGCAGCGCGTGGCCCAACTGGAGGCCGAACTGGCTGAGGTCAAGGCCGAACTTGCGACGCTTCGCGCGACAAGTGGCTCAAACAAAATTTAGAAACATCGGTCACTAAGGGGGATAATGGCCTTTTAGCACTTCTACTGAGCAAACGGCGATGCCACGCAACGCGCTTCTGACCCAGGATGAACTGGACTTCATTCAGAACATGCAGCACAACCCGCAGTTGAACCTGCGGGACGCTTCGTCGAGCCTGACGGTCAACGGCGGTGCGCAGATCCGCGACTTGCTCACCCGACTCGCCGCCCACGACCATGTCACCATCCAGGCCCAGTTCGACAACCAGCAACTGACGTTTCCCCTGCACTTGGTGGAGGACGAGTTCAACGCGGTGCATCTGCGCCTGGGGGTGCCGAGCATTTTCGAAGACGGCCCCATGATCCGCCCGTGGCGCCTGGTGCTGGAGACGCCGGTGGCCTTGGAAAATATCCGAGGCAACCCCGGCGCGCTGTGGGTGCATGAAGTGTCGTTCAAGGGTGTGCTGGTCGAGGGTCGTGGCCGCTTCAAGCCGCCGAAAACCTTCGCGCTGTGGTTCAGCCCTTCGGGCTACGAACGCATCGCCTTGCGTGGCACGTTGCAGCGGGTAACGGCGCGGGGCCTGTTTGCGTATCGCTTGAGCCAGAGCGATGCGGACGAAACCGAGCGACTGCGCCATTTCATCCTGCATCAGCACCGCCTGGCGCATCCGCACGTTCACGCTTGAGGTCAGGTATCGAGCGTGCCGCTCAGATACTGCTGCAAGCGGCGTTGCATCACGGGCCCGTCATTGCCCAGGCAACCGATGGAGGAGCCTGCCAGGTCGTGCTCGGCCAGGTCCGACGCAGCGCCGGCGATGAACAACGGGCAATCCAGGGTCTGCGCGAGACGATTCAAACGCACCGCCAGGTCTTGGTTATGTGAGTGGTTGGAGAACAGCACCAGCGCCTGGGGACGGGTCTTCTGGCACACCAGCGTCAACTCATCGAACGGCTGGCCCATGCCCAGCACCTTTACGACCAGGTCATCGCGCGCCAACAGGGCGGCCGCCACCAGCAGCTCCAACTTACGGCACTCGCCCGGCAACGCCGCCATCAAGACACGGGGAGCCGCGCCAAGGCTTGCCAACTGCAGGCGCTGCAGCACATGGGTCCTAAGGAATACATCGAAGAACAGCCATTCGCTGGCCTGGCCGAAGCGGCCCTGATGGCGCAACAGTTCGTTCCACAGCGGCATGCAGATGTCCTGGAACGCCACACTGATCGGATAGGTGGCTAGCACCTGGCCGTACAGGCTTTCCAGTTGCCGATCATCGAAGGCACTGACCGCTTGCCTCAGGCGCGCCTGCAATTGTGACCACTCAAAGGCCTGCAGCGCATCGCCCTCGGCACGCACTGCATCGGCCTGCTGCTGTTCGCGGGCGAGGATCCTGCCCACTTTGCTGACGGCCACCCCGCGCTCGATCCACTCGAGGATGCGACTGACCGTCTGGATATCGTCGCGGGTGTACAGCCGATGCCCACTTTCGGTGCGCTTGGGCTCGATCAAACCGTAGCGTCGCTCCCAGGCACGCAGGGTGACCGGGTTGATACCTGTCATTCTGGACACTTCACGGATCGGAAACAGCTCGTTGAAATCTATCGAGTCTGGTTGCGAAACACTATCAACGGGAGCATGGATCACGGGCATTGACGACCATAAAACCAACGGTAATTGAACGCGCATTTAACGCCTTTAAAGCTGTCCTTTTCAAGGTCCGCGATTTTCGGACCAATGCCGCTGGTGTATTCGGTGGATTCGGGAATAATCCTTGCCTGTTTTTTCTACGTCGCTGCCTCACCCCGCAGCCTCGTCTGCGCGCCGCCTACCCGGCCAACCGCGCCCGTTCATTTGGAGATACACAATGTCTACCTCCCCCGTTACCCTGATGGTTGCGCGCCGCGTGGCCAAGGGACGCTATGAAGAACTGATGGCCTGGCTGCGCGAAGGCGAGCAATTGGCCACCGATTTTCCCGGTTACCTGGGCTCCGGCGTACTGGCGCCGCCGCCCAATGACGATGAGTTCCAGATCATTTTCCGCTTTGCCGATGAGCAAACCCTGCACGCCTGGGAGTTTTCCGCCTCGCGCAGTGCCTGGCTGGGCCGCGGCAGCGAGCTGTTTGCCGACCCGTCGGAGCATCGCGTGCGCGGCATCGACGGCTGGTTCGGCGCAGCAGGTGCGCGCCCACCGCGCTGGAAGCAGGCAGTGGCTATCTGGCTGGCGTTTTTTCCGGTGTCGCTGTTGTTCAACTTTGGCCTGGGGCCGCTGCTCAACGAGCTGGCCCTGGTGCCGCGCGTGCTGGTCAGTACCCTGGCACTCACGCCCTTGATGGTTTACCTGTTCATTCCCTTGTCGACCCACCTGCTGGCGAACTGGCTGCACCCCAGCCCACCGCCGGGCAAGCCTACCGAAGCGGCGGCGTAGGTACAGGGGCGCCGCGTCGCTGGTATGATTCGAGCCTGCCAGCGACGCGAGCCTCCCATGTCTGCAACGAACGCCCCGATCCTGATCACCGGTGCCGGCCAGCGTGTCGGCCTGCATTGTGCCCATCGCCTGCTGGACGAGGGCCAGCCGGTGATATTCAGTTACCGCAGCGAACGCCCCGGCGTTCAAGCCCTTCGTGACCGCGGTGCGATCGGCCTGTTCGCTGATTTCTCCAGCGAGGCCGGGGTGCTGGCGTTTATCGCGCAGGTGAACACCCACACCCAAAGCCTGCGCGCGATCATTCACAACGCCTCGGCCTGGGTCGCCGAGACGCCGGGTGACGAGAGCCGCGCGTTTATCGACATGTTCAACGTGCACATGCTTGCGCCGTACTTGATCAACCTGCATTGTTCACCTTTGCTGCAACGTTCTTCACCGGCCGATATCGTGCATATCAGCGATGATGTGGTGCGCAAGGGCAGCCGCCAGCATATCGCCTATTGCGCCACCAAGGCCGGGCTCGACAGCCTCACGCTGTCGTTCGCCGCGCAGTTCGCGCCGCTGATCAAGGTCAACGGCATTGCGCCGGCGATGGTCATGTTCAACGAAGGTGACGATGCGGCCTACCGTGCCAGGGTGCTCGCCAAGTCGGCGCTGGGCATCGAACCCGGCCCCGACGTGATCTACCAGAGCGTGCGTTACCTGCTGGATAACCCTTATGTCACCGGTACCACCCTGACCGTCAACGGCGGGCGGCATATCAAGTAAGCCGTTTTGAGGATGTTGTATGACCTTTTCCCTGCCCCACCATTACCGCGAGATCCTCAAGGGCCTGGGCGAAGACCCGGAGCGCGAAGGCTTGCTCGACACCCCCAAGCGCGCCGCCAAAGCCATGCAATACCTGTGTCATGGCTACGAGCAGAACCTGGAAGAAATCGTCAACGGCGCGCTCTTCGCCTCCGACAACGACGAAATGGTGATCCTCAAGGACATCGAATTGTATTCGCTGTGCGAGCATCACCTGCTGCCCTTTATCGGTAAGGCCCATGTGGCGTATATCCCGACCGGCCGGGTGCTGGGCCTGTCAAAGCTGGCGCGCATCGTCGACATGTTCGCCCGGCGCCTGCAGATCCAGGAAAACCTCACGCGGCAAATCGCCGATGCGATCCAGGAGGTAACCCAGGCCGCCGGCGTGGCCGTGGTGATCGAGGCCAAGCATATGTGCATGATGATGCGCGGCGTGGAAAAACAGAATTCAACCATGAACACCTCGGTGATGCTCGGCGCGTTCCGCGAGTCGAACACCACGCGCACGGAGTTCCTGCAACTGATTGGACGGAGCAAGTAGCAATGCCACAACTTCAACCAGGCATGGCGCGCATCCGGGTCAAGGACCTGTGCCTGCGCACCTATATCGGCATCAATGAGGACGAAATCCTCAACAAGCAGGACGTGCTGATCAACCTGACCATCCTGTATGCGGCCCAGGAAGCGGTGCGCGACAATGACATCGACCATGCCTTGAACTACCGCACCATCACCAAGGCAATCATTGCCCACGTCGAGGGCAACCGCTTTGCCCTGCTCGAGCGCCTGACCCAGGAACTGCTGGACCTGGTGATGAGCAACGAATCGGTGTTGTACGCCGAGGTCGAAGTGGACAAGCCCCATGCGCTGCGCTTTGCCGAATCGGTGTCGATAACATTAGCTGCAAGCCGCTAGCTACAAGCTGCAGGCTAAAAGGCCAACCCTATTCCAACTTGCAGCTTGAAGCTTACCCGCTTGAAGCTGCCTCGAAGAGCCCCCTATGAACGATCAACAACGCCTCGAACTCGAAGCCGCCGCCTTCCGCCGCTTGGTAGCGCACCTGGACAGCCGCAAGGATGTGCAGAATATCGACCTGATGAACCTCGCCGGCTTCTGCCGCAACTGCCTGTCCAAGTGGTACAAGGCCGAGGCCGATGAGCGCCAGATCGAGCTGAGCCTCGATGACGCCCGTGAAGTGGTGTACGGCATGCCGTACGCCGAGTGGAAAGCTCAATACCAGAAAGAAGCCAGCGCCGAACAACAGGCGGCGTTCGCCAAAGGAAACTCACATGACTGATCTCAATACCCTGCGCGCCAGCTTGAACAGCGGCGAGCACGTTTTTGCCGATACCCTGGCGTTCGTCGCGGCCGGTTACGATTACCAGCCGCAGGCCTTCAACAATGGCGGGGTAGAAAATGCCGCCGGGCAGAACGAAGGCTCGTGCAAAACCTTGGGTTTGGCATTGCTGGAAGGCTTGAGCGACCAGCAAGCGCTGCTGGCGTTTGGGGAGCACTACCGCTCGGTGCTGGCGACGCCTGAGGGCAGTGACCATGCCAATATTCGCGCGTTGATTACCCATGGGTTGGCAGGCGTGAAATTTGCCGCACACCCCCTGACCCGCAAATCCTGAGTCAGTTGCAGGTGAAAATGAGTTAGCTTGCCCCCGATAGCGGTATGTCTGTCACCGATGCATTGACCGAACCACTGCCCTTGGGGCAAGTCTCTCCCACCTCTAAATGGCATCCATAAAAAAACCGGCCTCGCAGCCGGTTTTCTTATTTCAACGGTTTAGAACGCAGCATCCTTCAAACCGTCGAGGTAACGCTCGGCATCCAGAGCCGCCATGCAACCGGCGCCGGCCGAGGTGATGGCCTGGCGGTACACGTGGTCGGCCACATCGCCGGCAGCAAAGATGCCTTCGATGTTGGTGGCGGTGGCATTGCCTTCACGACCGCCCTTCACCACCAGGTAACCGTCCTTGGCTTCCAGCACGCCTTCGAACAGCGAGGTGTTCGGGGTGTGGCCGATAGCGATGAACACACCGTCGACTTTCAGCTCATCGAAGCTGCCGTCGTTGTTTTTCAAGCGAGCACCGGTCACGCCCATGTTGTCGCCCAGGACTTCGTCCAGGGTGGCGTTGAGCTTGAGGATGATCTTGCCTTCGGCGACACGGGCGTGCAGCTTGTCGATCAGGATCTTCTCGGCGCGGAACGTCTCACGGCGGTGGACCAGGGTCACAGTGCTGGCGATGTTGGCCAGGTACAGCGCCTCCTCCACGGCAGTGTTGCCGCCACCGACCACGGCGACCGGCTTGTTGCGGTAGAAGAAACCGTCGCAGGTGGCGCAGGCGGACACGCCTTTGCCCATGAACGCTTCTTCCGACGGCAGGCCCAGGTAGCGGGCGCTGGCGCCGGTAGCAATGATCAGCGCGTCACAGGTGTACACGCCGCTGTCGCCGGTCAGGCTGTAAGGTTTCTTGGAGAAGTCGACCTTGTTGATGTGATCAAACACGATCTCGGTTTCAAAGCGCTCGGCGTGCTCTTTCATACGTTCCATCAACGCCGGGCCGGTCAGACCGTGGACATCGCCAGGCCAGTTGTCGACTTCGGTGGTGGTGGTCAGCTGACCGCCCGCCTGCATGCCGGTGATCAGCAACGGCTTGAGGTTGGCACGGGCGGCATAGACGGCAGCGCTGTAACCGGCAGGGCCGGAACCGAGAATAATCACTCGCGAATGACGGGTATCAGACATGACTCGCTCCTATCGACCGCCCGGACAACAAGACGGCTGGAATAAAAAAGGACCGCGAAGCACTTGGGGAAGGCTTGAACTCGCGGATCCTGAAAAATAATGGGTGCAGCGTATAGAGGGGGGCAAGATTAAGGAAATACGCAATAACAATCCAGCTCATAGGCGGTCTCTATGCAGTCGACACCCTTGATCGACGCCTTTGTTACCTTTGATGTCGTCACACTGACCGTGCTTTCGCCATGCCGGCAAAGCCGGTAAGGTCGGCGCGTTCGTCATTCTGCTCGGAGTACCTCATGCCCGCCCCTGCTCTTTCCGGCCCGCAATACCTGCGAGAAGGCCTCAAACTGGTGCTGAGCCCCGGCCTGCGGCTGTTTGTGCTGCTGCCGCTGGCGATCAACCTCGTGCTGTTCGTCGGGCTGATTTATTTTGCCGGCCATCAGTTCAGCCTGTGGGTCGACCAGTTGATGCCGACCCTGCCCGGCTGGCTGAGTTTTCTCAATTACCTGCTGTGGCCGCTGTTTGTGGTGCTGGTTGTGCTGATGGTGTTTTTCACCTTCACCCTGCTCGCCAACATCATCGCAGCGCCGTTCAATGGTTTCCTGGCGGAAAAGGTCGAAGTGGTGGTGCGTGGCACCGATGACTTCCCGCCGTTCAGCTGGAGCGAGCTGGTCGCCATGATCCCCCGCACCCTGGCCCGGGAAATGCGCAAGCTGGGCTACTTCCTGCCACGCGCCATCGGCCTGTTTATTCTGTCGTTTATCCCGGTGGTCAACTTGATTGCCGCGCCGCTGTGGCTGTTGTTCGGCGTGTGGATGATGGCGATCCAGTACATCGACTACCCGGCGGACAACCACAAACTGGGCTGGAACGAAATGCTCGCCTGGCTGCGTCAGAAGCGCTGGCAGAGCTTGAGCTTCGGCGGCGTCGTCTACCTGGTGCTGCTGGTGCCGGTGGTCAATTTGCTGATGATGCCGGCGGCGGTGGCCGGCGCCACGTTATTCTGGGTGCGTGAACAAGGCGCCGAAACGATGGTGCGCCAAGCAAAAGTGACCCGGTCATAAATCCATCATACCGATGACACATTGACGACATGGCCCACAGCGAGACTGGGGGTCATGACGACAGCTTCGCTTCACATCACCCTGATTACCGAAACCTTCCCGCCAGAGATCAACGGGGTGGCCAATACCCTTGGCCGCCTGTGTGATGGCTTGCGCGCCCGCGGCCATCTAATCGAGCTGGTGCGTCCGCGACAGGGCGTTGATCAGAGCCGTCCCAGCGACGACCAATTGCTGCTGTGCCGCGGCTGGCCTCTGCCCGGCTATCCGGGTTTGCAGTGGGGTCAGTCGTCGATGCACAAGTTGCTGCGACGCTGGACGCGCCAACGCCCTGATGTGCTGTACATCGCCACGGAAGGCCCGCTGGGGCTGTCGGCGCTGCGGGCCGCGCGGCGCCTGGGGATCAGTGTGGTGAGCGGCTTCCACACCAATTTCCAGCAGTACTCGAACCAGTACGGTCTGAGCCTGTTGAGCCGGATGGTCACGCACTACCTGCGCTGGTTTCATAACCGCTCCGACTTGACGCTGGTGCCCAGTGCCAGCCAACGCCTGGAGCTGGAGCGCCGGCATTTCGAACGCCTGGGCATGTTGTCGCGCGGGGTCGACAGCCAGCTGTTCCACCCGGCCAAGCGCGACAATGCCCTGCGGGAAAGCTGGGGGCTGGCCAATGATGACGTGGCGGTGCTGCACGTCGGTCGGTTGGCCCAGGAAAAAAACCTGGGCCTGCTCAAGCGCTGTTTTGAGTCATTGCGCGCGACTTATCCACAGCGCCGACTGAAATTGATCATCGTCGGCGATGGCCCGCAACGGGCCCAGTTGGAGCGCGATCTTCCCGACGCGATCTTTTGCGGCAGCCAGCGCGGAGAAAGCCTGGCACAGCATTACGCGTGCGGCGACCTGTTCCTGTTTCCCAGCCTGACCGAAACCTTCGGCAATGTGGTGCTGGAGGCCATGGCCTCTGGCTTGGGCGTAGTGGCATACGACCAGGCGGCCGCAACCCAGCACATTCGCCACGGTTACAGCGGCGCATTGGCGATGCCAGGGGATGAAGATGCCTTTTGCGACGCGGCCAACTGGCTGCTTGAAGAAAGCGAACACTTGCGCAGGGCGCGTCTGAATGCACGCCAGCATGCCAGCCGCCAAGGCTGGCCGGCGATCATCGAGCAATTCGAGAACCAGTTACGCGATGTGTGCGGGGAGCATTTGACGGTGCCAACGCTGCCCTACGTTCGTTGAACGCTCCGCAAATGACGTAAGCCCGTTCGCCCTCCTGCCTCTGCTGCGCCTGGGTTCTGGCCTCTGCGCGGGGAATCTCGCCTTGAGGCCGCACGAATCGGCGCACCACAACAGGATATTTCTGGAACGGTGTGCGAATCAGCGCCACCTAGATGACACCTGCCATCCGATGGTGTTTCCCAGCGGAACACGCTCGAACCAGGCAGGCCATCGATACTGGACATTGATAGAGAGCGCTATGTCGACACTGATAAATGGGTCATTCACGCTGCATCCTCAGCCCTCCCACACTCAAGGGGAGTTGCAGATACGCCCGTCCCCGAACGGTTCGAACCCTTCCCACGGCGCAAGCCATGGCTGGAACCGCCCGCAACCGCAACGCCCCGCCAATGCTTGGCAAACTGCGCATGACGACAGGCAACGCCCGCCCCACAACGGTGGCTATCGCCCCTACACCGTGCGCCCTGAAAACACCTGGCAACCAGAGCACAACGGCGGGCAACGCCCACCTCATAACGGCGGCTATCGCCCCTACGCCGTGCGCCCTGAAAACACCTGGCACCCCGAGCACAACGGCGGGCAACGCCCACCTCACAACGGTGGCTATCGCCCCTATGCCGTGCGCCCTGAAAACACCTGGCAACCTGAGCACAACGGCGGGCAACGCCCACCCCACAACGGCGGCTATCGCCCCTATGCCGTGCGCCCTGAAAACACCTGGCAACCTGAGCATAACGGCGGACAACGCCCACCCTACGACGGTGGCTATCACTTGCGGCAAGCTGACAGACCTTCACTGCATGACCACACGCCTTACTATCAAAGGGCGTATTCCAACCAACCCGACGACATTTATTGGGCTTAACCAATAAAGGCTTAACACAAGACCTTAGGCCGCAAGGCCAGTCGGCCTGACGAGAAGCGGGGGGCGGATATTCAATACCCGCCCCCCGTTTAAGACTGCCACTGACGTGATCCTCAAGCGCAGCTCTGTTGAGTCCCTACACCAGTGTCGTCAACGCCTCACGACTGAACGGCAGGATGTCGCCTTCGCGCCCTTCACGCACTTTCGACGCCCAGTCCGGATCCACCAACAGTGCGCGACCCACGGCGACCAAGTCGAATTCATCGTTATTCAGACGCTCCAGCAATTTTTCCAGGCTTGCAGGTTGAGCGACCTTATCGGTATTGACCATAAACTGCAGGAACTCGCCATCCAGGCCGACGCTGCCTACGGTGATAGTCGGTTTACCGGTGAGCTGACGGGTCCAGCCGGCCAGGTTGAGATCTGAACCTTCAAACTCCGGCTCCCAGAAACGCCGAGTGGAGCAGTGGAAAATATCCACACCCGCGTCCGACAAAGGCTTGAGAAATTCACCCAATGCTTCAGGGGTGTGCACCAGCCGCGCGGTGTAGTCCTGCTGTTTCCATTGCGAAAAACGGAAGATGATCGGAAAGTCCGGGCCGACGGCTGCGCGCGTGGCCTGGATCAGTTCGATGGCAAAACGCGAGCGGTTGGCCAGGCTGCCGCCATATTCGTCGGTGCGCTGGTTGCTGCCGTCCCAGAAGAACTGGTCCACTAAATAGCCGTGGGCACCGTGGATTTCCACGCCGTCCATGCCGATGCGCCGGGCATCTTTGGCCGCTTGGGCGAAGGCACCGATCACCTCCTTGATGTCCTGGACGGTCATGCCGTGGACAACCACATTGCCATCCTTAAGTTTTTCCATCGGCCCGTAGGCCGGCACGCTGGCGTCAGGTTCGGTGCCAAGGCGACGCACGCTGCCCACATGCCATAACTGCGGAACGATCTTGCCGCCCTCGGCGTGCACTGCATCGACCACGGTCTTCCAGCCGGCCAGGGCGGCTTCGCCGTAGAAGTGTGGGACGTTGGGGTAGCCATTGGACGCTTGATGCCCGACCACTGTGCCCTCGGTGATGATCAGGCCCACACCGGCGGCCGCGCGTCGACGGTAGTACTCGACGACCTTGGCATTGGGCACACCACCGGGCGAGAACGAACGGGTCATTGGCGCCATGACCACGCGGGTCGACAGTTGCAGTGCACCGAGCTGGAAAGGTTTGAACAAGGCTTGGGCAGGCATGGGAGCACTCCACGAAGGTCTGAATTATGACGTGGATAATATGGGCGGCGTTGCGCGCTGAGTAGCACTATTGATCTGGGTGATTAAAGCTTAGAAATGACGGACACCTGCAGGAGCGCATTGGCGCCTGCAGGTCAGGGAATCAGGCCAAGGCTTTTTCGATGGCCTGAACGACGCTGGGATCATCCGGTGCCGTGCGCGGCGAGAAGCGCGCAAGCACGCGACCATCCTTGCCCAACAGGAATTTCTCGAAGTTCCAGGTGATATCGCCCGGAAACTCAGCGCCCTCCCCCGCGAGGATACGGTACAGCTGGTGACGCTCCGGGCCATTGGCTTCAATCTTGCTGGCCAGTGGGAAAGTCACCCCATAGTTCAGGCTGCAGAAGTCCTGGATTTCCCGTTCGGTGCCCGGCTCCTGGCCCGCAAACTGGTTGCAAGGCAGGCCGAGCACGGTGAACCCCTTGGCCTTGTATTGCTGATAAAGGTTTTCCAACGCCGCGTATTGCGGGGTTAAACCGCACTTGGATGCGACGTTGACCACCAGCACAACTTGCCCCTTGAAACGCGCCAGCGGCAGCTCTTGCCCGTCCAGAGCTTTGAGTTTCAGGTCGTGGAAAACACTCATGACGAACTCCAGATATCCCATATTCTTTGCATTGCGGCGTTTCGAGATTACAGACCGCAAGCTTGGAATCATAGACGCCGATGACAAAACTCGCCCGCCGGTTACTGAGCGGTCGGCCACGGCAAAATCGGAATGGCCGTCACCGCGTTCTGCGGGCTGCCTTCGATCAGGCGGTCGCTGTAGACCAGGTACACCAGGGTATTGCGCTTCTTGTCGAGGAAGCGCACCACCTGCATGGTTTTGAACACCAGCGAGGTGCGTTCCTTGAAGACTTCGTCGCCGTCCTTGAGTTCGCCCTTGAAGCGAATCGGCCCTACCTGGCGGCAGGCGATAGAGGCTTCGGCGCGGTCTTCGGCCAGGCCCAGCCCGCCCTTCACGCCGCCGGTCTTGGCGCGCGAGAGGTAGCAGGTCACACCGTCGACCTTGGGGTCATCGAACGCTTCGACCACGATTCGATCGTTGGGGCCGACAAACTTGAACACTGTCGACACTTGGCCGATTTCTTCGGCCGAGGCCAGCAGGGGCATGGCCACCAGCAGGCCGAGCAATCCTTTCAGTACGCGCATTGTGTATTCCTTTGGTTAAACCAGGATCAGGTTATCGCGGTGCACCAGTTCCGGTTCCGCCATGTAACCCAATAGACCGACAATCGCGTCGGACGGCTGCCCGATGATCTTCTGCGCTTCCAGGGCACTGTAATTGGCCAGACCACGGGCGATCTCGCGACCATCCGGCGCCACGCACACCACCATCTCGCCACGGCGGAAACTGCCCTGCACCAACTTGACGCCGACCGGCAGCAGGCTTTTGTTGCCTTGGGACAACGCCGAAACCGCGCCGTCGTCCAGCACCAGGGTGCCACGGGTTTGCAGATGCCCCGCCAGCCACTGCTTGCGTGCCGCCAGCATGCCGCGCTCCGGCGACAGCAGCGTGCCGATGCGTTCGCCGGCCTTGAGACGGTCCAGCACGCGCTCCAGGCGCCCACCGACAATGATCGTGTGCGCGCCGGAACGGGCGGCCAGGCGCGCGGCACGCAGCTTGGTCTGCATGCCACCGCGGCCCAGGGCGCCGCCGACGCTGCCGGCCACGGCATCGAGCGCCGGGTCGTCGGCACGCGCTTCATAAATGAGCTGCGCATCGGGGTTGTTGCGCGGGTCGGCGTCGAACATGCCGTCGCGGTCGGTGAGGATCACCAGCAGGTCGGCTTCCACCAGGTTGGCCACCAGCGCGGCCAGGGTGTCGTTGTCGCCGAAGCGGATTTCGTCGGTGACCACCGTGTCGTTCTCGTTGATCACCGGGATCACCTTAAGCTCCACCAGCGCGCGCAAGGTGCTGCGGGCATTGAGGTAGCGCTTGCGGTCGGACAGGTCGTCGTGGGTCAGCAGGATCTGCGCGGTGTGGCGACCATGCTCGGCAAAGCTCGATTCCCAGGCCTGCACCAGGCCCATCTGACCGATGGCGGCCGCGGCCTGCAGCTCGTGCATCGCGCTGGGTCGCGCGGTCCAGCCGAGGCGGCTCATCCCGGCGGCAACCGCTCCGGACGACACCAGCACCAACTCCACGCCCGCTTCATGCAAGGCCACCATTTGCTCGACCCAGACGCTCATGGCTGCGCGATCCAGACCCTTGCCATCGGCCGTCAGCAACGCACTGCCGATCTTTACGACCCAGCGCTGCGCACCTGTCACTTTGCTCCGCATCATCTTCAACCTTAGAGTGAGGGCCGCGCGACCCAGCGCCGCCCATAACGTTATTCGTGACTGCTTTAAAGACTACAGATACCAAAACGCCGCTCGAGTGAGCGGCGCTTAAGTTTACTGCAACGAATCAGTCGCGCACGTAAATGATTTCCGGACCGTCTTCGTCATCCACGTCTTCTTCGTCCCAATCATCGTCACCGATGTCATGAACCGACTTCACGCCGCTGCGACGCAGGGCACGCTGGTCGTCCAGGGCCTGCAGCTGGGCGCGGGCCTCGTCTTCGATGCGCTGGTCGAGTTCGGCCAGTTCGGCTTTGAACACCGGATCGGCGGCCAGGCGGTCGGCACGGTCTTCCAGGTAGCGCATGATGTCGCGCGTCAGGCGCTCGGTGCCTTCTTTGGCAATGGCCGAGATCACGTAGACCGGACCTTCCCACTCCAGGCGGTCGACAATTTCCTTGACGCGCTCTTCATGCTCTTCTTCGAGAATCTGGTCGCACTTGTTCAGTACCAGCCAACGATCACGCTCGGCCAGCGACGGGCTGAATTTGGTCAGCTCGCTGACGATCACTTCGGCGGCGTCCGGTGCGCTGGTGTCATCCAGCGGCGCCATGTCGACGAGGTGCAGCAGCAAACGGGTGCGGGACAAGTGCTTGAGGAAGCGGATACCCAGGCCCGCACCGTCGGAAGCGCCTTCGATCAAGCCGGGAATGTCGGCGATTACGAAGCTTTTCCAGCGATCGACGCTGACCACGCCCAGGTTGGGTACCAGGGTGGTGAACGGATAGTCGGCAACTTTCGGCTTGGCGGCCGATACCGAACGGATAAAGGTGCTCTTGCCGGCGTTCGGCAGGCCCAGCAGGCCCACATCCGCCAGCACTTTCATTTCCAGCTTGAGGTCGCGCTGCTCGCCCGGCTTGCCCGGCGTGGTCTGGCGCGGCGCACGGTTGGTACTGGACTTGAATCGGGTGTTCCCCAGACCGTGCCAGCCGCCCTGCACGACCATCAGCTTCTGGCCGGCCTTGGTCAGGTCGCCGATCACTTCCTGGGTCGCGGAATCGATGATCGTGGTGCCGACCGGTACCCGCAGGACCAGATCTTCACCTTTCTTACCGGTGCAGTCAGTGCTGCCACCGTTGGAGCCGCGCTCGGCATCGAAGTGCCGGGTGTAGCGGTAGTCGACCAGGGTGTTGAGGTTTTCGTCGGCCATCATGTAGATGGAACCGCCGTCACCGCCGTCGCCACCGTTGGGGCCACCGTTTTCGATGAATTTTTCGCGACGGAAACTCATGCAACCGTTACCGCCGTCGCCTGCTTTTACTCGGATGGAAACTTCATCAACGAACTTCATAACAAAACGCCTCTCGTCGCATGGACGAGCTTAAGAAACCAAGACATAAGACTCTTGCAAAAATGAGCGCAGCGACCTCAAGCAACATCCGCAAAATCCGCTGCTTTTGCCCATCACAAACAGCTTTGCAAGAGACTCATTCCACAAACGAAAAAGCCCCGTCGCAAGACAGGGCTTTTCCAGCGATCGCGCAATTAAGCGGCGACAACGCTCACGTAACGGCGGTTGAACGCGCCTTTTACTTCAAACTTGATCACGCCTTCGATTTTCGCGAAGAGGGTGTGATCTTTACCCATGCCAACACCGTAACCGGCGTGGAATTGGGTGCCGCGCTGACGCACGATGATGTTGCCCGGAATGATTTTCTGGCCGCCATACATCTTCACGCCAAGGCGTTTGGCTTCTGAGTCGCGACCGTTACGGGTACTACCACCAGCTTTTTTGTGTGCCATGAGTCAATTCTCCTAGTGAGGAATTAGGCTGAAATTAAGCCTGAATACCGGTGATTTTGATCTCGGTGTACCACTGGCGGTGGCCCATACGCTTCATGTGGTGCTTACGACGACGGAACTTGATGATGCGGACTTTATCGTGACGACCTTGGGAGATCACTTCAGCCACAACGGTAGCGCCAGCAACAACTGGAGCGCCAATGTTCACGTCATCGCCATTGGCGACCAACAGAACGCGATCAAAGGTAACGGATTCGCCGGTAGCGATTTCCAGTTTTTCGATCTTCAGGTATTCACCTGGGGCGACCTTGTATTGCTTGCCACCAGTAACAATTACTGCGTACGACATGGTATTTCTCCGATAATCCTGCTCACCCAGCGCTTTATAAGAAGAGGTATTGGCTGGCATGGCTGCATGGGATGGACGTCCCGAATGCAATTGCGTAAGGCAGGTGCTGCCCAGGAAGTTCAGGGTGCGCGATTGTACGCAAGGTAAATAGCTGTTGCAAGTGGCCGTCCATCGCGCCTTGACACTCGGGGGCCTGGGTCCTAGCATGCCGCGCAACCCTTCTGGAGCGACTGTCGCTGATGCAACCCCAAGCTTTCTACCGCGCGGTCGCGGACGATTTTAGCGCCGTCGACGGCATCATCAAGCAGCAGCTCACATCTAAAGTGCCGCTGGTCTCCAAAATTGGCGACTACATTACGTCGGCGGGTGGCAAACGCCTGCGTCCTTTATTAGTGTTGCTGTGCGGCAAGGCCCTGGGCCGCGAAGGCGACGATCTGCGCCTGCTGGCTGCCACGATTGAATTCCTGCATACCGCGACCCTGCTGCATGACGACGTGGTCGACATGTCCGGCATGCGCCGTGGCCGCGAAACCGCCAATGCCATGTGGGGCAACGCGCCCAGTGTGCTGGTGGGTGATTTCCTGTATTCGCGCTCGTTCGAAATGATGGTCGAGCTGGGCTCGATGCCGGTCATGAAGATCCTGTCGCAAGCCACGCGCATCATCGCCGAAGGCGAAGTGCTGCAGTTGTCCAAGGTACGTGACGCCAGCACCACCGAAGAAACCTATATGGAAGTGATTCGCGGCAAAACCGCGATGCTCTTCGAAGCCTCCACCCATAGTGCCGCCGCGCTGTGTGGCGCGACCGCCGAACAGGCCGAAGCCCTGCGCACCTTCGGTGATCACCTGGGCGTGGCATTCCAATTGGTGGACGACCTGCTCGACTACCGTGGCGACGCCGAAACCCTGGGCAAGAACGTCGGCGACGACCTGGCCGAAGGCAAGCCGACCCTGCCGCTGATCTACACCATGCGCGAAGGCACGCCGGAACAGGCTGCGCTGGTGCGCAAGGCGATTCAGAAAGGTGGGATCGAAGACCTGGAAAGCATCCGTGCGGCCGTCGAGGCCTCGGGCTCGCTGGACTACACCGCGCAACTGGCCCGTGACTACGTGGCCCGTGCAATCAAATGCCTGGAAGCCCTCCCGGCCAGCGAATACAGGGACGCCCTGGTTGAGCTGAGTGAGTTTGCGGTGGCACGCACGCACTAAATCACATTGATGCGGGAGGAGCGTACCTCCTCCCACATTTAGATTTCATTCAACCTGCAAGACCGTAAATCCCTATACAATGTGCGACTTTAGCCATCCTGACCTTTAAGGAGCGCAAGTGAGCACTTTGCCACCCTGCCCGAAATGCAATTCCGAATACACCTACGAAGACGGCACCCAACTGGTCTGCCCGGAATGCGCCCATGAATGGTCCGCTAACGGTGAGACCGAAGCGGCCGGCGATGAAACCGTGAAGAAAGACTCCGTGGGTAACGTGCTGCAGGACGGCGACACCATCACCGTGATCAAAGACCTCAAGGTCAAGGGCACCTCCCTGGTGGTGAAAGTCGGTACCAAGGTGAAAAACATCCGCCTGTGCGACGGCGACCACGATATCGATTGCAAGATCGACGGTATCGGCCCGATGAAACTCAAATCCGAGTTCGTGCGCAAAGTCTGAATATGCTGCTTCCATCCCGCGCCCGTCGCGGGATGGCGTTTTGCCCTCTGCGTTGATCGAACGCAACACCCCTTCAGAAAAAACCAAAAACCGCCAATAGGCACTTGCTATTCAGCGAATAAGAATTATTCTCATTGAAACCCATCAAGGAGAATTGACCATGACTTATTTGATAGACGCCTGGCTGGATCGCCCACACCCTTACCTGCGAATCCTGCATCGGGAAACCGGCGAAGTCTGTGCAGTGCTTGAAGAAGAAGCATTGAGTGAACTGCAGGACCAGGGCGACCTGGACGTCAATGGCCTGAGTTCGAGCGAACCCGGTGTGCTGAAGGAGGTGGTGCGTAATTTGTTTCTGTTCTGCTATGCCCGAGCGTTGCGCCCGGCCACGGAAATCAATGGCAAGTTTCATCCATGAGCCATGCTGAAGAACCCTGTAGGAGCGGGCTGGCTCGCCCCTACAGGTAATCAGCAGCAGGTCTTACAGAACGTCGAGCAGCTCGACGTCGAACACCAGAACGCTGTGTGGCGGGATGCTGCCAACGCCTTGAGCGCCGTAAGCCAACTCGCTCGGCACGTACAGGCGCCATTTGCTGCCGGCATTCATCAGTTGCAGGGCTTCGGTCCAACCGGCGATCACGCCACCTACCGGGAATTCGGCTGGCTGGCCACGCTCGTAGGAGCTGTCGAACACAGTGCCGTCGATCAGGGTGCCGTGGTAGTGGGTACGCACCTGGTCTTCACGGGTCGGCTTGGCGCCGTCCCCCTGAGTCAGCACTTCAAACTGCAGACCGGAAGCCAGGGTGGTGATGCCCTCGCGCTTGGCGTTTTCAGCCAGGAAAGCCAGGCCGGCACCGGCTGCGGCTTCAGCCTTGGCAGCGGCTTCGGCTTGCATGACTTCGCGGATCACCTTGAAGCTGGCGGCCATTTGTTCCTGGTCAACACGGCTTGGCTTGCCCGCAAAAGCGTCGGTCAGGCCGGCCAGGATCGCGTCCAGGCTCACGCCCGGCGGCGGGTTGTCGCGCAGTTGGTCGCCCAACTGACGGCCGATACCGTAGCTGACGCGGGTTTCGTCGGTGGACAGATTAACTTCGGACATGAATAGGCTCCGCTGTAGGACGGTACTGAAAACACTGTCTCCCGCACCGCCCAAAACTAAAAGGGCCCGCAGACTAGCACAGAATATGTGCCCCCGATGAGCCTTCGCGGAGTACCGATATGGCGCCGCAGGTCGCTGTACAAGAGTGTGCGCCGGGGTTTTACGAATAAACGTTTCAGATTCTCGTCTGCCTGCCGATACAGGTCTACTCACCTTGGCTGGCTCAAACAACAACACCGTCCAGCAGACAAATCACTTTTGCGGAGCATTCGATGAACAGCTGGTTCGGTAACATCAGCGTCAACCTCAAACTCGGCCTGGGCTTCGGCCTGGTGCTGGTCCTCACCTCGATCCTGGCCCTCACCGGCTGGACCAGCCTCGGCAGCCTGATCGATCGCAGTAACTGGATGAGCGATATCACCCAGCTCAACGCGTCGCTGACCAAACTGCGCATCGTGCGTTTGCAGTACATGCTGGCCAACGGCGACGAAGCCGTGGCGCAGAACGTACAGACCAGCCTGGATGCGTTCGCCGCACAACAGCAGAAGCTGCTGGACAGTTTCAAGAGCCCGGAAAACGTCAAGCTGCTGACCGACCAGAAGGCCGTGATCACCGCCTATCAGCAGTCCCTGAACAAAATGCGTGAGGCTTACCGCAACGGCAACGCGTCGCGCCAGGTCATGGGTGACAAGGCTGACATCGCCAACGCTCAGATCGAGGCCCTGGACACCAGTGTGCAGCAGATGCCGGACAGCCCGGAACGCTTCACACAGTTCCAGGCATTGACCAATGCCAAGCAGGAATTCCAGTTGGCCCGCTACGAAGTGCGTGGCTACACCAACAACGTCAACCCTGACACCGAAGCCCGCGCCGCGGCACAAATCGAGAAAGCCATCAACGGCTTGAAAGGTTTGAACGCCGTGTTCAGCAGCAGCCAGCAAAGCGCACTGACCGCGCTTGAAACCGCCCTGAATGCCTATCGCAACGCCGTGCAGAACTATAAGGCTGCCAACGCCAACATCGTCGCCGCCCGGGCCGAGATGACCACCCAGGGAGCCGATATCGTCACCATCAGTGACAAGCTCTACGATATTCAGCTTGACCGCCGCGACGCCGAAAGCGCCCAGGCCCGTAGCCTGCAGTTGATCAGCACCTTGCTGGCACTGCTGGTCGGCATCATCGCCGCGCTGGTGATTACCCGCCAGATCACCCGTCCGATCCAGGACACCCTGGCCGTGGTGGAGCGCATTGCCTCCGGCGATCTGAGCCACAACATTCAGGTCACCCGCCGCGACGAGTTGGGCGTGCTGCAACAAGGCATCCAGCGCATGGGCACCACTTTGCGCGAACTGATCAGCGGGATTCGTGATGGCGTGACTCAAATCGCCAGCGCCGCCGAAGAGTTGTCGGCCGTGACCGAGCAGACCAGCGCCGGCGTGAACAGCCAGAAAATCGAAACCGACCAGGTCGCCACCGCGATGCATGAAATGACCGCCACCGTGCAGGAAGTGGCGCGCAATGCCGAGCAGGCTTCCCAGGCTGCGTCCGACGCCGATGGCCAGGCCCGTGAAGGCGACAAGGTGGTGGCCGAGGCCATCGCTCAGATCGAGCGGCTCGCCGCTGAAGTGGCGCGCTCCACCGACGCCATGACGCATCTGCAGCAAGAGAGCAACAAGATCGGCAGCGTGATGGATGTGATCAAGGCCGTGGCCGAACAGACCAACCTGCTGGCTCTCAACGCAGCGATCGAAGCGGCACGTGCCGGTGAAGCCGGCCGTGGCTTTGCCGTCGTGGCGGACGAAGTGCGCGGCCTGGCCCAGCGCACGCAGAAATCCACCGAAGAAATCGAAGGCCTGGTCGCCGGCTTGCAGAACGGCACCCAGCAAGTGGCCAACGTGATGAACAACAGCCGCAGCCTCACCGACAGCAGCGTGGAACTGACCCGCAAGGCCGGCGTGTCGCTGGAGAACATCACCCGGACGGTGTCCAACATCCAGTCGATGAACCAGCAGATCGCCGCTGCCGCCGAAGAGCAGAGCGCCGTGGCCGAAGAGATCAGCCGCAGCATCGTCAACGTGCGCGACGTGTCGGAACAGACCGCCAGCGCCAGTGAAGAGACCGCCAAATCCAGCGTGGAACTGGCCCGACTGGGCAGCCAGTTGCAGCAGATGGTAAGCCACTTCCGGGTGTAGGAAAGCAAAAAGCCGCCTCGGCATACACCGAGGCGGCTCCGCTTTTCAGACCTTAGCGGTCATCGAAGCTGTCCCAAATCGGCAGTCAAAACCAACCGATTCATTGCAAAATTTTGCCGCCGTTTTTGTACATAAACAAACCAGGCCGAGCGTGGTCAGGCCTTGCACGAAAGGATAGTCGCCATTAATATCGGCAGGGTGGGTCAGCGCTTTCAGTGAGCTCGCAATCCCAGCCACTAACTGGGATCGCAAAAAAACCGTCTTAACCAAGACGGTTTTTTATTGCCCGCGATTTACCGCTCAGCCCTCGCCCTCCTCCACAAACACCAGCCGATTCCCGAACGGATCCTTGATGCTCATCTCCCGCGAGCCCCACGGAGTTTCCTCAACGTCCGGCTTGGCGTAACGATAATCCTTGGCCAGCAATTGCCGTTGGTACCCGTCCACGCCTTGCGCCTGAATGCGCACGGCGGCGCCCGGCGACGCATCGCCATGGTGCTCGGACAAATGCAGCACGCACTCGCCCAAAGACACCTGCAGGTACACCGGATAATTGGCCTCGAAACGGTGCTGCCAATCCACCTTGAAACCCAGGAAGTCGACGTAGAATTCCAAGGCTTTGGCTTCGTCGAAAATTCGCAGGATGGGGGTGACTTTTCCTAAGTGCATGGCGATCGCTCCGTGTGTGAAGGCGCCCACTATAAAGACCAAAACCCACCGCGCAAATCCCCGCTGCGCGCCAGGAAGCGGCCCGGCCGTTCACCGTTGGCGTGCCCATTGTGGTAGCTCAACACACCGTTGACCCATACCCCCTCGATGCCTTCCGCCGCCCGCTGCGGTGCCTTGAAGTCTGCGACGTCACGCACTCGCAAGGGGTCGAACAACACCAGATCGGCCCAGTGCCCTTCACGGATTTCACCGCGCTCCGACAAGCCAAACCGCGCCGCCGACAAGCCGGTCATTTTGTGCACCGCCGTGTGCAGCGGGAACAACCCCACATCCCGGCTGAAATGTCCTAGCACCCGTGGGAACGCGCCCCACAGGCGCGGGTGCGGGAACGGGTCTTCCGGCAACCCGTCGGAGCCCACCATCGACAACGGATGCGCAAGGATGCGCCGCACATCCGCCTCGTCCATGCCGTAGTACACCGCCCCCGCCGGTTGCAGGCGACGGGCCGCGTCGAGCAGGGAAACGTCCCACTCGGCCGCAATGTCTTGCAAGTCGCGCCCGCCCATGGAGGGGTACGGCGTCGACCAGGTGATGGTGATGGGGAAGGCATCGGTGACTTGCTTGAGGTCCAGCGTCGAGGAACTGGCCGCATAGGGGTAGCAATCACAACCCACCGGGTGGGTTTTCGCGGCCAGTTCCAAGGACGCCAGCAACTGCGGACTACGCCCCCAGTTACCCGCGCCGGCACATTTGAGGTGGGAAATGATCACCGGCGCCTGGGCATGCCGGCCGATCAGGAACGCTTCGTCCATGGCCTCCAGCACCGGCTCGAATTCGCTGCGCAAATGGGTGGTGTACACCGCGCCGAAAGCGGTCAGCTCTTCGCTCAGTTGCAGCACTTCATCGGTCTCGGCGTTGAACGCACTGGCGTAGGCCAAACCGGTGGACAAACCCAGGGCGCCCGCCTCAAGGCTTTCCTTCAACTGCGCGCGCATGGCCGTTATTTCTGCCTGGGTGGCCGTGCGGTAGAGGTCGTCCAAGTGGTTGCTGCGCAGCGCCGTATGGCCGATCAACGCAGCAACGTTGACCGCCGGGTGGGCGTTTTCCACCGCTTGGCGGTAGTCGGCAAAGCGCGGGTAGGCAAAGGCATCACGCCGCCCCAGCAGGTTCATCGGGTCCGGCGGATCGCCACGCAGGCTGACCGGCGCCGCGCTGATACCGCAGTTGCCGACGATCACCGTGGTCACGCCCTGACTGAGTTTGGGCAGCATCTGCGGCTGGCGGATCACCACTGTGTCGTCGTGGGTGTGCACGTCGATAAAGCCTGGCGCCAGCACCCGGCCACTGGCCTCGATTGTTTGCGCGGCCGAGCCGCTAGACAGCTCGCCGATGGCCTCGATACGCCCCGCGCGCACGCCTACATCGGCGACATATCCCGGGGTGTTGCTGCCATCGATAATCAGCGCCTGGCGGATCAACGTGTCGTACTTCATTTCAATCTCCGAGCGGCAAGGCATCGGGGCCGCCGCGGTAGTCGTCCAGGGCCAGCTTGATGCGGCGCAGGCGTTCCTGATTATCGTCCGGCATGGCCAGCGCCAGCTCGGTGGCGAGCAGGTCGATGGCCAGCAGCATGCCGTAGCGCGCCGCCGTGGGTTTGTAGATAAAACTGGTTTCGGCCGGTTGCAGCGGTAGCACCACGTCGGCCAGGCGCGCCAACGGTGAGTCGGCGAGCGTGAGGGCGATAACGCGTGCGTCGTAGTTGCGCGCCAGTTCCACCACGTCGAGCAACTCGGGCGTCAGGCCGGTCAGCGAGCAGACGATCAGCACGTGCTGCGGGCCCAGCGTGGCGGCGGTGACGCGCATCATCAGTGGGTCATGGCAAGCGGCAATCGGATAGCCCAGGCGCACCAGGCGCACTTGCAACTCATCGCTGCACAGGCTGGACGGGCCGCCCATGCCGAACGCATGCACCATGCGCGCCTTGCTCAACAGGCCGACCGCGTCGGCGAAACTTGCCTGATCGAAGCCCGCCAGGTGCTGGCGCAGCGTGGCTTCGATATCCCCCAGGATCTGCCGGTGAAACGCCGACTGCTCGGGTGTGCCCACCGGGTCCAGGAAGCGGCTGCCGACGCCGCTGGCCTGGGCCAGTTGCAGGCGCAGATCGCGCAAGTCGCGGCAACCGACACTGCGGGCAAAACGTGACAAGGTCGCAGTGCTGACCTCGGCGCGCTGGGACAGTGCCTCCAGACTGGCCGACGCGGCAAAGCCTACGTCGTCCAGCATCAGCCGGGCGATGCGCCCTTCGCCGGCACTGAAGGACGCCTGGCGGGCGCGGATCTGGTAGAGGATGTCCATAAGGGCTCCGGGTCAAAGCAGGCAGGACAGACCATAGGTCAGACCGAAGGCAACCACGGAAATCAGGGTTTCCAGCACGGTCCAGGTCTTGAAGGTCTGGATCACTGTCATATTGAAGTATTCCTTGATCAGCCAGAAGCCGCCGTCGTTGACGTGGGAAAAGATCACCGAGCCCGCACCGGTGGCCAGCACCAGCAATTCCGGATGTGGATAGCCCAGGCCCAGGGCCACCGGCGCCACCACACCGGAGGCAGTGGTCATGGCCACCGTGGCCGAGCCGGTAGCGATGCGCATCAGTGCGGCGAACAACCAGCCCATCACCAGCGGCGACAGGTGGAAGGCATGGGCCAGCCCCAGAATCTCGTTGGTCACGCCGGCATCCACCAGGATGCGATTCAAACCGCCACCCGCCCCCACCAGCAGCGTGATGCTGGCAGTCGGCGCCAGGCATTCGTTGGTAAATCTGAGGATCGATTCGCGGTTGAAGCCTTGAGCCAGGCCCAGGGTCCAGAAACTGACCAGCGTCGCCACCAGCAGCGCAATCACCGAGTTGCCGATAAATAACAGGAACTGGTTGAACCCCGTGCCCGGCGTGGACAGCACATTGGCCCAGCCGCCGATCATCATCAGCACCACTGGCAACAGAATGGTGGCCATGGTCAGGGCAAAACTCGGGAGACGGCTACGCGGCTCGCGCTCGATAAACTGGCGCTCCAGCGGGTTTTCCGCCGGCAGGTGAATACGCGGCACGATGTATTTGGCGTAGACGGGGCCGGCGATAATTGCCGTCGGAATGCCGATCAGAATCGCATACAGCACGGTCTGCCCCACCGACGCGTTGTACGCCAGCACCGCCATCATCGCCGCCGGGTGCGGCGGCACCAGCGCATGCACCACCGACAAGCCGGCGACCATCGGTAAACCGACCATCAGGATCGACACCCCCACGCGCCGCGCCACGGTAAACGCGATGGGCACCAGCAACACAAAGCCCACCTCGAAAAACAGCGGCAGCCCCACCAGAAAGGCAATGCACACCATGGCCCAGTGCGCATTGCGCTCGCCGAAGCGATGGATCAAGGTGCGCGCCACCTGCTCGGCACCGCCGGACTCGGCCATCATTTTGCCGAGCATGGTGCCCAGCGCCACCACCAGGGCGATGTGTCCCAGGGTCTTGCCGACGCCCGCCTCGTAGGAGCCCATGATGGTGTCGGCCGGCATCCCGGCCAACAGCGCCAGGCCGATAGACACCAGGGTGATGACGATAAACGGGTTGAGTCGGTAACGTGCAATCAGCACGATCAATGCAATGATGGCGATGGCAGCGTATGCCAACAGCCCAAAGCCCGGTGATGCGGCCATGCGGTACTCCTCGGAAAGGGTCACGTCGAATTGGTTGTGAAATTCATAAATCATTTCCCCACGGGATTTTCAAACTGCATGAAAGTAACTTTCGTCCACGGATAAGCGCTGTCGCCGTCGGACATGTTCGGCGCCATCGGATGAAAATCAGGAAGGTGTTCTTACATGAGGATCGGACGCTGGCGGAAACTCAGACCGCGCCGCTGGGTCTTAGAATGCGCACCCACTCACGCTCAGGAAAATCGATGATGACTCGTAGCTCTTTCGCCGCCGCCGCCGTGCTTCTGGCCTTGTGCGGCCACGCAACGGCCGCCGATAACGCCGCGCTGACAAAGTGCATGGACAGCGCCAACACCACGCTCGACATGGTCACCTGCAACACCAAGGAGGCCAAGGTTCAGGACGATCGCCTGAACCGCGCCTACAAAACCGCCCTCGCCGCCCAGGAAGGCCCACGTAAACAGCAGCTGCAGGACGTGCAGCGCCTGTGGATAAAGTATCGCGACGCCAATTGCGCCTTTGCCGGCTCGGCGACCGGTGGTTCCATCGATCGGGTCAACGGCTCCGGCTGCGTGCTGGACATGACCCAGACCCGCGCCCAGGAACTCGAAGACCTGATGGGGCCATAGCTCTTCGCTCTGGGCGGAGTCAGTCGTGATGCACCCGCGCGCGTTTGAGCAGTTTTTTGCAGCGCTCAGACAAATGCAGCACCCGCAAATGCTTGCCGGCCTTGTTGTAGCGCTCGCGCAGGGTCATCAGCGCGGCAATCGCCGAATAATCGACGAAGCTGAGGTGGCGACAGTCCAGCGTCACCTGGGCCGGGTCGTTGGCCGGATCGAACTGGTTCAGGAACGGCGTGGTTGAGGCGAAGAACAAAGTGCCATGCAGGCGATAGAGCTTGCTGCCGTCGGCTTCCACGTGTTCGTCGGCGTACAGCTCGCGGGCCTGCTGCCAGGCAAAATTCAGTGCCGCAATCACGATCCCGCACAGCACCGCGGTGGCCAGGTCGGTGAACACGGTGATGACCGTCACTGCGATAATCACCAGCACATCATTGAGCGGCACCTTGTTGATCACCCGCAACGACGCCCACGCGAAGGTCTGTTGAGACACCACGAACATCACCCCCACCAGCGCCGCCAGTGGAATCCGCTCGATCAGCGGCGACAAAAACAGAATGAACAACAGGATCATCACCCCGGCAAACACCCCGGAGAAACGCCCGCGTCCGCCGGAGCTGAGGTTGATCACGGTTTGCCCGATCATCGCGCAACCGCCCATGCCACCGAACAGGCCCGAGACCATGTTCGCGGCGCCCAGGGCCACGCTCTCACGGTCGGGGTAGCCACGGGTCTCGGTGATTTCGTCGGTGAGGTTGAGGGTCAGCAGGGTCTCCAGCAGGCCGACCATCGCCATCAGGAACGCGTAGGGCGCAATGATGCCGAGGGTTTCCAGGGTCCAGGGAACCTGCGGCAGCGCAAAGCCGGGCAGGCCACCGGCGATGTGAGCCATGTCGCCCAGGGTGCGCGTCGGCAAGCCCAGCAGGTACACCGCCAGACCCACGCCGAGGATCGCCACCAGCGCAGGCGGCACTGCGCGCGTGATGCGCGGCAGCCCATAGACAATCGCCATGGTCACCAGCACCAGGCCGCTCATTACGTAGAGCGGCGTGCCACTGAGCCAGGCCTCGCCGTTCTTGAAATGCTCCAACTGCGCCAGGGCAATGATGATCGCCAGGCCGTTGACGAACCCCAGCATCACCGGGTGCGGCACCATGCGCACCAGCTTGCCCAGGCGCAGCAGGCCGAACGCAACCATGATCAACCCGCCCAGCAGCACGGTGGCGAGCAGATACTCCACCCCGTGCCGCACCACCAGCGCGACGATCACCACCGCCATCGAACCGGCCGCCCCGGACACCATCCCCGGCCGCCCGCCGAACAGCGCGGTGAGGGTACAGATGATAAAGGCGCCGTACAGGCCCATCAGTGGGTTGAGGTGAGCGACCAGGGCGAAGGCGATGCATTCGGGCAGCAACGCAAAGGACGTGGTGAGGCCGGCCAGGGCATCGGCGCGCAGACGGGTGAGGTTCATGAGGTACCAGGGTATTGCGGGGAATAAGGCCGGGAATGGTACGGAATTGAGCGGGGTGGGGCTAGTCTTGAAGGCCGAGTGGGCGCCATCGGGGTGCAAGCCCGCTCTCACATGACCGTCGAATCAGCAGGCATACCGCGCCAGCTTGGCCTGGATAAAGTCCAGGAAGCACTGGATGCGCAGTGCCAACTGCGAGTTGCGATAGAACACCGCGTGGATCGGTTGGCGGTAGCCGCTGTAAAACGTTTCCAGCAGCGGCACCAGGCGCCCGGCGTCGATGTCGTCGAAGGTCATGAAGTTCGACAGGCAAGCAATGCCCTGCCCTTCCAATGCCAGGTGACGCAGGGTTTCGCCGCTGGAAGCGCCGATGCTCGGCTGGATCAGCCAGCGGTCGCCTGCCGCATGGCGCAGCGGCCAATGGTTGAGGGTTTCGGTCTGGGTGAAACCCAGCAAGGTGTGATCCGCCAGGTCAGCGACCGTGCGTGGCGTGCCGTGGCGCTCAAGATAGTCGGGGCTGGCAAGGATATGCAGCGGGGTGCAGCCCAGGGACCGCGCATGCAGGCTCGAATCGGCCAACGCACCGATGCGAATCGCAATGTCGGTGCTCTGTTCCAGCAGGTCGATGATCAGGTCATCGCTGTTGAGCTCCAGTTGGATCTGCGGATACAGGCGGCGAAATTCGGCGATGTACGGAATGATCCCGTGCAGCATGAACGGCACCGCCGCATTGATGCGCAGGCGCCCGGCCGGTGTTTGCTGGCGCGAGCTGAGGCGTTCTTCCAGCTCATCCATCTGCGCCAGAATCGCCTTGGCCTGCTCGAAGAAGTATTTGCCTTCCTCGGTCAGGTCCATGCGCCGCGTGGTGCGGTTGATCAGCGTGGTGTCGAGCTTGGCTTCCAGGCGCGACAACGTCCGGCTGACCGCCGACGGCGTCTGCCCGGCCTGCTCCGCCGCTGCGGAAATCGAGCCGCACTCGATCACGCTGACAAAAATCTGTAGCTCATCGGATCGGGCTTTCACGGGCGCTCCTCTCTCATCGTGAGGCGCAGCTTACACCGAGAGGTTGAACACCTGCGCCAGATGCTGCTCATAGCGCGCCACATCCGCGTCGATGGCCGGGCGTTTCATCACATCCACGCAAAGGAAAGTCGGCAGGCCGGTCATGCCGAGGAATTGATTGGCCTTGTGAAACGGGAAGTACACCGCGTCCACGCCCTTGGCTTCGAAGAAATCGCTGGGGTCGTCGAAGGCTTGCTGCGGTGCGTTCCAGGTCAGCGACAACATGTACTGCTTGCCCTGGATCAGGCCACCGCTGCCGTATTTCTGCGATGCATCGGAACGGGTGCGACCATCGCTGGCATACAGGCTGCCGTGGCCTTCGGTGAAGACTTCGTCGATGTACTTCTTGACGATCCACGGCGCGCCCATCCACCAGCCGGGCATCTGGTAGATGATCACGTCGGCCCACAGGAACTTGGCGACCTCTTCGGCCACGTCGTAGCCGGCGTCGATATGAGTGACTTTGACGTCGATACCGGCACGGTCCAGCACCGCCGCTGCGGTGTCATGCAGGGTAGCGTTGTAGCGGCCATCGGAGTGGGCGAATTGTTTACCGCCGTTGAGCAACAGGACTTTTTTCATGGGAGATTCCAGAAGGTTGAAAGGTCTGGACGCAGACTATCCACCCAGACCCCTTCGAATAAGCCATGAACCGGCAAAATACATTTGATCTGCAAGCACGAATAGGCGGCCATTATTAACCACTGATCAGCAGATGCCCCCCCAACAGCGCCATGCCGACAAAAAATACCCTTTTGAACACCACGGCACTGATGCGCTGGCGTACCCACTGGCCCAGCCACATGCCCAACAGCGCCGGCACCAGCGCCAGCAATGAAGCATTCAATTCAGCGCCGCCCAGCCCACCGCGCCAGGCCAGCCCGCCAGCCAAGGCCAGGGTGGACACGCTGAACGACAGCCCCAGCGCCTGCACCAGTTGATCGCGCTGCAAGCCCAGCGCCTGCAGATATGGCACGGCCGGAATCACAAACACCCCGGTGGCTGCGGTGACGACGCCGGTGAGCAATCCGCATAGCGGGCCCAGCCAGCGCTCCGCCGCCGAGCCGACCTTGAACGTGGGCAAAAACAACCCGCTCAAGGCGTACGCCAGCAACGCTGCGCCCAAGGCGTGCGCCACCCAGCCGCCGCCGTCGATGCCCAACCACGCCGTACCGAGCCCGGTGCCGAGAAAAATCAGCAACAGCATCGGCCACAGACGTCTGACCAGCGCACTCAGATGGCCGCCGAATGCCAGTTGCCAGAGGTTGGTGACGGTCGACGGAATGATCAGCAACGCCGCAGCCTGCGCCGGCAACATAGCCAGACCGAGCAGGCCCATGGCCACGGTGGGCAAGCCCAAACCGATAACCCCTTTGACGGTGCCCGCCAGCATAAAGGTGGCGATCACCAGCAAAGACAAGGCCAAGCCGATATTTTGATAGAACGTGAGGAAGGTCGTCATGGGCCGATTGTGACGATTTTCGATGAGCGCGAAAATTCGCCATATACTTAGGCAGCCTCTTGTTTTACTTGAGGCTTGAAGCTTCATCCGGAGCAAGGCCCGATAAGGCCCGCCCAGCCACCCGAGAAACCGGCCATGCACTTTGACCTGATCGACCTGCGCCTCTACCTGCACACGCTGGACGCCGGCAATATCACCGCTGGCGCAGCCCGCAGCCATTTGTCCCTGGCCGCCGCCAGCGCGCGAATCCGGGCCATGGAAGCGTCGCTGGGGATCGAGTTGCTGCAACGCGGTCGCCGTGGTGTCAGCCCGACGCCCGCGGGCAAGGCCCTGGCCCGCCACGCGCGCCTGCTGTTGCAACAGGCCGACCACCTGCAACAAGACCTGGCGGCGTATGCCAATGGCGTCAAAGGCCAGGTGCGCCTGCTGTGCAACACCACGGCGCTGAGCGAATACCTGCCGGAACTGCTGGCGGATGTGCTGCGTGACAATCCCTACCTGGATATCGACCTGCAGGAGCTGCCCAGCCTGCGCATCACCCAGGCGCTGCGCCAAGGCACGGCCGACCTGGGGATCATCTCTGACGCGGTGGATACCCACGGTTTGCAGACCCTGCCCTTTCGCGACGACCCGCTGGTGCTGATCATGCCGCCGACGCATGCACTGGCGGCAGGACAGGCCAGCTTTATCGATAGCCTGCAACACGACTTCGTCGGCCTGGCGGCCCACAGTGCGCTGGCGGTGTACCTGGAAGAACAGGCGCTGCACGCCGGCTTTCGTTTGCACACGCGGATTCGCACCGAGAGCTTTGATGGGCTGATGCGCATGGTCGCGCGCGGCGCCGGCCTGGGGATCGTGCCCCAGGCCGCGTTGGAACGCTGGTCAGGAAAACACCGCTTCAAAGCCCAGCCGCTGCGCGAAGACTGGGCCTCTCGGCGATTGCTGCTATGTGCGCGCTCGTTCGAACAACTGCCGGGTTACGCCAAGGCCTTGTTCGACGCGCTGGCCCTGCCCTTGCGGAAAAACCCGTAGTACACCGCCGACAGTATCAGCAGAAACGGCACGCCAAACACCAGAGTCAGCTTGAACGCCTCGGTGAAGTAGGTGGTGATCATCACGGCGCCCATCAGCACCAACCCCAGCAGGGTGCTGCAGGGAAACAGGCGCAACTGGAACGACAGGTTCGGCCCACCGTGGCGCTTGCGATAGCGACGGAAAAACAGGTGGGTGAGGAAGATCATGAACCAGGTGAAAATCGCACCGAACATCGAGATCGCCATCATCAAGGTGAACGAGCTTTGCGGGTACACCACGTTGAGCAAGGTCGCCAGGGCGATGCCCGAGCTGGACAGCACCAGCGCGTTCAGCGGTATCCCGCTCTTGCTCAACGTGCCCATGGCCTTGGGCGCAAAGCCGGCGCGCGAGAGGCTGAACATCATGCGCGTGGTGATGTAGAGCTGGCTGTTCATCGCCGACAGCGCCGCGATCAGGATGACGAAATTCATCACCCCGGTGGCGCCGGGGATACCGAGGGTCTGCATCACCGTGACGAACGGGCTCTGGGCCTGGCCGGCCTGGTTCCACGGCACGATGGCGAGCATCAGCGCCAGGGTCAGCAGGTAGAACACCACCAGGCGCACGATGGTCGCGCGAAAAGCTTGCTTGACCGCACGCTCCGGGTCGGCCGCTTCACCGGCGGCCACGGCGATCATCTCCACACTCAGGTAACTGAAGATCGACACGATCACCGCGATCCACATACCGCTCACACCGTGGGGAAAGAAACCGCCATGAGCCGTGTAGTTCTGCACACCGTAGTCCGGGTTGGCGGAACCGAACACCACGTACACCGCGAGGAGAATGAAGCCGACGATGGCGCTGATCTTGATCGTTGAAAACCAGTACTCGAAGTTGCCGAAGGTTTTCACGCTGATGGCATTGAGCACAATCAGCACGCCGGAAAACGACACGATCCACACCCACTCCGGCACGTTGGCGAACCAGTACTTCATGTACATCGCCACCGCCGTGACCTCGGCGCCCACCGCCAGCACAATCGCGGCCCAATAGGCATAGCGCACCAGGAACCCGGCCAGCGGGCTGATATAGAACTCGGCATAGGCGCCGAAGGAACCGGAGGTGGAATGGGCCACCGTCATCTCCGCCAGGCAGCCCATCAGCAGCAAGGTGATCAACGCACCGATGGCGTAGCTCACCAGTACGCTGGGCCCGGCATAGCCGATGGCGTAGGCGCTGCCCATGAACAGCCCGGTGCCGATGGCGCCACCGATGGCGATCATGCTCATCTGGCCGGAGGTGAGCTGGCGCCTCAGGCCCAGTTCGCGATGGGTGATTTCGGCAAAGCCGTTGTCTGGTGTGGTCACTGTGGTGTGCCTCTTTATTATTGTGGTTGTACTGTCTAACCGTTGTCACAGATCCCCTGTGGGAGGCGGCAGGCCCCTCCCACATTTCTCCGGCGTTTATTCAGGTAACGCTGTGGCGGACCTTGAATTGGGGTTGGTCCCAGGTGTTGTTATCTAGAATCTCACCAAGGATTTCCACCGCATCCCACACCTCGGTAAAGCTCGTGTACAGCGGCGTAAACCCAAAGCGCATGATGCGCGGTTCGCGGTAGTCGCCGATCACGCCACGGGCGATCAGCGCTTGGATCACCGCATAGCCTTCAGGATGCTCGAAGCTCACATGACTGCCGCGCTTGGCGTGTTCACGCGGGGTAATCAGTTGCAGGCCATGGGCGGCGCAGCGGGTCTGCACCAAGGCAATAAACAGGTCGGTCAACGCGAGGGATTTGCGGCGCAGGCTGGCCATGTCGGTCTGTTCAAAAATCTCCAGACCGCATTCCACCATCGCCAACGAAGTGATCGGCTGGGTGCCGCACAGGTAGCGAGCAATGCCGGCGCTCGGCGCATAGCTGGATTCCATGGCGAACTGCCGCGTATGCCCGAACCAGCCCGACAACGGCTGGCGCACCAGGTCCACCAGCGCCGGGTTGACCCACACGAATGCCTGGGAGCCGGGGCCGCCGTTGAGGTATTTGTAGGTACAGCCAATCGCGTAATCGGCGCCGGCCTGATGCAGGTCCAGCGGCACCGCGCCCGCCGAATGCGCCAGGTCCCAGATCGTCAGCGCACCGCACTCATGGCTCAGGGCGGTCATGCCCCGCATGTCATACATGTAGCCGGTTTTGTAGTTGACATGAGTGAGCATCACCACCGCCACGTCGGCGTCGATGGCCCGGGTCAGCTCGTCCGGGCCGTCCACCAGGCGCAGCGAATAGCCCTGTTGCAGCAACTCGGCCAGGCCTTCGGCGATGTACAGGTCGGTGGGGAAGTTGCTGGCCTCGCTGACGATGATCCTGCGCGTCGGCGCCCGCTGGCGCTGCACGCTCAGTGCGGCGCTGAGCACTTTGAACAGGTTGATCGAAGTGGTATCGGTGATTGCGACTTCGCCGTCGCGTGCGCCGATCAGTGGGGCCAGGCGGTTGCCAAGGCGCAGGGACAGGTCTGCCCAGCCGGCGCTGTTCCAACTGCGAATCAAGCCCTCGCCCCACTCCTGGGCAATCACCTGTTGCGCCCGCGCCAGCGATGCCACCGGGCGTGCGCCGAGGGAGTTGCCGTCCAGGTAGATCACGCCTTGGGGCAAGGCAAAGCATGCACGCAGCGGTGCCAGCGGGTCCTGGGCATCCAGGGTTTGGCAATGGCTTCGGGAGGTCATGGCAGGTCCTGATTCTTATAAGAGAAGATGAACCAAATTATTAACGAAGTTTTAAAGAATTTTCGTGCAAAGTGCTGGGCGACAAGCTAATTAAGCTGTAGGAAATTCGAATTAAACCTTCAAACACGCGGATTTATTCTAAGCATGATCCTTGACGCCACCGACCTGCGCCTCCTGCATTTTCTGCAACAGGACGGCCGTATCAGTAATCAGGAACTGGCGGAAAAAGTCGCCCTGTCGCCCTCCGCCTGCCTGCGCCGTTTGCGCCTGCTGGAAAGCGAGGGTGTAATCAGCGGCTACCGTGCGGTGCTGAATGCCGAGCAATTGGGGATCGAACTGGAAGCCATCGTCCACCTGTCCTTGCGTCAGGACGTAGAGGATTGGCACGAGACCTTCATCAAGAAGGTGCAAGGCTGGCCGGAAGTGGCCAGCGCCTATGTGATCACCGGCGCGAGCAACTACGTGCTGCGGGTGCAGGCGCGCAACCTCAAGCATTTTTCTGACTTTATCGTGAACCACCTGAACCGCACGGCGGGAGTGATGGATATCCGTTCGGAGATTGTGCTGCAGAAGATCAAGGATCGGGATGAAGTGCTGGATCTGGTCGTGCGCAAATAGTCAGGCACGACACAGATCAAATGTGGGAGGGGCGGTGCGACCATTCGACTTGCCCCCTCCCACATGTTTGACCGCATTCAGTCTTCGAGGGCGCGCACCCGCTGCATGCGTTTCTGTTCTACCGGCGCGTCGGCCGCCTGCAACTCAAAGTCAAAATCAATCTGTGCAAAGCGCCCTTGCACACCAAACTCGCGCGCCAGTTGCGGATCGTCGCTGAAGCGGATCTGGGCGATCAGTTCGTCACGGGTGGCATAGGCGAAGTCATCATGCAGATAGGGGTCGTCCGACAGGTTGATCTGCGTGGTCAGGTGCCGATGTCCAGGCGCAGAGATAAAGAAATGGATATGCGCCGGGCGCTGCCCGTGGCGCCCCAGTTGATCGAGCAACTGCTGGGTCGGCCCGCTCGGCGGGCAGCCGTAGCCCGACGGCACGATGCTGCGAAAACGGTAGTTGCCCTGGGCGTCGGTCTCGATGCGGCGGCGCAGGTTGAAGTCCGACTGCGTCGCGTCGAACCACGAGTAGGTGCCACCGGTATTGGCCTGCCACACATCCACAATCGCTCCGGCCAGTGGCTTGCCATGGGTGTCGCGTACCTGGCCGCGCATGAACAGCGGCACGGCATCGTCGCTGCCGTCGTCCAGGCGGGCTTCGTACTGGCACAGCGGCGCGCCGGCCACGTACAACGGGCCTTCGATGGTGCGCGGGGTGCCGCCGGTCTTGCCGGCCTCTTCGTCGGCAGCGTCCATCAGCATGTCCAAGTAATGCTCCAGGCCAAGCCCGGCGGCGAGCAGCCCGGCTTCCTGCTGTTTGCCCAACTCGTTGAGGTAGTTGACCGCTTTCCAGAATTCTTCCGGGGTCACCTCCAGGTCTTCGATGATGTTCACGGTGTCGCGCAAAATCCGGTAGATCAGCGCTTTGGCGCGCGGGTTGCCGCCGGCGTTGCAGTTGCCGCTGGCTTCTTCGAGAAACTGCTGGGCGTGGGCGGTCTGGGACAGTCGAATGGACATGGTGCAATCCTCATCTTGTAATTATCGGGCGCAAATCAGACTCAGCGGTCGTCTTCATGGATCGACGACGGGTGTCGGCACAGGGCATTCACCTCGATGGCCATGTAGGGATACAGCGGCAGTTGCATCAGCAGGTCGTGCAGTTGCTGCACGCTGTCGACGTCGAACACGCTGTAGTTGGCGTAGTGCCCGGCGATGCGCCACAGGTGGCGCCACTGGCCGGACTCCTGCAGGCGCTGCGCCAAGGCTTTTTCTTCGGCCTTGAGGCTGGCGGCGCGTTCGGGGTGCATGTCGACGGGCAGGTTCACGGTCATTTTTACGTGGAACAACATGGCAGGTGCCTCTTAGGGTTTATCGCGACGCAAGAACGCCAGGCGCTCTTCATCGATGACCAGGCCAAGGCCCGGTGCGGTGGAGACATGCAGCTGGAAATCGCGGTACAGCGGCGGCTCGACAAGGATGTCTTCGGTGAGCAACAGCGGGCCGAACAGTTCGGTGCCCCACGCCAGTGTGTCCAGGGTCAGGAAGGCATGGGCCGACGCCAGGGTGCCGATACCGCCCTCCAGCATCGTGCCGCCGTACAGGCCGATACCGGCCGCTTCGGCAATAGCCGCCGTGCGCAACACTGCGCGCGGGCCGCCGTTCTTGGCGATCTTGAGGGCAAACACCGACGCCGCACCTTCGCGGGCCAGGTTGAAGGCATCCTCGACACATTCGATGGACTCGTCGGCCATGATCGGCGTCGGGCTCGACAGATTGAGCCGCGCCATGCCGGCACGATTGTTGCGCGAGATCGGCTGCTCGATCAGGTCGATGCCGTTGTCGCCCAGCACCCGGCACGCGCGCAGGGCCACGGCTTCGTCCCACGCCTGGTTGACGTCGACCCGCACACTGGCGCGATCGCCCAGGGCTTTTTTGATCGCGATCACATGGGCCAGGTCATGGTCGACCTGCCCTGCGCCGATCTTCAGCTTGAACAGGCGATGGCGGCGCAGGTCGAGCATCTTCTGCGCTTCGTCGATGTCCTGCGCGGTATTGCCGCTGGCCAATGCCCAGGCCACCGGCAGCGCATCGCGCACGCGCCCGCCGAGCAACTCGCTGACGGGCAGGCCCAGGCGCTTGCCAAGGGCGTCGAGCAAGGCGCTTTCCACGCCGGATTTGGCAAAGGTGTTGCCGCGCACACTGCGCGCCACGCGCAACATGGCGGCGTTAATGTTGCTGGCGTCCTGGCCGATCAGCAACGGCGCGATGTGACGATCAATGTTGACCTTGATGCTGTCGGGGCTTTCGTTGCCGTAACTCAGGCCGCCGATGGTGGTGGCCTCACCGATGCCCTCGATGCCATCGCTGCTGCGCACTCGGATGATCACCAGAGTCTGGTTCTGCAAGGTGTGCATGGCCAACTTGTGCGGGCGAATGGTTGGCAGATCGACGATAAGGGCCTCGATCGAGGTGATGATGCAAATCGGCATGGCAATACCCGCTGGGTTGCGTATAAGTTTCGATCGATTCTGCGCCCCATATTTCAAGGCTTCCAATATAGAATGGGTCTGGTTTGATACCTCATAAGTATGGAAGGATTTGTCATGGAACTGCGTCATCTGCGCTATTTCCAGGTGCTGGGAGAAACCCTCAACTTCACTCGCGCGGCCGAACGCCTGCACATCGCCCAGCCGCCGTTGAGCCGGCAGATCCAGCAATTGGAGGATGAACTGGGGGTGCTGCTGCTCGAACGCAGCCGCCCATTGCGGTTGACCGAGGCCGGACGGTTTTTCTATGAGCACGCCCAATTGTTGCTCGAGCAGTTGGACAAGATCCGCGACGTCACCCGCCGCATCGGCCAGGGCGAGAAGACCTGGCTGGGCATCGGCTTCGCGCCCTCGACGTTGTATGGCGTGTTGCCGGAGCTGATCCGGCGCCTGCGCAACCACGACACGCTGGAACTGGAGCTGGGCTTGGCGGAGATGACCACCTTGCAGCAGGTCGAAGCGCTCAAGGCCGGGCGTATCGACGTGGGCTTCGGGCGCATTCGTATCGACGACCCGGCCATCGTGCAGCGCGTGCTGGTGGAGGATCGCCTGGTGGCCGTGCTGCCCGCCGGGCATCCGCTGCTGGCCGCACCCGTTACCCTCGCGCAACTGGCCGCCGAGCCGGTGGTGCTCTACCCCGGCAACCCACGGCCCAGTTATGCCGACCATGTAATCGCACTGTTCGACGCCCACGGTTTGAGCCTGAAGGTGGCGCAGTGGACCAACGAGCTGCAGACCGCCATCGGCCTGGTCGGTGCCGGGATGGGCATGACGCTGGTGCCGGCGTCGGTACAGGTGCTGCATCGGGCGGACATCGGATATACGCCGATTGTGGAGGCGACGGCGACTTCGCCGATCATCTTGAGCCGACGGGTGAACGATCAATCGCCGGGGCTGAGTCATTGCCTGCAACTGCTGGAAGAGTTGATCTGATCCCCACCCCGCCCCTCCCACATAGGATGTCATTGCTTTTAGAGATTGCGCAGGCGCTTGCGCTGCAAGGTCTGGCTGGGGGACTCATCGAACAGTTTTCGGTACTCCGCCGAAAACCGCCCCAGGTGAGTAAAGCCCCAGCCCAGGGCGATTTCGGAGATGGTGCGGGTCGAGCCGTGCTCGAGGATCTCCTGGCGTACACCGCCCAGGCGATGCTTTTTCAGGTAGGCCATGGGCGACAGGGCGAAGTACTTGCGAAACGCATCGAACAGCTTGAACCGCGACACCCCGGCGGCGGCTTCCAGGTCTTCCAGGTGCACGGCTTCGCGTGCGTTGACGTGGAGGTACTGGCGCGCGCGGATCAGGTAGTGCGGCAGTTTCACGCCGAGTACGTCGCGCAGTTCTTCGGAATAGTTATTCGGCTGAGCGAGGATCAGGCCCTTGATCAGCGAACTCTCCAGGTCGCGGGTAAACGCCGCGTGCTCGTACAACTCGCTGCTGTGTTCCAGCTCGGCAATGAAATAACGCGCCATGCGCCACCACGACGCCGGCGCGCCGTCCACGGCGTCCATCACCGGTTCGAAGCACAACGGTGCTTCGATCGGGCGCTGCAGCAGGCCCTCGAGGGTTTCGCTCATGGCGGCGCGGGTGATCACCACTTGCAGCTTGCGGCAGTCGCCGGAAATCGCCAGCACCTGATGCTCGTTGGGCGAGATGATCACGCCTTGATCGCAGTTGGAACTCAAGCGCTCGCCGTTCTTGCTCAACTCCTGCTCGCCCACCAGCGGCAGGCTCAGGCTGTAGCTGCTGAAGTGTTCGGCGTCTTCGATATCGATAGTCACGTCGGTGCCGTATTCGATCACGCCGAGGGTGGTAGCGCGGGACTTGAACACATTGGCACTGTGGTGGAAGCGCAGGCGCTCGGGCGTTGCCGTCGCCAGGCGGTGCGGCCCGCAGATGCCGGACATCCAACTGCGGGCGCCCTCCAGGTCGAAACGTTGAATACGGATATCGCGTGTCTGGCTACTCATCAGGGTGCACCCACGGCGGTTAGGCATTTGCGCGCTCTGGCGGCGCGTCATCTGAGCTGAAGGCAAGTTCTGCGCCACGCCGGCCGGTTTGCCACTGGCTGGATAACAAGCGTCGACTATGTGGATAAGTCCCACGCTTTTGCGCACATCGCCTGGCAGGACAGTAGCGCATTACGTCACCGCGCTGCACCGACGTGGGTAGTTGCTGCCCAATTATCCGGCGCACCTTCCCCCATTAAGCGGATAGCCCACGGCCGACGCTCAACCGCTTAATGGCCGACGTGTTCAGCCATTAATAAAAGGTGCCTCCCATGAGTGGTGCAAGAAGCGTCGAGCAATGGAAAAGCTTTATCGAAAGCTGCCTGGATTTTCGCCCCGTCGACGATGTGTTCCGCATCGCCCGCGACATGTTCACCGAGCCGCAGCTGTTCGATCTGGAGATGGAACTGATCTTCGAAAAGAACTGGATCTACGCCTGCCACGAAAGCGAACTGGCCAACCTCCATGACTTCGTGACGATGCGCGCCGGGCGCCAGCCAATGATCATCACCCGCGACGGCGAAGGCCGCCTCAATGCTCTGGTCAATGCCTGCCAGCATCGCGGCACCACGCTTACCCGCGTGGGCAAGGGCAACCAGTCCACCTTCACCTGCCCGTTCCATGCCTGGTGCTACAAGAGCGATGGCCGACTGGTGAAGGTCAAGGCGCCGGGGGAATACCCGGAGGGTTTCGACAAGGCGACACGCGGCCTGAAAAAGGCGCGCATCGAAAGCTACAAAGGCTTCGTGTTCATCAGCCTGGACGTGAGCGGCGGCGACAGCCTGGAGGATTTTCTCGGCGATGCAAAAGTGTTTTTCGACATGATGGTCGCGCAGTCGGCTACCGGTGAGTTGGAGGTGCTGCCGGGTAAATCCGCCTACACCTACGACGGCAACTGGAAGCTGCAAAACGAAAACGGCCTGGACGGTTATCACGTCAGTACTGTGCACTACAACTACGTGGCCACGGTGCAGCACCGCCAGCAAGTGAACAGCGAAAACGGCAGCGCCGCCGGCAGCACGCTGGACTACAGCAAGCTCGGCGCAGGCGACGCGAATACCGATGACGGCTGGTTCGCCTTCAACAATGGCCATAGCGTGTTGTTCAGCGACATGCCCAACCCGAGCGTGCGTTCCGGCTATGCCACGATCATGCCGCGCCTGGTCGCCGAACACGGCCAGCAAAAAGCCGAATGGATGATGCACCGCCTGCGCAACCTGAACATCTACCCCAGCCTGTTTTTTCTCGACCAGATCAGCTCGCAGCTGCGCATCATCCGCCCGGTGGCATGGAACAAGACCGAGATCATCAGCCAATGCCTGGGCGTGAAGGGTGAATCCGACGCCGACCGCGAAAATCGCATTCGCCAGTTCGAGGATTTCTTCAACGTGTCGGGCATGGGCACACCGGACGACCTGGTGGAATTTCGCGAAGCCCAACGCGGGTTCCAGGGCCGCCTGGAACGCTGGAGCGATATCTCCCGTGGCAGCCACCGCTGGCAAACCGGGGCCACCCCCAACAGCGAAGCCCTCGGCATCCAGCCGGCGATGACCGGTACCGAGTTCACCCACGAAGGGCTGTACGTCAACCAGCACCGCAACTGGCAGCAATTTCTGCTCAAGGGGCTGGAGCAACGCGCGCTGACACTGCGGGAGGTGCAATGATGAATGCGCAACTGCAGTACCGCATCGAACAGTTCTTCTACCGCAAGTGCGAGCTGTGCGACGCCCAGGACTGGGACGCCTATGTGCAGCTGTTCGACCCACAGAGCGAATTCCACTTGCCGCAGTGGGATTCGGAACACGTCTATACCCGCGATCCCAAGCGCGAGATGTCGCTGATCTACTACGCCAACCGTTCGGGGCTTGAAGACCGCGTGTTCCGCCTGCGCACCGGCAAGGCCGCCTCCGCCACGCCGATGCCGCGCACCTTGCACCTGATCAACAACGTGCGTATTGCCGAACAGGCCGACGGCACCCTGCAAGTGCACCTGAACTGGCACACGCTGTTTTACCGGCTGGCCACCTCGGAGCAGTTCTACGGGCACGCCACTTACCGCCTCAAACCCGACGGCGACAGTTGGCTGATCACCCGCAAGCATGCGCTGCTGCTTAACGACACCATCAATTCGGTGTTGGATTTCTATCACCTGTGACGCGCATCACCTGTGGAGTTTCGCGAATGAATCACAAAGTGGCCTTCAGTTTTGCCGACGGCAAGACCCTGTTTTTTCCGGTGGGCGCGGGTGAAATCCTGTTGGATGCCGCACTGCGCAATGGCATCAAGATCCCCCTCGATTGCCGCGAAGGTGTGTGCGGCACGTGTCAGGGCCGTTGCGAGTCGGGGGATTACACCCAGGATTATGTCGACGACGAAGCACTCTCCAGCCTCGACCTGCAGCAACGCAAAATGCTCAGTTGCCAGACGCGGGTGAACTCCGATGCGGCGTTCTATTTCGATTTCGACTCCAGCCTGTGCAACGCGCCGGGCCCGGTGCTGGTCGGCGCCAGCGTGAGCCATGTTCAGCAGGTGTCGGCCAGTACCGCAATGCTCACCCTGCGACTGGACGCACCGCTGGATTTTCTGCCCGGCCAGTACGCCCGCCTGCAAGTGCCCGGCACCGATAGCTGGCGCTCGTATTCGTTCGCCAATCGTCCGGGCGAGCAGCTGCAATTTCTGATTCGCCTGCTGCCCGACGGTGTGATGAGCAATTACCTGCGCGAGCGTTGCCAGGTAAGTGACCGGCTGCAGTTGGAAGCGCCGCTGGGGGCGTTCTACCTGCGCCACGTCAGCCAACCGCTGGTGCTGGTGGCCGGTGGCACGGGCTTATCGGCACTGCTGGGCATGCTCGATCAGCTGGTCGACAACGGCTGCGAGCAGCCCGTGCATCTTTACTATGGTGTGCGCAGTGCAGAGGATTTGTGCGAGGCCGAGCGGATCAAGGCGTACGCGAGGCGCCTCGCGGGTTTTCGCTACACCGAAGTGCTCAGCAACCCGTCGCCCGAGTGGCCCGGCAAGCGCGGCTACCTCACCGAACATTTCGAGGTGGCGCAATGGCGGGATGTTTCGGCGGATATGTACGTGTGTGGCCCGCCGCCGATGGTCGAATCCATCCAACAATGGCTGTTGGATCAGGCACTTGATGGCGTTCAGCTGTATTACGAAAAGTTCACGCAGAGTAATATCTGACCCTCAGCACTTCTGAGGGGCTGATGCGGCCTGCACTCACCCTTAAGAAAAACAAGTAGAAGGGAACGTTAATGGCGGATGACATGGTTAACCCGGTGGGCCTCAAGCGCGGCTTGAAGAACCGGCATATTCAGCTGATCGCTTTGGGCGGCGCCATCGGTACGGGGTTGTTCCTCGGTTCGGCCGGTGTGCTCAAGTCCGCCGGGCCGTCGATGATCCTCGGCTACGCGATCGCCGGTTTTATCGCCTTCCTGATCATGCGCCAGCTCGGCGAGATGATCGTCGAAGAGCCGGTGGCCGGTTCTTTCAGCCACTTCGCGCACAAATACTGGGGCGGTTACGCGGGTTTCCTGGCGGGCTGGAACTACTGGGTGCTGTATGTACTGGTGGGCATGGCCGAACTGACGGCGGTGGGCAAGTACATCCAGTTCTGGTGGCCGGAGATTCCGACCTGGGTCAGCGCGCTGGTGTTTTTTGTCGCGGTGAACCTGATCAACACGCTGAACGTGAAGTTCTTTGGTGAGGCCGAGTTCTGGTTCGCGATCATCAAGGTGGTGGCGATTGTCGGCATGATCGTGCTCGGTTGCTACCTGCTGTTCAGCGGCACCGGCGGTTCGCAGGCGTCCATCAGCAACCTGTGGAGCCACGGTGGGTTCTTCCCCAATGGCGGCATGGGGCTGCTGATGTCCATGGCGTTCATCATGTTCTCGTTTGGTGGCCTGGAGCTGGTGGGCATCACCGCCGCCGAGGCCAGCGAACCGCGCAAGGTGATCCCCAAGGCGATCAACCAGGTGGTGTACCGCATCCTGATTTTCTACGTGGGTGCGCTGACTGTGCTGCTGTCGCTGTATCCGTGGGACCAACTGCTGCAGACCCTCGGCGCATCGGGCGATGCCTACAGCGGCAGTCCGTTCGTGCAGATCTTTTCACTGATCGGCAACGATACCGCCGCGCACATCCTCAACTTCGTGGTGCTGACCGCGGCGTTGTCGGTGTACAACAGCGGCGTGTACTGCAACAGCCGCATGCTGTTCGGCCTGGCCGAGCAAGGCGATGCGCCCAAAGCGCTGATGAAGCTCAATAAGCAAGGCGTGCCGCTGCGGGCCCTGGCGATCTCGGCGCTGGTGACGATGCTGTGCGTGGTGGTCAACTATGTCGCGCCGCAGAGCGCCCTGGAGTTGCTGTTCGCCCTGGTGGTTGCCTCGCTGATGATCAACTGGGCGCTGATTAGCATCACCCATATCAAGTTTCGCAAGGCCATGGGCGAGCAAGGCGTGGTGCCGTCGTTCAAGACGTTTTGGTTCCCGTTCAGCAACTACCTGTGCCTGGCGTTCATGCTGATGATTGTCAGCGTGATGCTGGCCATTCCGGGGATTCGTGAGTCGGTGTATGCGATGCCGGTGTGGGTGGGGGTGATCTATGTGGCCTACCGGTTGCGAATGAGTAAGGCGAAAGCAATCGCCGCTACGCAGTGATAGGCATGTGGGAGGGGCAAGCCCCTCCCATATGTGTTTAGAGCGTGGAACGCACTCGCCATAACTCGGGGAACAACACCGTGTCGAGCATCTTGCGCAGGTAACCCACGCCCTCGGTGCCGCCGGTGCCCGGTTGGAAGCCGATGATGCGCTCCACCGTGGTCACATGGCGAAAGCGCCACTGACGGAACGAATCCTCCAGGTCGATAAACTTCTCGGCCAACTGATACAAGTCCCAGTAACGGCTCGGATCGCGATACACCTCGCGCCACGCCGCTTCCACCGAGTCATCGTGAACGGTCGCTGCCGTTGGGTCGCGTTGGGTGCGTTGCGGGTCAATCGCCAAGCCGGCCTTGGTCATCAGGTTGATCGCCTCGTCATACAGCGACGGCGTGGCAATCGCCACTTGCAGTTGCTGCAACAATTCCGGGCGATGGGCATGGGGCCGCAACAATGCCGGGCTCTTGTTGCCAAGGATAAATTCGATCTCACGGTACTGAAACGACTGGAACCCCGACGACTGTCCCAGGAACGGGCGAATGGCCTTGTATTCCGAGGGCGTCATGGTCGCCAGTACCGCCCAGGCATGCACCAGCTGGTCGAAGATCCGCGACACCCGCGCGAGCATCTTGAACGCCGGCGGCAGCTCGCCCAGGCGCACATGTTCGCGGGCGGCCTTGAGCTCGTGGAGCATCAGCTTCATCCACAGCTCGGAGGTCTGGTGCTGGATGATAAAGAGCATTTCATTGTGGTCCGGCGACAGCGGGTGCTGAGCGCTGAGGACTTTGCCCAGGTCCAGATAATCGCCGTAGCTCATGGATTCGGAAAAATTCAGCTCGGCGTTATGCCATTCTTCCGGCGCTTGGTAGTCAGCAGAGAAAGGACATTGGCTCATCGCGTGGGCTCCTTGAGCGGGCGCAGGATTGCGCGGACCGGACTGGCGTCGAGGTTGGCAAAGCGCAGCGGCAAGGCGATCAGTTCGTAGTCGCCCTCCGGTACGTCGTCAAGCACGATGCCTTCGAGAATCGCCATGCCATGCCGGGCCACGGCGTTGTGAGAATCCATGGTCTTGGACTGCTGCGGGTCCAGAGACGGCGTATCGATACCGATCAGCCGCACACCCAGGCCGGCGAGCCGTTCGATGGTTTGCGGGGCAATCGCGGTGAAGTTCGCGTCCCATTCAGTCAAAGGCGCTTGTGGATAAGTGCGCAGCAGCACGCGCTCTGGCAAGTTATCCACACGGCCATCGAGCTGATGAGGCTGCACCAGCGCACCGCTGCCCAGGCAATGCAGCACCCGGCAGGGGCCCATGTACACCTCCAGCGACACCTCACCGATCGGCGCGCCGTCCGCGCTGTAATGCAGCGGCGCATCGACATGGGCGCCGGTGTGCGGCGAGAAGGTTACGCGCCCGACATTCACCGGGCACTCGGGGCCGAACTGCCATACGCGCTCTTCCTGAAACGGCGTATCGCCCGGCCAGGTGGGCGTGGCTGCGCTCAAGGGCGGGCTGATGTCCCACCACGTTTTTATTGGGTTCATGCTCAAGGCTCTCGGTCGTTACTGGGGTGAATGATACGAGGGCCTGCTGTGAATTTTCTTGCGAATTCTGGCGTGAGATGGGAGATCTTTCGCACTTACTGCGAGAAACAGGCTTACTCACGCTCGAATATGTCGCCTGGCAACGTTTGACTGGACACCAAGAATTAATGTGGGAGGGGGGGGATGCCCCCCGATTCAGTGAGCCAGTTGATCCAGGTGCCCGCTGTGACGCCGCCATCGGGGGCAAGCCCCCTCCCACATTGACCTTGTTGTGCCAGGAGCATCTGCGCTTCTGGACATCCCGATGTCGAGTTCAGACCACTGAGGGTGCTGGCGACGCTATAGGGTTCGACTCTCGTTTACTTGCCTCGGAGTCATCATGCCCAAGCCCATTACCGTACTGCGCGACACCCATCCCTTGCCGGTCCTGGATGCCTGCAAATGGGAGAAGCTCGAAGGCGATCCGCACACCGTCAACCTCAACGCCTACACCAGCGAAGACGGCAGCAAGATCATGGGCACCTGGATCTGCACGCCGGGCAAGTGGTACGTGGAGTACGTGAAGTGGGAATACTGCCATTTCCAGGAAGGCTACTGCGTGATCACGCCTGAGGGGATGGCGCCGATTCACTTGCGGGCCGGGGATATCTTTGTGGTGGAGCCAGGGATGAAGGGGACGTGGGAAGTGGTCGAGACTGTGCGTAAGTATTTTGTGTTCGCCTGAGTAATCGCTCCGCTTATGGGGGATTGAGCAGGTGGGTGGTGAGCGGCCGGTCCTGCTCACCACGCAGTTTCCTTTGCGCAGGACCTATTTGGGCTTGCGATAGCTGTTAACGATCGCCGAGAAGTCCTGGCCGCCCTCCCCGCGCTGGCTCATGGATTGATACAACTGTTGAGCCACAGCGCCCAGAATCACCGGCTGCCTGGCCTGGCGGGCAGCTTCGGTAGCCAGGCCCAGATCCTTGAGCATCAGGTCGGCGCCGAAACCGCCGGTGTAGCCACGGGACGCCGGGGCGGTTTCGATCACGCCAGGCCATGGGTTGTAGGTGTCGGAGCTCCAGCAGCGCCCGGTAGAGCTGTTGATGATGCCCGCCAGCACTTGGGTGTCGATCCCCAGCGCATCGCCCAGGGCCATGGCTTCGCTGACGCCCACCATGCTGATACCCAGCAGCAGGTTGTTGCAGATCTTGGCGATCTGCCCGGTGCCGACTTCACCGCAATGCACGATGTTGCGGCCCATTTGCGCCAGCACCGGGTGCAGGGTGGCGAACAGTTCCGGGGTAGCGCCGACCATAAAGGTCAATGTGCCCGCCTGGGCGCCGCCGGTACCGCCGGAGACGGGCGCGTCGGCCATCGCCACGCCGTGCTTGGCTGCCGCTGCGGCCACGTCGCGTGCGGTCTGCGGATCGATGGTGCTGCAGTCCACCGCCGGCACGCCACTGCCGATACCGGCGAGCACGCCATCGTCATTCAGCCACACGCTGCGCACGTGGGCAGCGGCCGGCAGCATGGTAATTACCAGCTCAGCGCCTTGGGCGGCATGGCGCGGCGAGTCGCTGATGGTGCCGCCCAGTTCGGCGAGCTCCTTGAGCACCGTCTGGTTGAGGTCGAACAGGTTCAGCGCGTGGCCGGCCTTGATCAGGTTGCGGGCCATGGGCGCGCCCATGTTGCCCAAACCGATAAATGCGATCTTCATGGTGGTCTCCCGGAATCAGCGCAGGTTGATGGTGGTGTTGACGCCATCGTTGACCGTGTCGTCGTCGAACCAGCGGCTCGTCACGGTTTTGGTCTGGGTATAGAACTGCACTACTTGCTTGCCGTACGGGCCGAGGTCGCCAAGCTTGGAACCCCGGGAGCCGGTGAAGCTGAAGAACGGCACCGGCACCGGAATCGGGATGTTGATGCCGACCTGGCCTACGTCGATTTCACTCTGGAACTTACGCGCCGCCGCCCCGCTCTGGGTGAACAGGCCGGTGCCATTACCGAACGGGTTGGCGTTGACCAGGGCGATGGCCTCGTCGAGGGTGTCGACTTCGATCACCACCAGCACCGGGCCGAAGATTTCTTCGGTGTAAATACGCATGTCGGTGGTCACGCCCGAGAACAGGGTCGGACCAACGAAGTTGCCTTGCTCGAAACCCGGCACCTGGATGTCGCGACCGTCCAATTCGAGCTTGGCGCCTTGCTGCACGCCACTTTCGATCAGCTCCAGGATGCGTGCCTTGGCGCGCTTGGAAATCACCGGGCCGACATCGGTGCCGGCTTCGCTGCCGGCGTTGACCTTGAGCTTCTGCGCCAGCGCCTTGAGGTCCGGCAGCCATTGCTTGGACGCCCCCACCAGCACCACCACGGAGGTGGCCATGCAGCGCTGGCCGGCCGCACCGAAACCGGCGCCGACCAAGGCATTGAGGGTGTGTTCGCGATTGGCATCCGGCAGCACCACCGCGTGGTTCTTGGCGCCCATCATCGATTGCACGCGCTTGCCGTGTTTGCCGGCCAGGTCGTAGACGTGCGTGCCCACCGCCGTCGAGCCGACGAAGGATACGGCCTTGATGTCTTTGTGGGTGCACAGCGCATCCACCACGTCCTTGCCGCCATGCACCACGTTGAGCACACCCGCGGGTACGCCGGCTTCCAGCGCCAGCTCCACCAGCAGCATGGTCGATAGTGGGTCCTGTTCGGACGGTTTGAGGACGAAGGTATTACCGCAGGCGATGGCCATCGGGAACATCCACAGTGGAATCATCGCCGGGAAGTTGAACGGGGTGATACCCGCACACACGCCGATAGGTTGGCGCAGGGTGTAGGTATCGACGCCACCGGCGACGTTCTCGGCGAACTCGCCCATTTGCAGGGTGCCGATGGAACAGGCGTGCTCCACCACTTCCAGGCCACGGAAGATATCGCCTTCGGCATCGGCAATGGTCTTACCCTGCTCGGCGCTGAGGACCACGGCGATGCGCTTGGAGTGTTCGCGAATCAAGGCCTGCAGTTTGAGCATGATGCGCATGCGCGCGCCGATCGGCGTCAGTTTCCAGGTTTGGAAGGCGCGATGGGCGGCATAGATGGCGGCGTTGACTTCATCGGCGGTGGCAAACGGCACTCTGGCCAGCACTTGCTGAGTGGCGGGGTTGACGATGTCCTGCCACTGGGTGGTCTTGGACTCAACCCATTCACCGTCGATCAGTAGCTTGACCGGTTGTACGGAAATTTCGGCAGATGCGTTCATGGGGTCTCCAATTCTTATTTATATGCAGAGAACCAAGGCGTTGAACCGCCCTGAAGAATGAGGCGTTCGGACTGTTTTTGGAGTATAGATGTGCAAATCTCTAATAAGAACGCACATAAAAGCCGGACCAATATGCAAAAAAACATCACGTCGCTGGGCTCCCTGAACTGGGATGACCTGAAGTTTTTCCTCGAAGTGGCCCGCACCCGCAAGGCCAGCGTCGCCGCCAAGCGCCTGGCGGTGGACTACACCACGGTGTCGCGGCGCATCAGTTCGCTGGAAGTGTCACTGGGCACGCTGCTGTTCGAGAAATCCCGCACCAACGGTTTTGTGCTCACCCCCGAAGGCCAGCGGCTGCTGGGCTACGCCGAGTCCATCGAAAGCACTTTGCATATGGCCTGCGAGCAGGTGTCCGGCTCCGGCGTGGCGTTGTCGGGGCATGTGCGCATGGGCTGCACCGAAGGCTTCGGCAGCTTCTTCGTCACGCCGCAGTTGAGCCACTTCGTCGACACCTACCCGGCGATCTCGGTGGACATCCTGCCCCTGCCCCACTTCATCAGCCTGTCCAAACGCGAAGCCGACATCGTCATCGCCCTGGAACGCCCGGAACACGGGCCTTACGTGTGCTGCAAACTGTGCGACTACACCTTGCAGTTGTATGCCACCCAGGATTATCTCGACCAACACCCACCGATCCAACGCCCGTCGGACCTGGCCACGCACCCATTTATCAGCTATGTCGACGACCTGGCCTTCAGCTCCGAGCTGCTCTACCTGGCCAACGTGGTGCCCGGCGCCAGCGCCAGCCTGCGCAGCACCAGCGTCATTGCACAATACGTGGGCGCGCAGCAGGGCCGTTCGATGGCGATTTTGCCGTGTTTCCTGGCGGCACAGGACCCGCGCCTGCTGCCGGTGCTGGGGGAGCAGATCACGATTACGCGCCAATTCTGGATGTACTGCCGGGAGGATCTGCGCAAGTTGAAGCGCATTACATTGTTGTGGGACTACATCCGGGAAGTGACGGAGCAGAACCGGGGGTTGTTGATGGGGGAAACCCGGCAGATGCGGTTTGCGGATTAAATGGTCAGCCGGGCGAGCCCCTTCACGTACTTGATGGTCTTTCAGATTGAAGCCGCTCAGTCGGCAATCACTACAATCGACACTCGCCGATTCTCGGTGCGCCCCGCTGCGGTGTCGTTCGACGCGACTGGCTGGCTGCTGCCCAAGCCGCGTAGTTGGATGTTTTCGTCTTTCATGCCCACGCCAGTCAACACCGTGGCCACGCTTTTGGCGCGGCGCAGGGAGAGTTGCTGGTTGTAGGTTTCCTTGCCGGAGGCATCGGTGTGGCCGTCGACGCGCACGCGCTCAATACCTACGCCGAGCAAGGCTTTACCGATGCGTTGAACGATTACAGTGCTGGGCGGGTTGAGGGTTTCGATGTCGCTGCCGAACAGCACTTTGCCCGACAGGCCGAACGCCCAGCCGTCGTCGGTGAGTTCGAACCCCTGTTGCTTGAGCACCGCGACTTGCGCCGGGGTCAGGCCCTTGGGGGGTTGGGTCTGACAGCCACCGAGGGCCGACAGGGCCACCAGCAAGGTAAGAAACATAACGCGTGCAGTCGAGAACAAGGGATCAACTCCTGTGTTGAACGTTGACAGCGGAGTGCTCCGACTCCGCCGTGTGCTGGCCGCCCTGGGACAGGCGTTTGGCCTGGTACATTGCCGCATCGGCGGCGTTGAGCAAGGTGCCGGGCGTGGCGCCATGTTCGGGGTAAAGGGCAATCCCGATGCTCAGAGAAGTGACCACCTGGGTACCACCCGGTACGTCAATCGGCAGGTCCATACTGGCGATGATTTTATCGGCGATGCGTTGTGCATCCTCGGCCTTGTGCAACGGCGCGAGCAGGATGGCGAATTCATCACCGCCCAGGCGTGCCACCAGGTCACCGTCCCGCAGTTGCGCGCGCACACGTGCGGCAACGGCCACCAGCACCGCATCGCCGGCGGCGTGGCCGAAGGTGTCGTTGATGTCCTTGAAACGGTCACTGTCGAGAAACAGCACCGCGACCCGCTCGTTGACCTTGGCCGCGCCGCGCAGGGCTCGGATCAGCCGCCCCTCGAAGAACGCGCGGTTGGGCAACCCGGTCAGGCTGTCGTGGCTGGCCTGGTGGGCCAGGGTTTCATTTTCACTTTGCAGATGGCTTTGCCAGGCTTCCATTTCGCCGAGCAAGGCATTGAAGTCACTGCCGAGGCTGTCGAGTTCGGCGATGCGCGCCGGTGGCACTCGCCGGTCAAAATCGCGCTCGCTGCGAGCGGCGTGGGCTACCGCGGCCAGGCTTTGCAGGGGCACGGTGATCCCACGCAGCAGACGCCGGGCCAGGTGCAACGCCACCCAGGCGCTGAGGGCGGTGCAGATCAGAATCCCGGCCAGGCCGCTGAGCAGGAAGCGCAGCAGGCTGCCGCCGTGGCCAGTCAGGTGAATGCTGCCGACCGTGCGGCCCTGGTGCAGGATCGGTTGGTTGATCGGCTGTTCGAGCAGGGTGTGCGCCAGCGCCAATTCAACCCGCGAAAGCAGGCCGGTTTCGGGTCGCGCCCAATAGGCTAATAGATTGCCATCAGCCTCGAATACTTCGGCCTCGGCCACTTCTTCGGTGGAAGCAATCAGGCTCAGTGCTTCGGTGGCTGCGGCGCTGTCGTTGAACACCACCGCCGCTTCCACCGTATAGGTGATCGAGCGCGCGATCAGTTGCAGGTTATGTTCGGCATATACGCGCAGCGCCAACACACCGAGCAGGGTCAGGGACACACTGGCCAGGGTCACCGCCACCAGCGCCAGGATCAAGTGACCACGGCCGATGACGGAGCGCAGGGTAGGTCGCACTTTCACGTCGGTCATGGCCCCGGCGACCGGCGGCGGGACAGTTGCAGCACGCTGGGGTGAATGCGCACGCCGCTGCGTGCCACCGAGTCGAGGTTGACCTCGAACGACACCTGCTCATTGCCCACACGCAGGCAGAACAGACTGCCCACGGTGCATGGGTCGCCGCCTTCGCTGATGCTGAGCACCGGGTGACCGATCAACGAGGCAAACAACTGGCTGCGCTCGTCGGCGGAAAGCTTGCCGATGTACACCGCATCGCAGGCATTGACGATATCGGGATGGTTGACCAGCAGGCGCTGCACCACTACCGGACGGCCGGTGGCCTGAGTGGTGCCCTTGATCAGGTCGTCGGTGTATTGGGTAGGCCCGACGATGCACAAACGCAATTGCGCCGGCTCGACCGGCCAGCGCGCATAACTGAGGATGCCCAGGACCACCTGAGTGACGGCCTCGGCACGCTGATCAGCCATGCGGTCGCCGCCTGAGGCTTCAGCGAACACGCGCGGTGCCAGCACACACAGCAGCGCGATCAGCAGCAGGCGTCTCCAGCTCCAACGGCACTCTGTGGGCGAGACAGCCACGTTCATGCTGCGATTCTCTCGGGTGTTTTCGTGGGGTGATGCCGCAACGATAGCACAGCGGCGAAAAACCCCGCGAGGCAGTGCCATCGCGAGGGCCGCTATTTTTTCAGAAAATTCACACAGCGAAATAAGAAATATTAGATGACCTGTCAGTCAGCTTTTCAGGCGCCGCTATCCAATTCCAGCATCAGCCCGCTCAAACGCTTGACCTTGCGTCGCACCGCTTCCTCAAATACACCGCCGCGCGGCTCGATCAAGCTGAACCAGCGTTTGGCGCGGGTGATGCCGGTGTAGATCAACTCCTTGGTCAATACCGGATTCAAGGCGTCCGGCAGGATCAGCGCGGTGTGGGTGAATTCCGAGCCCTGGGATTTGTGCACGGTCATGGCGTACACGGTTTCCACATCATTCAGACGACTGGGCAGTACAAAGCGCACACCACCCTGACCATCGTTACGTGGGAACGCGACGCGCAGCACCTGCGGGCCGCCGTCGCTTTCGGGCAGTTTGAGGGCGATGCCGATGTCGCCATTCATCAAACCCAGGCCATAGTCGTTGCGGGTCATCAGCACGGGGCGACCTTCATACCATTGCTCATCGCCTTCGATCAGCCTCACCTTGCGTAACGCCGCAGTGATACGCGCGTTCAGCCCCTCCACGCCCCACGGGCCCTTGCGCACGGCACAGAGCAATTGGAACGCGTCGAAGGCTTGCAACAGTTGCTGGGCCCAGGCCGTCCAGGCGGGGTCGTCACGCGGGGCGGCAGGTGACGGACGCGCCGATTGCAGCAGGTTCAAGTAATAACGATAGCCCTCGGCACCGCCGCCCTGCCCGTCCAGCACCAGGCGCTCCAGGGCGTGGTCGTGTTCGCCCTTGAGGCTGACACAGAACAGGTCGCTGTGACTGCGCGCAGCCAGCAGCCTGCGCGCTTCTTCCGCGTTCTGTTGATTGACCCAGCGCGCCAGTTGCCCGATGCCGCTGCCTTCGCCGAACCGGCGCGAGTAGCGCAGCATCACCACTTGCTGGGCCAGGGGATGGCTGTGGTCGAGGTCTTCGCTCAGGCCGCTGGTGCTGAGGTCTTCGCCGCTGACGGCTTGCAGCCACTGGCGCGTGTCGGGGTTGTACCAACCGGCCTCGGCGTCGCGGCACAGGTCACCGAGCACCGCGCCGGCTTCCACGGACGCCAATTGATCCTTGTCGCCCAGCAGCACCAGACGGGCATGGGGCGGCAGGGCATCCAGCAGGTTGGCCATCATTTCCAGGTCGATCATCGAGGCCTCGTCCACCACCAGCACATCCAACGGCAATGGGTTGCCCGCATGGTGCCGGAAGTGTCGGGTGCCTGGACGACTGCCCAGCAAGCGGTGAACCGTGGTGACCTGAGTAGGAATTTTTTCGCGCACGGCCTCGGGCACGCTCAGCGACAGCACTTGCTGGCTGATGGACTCGGTGAGCCGCGCAGCCGCTTTGCCGGTGGGCGCCGCCAGGCGAATACGCAACGGGGTGCCGATTTCCACGGCAGGCGCCTGCAGCAACGCAAGCAGACGCACCACAGTGGTGGTCTTGCCGGTGCCGGGCCCGCCGGTGACGATGCTGAACGCACCTCGCGTGGCCAGTGCACAGGCGAGTTTCTGCCAATCCACCACGCCGTCGGGCGCAGGTTGGTCGAACAGACCGCTCAAGCGCTCGGGCAAATCGTCGGCAACGTTTTCGCGGGTCGCCAGGCGCAGGCGCAATGCAGTGTCGATACGCCGCTCGTAAGTCCAATAACGCCGCAGGTACAGACGTTTACCTGACAACACCAAGGGCCGGCTCTGCGCCGCCTCGCTGCCGTCCAGCGCCAGGGCGACCAAGGGACTGGCGGCCAGTACATGGCACCAGTGAGCGCCGTCGAGGCCATCGAGCAACTGCGACGGGAGGAGCATCGCGCCGGTCTGCAGGTCACCTTCGGGAGGCAGGGACAGAGCGAAATCCGGCGCTTTGAGGGTTTCGAACAAATCCAGGCAGACATGGCCGTGGCCCAGTTGATGGCTGGTCAATGCAGCGGCAAGCAATAACAGAGGATCGGCCAGGGGATCGAGTTCGTGCAGGAAGCCGACGAAGGCTTTGTCCAGCGCTCGCAACCAGCCGCGCTCGACCCAGCGCTCCAGCAGTTGCACCAGGTCGACGGCACGTTCCAACGGTTCCAACGCCTCCAGCGGGAGCGGCGACAGGCTCATAACAACACTCCTTGTTCCCAGGCGGGCTCAGCCTTCGGCGGCAGCGGTTTGCCTTGGAACAGCAGATCGAGGCCCTCGATCAACGCGCGTGGCGGTCGGGTGAAATAGGCGCCTTGGCTGGCCGACTGGGTGCCGCGCAGGAACAGATACAGCGCACCACCCACGTGACGGTCGTAATCGTAGTCGGGCAAACGCGCCTTGAGCTGGCGATGCAGGGCCAGCAGGTAAAGAACGTATTGCAGGTCGTAGCGATGCTCGAGGATCGACTGTTCCATGGCTTGCCGGGTGTAGGCCGAATCGTCGGGGCCGAGCCAGTTGGATTTATAGTCGGCCACGTAGTAGCGACCGTGGTGTTCAAACGTCAGGTCGATAAACCCCTTGAACATGCCGTTGAGCAGCACCGGTTCGGCAGCTACGCGGGCGACGCCGTTGTGAGTGTGCTGACACACCAGTTTATCCAGAGCAAGTACATCGACTTTATGGCTGGCGAACCAGAACTCCATTTCGATCTGGTACTGCTGCAGGCTGTTCAAGGTGACATGGCCGTTATCCACAGGCAGTGGTGTGTGCAACAGGTGGCCCAGCCAGGCGCTGAGGGTGACGATCCAGCCTTCCCAGTTACGCCGATTGCAGCGCGCGCCAACGGCTTTTTCGATAGCCTCAGGCGTTACGTTGAAGCCGTCTTCACCGGCCCATTCCAGCAGGCCATGCAGAAAGGTGCCGGGATTGGGCCCGCGTGGGAAACGGTGAATATCGCCCCCAGATGCCGCCATTTCGCGCGGTGCGTCAGGGTCGAGGCGTTCGTCATCGAACAGCTTTTGCGCTTGTGGGCTTTCAGGCGCTTCGAGGGTAGCGGTGCTCAAGCTGTCGCCAATGCGTAGAGCGCTGTAGGACGCAATCCACCAGTTTTCCGCCGCCTTGCGAGCGGGCAATAACGGCGCCAGCAACGTGGCCGGGTTGCGTGGCGGATGGAACAACACGTCCCGCGCCTCGGGCACCTGGGCGTAATGGATGGCTGGGCAACCGTCCTGCAAGTTCAATAGCCAACGCGCCAGGCCCGCGGACTCGCCGAGCGCTGCGCCGCCGCCGAGCAAATAGCCCAGCGCACACAGGTGCAGGACCGAACGGCTGTTATTGCCGCGTTTGAGGTCGGCAACGCCCAGCCAGCACGCATGCTTGGCGCGGGTCAGGGCGACATAGAACAAACGCAGGTCCTCGGCCAGCCGCTCGTCGTCAGCCTGGGCAATCAGTTCGGCAGTCGGGCGCAGGCTGATGTGAGAAGTGCCGTGTTCATCGTGGTAATGCAGCGGCAGGCGACTGCCGTCCACCGGCTTGGCCGAGCAGATGAACGGCAGGAACACCAGGTCGTACTCCAGGCCTTTGGACTTGTGGATGGTGACCACTTTGACCAATTGCTCATCGCTTTCCAGGCGCAGGATCTGCTCTTCACCGGCTTGCCCCGACAGTGCCAGATGCTCGGCCAGGTGGCGGATCAGCGCCTGTTCGCCGTCCAGCTCCGAGGCGGCCTGTTGCAGCAGTTCGCTCAGGTGCAGCAGGTTGGTCAACACCCGCTCGCCGTCGCTGCGGGCGATCAGGGTTTGCGGCAATTTGAAGTCATGCAGCAAGCGCCGCAGCATCGGCAACACGCCTTGGGTGCGCCAGATCGCACGGTAGCCCCGGAACTGCATCACGCGGCTTTCCCACGCCAGTTCGTCCTGATTCAGACGTTCCAGTTCAGGCAGTGTCAGGTTCAGGGTGACGCACGCCAGGGCGGCGCGCAGTGGGCGCTCCACATCCGGCTCGGCGCAGGCTTTGAGCCAGGCCAGCAGGTCGTGGGCTTCCTGGGCGGCGAATACGGAGTCCTTATCGGACAGGTACACACTGCGCACGCCTCGGGCGGCCAATTCGCCACGCACGGCTTGGGCTTCCTTGCCGTCGCGCACCAGGATGGCGATGTCCGACGGCATTACGCCTCTGAGGCTGGCGTCCGGCTGTAGAAAGCCGGCCTTGCCTTGCTGCCCGGCGTTGAGCAACTCGACAATCTGCGTGGCGCAGGCAGCGGCCAGGTGCTGGCGGTAAACCGCATTGGAAATCGGTTGATCGGTGGGCAGGTGCCAGAGGTTCATCGCCGGCACCCGTTGGCCGTCGACCAGCAGGGTTTCTTTGCGCCCCTGGGACATTACCGGCTGGAACGGCACCGGATTGTCGCCATTCGGTGCGCGGAACAAAAACGCGCCGCGCCCGGTTTCTGCGCGCTGGAATACGTGGTTCACCGCCTCGACCATTGCATGGCTGGAGCGAAAGTTGGTGCCCAGGGTGTGATGACGGCCGAGGGTGGACTTGCGCGCGCGCAGGTAGGTGTAGATGTCGGCGCCGCGAAAAGCGTAGATCGCTTGTTTGGGGTCGCCAATCAGGAACAGGCCACTGTCGAGGTGGTTTTCTTCGATGCGGTAGATACTGTCGAAGATGCTGTACTGCACCGGATCGGTGTCCTGGAATTCATCAATCAGCGCTACCGGGAACTGCTCGCGGATCACACTGGCCAGGCGCTCGCAGCCCTCTGCTTGAAGGGCGGCGTTAAGGCGGATCAGCATGTCGTCGAAGCCCATTTCGGCGCGGCGGCGTTTTTCTTCTTCGAACCGTTTGCTCACCCAGGCGGCCGCGTGTTGCAGCACGGCGGCGTCGGGGCTCGGCAACGCGTCGAGGCTGGCCTTGAGAGTGGCCATGGCCTCGATGCCGGGATGCCGGGGCGGTTCGTCTTTCCAGGCTTCGGCCATACCCTCGGGCGTGAGGCGACTGAAACCGGTGCCGATATCCAGTTGCTCCAGGGTTTCATCGTTCGCCCAGGCGCTGATTTTTTCAAACCAGGGCTCGAAATACCGTGCCTGCATCTTACGACCGTCGACGGCTTTGGCGGCCACGGCTTGCAGGCAGAGATCGCGCAGTTCGGCGGCCCACTGTTGCCAGGGCGCTTTGAGGGCGACCAGCGCCTCGCGACGCTCCTGCAGACAAGCGTTGATCAATTCGGCGGGGGCGCGTGTGTCGTCGCTGGGCCGTTCACTGCCGAACAGCGCGCGCACGCGCGGCATCAACGCAGCGGGACCGCCCCAGTGGGTGCGCACCCAGTTGAGCGCATCGTCGTGCATCGGGTAGCAGAACAGTCGCCAGTAATCGCGCAGCACCTCGCCGAGCAGGTCGCTGTGATCAGTTTCCAACGTCTGGGTAAACAGGCTGCCGCTGTCGAACGCGTGCTCGCGCAGCATGCGCTGGCACCAACTGTGGATGGTGGAGACGGCCGCTTCGTCCATCCACTGGGCCGCGATGTCCAGGCGGTTGGCGCAGGCATGCCACTGTTGCGGCGCATAGTGCGCGCGCAGGTCGGTGATTAATGCGTCGGGTGACGGGATCTCGTCGCGGAAGAACCGCGCGGCTTCGGCCAGACGAATGCGAATGCGTTCACGCAGTTCTTTGGTGGCGGCGTCGGTAAACGTCACTACCAAGATCTGCGGCGGCAGCAATTCCCGCCCAAAGCCCCACTCATCGCCGCCGTGGCCAAGCACCAGGCGCAGGTACAAGGCGGAGATGGTGAAGGTCTTGCCGGTGCCGGCGCTGGCCTCAATCAGCTGGCTGCCCTTAAGTGGGAAGGCCAGCGCCAAGGGTTTACTGCTCATGCGCCGCCCTCCTCGCCAGTGAGGGATCGCCACGGCGCATTGATCATCGGTCGATAGAGCGCTTCGCACCAACCCTCGAATTCTTCGCTGGCCGTTAGCGCTGCGTAGTCCGGGAATTGGCGCGTGAGCGCAGGGCTCTCTCTCCGTTCGCCGTCGGTGGTCAGGCCGTCGCCTTCATAGGCTTTGCTCGCCGCGGCATGGGCTTTGGCCGGATCGGTTTGGCCCAGCCACGCAAATGCGGTCTTGACGGCCACCGGCAGTGGCTTGCGCATACCGCTGTGCCAGGCCAGGAGCAGGTTGCCGAGGATGTCCTGGGCGAGCGTCGGGGCCAGCGGAGCCAGGAGTAAGGTGTCGTCGCTGGCCACCAGGCCAGTACTCAAGGGTAGTCCGCAGGCGCAGCCCACCACGTGATTGACCCAAGGGCGGATCAGACGATGCCACTTGCGCGTCTTGATCGAGCCGATGCTGTTCGGGATGGTGCTCACGCTGAGCAATCCGCCATCACTGCGCCGATGCAGGCCGCTGACCCAGCCTTCGAGCCTGATCCCTTGATGCTCAAAACTGACCGGTTCGGCAGCGGTATGCGGAGTTGGCCATAGGGCCAGCAGTTGCTGGTAGCGTTGCAGCAGATCGGGCAAGGGCTCGATCAGTTCGTTGCGCAGACACTCGCCGAAACCAACCATGGGCAACAGACCACTGCCCTGCAGACGCTGGGCCTGGGCCTTGAGCGCCTGGTCGAGGTGATCCGGCTGGCTCAGTGCAGCATTGAGCAGGCTGTCGCTCAGGTTGTAGCGTTGCAGGGCGTCCAGGACAAAAGGTTCTTCATCGGCGAGCGGAACTTCGGCGGCCTCAAAGAATACTTTCAGGCGCTGACTGAAGAAGTGCTTGACCGGGTTGCGCAGGAAATCCTGCAACTGACCGAGGCTTAGCGGTTCTTCTTGCTGGTGTTGCGTCAGCTCGGGCTCCGGCGCGGCAGTGGATGTGGCCTCGTGCAGCAGCTGCCATTCACGGGCGTAGCTGAACAATGGATCGCCCGCGTGGAAATAGCGGGCGCTGAAGGGCTGCAAGGGGTGTTCCTGAGTCAGGGCGTCGATGAGCGGTTCATCACTTGTTACGTGCTTCCAGCCGCTGGCGAGATGATCGCGCAGCTGGCCGATCAGCACCGAAGCCGGGCGCTCACTATTGTCTCGGATGTTACGGCCGACCCAACTGATGTAGAGCTGGTCGCGGGCCGAGAGCAGGGCCTCGAGCAGCAGGTAACGGTCATCTTCGCGGCGCGATCGGTCGCCAGGGCGGTAATCGCTGCCCATCAGGTCGAAGTCCAGTGGCGGCTGCGCACGGGGGTAATCGCCATCGTTCATACCCAGCAGACAGACGAGTTTGAAGGGGATAGCGCGCATCGGCATCAGGGTGCAGAAATTGACAGCGCCGGCAAGAAAACGCTGAGACAACCGGCCCTGGTCCAGACCGGCCAGCCAGGCTTCACGGACCACGGTGAGTGGTAACTCATCCTGCAGACCGACGGACTCGCAGGTTTCGAGCCAGGTTTCCCGCAGTTGCTCAAGTTGGCTCAGGAGATAGTCATCATGTTCGCTGCTGGCCAAGAAGAAACGCTGCATCAAGCGTTGCAGGCGTTCGCCCCATTGTTGGGGAGTAGTCGGTTCGGACAAGGCCTGGTGAGCATCACTCAGTGCATCGAGCAACGCGACCAGCGGGCCGATCAGCGCGGCATCAAGACCGCCGATCTCATCGTAGGGCTCAATACCTTCGCAGGCCGCACCGCTACCGACTGCGTATCCCAGCAACATGCGGCGCAGCCCGAATCGCCAGCTGTTCTGCTCAAGCTCAGCGGGCAGGCCCAGGCTGGCACGTTGTTGCGCGTTGAGCCCCCAGCGAATGCCGGCCCCTTCGATCCAGCGGTGCAGCGTCGGCAAGTCGCGCTCTTTGATCGCAAAGCGTTCGCGCAGGGCGGGCACGTCGAGCAGATCAAGAATTTCGCTGACAGGAAAGCGGCTGTCGGGGAGTTTGAGCAAGTGCTCCACGGCGATCAGCAGAGGGTCGCGTCCACGTTGTCCCTGGTCGGTCAAGGTGAATGGGATGAAGCGCGGATCATTGCGCTCGAGTTGGCCGAACACGGCGCGAATGTGCGGCGCGTAGCTGTCGACATCCGGGACCATGACGATGATGTCCCGAGGTCGCAGCGTGGCGTCGGCACTGAAGCGGTGCAGCAGTTGGTCGTGGAGCACTTCGACTTCGCGTTGAGCGCTGTGGGCGATGTGGAAGCGGATTGACGTGTCACGCTGCAGGTCGACAGCGGGCCATAGAGCGCGGGTTTCATTGAGCGGGCGCAGTTCGAGGATATCGTCCTGCAACTGATTGAGCAGCGTGGTGGGCTCACTGTCGCTGAACAGGTCTATGCGTCCATCGCGGAATGCGGCGCGGTAGCTGTTAGGGTCGTCGTAACTGTCCAGCAGGCTTATGTAGTCGCGCCCCTGTTTGCCCCAGGCGGCCAACAACGGATGGGCGTGCTGGTGCAGGGTTTGCGGGTCGATACTGATGGGCATGCCGGTCTTGCGCGCCTGCCGTTTGTATTCGTTACGAAGCAGGTCTTTGTCGGCGACGATGTCGGACCAATGATGGCGACAGGGGTTGTGTACGCACAGCAGGACCTGACTGAAACGAGCCAACCCGGCGAGTGCTTCAAGAGCCTGGGCCGGCAAGGAAGAGATGCCGAAAACAATGACTCGTGAAGGCAGGCCGGACGGGGCCTGCTCAAGCGAATTGATCCGCTCGATGAAGCGCTGGTGCACGCCGGCACGGCTTTCAGACATACCCTCTTCCCCAACGTCCAGCAGCAATGCACGCCACAATTCTGCTTGCCAGCAGTTCGCCGGGTTCAGGGGTTTGGTTTCACCTCGCCCATTGCGAAGTTGATGGCGACCGGCGGCCCAATCCTCAAGCCAGTCAGCACGGTAGACCTGATATTGGTCAAACAGGTCAGCCAGGCGCTCAGCCAATTGATAGCGCTTACGCAGGTCGGTGTCGTGGGTGAGGAAGCGCTGCAACGGTTCGAAGTGTGGTTGGTTGATCAGTTCCGGCAGCAGGCGCATAAGGCGCCAAGTGAGTGGGGCTTTGTCGAGCAGGGATTTGGGCGGGATTTCATCGCGGCCCAGAACCATGCGATAGAGCTGCCACATAAAACTGCCAGGAAGTTGCACATCAATGGCGGCGGCAATGCCGCAGCCGCCCATGTCGTCATCTTCTGGATCTTCAGCCAGTGCCAGTTTGAGCCACTGGGCGATACCGTTGCTTTGTACCAACGCAATTTCGTTTTCCAGGGGCGCGAGGGGGTACCGGCGCATCCAGCTCACCACCAGGCTGCGCAGCTCATCCAAGCGGTTACCGTGAACCACCATGAATCCAGCGCTGAGGGACTCCGCATCCGGCATAACAGCTTCCTTGGGAAAGCAAAATCGGGGGTATGGACTTTAGCATTGATGACGACGTTGACGCCCGTGGCGCTTTTCGAGCGCGCAAAACAAAACCCCAACTGCTCACGCAATTGGGGTTTCGGAATTTAATCTTGACGATGACCTACTCTCACATGGGGAAACCCCACACTACCATCGGCGATGCATCGTTTCACTGCTGAGTTCGGGATGGGATCAGGTGGTTCCAATGCTCTATGGTCGTCAAGAAATTCGGGT